>CAWHUZ010000022.1:0-67067 GCA_963832685.1 uncultured beta proteobacterium
CCGCGAACGTGGTGCTGCGCGCCGGCGCGCGGCCGGTGTTCGTCGACATCGACCCGGCGACGCGCAACATCGATCCGGCCAAGATCGAAGCCGCGCTCGGGCCGCGCACCAGGGCGCTGATCCCGGTCGACATGGCGGGACTGCCCTTCGACCGCGACGCGGTGTACGCGATCGCGCGCCGCCGCGGCTTGCGCGTGATCGAGGACGCCGCGCAGAGCATGGGCTCGAGCTGGAAGGGCAGGAAGGTCGGCAGCTTCGGCGACCTGGCGTGCTTTTCGTTCCACGCCAACAAGAACATGACCACCGCGGAGGGCGGCTGCCTGGTGCTGAACGACGAGGCCGAGGCCGCGCGCTGCGAGCGCCTGCGCCTGCAGGGCGTGGTGCGGCTGCCCGGCGGCGAGATGGAGGTCGAGGAGCCGGGCGCCAAGATGAACCTGACCGACGTCGCGGCGCGCCTCGGGCTGGGCCAGCTCGAGCGGCTGGGGGAATTCAACGCGCGCCGCAGGCAGCTCGCGCGGCGCTACTTCGAGCGGCTCGGCCCGTCCTCGGGCTGCGATCTGCCGCAGGAGGACTTCGAGCAATCGAACTGGCACATGTTCCAGGTCCTGCTGCCGCTCGAGCGCATGACGATCGGGCGCGCGCGCTTCATCGAGCTGATGCACGAGCGCGGCATCGGCGTCGGCGTGCACTATCCCGCGATGCACCTGTTCCGCCTCTACCGCGCGCAAGGCTGGAAGGCGGGCGACTTCCCGCACGCCGAGCGCGTCGGCGCGAGCATCGCCACGCTGCCGCTGTTCCCGGCGATGAGCGAGGCGGACGTCGACCGGGTCTGCGCCGCGCTCGGTGATATCCTTGGCGGCCACCGCCGCTGAGCGCGGCCCGACCCCGATGCAGTCCCCCCAGCTCTCAGTCGTCATTCCGGTCTACAACGAGCAAGAAGGCCTCGCGGCGCTGTTCGCGCGCCTTTATCCCGCGTTGGACGCGCTCGGCCTCGGCTACGAGGTGATCTTCGTCGACGACGGCAGCCGTGACCGCTCGGCGGCGATCCTGCGCGCGCAGTTCGACCAGCGCCCCGAGGTCACGCGCGTGGTGCTGCTGGCGGGCAACTTCGGCCAGCACCCGGCGATCCTGGCCGGCTTCGCGCACTGCCGCGGCGAGCGCGTGGTGACGCTCGACGCCGACCTGCAGAACCCGCCCGAGGAGATCGGCAAGCTGCTCGCCCGGATGGACCAGGGCGCGGACTACGTCGGCGGGGTGCGGCGCCAGCGCCAGGACAGCTGGCTGCGGCGCATGCCCTCGCGCCTGATGAACCGGCTGCGCGAACGCATCACGCGCATCCGCATGACCGACCAGGGCTGCATGCTGCGCGCCTACAGCCGGGAGGTGATCGACGCGCTCAACAAGTGCCGCGAGACCAACACCTTCATTCCCGCGCTGGCCTACACCTTCGCCCTCCGCCCGGCCGAAATCGAGGTGGCGCACGAGGAGCGCGCGGCGGGCGTCTCGAAGTACTCGCTGTTCAAGCTGATCGCGCTCAATTTCGACCTGATGACCGGCTTCTCGATCGCGCCGCTGCGGTTCTTCTCGGTGCTCGGCATGCTGATCGCGGCGGGCTCGGTGCTGCTCTACCTGGTGGTGATGGCCGAGCGCATGCTGCTCGCGGACAACCTGCACGACGCGCTCGCGGCGCTGTGGGACCGCGACATCCTGGCCTACTTCCTGATCGGGCTGCAGCTGTTCGGAATCGGCCTGCTGGGTGAGTACATCGGCCGCATCTACGAGGAGGTGCGCCAGCGCCCGCGCTACGTGGTGAGCGCCGTCCTGCAGCGCGAGGAATGACGCGCGCGGTCGTCTTCGCCTACCACAACGTCGGGGTGCGCTGCCTCGCGACCCTGCTCGCGCACGGGGTCGAGGTGGCGCTGGTGGTGACGCAGCGCGACTCGCCCGGAGAGAACGTCTGGTTCGCGAGCGTCGCCGGCCTGGCCGCCGAGCGCGGGCTCGAGAGCGAGTTTCCCGAGGACCCGAACGAGCCGGCCTTCGCGGCGCGGGTCGAGGCGCTGCGGCCGGATTTCATTTTCTCGTTCTACTACCGGCGCATGCTGGGGCCGCGCCTGCTCGCAGCGGCGCGGCGCGGCGCGCTCAACATGCACGGGTCGCTGTTGCCGAAGTACCGCGGGCGGGCGCCGGTCAACTGGGCGGTGATCAAGGGCGAAAGCGAGACCGGCGCGAGCCTGCACTACATGACCGAGAAGCCCGACGCCGGCGCGCTGGTGGCGCAGCAGCGGGTGCCGATCCTGCCCGAGGACACGGCGCGCGAGGTGTTCGACAAGGTCACGGTCGCGGCCGAGCTGGCGCTCGACCGGGCGCTGCCGGAACTGCTCGCCGGGCGCGGCGCGGGCGTGGCGCAGGACCTCGCCGCGGGCAGCTACTACGGCGCCCGCCGGCCGGAGGACGGCCGCATCGACTGGTCGAGGAGCGCGCGCGAGATCCACAACCTGGTGCGTGGCGTCGCGCCGCCCTACCCGGGTGCGTTCGCGAACATCGGCGGCGTGCCGCTCAGGATACTGCGCACCCGCGTCGAGCCCGAGCACCGCGCCGCGGCCGCGCCGGCCCTATACTGCGAAGGGGCGCTCTGCTATGCCGGCTGCACTTCGGGCGGACGGCTGCGGCTGCTGCAGTTCGAGATCGACGGCCGCGCGGCCGGCGCCGCCGAAGTGAAGGCCCGTTTTGGTTCGCAACCCGCAATTTTCGATTGACAAAGATCCCATGAAAAAACTTCTCGTCCTCGGCGTAAACGGCTTCATCGGCCACCACCTCTCCAAGCGCGTGCTCGAGACCACCGACTGGGACGTGTACGGCATGGACATGCAGAGCGAGCGCGTCGCGGACCTGCTCGCGAACCCGCGCTTTCACTTCTTCGAGGGCGACATCACGATCAACAAGGAGTGGATCGAGTACCACATCCGCAAGTGCGACACGGTGATTCCGCTGGTGGCGATCGCCACCCCGGCCACCTACGTGCGCGAGCCGCTGCGCGTGTTCGAGCTCGACTTCGAGGCCAACCTGCCGATCGTTCGCTCGTGCGTGAAGCACGGCAAGCGTCTGATCTTCCCCTCGACCTCGGAGGTCTACGGCATGTGCCGCGACCGCGAGTTCGATCCCGAGACCTCCGAGCTGGTGCTCGGCCCGATCCACAAGCAGCGCTGGATCTACTCCTGCTCCAAGCAGCTCATGGACCGCGTGATCTGGGCCTACGGCGCGCAGCAGGGGTTCGATTTCACCCTGTTCCGGCCGTTCAACTGGATCGGCGCCGGGCTCGATTCGCTCAGCGCCGCGAAGGAAGGCAGCTCGCGCGTGATCACCCAGTTCCTCGGCCACATCGTGCGCGGCGAGCCGATCCAGCTGGTCGATGGCGGCAAGCAGAAGCGCGCCTTCACCTACATCGAGGACGGCATCAACGCACTGATGAAAATCATCGCCAACCCGCGCGGCGTGGCGAGCGGCAAGATCTACAACATCGGCAATCCGCGCAACAACTACTCGATCGCGCAGCTGGCGAGCATGATGAAGTCGATGGCGCTCAAGTATCCCGAGTACAAGGATAGCGCGCGCAAGGTGAAGATCGTCAAGACCAGCGCCACCGCCTACTACGGCAAGGGCTACCAGGACGTGCAGAACCGGGTGCCGGCGATCGCCAACACGATGCGCGAGCTCAGGTGGCGCCCGCGGGTGGGAATGCGCGACGCGCTGCACTACATCTTCGAGGCCTACCGCGGCCACGTCGCGGAGGCGCGCAGCCTGGTCGAATGAGGCTGGCGCTCAAGCTCGACGTCGATACCTACCGCGGCACGCGCGAGGGCGTGCCGCGACTGATGCGGATCCTCGCCGGGCAGCGCGCCGGGGCGACCTTCCTCTTCTCGCTCGGGCCCGACCACACCGGCCGGGCGGTGAAGCGCGTGTTCCGGCGCGGCTTCGTCGGCAAGGTGGCGCGCACCTCGGTGCTCGAGCACTATGGCCTGCGCACGCTGCTCTACGGCACGCTGCTGCCCGGGCCCGACATCGGCGCGCGTTGCGCCGCCGAGCTGCGCGCCGCGCGCGAGGCGGGCTTCGAGACCGGGATCCACTGCTGGGACCATGTGCGCTGGCAGGACGGCGTGGGGCGCGCCGGCGCGCAATGGACGCGCGCCGAGATGCGGCGCGCCTTCGAGCGCTACGCCGAGGTGTTCGGCGAGCCGGCGCGGGTGCACGGCGCGGCGGGCTGGCAAATGAACGCGCACGCCTTCGCCGCCGAGCGCGAGCTGGGCGCCGAGTACGCCTCCGACACCCGTGGCCGCGGCCCCTTCGTCCCGGTGCTCGAGGGCGGAGCATTGGGCGTGCCGCAGCTGCCGACCACGCTGCCGACGCTCGACGAGCTGATCGGGGTCGACGGCGCGAGCCCCGAGGACGCCATGGCGCGGGTGCTCGAGCTCTCGCGCGACGCGCCGCCGCAGGGGCACGTTTACACCCTGCACGCCGAGCTCGAGGGCGGGCGCCTGGCACCTCTGTTCGAGCGCATGCTCGCGGGCTGGCGCGCGCTGGGCTACCAGCTGGTCGCGCTGCGCGAGCTGTTCGCCGCGCTCGATCCCGCGGCGCTGCCGCGCTGCCGCGTGCTCGAAGGGCCTGTGCCGGGCCGCTCCGGCAGCCTCGCGCTGCAGGGCGGGGCGGCGTGAAGTTCGAGCGCGAGACGCGCGCCGGGGTGAACATGCTCACCGGCTACGGCGCGGGCTACGTGCTGATCAACGGCAGGCGCCACGAGCGCAGCCTGGTGGTCGTGCCGGACCGGCTGATCGACTGGGACGCGGCGAGCTTCGAGGCGCTGCGCGAAGAGCACTTCGCCGCGCTCGCGGCGCTCGCGCCCGAGATCGTGCTGCTCGGCACCGGGCCGCGGCTGCGCTTCCCGCACCCGCGCCTGACGCAGCCGCTTGCGGGCGCGCGCATCGGGCTCGAGGTGATGGACCTGAACGCGGCCTGCCGCACTTACAATATCCTGGTGTCCGAGGACCGCCGCGTCGCCGCGGCGCTGCTGTTCGAGTGAAAGGAAGACCATGAACGCGGTGAGCTTCGGCCTGATCGCAACCGGCGTGCTGCTCAACACTTTCGCCCAGCTGCTGCTCAAGGCGGGCACCAACTCGATCGGGCACTTCGAGTTCGCGCTCGGGCGCGCGTTCGAAATCGGCCTCAAGTTCGCCGCCAACCCGTACATCCTGGGCGGCATGGCCTGCTACGCGGTGAGCCTGGTGGTGTGGCTGATGGCGCTCTCGCGCGTGGAAGTGAGCGTCGCCTACCCGATGCTGTCGGTCGGCTTCGCCATCAACGCGGTGCTCGCCTGGTGGCTGCTCGGCGAGCCGGTCACGCTGCAGCGCATCGCCGGCATCGCGGTCATCATCATCGGGGTCACCATCGTCGCGAGGTCCTAGATGTCGCTTTTCCCGGGGTTCAAAACGAAGCAGATTCGCACCAGCGGCGCCACGATCAACCTCGTGACGGCGGGCGAAGGGCCTGCGCTGCTGCTGCTGCACGGCTACCCCGAGACCCACGCCATGTGGCACAAGCTCGCGCCGGCGCTCGCGCGCAACCACGCGGTGGTCTGCCCCGACCTGCGCGGCTACGGCGATTCGTCCAAGCCGAAGGGCCTGGCGGACCACTCGAACTACTCCAAGCGCGCGATGGCCAAGGACATGGTGGAAGTCATGGCGAAGCTCGGCCACCCGAGCTTCCACCTGGTCGGCCACGACCGCGGCGCGCGCGTCGCGCACCGCCTCGCGCGCGACCACGGCAAGCGCGTGCGCACGCTCACCGTGATGGACATCTCGCCCACGCTCAGGATGTACCAGAAGACCGACATGTCCTTCGCACGCGCCTACTACCACTGGTTCTTCCTCATCCAGCCCGCGCCGCTGCCGGAGAAGATGCTGCGCGCGGTGGGGCCGGATTACGTGCTCGGGCGCATCGGGCGCGGCCTGTCCGGCCTGAAGCCGTTCTCAAAGGCGGCGCTGCGCGAGTACGCGCGCTGCTTTCGCGACCCGCGCACGATCCACGCGACCTGCGAGGACTACCGCGCCGCGGCCGGCATCGACCTGGTGCACGACCGGAAGGATCTGAAAAAGAAGCTCGCCATGCCGCTGCTTGCGCTGTGGGGCAAGCATGGCGTGGTCGAGGCGCAGTTCGACTGCCTCGCCGACTGGCGCGCGGTGGCGAAGGACGTGCGCGGTCGCGCGCTCGAGTGCGGCCACTTCCTGCCCGAGGAGCGGCCGGCCGAAGTGCTGCGCGAGGTCGAGCGATTCATCGCGCGCCACGACCGGACAAATAGCTAAGGCAGGAAGAGGTTTCTCTTCCTCATATTCTTAAAATATTGTGCGGAACCGGGAAGGCTTGCTGGCCAGGGGTACCATTTTCCTGCCATGGACGTCCTCCTGGTCGACGACCATCCCGTGATCCACGAGACGCTGCGCACGATCGTGCACAGCGTGCGTCCGGGCGCCGACTTCCACAGCCAGTTCGACCTTGCGGGCGCTCTCGTCGAGGCGAGCCACCTGGAGGACCTGGGGCTGGTGCTGCTCGATCTGGGGCTGCCCGGATGCTCGGGCATGGATGCGCTGATTCGATTCCGCGCCGATTTTCCGCGCGCCCGCGTGGCGGTGATCTCCGCCGACGACGACGAGGATCAGGTGCGCGCGGCGCTCAAGGCCGGCGCAGTCGGCTACCTGCCCAAGACCTTGTTGCCCATGGCGATGGCCGAGGCCATTCGCATCATCCTCGACGGCGGCACCTATCGTCCGACCGGGTGAAAGACCCTTCGAATCAGACGCCTGCATATGCGATGCGGCAGTCCAGCGCCCGGGACGCTTGCGACCAGCGCCGAAAACGTGTTCAATGAAGGCGTTGCATCGCATTGCTGAAAAGGTTTTGAACAAACCAGGCATGCCCGGCAAGGCCGTCAAGGACTTCACCCTGCCATCGACCGGCGGCAAGACGTTCAGCCTCTCGAGCACCCGCGGCAAGAAAGTGGTGCTCTACTTCTACCCCAAGGACAACACCCCCGGCTGCACCACGGAAGGCGCGGACTTCCGCGACCGCCACGGCGCGTTCGCGCGCGCCGGGTGCGAGGTCTACGGCGTCTCGCGCGACTCCGTAAAGTCGCACGAGTCGTTCAAGGCGAAGATGAAGTTCCCGTTCGATCTCCTGTCCGACGCCGAGGAGACCGTGTGCTCGCAGTTCGGCGTCATCAAGCTGAAGAACATGTACGGCAGACAGGTGCGCGGCATCGAGCGCAGCACCTTCGTCATCGACCAGAACGGTGTGCTCGCGCGCGACTGGCGCGGGGTCAAGGTTCCAGGCCACGCAGAGGAGGTATTGAACTTTGTTAAAGCCCTATGATGTCGAACCGGCCGACACGGCCGAATCCTCCGTTCCCGAATCGATGCCGAAACGCTCCCGCAGCCCCCGAAAATCGAAGCAAAAAAAGCTGTTCGTGCTCGACACCAACGTCCTGATGCACGACCCGGCGAGCCTGTTCCGCTTCGAGGAGCACGACATCTACCTGCCGATGGGCACGCTGGAGGAGCTCGACAGTCACAAGAAGGGACTATCGGACGTCGCGCGCAACGCGCGCCAGGCGAGCCGCTTCCTGGACGACGTGGTCTCGCACGCGAAGGGCGACATCAAGGCCGGGCTGCCGATCCGCAGCGCCCAGGGCCAGCCCACCGGCGGGCGCCTGTTCCTGCAGACCGAGGCGATCAACAGCGAGCTGCCGGCGACGCTGCCGATCGGCAAGACCGACAACCAGATCCTGTCGGTGGTGCGCCACCTCCACGCGCGCGAGCCGCAGCGCCAGGTGGTGCTGGTGTCGAAGGACATCAACATGCGCATCAAGGCGCGCGCGCTCGGCCTCGCTGCGGAGGACTACTTCAACGACAAGGTGCTGGAGGACACCGATCTCCTCTACACCGGGGTGCGCAAGCTGGCGCCCGACTTCTGGGACAGCCACGGACGCGACATGGAGTCGTGGAAGAAGGAAGGCCACACCTACTATCGCATCCGCGGCCCGCTGGTGCCCAAGCTCGAGCTGAACGAGTTCGTTTACGACGAGTCGGGCGACCGGCCGCTGTACGCGCTGGTGAAGGAGAAGTCCGGCCGCGTCGCGGTGCTCGAGACGCTGCGCGACTACAGCCACGCCAAGAACTCGGTGTGGGGCATCACCGCGCGCAACCGGGAGCAGAACTTCGCGCTCAACCTGCTGATGAACCCGGCGATCGACTTCGTCTCGCTGCTCGGCCAGGCCGGCACCGGCAAGACGCTGCTCGCGCTCGCCGCGGGCCTGACCCAGGCGCTCGACGACAAGCGCTACACCGATATCATCATGACCCGCATCACGGTTCCGCTGGGCGACGACATCGGCTTCCTGCCCGGCACCGAAGAGGAGAAGATGCTGCCCTGGATGGGCGCGCTGGAGGACAACCTCGACGTGCTCAACGCCTCCGACGAACCGGGCAGCGAATGGGGTCGCGCCGCGACGCGCGACCTGGTGCGCTCGCGCATCAAGGTCAAGTCGCTCAACTTCATGCGCGGGCGCACTTTCATCAAGAAGTGGCTCATCATCGACGAGGCGCAGAACCTCACGCCCAAGCAGATGAAGACCCTGGTGACGCGCGCCGGCCCGGGCACCAAAGTGGTCCTGCTCGGCAACATCGCGCAAATCGATACGCCCTACCTCACCGAGGGCAGCTCGGGCCTGACCTACGTGGTCGACCGGATGAAGGGCTGGACCCACGCCGGCCAGGTCACGCTCGCGCGCGGCGAGCGTTCGCGCCTGGCGGACCACGCGGCCGAGGTGCTGTAGCGCCGCCTCAATGCTGCCGGCCCGGCTGACGCTCGCGGCCTGCGCCGCGGCCTGTCTGCTCGCCGCGCAGGCCGTGGCCCAGACCGCGCCGCGCGTCGGCCAGCCGGGAAAGGACGTGGCCTGGGTGCCGACGCCGCCGAGCGTGGTCGAGCGCATGTTGCGCATGGCGCAGACCACGCCGCGCGACACCGTCGTCGACCTCGGCTCGGGCGACGGCATCATCGCCATCACCGCAGCGAAGAAGTTCGGCGCGCGCGCACTCGGCATCGAGTACGACGCGAAACTGGTGGAGCTGTCGGTGCGCAACGCGCAAGCGGCCGGCGTCGCCGGCCGCGTCCGCTTCGTGAAGGGCGACCTGTTCGCCGCCGATTTCAGCCGCGCCAGCGTGCTCACGCTGTACCTGCGGGAGAACCTCAACCGCGAGCTGCGGCCGAAGATCCTTGCGCTGCGCCCCGGCACACGCGTGGTCTCGCACCGCTTCGGCATGGACGAGTGGGTGCCGGACGAGGTCTCGCTCGTCGACGGGCACCGCATCTGCCTGTGGATCGTGCCGGCGAACGTCATCGGCGCATGGTCGCTCGAGCTCGGCCCCCCCACGCGCGCGCTGGAGCTCGAGTTCGAACAGCGCTTTCAGAAGATCGGCGGCTACGTGATGCTCGGGCCGGTCCAGGCCGGCCTGCGCGACGCGCGGCTGCGCGGCGCGCGGATCGCCTTCGCCTATGTCGACCGCGAGGGCGTGCGGCGCGAGTTCAGCGGCAGCGCCACTCGCATGCGCATGGAGGGCAGCTTCCGCGCCGACGACGGCGCCAAAGGCCGGTGGGTCGCGATCAAGCGTTAGAGCTTGGAATGCGTGCCGTCGCAGAACGGCCGGTTGCCGGTGCGCTTGCAGCCGCATAGCCACACCTTCTGCGCCTCGGCCACGCTGAACTTCACCGGAGTGAACTCGGTCTCCTTGTGCGAGCCGTCGCAGAACGGCTGGCGCTTGGAGCGCCCGCAGGCGCACCACCAGTAGTCACCGGGCGCGAGCTCGACGGCGTAGGGAGATTTCTGCGCGATCACTGGCTCGGCCATGCGGCCCTCCGGGGAACCTGCGTCAGAACGAACCTGGCGCGGCGAAATTCTCGAAACGCGTGAACTGGCCGAGGAAGGTCAGCTCGACCTTGCCGATCGGGCCGTTGCGCTGCTTGCCGATGATGATCTCGGCACGGCCTTTCACCTCGGGCTTGTCGGGCGAGTAGACCTCGTCGCGGTAGATGAACAGGATCAAGTCCGCGTCCTGCTCGATCGCGCCCGATTCGCGCAGGTCCGACATCATCGGCCGGCGGTCGTTGCGCTGCTCGACCGCGCGCGAGAGCTGCGACAGCGCGATCACCGGCACCTTGAGCTCCTTGGCGAGCGCCTTGAGCGAGCGCGACATCTCGGAGATCTCGGTTGCCCGGTTCTCGCCGCCCTTGGTATTGGTCGCGGACATGAGCTGCAGGTAATCCACCACCACCAGGCCGAGCTTGCCGCCGAACTGGCGCCACAGGCGCCGCGCGCGGGTGCGCAGCTCGAGCGAATTGAGCGCCGCGGTCTCGTCGATGAAGATCGGCGCGTCGTGCAACCGCCCCATCGCCTCGGACAGGTCGTGCCACTCCTGGTCCGACAGCCTGCCGGTGCGCATCTTGTGCTGGTCCACGCGCGCGATCGAGCCGAGCATCCTGGTGGCGAGCTGGGTGCCGCTCATCTCCATGCTGAACACCGCCACCGGCAGCAGGCTGGCGAGCGCCACGTTCTCGGCGATGTTGAGCGCGAACGCGGTCTTGCCCATCGACGGCCGCCCGGCGACGATGATCAGGTCCCCCGGCTGCAGCCCCGCGGTCTTGGAGTCGAGGTCGTGGAAGCCGGTGGGCACGCCGGTCACGTCGGACGGATTGTCGCGGTGATACAGATGATCGATGCGCTCCAGCACCCGCGCCAGCACCGGCTTGATCTCCTCCAGCCCCGCGGTGTGGCGCGAGCCCGCCTCTCCGATCTCGAGGATGCGCGACTCGGCCTCGTCGAGCATTTGCCCGACCTCCTTGCCCGACGGATTGAGCGCGTTCTCGGCGATTTCGGTCGCCACCTGCGCCAGACGCCGCTGCACCGCGCGCTCGCGCACCAGCTCGGCGTAGCGGCGGATGTTGAGCGCGCTCGGCGTGTTCTGGGCGAGCGCGCCGAGGTAGGCCGGTCCGCCGGTCTTGTCCTTGTCCTCGCTCGCCTCGATCGACTCCGACACCGTCACCACGTCGGCCGGTTTGGCGGCCTCGATCAGCTTGACGACGTGGCGGAAGATGCGGCGGTGGTCGTCGCGGTAGAAATCCTGCGCCGAAACGAGGTCGGCGATGCGGTCGAAGGCCTGGTTGTCGAGCAGCAGGCCGCCGAGCAGCGACTGCTCCGCTTCGACCGAGTGCGGCGGGACCTTCAGCGCCAGGAGCTGGGCGTCTGAGCTTTCGCTGCGCAGTGCTTGCGTCTGCGGCGTCTGAGCCATGAGGAGTCGATGCTACAAAAAGAAAAGGGCTGTTGCCAGCCCTTTCGTCACGCGAGCGCGCGCGAAGCGCGAATCAGGCTTCGCCGAGCACCGAAACCGTTATCGTGCCCACCACGTCGGTGTGCAGCTCGATCTCGATCGGGAAGTCGCCGACCTGCTTCAGCGGCCCTTGCGGCATGCGCACCTGGCGCCGCTCGATCTCGATGCCCTGCGCGCGCAGCGCCTCCACGATGTCGTAGTTGGTGACCGAGCCGAACAGGCGGCCGTCCACGCCCGCCTTCTGGCTGATCTGGACCGCCAGCCCCTCCAGCTTCGTGCCGCGCTCCTGCGCCTGCGCCAGCGCCGCGGCGTGCGTGTGCTCCAGCTCGGTGCGGCGCGCTTCGAACGCCTTCAGGTTGTCGGGCGTCGCGCGCTTGGCCTTGCCGTGCGGAATCAGGTAGTTGCGGGCGAAACCGTCCTTCACCTTGACGACATCGCCGAGGTTGCCGAGGTTGCCCACCTTCTCCATCAGGATCACTTGCATGGCGCGCCCCTCAATGCAGGTCGGTGTAGGGCAAGAGCGCCAGGAAGCGCGCGCGCTTGATCGCGGTGGAGAGCTGGCGCTGATAGCCGGCCGCGGTGCCGGTGATGCGCGCCGGAATGATCTTGCCGTTCTCGTTCACGAAGTCCTTGAGAATGTCGATGTCCTTGTAGTCGATCCATTCGACCTTCTCGGCGGTGAAGCGGCAGAACTTGCGGCGCCGGAACAGCGCCTTCTGTCCGCGGTCCTTCTTGTCCTTGCTGAACTTTCCTTTACCTTTGCCTTTACCTCTGCGCGGCGGGGGCATGCTCAAACTCCTTCAGTGAATTCGATCTTGGTCAGGTGCAGAACCAGCTTCTTGGAGCGCCGGCTCTTGGCGCACAAAAATCCTTCGACTCTCAGCGGGCTGCCGGGGGCGGCGGCGGCAAGCAGGCGGGCGTCGGTCTGGAAAGCGATTGCCTCGACCTCGGCTTCCACCTTGCGCGTGGAGCCCGCCTCGGCGGCCTCCGACTCGTGCCTGATTCTGCAGTCGATCACCGGAATTCCCGCCGGCGTGTGGCGCAGCGCGCCGAGCTCGGCAAGCGTTCCCGACAATTCGACCCGGTTCGCCTCGTCCAATCGGCGCTCAAGCGGCCGGCGCCTCGGCGGGTGTCGCCTCGGCGGGTGTCGCCTCCGCGCCGCGCTCCATCAGCGACTTGGACTTCTCCTCCTTCATCATCGGCGAAGGCGCGGTATACGCCCTGGTCATCTTGACGATCAGGTGGCGCAGCACCGCGTCGCTGAACTTGAAGGAATGATCGAGCTCGTCGACCGTTTCCTGGTCGCACTCGATGTTCATCAGCACGTAGTGCGCCTTGTGCACCTTCTGCAGCGGGTAGGTGAGTTGGCGCCGGCCCCAGTCCTCGAGGCGGTGCACGATGCCGTTGCGCGCCGCGATGACGCCTTTGTAGCGCTCGACCATCGCCGGCACCTGCTCGCTCTGGTCCGGATGGACGATGAATACGATCTCGTAATGCCGCATGCTGTCTCCTTGTGGGTTAAAGCCGCCCGTCATGCGTCGCGGTGCGGCAAGGAAAGGGGGCGAATTATATAGGGAAATCTAGCACTTGGGCAAGGCTCGGCGGGCGCTTGGCGTCGTCAGACCCGCCGCATTCAACCCAGGCTCTGGCGCAGGACCTTGCTGCTTTGAGCGGAAGTAGCGGTACATCGACCCTGGGAGGATGCCGCCCGCGGCGCAAATTTCGCGCAGTCATGCGCCTTTGTTGACGAGCGCCAGCGTGGCCTCTCTCGCGATTCGTGCGGCCCTTTCCACGGAGCCGAACGACAACACTTTGCCAGGTGTTCGGCCCCCGCTAGTGCCAGTCGCGACCGCGGTCATGGTCGTGGTCGTGGTCGTGGTGGTGGTCGTAACCGTGCGCGTGCTGCTTGTCCACGCGGCATTCGAAGTTCTCGGCCAGGTTGATGTCGCCATCGCCCTTGTAATGGGCGTATTGCGGATACGGACACAGCGGCCGCGTGCGCCCAGGCCACGGCGTCGATGACGACGCCGTACCGACGATGCTGTCCGGGGCTACGCCGTTCTCGACCCAGTCGACGACCGGCGAGAACGGATCAATGCTGCTGGCGCTGGGGCCGCCGCCGCAGTGGTTGGCGCCGGGCATGAGGAAGAGCCGCGCGAAGCTCTGCGTCTCCTCGAAGCCCTTCATCTTGCGGCTCATCTCGCTATACCAGTTCACCATGTCCTGCGGCGAGAAGGGACCGCCGGTCTGCGGTTGCCACATGACGACTTTGCCGCCGTGGTGGCGGAACGGCGAAAGGTCGGTGTCGTCCGCGTTGAGGAGCCGCGTGTCCGAAATCGGGAACGCGGCGCTGTGGCCGAAGATGCTCGCCGCCAGCGTGTCGAAGTCGATGTTCATGATGAGATTCGCCAGCCCGTCGTTCGCCGTCGGCGCCGGCAGGATCGGCGGGGTAGCGAAAAGCAGCGGAATCGCGCCGCCGCCCAGGCTGGCGAAATTGAACGCGCCGTTCGACGAGTTGCTGACGTGGGGTACGAAAGCCGGATTGAAAAAGCCCACGTTCCAGAGGCGCCAGCCGCCGTTGATGTTGGTCGCCGTCGGCGTATTGCAATCTACCGGGCTGGTGCAGCCGGCGATGCCGGCATCCCACATCCACGGCGCGTACTGCGGCTTGCCGTGCGAGTTCGGCGCGCCCGAGCCGAAGATGTTCACGATCGCCTCGATCTGGTCGGCCGCAAGGCACGAAGGCGTCTTGTCGGCATCGCAGCGCACCGCGTTCAGCTCCGAGCGCACGCGCCGCGTGGTGCACGCCTCCGGGTTGCTCACCATTCCGTCGACCAGGCCGTCGAGCTGGTCGCAGGCCTTGAGCACCGCGTTCGAGACGAGCTGCAGATCCTGGTTGGTGAAGGTGTTGTTGGCGTAGGGCACGCCGAATCCCGATATCAGGTCGTGCGATCTCGCCAGCGCGGCAAGCTGCTGGCCTTCGTAGGCCGCCCACACGCCGACCTTCGTGATGCGGAACGCCGGATCGCCGACCACGACGCCGTTGAAGTACGACGGCAGCCGCTGCGTCACCATCATCGCCTCGCGCCCGCCCATCGAGCAGCCTTCGAAGTACGAGTACTCGGGCCGGTCCGCGTAGTAGATCTCGATCAGCCGCTTGGCCGTGCGCGTGGTGACGTCTATGGCGTTGTAGGCGAAATCGACCCGCGCCAGATAGTCGGTGCCGAACGCCGCCGACCCGCCCGCCAGCGGATCGCTGTTGACGCCGCCGCTGTGGCCGGAATCGTTGGCCGCGGCCGCATAGCCCTGGCTCAGGCGGCTCGTGGTGCCGGGCACGCTGCCGTCGGTACCGCCGCCGCCCGGCATATAGAATTTGCTATTCCACGCGTCGGGCAGGCGAGCCTGCCAAGTGATCGCGTAGGTATACCGGCTGACCGGCGCGCCGGGGCTGGTCTCGTTGCCCACACGCCCGGCATTAATGGTTCCACTGATCAGGCAATGCGCCGGCACCGTCGCGGTCGCGGCAACGGGGACGACGGAGGTGACGACGGTATTGGGCACGGGCAGCGCCGAAGCGGGGAACGAGTCCGCGCCGCAGGCAACCGTCGGCGCCCTTGCTCGTGCAACCGTCAGCCGCGCTTGCGCTTTCTTGTCGCCCCTGCCTTTCTTGTCGCCCCTGCTCTTGAACACTTCGAGAGTATTGAGGCCCGGCTGCAGCCCGAACACGGTGCCCGTCACCGCCCCCGGCTCGCTCGCGGAGAACGCCGAGGTGACGTCGTCGCCGTTGAGCTCGATGCGCGCCCGCCGCAGGGCCGAGTCGGACCCGGCGCTGACCTTGACCTCGATGCTGTCCTCGGAGGTAAAGATCGGGTCGGGAAGATTGAGACTCTGGATGACGAACCCCGCCTCGTCCTGATGGGCGGCGGCCCCGCCGGCAAAAGCAGCCAATACCAGCAACGACAGCAAGATAGCGCGTTTCATTGCATCCCCCCCTCTCCAAGGTCCCCGGATGCCGCGGCGCGTCACCGCCCAGCGGTAGATGCCACCAATCTAATACTCGTTAGGCCAGTCAACGTACCTCCGCCCATGCGGCATGTCAAGCTTGCGCCGCCAACATTCGAATTCGAGGGAAAGCGGGCTCCGAACCTGGTTCGGAGAGCGACTTCAGCAGCGTAGCGAAGCGCGCTAACATGGCGCAGAGGAGACCCGGAAAGTCGCAAGGATCGACGGCGAACGGAATCTACCCCGCGGCGCGTTGGCGATCGGCCGCGGGGCAGTTCGAGAAAACGGCGAAAACTGAGGCCGCTATGGGTTTGGAATCAGGTTCGGCGAGATCATGAGCGAGTTCGCCTTGTAGACGTCACCGTCAAGCGGCAGCAGGTAGCCCTGGCCGATCAGCGCGTTCACTTGTGCCGCAACCTGCGTCTGGTAGTCCATCCGGCCGGTATAAAGACTGGCCAGGGTGGCGCGCGTGTCCGAGCCGCCGGACTTTGCCGCCTCGTTGACCGCGAACGGGATCGTCGCCCCGGACGAGGTGCAGCCCTCGCCGACCGCGTGGCCCTGGCCGCGCAGATTCCACCCCGCGTAGGTGGCGACCGGCACCACGACGCCGGGCGCGCGCACGCCCGAGGTCTCGTTGCCGTTCGCATCGACCTGCGGCATGAGGACTCTGTAGGCCTTCGAGGTGTGCACTTTCGGCACCGCGTGGCGGTAGTCGGTGACGAAGAGCTGGTTGTACTGACCGGTGAAGTCGACCGGCATGGGGCTCGGCGTCGCAGCAGGCCCGCTCGGCACCATTACGTGGCTCAGGTCGGGAAAGCCCACTGCGGACGGCGCGACGAGCTTGCCCGAAGCGACCGTCGGATACTGCGACGGCGGCGGCGGCGTGCCGTGCGTCAGCCACTTCTCCATCGCCGGCACCATCGCGCGGTAGACCGGCTGCTCGGCAACCTCGGTGTTCGGGAACTGGCACTGGCTCCCGGCAGCCGGCACCGTCACGATGCCGGTGCTGATTCCCCCGCCGCCGTTGTGGCGCGTTCCCGGAACCAAGTAGTAGCGCACGTTCCCGGGCAGGGTCAGGTCGTGCCCGGCGCCGTCGGTGACGACGAGCGAGGCGCGCGCACCCCACCATTCATACGCGCCGTCGATCTGCATCACGTTCGGGCAGGTGTGGCTCGCGAGGCAGCGCCTGAAGATCCCGTCCACGCGGTGACTCACCGGATCGCGGATCACGTTGTACGCGAACGGGAACTGGTCCCCGGGCTGGAAATGGTCCTCGTGCTGCTTGGACCAGCGTCCGGGCTGCGAAAACGCGAAGTTGGTGTAGGTCTTGCGCGATCCCGGGATGATCGGAATCGCGCCGTCGAATACCTTGCGGCCTTTCGCGTCCTCGTTGAAGCCCTGCCAGAGGAAGTCCCGGGTGAAGCGGCCAGACTGCGAGATGCCTTCGCCGATCGCGAGGTCGAAATTCGTCGACGGATGCGCCCGGCAGGCGCTGCCGGCGGCGCACTCGGCGTCCTTCAGGAAGTTGAGCGGATTCGGATTGCCCTCGGCATCGGCGCTCTCGTTGCGCAGAAAGCTCATCAGGTCGCGCACCGCGGCGAAACCGATGCCGTTCACGTTCGGATCCCTTGCCCGATAGACAAAGCTGTAGATCGTCCCGGCGTCCGGGGGAACGCTCGTGCCCGCCGGGCCGGGAACGCTCGCCGGCGGCGTGAACGACACTGCGTACGAGCCGTCGCCGTTGTCCACGTAGTGCCAGTCGGTGACCGGCACCGACGGCGCACGGTAAGTCTGCTGCCCCGAAGAAGGGTCACCGTACGCTGTGAGCCAGGACTGGCGCGCGGTGAACTTCACCTCGCCCGACTCGCTCGGCGCCGCCGGCGGATAGGACAGATTGAACTGGGTCGTTCCTCCCGAGTAGTCAGGAATGAACTCCTCGCGGCTCAGCGCGGTGATCGGCTTGCCGTGTCCGTGTGTCGCGATCGGGAAGTCGGTGCCGAGCGGAGCGTTCATGACCGTCGACGGATCGTCGGTTTGCGCAATGCCAGCCTGCCAGCCGCTCCAGACCAGCGTGTAGCCATAGCGCAGCAGCGAGGGGAAGCTCGCCGAGGGCGCAGCGCCGGTGAGACTGCTTGCCCCGACGAAAGTCCCCAGCGCGAGCTTGTTCCCGCGGTTGACGACGTCGTAGAAGGCGATGCGCCTTGCCTGGCTCGCGCTCTGCGGCGTGAGGATCGCGAAGTTCGTGGTGTAGTCGACGTAGCCGTCGCTTCCGGGCGCCGTCGCGACGTTATCGAGGTTGACGATGCCGGCGTTGAGGGGGTCATGCGGGTCGAGCCGGCCGTGGACGATCCCGGCGATGTAGCGGTACGGCCCGGCCGCGCCGGCGGGCGTCACCCCGCCGAACGCCGGCCCGGTAGCGAGCACCTCGAGTTGTTCGATGAATCCGGCGACCCTGTGCGAATGCTTGGCCGAGTGGCCGCCCCATTCCGGGCTCTTGCCGTGCTCGTCATGCGCCTGAGACACGACACTCCAGCCCGCAAACAGCGCAACCACGCACGCCGCACTCAAGATTCTTTTCGTTTTCATCTCAGCCTCCCCTGGAAAGTTGAGTGCAAGAACCCCGGAACGGCGCACAACTTAATGCCGGTCGGGCTTCGGCAGCCGCGCCCGGAGGCGCGACAGCGTATGCCGCGTCACCATCGCGGCCCACTGGCTGTCGATCGACTGCTGACCGGTGATCGGGCGCAGGTCGAGGGACAGGTTGGTGACGTAGATCCAGTCCCCACTGCGCGCGATGCTCGCCGGGAAGAGCAGCCCCACCGGCGAGCCGTGGCGCACGCCGTCGAAGTCGCCCAGCTTGGCGATCACGCGCCCGCTCGGGTCCACCACGACGATCGTGTCGGACTGGTTGGCGCACACCCACAGGTTGTCGTGCGAGTCGACGATCAGCCCGTCGGCGCCGTTGATGCCATTCGTGAAGACCGCCGCCGCGCCCGCGACGCCTCCGCTCACCGGGATGCGAACGACAGTATCGTTGCCGGTGTTCGCGACGAAAAGCACGCTCTCGTCGTGGTTGAACCCCAGGCCGTTCGCGCCGAAGGGCGGATAGCCGCTCGTCGTCAGAAGCGCGTCCGAAGCCCACGGCTCGGCGCTGCCGCCCGTCGGAGGAATCTTCCAGATCACGCCCTTGAACGAGTCGGAGACGTAAACGTTTCCGGCGTGGTCGAAGGCGAGGGCGTTGAGTCCCGTGTCGCTGCCGATGGCCGAGAAAACGCTCGAGGCACCGGAGTACGGATCGACGTCGAGCACGTTGCCCGCGCCGAAGTCGAGCACCAGCAGCGCGCCGGTCTGCGGATGGAACGCGAGCCCGAGCAGCGCCGGGCTCGATCCCGCCACTTCGAGCACGCGCGAGAGGCGACCGTCTTGGTCGAACACGTACAGCTTCCCGGGCCCGCTCGGCGCGGTCGGCGCGAATCCGGTGGCGTACACCTCGCCGCCCGGTCCGACCGCGATCCCTTCGGGATTCGCTGCGCCTTTGGGTAGTGTCGCGAAGCGCTGCACCGCGCCGCGGTCCCAGGCTCCGGCATCGGGGGCATTCAACGCAAGGCAGCAAAGCAGGGCAAGAACGACAAGCTTCATTGGCGACATATCATGTCTCATCGGTCGGTGACGTCGAACACCAGGTTTTCGGGCGCGGGTCCAAACGAGGCCCACGGCACGACTTCGGTCTGGCTCTTGCCCTTCTTCGTCCAGTCACACACGCCGTGCGCAAACGCGCGCCGCCAGGCACGTCCGGTGTAGGTCATTCAATTCTCCGTTCTTCGGATGGCGCGCCGGCTAATACTTTCGAGGTTGCCACTCGAACAGACGGTGCAGAGCCGGGTATCGACCACGGAAATCGGAGGAGTGCTTGAAGGCCCGTGAGTGTTTTGGCGCCGGTTCGGACACCGGAGCGGCCGGCAGCCGCACGCCGCCCGGCCCGTCGACGAAGGTCAGCGGCGAGACCGCAGCCCGCTGCCCAACGCCGGGCAGGGTCCAGTCGCAGACGCCGTCCGGAAAGACTGCCTGCAGTCGCGCCCATTGGTTGGGGGCGAAAACGAGCGGCGCGTAGTCGGCGGAGTTGAGCGGCTTAAGCTGGCACTTGAGGATGTTCTCGGCGAGCGGCCCGCCGGCCACCTGCCGCGGCGAGCTGCGCTTCGCCATGCGGCCGAGCCCGTCTGCCTGCGGCGCGTCGGTGTCGCACAGCGACATGTCGGTAATCGGCGTGGTGAACGACGTGTCGGCGAGCAGGAAACAGAAGTCCACCGCGTCCGACGGCTTGGCCGCGACGACCTGCGCCTGGGTGCGCGGCGAGTTGAGCGTCTCCTTCGGCGCGGTCACATTCAGCCTGGACAGCCAGGCATCCATCGTGACCAGCGATCTCAGCGTCACGGCCGCGAATTGCGACGCCGTGGCAGGCACCAGCCCGGTGCCGTAGCGCCACATGACCTGGTTGCCATGGTTGCCGTGATTGGCCTGCTCGATGCGCGCGCGCTCCGAAAAGCTGCGCCAGATGTAGTGGATGCCGTACGCTCCCAGCGGCGGCTGCCCCTCATCGAAGCCGCGCGAATCGATGATCGCGAGCTTGCCGAGGTTCCTGCCGCTGCTCAGGATGCCGGCGCGGTAGGCGATCGGCAGAGCGTCCAGGTCGGCCGTGGTTCGCGCCGCCCGAGGGTTCGAGTCGGCGTCGGCGCCGCCGATCTTCTCGTTCAGGGTCACGAACTCTTCGGCCGTGATGGCGCCGGACATGAGCGCTCCAAGGCCGTACTGGATGCCTACGTTGTCGGCAGTCTGCAGCGCACGCCTGTGGCCCGGTGCGTTTTCGTTGTCGGTGGTGCCCCACACGGCGGCGGCCAAATCGGGATCGCCACAGCGCGTGCCGTCGGGGTTGCCGACCGGGTCGTACACCATCGATGCCGGCAACAGGCAGTTGTTGCGTGATGGCGTGCCCGGAGGCGTCCCGATTGCCCCCGTGGTGTTGTCAAGGACGTACTTCGGGATGTAGTTTCCCGGCCGGTTGTTGTTGCCGAAGGTGTTGTACCAGCCCTGGCAGCCGGTTTGGTCCAAGTGGCCGTTGATCGCGGCCTTCTTGGCGTTGATCTGCGCCGGCGTCTTGCCGGCCATCAGCGCCGTCCAGTCCGGTCCGGCATAGAAGTCGACAAGCAGCACGCAGTCGCCGACCTCGAGCCCGGTAGTGATCGAATCCGGGTAGTCGCAGGCCGGCTGGATGCCGTCGAGCAGCCCCGGATAGATCGACGCCGCGGTGTTCTGCTGGATCGAGCCGCCCGAGCAGCCGTTGCCGAGCGTGTAGGCGATCTCGCCGTAGGCGTCGACGACGTGCTCCTTCATCATCATCAGCGTCTCGGCGTTGAGCACGCGGTTGGAGTCGTAGAGCGAGTCGGTCAGGCTGTTGTCCACCACCATGAAACCGCGCGAGAGAGCCGAATCGTCCGCCCAGTTCTGCTCACTGCGGAACTGCAGTCGTGGCTGGCCGGTCGAGGCACCGAAGGAATAGACCACCTTGCCATTCCACTGCGCCTGCGGCGCCAGCGCCGACCAGGGCTGTGCCGGGTCGAACAGCACCGCGATGTCGTAGATGCCGCGGTTGATCGTGCCGCGCTCGACGCGCACGATGTACGGCACGCTGAGGCCGCTCGTCGTCGTCGTCACCGCCAGGTCGGCGGGCGGGGGTGCGGACGGATCGTAGGGCTTGAAGCACGCGTTCGCCGGCGGCGCGGCGGGCGGGCTCGGATCGGGCAGCGCCGTCGAGCACGGCGAGTCGGTGGTGCGGTAGAAGAGCTTGTACTCGGTGGCGATGTCGCATTGCTCGTCGACGGCGAAGGTCGACAGTCCGCTCGCGTTCGAGGCCGGCGTGTCGCCCGACGCGGGAACCGGCGTCGGCGTGGCGCAGATCCAGGGCATGGTCTGCGAGCCGAGCAGCACCGGCCCGCCGACCGGATGGTTGGTGATCGCCAGCGAGGCGTGCGGCCTGCCGTGTCCCCGCCCGTTGGAATCGGCGATGAAGTCGTTGCGTCCTTCCACGAGGCCGGTGAGCACGCCGCGCATGACTCGCGCCGCGCCGTCGGTACGGAACCCGGCGGTGACGTCACGGCCGTTGAGATAGAGCCGCACATGCTGCAACGGCACCGTGCGCGGCACGCGCACCTCGACCAGGGCGTCGCCGCCGCTGATCAGGTCGGCGCGGTTGGACAGCGTCATGATCTCGAACTGGCCGGCGGGATCGTGATTGGCAAAGGCAAGCGCGGCGAGACAGGCGAGCGGCGCCGCCGCGAAGCTGCGGGCGAGCTTTTTCATGTTTGTTCCCCTCCTACCGGCCGACGGTACGCCCCGACCTTGAGTCGATCCATTCCGAATGCTTATCGATTCATGTCCGCCCTTCATTAATGTCTTGCCGCGGATGGGCCTTTACTTTTGGTGCCTGGTCGATTCATGATGAATCTCGATTAATCGACCAGCAGATGGAATGGATCGCGGACTGCGGCCGATGTTCGAGAGAAAGCGACGTCGACAGGGCGCGGAAGCGGACTAACATTGCGGCGAGGAGAGGCGGCCCATGTGTCGCGAAAAGACCCGGATAATTGAGACAATGCGGGCGGCGGGCTTTACCCTGCTCGAGCTGCTGGTCGTGGTGGCCATCATCGGCCTGCTGGTCGGGATCGTCGCGCCGCGCTTGTTCGGACAGGTGGGCAAGTCCGAGGTCACGGTGGCCAAGGCGCAGATCGACGCGCTCGGAAAGGCGCTCGATCAGTACCGGCTCGACACCGGCCACTACCCAAGCACCGAGCTGGGCCTCAAAGCGCTGGTCGAGCGCACGCCGAACGAGCCGAAGTGGGCCGGTCCCTACCTTCGAAAGGATGTGCCGCTCGACCCGTGGGACCATCCTTACGTCTACACCTCGCCGAGCGAGAAGGGGGACTTCGACCTGCTCTCCCTCGGCAAGGACGGCCAGCCGGGCGGCGGCGGCGAGAACGCCGACCTCAGCAACCACTAGGTCCAGCGCGTGCGTTTCGAGCTGAAGGCGATCGAACCCGGCGGCGCGGTCGAGGCGCTCGACTTCCAGGCACCCGACGAGGCCACTGCGGTGCGAAACCTCGAGGGCCGCGGCTACACGGTCCTCAGCGTGCGCGCGAGGCGCGGGCTCGCCGCGCCGTGGGGGCGAAGCGGCGAACGCTTCCCGCTCACCCAGTTCAGCCAGGAGCTGCGCGTGCTCGTGCTCGCCGGGCTGCCGCTCGTCGAGGCGATCGAGACCCTCGCGCAGAAGGAAAGAAAGCCCGAGTTCCGCGCGGTGCTCGAGCGCCTCGCCGTCGTGCTGCGCGAGGGCCGGCCGCTTTCGGCGGCGATGGAGGAGTTCCCGCAGGCGTTCACACCGCTCTACGTCGCGACGGTGAAGGCGAGCGAGAAAACGAGCGACCTCGCCCCGGCGCTCGCGCGCTACCTCGCCTACGCCGCGCAGCTCGAGGCGATCCGCAAGCGCGTGGTGAATGCGTCGATCTACCCGGCACTGCTCTTCGCCGTGGGCGGCCTGGTAGGCCTTTTTCTGCTCCTGTACGTTGTGCCCCGCTTCGGCCACATCTACGAGGAGCGCGGTACCGATCTCCCCTTCTTCTCGCGCCTGCTGCTCGCCTGGGGCCAGGCGGTCGATCACAACGGCGCCGCGGTGCTCGGCGGGCTCGCCGTCCTCGCCGCCCTCGCCGTTTACCTGCTGCGGCTCGCCTCGGTGCGAAGGCGCATCGGCGACGCCCTCTGGCGCCTGCCGGCGATCGGCGAGCGGCTGAAGTTCTACCAGCTCGCGCGCTTCTACCGGACCATCGGCATGCTGCTTCGCGGCGGCATGCCGCTCGTCGGCGCGCTCGAGCTCGGCGCCGAGCTGCTGCACCCGGTGCTGCGCGAGCGGCTCGCTGCGGCGAGCCGGGCCATCCGCGAGGGCCGCGGTGTCTCGCAGTCGATGGACGCGAGCGGGCTCGCGACGCCGGTCGCGCTGCGCATGCTGGCGGTGGGCGAGAAGAGCGGCAACATGGGCGAGATCCTGGAGAGCATCGCGGCGTTCCACGACGAGGAGCTCTCGCGCTGGGTCGACTGGTTCACGCGGCTGTTCGAGCCGATCCTGATGGCAATCGTCGGCCTGGTGATCGGCACCATCGTGGTGCTCATGTACATGCCGATCTTCGAGCTCGCCGGGAGCCTGCAATGAGCACGCTGCTCGAGCCGATCGCTGCCGAGGACATCGCGCGGGCGAGGGCCGAGGCGCGCGCCTCGCGCCGCCGCCAGGTCGACGTCCTCGAGGAGGCGCTCGGGCTCGAGCCCGACGGCTTCACCGGGCGCCTGGCCGCGACGCTCGCGATCGAGCGGCTCGACATGCCGGCGCTGCGGCGCGCCGCGCCAGCCTTCGACCTGCTGCCCTTCGGCGAGTGCGCGCAGCGCGGCTGCGCGTTGCTGCGCGACGCGTCCGGGCGGCTGCTGCTCGCGTTCGACGATCCGTTCTCCGGCGAGCTTCAGGCGTGGGCCGAGGAGCGCATCGCGCCGGCCTTCAGCTGGTGCCTCGCGCACCGCGGCGACCTGGTCGCGTTTCTCGCCGGGCACGAGGAGTCGCTGCGCGCGCTCGACGCGCTCGAGCAGGAGGCTCCCGCCGGGCCGGCCGAGAGCGTGCGCGTCGAGGACCTCTCGCTCAAGGCGATCGCCGAGGAGCAGAGCGAAGTGGTACGGCTCGTGCGCTCGACCCTGCGCGACGCGCTGATGATCGGGGCGAGCGACGTCCACCTCGAGACGCTGCCCGCGGGCCTCGCCGTCAAGTTCCGCATCGACGGCATCCTTTCGCAGGTGAAGGCGATGCAGGACACCAAGTTCGCCGAGCAGACGATCGCGCGCGTGAAGGTGCTCGCCGAGCTCGACATCACCGAGCGCCGCGTGCCCCAGGACGGCCGCTTCAAAGCGCTCGAGCGCGGCCGGGCGGTCGACTTCCGCGTCTCGATCATGCCGAGCATTCACGGCGAGGACGCCGTGCTGCGCGTTCTCGACAAGCAGTCGCTCTACGAGAGCGGTCAGCAGCAGCTGTCGCTCGACTCGCTCGGCCTCGCCGCGTCCGAGGTGCGGCACCTGCGCCGGCTCTCGCGCGAGCCCTACGGCATGCTGCTCGTCACCGGACCGACCGGAAGCGGCAAGACGACGACGCTCTACGCCGCGATCAGCGAGATCAATTCCGGGCAGGACAAGATCGTGACGATCGAGGACCCTGTCGAGTACCAGCTTCCCGGCGTGCTCCAGATTCCGGTGAACGAGAAGAAGGGGCTCAGCTTCGCGCGCGGGCTGCGCTCCATCCTGCGCCACGACCCCGACAAGATCATGGTGGGCGAAATCCGCGATACCGAAACCGCCAACATCGCGGTCCAGTCGGCCCTCACCGGGCACCTTGTCTTCACCACCGTGCATGCGAACAACGTGTTCGACGTCATCGGCCGCTTCATGCACATGAACGTCGACCTATACGGGTTCGTTTCGGCGCTCAACGCGATCCTCGCGCAGCGCCTGGTGCGCCTGGTGTGCCCGCACTGCGCCGAGGACGACCACCCCAGCGAGGAGCTGCTCGAGGAATCGGGCCTCGCGCCAGCGCGAATCGAGGGCTGGCGGTTTCGCACCGGGCGCGGCTGCCGCGAGTGCCGGGGCGCCGGCTACAAGGGCCGCAGGGCGATCGCCGAGCTCATGATCCTCAACGACGAGCTGCGCGAGCTGATTACCGCGCGCGCGCCGGCGCGCCAGTTGAAGGAAGCCGCAGTGAAGTGCGGCACGCGGCTTCTGCGCGAGGCGGCGCTCGAGGCGGTGCGCCAAGGCGAGACAACGCTGCAGGAGGTGAACCGTGTCACGTTTGTTTCCTGAGCGCGTCCTGGTTCGCTTCTCCCCGAGCGAGCTCGAACTCGGGCAGGAGCGCATTGCCTGCGATCCCGAGTTCGGCGCCGAGGCCTGGCAGGGCGCGGTCGCGGCGCTGAGCGCGTGCTCGTTCCCGTCGAAGTGCGCGCTCACGGTGGTGCTCTCGAACCGGCTGGTGCGCTACGCGCTCGTTCCCTGGAGCGACGCCCTCGCCACGCCCGCCGAGGAGGAGGCCTATCTGCGCCACTACTTCGTCAAGATCCACGGCGAGCGCGCCAAGGCGTGGGCGCTTCGCTCGAGCGAAGGCCCGCCGCGCGCGCCGCGTCTCGCGAGCGCAGTGGACGCTGCGCTGGTCGAGGCGATCAAATCCATCTTCGCCGCCAGGGGCCGCGTGCGCCTCGCCTCGATCCAGCCGCAGCTCATGCACGAAGTGAACGCCGCGCGCCGCCGGCTGCCGGCCAAAGGTGCCTGGCTCGTCATGGCGGAGCCCGAACGCGCCTGCGTGGCGCTGCTCGCCGAGGGCGCCTGGCGCGCGGTGCAGAACGCGAAGGGCGAGTGGCGGGCGCTGATCGAGCGCGAGCGCCTGCGCGTCGATGCGCAGGTCGCCGAGGTCGTCGTCCTCTCGGGAGGCGCCACGACATGAGGCTGCGCCGTGTCGCGCTCGACTACCTGGTGCCGCCGCGCCGCCCGCGCTGGGCGGGCGCCGTGCTGCTCGTTCTGTCGCTCCTTTGCGCCGCGGCGCTGATCGAGCGCTACGCCGGGCTGCAGCGGCAAGTCTCGGCCCTCGAGGCCGAGCGCCGACTCGTTGCTGCGCCGGAGGCCGCGCCGCGCGCGATCTCGCGCGAGCGCCTCGACGAGGAAGCGAAGCGCGCCGAAGCGGTGGTGCGCGAGCTTACGCTTCCGTGGCCCTCGGTGATGGGCGCGATCGAGCAGGCAGCGATGCCCGACGTCGCGCTGCTCGATCTCGAACCCGATGCCGGGCGGCGGCTGCTCAAACTGAGCGCCGAAGCGCGCAGCCGCAGTGCCATGTTCCGCTACCTGAGGCGGCTGTCGGCGTCCAACAGCCTCGACGAAGTCCATCTCGTGCGCCACGAGGTGCGGCGCGACGACCCGCAGCGGCCGGTCCGGTTCAAGGTGGAGGCGGACCTGCGATGAGGGCGCGCCTCGAGGCCGCGCTGCGGCACCTCGGCCCCTGGGGCGTGCTTGGCATCGGCGTGCTGATCGCCTGCGCGGCCTTCTACCTCAACGCCCTCGCACCGGCCGAGCGGCAGGCCAATGCCGAGCGCGCCGCCCTCGAGAGCGCGCGCGCGCACCCGTCGTCGTTCTATCAGCCGGTCTCGGCGGACGGCCGCGCCGAAACGCTGCGTCGCTTCTATGCGCTTTTTCCCCGCGCCGACGCGCTCACCGGCGAGGTGGAGCGCCTGCACCACCTTGCCGGGGCCGCGGGGCTCGACCTCGCGCAGGGCGAGTACCGGCTCGAGCGCGGCACCTGGGGGCTTTGGGCCTACCGGGTGACGCTCCCGGTGCACGGCAGCTACCTCGAGCTGCGCAACTTTCTCTCCGCGGTGCTGCACGACATGCCGACGGCGTCGATCGATGCGCTGCGCTTCGAGCGCAAGAAGGCCGCCGACCCGCAAATCGAGGCTCAGGTGCGCCTCACGCTTCATGCCCGTCCCTCCGGAGAACCACAATGAGCCGAGCCGGTCTCGCCTTCCTGAGCTTTTTGATTCTCGCCGCCTGCGCCGGCGCGCCCTCGGTCATTGACGAGGCGCACCGCAGCTACCGCGAAGGGCGCGGCGAGGAGGCGCTCGCGCTGCTCAAGCGCGAGTCGGCCGCCCACCCCGACGAGCTCGCCCTGCGGGAGGAGTTTTTCCGCCTGCGCGATCAGCTCGTCGGGCAGTGGCTGGCGCAGGCCGAGTACCTGCGAGAGGCCGGGCAGCTTCAGGCCGCGCAGGAGCTCTACGGCCGGGTGCGGGTGCACGATCCCGGGAACGCGCGCGCCACCGACGGCCTTGCGCGCCTCGACTCCGACCGGCGCCACCGCGCGGTCGTGAGCGCGGCCGAGCAGCTCGCAAAGGCCGGCAAGTACCGCGAGGCGCAGGCGGTGCTGCGACCAGTGCTCGCGGAGGACCCGCGCCAGGGCGACGCCCGCAGGCTCGCGCGGGTGATCGACGAGCATCTCCAGCGGCCCGCGATTGCCACCATTCACCTGGAGCCGAACACCACGAAACCCGTCTCGCTCGACCTGCGCGACGTGACGCTGCGCAACGTGTTCGAAATCCTGCAGCGCGCCTCCGGCATCAATTTCGTCTTCGACCGCGACGTGCGCACCGAGCAGCGCACCAGCTTCGCGCTGCACGACGCCGGCATCGAGGAAGCAATCCGCATGGTCATGCTCACCAACGGGCTTCAGCAGAAGGTTCTCAATCCCAAGACGGTGTTCGTGTTCCCCAACTCGCCGCAGAAGCTGCGCGAGTACCAGGAGCTGGTGGTGAAGGGTTTCTACCTCTCGAATGCGGACGTCAAGCAGACCGCGAACATGATCCGCACCATGGTGAAGACGCGCGACATCTTCATCGACGACAAGATCGGCCTGCTGGTCATCAAGGACACGCCGGCTGCGGTGCGCCTCGCCGGGCGGCTGATCGCCGCCCAGGACCTCGCGGAGCCGGAGGTGACGCTCGAGCTGGAGGTGATGGAGGTGGGCCGCAACCGCCTGCGTGAGCTGGGCGTTCGCTTTCCCAGCTCCCTCGCCGTCGGGCTGCAGGGCGCGGCGGGAATCCCCGGCACCGTGTCGCTGCGCGAGTGGAACAACCGCAGCGCCGACCTGGTGCAGCTCAGCTTCACCGACCCCCTGTTCCTGCTCGCCCTCAAGCAGCAGGACGGCACGACCAACCTGCTCGCCAACCCGCGCATCCGTGTCAAGAACAAGGAGAAGGCGCAGATCCTCATCGGCGACCGCGTGCCGGTGATCACCACCACGGCCGCCGCCACCGGCGGCTTCGTCTCCGAGTCGGTGAGCTACCTCGATGTCGGCCTCAAGCTCGAGGTCCAGCCGGTGATCTCGCTCGACGAAGAGGTGACGATGAAGGTCAAGCTCGAAGTGAGCAACATTGTGCGCGAGGTGATGAGCGCCTCGAACACCCTCACCTACCAGATCGGCACCCGCAACGCCGACACCACGCTGCGCCTGCGCGACGGCGAAACGCAGGTGCTCGCGGGCCTCATCAGCAACGAGGACCGCGCAAGCGCGGACCGCGTGCCCGGCCTGGGCGAGCTGCCGATCGCAGGGCGGCTCTTCTCGCACACCACCGACAACAACACCCGCACGGAGATCGTGCTCCTCATCACGCCGCGCATCGTGCGCAACCTCGCGCGCCCCGAGGCCGGGGCGCTGGAGTTCGCCGCCGGCACCGAGTCCGCCTCGGGCATGCCGGGAACCGTCGCGCCCGCGGTCATGCCGCGGCCCCCGGCGGTGGTCCCCGGCGAGGAATCCCCGGCGCCGGCGGCCCCGAGCGCGCCGCGCGCCTCGCCGCAGCCCGCCGCGCCGGCGATGGCGCCCTTCGGCGGCGTGCAGCAGGCGCCGAAATGAAGTCGCGCGGCTTCACGCTGATCGAGCTCGCGATCACGGTCGCGATCGTCGCGGTGCTCGCGTCGGTCGCGCTGCCGCTCAACACGCTCACCGTGCAGCGCGCCAAGGAGCAGGACCTCAGGCGCGACCTGCGGCAGATGCGCGAGGCGATCGACGCCTACCGGCAGGCGTTCGACGAGGGTCACATCGAGAAGCACGTCGGCGACTCGGGCTACCCGAAGCGCCTCGAGGACCTGGTTGCCGGCGTCGAGGACCAGAAGGACCCTAGAAAGAGTCGCATCTACTTCCTGCGCCGGATCCCGCGCGATCCCATGGAGACCGATCCGGATGTCGGGCCGGCCGAGAGCTGGGCAAAGCGCAGCTACGAGAGCCCGCCCGACGAGCCGAAGGAGGGCGAGGACGTGTTCGACGTGTACTCGCGCGCCGAGGGTGTCGGCCTCAACGGGCGCCCGTACCGGGAGTGGTGATGAAACCGCGCGGCTTCACGCTGATCGAGCTCCTGGTGGTGTTCAGCATCATCGCGCTGCTGCTGACGATCGCGCTGCCGCGCTATTTCGGCAGCGTCGAGAACTCCAAGGAAACGGTGCTGAAAGAGAACCTCTTTCTGATGCGCGACGCCATCTCGCATTACTACGCGGATAAGGGACGCTACCCGGAGTCGCTCGATTCGCTCGCCGAGGACAAGTACCTGCGCAAGGTGCCGCTCGACCCGGTGACCGACAGCCGCTCGACTTGGGTGATCGTGCACCCGGAGGATGCGCAGAAAGGCGGCGTCTACGACGTGAGGAGCGGGGCCCCCGGCGAGGCGCGTGACGGCAGCGAGTTCGCGCAATGGTGAGCTCCCGCAGCCGCGGCTTCACCTACCTGACGGTGCTTTTCATCGTCGCCATGCTGAGCGCCGGCCTCGCGCTCGCCGGCGAGATGTGGCAAACGGCCGCGAAGCGCGAGCGCGAGGCCGAGCTGCTCTTCGTGGGCAACCAGTACCGCGCCGCGATCGGCCGCTATTACGAAAGCACCCCGGGTCCCGCGAAGCGCTTTCCGCCCACGCTCGAGGCGCTGCTCATGGACGCGCGGCGGCCCACGACGCAGCGCTACCTGCGCAAGCTCTATCCCGATCCGGTCGGCGGCGGCGAATGGAGCCTCGTCAAGGCGCCCGAGGGCGGCATCCGGGGCGTCTACAGCAATTCGGAGAACGCACCGCTGAAGACCGGGAACTTCAAGCTGCGCGACGCCGAACTCGCGGGCGCCGCCCGCTACGCCGACTGGAAGTTTGTCTACAACCCCGCCGCACCGGCGAGCCCCGCCGCACCGGCGAAACAATAGACGAGCATCATGCCGAAGCGACTCGTCGCCGCTGCACTGCTCGTCCCGCTTCTCCTGCTCGCTCGCGCCCAGTACTCGCTGTAATTTAGGGAATCACTAAAAGAAAAAGGCGGCCGATATGACTGCCCGCCGGAACTCGGGATATGAAACAAGTCCTTCGGCTTCGCAGGGTTCGTCATGTGCCGCGCCGACGATCGCCCGCCCGGTCTTCATTTTCGTTGTTGTCATGTTCGCCTCCCCCGATGACGCTCCAGGCGGCGAGTGTCGTCCGAAAAGCAGCCCTCTCCGGACGATTAAACACCCCACCGCTCGTCGCATCCATTCCGTTTGGTCACGGATTGATGCGATCGGAAAATGAATCGGCCGGGGGGCTAACGAGAAAGCTCGGGAATGAAAATGGCGCGCGCGTCGCCGCGCACGTCTTCGGCGTACTCGGGCAGAATCCAGCCGTCGCGCATGACCTGCAGCAGGCGCCGGTCGAAGCGGCTCACGTACGCGCCATGGTTACGGTAGAGGTCGTATAGCGTCTGCGCGTCGTAACCGATGCGCCAGCCTGCAATGGAGCAGGCAAAGTCGGCTGCAGGCGTGGCGCCCGCATTCGGCACGCCGTAGGCGGCGACCGGGACGTCGACATAGGGGGTGCGCACCCCGCCTTTCGCGTTGCCGTTCTCGTCGAGGGCGAGAACCGAGCCGTCGTTGGCGGCGTCGTTGTCGACTTCGAGCGGCGGCGCGTGCGGCGGCGTGACGCCGTGGTCGACCCACTCGACGAGTGCGTCCAGCCCCATCGCCACCATCGCGCCCCAGGGGAAGTGGCTCACCGGCAGGGTGCAGGGATTTGGCGAATAGGCGACGACGTCGCGCGAGTCTGCGTGCGCCATGCCGGCCACCTCGTACAGGCGGTACTGGCTCCCTGGCTCGTCGCTGTCGGCGCGCCGGTAGCGCTCGCCGCCCGCCGCCCAGGCGGTCGCCTCGGTCATGGTCGGCATGTGGATCGTCGGCACGTCGACCTTCATCATCGGCGTCGGCCCGAGCGTGCTCGCAGCGAGGTAGCCATCGACGAGAGGGCTAGCGTCGGGCATCCGCTCCTGGAAATGCTTCTGAGCCTCGAAGGCGCGAAGCACCACCGACGATTGCGAAGCGCCCACGAGTACGAGATGACGCACCGAGAGCGACGCGAGCGGCCCGCCGCTGAGATCGCTCTTCAGGAGATACGCAACCTGCGCCAGGATCTCGCTCGTCTGCGCGCTCGAGGCGATCGAGAGCGATGCGTAGCGCACCGGATTGAAGGCCTTCAGGGTGACGTCGACATTCGTCTTCTGCGCGGCGACCTCGACCTGCACGTGCCCGCGCATGAGGATCGACTTACGCGCCGCTTCGAACGTCACGGCGTAGCCGTTCGAGTGCATCGCCTCGAGGATCACGATACCGCTGAAGCGCTGGGCAGGCCGTGGCCGGCGCACCAGGATCCGCGTCCGGTATGGCTGGCCTTCGGCGGTGCCCCAGACGAAGTACTCCTCGGTCGCGTAGCCAAAGTCGTCGGGCGCGGTGCCCGGAGCGAGCGGGCGCAGGCCCTGGTACATGGCGCCGCCCTCGGAAATGGGACCTTCGAATGCCGGAAGCGTCGGGGTCGCCTGCGCGCAAGCACAGCCCGCCCAAAGAAGCAGCAGTGGGCCCACCATGCCTCTTTCCATTTTCTTATTGCCGCGCAGCATTATTCGATTCGCGAGGAAATTCCGCAGCATAGCCGTGCCCGTGCGTGTCAGCGTTGCATTCGCGCGCAATTGCCCCGCGCGACATTTCGATAAATTCGCATCCCTTCGCGCAGCGAAACGGAGATGCCCCGTTGCAAGCTTGCTTGCTGGCATTTGACACGCAAATGATTACAATTCCAATTGCGATTCCAATTCCGCTCGGTCATCAATTCATTACTGTTGGCCATGAATATCACTTCGCGTCAGCTTAAAGCCTTCCTGTTGACTGCGAAGCATTTGAGCTTTTCGCGCGCGGCCGAACAACTCTATGTCACGCAATCTGGAATGAGCATGCTCGTGCGAGAGCTGGAGCAGCAGCTCGGCTTTCGACTGTTCGAGCGAACGACGCGGAAGGTGACGCTAACTGAGTTCGGATCGCGATTTCTTCCTATCGCCGACCGCAACGTTCTCGAGCTCGAATCTGCGGTTGCCGAAATCAGTCGTTCGGCGAATGCAGCGAATGGATATTTGCGCGTGGGCGCCGGGCCCTTCGTCGCGTCGACGATTCTGCTGCCTGCCGCCATGGCTTTTGCGGCGCGTGAAAGCGGCCTGCAGATTCGCGTAGCCGACGTCGCGCCGGACAAGCTGGACGAGTTGTCTGTTAGCGGGGATTTCGACGTGACGTTGAGCTTCTCGGAGAATCCTACGCCGGGAATGAAGCGGTCAGTTCTCGCACAGTACACCTATTCGCTGATTACGCCGCAAGCTGAAGCCACGAAGATGCGCGCATCGATTGCGTGGAACGACGTCGCGCGCCTCGTACTTGTCGGATTCCCCGACAATTATCCGATTCAAGTCGTCGTCAACGAAATCCTGCATCGGGCGGGGCGCCGCCACTCCCCGGACATCCTGTGCCATCACTTCTCAACTCAAATCGCGATGGTTGAGGCGGGCTCGGGCGCCGCGGTGATCCCCTCCTTTTTGATGCCGCTCTGCGCCAAGCGTCAAATCTCCGTCCGTCCCATCGCTGACGCGGCACCGGCAGGGCACCTCTATTGGTCGAGCAGCCTCTCGCGCCCGCTGCCACCCGTGGCTGAGCACTTCAAGGATTTCCTTGTCGACTACGTGGAAGCGCGTTTCAGCGCACGGCAGCACTAGGCGCCGCCCTCGACGTTACTGCACCACTGCTGTCTTGAACACCGTCAGTGGCGCATAGAGGATCGGCCTTCCGCCGGCGCTCTGCAACAGTAAGGACGAGAGCTTAAGCTCCGCCGCGCCGGAGCGTATGGAGCGGAAAGTCATGACGAGGAATCGCTCATCCTTGGCGACCGAGCCGTTCCCCGAAGCGCCGACGAATATCGAACCCAGCGGATTGATCCGGTAGATAAAGTTTCCTGCCGCGAACAGCTTCCCGGGACGAACCGCCACCGGCTGGAGCCGCTGCGCATCGAAGCTCAATTGCAACGGCAGGGCGCTCACCGGCTGATCGGAGGTGAGCCGCAGCGCGACGTCGAAATCGCGCCCTGCGCGGACGCGCTCCGGCCCCTCCCAGCGAAGTTGCGCCGCATGCGGAATTGCCTGGGCAACCGGTGGCGCGGAAACGGGCGTGGGAGCCGCGACCGCAGCCGCAGCCTGATCCGCTTCCAAGCGAAGCGATCCGGTTACCGTAAGCTGTTCACGTGCGTGCAGCGGGACAAAGACCAATGTCACGCCGTCGGGCCTTATCGACGCCACGCGGTAGAGGTCGTCGAGCACGTCGCCTTCGCGAACCGTAAACACACGGTCGCCTTTCGCGAGCACCACCCGAGTCCCGCCTTCGCGCGTCACCTGTCCGGCAATCCGATAGGGCATCGCAGGCGGCTGCGGGTCGGCCCGCGGAAGCGACGCAGAATGTGCCGCGTCAGCGGCAGGCCGTACTGGCGAAAGTCCGCCGAAGGGTTCTCCGCGCGGCGCGCCCAGACCCTCGCGCGACGGGAGCGCCCCGAGCAATGCGAGCGTCCGTCCGGGCCGGTGATAGCCCGGCGCGCGGGACGGTACCGCGCCTTCTCCGCCCGGGGGCGAGGGAGGAATCAACAGGCTCGCAGCGGAGGCGACCAAGCTCGCCACCAAGAGCCATCCGAGGACGTGCCTTCTACGCATGTGCAGAGCGCCTCTGCGAATCCCGGAGTAAAGCGCAATCGACGGCCGCTGTCCATCGGTCCAGCGCCGGTCATCGCATACGGCGACGCACCGACTCGAACAGCGCGACTCCGGCCGCGACCGAGACGTTCAGGCTCTCGACCTCGCCCCGCATCGGGATGCGCACCAGCAGGTCGCAGCGCTCGCGCGTCAGGCGCCGCATGCCCTCGCCTTCCGCGCCGAGCACCCAGGCGATCGCGTCGGGAAGATCTGCCTCGTAGAGGCTTTGGTGCGCGTGCGGGTCGGTGCCGACCACCCAGATGTTGCGCTCCTTGATCTCATCCATGGCGCGCGCGAGGTTGGTGACCATGAGATAGGGCGTGGATTCAGCCGCGCCGCTCGCGACCTTCGAGACCGCGGCGCTGATGCCCGCGGCGCGGTCCTTCGGCGCGACCACCGCGTGCGCCCCGGCGGCGTTCGCCACGCGCAGGCACGCGCCGAGGTTGTGCGGGTCGGTGACGCCGTCGAGCAGCAGCACAAGCGGCGGTCCCTGCGCCTGGTCCAGGATCTCGTCCAGGCTGTGGCTCAGGCTCTTCACTTCCACCCGCGCGACCACGCCCTGGTGCCGTCCGCCACCATAGAAGCCGTCAAGCCGCTTGGCCGGCACCCGCATCACCTTGACGCCCGCGCGCTCGGCCGTCGCGGCGACGTCCTTGATGCGCGCGTCGTGGCGCGACTCGTCCAAGAACAACTCGAGCACCGACGCCGGGTCCGCGCGCAGGCGCGCGAGCACCGCGTGGAAGCCGTAAACCACCCTGGGCTCGCGCGGCGGCCTGCTCATGCGGGCACGAAGTCTATCTTGCGCGTCTCGAGGTCGACGCGCACCAGCTTGACCTTCATCCGGTCGGCCAGCCGAAATCGCTGGCCGCTGCGCTCGCCGAGCAGCATGTGGCGCGCGGCGTCGAACTGGAAGTAGTCGCGCCCGAGCTCCGAGATGTGCACCAGCCCGTCGACGAAGTAGTCGTCCAGCGTCACGAACAGCCCGAACGAGGTCACTCCGGTGACCGCGCCGGTGAACACGCCGCCGACGTGCTCCTTCATGTAGAAGCACTTGAGCCAGTTCTCGACGTCGCGGCTCGCCTCGTCTGCGCGCCGCTCGGTCTCCGAGCAGTGCCGCCCGAGCGCGTCCCAGTCGACGCCTTCGTAGCGCCGCCCCGCGAGGCAGGCCTTGATCGCGCGGTGCACCAGCAGATCGGGGTAGCGCCGGATCGGCGACGTGAAGTGCACGTAGGCCTCGAACGCGAGGCCGAAATGGCCCGCGTTGTCCGGACTGTAGACCGCCTGCTTGAGCGAGCGCAGCAGGATCGTCTGCAGCAGCGTGAAGTCCGGGCGCTCGCGGATCCTGTCCAGCAGCTGCGCGTAGTCCTTCGGCCGCGGCACCTCGCCGCCCTGCAGCTGCAGCCCGAGCTCGGCCAGGAAATCGCGCAGCGCGGCGACCTTGTCCGACGCGGGGACGTCGTGCACGCGGTATAGCACCGGGTGCTTGCGCTCCGACAGGAGGTTCCCGGCCGACACGTTGGCCGCCAGCATGCACTCCTCGATCAGGCGGTGCGCGTCGTTGCGCGCCTCCGGGATGATCTTTTCGATCTTGCCCTGCGCGTCGAACACCATCCTGGTCTCGAGCGTCTCGAAGTCGATCGCGCCGCGCCGCTTGCGCTCCTCGGCCAGCCTGCCGTAGAGCTCGTACAGCGTCTGCAGGTACGCCGGCGCCCTGCCCGAGGACAGCCACTCCCACACCTGGTTGTACGTCAGGCGCGCGCGCGAGCGGATCACCGCCGGGTAGAACTCGTAGCGCGCGACCACGCCCTTGGGCGTGATCATCATCTCGCACACCATCGCGAGGCGGTCGACCTCGGGGTTGAGCGAGCACAGGCCGTTGGAAAGCTTCTCCGGCAGCATCGGGATCACGCGCCGCGGGAAATAGACCGAGGTGCCGCGCTCGAGCGCGTCGGCGTCGAGCGGCTCGCCGTGGCGCACGTAGTGGCTCACGTCCGCGATCGCGACCCACAGGCGATAGCCGCGCCCGTCTCGCACCGCGTGCACCGCGTCGTCGAAGTCCTTCGCCGTCTCGCCGTCGATGGTGACGAAGCCGAGCTCGCGCAGGTCGCGCCGGTCCGCGCGGTCCTCCGCGCGCACCGCCTCGGGCAGCGCGCGCGCGGCCGCCGTTGTCTTCTTCGAGAACTCGTGCGGCAGGTCGAACTTGCGCAGCGCGATCTCGATCTCCATCCCGGGATCGGCGTAGTTGCCCAGCACCTCGGCTACGCGCCCGATCGGCTGCGCGTGCTTGGACGGCTGCGCCACGAGCTCGACCGTCACCACCTCGCCCGCCTTCGCCCGTCCGGCCTCTTGCGGCGGAACCACGATGTCCTGCGCGATGCGTCGGTCCTCGGGCACCAGGAACAGCACGCCGTGCTCGGCGTGCAGCCGGCCGACGATGCGCCGCGTCGCGCGCTCTAGCACCTCGACGATCTCTCCCGCCGGACGGCCGCGCGGGTCGCGCCCGGTGATGCGCACCGCGGCGCGGTCGCCGTGCAGCGCCTGGCGCATCTCCGCCGGCGGCAGGAACACCTGCGGGCCGCCATCATCGGGCACCAGGAAGCCGTGCCCGTCGCGATGGCCTTCGATGCGGCCGGCGACCAGGGCGAGGCGCGTGGCCACGAGCAGGCTGCCGGCGCGGTTCTTGACCGCCGCGCCGGAGCGCTCGAGCGCGGCGACGGCGTCGTCGAACGCGCGCCGCTCGCGGCCCCGGATCTCGAGCCGCCCGGCGAGCTCGTCCGGTGTGAGCGGCGCGCCCGCGCCGTTCAGCGCCGCGAGAATTTCCTGCGCGTACGCGTCGGGCGCCCCCGCGCGCGGACGCTCGGCGCGCGCGCGCCTACGCAGCGCCGTTTTGGCGGGTTTGTTCTTTGACACGGTATGATCCTGCCACTAAAATGCGCTCCCCTGCCGAGGTGGCGGAATTGGTAGACGCACTAGGTTCAGGTCCTAGCGGTGGCAACACTGTGGGGGTTCGAGTCCCTTCCTCGGCACCAGACTCGGCAAGGCAGGATTCTATCTTGCTTCGCCGCTTACCGTCGCGTCGCCGAGGTCGCCCGCTTAGGCCGAAATGAGAACGCTCCTCGAACCGGCGCTGCGGCAGCTTTCCGACATGTCCGGCACCCCCTTCGCCGCGCGCTTCGCCGACGGCAGCGAGTTGCGCTGCGGCGCGGGCGAGCCGGCGTTCACGCTCGAACTGAAGACCGCGGCCGCCGAGCGCCGCATCGCGATTTTTCGGCACGTCGGCCTGCTCGAGTCCTATTTCGACGGCGAGCTCCATCTGAAAGGCAGCCTTCGCCAGGCGCTCGCCACCGGCATGTTCGGCAACATGACCCGGCCGAACGGGCCGGTCGCGCTGCGCAACCGCTGGCACGAGCTGCGCTACTCGAACTCGACCTGGGAGCAGGCCAAGGTCAACGCGCGCTTTCACTACGCGCTCGGGACCGAGTTCTACCGCCTCTGGCTCGACGACCCGCTGATGATGTACACCTGCGCCTACTGGAAAGAAGGCACGCGCACGCTCGAGGAGGCGCAGCAGAACAAGATCGATCACGTCTGCGCCAAGCTGCGGCTCGCCCCCGGCGAGGAGGTGGTCGACATCGGCAGCGGCTTCGGCGGCTTCATGTTCCGCGCCCACGAGCGCTGCGGCGTGCGCGTGACCGGCATCAATACCACCACCGAGCAGGTGGCGATGGTGCGCGACGAGATCGCCCGCCGCGGGCTGGGCGAAGCGCTCGAAGTGATCGAGACCGACTTCCGCGACGCGCGGCGAGAGTACGACAAGGTGGTGTCGATCGGCACGCTCGAGCACGCCGGGCGCGACCAACTGGCCGAGGTCGTTCGGGCGCACGCGAAGTTCCTCAAGCCGGGCGGACTGGGGATGCTGCACTTCATCGGCCATGTCGGACACTACGAGACCGACTTCTTCATCCGCGACAAGGTCTTCCCCGGGGGCTGGATCCCGAGCCTGGCCGACGTGATCGTGGCGATGGAGCAGGCCGGGCTCGAGGTGGTGGACATCGAAAACCTGCGCCGCCACTACGCGCTTACGCTCGACGCCTGGGCCGAACGCTTCGACCGCAACTGGGACGCGATCCACGCCCTCGACCCGAAGAAGTTCGACCAGCGCTTCCGCCGCATCTGGCGCGTCTACCTTTACGGCTGCGCCGAAATGTTCCGCTCGCCCGCCGGCTACACACACCTGTTCCAGATCGTCTTCAGCCGCGGCAACCTCGCCGCCGACGATTACCCGATGTCGCGCGCCCACCTCTACCGCGAGCGCGCGTGAGCGCCGCGCTCGAGCGCCACGCCGCGCGCCGCGAGCGGCTCTCCGCGCGGCTGCGCGAGGGCGGCGGCCAGGTCGGCCTGGGCAAGGAAACCTCCAACCTGTTCCGCGACCGCGCGGAGCCCGCGCGCCGCCGGCTCGACGTGCGCGAGCTGCGCGAGGTGCTGCGCGTCGATCCGGCGGCCGGAACGGTCGAAGCCGAGGGCATGGCGAGCTACGAAACGCTGGTGGCGGCCTGCCTGGCGCAAGGCGTGATGCCCGCGGTGGTACCGCAGCTCAAGACCATCACGCTCGGCGGCGCGGTCGCCGGGGTCGGCATCGAGGCCTCTTCGCACCGCTACGGCCTGGTGCACGAGTCGGTGCTCGAGCTCGAGGTGCTGACCGGCGACGGCCGGATCGTCGTCTGCACGGCCAGCACAACGAGCACGCCGACCTGTTCTACGCCATGCCGAACTCCTACGGCACGCTCGGCTACGCGCTGCGCGTCGTGGCGCGAACCGCGCCGGTGAAGCGCTTCGTGCGCCTGGAGCACCGCGCTTTCCGCCGCGGCGAGGAATGCTTCGCGGCGCTGGGAGAAATCCTGCGCGCGGGCGAGGTTGATTTCGTCGATGGCACCGTGTTCTCGCCCGACAGGATGTTCCTCACGCTGGGGCGCTTCGTCGACGACGCGCCCTACACCAGCGATTACAGCTTCCGCGACATCTATTACCGTTCGATCGGCGAGAAGCGCGAGGACTACCTGTCGGCGAACGACTTCATCTGGCGCTGGGACACCGACTGGTTCTGGTGCTCGAAGAACCTGCTCGCGCAGAACCCGCTGGTGCGCCGCCTGGTCGGCCCGAAGCGACTCAACTCTCGCACCTACACCCGCATCATGCGCTGGAACAGCCGCGTGGGCCTCACGCACTGGCTCGAGCGCCTGCAGGGGCTGCATTCCGAGTCGGTGATCCAGGATGTCGACGTGCCGCTCGCGCGCGCGGCCGAGTTCCTCGAATTCTTCGCGCGCGAGATCGGCATCTGGCCGGCCTGGCTGTGCCCGATCGTGCCGCAGGCGGACGCGGAGCGTTTCACGCTCTACCCGATGCGGCGCGAGCCCTACGTCAATTTCGGCTTCTGGGACGTGATCCGCAGCCGCAAGGCGCACGAGCCCGGGCACTTCAACCGCCTGATCGAGGAAAAGGTGACCGCGCTGGGCGGAATCAAGTCGCTCTACTCGGACAGCACTTTCGGGCGCGAGGAATTCGCCCGCATCTACGGCGGCGACGCCTACCGCGAGCTGAAGCGCAAATACGACCCCACGGGGGCCTTTCCCGAGCTATACGACAAGTGTGTGCTAAAGCACTAGCTCAGTGGTCTTCGATGCGCGGCACCGACTCTTCGGCCGGCTCGCCGGTGTCGGGATCGATCCAGTCGGCGACGCCGATCTCGGATTCGGCTTCCTCGAGCGTCTCGCCCGGCTCGTAGTCGCCGCCCTCGGCGGCCTGCAGCTCGGCGACCGCTTCCTCCAGCGTCGGAAACGGGCCCGACTCCTCGCCGCTTGCTTCGTCCTTCCAGTAGAAGCCGTCAGGCCGCTCGATGATGCGCGTGCGGTCGTCCTCGGTCTGGCGCTGCGGAATCTTCTTGGTCATATGTCCGTATCCTACGCCGCGGAGCGCGCTTGGCAAAGGGGTCAGACCGAAGCCTCGAACGGATGGCGCAGGACGATGGTTTCGTCGCGGTCGGGGCCGGTCGAGATCAGGTCGATCGGCACTCCGGTGAGCTCCTCGATGCGCGCCAGGTAGTCGCGCGCGGCCTTGGGCAGCGCGTCGCGGGTCTTGACGCCGATGGTGCTCTCCATCCAGCCCGCCATCTCTTCGTACACGGGCACGCAGAGCGCGAGCTCCTCGGCGCCCACCGGCAGGATCTCGCTCATGGTGCCGTCGATCTCGTAGCCGACGCAGATCTTGACCGCCTCGACGCCGTCGAGAACGTCGAGCTTGGTGATGCACAGCCCGGAAACCCCGTTGAGCTGGATCGAGCGCTTGAGCGCCGCGGCGTCGAACCAGCCCGTGCGGCGCGGGCGGCCGGTGGTCGCGCCGAACTCGGCGCCGCGCGTGGCGAGATAGCGCCCGACGTCGTCGGTAAGCTCGGTCGGGAACGGGCCGCTGCCCACGCGCGTGGTGTAGGCCTTGGTGATGCCGAGCACGTAGTGCAGATGGTGCGGGCCGATTCCGGCGCCGGCCGCGGCCGCGCCCGCCACGCAGTTGGACGAGGTGACGTACGGATAGGTGCCGTGGTCGATGTCGAGCAGGCTGCCCTGCGCGCCTTCGAACAGCAGGTTCTTGCCGGCGCGGTTGGCGTGATACAGCGCGCGCGGCACGTCGGCCACCAGCGGCGCCAAGCGCGGCGCGAGCGCGAGCGCCTCGTCGAGCGTCTGCTGGAAGTCCACCGCCGGCTGGCCGTGGTATTGCGTGAGCACGAAGTTGTGGTATTCGAGCAGCTCCTTGAGCTTCTCGGCGAAGCGCACCGGCTTGAACAGGTCCTGCAGGCGGATCGCGCGGCGCGCGACCTTGTCCTCGTAGGCCGGGCCGATGCCGCGCCCCGTGGTGCCGATCTTCTGCGCGCCGCGAGAGACCTCGCGCGCCGCGTCGAGCGCCGCGTGGTACGGCAGGATGAGCGGGCAGGCCTCGGAGATGCACAGCCGCGCGACGACGCCGCGCACCCCCGCGCCCTCGAGCTCGTCCATCTCCGCCGCGAGCGCCTGGGGCGACACCACGACGCCGTTGCCGATGAAGCAGTCGACGTTCTCGCGCAGGATGCCCGAGGGGATCAAGTGCAGCACGGTCTTCTTGCCGCCGATCACCAGCGTGTGGCCGGCGTTGTGGCCGCCCTGGAAGCGCACCACGCCTTGCGCGTGGTCGGTGAGCCAGTCGACGATCTTGCCCTTGCCCTCGTCGCCCCACTGCGTGCCGATCACGACTACGTTCTTCGCGCTCACTTTGCCTTCCCGATCCGTTCGACCACCCATGCGCCGCGCCTTTGCACCAGCTGCCGCGTGCAGCCGAGCTCCCTGCGGTGGCGCGCGTGCCCCGGGAGCTCCTCGATCACCACCTCGCCCGCGCGCCGCAGCGCTTCGATCTTCGCCGCCAGCTTCGCCTTGCCGTTCGCGCACGGCGCAAGGATCGGCTCGCGCGGCGCCGGCGCCGCCGCGGCTCCCGCGAGCTCGCGCAAGTCGATCGAGAAGCCGGTCGCGGGGCGCGGGCGGCCGAACGCCTTGCCGACCTCGTCGTAGCGCCCGCCTCTGGCCACCGCGCCGGTCACACCCTCGCAATAGGCGTCGAACACGACGCCCGAGTGATAGTGGTAGCCGCGCAGCTCGGCCAGATCGAAGCTCGCCGGCAGCGCGCTCGCGTCGGCGAGCGCGCGCAGCGTGGCCAGCGCGCGCTTGAGCGCCGGGATCTGCGGCAGCCTGCGCGCCGCGAGCGCGAGCACCTCGCGCCCGCCGTAGAGCTCGGGCAGCAGCAGGAGCGCCTCGCGGGTGCGCTTCGCAAGGCCGCGCGTCAGCTCCCTGAGCGCCGGCAGGTCCTTGTTCTGCAGCGCCTCGAACAGCTCGGACTCGAGCGCGCCCTGGATCCCGGCGGCCTGCACGATGGCGCGGAACACCGCCACGTGTCCAATGTCGATGCGCGCGCCCCGGACCCGCGCGAGCGCGAGCGCGCCGCACAGCAGGCGCAGGATCTCGAGGTCGCTTTCGACCCCCGCGTGGCCGTAGATCTCGGCTCCGATCTGCAGCGGCTCGCGGGTCGCTTCCAGCCCGGCGGGCCTGGCGTGCAGCACGCTGCCGCAGTAGCAAAGCCGCGCCACGCCCTGGCGGTTGAGCAAGTGCGCGTCGAGCCGCGCCACCTGCGGCGTGATGTCCGCGCGCACGCCCATCATGCGCCCGGAGAGCTGGTCGACCAGCTTGAAGGTGCGCAGGTCCAGGTCGCGCCCGGTGCCGGTGAGCAGCGACTCGAGGTACTCGAGCAGCGGCGGCATCACCAGCTGGTAGCCGTGCGCGGCGAACTGGTCGAGGATCGTGCGCCGCAGCGACTCGATGCGCGCCGCTTCGGCGGGCAGGATGTCCTCGATGTATTCCGGCAGCAGCCAGCGCATGGCGGTCTTCACTGGTCAGCGGACCAGGACCAGCACCAGCAGCCCGACCAGCATCGAGGTCAGTCCGATGAAGCGGAGCTGCCCGTCACTCATCTGCGTGATGCGGCGGAAGGTGTCGCGCCAGAGCTTAGGGGCGAGAAAGGGCAGCGCGCCCTCGATGACGAGCATCAGAGCGAACGCCATGATGAAGGTGGTGCCCATCGCTCATTTTTTCTTGACGGGCTGGCGTCCCGCCGGGTCCTTGAAGAAGCGGAAGAAGTCCGAGTTCGGATCGAGCAGCATCAGGTCGCCCTTGCCGCGGAAGGTCGAGCGGTAAGCGTCCATGCTGCGGTAGAAGGCGTAGAACTCCGTGTTCTGCGAGAAGCTCTTGGCGTAGATGTCGGTGGCCTTCGCGTCGCCCTCGCCCTTGGTGCTCTGCGCATCGCGGTAGGCCTCGGCGAGGATGACCTCGCGCTGCCGGTCCGCGTCGGCGCGGATGCGCTCGGCCTCGGCCGCGCCGGTCGAGCGCAGCTCGTTCGCCACGCGCTTGCGCTCGGATTCCATGCGGCGATAGACCGATTCGCTCACCTGCTGCGGCAGGTCGACGCGCTTGAGGCGCACGTCCACGATCTCGACCCCGATGCGCCGCAGCTCCTGGTCGACCTTTTCCCGCACCACGCCCATGATCTCGTCGCGCTGTCCCGACACCACGTCGTGCACGGTGCGGCGGCCGAACTCGGCCTGCAGGCTGTCCGAAATCGTCTGGCGGATGCGGGTCGCCGCGGCCAGCTCGTCGCCCCTGACGCTGATGTAGAACTGCTTCACGTCCAGGATGCGCCACATCACGAAAGAATCCACCAGCACCGGCTTCTTCTCCGAGGTGATGAAGCGCAGCGGCTCGGGGTCGTCGTAGCTCAGGATGCGCATGTCGAACAGGCGCACGTTCTGCAGCATCGGCCACTTGAAGTGCAGCCCCGGAGCCTTGACCACGCTCTTGATCTCGCCCAGCTGGAACACGATCGCGCTGTAGCGCTGGTCGACCGTGAACAGCGCCCCGGACACCACCAGCAGGACGGCGACCAGCGCGGCGGCCAGGGGTCCGAAGACTCTCACGGGCGCTCCCCGCGGTCACGGCCGCGCAAAGAGGAGTCGCGCGAGCGTGGATTGACGTCGCTCGCCGCGGGCTCCGGCGACGGCCCCTGCGAGGCGTCCGATTCGGACGGCGTCGAGGCGGAGCTCTTCTGCATCAGCTTGTCGAGCGGCAGGTAGAGCAGGTTGCCGCTGCCCTTGTAGTCGAGGATGATCTTGGAGGTCGACGACAGCACGTCCTGCATGGCGTCGAGATAGAGCCGCTCGCGCGTCACCGCCGGCGCCTTCGTGTATTCGGCCAGCACCTGCTTGAAGCGCGACGCCTCGCCCTCGGCGTTCGCGATCACCCGCTGCTTGTAGCCCTGCGCCTCCTGCAGCAGCCGCGCCGCGCTGCCGCGCGCCCTCGGAATCACGTTGTTGGCGTAGGCCTGGCCTTCGTTCACCTGCCGCGCGCGATCCTGATTCGCCTTGACCGCGTCGTCGAACGCTGCCTGCACCTGCTCCGGCGGCTGCGCCGCCTGGATCGTCACCGAGCTCACCGAAATCCCGGTGCCGTAGCGGTCGAGGATCTCCTGCATCAGCTTGCGCGCCTTGATCGCGATCTCCTCGCGCGACTCGTACAGGATGCCGTCCATCTTGCTCTTGCCTATGACCTCGCGCATCGCGCTCTCGGCGGACCGCATCGCGATTTCGTCGGGCCGGCGGGTGTCGAACAGGAAGCTCTTCGCGTCGCTGACCGTGTACTGGACCGCGAACTGGAGGTCGACGATGTTCTCGTCGTCGGTCAGCATCAGCGACTCGCGCGGCACCTTGCTGCTCACGTTGTTGCGATAGCCGACCTCGAGCGTGCGCACCTGCGACACGTTCACCAGCTCGCTCGACTGGATCGGCCAGGGCATGCGCCAGCGCAGGCCCGGATCCGTCTGCTCGGAATACTTGCCGAAGGTGAGCACGATCGCGCGCTGGCTCGCGTCGACGATGTAGAACCCGCTCGCCAGCCACACCGCGATCACGAGCGCGATCAGCACGCCCGCGCCGCCGCCGAAGGCGCGCGCCGAAGGCGGCTCGGGCGGAGGCGTGCCCCCGTTGCCGCCGCCGCGCCGCCCGAACAGGTCGCTCAGGCGCCGGTTGAACGCGCGCCACATCTCGTCAAGGTCGGGCGGGCCGCCGCCCGAGGGGCCCTGTCCGCGGGGCCCGCGCCCCCAATTCGGGTCGTTCAACGGCATGAATGAACCAAGGAGCTCAGTGAGGTTGCAGGAAAAACGCTTCGGGAGCGGACTCGCCGCGGGCCGAGGCCCTGGCCGCCGCGATCTCGGTGATCGCCGCGCGCAAATCGCCGAGGCCGTCGCCTGTGCGCGCGCTCACGCGAATGCGGCGGATCTTACCATACTCGTCCCGATCGGCGCCCGGCTCGAGCCCCGCGAGGTCGATCTTGTTCCATACCAGCAGCTGCGGCACCCCGTCGGCGCCGATCTCGGCCAGCACCTTGTTCACTTCCTCGGCCTGTTCCGCGCGCGCGGGAGATGCGGCGTCGACCACGTGCAGCAGCAGGTCCGCGCGCACCGTCTCCTCGAGCGTGGCGCGGAACGCCGCCACCAGCGCATGCGGCAGGTCGCGGATGAAGCCGACCGTGTCGGACAGAACCACGCTGCCCGCCTGCGGCAGCCAGATGCGCCGCGTGGTGGTGTCGAGCGTGGCGAACAGCTGGTCGGCCTCGTAGGCGCGCGCGCGGGCGAGCGCGTTGAACAGGGTCGACTTGCCGGCGTTGGTATAGCCGACCAGCGAGACCGAAAGCACGTCGCCGCGCGCGCGCGCGCGGCGCTGTACCCCGCGCCGGTGGCGCAGCTGCTCGAGCTTGCCGCGCAGCACGCGCACGCGCTGCCCGATGTAACGCCGGTCGAGCTCGATCTGCTTCTCGCCCGGGCCGCCGGTCTTGCCCAGGCCGCCGCGCTGGCGCTCGAGGTGGGTCCAGCCGCGCACCAGGCGCGTCGACAGGTGCTCGAGCTGCGCCAACTCCACTTGCAACTTCCCTTCGCGGGTCTGGGCGCGCTGGGCGAAGATCTCGAGGATCACCTCGGTGCGGTCCATCACCGGGCGCCCGAGCTCGCGCTCGAGGTTGCGCTCCTGCGCGGGCGACAGCTCGTGGTTGAACACCACGAAGCCGGCGTTGAGCTCGACCGCGGCGGCGGCGACTTCCTCCGCCTTGCCGCGGCCGCAGAACAGCTTCGGGTCGGGGCGCTGGCGCCGGCCGCGCACCACGCGGTGGCGCGCGATGCCCGCGCTTTCCACCAGGCGCACGATCTCCTCGACGCCGTCCTCGTAGGCGGCGTCGCCGAGGTCGAGGCAGACGATGACGGCGGCCCGGGGGTCGAAGCGCGGTGGGGAGTTTTGTTGCATCAATTCGGTGTCTTCGACACCGGGTGGACCAAAGGCTAGCCTTCGGCTTCCTTTTCCAGGCCGAGATTGACCGCTCGCGAGGGCACGACGGTGGAGATCGCGTGCTTGTAGACCATCTGGGTGACCGAATTGCGCAGCAGCACCACGTACTGATCGAAGGACTCGATCTGGCCCTGCAGCTTGATTCCGTTCACCAGGTAGATGGAAACCGGGACGTGCTCCTTGCGCAAGGTGTTCAGAAATGGGTCTTGTAGCAGCTGCCCCTTGTTGCTCATGTTGTTCCTCGCACGGAGTGGGTGTAACTGTACTCTAATTGAATTTGTTGGGGTTTTCTAGCCGCGCGCGGTTCAACGCGCGCGGTTCAACGCGCCCGCCCCGGGACCGGCGCCGTCGGCGGCGTGACGTCGCCGCACTGGGCGCGGTGACGAAGCGCATGGTCCATCAGCACGCAGGCGAGCATCGCTTCGGCGATCGGCGTGGCGCGGATTCCGACGCAGGGGTCGTGCCGCCCCTCGGTCTGGACGCTCGTCGGCTCGCCCCGCACGTCGACCGTGCGCCTGGGCAGGCGGATGCTCGAGGTGGGCTTGAGCGCGATCGACACCGTGATGTCCTGGCCGCTCGAGATGCCGCCGAGCACGCCGCCGTTGTTGTTCGAAAGGAAGCCCTGCGGCGTCATCTCGTCGCCGTGCTCGCTGCCCTTTTGCCCCACCGCGGCGAAGCCTGCGCCGATCTCGACCCCCTTGACCGCGTTGATCGACATCATCGCCCAGGCGATGTCGGCATCCAGCCTGCCGTAGACCGGCTCGCCCCAGCCCACCGGGACCCCCTCGGCGACCACGTTGACCCGCGCGCCGCACGAATCGCCGCTCTTGCGCAGCGCGTCCATGAACGCTTCGAGCTCGGGCACGGCCTGCGGATCGGGACTGAAGAACGGGTTTTGATTCACCGCATTCCAATCCTTCAGTTCCAGCTTCCTCGAACCCAGCTGCGCCAGGTACCCGCGGATCGACACGCCGTAGCGCGCGGCGAGCCACTTGCGCGCGATCGCGCCCGCGGCGACGCGCACCAGGGTCTCGCGCGCCGACGCCCGCCCGCCGCCGCGCGGATCGCGCACGCCGTATTTCTGCCAATAGGTATAGTCGGCATGGCCGGGACGGAACTTGGCCGCGATCGCAGAGTAGTCCTTGGAGCGCTGGTCCTCGTTGCGCACCAGGAAGCCGATCGCGGTGCCCGTGGTGCGGCCCTGGTACACGCCCGAAAGGATCTCCACCGTGTCGGATTCGCGCCGCTGCGTGACGTGGCGCGAGCTGCCCGGCTTGCGCCGGTCGAGCTCGGCCTGCAGGTCCGCGGGCGAGAGCTCCAGCCCCGGCGGGCAGCCGTCGACCACGCCGCCGTAGGCGGGTCCGTGCGATTCGCCGAACGAGGTCACGCAGTACAGCGTGCCGAAGCTGTTGCCCGACATGCGAAAAAGCTTAGCACAGGGGTGCCGCGCGACCGCGCGGCGGCTCGCTACGCGGGCGACTCCTTCATGTAGCCCTTGAGCATCTTGTTCTCGAGGTCCTGCGCCTCGAGCACCGCCTTGGCGACGTCGCGGAACGAGATCACGCCCAGCAGCTTTTCGTCCTGCAGCACCGGCAGGTAGCGCGCGCCGCTCTCGAGCATCGTGCGGCGCAGGTCGTTTACCTCCATGTCCGGCGTGGCGCTGACCGGGTCGCGCTCCATGATCTCTCCCACCTCGAGCTCGCCCAGCGCCCCGCCGCGCACGGCAAGCGCTTCCATGACCTCGTGGAAAGTGAGCATGCCCACCATGCGGCCGCGCTCCAAGACCACCAGCGAGCCGAGGTTCTGCTCTGCCATGGTCCGTACCGCCTGCGTCGCGCTCTCCGAGGGCTCGACGCTGAGTAGCCGGTTGCCCTTGACGCGCAAGATCTCCTTGACCTGCATGGCCGCCCTCCAACTCGCCGCGCCAATGCGTCAGTCTAGCCCAGGGCCGCGGCGGCGCAAAGGCGTGCGCCCTAGATGCCGCGGCGCTCCGGAAGGCGCAGCTCTCGCCTGTGCCGCTCGTCGCAGCGGGGGTGCTGCAGGATGAAGTTGCGCAAAACGAGCTTGAGCGCGAGCTCGCGCAGGCGGTCGCCGGCCACCGCGGCGGACGCGATGTCGTCGCGGATGATCGCGCGGATGCACTGCTCGCCGTCGGCGGCGTGCACCAGATAGTTGCCCATCTCGGCCGCCGCGATCTCGGGAATGTGCTCGTGCTGCGCGATCGCGAGGATCTCCTCCTCGCTCAGGTCGCTGAGGGCGATACAATCTTCCAGGCAGAGCATGGCGTTCGCGGCTCCTCTGCCCCAATGAGACTGCAACCCGCCGGGCCCGCCCTTGATCTAGCGCAAACGTGACCGACACCGAACCGAAGGCCGCGCTGGTCACCGGCGGCGCAAGGGGAATCGGCCGCGCCACGGCGGCGCTGCTCGCCGCGCGCGGGGCGATGGTAAACGTCGCCTCGACCCGCGCCCTGCAGTCCGAGCCGCACACCGAGGCCTACAGCGCGTCCAAGGGCGGCGTGGTGGCGCTCAGCCCCGGCTGGATCGACGTCGCCCGCGCGGGTGCGCCAGCGCTGCGGCCCGAGGACCACGCGCAGCATCCGGCGGGGCGGGTCGGGCGGCCGGAGGACGTCGCCGAGATGATCGCGTTCCTGCTCTCGAGCGCGGCCGCTTTCGTCACCGGGCAGAACTTCGTGGTCGACGGCGGGATGACCCGCAAGATGATCTACGAGGACTGAAGCGCGACGCGCGCAGTGTGGCGCGCGATCATCAGCTCCTCGTCGGTCGGTATCACCCACGCCGACACCCTGCTCGTCGCGCTCGAGATGCGCGGCCCGCCAGCGTCGTTCGCGACCTGGTCCAGCTCGAGCCCGAGCCAGGCGGCGTCGCGGCATACGCGCGCGCGCACCGGCGCCGCGTGCTCGCCGATGCCGGCGGTGAACACCAGCGCGTCGAGGCCCCCGAGCGCCGCGGCGAGCGAGCCGAGCTCGCGCCCGATGCGGTAAACGAACAGCTCCACCGCCGCGCGCGCGCCGGGCGCCTCGCTCGCGAGCAGGGCGCGCATGTCGCCCGAGACGCCCGACACCCCGAGCAGGCCCGAGCGGCGGTACAGCAGGTCCTCGATCGCGCGCGCGTCCATGTGCTTCTCGTCCATCAGCCACAGCAACACGCCGGGATCGAGCGAGCCGCAGCGCGTGCCCATCGGCAGACCCTCGAGCGCGGTGAAGCCCATGGTGGTCGCGACGCTCGCGCCGGCGCGCAGCGCGCACATCGACGCGCCGTTGCCAAGGTGCGCGACCACCGTGCGACCGGCCGCGGCGCGCGCGTCGACGCCGGGCAGCGCCTGCGCGATGTACTCGTAGGACAGGCCGTGAAAGCCGTAGCGGTGCACCCCCTCGCGCGTGATCTCCGGCGGCAGCGCATAGGCCTGCGCCACCGCCGCCTGCCCGCGGTGAAAGGCGGTGTCGAAGCAGGCCACCTGCACCAGCCCGGGGCGCAGCTCGGCCAGGCGCCGGATCGCGGCCAGGTTGTGCGGCTGGTGCAGCGGCGCGAGCGGCACCAGCGCCTCGAGCTGCGCCAGCACCGCGGCGTCCACGCGCACCGGCGCGGCGTAGCGCGTGCCGCCGTGCACCACGCGGTGGCCGACGGCGGCGAGCCGCCTGCCGTCCATGCGCCGCTCGATCCATTCCAGCAGGAACTCGGTCGCCTGCTCGTGCCCGAGCGGCTCGCTCCAGCGCCGCTCGGCGCCCGGCGCGCTGAAATGCGCCGCTCCCGGCAGGTCCTCGATCTGTCCCTTCAGCTCGAGGCGCGGCGCCGCGTCCACGAGCGCGTAGAGCGAGAACTTGACGCTCGAGGAGCCCGCGTTGAGGACCAGCAGCGCGTCGCCCATCGCGCCGCGCCTTCAGCGCACGATCAGCGCCGCGAGCCCGAGCAGCATGCCCATGCTGACCACGTCCGTGGCGGTGGTGAGGAAGATGCTCGAGGCGGTCGCCGGATCGAAGCCCAGGCGCTTGAGCGTGAGCGGCACCATCGCGCCCGAGAGCCCGCTCGCGACGCAGGAGCCGACCATCGCCAGGAACACCACCAGCGCGAGCAGCACCGGGTGGCCGGCGCTCTGGCCGCTCGCCACGACGTACATGCCGAGCGCGGCGATCAGGCCGACGCCCGCGCCGTTCAACAGTCCCAGCCCGGCTTCCTTCAGCACCAGCGCCTTCTCGCTGCCGGGCTTGAGCTCGCCCAGCGTCAGCCCGCGCAGGGTCACGGCGAGCGCCTGGCAGCCGGTGTTGCCCGACTGCCCCGCGAGCACCGGCAGGAACACGGCCAGGATCACCAGCCGGTCGATGGTGCCCTGGAACGCGCCGACCACCGCCGCGGCGAGAAAAGCGGTGAGCAGGTTCAGCTGCAGCCAGGGATGGCGCATGAAGAGGCTGCGCGGCCACGGCGTGACCAGGCGCTCCTCCTTGTCGACTCCGACCATGCTGCCGGGCTGGGCCGCGATGTCGAACGCGCGCGCCTCGAACATCGAGCGCCCTCGCACCAGGCCGCGCAGGCGGCGATCGGCGTCCACCACCGGGTAGACCGGAAAGTGCCGGTCGAGCACCAGCTTCATCGCGTCCGCGAGCGGCATCGAGACCTGGAGCATGAACGGCTCGCGCAGCATCACTTGCTCGAGGCGCTTCTCGTGCGCGCCGAACAGCAGGTCGCGCATGGTGACGATGCCGAGCAGGCGCTCCTTCGGGTCCACCACGTAACAATAGGTGATGAGGACGTTGCGCACCTGCTCGCGCAGCGCTTCGATCGTCTCGCCGATCGTCTGGCGCGGCCCGAACACGCCGACCGCCGGTTCCATCATGCGGCCGAGCGTGCCATCGGCGTAGCGCGCGTTGCGGCGCCACTGGTGTGCGAGGTCCGCCGGCGCCGCCGCGAGCGCGCGCTCGCGCGCCTCCGGCGGCAGCTCGGCGAGCACGTCCTGGGCGAACACCGGGCTCAGGCGCCCGAGCGCGGCGGCGATCTCGACGCCGCCGTAGTGCTCGAGCTTGGCCGCCGCGTCCTGCGCCGGGCGCTGCCTGACGTCCGAGACGATGTCCGCCGCGGAACGCTGGATGGTCGGTCGATCGATCGCTTCCACGCTTCCTCCCTGGTTGGGGCTAGAGGCCGACCGAGTCGGCGACCAGTTTGCGCAGCTGCTTGCGCAGGTCCTTCAGCGTCCCGGCACAGGCAGGGTCGCCGATGACGTTGGTGATCTCGTACGGATCGCGTTCAAGGTCGTACAGCTCGTCCACCCCGTCCTTGTGGATCCAGTGGATGTACTTGTAGCGCTCGGTGCGCAGCGCCTTGTAGCTCATGCCGACGATCCAGGGCCAGGCCGACTCGTTGAAGTACTCGACCAGGAAGGCCTCGCGCCAGCGCTTGGCGCGGCCCTTCATCAGCGGCACCAGCGAGCGGCCCTGCATCTGCGCGCCCGGCCTGCCGCCCGCGAGCTCGATCATGGTCGGCGCGATGTCGGTCGCGAGCACCATCTGCGGATAGCGGCTGCCGGCCGCGATGCGCTTCGGGTAGCGAACGAAGAACGCGGTGCGGATGCCCTCCTCGTAGGCGAAGCGGCGCTCGGCGCCCAGGCCGTGCTCGCCGAAGAAAAAGCCGTTGTCGCCCAGCAGCACGATGCAGGTGTTGTCGAGCTTGCGCGCCTTCTGCAGGGCGTCGAGCAGCATGCCGACGCCTTCGTCGACCGAAGCCATCATCGCCGCGCGCTCGCGGATCTCTTCCTGCGTGCCGACGTGCAGCGCGTCCAGAAACGGCCGGTTGCCCGGGTCCTTGCGCAGCTCGAACAGCTCGCGCCAGGCGGGCTTCTGCTCCAGCACCTTCTCCAGCGGCAGCACGCTCGGGCGCATCGGGTAGGTCTCGCCGCGATAGAGGTCGCGGTGGCGCTCGGGCAGCACGTAGCCCTGCATCGTGCTGGCGTCGATCGAGCCGTCCTGCTTCTGCTGCACGTCCGGATGCACCGCCTTGTGGGCGAAGAACAGCGCGAACGGCTGCTTGCGCTTGCGCCCGACGAACTCGGCGGCGCGTTCGTTGAGCAGGTCGGTGACGTAGCCCGTGAGCTTGTGCTCGCCGCCGTTCTCCCAGAACACGGGATCCGTGATCATGCCCTGGCCGCGGAAGCTCACCCAGTGGTCGTAGCCCGGGCGCGGGCTGGCGTCGTTGCCCATGTGCCACTTGCCGATGTGCGCGGTCTCGTAGCCGAGCTTCTTGAGCTCCAGGTGGTAGTTCGCCAGCCGGTGGCTCATCGCGTCGCGCCCGACGTTGTCGATGATGCCGTGGCGCGAGGCGTACTGGCCGGTCAGGATCGAGGCCCGGTTCGGCGAGCACAGCGGCGTGGTGTGGAAGGCGTTGTCGAATTGCGCGCCTTCGTGCGCCAGGCGGTCGATGTGCGGCGTCTTCATGTACGGGTGGCCCGAGGCGCTCGTTTCGTCGAAGCGCAGGTCGTCGACCAGGATGACGATCAGATTCGGCTTCATGTCACAAGTCTCAGTAATTCTCGCGGTGATAGATCAGCCGATCGGGCTGCGAGCCGTACAGGCCGAAGGCGGCGCGCGCCGACGGATTGTCGTCGTACATCGTGCTCGCGTTGCCGTCGGGGTCGAGCATATCGTTCCAGCGCCCCAGCAGGTAGCCCAGCGCCGCCGCCGAGGCGGGAGTTTCACCACCCGCGGCGCTGGCGCAATAGTTCCCGCTCGCTGCCGTGCCCAGGTTCGGCGTCAGGCGCACGCTGCCGCTTGCCCCGCCCGTGGGCGCCGCCAGCGTCAGCGTTCCCACCCCGGCGCTGAAGGCCACCGGATTCTGCTGCACGAAAGTCTTGCAGTTGCCCCCGCCCGGCGCCAGCGCCCCTGCGTAGCCGTCGAGCACGATTGCGCTGCGCGGAATGACGGTGCAACTGTCGAGCGGGTTGGGCGTAAACGCAGTTCCCTGCCAGACCTGCGCCGCAATCGGAACCGAAAGCGCTGCGGCCTTCGTGCCCAGAGCATTGCGCAACATCAGGCGTCCGAACAGGAGCAGGGTGCCGGCGCCGACCTGCTTGTGCTCGTTGACCGAGTTGTTGTCCACGTCAATGTCGTAGGCTGCGCTCGCCAGGGCCACCCCGTCGCCGTCGGAGGGCGCGACGCCGATCTTCGCCGCGGCGAACGGCCCGTCGGGGTTGTCCGGGCTGGCGCGATTCACCGCGAGCGTGTAATCGACGCTCGTCGCCCCCGCGCTCCAGCTGAGGGCGCCCGAGTTGCCGAGGTCGAGCCGCGAGGTCAGATTGGTCGTGCCGTTGACCGCGCCGAAGCCCATGCCCGAGGGCACCGTGGGCAGCTTCGCGAAGCCCGATGCGGTGTTGTAGTTCTGCGTCGTCGAGTTGGCCGTGCTCTGCGCGGTGAGCGTGAACTGCAGCCGCATGCCCTCGCCCAGGTAGCTGAAGGCGGACGCGGGAGCGCAGGCCGCGGCCGCGCGGTTGGTCAGCACTCCGCCCGAAAGCGCGAAATGATCCGGCATGAAGCGCCCCACGCCGGTCAGCCCGGCGCTCGAGTCGCTCACGTTCTGGCCGCTGGCGAGATAGTTGGCGGACTGCGCGTGCAGGTCGATGAAGCCGACCTCGCTCCAGTTCACGGCCTGAGTCTTCAGACCGGCGCTGAAGCCGCTGAAGGTGGTGCTCCCGCCGAGCGTCCCGGCATTGCCGCCCGCGGGCGCGTTCAGCGTGTGGCTCAGTGTCGCGCTGGCGGGCGTGCTCTCCTGGCCGAAGTTCGGCGTCGCCGCATTGGAAGCGATCTGCGCGTCGCTGTCGGGCACCCCGTTCACGTCCGCGTCGTCGCCCGTCTTCCAGGCCACCGCGGTAAGCGTGGTATTGAAACTCGCCCCCGCCTTGGCGAACACCGGGCTGGACGCCGACGGGCTCGCCGCGGTCGTCACCCCGCTCACGCGCAGGCCGAAGGGCCTGACCACGAAAGTATTGCTCGAGCCGCTCACGTAGGTTCCCGCCGGCGGGCTCGGCAAGGCGTATTGGGCGTACAGCGCGACGCTGCCCGCGTCCGGGTACGACACCACCAGCGGCGCCTTGGACTGCGCGTCGAACGCGAGCGACACGTTCGTGTACGCGCCCGCCGCGCCCGCGCCGGTACCGATCGCCTGCATCGTCCCGCCGCTGTTCTGCACGCTCAGCGCGCTCGCCCCGCCGGTCGGGTTGATGCGCGCCCCGGCCAGTCCCACGCTCACCGTCTTGCTCTGGAACAGCGTGGTGCAGGCGCCCGTGCTCGTGTCGGTGCGCATCGCCTGCAGGTAGCGCGTCTGCGCGCCGAAGCCCGCATTCGAGGGCTTGCCCGCGATCTGCGTGCCGAGCGTCGCCGCCGCCGTGCCGGCCGCGTCGGTGACGCGGAAGGCCGTGTTGGCGAAGGTGATGCTGGGATCGTCGGTGCCGGAATTCTCGATCTTCGCGTTGCTGTCGCTCAGGTTGACGTTGATCGTGGCGGGGGTGTTCTGGCGCAGGTTTAGGGTGATGCTGTTCTCGCCGCCCGCCCAGACGTAGCTCGCCGCGCCGTTGTTCGCGCCGTAGCCCGACAGGGTGCCCGCGCCGGCGACCAGTCCGGTCCAGACGCCGGCGCCGGTCGAAGTCGAGATACTGAGCACGGTGCCCGAGGACGGCGCCGCCGGGTTGTTGCTCGAGTCCTTCGCCGTGATCGTGACCTGCGAGGCTTCGCAGGTCAGCCCGGTCGAGCCGCCGGGATAACTGATCGAGTAGTAGGTATAGCAGGAAGTCGAGGCGCTTTGCTGCGCGCCCAGGCCGAGGAAAGTCGCCGGAGCGCTCTGGTTGTTGTATTCGGTCAGGATCCAGGCGGCGCTGCGCGGAGTGTTCGAGACGCGCGTCTCGTCCATCAGGCCGGTGAGCGGCTCGGCCGGCGCGGTGTCGTACGAGCCCCAGATGAATTCGCCCACCGCGCCGGTCTGCAGCGCAGCGGTGCTGGTCGCCACCTGCGCGCCGTCCATGTAGAGCGTGTTGGTCGTTCCGGAGTGGGTGAGCACGTAGTAGTGCCAGCTGCCCGCGACCGGCGCGTTGGCGTCGACCGTGCACGCGCCGCCCCACTGGGTCGCGCCGATCGGCGAGGTATAGCTCAAGCAGGGCGAGCTCACCGCGCCGACGAACACCGCCTGGTTGGCCGAGCCGCCGCCGGTGGTCCTCAGGGTCAGGAAGTTGGTGCGCGTCGAGGGCGGGTTGGCCGCCACTTCGTACCAGAACGACATGGTCTGGTTGCCGTTGACGGCCGGCATCGAGCCGCTCGTGCCATTGATCAGCTGCGAGCCGTTGAAGTTCTGGCCGAAGCCGATCTTGCCCGCGACGCGCGAGGGCGTCGCCGCCGACGAGCCGTTGCCGCCGCGCGCGTTGTTCGCGTTCGCGGTGCTGTCCTTGTACTCGCCCGCGCTTCCGTTGCCGGTTTCCTTCAGGTGCCACACGCCGCTGTAGTTCGCGTCCCACACCGCGCTCGGGTTCTGCTGCGCGGGCGCGCTCGCGTTGCCGTAGTACATGTAGATCACCGTGTCGGCGCTCGCCGACAGGCCGGGCACGCTGACCCAGGCGATCAGCTGCCCGGTTGCGCCGGTGTAGAGCTCGATCTCGTGCGCGAGCTTGGCGGTGCCGCTCGAGTCGGTGAACAGGATGTCGTTGCCGCTCGCCTGCGCCCCGGCCTGCAGGTTCGCGTCCGTGACGCTCACCAGGACCGGGAAATTGGCGAGCGTTCCGCCGACCTTGGTATGGTCGATCGTGATCGCCTTGCGGTATTGCCACGCCGCGTCGTACCACGGCGGTGTCGAGCAGATATGGATGATGCTGTACACCTGGCCGGTAAACGGCAGGTTGGTCACCGATGGGCTCACGCCGGTCGCGCTTACCATGTTCAGACCCAGCGTGCCGCTGCCCGCGCCGGTGCTGGCCGACACGGTCCACGTGGTGCCGCTGCCGGTGACCGAGGTGATCGCCGGCGTGCCGCCCAGCCCGGTATTGACGAGCGCGAAGTTGCCGGCGGCGATTCCGGTCACGCTCGCGCTGAAGCTGACCGTCCAGGAAACGCTCGCCGCGCTGGTCGGACTGCTGCCGGCCAGGCTGATCGAAACGACCGTGGCGGTGGGAATGTAGGTGATGGTGACCATGCCGTCGCCGCCCGCGCCGCCGCTTCGGTTGGTGTTGGTCTCGGCGCAAGCTCCCGCGCCGCCGCCTCCCGCGTCATTGCCCGCGCTCCCGTTGCCGCTGCTGTTGCTGGCATTGGCGCCCGCGCCGCCGCCGTTCGCTCTGCCGGCCCCCCCCGTGTTTCCCGACGCGTCCCCGCCCGCGCCGCCGCTCCCCGCCCCGCCGCCGCCCGCCCCGCCGGCCTGGCAGCCTCCGGCGGTCGCCGCGCCCGCGGACCCGCTGCCTCCCGCATAGACGGTGCTGCCTACGCCGCCCGCTGAAGAACCGGCGCCCGCGGCGCCCCCGCTCCTGTTCGCGGCCGCCCCCGCCCCGGCCGCTCCGCCTCTGGCGACCACGCTCGTGCCGTTGAAAGTGGAGCTTCCCCCCGCGCCCCCGTTGCCCGTGCCGCCCGTTCCGCCCGAGCCGACCACGACCGAGTACGAATTGCCCGGCGTCACGGCGACGACGCTGCTCGCATACTGCCCGCCCGCGCCGCCGCCGCCTTCGGCCGGATTGCCGGTCGCGCCGCCGCCCGCGCCGCCTCCGCCCCACGCTTGCACCGTGGCCGATGTCACGCCCGCCGGCGCGGTCCAGGAGGTCGTTCCCGGCGTCGCGAAGGTGACCGTCGTCTGCGCCTCGACGGTGCCTGCGAGAGAGAACCAAAGGATGGAAATCGCGACTGCTGCGGGTCGGCGCACGCGCAAGCTTAGTATCTTTCGCGCTGGAAGATAAGGCTATCGGGCCGCGAGCCGTACAGCCCGAACGCGGCGCGCGCCGCGGGGTTGTCGTCGTACATGGTGCTGGCGCTTGCGTCAGGGTCGAGCGAGTCGTTCCAGCGCCCGAGCAGGTAGGGCAGCGCCGCGGCCGCGGCCGGCGTCTCGCCGCTCGCGGCGCTTGCGCAGTAGTTTCCGCCGGGCGTGATGCCGAGGTTCGGCGTCAGCCGCACGCTTCCCGTCGCGCCGCCCGCGGGGGCCGCGAGCGTCAGCGCGCCCACGCCGGCGCTGAACGCGACCGCGCCCTGCTGCACGTAGGTCTTGCAGTTGCCCCCGCCGGGCGCGAGCGCGCCCTCGTAGCCGTCGAGCACGATCGCGCTGCGCAGAATCCGGGTGCAGCTGTCCAGGGTGTTGGTCGCGAACGTCGCGCCGTTCCAGTACTCCGCCGCGATCGGCACCGGCAGCACGACGTTCTCCGGCCCGAGCGCGTTGTCGATCGACACGCGCCCGAACCTGAGCCGGGTGCTGGCGCCGACCTGCTGGTGGTCGTTCGCGCCGTTGTTATCGACGTCCATGTCGTAGGACGCGGCCGCCAGGGCCACGCCGTCCGCGTCTACCGGCGCGACGCCGATCTTCGCCGCCGCGAACGGCCCGTCCGGGTTGTCCGGGCCGGCGCGGCCCACCGCGAGCGTGTAGTCGACGTTCGCCGCGCCCGAGTTCCAGGCGAGCGCGCCCGAGATGCCGAGGTCGAGTCGCGAGGTGAGATTGGTCGTGCCGTTTACCGCGCCGAGGCCCATGCCCGAGGGCACCGTGGCCAGCTTCGCGTAGCCCGACGTGGTGGTGTAGTTCTGGGTCGCGGCGCCCGCTGCGTTGTCCGCCGTGAGGGTGTACTGCAGCCGCATGCCCTCTCCCAGGTAGCTGAAGGCGGACGCGGGAGCGCAGGCCGCGGCCGCGCGGTTGGTGAGCGTCCCGCCCGAGAGCGCGAAGTGATCCGGGATGAAGCGCCCCACCCCGGTCAGCCCGGCGCTCGAGTTGCCCACGTCCTGCCCGCTGCCCAGATAGTTCGTCGCTTTCGCGTGCAGGTCGATGAACCCGACCTCGCTCCAGTTCACGGCCTGGGTCTTCGCGCCGGCGCTGAAGCCGCTGAAGCTCGTGCTCCCGCCAAGCGTGCCGGCATTTCCGCCCGAGGGCGCGTTTAGAGTGTGGCTGAGGGTCGCCGTCGCGTCGAAGTTCGGCGTCGCCGCATTGGAAGCGATCTGCGCGTCGCTGTCGGGCACCCCGTTCACGTCCGCGTCGTCGCCCGTCTTCCAGGCCACCGCGGTAAGCGTGGTATTGAAACTCGCCCCCGCCTTGGCGAACACCGGGCTGGACGCCGACGGGCTCGCCGCGGTCGTCACCCCGCTCACGCGCAGGCCGAAGGGCCTGACCACGAAAGTATTGCTCGAGCCGCTCACGTAGGTTCCCGCCGGCGGGCTCGGCAAGGCGTATTGGGCGTACAGCGCGACGCTGCCCGCGTCCGGGTACGACACCACCAGCGGCGCCTTGGACTGCGCGTCGAACGCGAGCGACACGTTCGTGTACGCGCCCGCCGCGCCCGCGCCGGTACCGATCGCCTGCATCGTCCCGCCGCTGTTCTGCACGCTTAGCGCGCTCGCCCCGCCGGTCGGATTGACCCGCGCCCCGGCCATCTGCACCGTCGCGGTCTGCCCTTGGATCAGCCCCACGCAGCTGCCCGTATTGGTGTCGGTGCGGATCGCCTGCAGGTACAGCGTCTGCGCCCCGAAGCCCGTGTTCGAGGGCTTGCCCGAAATTTGCGTGCCGATCGTCGCCGCGCTCGCGCCGTTCGCGGTCACGCGCAGCGCCGCGTCGGCGAACGTGATGCTCGGGTCCTCGCCCGGGGACTCCGGCCGCGCGCTGGCGTCCAGCAGGTTGATGTTGATCGTCGCCGGCGTGTTCTGCCGCAGCCGCACCGTGAAGGTCGTCTCGCCCCCGGCCCAAATGTAGCTCGCCTGGCCGTTGTTCGCCCCCGAGGGCGTCCAGGTGCCGAGCCCCGCCACCAGCCCCGCCTGCCAGGTGCCCGCGCCGGTCGAGGTCGCGATGTTCAGCAGCGTCCCCGCCGCCGGCGCGATCGCGGCGTGACCCGCGTCGTGCGCCGTGATCTGCACGTCCGAGGCGTCGCAGGTCACTCCGCTCGCCCCGAACGGGTAGCTGATCGCGTAATGGTCCACCAGGTTCGTGCACGGACGAGTGTCGTTCATGACCGAGACGACCTGCGCGTCGCTAAGCACGCTGTCGTAGACGCGCACTTCGTCCAGCTGCCCGTTCAGGTACTCGGGCGTGCCGCCGGTGTCCTCGATCCGCCCGATGCTGGAGAAGGCGGTGCCGATGACGCCGGTGGCGATGCTGCCGCTCGCGTTCAGCACGCCGTCGATGTAGATCTTGTACGTGCCCGCCGCCTGGTCGCGGGTGAGCACCACGTGGCGCCAGGTGCCGTCGTTGATCGCCACCGTCGACTTGGTGCTGTAGGTGTCTCCGACCGAGATGCCGATGTGCCCGGCGGCGTCCAGCCAGCCCCAGAAGATGTCGTCGGTGCCGCCCGAGAGCTCGACCCCGGTCACCCCCGGCGCCTGCCACCCCAGGTCGTTGCCGCTCTGGGTGGTCTTGATCCAGAACGCGAGGCTGGCGGTGCCATTCAGCAGGCTGGAAAGGCCGCCGACCTGAACGTACTGGCTCGAGCCGTTCAGCTGCGCGCCGTTGCAGACCTTCGCCAGCGAGGGCACCGCGCCCGCGACGGCGGTGCCGTCGTGGCCGTTGCCGCTGGAATCCGCGACCTCGCCCGCGGTGCCGTTCCAGCTCACCTCGTCCATCTTGTAGAACGCCGCCGGCCGCGGCAGGCCGCAGAAGTGCGACAGCGACGAGCGCGGGATAGCCTGGAAGCCGCCGGTGCCCGGGCCGCTCCAGAGCAGCTTCGCCACCGCCTGGCCGCCGCGTTCGTAGTACTCCATGCGGATCGTGTAGCGCTGCCCGGCGCTTAGAGCGATCGCGGCGCTGTCGTTGTTGGTCGAGGCGTGGTCGGTCCAGTTGTCGATCACCAGCGTCCCGTTCAGGTACAGCCGCACCCCGTCGTCGCTGGTGGTGCGGAAGGTGTAGCTGCCGTCCTGCAGCGGCGTGACGTAGCCGTCCCAGGCCACGCTGAAATCGTCCGCCCCGATCCCGGCGACCGGCGCGCCGTTGCCCCAGTCGAAGTTCACCGGCCCGTCCGTCTGCGTCACCGTGTTGCCGGTGAAGTAGGCGCGCTGCGTCCCGTTCTGGTCGTAATAGGTCGCGTTCAGCCCCGACAGCCAGCCGCCGTCGGTGAAGAAGGTCGTCTGCGAGTTCGCCGCGATCGTGCCTCCGGCCTGCGCCACGATGTTGTTCACCGTCAGCGTGTAGCCCGCGCCCGAGGACAGGCCGCTCACCGTGAGCGTCACCAGGCGCGCGTCGCTGCCGAGCACCGCCCCGGTCACCGTCGCCCCTGCGCTAAGCGCGTAGTTGGCCGCGTTCTGCGCGCTCGCCGCGGTCACCGCGGCCGAGAACAGCACCTCGACCTGCGTCAGGCTGCCGCACACGACGCTCGCGGACTCGAGCGTCAGGCTGACCTTGGGCCGCAGCGCGAGCAGGTGCGCCGCGCCCGGATCGCTGTTGTTGCCGGTCGCGTTCGCGGTGGCGGTCTCGGTGCCCGTGCTGCCCGCCGCCGCCTGCGCGCCATAGCTCATCTCGAGCGCGATGCCGGCGTTGTTCGGCGGCGTCTGCGAGTTTTCGGCCAGCGCCTGGGTCCAGCCCGCGGGAACGCTGTCCCAGCCGTTGGTCGCCGACGGGTACTCGAACGAGCCCACCAGCATCGTGTTCGCGACCGTCGTGGTGATCGCGTTCGCGCTGTGCGAGTAGCTGTTGGCGGTGGTGTTGCCGCCCTCGGCGTCCAGCGGCGTCGTGGTGTCGACGCCGCTGAAGCTGGCGATGCCGCCCGCGGCGCCGCTGAAGCCGGTGCCCGAGAAGGTCCAGCTGTAGGACGCCGGCTCGGCGCCGCCCGCCACCCGGTAGTAGGTCGCGAGCCGACTGCTGTTGCCGGTGGTCTGCTGGGTATCGCGCACCAGGGTCCAGCCCGCGGGCGCGACCGGCGCCTCGGTGTAGTCGCGCACCGCGATCGAGGCCACCATGACGTCGTCCAGCGCGGTGCCCGCCGGCACGTTGATCGTCAGCCCCGCGCCGCCCGCGGGCCGCAGCGCGAACGCCACGCCGGTGTTCGGATCCGAGCCATGATTCTTGCTCACGGTGTAGGGGCCGTAGGTCCCGGTGGAAGCCTGGAGCGCGTAGTACAAACCGACCCCGGCATCGCTGCCGGTGGTGGTGTTCGAGTTGAAGCCCTGGGTATAGCCGCCCAGTGCCCCGAAGCTGTCGTTGTCGGAGCTGTGCGCGGTAAACACCAGCATCGCGTTCGCGACCGTGGTCGCCTGCGTCCCCGAGGTGACGCTGTTCGCGTTCTGGTAGGAGTAGTTTCCGCTTCCGAGTGGCGAGGTGAAGAACGGGTCGGCCGTATCCACGCCGCTGAAGGACGCGATCTGGGCGATGAGCGTGTTGCAGCTGCCCGATTGCGTCAGCGTGTTGGGATCGCCGCCGGTGGCGACGCGCCAATAGATCGCCGAGGTCAGGTTGCCGGCCGGGTTCACGTTGAACAACTGCGTCCATCCGGCCGCCGACAGCGCCGGCGAGCTGGCCGAGGTGACGGTCATGATCAGCAGGTCGCCCGCCGCGACGCCTGCGGGCAGCGACGGCGTGATCGAGCCGCAGTTGCCTCTCGAGTCGGCCGCGCCGTTGCCGCCGTAAGCGATGCCGCCGGCGCCGAGCGTCGCGATGCCGGCCGAGGCGGCGGCGCGGAAGGCGATCTGCGCCTGCGCGGTGGCGAGCGCGCCGGCGCACAGCAGCGCCGCGGCGCAGCCCGCGATGCGCGGCATCGTCAGCTTGCGGCGTAAGACCTTCATCGATTTGGAATTTACACCAACCGCGGGGATGCCTCCCCGCCGCCGGTCGCCCGGTGCGCGCCGCCGGGGGAAATTATCCTTTCCTTGCAAACGCGGACACCCCGCGACCGTGGCAAACTATCTCCATGAGTGAGGATTCCGTCACGCTCAGGCTCGCCGAAGCGCAGGACGCGCGCGCGATCGCGCTCATGTCGCGCGACCTGGTGGAGGCCGGGCTGGGCTGGAAGTACGACGCGCCACGCGTGCTGCGCGCGATCCGCGAGCGCGACACGGTCGCGCTGGTGGCCTGCGAGCGCGCGGCGGTGCTCGGCTTCGCCATCATGGAGTTCGGCGACGAGCGCGCGCACCTGGTGCTGCTCGCGGTGCGCCCGGCGCAGCGCCGCGGCGGGATCGGCCGGCGCATGCTGCATTGGCTGCTGGAGTCGGCGCAGACGGCCGGCATCGGCAGCATCCACCTCGAGTTGCGCGAGCGCAACGAGGCCGCGCGCGCGTTCTACCGCGCGATGGGATTCTCGGAATCGGTGCTGGTACCCGGCTACTACCGCGGCCGCGAGACGGCGCTGCGCATGCTGCGCGTGCTGCGCGTGCCCGGCCCGGCCGCCTACGTCTGGCAGCCCCCCGCTCTCGGGCAGAAATGACCGCTCTCAACGAGCTTGGGGCAGCCGAGCTCGTTGCGCGCCTCGCGCGGGGCGACATCAGCGCGCAGCAGCTCGCCGAGGCCTGCCTCGAGCGCGTCGCGCTGCGCGAGCCGGGGGTGCGCGCCTTCGCGCACCTCGACCGCGACAAGCTGCTGCAGGACGCGCGCGCGCTCGACCGCGCCGCCGCGCGCGGCCCGCTGCACGGTCTGCCTTTCGGCGTGAAGGACATCATCGACACCTTCGATCTGCCCACCGCATACGGCTCGCCGATCTACGCCGGGCACCGCCCGGCGGCCGACGCCGCCTGCGTCGCCCTCGCGCGCGCCTGCGGCGCGCTCGCGTTCGGCAAGACCGTGACCACCGAGTTCGCGACCCATCCGCCGGGCCCGACGACCAATCCGCACAACCCGCGGCACACGCCGGGCGGCTCGTCCTCCGGCTCCGCGGCGGCGGTGGCCGACCGCATGCTGCCGCTGGCCTTCGGCACCCAGACCGGCGGCTCGGTGATCCGGCCGGCGGCCTACTGCGGCGTGGTCGGCTACAAGCCGAGCTACGGCCTGCTGCCGCGCGCGGGCGTGAAGGCGATCTCGGACAGCTTCGACACGGTCGGCGTGTTCGCGCGCGCGGTCGAGGACGCCGCGCTGTTCGTCGCCGCGCTCAGCGGGCGCGACGCGCTGCGCATCCCGCCCTCGCTCGACGCGCCGAAGCTCGGGCTGTGTCACACGCCGCAATGGACCGCGGCGCAGCCGGAGACGCACAGGCTGTTCGAGGAGCTGCCCGGGCGCCTGGTGCGCGCCGGGGCGCGCCTCGGCGCGCTCGAACTGCCGGTCGCGTTCGAGCCGCTCGCCGGCCTGCACGCGACGATCTGGGACTACGAGGCCGCGCGCTGCCTGGCAGACGAGCACCTGCGCCACCGCGACCTGCTGCGCGAGCCCCTGCGCAGCCAGCTCGATCGCGGTCGCGGCGTGAGCGCCGCGGCCTACGACGAGGCGCAGCGCACGGCGCGCGAATGCCGCCGCATGCTCGCCGACACCATGCACGGCTTCGACGCGCTGCTGGTGCCGTCCGCGCCGGGCGAGGCGCCCGAGGGTCTCACCTCGACCGGCGAGTCGGTGTTCAACCGCATGTGGACGCTGCTGCACGCGCCCTGCGTCAACGTGCCCGCCGGCCACGGCCCGAACGGCCTGCCGCTCGGCGTGCAGGTGGTCGGGCGCATCGGCGACGACGCGCGGGTGCTGGCCTGCGCGCACTGGATCGGGCTGTCGTGACGGCTGTGCTGCCGAGCGTGTTCATCTCGCACGGCTCGCCGATGCACGCCCTCGACGCGGGGGCCGCGGGCGAGGCCTGGGCCGCGCTCGGGCGCCGCCTGCCCCGGCCGCGCGCGATCGTCATCGTCTCGGCGCACTGGGAGACCGGCGCGCCGCAGCTCACCGGGGCCGCCCGGCCCGAGACGATCCACGATTTCTACGGCTTTCCCGAGGCGCTGTACCGTCTCCGCTACCCGGCGCCGGGCGAGCCGCGGCTCGCCGCGCGCGCGGCGCAGCTGCTCGGGCAGGCCGGCCTCGCCGCCGCGCTCGATCCGGCGCGCGGCCTGGACCACGGCGCCTGGTCGCCGCTATTGCACGCCTATCCGGGCGCCGACCTGCCGGTGGTGCAGCTGTCGCTGCAGCCCGCGCTCGGCACGCGCCACCACCTCGCGCTCGGGCGCGCGCTCGCGCCGCTCGCGGACGAAGGCGTGCTGCTGATCGGATCCGGCCACATGACGCACAATCTGCGCGACTGGGTACGCGCCGGGCAGGTCGCGCCGCTCGCCTACGCGCAGGAGTTCCAGGCCTGGGTCGCCGGCCGCATCGCCGCGCGCGATCTCGAGGCGCTCGCGGACTACCGCAGCCTCGCGCCGCACGCGGTCCGCGCGCACCCGAGCGAGGAGCACTTCCTGCCGCTGTTCTTCGCCCTCGGCGCCGCGGCGCCCGCGGGCGCCTCCGAGCGGCTCTACGACGGCATCGAGGGCGGCGCGCTGGCGATGGACGCCTGGCTGTTCGGGCCGGGAAAAGCCTAGCGCGCGTCGTACAGCTTGATCAGCGCGGTGCTGTCGAGCTCGGTGTACCCGAGGTGCGCCAGCATGCGGAACAGCGACAGCGCCTGCGCCGTCATCGGCGTCGGCGACTTGGTCGCGGCGGCGAACTCGTGCACCATCTCCAGGTCCTTGAGCAGCTGGCGCACGTAGCCCTGGGGCGCGAACTCGCGCTTGACCATGCGCGGATAGAAGCGCTGCATCAGGTTCGAATCGGCCAGTCCCCCGGCGAGCGCGCCGGGCACCCGCGCCGCGTCCAGTCCCGCGCCCTCGGCCAGCACGATCGCCTCGGCGAGCATCGCGTGTCCGATCCCCACCACGAGCTGGTTGATCATCTTCGCCGCCAGTCCGCTGCCGACCGGGCCGAGGTGGGTGCAGCGCGCCGAGACGTCCTTCAATAGCGCCAGCGCGCGCTCGATCTCGGCCGCCTCGCCGCCCGCCATGATCGTGAGCGTGCCGTCGCCCGAGGCAGGCGGACCGCCCGAGACCGGCGCGTCGATCCATCCCGCGCCGCCAGCCGCGCGCAGCTTGCCGGCGAGCTCCTTCGCCTTTGCCGGAGGGATGGTGGAGAAGTCCACCACCAGCTGCGGCGCTTTGAGCACCGCCCCGGCGCCGCCCGCGCCCAGAACCGCGAGCTCGACCGCCGCGGTGGTCGGCAGATTGAGCAGCAGCAGGTCGGCGTCGCGCGCGGCCTCGGCCGGGGACGCGGCGCCTTGCGCGCCCGCGGCGCGCGCCGCCGACATCCGGTCGGCGGCGATGTCGCAGGCGGTCACCGCATAGCCGAGCGACACGAGGCGTTTGACCATCGGCAGGCCCATCAGGCCGACGCCGACGTATCCGATCTTGGGCTTTGACATGGCGTTCTCCCGCGCGAGCGTGGGCCGAGTATACGTTCCGGCGCTGGCCGGCCGGCCGCGTGGAATGCTAATCTGCCGAGCAACCCGGGGAAAGAAGGCGATGAGAGATCTCGGCACTGCGATCACGAGCTCGGCCTCGGCGATACTCAACCGCCTGGTCACTTACCTGCCGAGCGTGCTCGGCGCCGTGCTGCTGCTGTTCGCGGGCTGGTTCCTCGGACGCCTGCTGCGCGCGCTGACGGTGCGCGGCGCGATGCTCGCCGAGACCCTGCTGGCGCGCTTCATCGCGCCGCGCGCGGCCGAAAAGCTGCGCTTCGGCCGCTCGGCGGCGGTGCTCGGAGCGGTCGTGTTCTGGGTGGTGCTGCTGTTCTTCGTCACCGCCGCGACGCAGGTACTCGGGCTGCAGACCTTCACCGACTGGCTCGCGCGCCTGCTCGAGTACATCCCGACTTTCGCCGCCGGCCTGCTGATCATCGCGGTCGGCTACATCGTGTCGGGCTTCGCCGGCGACCTGACGCACGCGGCCGCCACGCGGCTCGTGCCCTCGCAGCGCACCATGCTCGCGCGCGTGGCGCAGGGCGCGATCCTCGCCGCCGCGATCCTGGTCGGCGCCGAGCAGGTCGGCATCCGCATCACCTTCCTCGCGATCATCGCCGGCGCGGTGTTCATGACCGTCGCGGGCGGCGTCGCGATCGCGATGAGCCTGGGCGCGCGCGGCTACGTCTCGAACCTGATCGGCGCGCACTACCTGCGCCAGTCCTTCGAGGTCGGGCAGCGCATCCGCGTCGCCGGGCACGAGGGCCGCATCCTCGAGGTCACCACCACCGGGCTGCTGCTCGAGGCCGATGGCGGGCGCGTGCTGCTGCCCGGCAAGATCTTCCACGACGAAGCGATCGTCCTGCTCGCGCCGGAGCGCGGCAATGGCTGATCCGGAGCGCCTCACCCTCACCTACCTCGACGCGCACCCGGGCGACGCGGCGCGGGTGCTCGAGCGCATGCCCGCCGCGGACTGCGCGGCGCTTTTCGCGCGCGTGCCGGCGCGCGTCGGCGCGCCGGTGCTCTCGGCCATGCTGCCCACGGCGGCGGCGCGCCAGCTCGGCGCCCTGGACGATCAGCCGACGATGGCGCTGCTCGCCGCGCTCGGGCCGCAGGCCGCGGTGACGATCCTGCGCCACGTCGCCGAGCCGCGCCGCCTGCGCCTGCTCGAAGGACTGCCGACCGCGACCGCGCTCACCTCGCGCCTGCTGCTCGACTACGAGGAGGACGCCGTCGGCGCGTGGACCGATCCCGAGGTCACCGCGCTGCTGCCGGATACGCGCGTCGAGGAGGCGCTCGAGCGGGTGCGCAACGACGACGCGGAGCGCGTCGAGCGCGTCTACATCGTGGACACGGAGCAGAAGCTGCTCGGGATGCTCGAGCTCGCCGCGCTGCTGCGCGCGCCGGCCTCGAGCCGGATCGCGGACCTGTCGCCGAGGATGCCGGCGGTG
>CAWHUZ010000023.1:0-73315 GCA_963832685.1 uncultured beta proteobacterium
ACCTCGGGACTGCGGCGCCACGGCGCTTGTTCCGTCCAACGCATCAGATGAAGCAGAAACTTCTGAAACGCCGCCGAGGCGAGAGCCTCGCGTGCCTGTGCGCGCGCGGCACGGCGCCTGGCGCGAACCTTCCTCAGCAGGCGGACCATCTCCGGAGGCCGCGCGGCGGGCGGTGCGATCTGCTGCGACAGCATGGCGTGGAAGACGTCCCAGTCGCGCGCGCTGCCGAGTCGCGAGACGATGGATCTCAGCTCGCGCGTGAGCGGCCGCACGTTGTTCTTGGTGACGAGAGGTGAAAATGTCCTCAGCACCGAGCGCAGTCGCCGCAGACCAACGCGCAGCTGGTGCAGGAATTCCGGGTTGCGGGATTGCAAGGTGCCAATCACGTTCCCCTGCACGTGCGCGCGGCAGTTATCTAGCATCGAGAGCATCGCCTGCTCGGCGCTCATGCCACGCCTCAGTCGCGCAGGCTGCGATTTCAACGGCGCCGCGGATCGCGACTCGAGCAGGCGATAGCCCCGCTCCGCTTTGCTGCGCGCCTCGTGCTCGAGGTGCAGGGGCTCGACGAGCGCCTCGGCCAGCGCGAGCATCGACGCCGGACTGCCTTCGATCAGTTCCAGCTCGAGCTCCAGCAGCGGCATACGGGAGCGCCCGGCGGCGATCGTCCCGGCGTCCAGGCACACCTCCACCCGGGTGCCGTCTCCCAGCAGAACTTCGGCCGAGCGGCGCTCAAAGTGCGTGTCGAATACCCGCGCAAAGCTAGCGGCCAGGCGTCTCAGATCGATGCCCGAGGCGGCCTCGATCTCGTCGCATGGCAGGGCCTCGGGAGAGAACTTTCCGCGCGGCGCGGGCACCTCCCATTCTCTGCGCTGCGGGATGCCTGGCGCTGCGGGCGGCTCGCTCTTGAAGCACATGATCCAGCGGCGCCCGTCGCGTCGCAGGCGCAGCACCGCCCGCGCATCGCGCAGCCGGAAGTCCGGGGTGTCGAAATACGTGTTGTCCACGCGCCGTCGCCGCGGTGCAGGAACGCCGGGAAGCAGCGGCCACAGCCGGCTCGCGGCCTCCGCGGCAAGCCGAAACTTGAGCTCGCGCTCGATATGCATCCGAATTCCGCCTGAGAGCCAAGCAGCGGCTCTCGTCCGGCAGATCCACTTTGAGGTCTAGCTCGGTTCGGGCCCGGAATTCCCGCGCTTCGCGCCGCTACCGGGCGTCAAGTCGCCGGCTCCATCGACTTCGGGCGTCTCGGACTTTGCGCGCCGCCCGGACACGCTTTTCCGAAAGCCGTCGAAGCGCAGTCCGTCGATGAGATCAGCCCAGTTCGCGTCCTTCTCTTCGGTATGGTTGACCGCGAGTGTCATTGGTGAGATGTGTGTGGAATCGGTGGGTGAAGAACCGCGCGTTCTTCAACGGCATTATGCGTAAGCACGCCGGCGCCGCGCAACGGGGCTTTGCGTCGTTTTGATTGACGAGCAGCTTCGGCGCCGGCACGCGCTGTGAAGGTCGCTTCAAAGCATGTCGCGCCAAGTGCGCGACTTTGAGGGTGAAAGTCCAGTTTCGCTTGAAGCTTGGGGAAATATCGTGACGGAACCGCTTCTGCGCGCTTTCGGACCGGCCATCTGGATCGCGGAAGGCCCGGTAGTGTCGTTCTACGGTTTTCCCTATCCCACCCGCATGGCCTTGATCCGGCTCAGGGACGGCGGACTGTTCGTCTGGTCACCTATCGCGCTATCGCCACCTATCGGCGCGGCCGTCGACGTGCTGGGGCCGGTGCGTTACATCGTGTCGCCCAATGCCCTGCACCACCTTTTTCTCGGGGAGTGGAAATCGGCGTATCCGGAGGCGCGCCTCTACGCTCCACCGGGCCTGCGGCGAAAGAGAAAGAACCTCGAATTCGACGCGGATCTCGGCGACTCGCCGGAGCTGGAATGGGCGGCAGACATAGATCAGGTGGTCGTCGCGGGCAGCCTATTCATGACAGAGCTGGTGTTCTTCCATCGCGCCAGCGGCACGGCGATTTTCGCCGACCTCATCCAGAACTTCCCGCGCGACTGGTTCAAGGGCTGGCGGGGAGCGGTCGCGCGGCTCGACGGCCTCGTCGCGCCCAATCCGGGCGCGCCGCGCGAGTGGCGCGCCAGCTTCCTCAATCGCCGCGCGGCCCGAGCCGCGTTGAAACGAATACTCGACTGGCCGATCGAGCGGGTGCTGATCGCACACGGCGATACGGTCGACTCGAATGGCGCGGCGTTCGTCCGCCGCGCTTTCGCCTGGTTGCAATGATGTGGTGGCCAAGGGCGGAATCGAACCACCGACACAAGGATTTTCAGTCCTCTGCTCTACCAACTGAGCTACTTGGCCGTGCCGGACGCGCCCCAGAGTTGCGGCGCGGTTTGAGAGGGCCGAATTATACGGGCAACGGCCCGCGCACAAAAGAAAAAGGGCGCCGAAGCGCCCTTTTCCCGTTTGGCCGTTGGTCCGGCCAGGTTACATGTCCATGCCGCCCATGCCACCCATGCCGCCCATGCCGCCCATGTCGGGCATTCCGCCGCCGCCCTTCTTCTCGTCGACCTGCTCCGCCACCATGGCGTCGGTCGTGAGCATCAGGCCGGCCACCGACGCCGCGTTCTGCAGCGCGGTGCGGGTAACCTTGGTCGGATCGATCACGCCCATCTCGACCAGATCGCCGTACTCGTCGGTCTGCGCGTTGTAGCCGAAGTTGCCCTTGCCTTCGAGCACCTTGTTCACCACCACCGAGGGCTCGGCGCCCGCGTTGGCGACGATCAGGCGCATCGGCTCTTCCAGCGCGCGCAGCACGATCTTGATGCCGGCGTCCTGGTCGTGGTTATCGCCCTTGAGGTTCTTGAGCGACTGGCGGGCGCGCACCAGGGCGACACCGCCGCCCGGGACCACGCCTTCCTCGACCGCAGCGCGGGTCGCGTGCAGCGCGTCCTCGACACGGGCCTTCTTCTCTTTCATCTCGACTTCGGTTGCGGCGCCGACCTTGATCACCGCCACGCCGCCGGCGAGCTTGGCCACGCGCTCCTGCAGCTTCTCCTTGTCGTAGTCGCTGGTCGCCTCGTCGATCTGGACCCGGATCTGCTTCACCCGCGCCTCGATCTGCTTCTTCTCGCCCGCGCCGTCGATGATCGTGGTGTTCTCCTTGGCGGCTTCGAGCTTCTTCGCACGGCCCAGGTCCTTGAGCGTCGCGTTCTCGAGCTTGAGACCGAGCTCTTCGCTGATCACCGTTCCGCCGGTGAGGATCGCCATGTCTTCCAGCATCGCCTTGCGACGATCACCAAAGCCAGGCGCCTTGACCGCGCAGGTCTTGAGAATGCCGCGGATGTTGTTCACCACCAGGGTGGCGAGCGCCTCGCCTTCGACTTCCTCGGCGATGATCAGCAGCGGCTTGCCCGCCTTGGCGACCTGCTCCAGCAGCGGCAGCAGCTCGCGGATCGACGAGATCTTCTTGTCGTGCAGCAGGATGTAGGGATCATCCAGCACCGCGATCTGCTTCTCGGGGTTGTTGATGAAGTACGGCGACAGGTAGCCGCGGTCGAACTGCATGCCCTCGACCAGATCGAGCTCATTGTTGAGCGACTTGCCGTCCTCGACCGTGATCACGCCTTCCTTGCCGACCTTGTCCATCGAGTCCGCGATGATCTTGCCGATGTCGGCGTCAGCGTTGGCCGAGATCGACCCCACCTGCGCGATTTCCTTCGAAGTAGTGCAGGGCTTGGAGACTTTCTTCAGCTCCTCGACCACTGCCGAGACCGCCTTGTCGATGCCGCGCTTGAGGTCCATCGGGTTCATGCCCGAGGTGACGTACTTCATGCCCTCGCGCACGATCGCCTGTGCCAGCACGGTGGCGGTGGTGGTTCCGTCGCCCGCGATGTCGGACGTCTTGGAAGCGACTTCCTTCACCATCTGCGCGCCCATGTTCTCGAACTTGTCTTTCAGCTCGATTTCCTTGGCGACCGAGACGCCGTCCTTGGTGATCGTCGGGGCGCCGAACGAGCGCTCCAGCACTACGTTGCGGCCCTTGGGCCCGAGCGTGATCTTGACCGCGTCGGCCAGAATGTTCAGGCCATGTACCATGCGGGTTCGCGCGTGTTCGTGGAAACGTACTTCTTTTGCAGCCATAACCTTCTCCTAGTTGATTCGAATAGACTGTCGAGGACTCAGGCGCCTTCGATGACGCCCATGATGTCTTCCTCGCGCATCACGAGGAGCTCGTCGCCCTTGACCTTGACGGTCTGCCCGGAGTACTTGCCGAACAGCACACGATCGCCAACCTTGACGTCGAGCGGGATCAGCTTGCCGTCGTCACCCTTCTTGCCCTTGCCGACGGCGACGATTTCGCCTTGGTCGGGCTTTTCGGCGGCGGTGTCGGGAATCACGATTCCACCGGCGGACTTGCGTTCTTCTTCGATGCGCTTGACGATCACGCGATCATGCAGCGGACGGATTTTCATGCGGCTCTCCACTATCTAAAACGATGAAATTGTTGGATATACAAAGGGTTGGAGACCTCCAACCCCGGCAAACCAGGGCTTTGTTAGCACTCACCCATTGCGAGTGCTAATGATAGTGATGAAACCTAGTAGTTTCAAGGGCCGGGGGGGCCTATTTCGAAGATTCTTTTTCCGTCGCGCGGCGGCCCTCGCCGCCGCGGCACTCTTTTTCCTCCCCGCCGCCGCGCGCGCGTCGCTGCCGGCGAGCGTGGCCACGGCCCTCCATGCCGCGGGCATCCCGGCAGCGAACGTGGCGGTGGTGGTGCGCGATGCCGGCACGGGTCGCCTGGCGCTCTCTCACAACGCGTCCGTGCCGCTCAACCCGGCTTCGGTGATGAAGCTGGTCACGACCTATGCCGGGCTCGATCTGCTCGGCCCCGCGTATCGCTGGAAGACCGAGATCTACACCGCCGGTGCCCGGACCGGCGACACCCTGCGCGGCCAACTGGTGCTCAAGGGCTTCGGCGACCCGAGGCTGACCCTGGAGGACTTCTGGCGCGTGCTGCTGGAGGCGCGCGAGCGCGGGCTGCGCGACCTGGAGGGCGACCTGGTGCTCGATGGCTCCTATTTCGCCCGCAGCGAACCCTTCGACAGCGGGCGCTTCGACGACAAGCCGCTGCGGCCCTACAACGTGGGGCCGGACGCGCTGCTGCTCAATTTCAAGTCGGTGAATTTCCAGTTCGTGCCGCTCGCGCAATCGGGCGCCGTGCGCGTGATCGCCGAGCCGCACCCGCCCTCGCTGACGGTGGTGAACGCGCTGCGGCTCGCGCCGGGTGCCTGCGGCGAGGAATGGACCGACGCGCTCGGCGCGCGCTTCGAACCCGAGCCGGTCGCGCAGGGAACAGGCAGGGGGCAGGTGCGCGCCCTGTTCGCCGGCACCTATCCGGAAAGCTGCGGTGAGAAGGACTGGAACGTGGCGCTGTTCTCGCACCGCGCATACGTCGCTGGCGTTTTCGGCCTGCTCTGGGGACAGCTGGGCGGGACCTGGCACGGCGACTACCACGAGGGCGTTCTGCCCGAGGGCGCCCAGCTGCTGCTGCGCCACGAATCGCCCCCGCTGGCCGAAATCATTCGCGACATCAACAAGTTTTCCAATAACCTCATGGCGCGGCAGCTGTTCCTCACTCTCGGCGCCGAGAGCGCCGGGCCGCCCGCGCGCGAGGCGGAGGCGCGGCAGGCGGTGCTGGGGTGGCTCGCCAAGCGCCGCATCGCCGCGCCCGGGCTGGTGATCGACAACGGCTCCGGACTTTCGCGCACGGCGCGCATCAGCGCGGACACCCTCGCCCGGCTGCTGCTGGCGGCCTACGCCGACCCGCTGATGCCGGAATTCATCGCCTCGCTGCCCCTCGCGGCGGTGGACGGCACGATGAAGAAGCGCATGAACGGGGAATCGATCGCCGGCGAGGCCCACGTCAAGACCGGGTCGCTCGCCGACGTGCGGGCGATCGCCGGCTACGTGCCGGACCGGAAGGGGCGCCTGCAGGCGGTCGTCATGATCGTCAACGACCCCGGCGCGGCGCGGGCCCAGCCGGCGCTGGAAGCGCTCCTGCGCTGGACCTACGATCGCCGCGCCGACTGAGGCCCTAGAGGCCGAGATCGCGCCACATCGCGTCGACCTTGTCGCGCACCACGGGATCCATCGCGATCGGGCGGCCCCAGGTTCTGCTGGTCTCGGCGGGCCACTTGTTGGTCGCGTCGATGCCCATCTTGGAGCCGAGCCCCGCCGTCGGGCTGGCGAAGTCCAGGTAGTCGATCGGAGTGTTCTCCGCGACCAGGGTGTCGCGCGCCGGGTCGACGCGCGTGGTGATCGCCCACACCACCTCCTTCCAGTCGCGCACGTTTATGTCGTCGTCGCACACGACGATGAACTTGGTGTACATGAACTGGCGCAGGAAGCTCCAGATGCCGAACATCACCCGCTTGGCGTGGCCCGGGTACTGTTTCTTCATGCTCACCACGGCGAGGCGGTAGGAGCAGCCCTCAGGCGGCAGGTAGAAATCGACGATCTCCGGAAACTGCTTCACCAGCAGCGGCACGAAGACCTCGTTCAGCGCCACGCCGAGCATCGCCGGCTCGTCGGGCGGCTTGCCGGTGTAGGTCGAATGGTAGATGGGGTCGCGGCGCATGGTCATGCGCTCGATCGTCAGCACCGGGAAACGCTCGGCCTCGTTGTAGTAGCCGGTGTGGTCGCCGAACGGGCCTTCCAGCGCAGTATCGTCGGGATGGATCGCGCCCTCGAGCACGATTTCGGCGCCCGCCGGCACCTGCAGCTCGCTGCCGATGCATTTCACGAGCTCGGTGCGCGCCCCTCGCAGCAGCCCCGCGAACTGGTATTCGCCCAATGCGTCCGGCACCGGCGTCACCGCGGCCAGCATCGTCGCCGGATCGGCGCCGAGCGCGACCGCGACCGGGAACGGCTGTCCCGGATGCGCCAGCGTGTGGTCGCGGAAATCGAGCGCTCCGCCGCGATGCGCGAGCCAGCGCATGATCACCCGGTTCGGCGCGATCACCTGCTGGCGGTAGATGCCCAGGTTCGCGCGCGGCTTGTGCGGCCCGCGCGTGACGGTGAGGCCCCAGGTGATCAGTGGTCCGGCGTCGTCCGGCCAGCAGGTCTGCACCGGCAGCAGCCCGAGGTCGACCTGAGCGCCTTCGCGCACGATCTCCTGGCAGGGCGCGGAGCCCACCAGCCTTGGCGCCATGTCGAGCACCTTCGAAACCAGACCGCGCAGCTCGGGAAGCTTGTCCCAGACGTCGCGCAGGCCCTTCGGCGGGTCCGGCTCGCGCAGCGCGGCAAGCAGCTTGCCGACGTCCCGCAGCGCCGGCGCGGGAGAGGCCTGCGCGTCGATGCCCATCGCGAGCGCGACCCGGCGCACGGTACCGAACAGGTTGCCCAGCACCGGCACGGAGTGCCCCGCGGGGCGCTCGAACAGCAGCGCGGGGCCGCCGGCGCGCAGCACGCGGTCGCAGATCTCGGTCATCTCGAGCCGCGGCGAGACGCTCGCCGTCACGCGCTTCATCTCCCCCAGCGACTCGAGCTGGGCCAGGAACTCGCGCAGATCGGCGTAGCGCACTAACGTCTCGCCAGCAGGAGCCGTTCGCTCGCCGCTTCGGCGAATTCGTACAGCATCGAGTTGCGCCCGCGCACCGGGTACGCGCGCTCGACCGCGCCCAGGGTCAGCGTCAGGGTCGTCATGCCGTACCAGCTGAGCGCGAACAGCGCGGCGGCCAACAGCACCAGCGCCGCCGCCACCAGAGGAAGCAGCCGCGCGCAGGTCTGGAAGAACTTGAACGCCGCGACGACCAGCGCTGCGACGCCCTGCCCGCCGTGCACCTGCGCGGCGACCTCGTTCGCCGCGCCGCCAGCGAGCGAAGCGAGCGGTCCCGACAGCAGGGCGAGGATCAGCGCGATCAGGACCAGCACGCCTCCCCAGACCAGCTGGCGCTCGTTGCGCTCGAACGCGACCCGTATCCCCGCCACCGCGTGCAGCGGGATCGTTTCGAGGAAACTACCTCCACGGTGCATCAGCGAATCGGGGAAAAGCGTCAGATGCGTGCCGCGCAGCGGGCCGCTGCCGAAGTCGAAGCTCGTGATCGGGGTGTCGGTGCTGGTCATCACCAGGAAAGCACGATGGGAAAGGAAAACGCGATGCCCGCGAAGACCGCCGCGCCGAGCCAGTTGTTGTGCCGGAACGCCTTGAAGCAGCCCGCGCGCGAGCGATCGCGAATGAGGAAATAATGATAGCCGATCATCAGCCAGGCCGCTCCCAGCCCGGCGTAATAGGGCCAGGCGAAATGGCGCGCGCTGCCGACGCCGAACAGCACGCCCAGCATCGCCGCGTAGCAGGCCATCACCGCGGCGACGTCGAAGCGCCCGAGCGTGAGGGCGGCGGTGCGGATGCCGATCTTGACGTCGTCGTCGCGGTCAACCATCGCGTATTCGGTATCGTAGGCGATCGCCCAGAACACGTTGGCCGCGAGCAGCGCCCAGCACTCGCCTGGCAGCCGGTTTTGCACCGCCGCGTAGGCCATCGGGATGCCGAAGCCGAAAGCGATTCCGAGATAGGCCTGCGGCAGCGCGAAGAATCGCTTGGTGAAGGGATAGCTGGCGGCGACCGCGAGCCCCAGAAAGGACAGCAGGATCGCGAAGCGATTCAGGAACAGCACCAGCCCGAACGCCAGCAGCGCCAGCAGCGCGCCCACCGCCAGCGCCTCGGCGGGCGAAATTTCTCCCGCCGCGAGCGGCCGGCCGCGTGTGCGCTCGACGTGGGGATCGAAGCCACGGTCGGCGTAGTCGTTGATCGCGCAGCCCGCCGAGCGCATCAGCAGGGTCCCGATGACGAACACAATCAGCAATTGCGGCGCGGGGCGCCCGTTCGACGCCAGCCAAAGCGCCCACAGGGTCGGCCATAGCAGCAGCAGCGTGCCGATCGGCTTGTCGAGCCGGATCAGGCGCTCGTAGGCATCCAGCCGCCTGACGATGACCTCGAGGTTCATGCGTTGCACATCATAGCTTAGACCTTCGCGTAGTCCTGCCGGCCGGAAAGCCAGCGCGCGACGTGGGCCCGCGCACGTTCGGGATCGCTCGCAAGCAGCCCCTCGGCCGCCTCGCGCGCGGCGCTCACCAGAGCCGCGTCGCGCTCCAGGTCCGCGAAGCGCAGCAACGGAACCCCGCTCTGGCGCTCGCCAAGCACTTCGCCCGGACCGCGCAGCAGCAGGTCGCGGCGCGCGATGTCGAAGCCGTCGGAAGTCTCGAACACCACTTTCAGGCGCTCGCGCGCGCCCTCCGATAGCGGCGCGGCATAGAGCAGGATGCACACGCTCTCGCGCCCGCCGCGGCCCACGCGCCCCCGCAGCTGGTGCAGCTGCGCAAGACCGAAGCGCTCCGCGTGCTCGATCACCATGAGCGAGGCGTTCGGCACGTCCACGCCCACCTCGATCACGGTCGTCGCCACCAGCAGCTGTACCCGCCCCGCGCCGAAGGCTTCCATCGCCGCGGCCTTGTCGGCCGCGCTAAGGCGCCCGTGCACCAGGCCGACCCGCAGCTGCGGCAGCTCGCGCGTCAGCGTCTCGAAGGTGTCGAGCGCGGTCTGGAGCTCGCCCTCCTTCGACTCCTCGATCACGGGGCAGACCCAATAGGCCTGCTGGCCCTCTGCGCAGGCCTCCCGGATACGGGCCAGCACCTCGCCGCGCCGCGCGTCGGCCACCAGCCGCGTCGCCACCGGCCGCCTTCCCGGAGGCAGCTCGTCGATGACCGAGACGTCGAGGTCGGCGTAGTAGCTCATCGACAGCGTGCGCGGAATCGGCGTCGCGCTCATCATCAGCTGGTGCGGCACCAGTTGCGCCGCGCCTGCGCGCGCCTCGCCTTTCCTGCGCAGGCTCAAGCGCTGCTGCACGCCGAAGCGGTGCTGCTCGTCGACCACCGCGAGGCCGAGCCGCGCGAACGCGACGCCGCGCTGGAACAGCGCGTGCGTGCCGACGACGATTGCAACCTCTCCCGCGGCAATCGCCTCCTGGGCCGCGCGCTTTTGCTTCGCCGACAGGCCCCCGTGCAGCCAGGCAATGTTGACGCCGAGCGGCGCAAGCCACTCCGAGAACTTGCGCCAGTGCTGCTCGCCCAGCAGCTCGGTCGGCGCCATCACCGCCGCCTGCCTGCCGGCGTCCGCGGCCGCGAGACAGGCGATCGCGGCGATGATCGTCTTGCCGCTGCCGACGTCGCCCTGCAGCAGGCGCTGCATCGGGTGCGGCTCGGCGAGATCGTGCAGCACCTCCCCCATCACCCGCGCCTGCGCCCGCGTGAGCCTGAACGGCGGCTTGGAAAGGAACCGCCGCAGCAGCGGACCGCCGCTCGCGAGCGCGGGCGCGGCGCGCCCGCGGCGCGCGCGGTAAGCGAGGCGCAGGGAAAGTTGCTGCGCCAGCAGCTCGTCGAACTTCATGCGCTGCCAGGCCGGATGCGTGCGATCCGCGAGCGCGCCGAGGTCCGCGCCGGGCGGCGGCAGATGCAGCAGGCGAACGCTCTCGCCGAAGGGCTCGAGCCCGTAGCGCAGCCGGATTGCGTCGGGCAGCGTGTCCTCGAGATCGGCCTCGGCCAGCGCCTGCAGCACCAGCTTGCGCAGCGCCTGCTGCCCGAGCCCCGCGGTGGTGGGGTAAATCGGCGTCAGCGCGCTCGCGAGCGGCTCCCCCGCGCGCACGATGCGGTAGCGCGGGTGCGCCATCTCGGCGCCGAACCATCCGGGGCGGACTTCGCCGAAGGCGCGCACGCGCTGACCCTCCTCCGCGGCGCGCTCGAACTGCTTGAGCTGGCTGCCGTAGAAATTGAAGAAGCGCAATGCCAGCGGCTCGCCTTCGCACTCGGCGTGGACGACGAGCTGGCGCCTCGGGCGGTAGGCCACTTCCGCGCGCAGCACCGCGGCCTCGACCAGCACCGGCTTGCCCGCGGGCGCCTGGCGCGGTGCGGTGATCGCGGTCTCGTCCTCGTAGCGCAGCGGCAGGTGCAGCACCAGGTCGAAGCGCGACCGGATGCCGAGCTTGGCGAGCTTCGCTTCGGCGTTCACCCCGCGTGCAGGATGGCGTCGATCTCGACCTGGGCCCCGCGCGGCAGGCTGGCGACGCCGACCGCGGCGCGCGCCGGGTAGGGCTCCTTCAGATAGCGCGCCATGACTTCGTTCACCTTGGCGAAATGCGCGAGATCGGTCAGATACACCGTCACGCGCACCGCGTGCTCGAGACCGAGTCCCGCCGCCGCCGCGACCGCGGCGAGATTGCGGAACACGCGGTCGATTTGCGCTTCAATGCCGTCGACCAGCTGCATCGTCGCGGGGTCGAGGCCGATCTGGCCCGAAAGGTAGACGGTGTCCCCGGCCCGCACGGCCTGCGAGTAGGTGCCGATCGCGGCCGGGGCGTCCTGACACTGGATTACGGTCTTCATCGTCAGCCCGAGAGTAAAATCGCCGTGGCAGTCCACCTATCTTAGCCGAAATGCCCTCCGCGCTGATCGCGAACCTGGAGAAGATGCTCGGCACGCCGCGCGACAGCGCGCTGCTGCGCTACTCGCTCGGCGCCGAATACCTCAAGGCGGGAGAGCATGCGCGCGCGGCCGACTATTTGCGCGAGGCGGTCACGCGCGACCCGGGCTACTCGGCGGCCTGGAAAGCGCTCGGCAAGGCGCTCGCGGAATCAGGGCGCGCGGCCGAGGCGCTGGACGCCTACCGCCACGGCATCGAGGCCGCGCGGGCGAAAGGCGACCGGCAGGCGGAAAAGGAAATGGCGGTGTTCGCCCGGCGGCTGGAACGGAGCCTCGAGGGTTGAGCTTCTTCCAGGGCCTGCGCCAGGCCGTCTTCGGGGCGCCGCTCGACCCCCTGTCGAAGACGACCCGGCACAGCATCACGCTGGTGGCGTTCTTCGCCTGGGTGGGACTGGGCGCGGACGGGATTTCGTCTTCGTGCTACGGGCCGGAAGAGGCTTTTCGCGCGCTCGGCCCCCACACCCACCTCGGTCCCTACCTGGCGCTCGCGACAGTGATCACGGTGTTCATCATCGCGCTCGCCTACAACCAGGTGATCGAGCTGTTCCCCACCGGAGGCGGAGGATACCGTGTCGCGACGCGCCTGCTCGGACCGACGGCCGGAGTGATCACCGGCGCGGCGCTGCTGGTGGACTACGTGCTGACGATCGCGATCTCGGTCGCGGCGGGAGTGGACGCGCTGTTTTCCCTGCTTCCGCTCGCGCTGCAGCAGTACAAGCTCGCGACGGGGCTCGCCATCGTCGTCGCGCTGATGCTGCTGAACCTGCGCGGGATGAAAGAGGCGATCAAGGTGCTGCTGCCGATCTTTCTCGGCTTCGTCGCGACCCACGCCGTGCTGATCACCTACGGCATCCTCGCGCACGCCGGCCAGTTCGGCCGCCTGATCCCGGAACTCACCGCCGATACGCGGGCGCTCGGCGAGGCGATCGGCTGGGCGCCGATGGCGGCCTTTCTGCTGCTCGCCTACGCGCAGGGCGGCGGCACCTACACCGGGCTTGAGGCGGTGTCGAACAACATCAACGTGCTCGCCGAGCCGCGCGAGCACACCGGCAAGCTCACCATGCTGTTCATGGCGCTGTCGCTCGCCTTCACCGCAGGCGGCATCATCCTGGTCTACCTGCTGTGGAACGTCACGCCGGTCGAGGGGCGCACCTACAACGCGATCGCGTTCGGCTCGGTGCTGCGCGAGATGGGATTCGGCGCTCCTTCGGCGAACCAGTGGGCCCTGCTGGTCGTGCTCGGGCTCGAGGCGGGCCTGCTGTTCGTGGCGGCGAACACCGGCTTTCTCGGCGGGCCCGCGGTGCTCTCGAACATGGCGGCCGACTCCTGGGTACCGCACAAGTTCCGCTACCTGTCGACGCGGCTGGTGACCGAGAACGGCATCGTGGTAATGGGGCTCGCCGCGTTCGCGATCCTGTGGTGGACGGCCGGCAGCGTGACGTTGCTGGTGGTGCTCTATTCGATCAGCGTGTTCCTCACCTTCTCGGTCTCGCTGCTGGGACTGGTGACCTACTGGTGGCGCCAGCACGCGAACAAGACCTGGCCCGGCCGCCTGGCCTTGTCGCTGCTCGGCTTCATCGTCTGCGCCGGGATTCTGGGCCTGCTGGCGGTAGAGCGCTTCAACGAGGGTGGATGGGCGGCGTTCGCGATCGTCGGCGCGATCGTCGCGCTGTGTGTCGCGGTGCGGCGCCACTACGACTGGACCAAGGATGCGCTGCGCCGCATCGACGAGCAGTTCGAGGGCGTGCCCTTCGGCTCGGTCGCCGAGCCGCCGCCGCTCGTGCCGGAGGCGCCGACCGCGGTGTTCCTGGTCGGCTCGTCGCGCGGCGGCGGGCTGCACGCGCTGCTTTGGGTGCAGCGCATGTTCCCGGGGCACTTCCGCAACTTCGTGTTCATCAACTCGCGTACGGTCGATGCCCGCAGCTACGGCGGCGTGGAGGACATGGAGGCAATGAAGGTCGAGGCCAACGTGGCGCTCAGGTTCTTCGTCAACTTCTGCCACTCGAACGGCCTGGCGGCGAAGTCCTACCTGTCCTTCGGCACCGATCCGATCGACGGCTTCGCCGAGCTCGCGGCGCAGGTGCGCGCCGACTTTCCCAACAGCATCTTCTTCACCTCGAAGCTGATCTTCGAGAAGGACAACTGGTTCATCAGCTTGCTGCACAACCAGGCCGCGCTGGTGCTGCAGGAGCGGCTGCACGCGGCGGGGCTGCAGATGGTGATCCTGCCGATGAAGATGGAGGTCTAGGGCAGGAGGATCATCTTGCCCCGCACCCCGCGCTGGGCGAAGCGGGACAGCGCGTCGGCGAAGCGCTCCAGGGGATAACGCTCGCTGACGTGGGGCCTGAGCCTGCCCTCGGACCACATCACGTAGAGCTCGGCCTGGACGCGCTGCACCCAGACCGGGTCGCGCTCACGGTAGTCGCTCCATTGCAGGCCGACGGCCGAAATGTTCTTCACCAGCAGGTAGTTCGCCTTCACCTCGGGCAGCCGCATCGAGGCGAAGCCGACCACGACCATGCGCCCGCGCCAGGCGAGCGCGCGCAGCGCGCCATCGAACACCTCGCCGCCGACGTTCTCGAGCACGATGTCCACCCCGCGCCCGCCCAGGGCGCCGTAGACCTGCTCGCGCACGCTGTCGCGCAGCTTTGGCGCCGCGAGGTCGATCACGTGGTCCGCGCCGTGGCGCCTGGCCAGCTCGCCCTTGTCGGCGCTGGTGACCCCCGCGATCACGGTGGCGCCGAGCGCCTTGGCGATCTCGACGCCGGCGAGCCCGACGCCCCCCGAGGCGCCCGTCACCAGCACCGCTTCGCCCTTGCGGTAGGCGCCGCGCTCGACCAGCGCGAAATGCGAGGTCTGGTAGGCGAGGCCGAGCGCGGCGCCCTCCTCGAAGCCGAGCGCGTCCGGCATCCGGTAGCAGGTCGCCTCGGGCGAGAGCGTCTTCTCCGCGTAGCTGCCATATTCGCGCTGCGCCATGACGCGGTCGCCAGGTTTGAAGCGGGTCACTCCGGGGCCGACCGCGCTCACCACGCCCGCGACCTCCTTGCCGGGACTGAAAGGCCGCCGCGGCAGGAACTGGTAGCGGCCCTCGACCACGAGCAGGTCCGGGTAGTTGACGCCGATCGCGCGCGCGTCGATCACCACCTCCCCGCTTCCCGGCACCGGGTCGGCCAGCGTCTCGACGCGCTGCGCCGCGGCCGGACCGTGCTCGCGAACGATCACCGCGCGCATCGGCTCAATGCGCCATCCCCTGGCCGCCGTCGAGATAGATGGTCTCGCCGGTGAGAAAGGGGATGTCCTCGGACAACAGCGCCGCCACCAGCCGCGCCACGTCCTCGACGCCGCCCGGCGCGCCGGTCGGTACGCGCGCTTCGAGGAAGGCGCGCAGCGCGCCCTTGGCCATCGCTTCGGCGTTGAGCTCGGTCTCGATGTAGCCCGGCGCGACGTCCAGCACCCGGATCTTCTTCGGCGCCCACTCGACCGCGAGGCAGCGGGTGATGGCGCCTACCGCCGCCTTGGAAGCGCAATAGGCAAGGTTCTGCTTCACGCCCAGCTTGTCGAAAAAAGAGCCGATGTTGACGATCGTGCCTCCGGTCTTCTCCAAATAACGATAGATCTCCCGGCAGCACACGAATACCGAGCGTGCGTTGGTGTCCATCACCTGCTCGTAGCGCTCGATCGCCAGCTCGGCGGACTTGCCGTACAGGTGCACCCCGGCGTTGTTTACCAGCCCGTCGATGCGCCCGGCTTTGTCCGCGAGGGTCTTGAACGCGCTCTTGACGGATTCTTGGTCGTTGACGTCGCAAGCGATAGGGAGAGTTCCGTCGACGCCGATCGCCTTCCGCGTCAGAGAGCCCACCGTGAACCCGCGGCGCACCAGCTCGGCGGCGATCGCCGCGCCGATGCCGCGGCTGGCGCCGGTGACCGCGATCACTTTCGCCATCTCAGCGGTCCTTGAAGGCCGGCTTGCGCTTGTTCATGAAGGCGTCCATCCCCTCGCGCGCGTCGTCGAGCTGGAACGCGAGGGTCGAGAGGTCGGCCTCGATTCGCAAACCCTCGTGCAGCGGCGTGTCGAGCGCGCGCTGCACGGCGTCGCGCGCGAAGCCTAGCGCCGGCAGGCTGTAGCGGGAGAACTCGCGCGCGAAGGCGATCCCTGCGGCAAGCAGGTCGCCCTCGATCACGCGACTCGCGAGACCCCAGGCGACGGCGGTCTGCGCGTCGAGCGCGCGCGCGGTGAGGACCATCTCGAGCGCGCGCGCTTCTCCCACCGCGCGCGGCAGGCGCTGGGTGCCGCCGTAGCCGGGGATGAGGCCGAGCTTGATCTCGGGCAACCCGAGCTTCGCGTTCTGCGCCACCAGTCGAAAAGTGCAGGCGAGCGCGAGCTCGAGCCCGCCGCCGAAGGCGTAGCCGTTGACGATCGCCACCGACGGCATCGGCAGGCGGGAGATCTTGTCCATCGCGGCCTGGCCGAGCTCGGCGCCGCGCCGGGTCTGCGCCAGGCTCCGTCCGGCGAGCTCGGCGATATCGGCCCCGGCGCAGAACGCCTTGTCGCCCGCGCCGGTGACGAGCAGGGCGCGCGCGTCGCTCGCCGCGACTTCGTCGACCGCGCGCGACAGGTCCTCGACCAGTCCGAAAGAAAGTGCGTTCAGCGCCTGCGGGCGATTCAGACGCAGCAGCGCGAATTCGTCGACGCGCGAAAGCTCAATGGCCATTTCAGTTCTCCTTCACGGGTTCGCTCCAGCGCACCGGCAGCGGCGCGATGCGTCTGCTCTTCACCCACTCCTGCAGCTCGCGCTTGAGGATCTTGCCGCTCGCAGTGAGCGGGAAGGCGTCCATCGCGATGAAGTACTCGGGCATGTCGTACTTCGACAGGCCGACCGCGTGCAGGTGGTCCAGCAGCGCTTCCCCGGTGACGCGCTCGCCTTCGCGGCAAATGACCGCAAGGCAGGCTTTCTCGCCCAGACGTGCGTCGGGCACGCCGAAGGCGGCTGCTTTCTGCACCGCGGCGTGCTTGTGCGCCAGGTCCTCGATCCGCGCCGGGTGGATGTTGTGCCCGCCGCGGATAATCAGGTCCTTCTTCCTGCCGACGATGCGCAGGCAGCCGCGCTCGTCCAGCACCCCGAGATCGCCGGACATAAACCAGCCGTCGCGGTTGAACGAGTCCTCGGTGGTAGCCTGGTTGTCGAAGTAGCCGAGCATCAGCAGCGCGCCGCGGGTCCCGATCTCGCCCACCTGGCCGACGGGCAGCTCGAGGTCGGGGTTGTCCTGCGCGAAGACGCGCGTCTCGTAGCCGAGACAGGCGCGGCCGCAGGTCTCGACGATGGTGCGCGCGTCGTCGCTCGGCAGAGTGTACTGGTGCGAGCCGTTCTCGGTCATGCCGTAGATGTTCTGCGGCGTGATCCCCATGCCGAGGAAGCTCTGCGCCACCTCGCGCGGAATCGGCGAGCCGGCCATGTAGAACAGGCGCACCGCGCCCAGCCGCGCCAGGCCGCGGCGCTTGGCTTCGGCCAGGATGTCGATGGCGTGCGTCGGCACGCCCATGACGTAGGTCGCGCCGCACTCGAGCACCCAGTCGATCGGCTTCATTCCCCCGGGCGGGTCATTCACCACCAGCTCGAAGCCTGCGGCCACCATCTGCTCGACGGCGACGGTGCCGATGTGGTGGCTCATCGGCGACAAGCTCAGCAACACGGTGGAATGGTCGTGCCCCCAGTCCGCGACCATGGCGCGGCCGTTGGCGAGCAGCGTGTTGTCCGAGTGCATCACGCCCTTGGGCACGCCGGTGGTGCCGGAGGTGAACGCAAGGTAGACGATCTTGTCGGGATCTGCGACCGGCGAAACGTGGCAGGTTTCGCCCGGCGGCGGGAACGGCGTGTTCGGCGCGCCGAACACCGCCTTCATATGGGGCAGCGCCATCGCCGCCGCGACGATGTCGGCGCGCGCCGCGTCCGCGCCGTATCCCGGCTGCATCACCAGTGCCGCGGCGCGCGTGCGCTCGAGAAGCTGCACGATCTCGGCCACGGTGTAGTTCTGGTGCAGCGAAGGGTTGCAGACGTAGCCGTTCCTCGCGCAGGCGAGCAGCACGACCACGCTTTCGGCGCGCGAGGGCAGCCACACCGCGACGCGCTGGCCGCGGCGCACACCGGCCTGATGCAGGCGCGCGGCGACCGAGTCGACCCATGTCAGCAGCTCTCGCCAAGTGAGGCGCAGGCGCGCATCGCGCAGCGCGTGCGCCTTCGGGTGCTCGGCGGCGTGGCGCTCGAGCAGCGAGTAGAGCGTGTCCGAGCGCCATGCTCCCGAGGCGTAGTGGCGCGCCGCCTCCTGCGGATTGAGCAGGGTGAGGATCGTGTTCACGAACCTAGCGGCCGAATTTTTCCGGGTCGGGCTTGCGCTTGGCGCGGAAGGCTTCGCTCAGCTCGTGCGACTCGTCGCTCTCGAGGTAGCCGCGCAGCAGAAGGTCGTGCGCGACGCGCGCCAGCCCGGACACGCCGCCGTGGCGCGCGTTGAACGCGCCCTTGATCGAGGCGAGCGCGAACGCGCCGCGCTCGGCGACCTCGAGCGCCATCTTGCGCGTCTCCTCGCGCAGACTGTCGTCTGGCACCACGCGGTTGATGAGGCCGATCTCGAGCGCTTCCTGGGCGCTGAGGCGCGGGTTGAGCATCCACATTTCCTTCGCCTTCTTCTTGCCCACCAGATCCTCGAGGTACCAGGTGCCGTAGCCCGCATCGAAGCTGCCCATCATCGGCCCGACCTGGCGGAATACGGCGCTTTCCTTGGCGATGGTGAGGTCGCACACGACCTGCAGCACGTTGCCACCACCCACCGCGTAGCCGTTGACCGAGGCGATGACGGGTTTCTGCAGCCGGTCGATCGACTCGTACATTTCGAGCGTCGGCAGCACGCCAGCGTAGAGCAGCGTGTCCTCCATGCCTTCCTTGCGCCCGCCGATGCAGAAGAACTTGTCGCCCGCGCCGGTGATCACCAGCACCCGGGTGCGCGTCTCGCGCCGCACCTCGTTGATGCAGTCGCGGATCTCGTGGCACATCTGTGGCGTGAACATATTGCCGTCGTCGGGACGATTGAGGGTGAGCCAGCCGACCGGCCCCTCCTCCTGATAGAGAATGGATTCGAATCTCACTGCGAATTCCTCGCTGCGCTGGGTTGGGCGATGATAAGCCCACTTCACGCGCCGCGCGCGAGGATCAGTCACTGCTCTTGCTTGACCGTCGGCGCGCTTTTGCTGCACCATCCTTCGCCTACAAGGAGGAGGGGATCATGAACAGAATCCAGAAAACCGCGGCGGCGGTGGCAATCGCCGCGCTGCTGCCGGGCATCGCCGCGGCACAGGAAGCGCCGCTCAAGATCGGAGTCGTTTCGTTCCTGTCCGGACCGGCCGCGGGGCCGTTCGGCGTCCCGGCGCGCAATTCCGCCGAAATCATGTTCGAGATGCTGAACAACGGCAAGGTGCCGACGCCTTATGCCACCAAGGGATTCGGCGGCGCGCTGCTGCACATGAACCTGGTCGACGAGTCGGGCGGGACCACCACGCAGGTGACCGAGTTCCGCAACATGGTGCAGCGCGACAACGTCGACATGGTGATCGGCTACATCTCGAGCGGCAGCTGCCTGGGCATCGCGCCGGTGGCCGAAGAGCTGAAGAAGCTGACCGTGTTCTTCGATTGCGGCACGCCGCGCATCTTCGAGGAGCGCGGCTACAAGTACGTGTTCCGCACCGCCGCGACCGCAACCATGGACAGCGTCGGTGCGGCGCTGTACGTGAGGGACCTGAGAAAGGGCAGGATCAAGACCATTGCCGGGATCAACCAGAACTACGCCTGGGGCCAGGACTCCTGGTCGGACTTCGACGCGTCGATGAAGCAGCTCGTGCCGGGCGTGAAAGTCGCGACCTCGCAGATGCCGAAGCTGTTCGCCGGGCAGTACAACGCCGAGATCTCGACCGTGCTCGGGGCCAAGGCCGACGTGGTGCACTCGAGCTTCTGGGACGGCGACCTCGAGGCGCTCATCCTGCAGGGCGGCCCGCGCGGGCTGTTCAAGCACCGGACGGTGATCCTGACCACCGGCGAGACGGCAATGTACAAGCTCGCGGGCAGCATTCCCGACGGCGTGGTGATCGGCGCGCGCGGCCCCTACGGCCCCTACGCCCCGCACAATGCGCTCAACACGTGGTTCTCGAAGACCTTCCAGGACCGCTACGGCGTGCCGCCGAACTACGCTGCGTACCACATGGCGCAGGCGATCCTCGGCACCAAGGCGGCGTGGGAGAAGGCGCAGGCCGCGAACGGCGGCAAGCGCCCGAGCGTCGACCAGGTGATCGCCGCGTTCGAGCACCTCACGTTCGAGAGTCCGGCGGGCAAGGTCGAGATGGCGATCGGTGCCGGCCACCAGGCGATCACCGAGACCGCCTACGGCGTGAGCAAGAAGGTCAAGGGCAAGATGACGGTGGCGAACGTCAAACGCTATCCGGCCGAGATGGTCAACCCGCCGGACGGCGTAAAGGCGGCCGACTGGATCGCCAACGGGTTCAAGAAGTAGGCGATCCGACTGACGAACGGCTGCCCCAGAGGCAGCCGTTTTTTTCGTCCGCGCATTTCCATACCTGCATAGCGTGGAACAGCTCGTCGCCGTCCTGATCGACGGCATCATCTACTCGGCCTGGCTGTTCGTCGCCGCGGTCGGACTGACGCTGATCTACGGCGTCATGAAGATCGTCAACGTGACGCACGGCAGCTTCTACGCGCTCGGCGCCTACGCCGCGGCCTCGATCACCGGCGCGCTGCTGGCGCACGGCATGCCGCCGTATCTCTCTTACGCGGTGCTGCTCGGCTCGGCGGTACTCGTGTCGGTGATCGTCGCGCCGCTGATCGAGCGCGGCATCCTGCGCTTCATGTACGCAAAGGACGAGGTGGTGATCCTGCTCATCACCTACGCCCTGTTCCTGATCCTGGAAGACGTCATCAAGCTGATCTGGGGCGTGAGCCCCTACTTCGTCGCCGAGCCCTACGGCTTGCTCGGCAGCTTCGACATCGGCGACCTGACCTACCCCTACTACAACCTGATCCTGGTCGGGGTCGCGATCGTATGCGGGGTGGGACTCGCCTGGATGCTGAACCACACGCGCACCGGCAAGCTGCTGGTGGCCGTGATCCACGACACCGAGGTGAGCCGCGCGATGGGCATCAACGTCGACCGGATGTACCTGTTCACCTTCACCTTCGGCTCGCTGCTGGCTGCGATCGGCGGCGCCTATACCGCGCCGACCGTTTCGGTGGTGCCCGGACTGGGCGTCGACGTGATCGTGCTCTCGTTCGCGGTGGTGGTAATTGGCGGCCTCGGGAGCCTCCCGGGCGCGGCGCTCGGCGCGGTGATCGTCGGGCTGGTGCGCTCAGCGGCCGTTCACTACCTGCCGCAGGCCGAGCTGTTCGTGATCTACCTGGTAATGGCGGCGGTGCTGGCGTTCAGGCCGCGCGGCCTGTTCAGCCTCGCCGAGGCGAGAAAGATATGAGCCGCGACCACACGCCGCGAACCCTCGCGCTGATCGTCGCCGTGATTCTCGTCGCCGGGCCGTTCGCTCCGCAGTGGACGGTGTTTCTGCTCACCGTCGCGCTCGCCAAGGGGTTGGTGGTACTCGGCCTGATGATCCTGTTGCGCTGCGGCCTGGTGTCCTTCGGCCAGGCGCTGTACTACTGCATCGGCGCCTACGCCGCGGGATTGCTGGGGCTGCGATACGAGGTGAGCGGCGTGTTCACGCTGATGCTCGCCGGCATGCTCGCCTCCGGGGTGACCGGCTTCGTGCTCGGCTTCCTGCTGGCGCGCTACCGCAGCATCTTCTTCGGCCTGCTGAGCCTGGCGATCTCGATGATCCTGTACGGCCTGCTGGTCAAGACCGAAGCGCTCGGCTCGAGCGACGGCTTCAACCTGCTGCCCTCGACGCTCGCCGGATTCCGTCCGGCTGACGCCTGGGTGCGCTACATGGTGATGGCGGTCGCCGTCATGGTGGCGTTCGTCGCGGCGCTGCTGGTGCATCGCTACCTGAAAACGCCGCTCGGCAGGCTCGCTCCGGCGATCAAGGACAACGAGATTCGCGTCGAGTACATGGGGGCCTCGGCGCGCCATGCGATCCACGTCAAGTACGTGATCGCCGCGGCGCTCGCGGGCCTGGGCGGTGCGCTCGCCGCCACCACCGTGGGGCACATCGACCCGGAAATGGCGTACTGGACCACCTCGGGCGAGTTCATCTTCATCACCATCCTGGCGGGAACCGGCAACGTGATCGCGCCGTTCCTCGGCGCGCTGATCTTCGGCATCATCCAGACGGTCGCCTTCGACATCTCGCCCAACACCTGGCAGATGGTGCTCGGCAGCTCGCTGCTGGTGGTGATCGTGTTCCTGCCGCAAGGACTGTGGTCGCTGTTCGCACGGCGCAAGGCGGGCTGAGATGACGGCGATCCTCGACGCCCAGGGCCTGTGCAAGAACTTCGGCGCGGTCACCGCCGCGAGCGACATAACCGCGGCGATCGAGCGCGACTCGGTGGTCGGCCTGATCGGCACCAACGGCGCCGGCAAGACCACCTTCATCAACATGATCACGGGCTACCTCAAGCCCGACCGCGGCGGCATCCACTACGACGGGCGGGACATCACGGGCCTCGCGCCGCGCGAGATCACGCGCCTGGGAATCTGCCGCTCGTTTCAGATCCCGCAGCTCTACGCTTCGCTCACCGTGTTCGAGAACATGATGGTCGGCATCGGCGTGTTGCTGAGGAACGCGGGCCGGGGCGGGTTCTTCTCGCGCGACGAGCCGCTGGTGCCGGGCCACGATCTGCCGGCAGAGGCGGTCGCCGAGCGCATCCTCGAGCGCTTCGGCCTGGCCGAGTACCGCGACAAGAACGCGCAAGTGCTTCCCGGGGGGGTGAGGAAGCTGCTCGATATCGCGCTCACCATGGTCGCCAAGCCCAAGATCCTGCTGCTCGACGAGCCCACCAGCGGCGTCTCGGCCGAGGAGAAGTTTGCGATCATGGAAATGATCATGAAGGCGGTCAGGGCGGAGGGCGTCACGGTGCTGTTCGTCGAGCACGACATGGAGGTCGTGAGTCGCTTCGCCGAGCGCGTGCTGGCGTTCTACGACGGGCGCATCATCGCCGACGCGCCTCCCGCGCTGGCGCTCGAGGATCCGGAGGTCAAGCGCTTCGTCGTCGGCGGCGAGCTGCACCGCCTGGACGAAGCGCAGGCGAGGCACCGTGCTTAGGGTCGACGGCGTGGACGTCTCGATCCAGTCGGTGCAGATCCTGCGCCGCGTCTCGCTCGAGCTGCCGACCGGGACCATGGCGGGCCTGATCGGGCGCAACGGCGCCGGCAAGACCACGCTCATGAAGAGCATTATGGGCATCCTCAAGGTCTCCGGAGGTGCGATCGCGTTCGACGGCAAAGACCTGCTCGCGGCGCCGACCTGGCGCCGCACCCGCATGGGAATCGGCTACATGCCCGAAGACCGGCGCCTGATCCCGGACCTGACGGTGGAGGAGAACCTGCTGCTGCCGGCCTGGGCGGCGAAGCTGCCCGATGCCGCCGCGCGGCTGGAAAAGGTCTACCGCCTGATCCCGGAAATCCGCGGCTTCGCCGCGCGCAAGGGCACGCAGCTCTCGGGCGGCCAGCAGAAAATGGTGGCGATCGGCCGCGCGCTGATGTGCGGCGACAAGCTGCTGCTGCTCGACGAACCCTTCGAAGGCGTCGCACCCGCGCTCGCGCACCGCCTGGTGGAAGTGGTCGGCAGCCTGAAGCTGGAGGGCATGTCGGTGATCCTGTCGGAGTCCGACCTGCAGCACTCCGAGCGCATGGTCGACCGCCTCTTCGTCATCGACCGCGGCAGCGTCACCACCCAGGCCTGACTCAAGTACCCGTCCTCCGATACGCCGTTCGACGTGACGCGTCCGGGTATCGGCGAAAAGGCCTGTCCTAATTCACCTACTGCCCATGTTAGGTCGCGCTGTCAGGCTTTGTTAAATGCGGAACTACTTCACGAAGGCAACGAGGTTATTCGATCCGGCGTGAGGTATTCACTCGGCACCGGCCGCGCGGACGGATAGTTTGTCGTCATGAGTTTTCGTTATTGTGGCGCTCCTAGAGTGGGCGCGAACAGGGGGCAGAAATGACGAACAAACGCTTCATGCGATCGGCAATGATGATCGCTTTCCTTGCGGCATCGGTCGCGAGCCACGTTGCGCTGGCAGTGGACGAGGCCGAACCCAACGATTCCTCAGGCACTGCCCAAGCGCTCGTCCCCGGCAGCGACGGCACCATGGTGGTGAACGGAGGGATCCTCAACATGCCCACCCACCGCGACGTGGACTACTACAGCTTTCACGCGCAGGAAGGGGACGTTCTGACCATCGATATCGACGGCGGCATGAGCGCCGACTACGTGGGTGTGTGGACCGTTCTTGCCATCTTCGGACCGGACGGCACCAACCCCGTGCCCTTGGACCAGAGTGTCAGCGGTGTTCCGATCGACCCGGGCTCCGACAATGAAGAGGACGCTCGCATCGATAGCTTCGTCGTGCCGGCGACAGGAACCTATATCGTCGGTGTCAGCAGCTTGCCGGCCGCGTTTGTCAGCATCGACCAAAGGTCCTCGAGCGAGATTTACGACTATTCCCCGTATATCGGCGTCAACGGCACCTACACTCTGACGATCTCGGGCGCTACGTCTGCTGCGTCCGCTCCGCCGCCTCCGCCGCCGGTGCAGCAGATCGGCATCGACATCAGGCCGGGCAGCCGCGACGTCATCTGGGCTTACGCCGCGAGCGACCGCTATTTCAGGTACGGCCGCCATTACGGGCGCGACCACGAGTCCGAGCGGAAGCACGATCCTGACCGGGCGCACGACATCGAGGTGCTGCGCAGTCGCTTCCGGCACGGCATCCCGGTGGCGCTGCTGTCGTCCGACACGTTCGACGCGATGGATGTCGACCCGACCTCGGTCAGGTTCGGCATCACCGGCGACGAGGAGAGCCGCATCCGCTGCAATCGGCACGGCGTCGACGTCAACCACGACAAGCGGCCCGATCTGATCTGCACGTTCGACTTCCGCAAGGCGGATTTCGAGCCGGGCGACAACCAAGGGATCGTGACCGGGACGACCAACTCGGGCCTGGCTTTCCAAGGCCAGGGGTGGCTGAAGATCGTGACCGGCATACGCCACCACGACCAGGACCGCGACCACGACCGCCGCCACCGCCGCTGATCCGGCAAGCGGTCTGCGCACCCGTGTAGCGACAGCGCCCGAGTTCGGGCGCTGTCGCATTTGATTTTGCGCTATGTGATCGTGTGAGTGACTGGTGGAGTGGAGGAGGATCGAACTCCCGACCTTCGCATTGCGAACGCGACGCTCTCCCAGCTGAGCTACCACCCCATCGCGAAGGCGCGGATTTTACAGGAAAACCCGGCACCCCAACAACGAAAAACCCCGCTTGCGCGGGGTTTCGAGACGGGGCAATCGAAGCTTCGCGCCGGTTTCCTCCTTCACCGGCGTTGCCACGGGCGTTCAACCTAGGCCATCGTGGTGCGAGCGCGCCCCGGCCCGGTGCACGCAGGTGCCGCTCTTCTCGCAGCGAGCGGCAAGCTGCCGTGCCCAAGCCCGCTAACTGCTTGAAAATCTGCCTATCCTCCTGTAAGTAAGCATGCACCTGTGCGAAGGCTCGCCCCGCACGGTCCTTGCATTGAACCTGGCGGCCCAGCCCATGAAGAGATTGACGCGATGAACGCCCCGTCCGAGCACGTCCCTGCGGCGCCGCAATCGGAGGAGTACCGCACCAGCCTGCACAAGGATGCGCTACAACGCGCGTTCCTGGACAACCTGCTCTACATCCAGGGCAAGTTCCCCGCCGTCGCGACCCTCAAGGACTTCTACCTCGCGCTCGCTTTCGCGGTGCGCGACCGCATGCTGCAGCGCTGGATCAGCACCGCGGCGGCGTACACCACGCGCGGCTCGCGTACGGTCGCGTACCTGTCGGCCGAGTTCCTGATGGGCCCGCACCTCGGCAACAACCTGCTAAACCTGGGGATCCAGCACGAGGTGCGCTCGGCGATCACCGAGCTAGGCCTCAATCTGGAGGAGATCCTCGCGCAGGAAGAGGAGCCCGGTCTGGGAAACGGCGGCCTGGGGCGCCTGGCGGCCTGCCTGCTAGATTCGATGGCCACCGAGGAGATTCCCTCGCTCGGCTACGGCATCCGCTACGAGTTCGGCATCTTCGATCAGGCCATCGTCGATGGTTGGCAGGTGGAGAAGACCGACAAGTGGCTGCGCTTCGGCAATCCCTGGGAAATCGCGCGCCCGGAATGGGCCATGGAAGTGAAGCTCGGCGGTCACACCGAGCAATTCGCCGACGAGGACGGCCGCCTGCGGGTGCGCTGGGTACCCGCGAAGCTCGTGTTGGGGGTGCCCTACGACACCCCGATCCTCGGCTATCGCAACAACACCGCGAACACGCTGCGGCTGTTCCGCGCCGAGGCGCCGGAATCGTTCGATTTCGCCGTGTTCAATCGCGGCGACTATTACGGAGCGGTCGACCAGAAGGTCCGCTCGGAGAACCTGACCAAGATTCTGTACCCCAACGATGAGCAGATGCAGGGCAAGGCCCTGCGCCTGGAGCAGCAGTACTTCCTGGTGTCGTGCTCACTGCAGGACATGCTGCGCATCCTCAGGGTTCAGCACATACCGGTCACGCGCTGGCACGAGAAGTTCGCCATTCAGCTAAACGACACCCATCCGGCGATCGCAATCGCCGAGTTGGTGCGGTTGCTGGTCGACGAGCATGGCCTGGGCTGGGACCAGGCCTGGCAGGTGACGCGCCAGGCTTTCGCCTACACCAACCACACGCTGCTGCCGGAAGCGCTCGAGCGCTGGCCGCTCGAGATGTTCGGTTCTATCCTGCCGCGGCATCTCGAGATCATCTACGAGATCAACGCCCGCTTTCTGGACGAGGTGCGCGTCCGCTTCTTCGCGGACGAGGCGCGCGTCGCCCGCATGTCGCTCATCGACGAGAGCGGCGAGCGCTACGTGCGCATGGCCAACCTCGCCTGCGTCGGCAGCCACGCGATCAACGGCGTCGCGGCGCTGCACTCCAGGCTGCTGCAACAGGATGTGCTCAAGGACTTCTACGAGTTGTGGCCAGAGAAGTTCAGCAATAAGACCAACGGCGTCACACCGCGTCGCTGGATCGCACTCAGCAATCCGAGGCTCACCCAGCTCGTCTCGCGCTCGATCGGCGAAGGCTGGATCAAGGACCTAGGCGCGCTGCGGGCGCTCGAGCCGCTGGCCGAGGATTCGGGCTTTCGCAACGACTGGCGCATCGTCAAGCGGCGCAATAAGTCCGACTTCGCGCGGTTCGCGCGCCACCGCGCCGGCGTCGTGATCGACCCGGATTCGCTCTACGACGTGCAGGTCAAACGCATCCACGAATACAAGCGCCAGCATCTCAATATCCTGCACGTCATCGCCCTCTACCTGCGGCTCAAGACAAGCCCGGCGCTCGCCGTCTATCCCCGCACCTTCATCTTCGGCGGCAAGGCCGCGCCAGGCTATGCCATGGCGAAGCTCGTCATCCGCCTGATCACGGCCGTGGGCGAACTCGTCAACCGCGACAAGGGCATCGGCGACCGGCTCAAGGTCGTGTTCCTGCCCAACTACAACGTGAGCAACGGCCAGCGCGTGTACCCCGCCGCGGAACTGTCCGAGCAGATTTCCACTGCCGGCAAGGAGGCCTCCGGCACCGGAAACATGAAGTTCGCCATGAACGGGGCGCTCACGGTCGGCACCCTGGACGGCGCCAACATCGAGCTGCGCGACGAGGTGGGGGCGGAGAATTTCTTCCTGTTCGGACTGACCACCGATGAAATCGCCACGCTCGCCCGCCAAGGCTACCGGCCGGGCGACAGCGTGCAGACCAACGACGCGCTGCGCGAGGCGATCGCCCTCGTGCGCCAGGGATTCTTCTCGCGCGGCGACGTCGACCTGTTCCGGCCACTGCTGGATTCCCTGCTGCACCACGATCCATTCTTCGTCCTGGCCGACTTCGCCTCCTACGTCGAGTGCCAGGAGCGGATCAACCAGGCTTATATGGACAAGGAACGCTGGACCCGCATGTCCATTCTCAATACGGCGCGCAGCGGCAAATTCTCGTCGGACCGGACCGTGCGCGAGTATGCGACCGACATCTGGCGCGCCGACCCCGTGCCGATCCCGCTGCTTTCGCAGGAGGACATGCGCGCACGCATCCTGCAGTAGGCCAGCGAGATGGTGGGCCGGCTTGGATTCGAACCAAGGACCAAGGGATTATGAGTCCCCTGCTCTGACCGGCTGAGCTACCGGCCCACGGGATTCAATCGCTACTCTACGTCGCCAGCGCGCGCTCGAGGAAGTCGAGCCGGTCCTGGCCCCAGAACAGCTCGTCGCCGTAGACGTAGGTCGGCGCGCCGAACACGCCGCGCGCGAGCGCTTCCTGGGTGTAGGCGTCGTACTGCGCCTTCGCGCCCGGCGCGGCGGCGAGCAGCTGGTCGGCGTCGAAGCCCGCTTCGGCCGCCGCCGCGCGCAAGGTCGAGGGCTCGGCGATGTTCTTCTCCTCGGCCCACAGCGCCCGCATGACGGCGCCGGCGAGCTTCATCTGTGCGTCTGGGCCCGAGGAAGCCGCGGCGACGATCGCCAATGCCGCGGGGTTGGCGTCCACGGGGAAGAATTTCGGCTGCAAGGTGAGCGGCACGTCGAGATGCGCGCGCCAGCGCTTGAGTTCCATCAGCCGATAAGCCTGGCGCTGCGGCGCGCGCTTTCCCAGGGGCAGTCCGCCCGACTGCGGGAATATCACGCCGAAATCGACCGGCTTCACATCGATCTGAGCGCGTTGCTTCTGTGCAATCTCCGCGAAGCGCCGATGGCCCAGATAGGTCCACGGCGACGAAGGTGAAAAGTAGTAGTCGACGTGCTTGCTCACGAACTCCCTCCCCCGAAAAAAGAAGGGCCGCTTGCGCGGCCCCTGTTGTGCTGCGTCGGTTCAGCCTTCCTGGTCGAGAAAGCTTTTCAGGCGCTCCGAGCGCGAAGGATGACGCAGCTTGCGCAGCGCCTTGGCCTCGATCTGCCGGATGCGCTCGCGCGTGACGTCGAACTGCTTTCCGACTTCTTCCAGCGTGTGGTCGGTCGACATCTCGATGCCGAAGCGCATGCGCAGCACCTTTGCCTCGCGCGGGGTGAGCGTGTCCAGCACGTCCTTGGTGACGTCGCGCAGCGAGGAGTAGGTCGCGGCGTCGGACGGCGCCATGGTCGACTGGTCCTCGATGAAATCGCCCAGGTGCGAATCGTCGTCGTCGCCGATCGGCGTCTCCATCGAGATCGGCTCCTTCGAGATCTTCAGGATCTTGCGGATCTTCTCCTCGGGCATCTCCATTTTCGCCGCGAGCGTCGCCGGGTCGGGCTCCTGCCCGGTCTCCTGCAGGATCTGGCGGCTGATGCGGTTCATCTTGTTGATCGTCTCGATCATGTGCACCGGGATGCGGATGGTGCGCGCCTGGTCGGCGATCGAGCGCGTGATCGCCTGCCGGATCCACCACGTGGCGTAGGTCGAGAACTTGTAGCCGCGGCGGTACTCGAACTTGTCCACCGCCTTCATCAGGCCGATGTTGCCCTCCTGGATCAGGTCGAGGAACTGCAGCCCGCGGTTGGTGTACTTTTTCGCGATCGAGATCACCAGGCGCAGGTTGGCCTCGGTCATCTCGCGCTTGGCTCGGCGCGCCTTGGCCTCGCCGGTCGACATCTGCTTGTTGATCTCCTTCAAATCGCGGATCGGGATGCCGATCTTCTGCTGCACGCCCTGCATCTTGCCGAGCAGCTCGAGAATCGCGGGCTCGAAGCGAACCAGCACTTCGCTCCAGGGATGCCCCCCGTTCAGCTCGCCGGTCAGCCAGCGCTTGGACCCCTCGGTTCCGGCGAACACCTTGATGAAGTGCTGGCGCGGCATCTGCGCCTTGTTGATGCAGATGTTGTGGATCTCACGCTCGCGCGAGCGGATGTCGTCGACCAGGCTGCGCACGCTGTCGCACAGGCGCTCGACGGTGCGCGCGGTGAACCTGATCGTCATGAGCTCGACGGTGGTCTGCTCGCGGGCGCGCACGTAGTCCTTGTCGCGCGGGCCCTTGTTCTCCAGCGCGCGCTTCATCTTTTCGTTCAGGCGCCGGATGCGGGCGAACTTCTCCAGCGCGTCGGTGCGCAGCTGCAGCAGGCTCGCGCGGGCGGCGGCGCCGTCGTCGTCCTCTTCCTCCTCGATCTCCTCCTCGATGGTCTCTTCTTCTTCCTGCTCGGACTCGGCCCTCTTCGGGTCGAACTCGTCCTTGGCGTTGGGGTCGATCAGACCATCGACAACCTCGTCGATGCGCATCTCCTCCTTTTCGACTTTTTCAGCCAGGTCTAGCACTTCGTGGATCGTGGTCGGGCAGGCACTGATCGCCTGCACCATGTGGCGCAGGCCTTCCTCGATGCGCTTGGCGATCTCGATCTCGCCCTCGCGCGTGAGCAGTTCGACCGAGCCCATCTCGCGCATGTACATGCGCACCGGGTCCGTGGTGCGCCCGAACTCGGAGTCCACGGTCGACAGCGCGGCCTCGGCCTGTTCTTCGACGTCCTCGTCGTTGGACGCTGCCGGCGCCGATTCGGTGATCAGCAGCGATTCCTGGTCGGGCGCCTGGTCGAAGACCTGGATGCCCATGTCGTTGAAGGTCGAGATAATCGACTCGATTTGCTCCGCATCGACCAGGTCGTCGGGCAGGTGGTCGTTGATCTCGACGTAGGTCAGGAAGCCGCGGTCCTTGCCCAGCTTGATCAGATTCTTGAGCCGCGTGCGCCGCGCCTCGGCGTCTTCCTTGGGCATCTCCGCAGTCGCCGCGAGCCATTCCTCGCGCCGCGCCTTGCGTCCGCCGCGGCCCTTCTTATCCTTGGCTGCCTTGAGGCCCGCGTTTACCTTGGCCTCGAGGAGTTCGAGCGCCTGCTTGGTATTCTGAATCTTGGCCTTCCCCTTCTTGCCGGCTTTTGCCTCGGGCACCGCGGGCGCGGCGGCGGGCTTTTGCGCGGGCTTGCCCTTGGCCGCGGCCGCGCGCTTCTTCGCCGGCGCCGCCCGCTTGGCGTGAGCGGGCTTTTTCGCCGGGGCGGGTTTCGCGCGCTTGCGCGCCGCGGGCCGGGACGCCTTGCGGACGACCTTCGCCTTCTTTTTCGCCGCGGGACGCGCCTTCGCCGCCGACTTTAGCTTGAGCTTCTTGAGGCTCTTCGCCTTCTTGCTCGTCTTGCGGGCCTTGCTGCGGGTCGTCTTGCGCTTGTCCTTGGCCATCCTTACCTCACGTCTGTTCCCGGATCACGGATGTTCCGGCGAAACCGTATATTGTAGCAAATCGATGAATCTCAAGGCGCTTTCGGCATGTATCGTTCCTGAAAGATCCTTTCTTCTTCTGCCGTTGCGGACTTCTTCAGAATTTTCGCCAATAGCGCCTTCTCCTCCGCCGACGCCCGCCTGCCGAGCTTGGACAAGGTATCGCGGAACTCGCCGACGGCCTCGTCGGGCGAGAGCTTGAGCGACATCCAGAGCCTCGCCTGGGCACGCGCGATGAGCTCGCGGTGCGGGGACTCGCCCAGGAGCTCGATCAGCATCCCGTCAGACACTTCGTCGGGCCGCTCGGTTCGCTTCAACGCCGCGACAATCTCTGCCAGCGCCTTGCTCTCCTCCAGCGACGGGTCGAGCAGGCCAGGTTCGACCTCCAGGGCTAGCAACGGCCTGGCGAATACGAGCGCCAGGAGCCGTTCCTCCAGCTCGAATTGGCGCGACGGCTGGGACTTCGGGGGCGCCGGCCGGGTGTAGGGGCGCGTGGGGCGCAATTCCAGCAACTGCTCCGCTTCGTCCTGCGAAACGCCGGCAAGCGCCGCGACTTCCTTCACCACCTGCAGTCTGAGCGCCCCCGCCGCAATCTGCCGCAGATGCGGCTTCGCGGTACTGAGAAATCGCGACCGGCCTTCGGGGCTGCCCAGGTCGGCGGCCGCGCGCAGCTCCGCGAGCAGGAATTCCGACAGGGTCTGGGCCTCGCGCACCATGCGCTCGAGCGCGTCCTTGCCGTGCGCACGGACATAGCTGTCCGGATCGTCGCCCTCGGGCAGGAACAGGAAGCGGATCGCCTTGTGATCCGGCGCGAGCGGCAGGCTCACCTCGAGCGCGCGCCAGGCGGCCTTGCGCCCGGCCGCGTCGCCGTCGAAGCAGAACACCAGCTCGTCGGCCAGCCGCAGCAGCTTCGAGACGTGCACCGGGGTGGTCGCGGTGCCGAGCGTGGCGACCGCGTACCCCACGCCGTACTGCGCGAGCGCGACCACGTCCATGTAGCCCTCGACCACCAGCACGCGGCCGGAGGCCCGGATCGCATCGCGCGCCTGCACCAGCCCGTAAACCTCACGCCCCTTCTCGAACAGCGGGGTTTCCGGCGAATTCAGGTACTTGGGCTCGCCGGCGCCCAGCACCCTGCCGCCGAAGCCGATCACCGCGCCGCGCACCGAGAGGATCGGAAACATCACCCGGTCGCGGAAGCGGTCGTAGCGCTTGCCCTCGTTTTCGACCACCAGCCCGCACTCGACCAGGGCCTTGTCCTCGTAGTCGGAAAATGCGCCGCGCAGCGCCTGCCAGTCGTCGGGCGCGTAGCCGACGCGGAAGCGCGCGGCGATTTCGCCCGTCAGCCCCCGCCCCTTGAGATACTCGATTGCGCGCGGCGACTTCTTGAGCTCGGCGCGGTAGAACTCCATCGCGCGCTCCATCACTGCGTAGAGATCCGTTTCGCGCTCGCGAAGCGCGGCCTCCTGCGGCGAGGCCGGGCGAAACTCCGGCATCTGCATCCCCGCGGAGGCGGCGAGATCCTTCACCGCGTCGACGTAGCCCAGGCCGGCGTAGGACATCAGGAAGCCGATCGCGTTACCGTGCGCGCCGCAGCCGAAGCAGTGGTAGAACTGCTTGGCGGGGCTGACCGTGAACGAGGGCGATTTCTCGTTGTGGAAGGGGCACAGGCCCATGAAATTGGCGCCGCCCTTCTTCAGCTTCACGTAGCGCGACACGACGTCGACGATGTCGACGCGGTTGAGGAGATCCTGCTTGAAGCTCTCGGGGATCACGGGACGGCCGCCTTGCCCTAGTTTAGCGGCCCGCGAGTCGCCTTAGGCAGAGAGTCTGGATTTCACCAGCGCGGACACCTTGCCCATGTCCGCCCGGCCCGCCAGGCGCGGCTTGAGCAGCGCCATCACCTTGCCCATGTCCTTCGGGCCGGCGGCGCCGGCCTCGGCAAGCGCCGCCGCGACCGCCTCGGTCAGCTCGGCCTCGCTCAGCTGCTGCGGCAGGTAGCCCGTCAGCACGCGCGACTCGGACTTCTCGATCTCGGCAAGGTCCGTGCGCCCGGCCGACTCGAATTGCGCGATCGACTCGCGGCGTTGCTTGAGCATCTTGTCGATGATCGAGAGAACGTCCGCGTCGGAGAGCTCGACGCGCTCGTCGACCTCCTTCTGCTTCATCGCCGCAAGCAACATCCGGACCGCGGACAGCCGCGCCTGGTCCTTGGCGCGCATGGCGGCTTTCATGTCTTCGGTGATTCGTTCCTTGAGCGGCATCCGGCCTCAGAAATGGAAACGCCCCGGCGCACGGCGCCGGGGCGCGAAATCATATCGGTCTTCTGGCTCTAGTACAGCTTCTGCGGCAGCATCTGGCTGCGCAGGCGCTTGTGATGGCGCTTGACCGCCGCGGCGAGCTTGCGCTTGCGCTCGGCGGTCGGCTTCTCGTAGAACTCGCGCGCGCGGAGCTCGGTCAGCAGGCCGGTCTTCTCCACGGTGCGCTTGAAGCGGCGCATCGCCACTTCGAACGGCTCGTTTTCCTTGACGCGAACAGTCGGCATCCAAATCCCAGGAGGTTTTGCGTAAAGAGTGGAATTATATCCGGATTCAATGGCATGTCGCCAGCCCCGTAGAATGAGGTCCGTATGCTGATCCTGGGGCTCGAAACCTCGTGCGACGAGACCGGCGTCGCCCTGTACGACACGGAGGGCGGGGGGCGACTGCTGGCCCACGCGGTGCACTCGCAGGTCGCGATGCACGAGGCCTATGGCGGGGTGGTGCCGGAACTGGCCTCGCGCGACCATATCCGTCGCCTGGTGCCGCTCGCGCGCGGGGTGTTCGGACAGGCCGGGCGCGGCCTGCAAGACCTCGGGGCCGTGGCCTACACCGAGGGCCCTGGGCTTGCCGGCGCGCTGCTGGTCGGGGCCTCGTTCGCTCACGCGCTCGCGTTCGCGCTCGAGGTGCCGGCGATCGGAATCCATCACCTCGAGGGGCACCTGCTTTCGCCCCTGCTGTCGGCCCGGCCGCCGGATTTTCCCTTCGTCGCCCTGCTGGTCTCGGGAGGGCATACGCAGCTCATGCGGGTGGACGGGATCGGCCGCTACGCGCTGCTCGGGGAAACCCAGGACGACGCGGCGGGAGAGGCGTTCGACAAGACCGCCACGCTGCTCGGGCTGGGCTATCCGGGCGGGCCGGCGCTCGCGCGCCTCGCCGAATCCGGCGTGCCAGACCGCTTCCGCCTGCCGCGGCCGATGATCGCGAGCGGCGACCTAGAGTTCAGCTTTTCGGGCCTGAAGACCGCGGTGCGGATGCTGGTGCGAGGCGCCGAAGGCGGCGAGCAGTTCCGGGCCGACGTGGCGCGCGCGTTCCAGGACGCAATTGTCGACGTCCTCGCCGCCAAGTGCGTCCAGGCGATGGAAACGACCGGCCTGACCAGCCTGGTGGTCGCCGGCGGCGTGGGCGCCAACCGCGCCCTGCGCGCGCGCCTCGACGCTCAGGGCGCGCGCAGCGGGTTCGACGTCTTCTATCCCGAGCCGGAGCTGTGCACCGACAACGGCGCGATGATCGCGCTCGCCGCGGCGCTCAGACTGCAACAGCACGGCGGGCCGCCGCCCGGGCGGGCCGGCTTCGGCGTCCGGCCGCGCTGGGACCTCGAGACGCTGTCCTAGCGGATGCGCGGCTCGGTGCCCGCGACCAGCCGGCCGATATTGGCGCGATGGCGCCACGCCAGGAGCAGTGCGATCACCGCGACCGCGGGCAACAGCGGACGCAGGCCGAACAGCCACCAGGCGTAGATCGGCGCAAACAGCGCCGACACCAGGGACGCGAGCGAGGAGATGCGGAACAACAGCGCGATCACGACCCAGGTCGCGATCGTCGCCAGGCCAAGCCAGAGATCGATGCCGAGCAGCACGCCGGCGGCGGTGGCGACGCCCTTGCCGCCGCGGAAGCGATGGAACACGGGAAACACATGGCCGGCGAACGCGGCGAGCCCCGCGAGCGGCGCGACCAGGCTCGCGGACGCAGGCGCGCCCGCGAGCTGCGCCGCGAGCCACACCGCGAGCCAGCCCTTGCCCGCGTCGCCGAGCAGCGTGAGAACCGCCGCCGCCTTGCTGCCGCTGCGCAGCACGTTGGTGGCGCCGGGGTTCTTCGAGCCGTAGGAGCGCGGGTCCGGCAACGCGAGCACGCGGCTGACCACGATCGCGAACGAAACCGAGCCCAGCAGGTACGCGGCGAGGACGATCAGGACGGTCTGCATCGGCCGGCCATTCTACCCTCGCGGCCCCTATAATCGGGCACAGGTCATGGATAGCATCCTCATCCGCGAGCTTCGCGTCGAAGTGCTCATCGGCATTCACAAGCGCGAGCGCCACGTGCCTCAGATCGTCTCGATCGACCTCGATATCGGGCTGCCCGGCACCGCCGTGTTCGCGAGCGACAAGGTGGCGGACACGATCGATTACGAGCAGGTTGCGCTGCGCATTCGGGACATCGCCTCGAGCGGGCACTTCCGGCTGGTCGAGACCTTCGCCGAGCGCATCGCGCAGGCGCTGGTCGACGATTTCGGCGCGCCGTGGGTGAGGGTGAGCGCGGCGAAGATCGGCATCCTCGGCAACGCGAAGTTCGTCGGCGTCTCGATCGAGCGCCGCAAGATTTAGTCCTCCAACGCCACCTCGACCAGCTGCGGCGCGAGCGCGCGCACCACGTCGGCCGGCGCCACGCCAACGAGGAAGCCCCGGCGGCCGCCGTTGATGTAGATACGCGGCAGATCGAGTATCGAGCGCTCCATGTACACCGGCATCGGCTTGCGGGTGCCGAAGGGCGAGGTGCCGCCCACCTGGTAACCCGAATGCCGCTGCGCAACCTCGGGCCGGCAAGGCTCGACGCGCTTGCGCCCCGCCTGGCGCGCGAGATTCTTGGTCGACACCTTGCGGTCGCCGTGCATCAGCACCAGCAGCGGCGCCCCGCGTTCGTCCTCCATCACCAGCGTCTTGACCACCTCGCCGCCAGGCACGCCGAGCGCGTCGGCGCCGCGCTCCGCCCCTCCGTGCTCGACGTATTCGTAGAAGTGCTCGGCGTAGGCGACGCCGTGCTTGTTCAGGAATTGCGTCGCCGGCGTCTCGCTGTGGCTGGGGCGCTTCATCCCCGCGGGTGGTGCTTCGCGTGCAGCTGCTTGAGCCGCTCGCGCGCGACATGGGTGTATATCTGGGTGGTCGAGATGTCCGCGTGCCCGAGCAGCATCTGCACCACGCGCAGATCGGCGCCGTGGTTGATGAGGTGCGTCGCGAAGGCGTGGCGCAGCACATGCGGTGACAGGTTGCGCCCGGGTACCGCGCGCGCGCCGTAGCGCTTGATGTTGTGCCAGAACGCCTGGCGCGTCATGCCCGCGCCGCGTGCCGTGACGAACAGCGCCTCGCTCGCCGCGCGCCCGAGCAGCCTTGGGCGCGCCTCGCGCAGGTAGCGCTGCAGCCAGTGCACGGCCTCCTCGCCGAGCGGCACCAGCCGCTCCTTCGAGCCCTTGCCCATGACCCGCAGTACGCCCGCCTCGAGATTAACCTCGAAAGTCCTCAGAGACACCAGCTCCGAGACGCGTAGCCCCGATGCGTACAGCACCTCGAGCATCGCGCGATCGCGCAGCCCCAGCGGCGCCGCGAGATCGGGCGCGGCGAGCAGCGCCTCGACGTCGGCCTCGGACAGCGTCTTCGGAAATCGCGGCACGCGCTTGGGCGAATCGAGCTTGAGGGTCGGATCCGACTCGATCCTGCGCTCGCGCAGGGCGTAGCGGTAAAAGCGTTTGAGCGTCGAGAGCATGCGCGCGTCCGAGGACGCCCGGTGCGACGCTCCGCCGCGGTGGCGCGAGGCGAAGAAATCGTGCAGGTCCGCCTCGCTCGCGCACTCCAGCGCGCCGCCGCGGCGCGCGAGCCAGCGCGCCAGCAGCGTCAGGTCGCGCCGGTACGATTCGATGCTGTTGCGCGCAAGACCGTCCTCGAGCCAGAGCGCGTCGCAGAACGCGTCCAGGAGCTCCTCGGCGGCCATCGCCTCAGCCCGCGGCCAACGCGCCGATCTTCGCCAGCAGCGCCTCGGGCACCTCGATGCCCTCGACGCGGGCCCGCCTTTGCGCCTCGAAGCGGCGCGCGCCCGGGAGCCGCACCTCGGTCTCGGCCAGCATCAGCCGCACCACGGTCTCGACGCGCTCGAAGTACTTCTCGCGCCCGGCGAGGGCGCCGGGATCGATGGCGATGAACGACTGCCCGACGCGCGGGCGGTTGCCCTGCTCGGCGAAGAACGAATCGGCCTCCGGGCCGATCGCGGCGCCGGTGAGCGCGGCGCAGATCAGTTCGAACATCAGGGCCAGCATCGCGCCTTTGACGCCTCCGATCGGAAACATGCTGCCGTGCTCGATCGCTTCCTTCGGATCGGTGGTCGGCTTGCCGTGCCGGTCGAGCGCCCAGCCCTCGGGGATGCGCTCGCCCTTTTGCGCCGCGAGCATGATCTTGCCGCGGATCACGGTGGTGAGCGCGAGGTCGATCACCAGCGGGTCGGCTTGCGGCCTTGGAAACGCGGCCGCCACCGGGTCGGTGCCGAACAGCGCCTTGCTGCCGCCCCAGGGGGGGATCGCGGCGGGGGAATTGGTGAACGCGAAGCCGACCATGCCGGCGCGCGCTACCGGCAGGAGGTGAATGCCGAGCACTCCCACATGCCCGCTGTGGGTGATACCCGCGTAGCCGATGCCGTTGCGCCGCGCGCGCTCGGTCACCTCCGCGATCGCCCACTCGCATGACTCGTAGGGCAGCGCATCGCGGTTGTCGATCAGGCACACTGCCGCCTTGTCGGACAGGAGGCACGGCCGCGCGGCCCCGTCGGCGCGGCCGTTCTTGAGCATCGCGCAGTAGAACGGAACGCGCGACATACCGTGGCTCGGCAGGCCCTGCTCCTCGGCGGCGACCAGGTGGCGGGCCGCGGCCTCGGCCATGCGCGGATCGGCGCCCGCGCGCTCGAGGGCGGCGCGCGCGAGCCCGAGCAGTTCGTCGGCGTTCTTTTTCATGCTCCGGATTCTACCGGCTGCCGCTAGAATGGCCGGCCAGTTCGCGAAAGGAGGAGCAGATGGGGAAGACGATCGAACTCACCGCAGCAGACGACCACAAGCTCGCCGCCTACCGCGCCGACCCGGCCGGTACGCCGCGCGGCGCCATCGTCGTGATCCAGGAGATCTTCGGCGTCAACAGCCACATCCGGTCGGTCACGGACGGCTACGCGGCCGACGGCTACCTTGCGCTCGCGCCGGCGATGTACGACCGGGTGCAGCGCGGCTACGAATCGGGCTACTCGCCGCCCGAGATCGAGGCCGGGCGGGCCATCATGCAGAAGCTCGACTGGAAGCAGTCCCTGATCGACGTCAGCGCGGCGATCGAGGCGGTGAAGTCCGCCGGCAAGGTCGGGATCGTCGGCTACTGCTGGGGCGGCGCGGTGACCTGGGTGGCGGCCGGGCGCCTGCCCGGCCTGGCCTGCGCGGTGCCGTACTACGGCGGCGCGATCCCGAACTTCATCTCCGAGCAGCCCAAGTGCCCGGTGATGTTCCACTTCGGCGAGCAGGACCAGTCGATCCCGCTCGAGCAGGCGAAGAAGATCGCGGCCGCCCACCCCGAGGCGACCACGCATTTCTATCCCGCCGGACACGGCTTCAACTGCGACCAGCGCGGGTCCTATCACGCCGAGAGCGCGAAGCTCGCGCGCGAGAGGACCCTGGCGTTCTTCCGCAAGTACGTCGGCTAGCGGCTACTGCGTATCGGCGGCCTCGCCCAGCAGCGCGCGCCTGAAGCGCGCCTTGAGAAGGCCGCCGTCGCGCGGCGGCAGGACGATCGGCAGCTTCTCTACGGCGACCTTGACCGAGGCGAAGTTGGGGCCCGGCCGGGAATGGATCGCCGCGCGCAGCGCGCCGATCTCGTCCGCGCGGGTCAGCGTGCTGGCATGCGGAAAGCCGCAGGCGTGCGCCACCGCCGCAAGGTCGACGCCCGAGGCGGTGTGCGTCGCCTGCATCCCGGTCTCGCCGTAGCGCTCGTTGTCGATCACCACTACGCTCAGGTTCTCCGGCCGCTGCACGCCGATGGTGGCGAGCGAGCCCATGCCCATCAGCATCTCGCCGTCGCCGGTCACGACCAGCACGCGGCGCGCGGGCCTCGCCAGCGCGAGCCCGAGGCCCATCATCGCCGCCTGGCCCATCGCGCCCCACAGCGGGAAGCTCAGGGGATGATCGCCCGCCGCGGTGCAGTCCCACGCGGTCGAGCCCAGGCCCGCCACCACCAGCAGGTCGCCGCGATCGGCGAGCAGCTGCGCCACCACCTCGCGCCGCTTCAGGGTCGCGCTCATTGGGCCGCCTGCTCCTGGAAGCTCTTGATGCCGATCACGCTCTGCGAGATCAGCACTGCGGTGGCGACGTAGCTGTTGTAGGCCAGACGCAGCGCCGCATCGACCGCGGCCGCAATGCCCGCCGCCTCGCGCACCGGCTGCACCACCACTCCCATCGCTTCGAGTACCGCCGGAGTCGCCTGGCCCATCGGCACTTGCCAGGGGTTGAACTCGCCGTACTCGCCGCGCATGGTGATCAGCATCGGCAGCGGAAAGCGGCATTCCTTGATCGTTCCAAGGACATTGATGATGTTGCCTACGCCGCTCGATTGCATCAGCAGCGCGCAGCGCTCGCCTCCGAGCCAGGCGCCGACCGCCAGGCCGATGCCCTCCTCCTCGGTCGTGAGAGGCACGGCGCGCATCGCGCGGTCCTCGCGGCAGAGCTCGATCAGGCGCTTGTGTCCGGCGTCGGGGACGTAGCCGACCTGGCGCAGCTTCGCGCCCGCGAGCACGCGGTGGACCTCGAGCGGCCAGTCGAACGCTTCGGTCATCGTCACGCCGCCGCGAGCAGCGACTCGCCCGGCCGCACGCGGGTGAAGGCGACCGGGCGCATCGCGATCGCCACGCCGTTCGCGCCGAGCCTGGCGCTGGTGTAGGCCGAAGCTTCGAGCGGCCCGGAGGCGGGAAAATCTTCGCGGAAATGCGCGCCGCGCGAGTCTTCGCGCACGGCGGCCGCGCGCGCGATCACGCGGCTCACTTCGACCAGGCTCTTGAGGTTCATCCAGTCGTGCCAGGAAAGGTTGAAGGCGCGATTGTGGTCGGCGAGCGCGCTCGCGTCGAGATCCGTTTCGATCGCGTCGAGCGCCGAAATCGCCTCGCGCAGCCCCGCCGCGTCGCGGATGATGCCCACCTTGTGCCACATCAAGTCATACAGCGCCTCGCGCGCGGACTCGACCGCGCCTTGCGTCGAAGTCCTGCGGGCGAAAGGACGCTCGCAGCGTGCCAGCGCGGCGTCGATCTGGGCGCGATCGGGCTCGCGCAGCGCGCCCTCGGCGGCGACCCAGGCGGCCATCGCCTCGCCCGCCACGCCGCCGAACACGGTCGAGTTCGCGACCCCGTTGCCGCCGAGGCGGTTCGCGCCGTGAACGCCGCCCGCGTCCTCGCCGGCGACGAACAGCCCGGGCAGCCCGGTGCTGCAGTCGGGCTCGAATTCCACCCCGCCCATCATGTAGTGCGCGGTCGGAACCACCTCGACCAGGCCGCCGGCCAGGTCGAAGCCGGAGTCCGCGCAGCGCTCGACCATGCCTTTGAACGCTTTCGCTACCTTGTCCGGACCGAGGTGCGCCATCGAGATGTAGACCCCGCCGTTCGGCGTCACGCGCCCGGAGCGCATCTCGCTGTAGATCGCGCGCGACACGATGTCGCGCGTGGCGCGTTCGAGCTTGGGGTCGTACTTGTGCATGAAGCGCTCGCGGTTGGCGTCCAGCAGGAAGCCGCCCGCGCCGCGCAGGCCTTCCTCGAGCACGGTTCCCGTCATGCGCGTGTGCGCGCCCGCGAGCAGCCCGGTGGGATGGAACTGCACCATCTCCATGTCGCGCAGCCGCAAGCCCGCGTGCAGCGCCATCGCCAGGCCGTCGCAACTCTTGTCCCCCGAGGGCGTGTGATAGCGATACATGGTCGGACCGCCGCCGGTCGCGAGCAGCACCGCCTTGGCGCGCACCATCAGGTACTCGCCCGTGCGCATGTCGATGAAGAGAACTCCTGAAATTGCTTCTTCATCCTTTGCTTTTATAAGTTCAACCGCGCGGTGCTCCTCCAGCCGCTTGATGTCGCGCGCCCAGACCTGCTCGGCCAGCCGGTTGATGATTTCGATACCGGTCAGGTCGCCCTTGTGCACGGTGCGGTCGAAGGTCTGGCCGGCGAACGCCTTCTGGTGGACCGTGCCGTCGGGGTTGCGGTCGAAAAAGCACCCCAGCTCGTTCTCCAGCTCGTGGATGCGCTCGATCGCGAGCGTCACCAGCTTCCACGCCAGGTCCTGGTTCGGCAGCCACTTGCCGCCTTCGATCGTGTCCATGAAATGGCGCTCGATCGAGTCGCCCGCGGCGAGCGCCACGTTGTAGCCGCCTTGAACCATGCGCGTGCAGCCGCACTTGCCGAGCAGGCCCTTGACCGCGACCGTGATCGAAAGCCCGGGCGCGGCCTGGTGCGCGTGCAGCGCCGCGAACAGTCCGGCGCCGCCCGAGCCGAGGATCAGGACGTCGGTCGAGAGTTGCCGCACTACTTCACGCCCAGGCCGGCAAGCGCCTGCGCGCGCCGCTCCTGCGCCGAGCGCCTGATCCTGGCGTAGAGGCTCTCGCCGTGGCTGTCCATCGCCACCAGCAGCGGGCCGAAGCCCCGGATGCGGAACTTCCACAGTGATTCCGGGTTGAGATCGTCCAGGTCGACGTCCTCGATCGCCTCGATCCAGGTGGTCTCGAGCGCGGCGGTGCCGCCGATGATCGCGAGGTATACGCCGCCCAGCTCGCCGAACGCCGCAAGCGATCCCTCGCGCAGCCCACCCTTGCCGATGATGATGCGCACGCCGTTCTGCTGCATCAGCGGTCGGGTGAAGCGCTCCATGCGGTCGCTGGTGGTGGTGCCGATGCACACCGGCGCGTAGCCGGTGGGATGAGCGGCGCTCTTGGCCACCTTCTTCACGTTGGGCGCGGTGTGGATCACGGCGTGCCCGGAGAGGTCGAAGCGGGTCTTGCGGCCGCGGTCGAACATGTGGATCTGGGTCGCGTCGCGAATGCCGTAGAGCGTGCCGTTGAGCGTCACGCTGTCGTTCACGCGCAGCGCGCGCACCTGCGCCTCGGTCACCGGCGTCTCGAATTCATGGTGTGCCATGTCAGTCCCTGGCGCCGAGCAGCGCCTGCTTCAGGTTGTCCTGCACCGCGTGCGGCCCGAGCCAGATCCGCAGCAGCGCGCGGTAGAAGTCTTCGCCCGGAATCGGCGCGTCCGCGGGCGCACCGTCGATCGAAACCTGCGTGCCGGCGCCGGGCACCCAGTCGAGCCAGATGCGCATGCCGTCCTTCGCGGTTCCGACCTTCTGCATCACGGCTTCGAGCTGCTTGAGCCGCGGCTCGAGCGCCTTGACCTCGGCCTCGCTGTGGTTCGCCTCGATGCCCTCGCGCAGCGCGTCGCTGAAGGTCTGCGCGTCGACGTCGCGCAGCATCGCGATCTCGACCCGCTTGGGGCCGGTCGCATCGATCGCCGCCGCCGCGCTAGTCGCCCTGGCCGGCAGGTACAGCGCCATCGCATAGACCTTGAAGATGAACTTGCGCCTCAGCCCGGCGCCGTTCAGCACCAGCGGCTGGCCCGCGGCCTCGACCTGATCGGCGAACTTCACTCCCGCAACCTCGGCCGCAGCCGCGGGCAGGATTGCCACGAGCGCCGCCACGGCAAGCAGCAGCCTCAGCCTAGAAGCCATACTCGAGCCCCGCGGGACGGAAGGTCGCGCGCGCGCGGCGCGCCGAATGGCACTGCATGTTCACCGCCACCGGATTCATCGTGATGTGGGTCGCCGCAGTCTCGACGTGCACCGCAAACGCGGTCGAGTCGCCGCCCAGGCCCTGCGGGCCGACGCCGAGCCGGTTTACCGCCTGCGTCAGCTGCGACTCGAGCTTCGCGCCCTCGGGGTCCTCGCATTGGCTGCCCAGGGGTCGCGTTGCGGCGACCTTGGCCAGATGCAGGCACAGGTCCGCGGTGCCGCCCACGCCGACCCCGACGATGGTCGGCGGGCAGGTCTTGCCGCCCGCCTCCAGCACGCAGTCGACGACGAAGGTCTTGACCGCATCCACGCCTTCGGCCGGGATCGCCATGCGCAGGAAAGAGTTGTTTTCCGAGCCCGAGCCCTTGGGCACCATCTCGATCGCGAGCGTATCGCGCTCGCGCGTGAAATCGATGTTGATCACCGGTACGCCGCGTCCGCAGGATGTGTGCTCGTTGGCGCGCGTCACCGGGTGGACCACCGAGGAGCGCAGCGGATGCTCGCGCGTGGCGCGCTCGCAGCCGCGCCGGATGGCGTCCTTCAGCTCCGCGCCGTCGACTTCCACCCCGCTCCCGATCCACACGTTGTAGATCGGGATGCCGGTGTCCTGGCACAGCAGGTTCTCGGTGTCCTCGGCCACCTTGATGTTCAGCATCATGGTTCCGAGTACGCTCTTGGCGGTGGCGTCCGACTCGTGCGCCGCGAGCGTGTCGAAGCCACGCTTGATGTCGGGCGGCAGCAGCTTGAGCGCGCGGACGTAGAGCTCCTTCGCGGCTTCTTCGATCTGAACGGGTTCGATCTTCATCGCGGTATTCTATCCATCGTTACAGCGCGAGCGCGAACGCAAGCGCGAGCGCGAGCGAAACCCCCGCGGCAATCGCCGCCAGGCTCTTGTGCCACTCGCGCCAGGGCAGGAACTCGAGCGCGAGCAGCCGCATCCCGCCGGCGAAGTGCGCCGCCAGAAGCAGCACCAGGCCCCACTCGCCGAAGCGCACCAGGGGCTGATCGGTCCAGCGCAGGAAGGCGTCCAGGCGCGCCGCGTCGCGCAGTGCGAGGCCGAGCACCCAGAAATGCGCCGGCAGGTAGAGCGCCAGCAGGATTCCCGAGAGCCGGTGCGCGAGGAAAGCCCAGTAGCCGGGGTGGTTGCGCGCGCGCAGGGCGGAGTTCACAGGAACACCCCGAGAATCGCACGCGCACCGAGCCAGGCAAGCGCCGCGCCGAAAGCCACGAGCGCCGCGTCGCGCGCCGCGCCGCGCCAGCCGAGCCACTCCAGGAAGACGGCGCGCAGCCCGATCGGCACGTGCACCACGACCGCCAGCAGGAAGACCGAATAGAAGCCGAGCCAGGCCGCGTTGCCGCGCGTGCGCTCCAGGATCTGCCCCGCGCTCAAGCCGCTGTGCGCGGCGTAGATCATGGTCGCGAGGTGCACCGCCACGCACAGCGCGAGCAGCGCCGCGCTGGCGCGCTGCGCGACCCACAGGATCGCCTCGCGCCGCGCGCTCACAGCTCGCCCCGCAGCGCCGCCGCGGCCGCGGCGCGCTTCAGGCCCGCGATGCCCGCGGTGGGCGAGAGCTGCTTCGGGCAGCGCTCGGTGCAGCTCAGGTGCGTGTGGCAGGCGTGGCAGCCGGCGTCGCCCGCGACCGCGCGCAGCCGCTCCGCTTGCGCGCCGTCGCGCACGTCGCGCAGCAGGGTCCAGGCGCGATTGAGCGCGGCGGGTCCCAGATAGTCGGGGTTCCACGCCACCACGTCGCAGGAGCTGTAGCACACGCCGCAGCCGATGCATTCGATCGCGGCGTCGATCTGGCGGCGCGCCTCGGAATCGGGCGCGATGCGCTCGAAATCGTCGCGCCGCGTGCGCCGGCCCTCGAAGCGTCCCCTGGCGCGCGCCCACTTGTCGAAGAACTCGCGCATGTCCGAGACCAGGTCGCGGATCACCGGCAGGTTGGCGAGCGGCGCGAGCTCGAGCCGCCCGTCGGCGCAGACCTGGTCGACGTGGGTGCGGCAGGTCCAGCGCGCCACGCCGTTGACCGTCATCGCGCACGAGCCGCACATGCCCACCCTGCACGCAAAGCGGTAGGCGAGCGAGGGATCGAGCGCGCGCTGGATGTAGGTCACGACGTCGAGCACGCTCTGGCTCGCGTGGCGCGGAACCTCGTAGTCGCGGAAGGCGCCCTGCGCGGTCCCGCGCCAGACCTTGACCCTGAGGACGCTCAAGCCGATTCGTACAGCCGCGTGAGAACGAACTCGCGGTGGCCGAGCGCCTCGGCGGCGGTGAGCCGGCCGTTGGCGGTGCGGAACATGCATTCGAGCAGCTTATCGCCGGCCTGATCGGGCGTCATCTCCTTGCGCAGCAGCCCCGTCACGTCGACGTCGATGTGCTCTCCCATGGTACGCACGGTGCGCGGGTTGGCGGACAGCTTGATCACCGGCAGGATCGGGTTGCCGATCACGTTGCCCTGCCCGGTGGGGAACAGGTGCACGGCAAAGCCCGCGGCCGCGCAAAGCGTCACCATTTCGGCGGCCGCCGAGGAAGAATCCATGAACCACAATCCCGGCCCGGTGGGCGCCTCGGCCTTGTCCAGCACGCCGTCGACCACGCACTTGCGGCCGATCTTCTGGATGTTGCCGAGCGCCTTTTCCTCGATCGTGGTGAGGCCGCCCTCGATATTGCCCTTGGTCGGCTGCGAATCCATCAGGTCACTCGTCTTGTGCCGCTCGATCACTTCCTGGTAGCGGTCAAACATGAACTGGAACTTCTTTTTCACCTCGTCGTTTCTGCAGCGCGCCGCCACCAGGTGCTCGCCGCCGGTGAGCTCGGTGGTCTCGCCGAAGCACAGCGTCACGCCGTGGGGGTAGAGCTTGTCGAACGCGTTGCCCACGGTCGGGTTCGAGCCGCAGCCCGAGGTCGTGTCGGATTCGCCGCACTTGGTCGAGACCCACAGCTCCTTGAGCGGGCGCTCCTCGCGACGCTGTTCGCCCGCCCACTGAACGAACTCCTTCGCCGCCTTGGAGGCGCGCATGATCGTGTCGTGGTCGCCGTGCTGCTCGATGCCGAAGTAGGCCACCGGCTTGCCGGTCGCGGCAATGCCGTCGGCAACTTTCTTGCCCCAACCCTCCTCGATGCAGATCACCACCACCGCGGCGACGTTCGGGTTCGACCCCGTGCCGATCAGGGTGCGGAAATGCAGGTCGAGGTCCGCGCCGAATTGCAGCCTGCCGTAGGGATGGGGCAGCGCCATGCTGCCCTTGATGTTGTTCGCCACCGCCTCGGCGGCGGCGTTCGAGATGTCGTCCACCGGCAGGATGATGACGTGGTTGCGCACGCCGACGCGGCCGTTTTCGCGCTTGTAGCCCCAGAAGCTCGCCTTGGATAGGTCCATTCTCACCACCGCTTTGTCTTGACGTTTTGAACGTGCAGGTGCTCGCCCTGCTTGATCGGCGCAACCACCTTGCCGATGTCGACGCCGTACTTGATCACCGTGTCGCCCGGCTTGTAGTCCCTGAGCGCCACCTTGTGGCCGATCGGGATGTCGCTCTGGGCTTTCACCTTGATGTCCTTGTCGTCCTCCATGATCCAGCCGGCGAGCTCCTGTCCGGCCTTCACGCCCTCGACCACGACGACGCCGACGCCGTCGCCTTCCTCGTGCACTACGAAGTGGATCATCGCGTACTCCATACGGTTCGCGCGGTTGCGGGGAAGCGGCAGTCTAAGCCTCCCGCGCCGGCAGGGTCAACTATATGAGTTGTATGAATTGCATGCTAGACTCGCCGCGCCATGAACCAGGTCCTCGACCGCGGCGTCGCCGCGCCGCTTTACAAGGAGGCGAAGCGGGTGCTCACCCAGAGCCTCGCGCAGGGCGAGTGGCGCCCGGGCGAGGCCCTGCCGTCGGAGACGCGGCTGGCGCAGCGCTACGGCGTGTCGATCGGCACCCTGCGCAAGGCGATCGACGAGCTGGTGGCCGAAGGGGTCGTGGTGCGCCGCCAGGGCAGCGGCACCTACATCGCCCAGCATGGCGCCAACCGTCTGATGTTCCACTTCTTTCACGTCGTGCCGCGCGAGGGCAAAAAGCAGTACCCGAAGACCTCGACCCTTTCGTTCCGGCGCGCGCGCGCCGACGCGGACGAGGCGGCGCGGCTCGGCATCGCAGCAGGCGACCCGGTGCTCAGGATCCGCAACCTGCTCTCGCTCGCCGGGCAGCCCGTGATCCTGGACGACCTGGTGCTGCCGCAGCGCCTGTTTCCCGACCTGAGCGAGAAGATCCTCAGCGCGCGCGACAACACCATCTACCACCTCTACCAGACGCGCTACGGCATCAACGTGCTGCGCACCGGCGAGCGGCTGCGCGCGAGCCTCGCGGACGCCGAAGTCGCGCGGCTGCTCGGGGTGAAGAAGGGCGCGCCGCTGCTCGAGATCCACCGCATCGCCTACACCTACCACAACGCGCCGGTCGAGCTGCGGCGCAGCCTGGTCAACACCGCCGGACACGAATACTTTTCCGATCTCGGTAAATGAGCATCCTGCACGTTCCCGGTGCCCGGCCAAGGGTGATTCTCTACGACTGGCACGCAACGCTCGTGGACACGCTGGACGCGATGTATCACGCCGTGGAAGACGTGCTGCCGAAGCTTGTGGAGTTCGGCTTGATCGAGCGCACCGTCAGGCCCGAGGACTCCAAGACCATCGAGGACGCTCGCCTGGTGAAGTACGTGCGCGAGAACGCGCGGTTGCATCCCAGGATCAAGGCCGACCGCAAGATCTCGCGCACCGACATATTCGAATTGCTGTTCGGACCGGACGAGGAAGCGAAGCGCATCGCGCACAACGTGTTCGACAACGCGTACCGCAACCACTTCGGCGAGGTGCGTCCCTTGGAGGACGGAATCCGCCCCATGCTGGCCGAGTTTCGTGGCTACGGCGTCAAGCTTGGAGTGCTCTCCAACCGAAAACGCGAGTTCATGGAGCACGAGATCCGCGCAGTCGACGGCGGCGCCTGGCTGGAGCTTGTCGACACCATGGTCTGCGGCGACGACGTGCCCAGGCGCAAGCCCGCCCCGGACCAGATCCTGAAGGCACTGGAGAGCCTCTCCGCGCCGTGCGACCACAGCTGCTGGTACGTGGGCGACAGCACCACCGACGTGATCGCCGCGAACGATGCCGGCGTCACCGCCGTCTTCTACAACGGTGCCAAGTGGGATCAGGGCTGGATCGACAGGATCTTTCCCGACACCGTCCGGCACCCGCACAAGCCGGACGCGGTGGTGAACGACTTCGGGGAACTCATCCGATTGGTCAGGCTATTCCTCGAACCAGCGCAGGCTCCGGGCGCTGCGGGAGGATCCGCAAGCAAGAAAGTCGCACGCTAGATCCCCTATAGAGTGGAAAATGTGCGCAACATGAACTCCCGGCGCGACTTTCTGCGTGCCCTTGCCGCGCTCGGCGCCGCGGCCGGCGCGCCGCTGCGGCCCGCCGCCGCGGCGCGCTTCGATCGCGATCCCTTCCGCCTTGGCGTCGCATCGGGCTATCCGGCCTCTGGCGGCGCAGTGCTCTGGACGCGCCTGATCACCGACTTCGAGCGCTACGACGGCGGGCTCGACCCGGTGGCGGTGCCGGTGCGCTGGGAAGTCGCCGGCGACGAGGCAATGCGCAAGATCGTCGCCTCGGGCGTCGAGAGCGCGCTTCCCGACTGGGCGCATTCGGTGCACGCGGAAGTGAAGGGGCTCGAGCCCGGGCGCTGGTACTGGTACCGGTTCACGGCGGGCGACGCGGTGAGCCCCATCGGGCGCATGCGCGTCGCGCCTAAGCCCGACGCTGCGCTCGAGCGGCTGCGCTTTGCGTTCGCTTCGTGCCAGCAGTACGAGCAGGGCTACTACGGCGCCTGGCGCCACGCGGTCAGCGACGCCCCGGAGCTGGTCGTGTTCCTGGGCGACTACATCTACGAGTCGTCCTGGGGCCGCCACCACGTGCGCAAGCACAACCCGGGCGAGCCCTATACGCTCGAGGAGTACCGCATGCGCTACGCGTGCTACAAGAGCGACCCCGACCTGCAGGCCGCGCACGCAGCCTGCGCCTGGCTCTCGACCTGGGACGACCACGAGGTCGACAACGACTACGCGAACGACCGCGGCGGCGACGGCATGACCGGCGAGCGCTTCCTCGCGCGCCGCGCCGCGGCCTACCGCGCCTACTACGAGCACATGCCGCTGCCAGCGCGCATGCGCCCGCACGGACCGGACATGCGCATCTATACCCAGTTCGCCTGGGGTTCGCTCGCGCGCTTCTTCCTCGTCGACGATCGCCAGTACCGCGCGCTCCAGGTCTGCCCGCGCTACTCCGGGGGCAGCAACGTGATCGACGACCGGAAGTGCCCGGCGCGCACCGAACCGCAGCGGACCATGCTCGGCGCCGCGCAGGAAGCGTGGCTCGCACGCGCATTCGCCGAGTCTCGCGCGCAATGGAACGTGCTCGCGCAGCAGACCCTCATGGCGCGCTTCGGCGCCGTTCGCGACGGCGCGCGGCGCTACTGGACCGACGGCTGGGACGGTTACCCCGCGGCGCGCAAGAAGCTCCTCGAGAGCGTCGCCGCCGCGCGCCTCGCCAACCCGGTCGTCATCGGCGGCGACGTCCACCATTTCGCCGTCGCCGATCTGAAGACCGACTTCGACGACCCCGCCGCGCCGGTCGTCGCGAGCGAATTCTGCGGCACCTCCATCACCTCCCAGGCGCGCGCGCAGAAAAGCCTCGACGCCCAACGCGCGGACAACCCCCACATCAAGCTCGCGGAGGGCCGCTATCGCGGCTACGTGCGCGTCGACGTCGATCGCAAGAAGCTCAAAGCCGACCTGCGCGCGATGGCCACGGTCACCGAGCGCGATGCCGGTTGCGACACGCTCGCGAGCTTCCTGGTGGAAAGCGGCCGCCCAGGCCCGCAGCGCGCCTAGCCCTCAGCGACAGCGCAGGTTGGCGCTCGGGTCCTCGAGCGGCCTGGTGCAGTCCTGCTCGCGCACGACGCGGTTCCCGGCGAGCGGAGGCGGATCCGCCGTGTCGCTACCCTGGCCGTAGATCGTCGCCCCGAGCACGCCGATCGCGACGATGGCTCCCACCGCCGAGCCGCTCTGGATGTCGATGCCCAGGTAGGTTCCGCTCGCCGACCCTGCGCCGACCGAGACCTGCGTGTGCGAAGCGCAGCCGGCGGCAAGCACGCAGAGTAGGACTGCAAGATGGCGCATGCGGCCGATTCTAGACGTTTGATCCACGTCAATGAAGCCGATCCGGCGCGGCGCAAGATGAATCCAAGATCTTTTCGTAAGCGGGAGAACGTCATGTCCTACAAGACGATCCTGGTCCACCTGGATGCTGGCAAGGGCATTGATTCGCGCCTCGACATCGCGTTCTCGCTGGCGCAGAAATTCGACGCTCACCTGGTCGGCCTGCACGCGCTGAGCGTGGCCTCGCTGCCGGGCTGGGCGATCGCCGAGGCGGGCGAATTCATCGAGAAGGCGCAGGCCAAGGCGCGCGCCGACCTGGCGCAGGCGGGCCGCAAGGCCTGGGACGCCGCAGTTCAGCGCTACAACTGCTCGAAATGCGAGTGGCGCAGCTCCGCCGCCGACGCGTTGGACGCGGTGACGCTGCACGCGCGCTACGCCGACCTGGTGGTCATCGGGCAGCACGACGACGGCGGCACCAGCGGCCTGACGCGGGACTTCGAGCAGCACCTTCTGCTCGCCGCCGGGCGCCCGGTGCTGGTCGTTCCCTACGCGCGCGACAAACGCTCGGTGGGCAACAAGGTGCTGGTCGCCTGGAACGCGAGCCAGGAAGCCACCCGCGCCGTGACCGACGCGCTGCCGCTGCTTCAAGGCGCCAAGCAGGTGCAGGTCGCGGCGTTCAACGCCGGCCGCAAAGGCGGCATGCACGGCGAGGTTCCCGGCGCCGACATCGGGCTGTACCTGTCGCGCCACGGCGTGAAGGTCACGGTGTCGCAGTTCCAGGCCGACGACGTAGACGTCGGCAATCAGCTGCTGTCGCGCGCCGCGGACCTCGATTCGGACCTGATCGTGATGGGGGCCTACGGCCACTCGCGCATGTCCGAGCTGATCCTGGGCGGCGTCACCCGGACCCTGCTCGAATCGATGACCGTACCGGTGCTGATGTCGCACTAGGCGGGCGCCGCGGCGCGCCCGAGGCGGTCGCGAACCGCGCACCAGGCCGGATCGTCCGGCGGCTGCTCGACCAGGATCTGCGCGCAGCCCGCGGCATCCATCTCGCGCAGCGCGGCGTAGAGCCGATGCGCATAGGCCGCGGGGTCGCGCGGCATGCGCAGCCAGCGCCCGACGCGTGCGTCGGGACGCGAGAACGCGAGCACCGCGACGCCGGCGCCGAAGCGCGCGATCTCGGCATCGAGCGCGTGGGAGGCGACCATGCGCAGCGGCGTGACCGTCGCGTAGTGGCGCTCCAGCGTTCCAGACGCGCGCGGCGCGCCCGCGTCCGCCGCCGCGACCGGCGCGCCGAGCGCCTGCTCGAGCGCTGCGGCGCCGATCGCGCCCGGGCGCAGCAGGATGGCGCGCCCGCGCGAGAGATCGACGATGGTGGACTCGATCCCGACCTCGCTCTCACCCCCGTCGAGCACCAGGTCGACGTCGGCGCCGAGGTCCTCGCGCACGTGCTCCGCGCGGGTGGGCGAGACGCGACCGAAGCGGTTGGCCGAAGGCGCCGCCACGCCGCCGCCGAATTCGCGCAGCAGCGAGTGCGCCACGGGGTGCGCGGGCACGCGCAGGCCGATCGTGTCCTGGCCGCCGGTGACGAAATCCGCCGCGCGCGGCGCACGCTTCAAAATCAGCGTCAGCGGGCCGGGCCAGTAGCGCGCCGCGAGCGCGCGCGCCGCTTCGGGCACCTCGCGCGCCCAGCCGAATGCGTCCTCGGCCGAGGCGAAGTGCACGATCACCGGGTGGCTCGCCGGCCGGCGCTTGACCGCATAGAGCCTCTTCAGCGCGGCTTCGCTCGACGCGTCCGCGCCGAGCCCGTACACCGTCTCGGTGGGAAAGGCGACCAAGCCGCCGGCGCGCAGGATTTCCGCCGCGCGCCGGAGCTCTTCGCTCACAGCTTGAGCGGCGCGGCCTGCAGTACCGCCTCGGTCTGCTTGCGGCGGAAGTCCTCGAGCTTGTTGGCCATGCCCGCGTCGGACAGCGCGAGCAGCGCGATCGCGAACAGCGCGGCGTTCGCCGCGCCCGCATCGCCGATGGCGAAGGTCGCCACCGGGATGCCCTTGGGCATCTGCACGGTCGAGAGCAGCGAATCGAGCCCTTGCAGGTGTTTCGAGGGCATGGGCACGCCGAGCACGGGCAGGGTGGTGTGCGCGGCGACCACGCCCGCGAGGTGGGCCGCGCCGCCGGCGGCGGCGATGATCGCTTTCACGCCGCGCTTCGCGGCGCCGCCGGCCCACTCCGCGACCGCCTGCGGCGTGCGGTGAGCCGACATCGCCTTGGCCTCGTAGGGCACGCCGAAGTCTGCCAGTACCTTCGCCGCCGCCTTCATGGTCTCCCAGTCGGAGGTCGACCCCATCACGATGCCGATCATGCGAGCTTTCTCCCGGTGAGCCGCTGCAGCGCCTCGCGGTATTTCTCCGACGTCTTCGCGATCACCTGCGCCGGAAGATTTGGCGCCGGCGGCGTCTTGTCCCAGTCCAGGGTCTCGAGGTAGTCGCGCACGTACTGCTTGTCGAACGAGGGCGGGCTGATGCCCACCTGGTACGAGTCCGCCGGCCAGAAGCGCGACGAGTCGGCGGTCAGGGCTTCGTCGATCAGCACCAGCTCGCCCGCGGCGTCGGTGCCGAACTCGAACTTGGTGTCGGCGATGATGATGCCGCGGCCGGCCGCGTACTCGGCAGCCTCCCGGTAGAGCCGGATCGCCGTGTCGCGCGCCTTCTCGGCCAGCGGGCGGCCGATCAGCTGCACCACCTCGTCGAAGGAGATGTTCTCGTCGTGGCCCTCCGCCGCCTTGGTCGCGGGGGTGAAAATCGGCTCTGGCAGCTTCTGCGCCTGGCGCAGGCCCTTCGCCAGCTCGATGCCGCAGACCTTGCCGGTCTTCTGGTAATCCTTCCAGCCCGAGCCGATGAGGTAGCCGCGCACCACGGCCTCGATCGGCAGGGGCTTGAGCTTCTTCACCACCACCGAGCGGCCGCGCAGCTGCGCTTTTTCGGCCGCGTCGGCGACGACCGACTCAGGATCGATCCCGGTGAGGTGATTGGGTACGATGTGCGCCAGCTTCTCAAACCAGAAATTCGACATCTGGGTCAGCACCGCGCCCTTGTCCGGGATCGGGTCCGGCAGCACGACGTCGAACGCGGACAGACGGTCGCTCACCACGATCAGCATCTTGTCCTCGCCGACGGCGTAGATGTCGCGCACCTTGCCGCGGCCGATGCGCGGCAGGCCTGAGATGCCGGATTCGAACAGCGCTGCGCTCATGCCGCCTGCTTTTCCAGCTCGGGCTTCCACTTGCCCTGGCAGGCGAGGCCGTTCATGTGCGCGCGGTGGTGGAATGCCTTTTGCGCCGCGGCGACGTTCTGCAGGCTGCCGCGCCAGGCCTTGAGCGCCGGATTCTGCAACGCGCGCGAGTAGGAGAACGTCAGCGGCCAGGGCAGGCCCTTCATCGCCGCCATCGCGTTCAGGTGGGCGGTAGCATCGAGATCGGATTGCCCGCCCGAAAGGAACACCACGCCCGGCTGCGCCGCCGGTACCGTGCGCTTGAGCACGCGAAGGGTGCGCTCGGCGACTTCGTCGACGCCGGCCTGGCGCGCGTTCGCCTTGCCCGACAGCACCATGCTCGCCTTGAGGATGGTGTGCTCGAACGAGACGTTGTGCGCCGCCAGCGCGGCGTAGGTCGCGCGCAGCGTCGCCTCGGTCACTTCCTCGCAGCGTTCGATCGTGTGGTCGCCGTCGAGCAGCACCTCGGGCTCGATGATCGGCACGATCGAGGCTTCCTGGCACAGCGCGGCGTAGCGCGCCAGCGCGTGCGCGTTGGCGTACAGGCAGGTGTGCGTCGGGATGCCGTCGCCGATGGTGATCACGGCGCGCCACTTGGCGAAGCGCGCCCCGAGCTTGAAATACTCGGCGAGGCGCTCGCGCAGGCCGTCCAGCCCTTCGGTGACCTTTTCGCCCGGGCACAGCGCCAGCTCCTTGGCCCCCTTGTCGACCTTGATGCCGGGAATGATCCCCTTGCCGACCAGGAACTGCTGGAACGCCACGCCGTCGCTCGTCTTCTGGCGAATCGTCTCGTCGAACAGGATCACGCCGGAGACGTACTGCTCGACGCCGGGCGTCGCAAAAAGCAGACCGCGGTAGGCGCGCCGGTTCTCCTCCGTGCTTTCCACGCCGACAGACTTGAAGCGCTTCTCGCAGGTTCCGCTCGATTCGTCGGCGGCGAGCAGACCCCTGCCCTTCGCGACCATCGCGGCCGCGGTCTTGGATAGCAATGCCTTGTCCATACGTATCCTCGGTGTAGAGAATGAAGCGGGGAGTGGAACGCGCTGATTTTACCGCCGCCGATTCTTTGGGGCCACCTTTAAGCCTGGATTAAGGCTCGCGGCCGATCCTCTGGCCTGCACGGCGAATTCAGCGATAATGCGGCCCCCTGAAGCCGCAGCGCGGACCTCACAGCCCATGATCCGAATCGAGAATCTGGTGAAGTCGTTCGGCCCGAAGCGCGCGGTGGACGGCGTTTCGTTCAACGTCGAGCGCGGCGAGGTGCTCGGCTTCCTGGGGCCGAACGGGGCCGGCAAGTCGACCACCATGCGCATGATCACGGGCTTCATTCCGCCCACCGAGGGCAAGGTCGCGGTGGGCGGCTACGACGTGACCGAGTCGCCGCTCGAGGCCAAGCGCCTGATCGGCTACCTGCCCGAGGCCGCGCCCTCGTATCCGGACATGACGGTGCACGCCTTCCTCGCCTTCGCGGCGGACATGCGCGGCCTGGCCGGCGATGCCAAGAGCAAGGCGATCGCGCACGTGGTCGAACTGTGCTTCCTGTCCTCGGTGCTGCAGCAGGACATCGACACGCTGTCCAAGGGCTACAAGCACCGCACCTGTCTCGCGCAGGCGTTGATTCACGACCCGGAGGTGCTGGTGCTCGACGAGCCGACCGACGGCCTCGACCCGAACCAGAAGCACGAGGTGCGCAACCTCATCCGCGAGCTCGGCCGCAGCAAGGCGGTCGTGTTCTCGACCCACATCCTCGAGGAGGTCGACGCCGCGTGCACCCGCGCCATCATCATCGACCGCGGCCGCATCGTCGCCAACGGCACTCCGGCGGAGCTGCGCGGCATGTCCGCGCTGGCCGGAGCGGTCACCGTTTCCGGCCATGGCGTGAGCGCCGAGCTGCTCGCGCCCCTGGGCAGAGTCGAGCTGGTCGACGGCGCCTACCGCGTGTTCCCCGCGGACAAGGCGGCGGCGGGAGAGCTGGCGCGAGAAGTCGCGGCGCTCGCCACGCGCGAGGGCTGGCGGCTAGAGTCGCTGCGCACCGAAGAGGGCCAGCTGGACGAGGTGTTCCGCCGCATCACCCTGCCCGACACGGTGAAGAAATGATCTCCGCCTGGAAGACGGTCCGCACCATCGCGCGGCGCGAGCTGACGAGCTATTTCACCTCCCCGGTGGCCTACGTCTTCCTGGTCATCTTCCTGCTCCTGACGGGATTCTTCACCTTCACCGCGGGCGGTTTCTTCGAGCGCGGCGAGGCGAGCCTGGCGTCGTTCTTCGGCTGGCACCCGTGGCTGTACCTGGTGCTGGTGCCCGCGGTCGGCATGCGGCTGTGGTCCGAGGAGCGCCGCTCGGGCACTTTGGAGCTCCTGCTGACGATGCCGGTGACCACGTGGCAGGCCATCCTGGGCAAGTTCCTCGCGTCCTGGGCCTTCCTCGCGATCGCGCTCGCACTCACCTTTCCGGTGGTGATCACGGTCAACGTGCTCGGCGACCCGGACAACGGCGTGATCGCGACCGGCTACTTCGGCAGCCTGCTGCTCGCGGGGTCCTATCTCGCGCTGACCTGCATGACCTCGGCCATGACGCGCAACCAGGTGGTCGCCTTCATCCTCGGAGTGGTGATCTGCCTGTTCCTGATCCTGTGCGGCTTCAACCCGGTGACGGATCTGCTCGCGCGCGTGGCCAGCCCGGCGGTGGTCGATGCGGTCGCGGCGTTCTCGGTGATCCCGCATTTCGACGGCTTCCAGAAGGGCGTGATCGATTCGCGCGACCTGTTCTACTTCCTCTCCGTGATCGGTTTCGCGCTGTTCGCGACGGGCGTGATCCTGCGCAACCACCGGGCCGGCTAGCGCGATGAAAAAGTACGAGACCATCGTCTATTCCGCCGTGGGCCTGGCCGCCCTGTTCCTGATCCTGGTGGCGTTCAATTACCTCGCGGGGACCGCGCCGCTGCGCGCCGACCTGACCGAGGGCAAGCTCTACACGCTGTCCGACGGCACGCGCAAGCTGCTGCGCGGGCTGAGCGCGCCGGTGAAGATCAAGCTCTACGTCTCTCGCGGCGAGACCGTGCCGGTGCAGCTGCGTGCGTTCTCCAAGCGCGTCGAGGACGTCGTGCACGAGCTCAGCGCGGCCGCGGGCAAGAACCTGGTGGTGGAGATCTATCACCCGCAGCCGGACTCGGAGCAAGAGGACGCCGCGCAGCTCGACGGCATCGAGGCGCAGCAGCTGCCGAGCGGGGACTCGTTCTACCTCGGCGCGGCGGTCAGCCGCCTGGACCGCAAGGAAACGCTGCCGGTCATCTCGCCCCAGCGCGAGCCCCTGCTCGAATACGATCTGGTGCGCGCGATCGCGCGCGTCAGCGCGGCCAAGCGGCCGGTGGTGGGCGTGATGAGCTCGCTGCCGGTGCTGGGCGAGGCCTACAACCCCATGACGCGCCGCCCCTCGGATCCCTGGGTGCTGGCGAACGAGCTCAAGCGCGAGTTCGAGGTCAAGCAGGTGAACATGTCCGCGACCGAGATCCCGGATGACCTCAAGGTCCTGTTGCTGATCCATCCGCGCGACGTCACGCCGCAGACCGAGTACGCGCTCGACCAGTTCGTGCTGCGCGGCGGCAAGCTGATCGCGTTCGTCGACCCGTTCGCCTATTTCGATCAGCTTCCGAGCGTGCCCGGAATGCCGCAGCAGGGCACCAGCTCGTCGCTGCCGGCGCTGTTCAAGGGCTGGGGCCTGGAGATGGATCGCGGCAAGGTGCTCTCCGACGTGGTCTACGCTTCCGGCACCGGGCAGCGCTACACCCCCACGGTGCTGTCGCTCAACCGCAGCGCCTTCGATCGCGACGACGTGGTCACCAGCCAGCTCGAGACGCTGCTGTACGTCTTCGGCGGCGCGTTCAAGGTCAAGCCGGTCGAGGGCATCAAGGTCACTGATCTGGTCGAGAGCTCGCCCAACTCGATGCTGGTGGACGTCTCGAACGCCACCGCGTCGGGCGACGCCGCCACCAAGGACTTCCGCCCGGGCGGCAAGCCCTTGCCTCTCGCGTTGCGCCTGACGGGCAAGTTCAAGACCGCGTTCCCCGACGGCAAGCCCGCCGCCCCGGGAGCCAAGGGCGAGCAGAAGTCCGAGCCGCAAGCCAACCCGCTCAAGGAGTCGGCGCACGACAACTCGGTGATCGTGGTCGCGGACGCCGACATGCTCGCCGACCCCGCGGCAGTCGACGTGCAGGACGTTTTCGGGCGCAAGGTGGTGGTGCCTTCCAACGGAAACCTCGCCTTCGCGCTCGACATGGTCGAGCAGTTCGCCGGCGGCGACGAGCTCACTTCGCTGCGCAGCCGCGCCGCCTCGTTCCGGCCCCTCACCGTGGTGCGCGAGCTCGAGGCCGACGCGCAGGCGCAGTACTTCGGCAAGATCCGCGAGCTCGAGCAGGAGATCAAGAGCACGACCGACAAGCTGCAGGAGCTGCAGAAGGCGCAGGGCGGCGGCGCGGCCTCCTCCCAGATCCTCACCGCCGAGCAGCAGGCGGAGCTGGACCGGTTCCGCAAACGGGTCGCGGAGACCAAACTCGAGCTCAAGGAAGTTCGCAAGAACCTGCGGCGCGACGCCGAGAGCCTGGTGTTCTGGACCAAGGTCGGCAACATCGCCCTGATGCCGCTGCTCGTGGCGCTGTTCGGGCTCGGCATGGCGCTGGTTCGACGGCGCAGGGCGGCGGCGCGATGAACGCGCGCTTCACCGCGATCATGGTCGTGCTGCTGGCGGTGCTCGGCGGCGGCGCGGTTCTGGTCTACCACCAGCGGCACTCGCTCGAGCCCGCGAACGCCGGCATGCTCGGCCGGCCGCTGCTCAAGGGACTGGCCGCGCCCGAGATCGGCGCGATCCGCATCGCCGACGCGAAGTCCATCCTCACGCTCGAGCACAAGGGCGACGCATGGATCATCGACGAACGCGCAGGCTTCCCCGCCGATTTCGACAAGGTGCGCGCCTTCGTCCTCAAGGCGATCGAGCTGAAGATCGGCCAGAGCGAGCAGATCGGCGAGAAGGACCGCCCGGGCCTCGATTTGCTCGCTCCCGACAAGGGCGCCGGCGCGGGCACGCTGGTCGAGTTTCGCGCCGCGGGCGGCAAGCCGCTCGCGAGCCTGGTGGTGGGCAAGAAGTACTTCAAGCGCGAACCGTACGATCCCGCGGCCGCAGCCGCCGACGGGCGCTTCGTGCTGCGGCTGGACCAGCCCCGCACCGTGTACGTCGTGTCCGATCCGCTGACGCAGGCCACCGCGCGCACCGCGGCATGGATCGACAAGAGCGGCATCAGCGTGCAGGAGGTGAAGACGCTCCAGGTGCGGCTCGCGGGACAAGCGCCCTGGAAGATCGAGCGCGCGAGCGACGCCGCCGCCTGGAAGCTGGCCGACGCACGCGCCGGCGAGAAGGTGGAGGTCACCAAGGCGAACGCGGCGTCGTACTCGCTTTCGCTGCTCGAGCTGGCCGACGTGGCGCCGCCGGGAACGAGCGCACAAAGCGCGGGCTTCGACAAGCCCACCGCGACCATCACCGCCACTACGCTGGACGGCCTGCGCTACGACATCACCGTCGGCAAGCTTGACGGCGCGAACTACACCCTCAGGTTCACGCGCCAGGGCGCGCCCGGCAAGAAGGACGCGGCCCGTCTCGCGCGCGAGAAGGCGCTCAGCGCCTACACGCTGCTGGTCGCAAAGAGCAAGCTGGACGACACCCTGCTCAAGCGCGCGGAACTGCTGGAAAAGAAAAAGTAGCCGCGCAGCGGGCGGCGGCCCGGCTATCATAGGGGGTGACGCACCAGGGAGCGCAGCTCATGGCGACACAGGAAACGAGGACCAAGGTAGTCATCCTGACCGGCACTTACCGCATCAAGGGCTATATCGACCTCGTCCCCGGCGCGCGCGTGACCGACTACATGGTGGAAGCAAAGAGCTTCATCGCCGTCACCGACGCCGAGGTGTGGGAGCTCGAGGGCCGCCAGGTCTTCACCGCGCCGTTCATCAACGTCAGCCGCGAGCACATCGAGGTCGTCGCGCCCGGGAGCTGAGCATGCCGGGCGCCGTCGCCGCAAAAGCGTCCTGCCAGGTCTGCGGCCGGACCACCTCGCTGCGGCGGGCGATCGTGGTCAGACCCGCGGTGGCGAGCCTGATCGAGCGCGAAATCGGCCGCTGGGACGAGACCGGATGGATCTGCCTCGCGGACCTGCAGCGCTTTCAGCACCAGTACGTCGAGAGCCTGCTCGCGGACGAAAAGGGCGAGATCACCCAGCTCGAGCAGCAGGTGCTCGAGAGCCTGCGCGACCAGGAGATCGTGTCGCAGAACCCGGAGACCGAGTTCGACGCCGGCCTCACCCTGGGGCAGCGCGCGGCCGACCGGATCGCCGATTTCGGCGGCAGCTGGGGCTTCATCGCGATCTTCGGGCTGGTGATGCTGAGCTGGATGCTGCTGAACTCCTACGTCCTCGCCGCGCGGCCGTTCGATCCCTACCCCTACATCCTGCTCAACCTGGTGCTGTCCTGCCTCGCCGCGATCCAGGCGCCGGTCATCATGATGAGCCAGAACCGGCAGGAGACGCGCGATAGATTGCGGGCGTTGAACGACTACCGGGTCAACCTGAAGGCCGAGCTCGAGATCCGGCACCTGCACCAGAAGATCGATCACCTGCTCTCGCGCCAATGGGAGCGGCTGGTGGAAATCCAGGAAGTCCAGATCGAGCTGATCAATCAGATCACCCGGCGCAAGCCCTAGGCGGGGCTGGCGCGGACTTTCCCATCGGCCCCGGATGCTGCTATAAGGATCGATGGACAGCGGGAATACCCCGTGGCAAAGCTCGCAATCGACAGCATCCGCACCATCGCCCTGGTAGGCCAGGCCGGCAGCGGCAAGACCTCGCTCGCCGAGGCGCTCCTGGCGCGGGCCGGCGCGATCGCGGCGCCAGGCAGCATCGATCGCGGCAGCACGGTTTGCGACTACACGGCGCTCGAAAAATCGCTGCTGCATTCGCTCAAGCTCGCGGTGGCGAGCTTCGAGACCCAGGGTACCCGCGTGCACCTGCTCGACACCCCCGGCTACCCGGATTTCCTCGGCCATTCGCTCCCCGCGCTGGCGGCGGTCGAGACCGCCGCTATCGTGATCAACGCGCAGAACGGGCTGGAGATGATGACCGGCCGCTTCATGCAATGGGCCGCCAGGCGCGGGCTCGACCGGCTGATCGTGGTCAACAAGATCGACGCCGGTGCCGACCTGGCGGGCCTGCTCGCGAGCATCCAGCAGGCCTACGGCAAGGAATGCCTTCCGCTCAACCTGCCGGCCGGCGGCGCAACGCGCGTGTCGGACTGCTTCTTCACCCCTTCGGGCGAGTCGGATTTCTCGTCGGTGGAAGAGGCGCACAAGGAGCTGGTCGACCAGGTGGTCGAGGTCGACGAGGCGCTGATGGAGCTGTACCTGGAACAGGGCAGCGTCGAGCCCGAGCAGCTGCACGAGCCGCTCGAGCGCGCGCTGCGCGAAGGCCACTTGATCCCCGTCGTGTTCACCTCGGCCACGACCGGCGCCGGGGTCGCGGAGCTGCTGGACGTCATCCTGCGCCTGCTGCCCAATCCCGCCGAGGGCAATCCGCCCGTGTACCTGCACACGCCGGCCGAGGGCGGCGCGGCGCGCGAGATCCGCGCCGAGCCGGATCCGTCCAAGCACGCGCTCGCGCACGTGTTCAAGGTCGAGATCGACCCCTACCTCGGCCGCCTGGCGGTGTTCCGCGTTCACCAGGGCCGGATCACGCCCGCGACCCAGCTTTTCATCGGCGAGGGGCGCAAGCCGATCAAGCCCGGCCACCTGTTCATGCTGCGCGGCAAGCAGCAGACCGAGCTCACCGAAGCCCTGCCGGGAGACATCTGCGCCATTGCGAAAGTGGACGAGATCCGCTTCGACCACATCCTGCACGACTCGCCCGAGGACGCGCACATTCACGCGCGCCCGCTCGAGCTGCCGGCGTCGATCTTCGGCCTGGCGGTGCAATCGAAGAAGCGCGGCGACGAGCAGAAGGTCTCCGACGTTCTGCACCGGTTGATGGCGGAGGACCCGTGCTTTCGCATCGAACACAATGCCCAGGCAAACGAGACCGTGATCCGCGGCCTGGGCGAGATGCACCTCAAGACCATGCTGGAAAAGATGGCGACTCAGTACAAGCTCGAGCTCGATACGCGGCCGCCCGCGGTGCCTTTCCGGGAAACCGTGGTCGCGAAGGCCGAAGGCCACAGCCGGCACAAGAAACAGACCGGCGGCGCGGGGCAGTTCGGCGAGGTCTTCCTGCGCGTCGAGCCCCTGCCGCGCGGCACGGGATTCGAATTCGTCGACCAGGTCAAGGGCGGCGTGATCCCGTCGGTCTACATTCCCGCGGTGGAAAAGGGCGTGCGCGCCGTGATGGACTCCGGCTACCTCGCCGGATTCCCGCTGCAGGACCTGCGCATCACGGTGTATGACGGCAAGAGCCATCCGGTCGACTCGAAGGAAGTGGCGTTTATCGCCGCGGGCAGAAAGGCCTTCCTGGACGCGCTGTCGAAGGCGCGGCCGATCGTGCTCGAGCCGATCGTGGACGTCGAGATCGCGCTGCCCGAAGCGCACATGGGAGACATCGCGGGAGACCTCTCCGCCCGGCGCGGCCACATCAAGGGATCCGAGGCGCCGCGCCCCGGGACGCTGCGCATCTCGGCCCAGGCGCCGCTGTCGGAGCTCGAGACCTTCCCCTCGCGGCTCAAGGCGCTCACGGCGGGCCACGGCTCCTATACGCTGGAATTCAGCCACTACGAGCCCGCGCCGGCGCCGCTGCAGCAGAAGCTCGTGGCGCAACACAAGCCCGCCGCCGAGGAAGCTTGAGCGAACCGAGCCCACCGATCTGGTACGAGCGTGCGGGGACGGGCGCGCCGCCGCTGGTGTTCGTGCACGGGTTCGCCTGCAGCCATGCCGACTGGCAGCCGCAGCTGGATCATTTCGCGGCCACGCAGACGGTCGTCGCCTGCGACCTGCGCGGCCACGGCGCGACGCCGGGGGATCCGGCGGATTGCTCGATCGAAACCTATGGCGCGGACGTCGCGGCCCTGCTCACCACGCTCGATCTGCGCGGCGCGGTCCTGGTCGGGCACAGCCTTGGCTGCCGCGTGGTGCTGCAGGCCGCGCTCGAAGTTCCCGAGCGGGTGGCCGGCGTGGTGCTGGTCGACGGCAGCCGGATCGGCATGGGCGACCCGGAAACCGCCGGGCGCGTGATGCGCGAGCAGATCCGCGCCACCGGCTACGGCGCGTTCGCGCGCCGGCTGTTCGAAGAGATGTTCCTGCCCTCGAGCGGAGTGATGCTGAAGACCTCGATCGTCGAGCGCGCGCTGGAGCTCCCCGCGCCGATCGGCACCGCGCTGTTCCCGCGCATGATCACCTGGGACGCGGCGAACATGGAGCGTGCCCTGTCGACGCTGCGCGCGCCGCTGCTGGTCGTGCAGAGCACCAACGTGAACGCGCAGCGGGTTCGGGTCGCGCTCGCCGCGGACGAATCCACTCCGTGGCTCGACCTGGTCAGGCGCCTGGCGCCGAGCTCGCGCATCGAGATCGTGGCCGGCGTCGGCCACTTTCCTCAGCTGGAAGCCCCCGAGGAAGTCAACCGGCTGATCGCGGATTTCGCCTCGGTCTGCGCGGCGACGTTCGTGCTGGGCAACGCCTCCCAATCCGGCAACGCTCCGCTCGCGTAGCCCGCGCAATCGAGCGAGGCGATCGTTAGCATCCCGTCGCGGATCGCCGGCCGCACCGCGCCGTGGCTTCGCTCGTAGAGGTCCGGGTGCGCGGCGAGGAACGCGCTCTGCTCCGCCTCGGGCGCGGCGGCCATGCCGTCGACGTAATGATGGCCGTTGCGTTCCACGTGGCGGATTCCCAGCAGCGACACGAGCGCGAGATCCTGCTGCAACGCGAGCCCCGCCTGGACGGTCAGATCCTCGCCGCTCATGAAGTAGCGCTGGGCGCCCTCTGCCCGGTTCCACAGCGCGCAGCGAGCGGCGTTGATCAGCGACTTGTAAACGCCCTTGCAGGTCTTGGACGACACTCCCGCGTAGCCGAGCGAGCGCGCCCGCGGGAAGGCCTCGAGCGAGTCGTCCGACTCGTCGATGATGACGGGAATCTCCCGCGCCAGCGGCGAGATGTCCCGTGCCAGGGCGTCGCCGCGCCGGATCGGCTGCTCGACAAACAGCACGCTGCGCGCGAGCCGCGCCAGGCGCGGCTCCGCGCGCACGCGCCGCCACAGCTCGAGCGCGCCGTCCACGTCGGCGTACTGCTCGTTGCCGTCCAGCGTCGCGTGGTACGGCGGCCTCGATCCGGTCCAGCACGGCGGCGATCGCCGCGAGCCGCTCCACCGCCTCGCGCGGATCGCCGCCCACCTTGAGCTTGAAATAGCGCTGGCCGTATTGCGCCACGACTTCCTCCAGCGTCTCCGGCAGGCCGTCGTTCACGCGCGGCCCCAAGTCGCCCGCGGTAATCGGGTCGCTCAGGCCGACCGTGTGGCGCGCGGCGATCGTCGCCCGCGGCGTGAGTCCCGACAGGAACGCCGACATGTCCAGGCCGGGCGCCTCGATCCCCGGCAGGTTCGACCTCATCGCGCGGTTGAAGGACACGCCCAGCGCGCGGCACAGCGCGTCGAGCAGCGCGCGGTCGATGAGCGCCGGGCCGTAGCACGCGGTCAAGCCGTTCAGGCCGAGTTCCGCGCCGCGCGCGATTTGCGGCTCGTAGTGCTCGCGAAAGTGCCCGAATGCGGTGTTTGCGTCGCCCGCCAGGTAGGCCTCGCGCGCGATCGCCAGCGAGCAGCGCAGCTGCTTGAGGTTGTCCTCGTCGGACAGCGCAGGGTTCTTGTCGAACCATTTCGGCGCCATCATTTCCGCCGCCGCCCCCACGCTGCGCCTGCCGTCCGCAAGCCGGATGCGTGCGCGCAGGTAGGCCTGCGGCGCGGCCGTCAGCGTCACCACCCCGAAGCGGAACGGCATGCGCAAGTCGATCTGACGCTCGAACAGCTCGATCGCCTCGACCGCGAAGCGCGGCGCGCTCATTGCTGTCCGAGCGCCTCCAGGATGCCGCGGATGTAGCCCACCGCGCGCGCTGCGGCGCCGGGGCCGTCAGGAACGTAGTCGAACGGCTCGACCGCGACGTCGCCCGGGTAGCCGTTGCGCAGCAGCGCCGCGAACAGCGGCGCGAAGCGCTGTTCCCCCTGGCCCGGGCCGCGGCGATTGCGGTCGTTGACCTGGACGTGCGCGATCATTCCCGATGGAACCCAGCGCTCGACCAGCGCGTCGAGGGGCTCGGCCTCGCTGCGCCCGGCGGCGCTGCAATCGAGCATCGAGCGCAGCGCCGGGTTGCCGATCTGCTTGACCAGCGTCGCGGCCTCTGCGAGCGTGTTGATGAGCGGGGTCGCGTCCGGCGCCAGCGGCTCGATGCAGTAGACGACTCCCGTCTTGGCGGCGCGCTCGGCGGCGGTCGCAAAGCACTCGGCGGCGCGCGCCGTCGCAGCCTCGCGGCTGTCGCCCGCCTCGATGCGGCGCTGCTGCGGCGATCCGTGCACCAGGTAGCGGCCCCCAAGCTCGGCGCACAGGTCGACCAGCGCCAGCATCGCGTCCACGGTGCGCTTGCGGACCGCCGGGTCGCGCGCGGTAATGGAAAGCCCCGCGGGCTTTACCAGCAGCCAGTGCAGCCCGGTGACCGCGACGCCCGCATCCTCGGCCGCCGCCCGGGCGGCGGCGATCTGCGCCGAACCCAGGCGCTGCGGCTCCTCCGAGAGGGTATACGGCGCGACTTCGAGGCCGTCATAGCCGAGCTTGGCGGCGTACTCGCACTGCGCCGGAAACGGCATCGGCGCGATGACTTCGTTGCATAGGGCGATGCGCATCGCTTCGTCGCCCCCGTGCCGCTATACGCTCGACTGCTCGAGCCGCTCGTAAGCTTCGCCCCAGGACTTCTTCCAGTCGTTGCCGAGGAAGTCGATCTCGTGCCCGTCCTTCTCGAAGAAGCGGTTCGGGATCTGGAACATCGCGATCATCAGGCCGCCGTCGGGGCCGGCCCAGGCCTCGTGGCGGCTGCCGGCGGGACGCCAGACGAACTGGCCGGCACCGCAGCTGCCTTCGCCGCATTCGAGGCTGCCCTCCAGCACCCAGGTCTGCTCGATCAGGACGTGCTCGTGGTCGGGCAGCTTTGCCCCCGGGGCCATCTTGAGCAGCACCGTGAGCAGTCCGGTGGCGCGCTCGAGCAGCAGCGTCTTCGCTTCGACGCCCTCGTAGATCGTCTTCTGCCACGGCAGCGCCGCGACGTCGACGAAGCGCGACGCCATCGGCGGCAGACTGGTGTGCTGGGCGACGTTCGGTGTGATGGCGGCCATGCGCGTCCTCCTATCCCCTCAGATGTTCGCCGACCCGGACGATCTTCATCGTATTCGTCCCGCCCGGCTTGCCGATCGGCTCGCCGATGGTGAGCACGATCAGGTCGCCCTGCTTCACCACGCCCTGCTCGACCAGCGCTCGCTCGGCTTCCGCAAGCAGCTCCTCCCGGTCGTGGCCCGCGTACTCCACGATCAGCGGGTAGACGTCGCGGAACAAGGCGCAGCGGTAGCGCGTATGCGTCTGCGAGGTAAGCGCGTAGATCGGCACGCCGCAGTTCAGGCGCGACATCCACAGTGCGGTGGAGCCCGACTCGGTGAGCGAAGCGATTGCCTTGACCTTGAGGTGGAAGGCGGTGAACAGCGCCGCCATGGCGATCGACTGGTCGACGCGCGAGAACACCCGGTTGAAGAACTCCTGGTCGAGCGTGACCGGCTGCGTCGCTTCGGCCTCGACGCAGATGCGGTGCATCGCCTCGATCGTCTGCACCGGGTACTTGCCGGTCGCCGACTCGGCCGAAAGCATCACCGCGTCGGTGCCGTCGAGCACCGCGTTCGCCACGTCCGAGACCTCGGCGCGCGTCGGTACCGGGCTGTCGATCATCGACTCCATCATCTGCGTGGCGGTGATGGTGAGCCTGTTTTGCTCTCGGGCGAGGCGGATCATCTTCTTCTGCAGCGCCGGAACCGATGCGTCCCCAACCTCCACCGCCAGGTCGCCGCGCGCCACCATGATCCCGTCGCAGGCGCGCATGATGTCGATCAGCGCCGCTTCGGTGACGGCTTCCGCGCGCTCGATCTTGGCGATCAGCATCGCCTTGCCGCCGGCCGCGCGCAACAGCTCCTTCGCCTTGGTCATGTCCGCGCCCGACTTCGGAAACGACACCGCGAGAAAATCCGCCTGCAGCTGGGCCGCGGTGCGCACGTCCTCCATGTCCTTCTGCGTCAGCGCCGGCGCAGTCAGCCCGCCGCCCTGCCGGTTGATGCCCTTGTTGTTCGACAGCACTCCGCCGTCGCGCGCGATGGTGTGCACCTCTTCGCCGCGCACTTCGGTCACATCGAGCACGACCTTGCCGTCGTCGAGCAGCAGCACGTCTCCCGGCTCGACATCGCGCGGCAGCTCCTTGTAGTCCAGTCCGACGCGCTCGGCGTCGCCCAGCTTGCAGTCCGCGTCGAGGATGAAGCGGCTGCCGGCCTCGAGCGTAACCTTGCCGTCCTTGAACTTGCCGATGCGGATCTTGGGGCCCTGCAGGTCGCACATGATCGCGACCGTGCGCCCGAGCCTGCGCGCGATGTCCTTCACCAGGTTGGCGCGCTTGAGGTGATCCTCGGCGCTGCCGTGCGAGAAGTTCAGCCGCGCCACATCGACCCCGGCGCGGATCATCTTCTCCAGCACCGCGGGATCGCTCGATGCCGGACCGAGCGTGGCGACGATTTTCGTGCTTCGGAACATTGTTTTCAGTCTATCACCCGTTTCCGGGCAATACGCGGGCAAGCCTATCCGTTCGCCCGCGCCTCCAGCGCCGCCACCGCGGGCAGGGTCTTGCCCTCGAGGAACTCGAGGAACGCGCCACCGGCGGTCGAGATGTAGCCGATCTTGTCGGCGATGCCGTACTTGTTGATCGCGGCCACCGTGTCGCCGCCGCCCGCGATCGAGAACGCCTTCGACTCGGCGATCGCCTTGGCGACGGTGCGCGTGCCGCCGGCAAACGGCTCGCGCTCGAATACACCGACCGGCCCGTTCCAGACGATGGTGCCGGCCTGGCCGAGCGCAGCGGCGAGCGCCAGCGCGCTCTTGGGCCCGATATCGAGGATCATCTCGTCCTCGGCCACCGCGTCGGCCGGCTTGGTGACCGCGTTCGCGTCGTCCAGGCTCTTCGCCACCACCACATCGACCGGCAGCGGCACTTTGGTCGCCGCCATGATCTTTTTCGCCTCGTCCACGAGATCCGGCTCGGCGAGCGATTTACCGATCTTCAGGCCCGAGGCGAGCAGAAAGGTGTTGGCGATGCCGCCGCCGACCACGAGCTGGTCGACCTTCTTCGCCAGCTCGGCGAGCACGGTGAGCTTGGTGGAGACCTTGGAGCCGGCGACGATCGCGACCAGCGGCCGGGCGGGATGCGCAAGCGCCTTGCCGAGCGCGTCGAGCTCGCCCGCCATCAGCGGCCCGGCGCAGGCCACGGGCGCGAAGCGCGCCACGCCATGGGTGGTGGCCTCGGCGCGGTGCGCGGTGCCGAAGGCGTCGTTCACGTACACGTCGCACAGCGCGGCGATCTTCTTCGCCAGCGCCTCGTCGTCCTTCTTCTCGCCCTTGTTGACGCGGCAGTTCTCGAGCACAACCAGTTCGCCGGGGCGCACCGAAACGCCGTTCACCCAGTCTTTCACTACCGGGACCTCTCTATCCAACAGCTCGCCAAGCCGCTTCGCCACCGGCGCGAGGGAGTCCTCGGGCCTGAGCTCGCCCTCCTTGGGCCGGCCGAGGTGCGAGGTCACCATCACCGCGGCGCCCTGCTCCAGCGCGAGGCGGATGCCGGGCAGCGAGGCGCGGATGCGCGTGTCGTCCGACACCTTTCCTGCGTCGTCCAGCGGCACGTTCAGGTCGGCGCGGATCAGCACGCGCTTGCCGCGCAGATCGAGCTCGCTCATGCGCTTGAAGCGCATGATTTACTTCGCGTTCATCAACGCGACGGCAGCGTCGAGCATGCGGTTGCTGAAGCCCCACTCGTTGTCGTACCAGGAGGTGACCTTCACCAGCGTGCCGCCGTTCACCTTGGTCAGCGTCGAGTCGAAGATCGAGCTGGCCGGGTTGTGGTTGAAGTCGGACGACACCAGCGGCTCGGTGTTGTACTCGAGGATGCCCTTCAGCGCGCCCTCGGACGCCTTCTTCACCGCGGCGTTCACCTCGTCGGCCGTGGTCGCCTTCTTGGCGACGAAGGTCAGGTCGACGATCGAGACATTGATCGTCGGCACCCGGATCGCGAAGCCGTCGAGCTTGCCGTTCAGGTGCGGCAGCACCAGCCCCACCGCCGCCGCGGCGCCGGTCTTGGTCGGGATCATGTTCTGCGCCGCCGAGCGCGCCCGGCGCAGGTCCTTGTGGAAGACGTCGGTCAGCACCTGGTCGTTGGTGTAGGCGTGAATCGTGGTCATCAGGCCGTTCACCACCCCGATGCCGTCGTCCAGCGCTTTCACCATCGGCGCCAGGCAGTTGGTGGTGCACGAGGCGTTCGAGATCACCGTGTCGCTCGCCTTGAGGTCCTTGTCGTTCACCCCCATCACGATGGTGCGGTCGACGTCCTTGTCGCCCGGGGCGGACATGATCACTTTCTTCGCGCCCGCCTGCAGGTGGGCGCCGGCCTTCGCTTTGCTGTTGAACAGGCCGGTGCACTCGAGCACCACGTCGACGCCAAGGTCCTTCCAGGGCAGCTTGGCGGGATCCCTTTCGGCCAGCACCCTGATGCGGTCGCCGTTCACTACCAGCGAATCGCCGTCGACCTGCACGCTGCCGCCGAAAAGGCCGTGCGTGGTGTCGTGCTTGAGCAGGTGCGCGTTGGTCTTGGCGTCGCCCAGGTCGTTGAGGGCGACGAACTGCAATCCCTGTTTTTTGCCGTATTCGTAGTGGGCGCGCAGGATATTGCGCCCGATGCGGCCGAAGCCGTTGATTGCGACCTTGATAGCCATGATGTCTTCCTCGACTGTAATCCGCGGACCAGCCTGATGATGGCGCAGCGGGCCGCATCGTTTTGATCTAGATCATTCGGCGGCCCGCAGACCACGCGCGCGGCCGCTGCCACGTTCTCAGCGGTGAAGCCGAAATGCTTGAACAGTTCCCCCGCCGGGGCCGACTCGCCGAAGCGGTCGATGCCGACCACCGCGCCCTCGAGCCCGACGTACTTGCGCCAGAAAGCGGTCACGCCGGCCTCGACCGCCACCCGCGGCACGCCGCGCGGCAGCACGGCGTCGCGATACGACGCGTCCTGCCGGTCGAACACGCGTGCGTCGAGGGCATCGACACCACGCGCGCGGCGATGCCCTCGGCGGCGAGCTGCTTTTGCGCCGCGAGCGCGAGCGCCACTTCCGAGCCGGTGGCGATGAGCACCACCCGCGGCGCCGCGGCGCCCTCCGACAGCACGTAGCCGCCGCGCGGCACGCTCTCGAGCGCCGCCGCGTCGCGCCGGGCAAACGCGAGGTTCTGGCGCGAAAGCAGCAGCGCGGTCGGCCCATCCTTGCGCTTGAGCGCTGCGCCCCAGGCGACCGCGGTCTCGACCGTGTCGCAAGGACGCCAGACCTCCATGTTGGGGATCAGGCGCAGGCTCGCCGCCTGCTCGATCGGCTGGTGCGTCGGCCCGTCCTCGCCCAGGCCGATGGAGTCGTGCGTGAACACGTAGATCACGCGCGTGCCGATCAGCGCGGCCATGCGCAGCGCGTTGCGCGCGTAGTCCGAAAAGATGAGGAAGGTGCCGCCGTAGGGCACCAGGCCGCCGTGCAGCGACAGGCCGTTCATGATGGCGCACATGCCGAACTCGCGCACGCCGTAGAACAGGTAATTGCCGCCGCCGGTATGCCCGATCGCCCTCGAGCCCTTGACAATCGTGAGGTTGGAAGGGGCGAGGTCCGCCGATCCGCCGACCAATTCCGGCAACTCGGGCTGAAGCGCTTCGAGCAGGTTTTGCGAGGCTTTGCGCGTAGCGATTGTTTCGGCCTTCGCGTCGCAGTCGTGCACCAGTCTTGCCACCAGTGCGTCGAATTCCGCCGGCAGCTCGCCCGCCATGCGGCGGCGGAATTCGCCCGCCAGCTCGGGATGGGCCGCCTGGTAGGCGGCGAACAGCTTGTTCCAGCGCTTCTGCCGGCGCGCGCCGGCGGCACGCGCGTTCCACGCCTCGTACACGCGCTGCGGAATCTCGAACGGCGGATAGGGCCAGCCGATCGCTTCGCGCGTCGCCGCAACTTCGTCCGCGCCGAGCGGCGAGCCGTGCGCGGCGCCGGTGTTCTGCTTGTGCGGCGCGCCTTTGCCGATTATCGTCTTGCAGCAGATCAGCGTCGGGCGCGATCTTTCCCGCTTCGCCTTGCGGATCGCCTTGTCGACCGCGTCCACGTCGTGCCCATCGACGCGGGGGATCACCTGCCAGCCGTAAGCCTTGAAGCGCTCGGGCACGTTATCGGTGTACCACTGCTCGATGTGGCCCTTTTCCGAGTCGATCGAGATGCCGTTGTCGTCGTAGAAGACGATCAACTTGCCCAACCCGAGGGTGCCGGCGAGCGCGCAGGCCTCGTGCGAAACGCCTTCCATCATGCAGCCGTCGCCCATGAACACGTAGGTGTGGTGGTCGACGACGTCGAAACCCGGCTGGTTGAAGTGCGCGGCGAGCACTCTTTCCGCGATCGCCATCCCGACGCCGTTGGCGACGCCCTGGCCGAGCGGCCCGGTCGTGGTTTCCACACCCGGCGTGCAGCGGTATTCCGGATGGCCCGGCGTCTTGGAGCCGAGCTGGCGGAAGCGCTTGAGCTCGTCGATCGGCAGGTCGTAGCCGGTCAGGTGCAGCAGGCCGTACTGCAGCATCGAGCCGTGGCCGTTCGAGAGCATGAAGCGGTCGCGGTCGGCCCAGTGCGGATCGCCCGGGTTGTGGCGCAGGTGCCGGCTCCACAGCGCGAGCGCGATTTCGGCCATGCCCATCGGCATGCCCGGATGGCCGGAGTTGGCGGCCTGCACCGCGTCCATGGCGAGCGCGCGCAGCGCGTTGGCCATGTCGCGCTGCAGGGACTTCCTGGGATGAAGCGGGAGGGGCGGCCACGGCCGCCGTGGTCGGAGTGTTCATAGCCAAGGGTCAATTGTAATGACTCAGGCCGCGCGCGTCAGCGCCGGAGCCGAAAAATAACGCTGCGCCATGCGCTCGAGCGGCTCGGGCCGGATGCGCGACGCCTGTCCCGCGCAGCCGAACGCTTCGAAGCGCTCCTTGCACAGCGCCCGCGCGGCCGCCGTCGCCGCCTTGAGGAATTTGCGCGGGTCGAATTCCGCCGGGTCCTCGGCCATGGCGCGGCGCATTGCGCCCGTCATCGCCAGCCGGATATCGGTGTCGATGTTGATCTTGCGCACGCCGTGCTTGATGCCCTGCAGGATCGCCTCGACCGGAACGCCGTAGGTCTGCGGGATCTTGCCGCCATGGGCGCGGATCACGTCCAGCCATTCCTGCGGCACGCTGGACGAGCCGTGCATCACCAGGTGCGTATCCGGGATGCGGGCGTGAATTTCGCGGATGCGGTCGATCGCGAGCACGTCGCCGGTCGGCTTCTTGCTGAACTTGTAGGCGCCATGCGAGGTGCCGATCGCCACCGCGAGCGCGTCGACACCGGTGCGGCGCACGAAATCGGCCGCCTGCTCCGGATCGGTCAGCAGCTGCTCGCGCGCGAGCTGGCCTTCGGCGCCGACGCCGTCCTCCTTGCCCGCGGTGCCGGTTTCGAGCGACCCCAGACAGCCGAGCTCGCCTTCGACCGAAACGCCGACCGCGTGCGCCATGTCGACCGCGCGCCGCGTCACTTCGACGTTGTACTCGTAGTCCGCCGGCGTCTTCATGTCTTCGAGCAGCGAGCCGTCCATCATCACGCTGGTAAAGCCCGAGCGGATCGCGGCCTGGCACACCGCCGGGCTCGCGCCGTGGTCCTGGTGCAGCACCACCGGAATGTGCGGGTAGGACTCGACCGCGGCCTCGACCATCCGGCGCAGGAAGGCTTCGCCCGCGTACTTGCGCGCGCCCGCCGAGGCCTGCAGGATCACCGGGCTCGAAGTCTCGTCGGCCGCCTGCATGATGGCCTGGATCTGCTCCAGGTTGTTGATGTTGAACGCGGGCACGCCGTAACCGTTCTCGGCGGCGTGGTCCAGCAGCTGGCGCAGCGAAATGAAAGCCATCTTCCCCTCCTAGACGATTGAATGCGGTGTCCTAGCGCTCGAGCGCCTGCCTGCGCCGGTCCGTCAGCCGCCAGATCATCGGCGTGAAGATGAGCTGCATCGCGAGATCGATCTTGCCGCCCGGACAGACGATCGTGTTCGGGCGCGACATGAATGAATCGTGCAGCATCGAAAGCAGATAGGGAAAATCGATGCCGCGCGGATTGGCGAAGCGGATCACCAGCAGGCTTTCGTCCGCGCTCGGGATGTGGCGCGCGATGAACGGGTTCGAGGTGTCGACCACCGGCACGCGCTGGAAATTGATGTGGGTGCGCGCGAACTGCGGCGTAATGTAGTTCACGTAGTCGTTCATGCGCCGCAGGATCGTGTCGGTCACGGCCTCGGTCGAGTAGCCGCGCGTGGCGCGGTCGCGGTGCAGCTTCTGGATCCATTCCAGGTTGATCACCGGCACCACGCCGATCAGCAGGTCGACGTGCGACGCGACGTCGACATCGGCGTGCGCCACGCCGCCGTGCAGGCCTTCGTAGAACAGCATGTCGGTGCCCGCCGCCAGGTCCTCCCAGGGCGTGAAGGTGCCGGGCTTTTGCTTATAGGGCGCGGCTTCGGCATCGTTGTGCAGGTACTTGCGCGTGCGCCCGCCGCCGCTCGCCGCGTAGTCGCGGAACAACTGTTCGAGCTCGGCGAACAGGTTCGCCTCGGGGCCGAAGTGGCTGAAATGGTGGTTGCCGCGTTCGATTTCCTCGG
>CAWHUZ010000024.1:0-547005 GCA_963832685.1 uncultured beta proteobacterium
ACAAACAAGAGCAGCAAGCGCGCAAACAATCGATGCCACGCGACCGTCGAGCCGCGCCAATCAAGCGTAGGGCGACCCCGGGGCGGACGCGCAAGGTCCGCGCGATGCGGGCCCTTGCAGCAACGGGGCCTATCCGATCAACCCTCGCTTACGCAACTGCGAGTCCCGACTCCAAAGAATCCTTGTCCCTGCAGACACGCTATCCGGGTCTTTGGGGCCCGGCGGCTCGACGCCGGATGCACGGTTCGTTGCGCGAGCGCCAAGCAATCGAGCGACGCAGCGGCAACCGACGGCATCGCCGTCTTCTCAACTTGATGCGTAGCGCAAGCGGGCTACCGCTACCCAGGGTCGTCTACTGGAACAATCTCCCAGCGCCCTATATGGTGGACCGATTCAACGCACCTGGTTCGCCGCGGAAACGTTGACCTGGAAGTATGGTTTAGTGATCGCGTAAAAAGCACGCGGAGCTGGAACGTTGACGAAAGCGTTTGGCGATTCAAGCACCGGTATGTACCGTCTGCGTCCGTCCTTGGACGCCGACTGCATTTTCCTCCCGCCGCCCTTTTGCGTACGCACGCCCCCAGACGTGTTAGTAAGCCTTTACGCGCAGCCTGCGTTCATTGTTGGCTGGGCGATCGCACGCGCTCGAGGTGTAAAGACTGTCTTTCGCGTTGCGACCCACGACCGCTGGGTCAAGCGTCACTGGGCAAAGGAACGGCTCGAGCACTTTCTATTTTCCAGGGTCGTACGCAATCGAGACACCGGGGGCCGATGGCTTGAATTACGCAACGCAATATGGCGCATCACCGGAAAAGAGTCTTTTTCGCCACGCATACCGTCGACGTCGAGCACGTGATTGAAGAACGTCGGCGCTAAGCGCCGCAGAGCGTTCGCAGTTGCGCGACCAGTTGGGGGTCAAAGGGGTGGTGTTCGCCTATACCGGTCGGCTGTGGTGGGGAAAGGGTGTCGCATTGCTCATTGAAGCCATCGCACGTGCAACAGCGGCTCACAGGTGCCGAGCCTGCTGCTCATTGGAGACGGCGGGGACGAGCAAAGACTCCGCGAAATGTGTGAGGAGCGCACGGCACGGTTGTGTTCCACGCTGGGTCCGGCGCAGCAAGCCGAGTTGCCGCGAATTCTCTCCGCCGCCGACGTGTTCGTCTTTCCCACCCTTGGCGATCCTTACGGCGTCGCGGTGGACGAAGCGATGGCCTGTTCGCTACCCATAGTAAGCACATCGGCGGCGGGCGAAATCAGGCAGCGTGTGGAGGACGGCGTCAACGGATACGTTGTGCCTCCGGAGAACAGCGAACAGCTTGCTAGGGCAATGCTGAGGCTCGCGACCTCACCGGAGTCATTGGCCCGGATGGGTGCAGTGTCGGCGGCCAAGGTTGCGAGCCACACGCCGAGCCAATGGGCAGAGGAATTCGAAGAGCGGCAGACCGCGCTCGCTGCTGGCCGGCCGGTTCGGCTAGCCGGGGACTCTCTATGTGCGGATCCTCGGGGTCGTTGGAGAGTCGGTAGACGCCGCTCGTTTCGATCAGGCTTTGGACCGGCTTGCTCATCGGGGACCGGACGGCAAGGGTCTCTTCACCGATGAAGGCGTGATGCTCGGCCATCGCCGCCTCTCAATCCTGGACCTGAGTACCTCGGCCCGCCAACCCATGGCGAGCACGGATGGGGCCGCGGTACTGACGTTCAACGGAGAAATCTACAACTATATCGAGCTGAAGGCGGAACTCGAGTCGCTGGAGCACCGGTTTCGCACCCCGAGCCACACCGAAGTTCTCCTCGCCGCGCTCCTCGAGTGGGGGCCGAGCTGCCTGCGGCGTCTGAACGGCATGTGGGCCTTTGCGCTCTGGTCGCCGCGCACGCGAACGCTGGTGCTTTCACGCGACCGATTCGGCGTGAAGCCATTGTACTTCGCACATGATCACGGCCGCTCTGGTCTTCGCTTCGGAGCCCAAGGCGATCCTTGAACTCTATCCGCAGTACCGCAAAGTGGACGAAACTTCTCTATATGATTTTCTCGTTCACGGAAACCTCTACGGCCATGGCGCGTCTTTTTATGCGGGAATGCACGTATCTCGCCTGCGCATACCGGAATCTACCTGCCCGACTCGGATCGCCTGAGGCTGAGTCGATATTGGGACTACCCAGACTGCGAGCCTGCTGACGATGACCCCCAGCGGTAGCCGAGTGCTTCGCGGCGACGCTGGAGGACGCTGTCAAAGTACGCCTAAGAAGCGATGTGGAAGTCGGGCTCACGCTGTCTGGCGGCCTAGACTCAACTGCAATACTGGCGGCGGTCAACCGCCACGCCGCCTCTAAAGATAAAGTGCTTCACCTCCACGTCCTGATGATCTGCGCGAGGGCGATACGCCCTGGGCGGAGCGGGCCGCAAGCAAGCAGTCCAATCAGCTTATACGGGTTAGCGCGCCAGCCGAGCATTGGCTGGACACGCTGGCGCGCATTACATGGCACATGGATGGACCGGGCTATTCTCCCGCCGCTCACCCGCTTTGGCGCTTGATGGCGCGATCACGAGAACTGAAGGTTCCGGTGATCCTCGAAGGCCAAGGCGCAGACGAAGCACTGGGCGGCTACGCGCAATACTCGATTTTGTATCTGATATCCAGGCTGGTAGCCTGGCCGCCGAGGTTCATCGACGGCAAAACGGGCCCTGGCGCCATTGCGCTATGGCGCGGCATGCTCCGCACTTATCCTGCCCAACTCGTGGTCTTGCGGCTGGTACGCGAGGCGCTTCCGTCTCTTATCCCGACGTACCGGACCGCGCGCGGATCGCTAGGCGCGTTGCGCCAGGAATTCTGCAAGTCAGTCCGGAGTCGCGTGGAATACGATATTCCGAAGGACCTCCAGCGGGTGGACAGTGTCACTAGGCGCCTGCACTACGACCACTCTTACCGCATACTGCCCGGGCTTCTGCACTATGGCGACGCTGTTTCGATGGCACACGGCATCGAGTCACGCCATCCATTTCTCGACTATCGTCTCGTTGAATCGACGTCCCGCCAAGGGACCGGAATGAGGATTCAAGGCCAGATGAAGTGGCTGATCAGGAACTATCTCCGATCCCAAGGGTGGTCGGAGTTTGGCGATCGATGGGACAAGCTGGGTTATCCCACGAGAACGGGTGGGTGGATGAGGCAGTCGCACGCCGACCAAATTATAGAGCTTTTGCTTTCTGCCGAGTCCCGGGCTTCAAGATATTGTGTACCTTCCCAGGTCAGGCGCCTGATCGACATGCACGCGAGCGGCCGAAGCGGAGCGGAGAATGATCTGGTTGACTCATCAGCACCGAGCTGTGGCTCAGGGCGTGCTTTTCGATGCCATGCCCGCGACTGAGGCGTAGTCCCCAATGCACGGCGGCCCAGACGTTCGAACAGGAATGGGAGTGATGTCAACCAATGCCGGACTCGCAAGGTAGGGGTGGGTCGATGGCCGACAGGGAGTGGGTCCTCGGCGACAAGCGACGGGCCGACACGCAGGACTTCTCGCAAACCATTGCGCTTCGCGACCACAAGATCGCCTTCATGGTCAAGCATGCGCGCGGCAAGCGCGTACTCGACTTGGGTTGCGTCCAACACAATCCCGAGAACTACCGCAGCAAGTATTGGCTGCACGGCGCGCTTGTTTCAGTGGCCAGCCATATCGAAGGGTTGGACATTTACGCCGACGGCGTCGCCTATCTTTGCGATAGGGGTTATCGGATCTCGGTGGGGAACGCACAAAACTTTCGCTTGGGTCGCGAGTTCGATGTGATCGTCGCCGGAGACATCGTTGAGCACCTTGAGAATTTCGAGGGCTTCTTCAACTGCTGCAAGGCGCATCTCGTTCCAGGTGGAGATCTTGGTCTCCACGCCCAACCCCTGGTATTGGAGAAACATCGTAAAGGCGTGCCTCCGCAGCAGGGTGTCCACCAATCCGGAGCATACCTGCTGGCTCTGTCCGCAGACCCTGCAGCAGTTGGTCGGCCGCCACGGCATGCGGGTTGCGGAAGTGACCTTTGGCTCCCGTTACCTCCGAGACCGCCTCATGCCGCTCCCGCCGGGGAATCCGCCACACCAGCTTCCACGCTGTCGTGATCGCCGACAGATGACGGCCGAGAATCGCACCCTCGTTACCGGCGGGCTTGGTTTCATCGGCACCAATCTGACACGCCGGTTTGAGCAGGGGACGTCATCTTTGACAACGAATACCGCTGTACTTCCGGCGCACCCAAGGGGCTACCGCACAAGCTGATAGTCGGGGACGTAAGAGACCTCTCACGGGTGCTGTCGGCCTGTTCTGGTCACGACGATTATTCACCTTGCAGCCCTGGGCTCCGTGGTGGAATCGGTAGCAGATCCATCTTCAAATTTCGAAACCAATGTTTCGGGTACGTTTAACGTTCTCGGAGCCGCACAACAAGCCGGCGTGCATCGCTTTGTGTTTGCCTCGACAGGCGGTGCGCTAATCGGAGAGGCGCCGCCGCCGGTTGACGAAAACGCGCTACCGAAGCCTATCTCCCCTTACGGCGCAAGCAAGCTTTGCGGCGAGGCCTACTGCCACGCGTTTGCGAAAGCTTATGGCATGGAAACCGTATGCCTCCGCTTCGCCAACGTCTACGGCCCGTGGAGTGCCCGCAAGAAGGGAGCCGTCACAACGTTTATCAAGAGCTTGATGGCGGGAGACCCGATCACCATTTACGGTGATGGCCGTGCTACAAGAGACTATCTCTACGTGGACGACATTTGCGATGGCATCATGCTAGGCGCCACCTCGCCGGCGGTGCGGGCCGGAGATGTGTTCCATATTGCCTCCGGCGCGGAAACCTCCGTTCTCGACCTTGCCAAGATGCTGCGGGAGATTGCACACAAACCGAACCATCCGATCATATTCGCATCCCCAAGAGCCGCGGAAGTCAGCCGCAACTTTGCCCGGTATGACAAGGCACGGGACATTCTTGGATTCGAACCCAAGTGGCCGCTACGTGAAGGACTGGAGGCTACCTGGCAGTGGTTCACGCAGCAGGGAGAGGGTGTCCTGCAGATGGATTCGAGCGACTCGTGACAGCGCTGAATGTATTGAGCGTGATTCACTACCCGATTTATGGCGGGCCGCACAATCGGAACCTGCGCCTGCGTCGCCCCCTCCTGGATTCCGGGGTTCGCACTACGGTTCTACTCCCGAACGAGCCCGGAAATGCGGCGCCGCGCCTACGCGCCGCCGGCATGGACGTAATCGAATGCCGATTGGGCAGACTTAGGAACACGCGAAATCCGCTCGTGCTGGGTCGGACTCTGCTGCAGTTCCGTGGAGATGTCGCTCGGATTAGAAGAATAATTCTGGATCATCAGATCCACCTCGTACAGATTAATGGGCTAGTCAACCCGCACGCCGCGTTTGCGGCGCGAGCCGAAGGGGTTCCTATCGTGTGGCAGATCCTCGATACGTACGCTCCGGTAGTGTTGCGTCGCAGCGTTGCAGTGCTAATCAACCGGATGGCGAGCGTGGTGATGTGCACTGGCGCGCGGGTCGCCCGAGAGCATCCGGGTATTGTCGCTGACGCGGATCGTCTAGTGCTGTTCTATCCACCCGTCGATGTTGCGCGGTTCAGCCCAGATCCCGACAAGCGCCGTGATGCGCGCGTCGAACTTGGCGTTGAAGATGCGAGCCTCGTTATCGGAACCGTCGGAAATGTGAACTTGCAGAAAGGGCATGACAACTTCATCCGGGCAGCTGCTAGTCTACGCAAATCCGTCCGTAGCGCCCGGTTTGTCATACTTGGCGCGGTGCACGACAATCATCGCACGTATGTGCAACACCTCATGGAGCTGGCGCGCTCTCTCGGCCTGAAGCTTGGACGAGACTTGGTGGTGCGCGATCCAGGCGAAAGGGTCGATGAACTGATGCAGGGCTTTGACGTATTCTGGATGACCTCCAAGCCTTACTCTGAGGGCATTCCTACGGCTATGGAGGAGGCGATGGCGCTCGGTCTGCCTGCGGTAAGCTTTAATGTGGGCTCGATCGGCGAACTTATAGAACACGGGGCCAGCGGTTACCTGATTGACGGACAGGATCCGGCTCTTTTGGCACAGCTGACGCTCGAGTACCTGCTCGATCCTCAGGCCAGAGCGGCCATCGGAGGGAAAGGACAGTGCTTCGTTCGCGACCATGCGTCATTGGAAGCGTGCCTGAAACAGCATCTCAGGGCGTGCGCTAGCCCTCGGTCGACACCACGGTCCGATTCGCGACGACTCGCAAGAGCAATGGTCGGCAAGAAGCTGAGCAAGGCCCTGCGATGCCTGCGTGACCCGGCCCACGCCCCGCCCTCGTCCGGCACGGGGTTGCGGCGGGAAGCGTGGAGCACGAATTCCTCCTCCGGGGCCTCCGGTGCCGCACGGTAGTCGATGTAGGAGCCAATCGGGAACAATTTGCCTTGGCGGCAAGGCGGCGGCTCCCGCAGTCTACGGTTATTGCGTTCGAGCCGCTGCCGGCACCGGCCGATCGCTTCCACGCGGTGTTCGCCGGCGACGCACATGTAATGCTGCACGAGGCCGCGATCGGCCCCCGAGCGAGGCGAGACGACTATCCACATCTCCAAGCGCGACGACTCCTCCTCCCTCTTGCCAATCACCGCGAGACAGAACGCGCTCTTCCCCGGCACCGCCGAAGCTGGCACCGCCAACGTAAGATCGGGCCGCTGAGCGATTTCATCAGGGAGGAGCAAATCGAGCCCCCAGCCCTTCTCAAGCTCGACGTCCAGGGCTTCGAGCTGCAGGCGCTGCAAGGCTGCGAATCGCTCCTGCACCGCTTCGCCCACGTCTACGCCGAATGCTCCTTCGTCGAACTCTACGTGGGCCAGGCGCTCGCCGACGAGGTGATCGCGTGGCTGCGCGAGCGCGGGTTCACGCTTAGCAGCATGCACAACCCCGCCGTCGACCGAGAGGGGCAAGTGATCCAGGCCGACTTCCTCTTCGCGCGAACCGGGGATGCCGTCCGCGCGCGCCGTCAGGCACAATAGTCCCTCTGCAACTGACGGCGGTCTGCGGCTCGTAGCGTGCGCATCCTCATCTACGGGCTGAACTTCCATCCCGAACCCACCGGCGTCGGGAAGTACTCCGCGGAGCTCACGGCGTGGCTCGCCGCCAACGGGCACGAAGTGCGCATGGTGTGCGCGCCGCCTGTACTACCCCGGCTGGAAGCTGCAAAAGGGATACCGTAACCGCTGGATCAGCGACACGTTGGCGCCGGATAACGCGACGGTCGGAGTCAGGCGCTGCCCGCTCTGGATCCCGGCCCGGCCGACCGCCTCGAAGCGCATGCTTCACCTGCTTTCGTTTGCGGCATCGAGCGCGCCGGTACTCTTCGCGCAACGAGCGCTGGAAGCCGGACGTGCTTGTTCGCGCTGGCGCCGACGCTCGCCTGTGCGCCCGCGGCGATCGCTTTCGCGAAGCTGGCGCGCTGCCCGAGCTGGCTGCACATCCAGGATTTCGAGCTCGATGCGGCGCTCGGGACCGGTCAGCTCGACCGCGGCATGCTCGGCTCGCGCGGCCGGCGCGCCGTCGAGCGCGCGCTGCTGCGCCGCTTCGACCGGGTTTCGACGATCTCCGGCAGGATGCTCGAGCGCCTGCGCGCGAAGCTGGGACGCAGCGAGCGCACGGTGCTGTTCCCCAACTGGGCCGGCCCCGACCAGCTTCGCGCGCCCGCCGGCCCGTCGGCCTACCGTCGTGAGTTCGGCTGCGGCGACGGAGACATCCTGGTGCTCTACTCGGGCAGCATCGGCGAGAAGCAGGGGCTGGAAATGCTGCTCGACGCGGCCGCGCTGCTCGCCGACCGGCCGCGCTTCCGTTTCGTGATCTGCGGCGAGGGTCCGGGCAGGGAGCGCTCGCCGCGCGCTACTCGCGGCTGCCGAACGTCGCCTGGAAGCCGCTCCAGCCGGCGGAGCGCCTGGGCGAGCTGCTCGCAGCCGCCGACGTGCACGCGCTGCCCCAGCGCGCGGGAGTCGCGGACGTGGTGATGCCTTCCAAGCTGATCGGCATGATGGCGAGCGGCAGGCCGGTGGTTGCGACCGCCGCGCCGGACACGGAGATATGGCAAGTACTGCAAGGCCGCGGCCTCGTCGTCCCCCCGGGCGACGCGCAGGCGCTCGCCGACGCGATCGAGCGCCTCGGCGCGTCGCCCGAATATGGGACCCGCTATGGGATGGCCGCGCGCGCCTATGTGGAGCAGAATCTGGAGCGAGACAAAGTTTTACGTGCATTCGAGGCCGAGCTGGCCTCGCTTGTGGAAGAGTCGCAAAGGCGATTATCCGCGCATGTCGATGCTTCGATCCCACAGCGGACTGCTTTCGATCTTTCACCGCGCGCTCGACGCGGGCCTGATCGCGCTCGGCCTGTACGGCGCGGCCTGGGCGCGCGACCTCGAGTGGGACGCCAGCTCACGATCGCGGCGGTCGTGGCGATGGCGCTGTTCCTGCTGCTCGGCGAGGCGCGGCGGCTGTACGGCTCGTGGCGCCTGCGCTCGAGCGAGGACGAGTACGCCAACGTCTTCTCGGTCTGGGTGATCGTGTGCGCCGCGCTGGTGGTGGCGGCGTTCCTGCTCAAGGTTTCGGCGAACTATTCGCGCGCGGCGATCGTCGCCTGGTTCCTGGTGACGCCCGCGCTGCTGATGTATTCGCGGCTCGCGCTGCGCGCGACGCTGCGCGCGCTGCGCCGCAGCGGGCGCAACACGCGCACGGTGGCGGTGGTGGGGACCGGGACGATCGCCGAGTAGATCGTGCGCCGGCTGGAGGAGACCGGGGACTTCGGCGTGCGCCTCGCGGGGGTGTACGACGACCGCGGGCCGGAGCGGCTCGCTGGAGACCTGGCCCGGCCCGCTGCAGGTGGCGGGCAACTTACGACGCGCTCATCGAGCAGGCGCGCGCGGGCGCGATCGACTACGTGTTCATCGCCCTGCCGACGCGGGCCGAGAAGCGCATCGTCGAGCTGGTCAACCGGCTCGCCGACACGACCGCGACGGTGTACGTGATCCCGGACCTGTTCATCTCCGACCTGATGCGCGCGCAGTGGACCACGCTCGGCGGGCTGCCGGCGGTGAGCGTGTTCGACTCGCCGTTCGACGGCGTGAACGGCTGGCTGAAGCGCGCCGAGGACCTGGTGCTCGGCGGCGCGTTCCTGGCGTTCGCCGCGCTGCCGATGCTCGCGATCGCGATCGGGGTCATGCTCACCACCCCGGGCTCGGTGCTGTTCCGCCAGCAGCGCTACGGGCTCAAGGCCGGGCGGCTGGTCGAGGTGCTCAAGTTCCGGACCATGACGGCTTCCGACGACGGCTCGCAGGTGGCGCAGGCGCAGCCGCGACGACCCGCGCGTCACGCGCTTCGGGCGCTTCCTGCGCGCTTTCTCGCTCGACGAGCTGCCGCAGCTGTTCAACGTGCTCGCGGGCTCGATGTCGCTCGTCGGGCCGCGGCCGCACGCGGTCGCGCACAACGAGGAGTACCGGCGCCTGATCCACGGCTACATGCTCAGGCACAAGGTCAAGCCCGGCATCACCGGCTGGGCGCAGGTCAACGGCTGGCGCGGCGAGACCGACACGCTCGACAAGATGCAGAAGCGCGTCGCGCACGACCTCGACTACGTGCAGAACTGGTCGCTCTGGCTCGACCTCAGCATCCTGGCGATGACGCTCGCCGTGGTCGCCTCGCGCCGCGAACGCCTACTGACCATGCGCTACCTCGTTCTCGCCGGCCTCATGTTCGCCCTCGGGCTGGTGGTGGTCTCGCTCGACGCGACCGAGCGCCAGTACGTCCCGGTGGTGCGGATGCGCACCGGCGACGGGTTCTTCATCACCGTGGTCCAGGACCGCACCCGCGACCGCAGGCAATGCTTCGCGGCCGCGGACCGCTTCGTCCGGCCGATCGAGCAGTCCTGCCCGGACTGCGTCATCGAGTCGGTCGACTGCGACGGAAACCTGCACGGAATCGAGCAAGCGCTCGTTTCCGGAGGCGGAAATTCCCCTCTACACCGTATCTGGCCTCGGCGTGCGCATGGCCCTTGTCGGGCCGCCGGGACAGGTGCGGCAGCGCTGCGAGCGCATCGCGACCGAGATGGTGTTGCACGGAATGAAGACCGCTTCCTGCGTGTTTCCCCTGGCGTCGGGCGCGGCCCGAATCAAAAAACCCCTTTGCCTACGGGCCGTTCCGGGGCACAATTTCGCTCAACGCGCCGCAGGCGCGGTGAAATAACGCAGTGAAACGAATCAGGGAGTCGACATGATCACTTTCCATCGCGCGATCGGCTGGGCCGTGGTCGCTTTCTGCGCCGCCGCGGCGGGCGTCGCGCACGCCGGCGGCGTATTCGACTCGATCCAGGGCAACGTGACGGTGATCGCGCCGGACGGCAACCGCAGCGCCGCGCAGCGCTTCGCCGCGATCCCGCCCGGCAGCGTGATCAGCACCGGCAGCGGCTCGCAGGCGGTGCTCAGGTTCGACGACCAGAGCGCGGTGGTGCTGAACCAGAACACCGACTTCCGCGTGGTGGACTACCAGTACGAGCCGGCCAAGCCCGAGGCGAGCCGCTCGGTGTTCGACTTCCTCAAGGGCGCGGCGCGCTTCGTCACCGGCCTGATCGCGCGCGCCGAGCCCGCGAACTACAAGCTGCGCACGCAGCAGATGACGATCGGGGTGCGAGGCACCGACTTCAGCCTCGCCTCCGGCAGCCTGTACCTCTCGGTCTTGCACGGCGTGGTGACGGGCACCAACGCGGCCGGCACCGTCGCGTTCGGCGCCGGCCAGCTCGGCTTCGCGCCGAACCGCGGGGACGCTCCCGGTGTTGATCGGATCCGGCGCAGATTCCGGCCGGCGTGGCGGGCTCCTTCGCCCGTCTCGGCACGGTTCCGCTGCCCGCGGGCACGCTCCCGCCGGCGGCCGGCGGCGGCGCGCCGGGCGCGGGCGGCGCGACCGGCTCGGCTGCTACGGCCGGCTCCTCGGCCGCCGTCATCGGGATCGGCGCCGCGGCCGCCCTCGGCGCGGCGGCGCTGAGCCACCACACCGAAGAAGCCACCACGCATCACTAGCATCGAATGACAGTCCGAGAGGGCCCCGCAAGGGGCCTTCTTTTTTGGCCGACACGATGGCGCTGAAAAAGCTTCTCTTTGCAGCCGCAGCGTTCATCGCCGTGCCGGCGCTCGCCGCCGAGCCCGTGACCGCGCCCAGCGTGACGGGGCAGACCGGCCTGCTCAGCATGCCCGACGCGCGCATCGCGCCCGAGGGCACCTGGCGCAGCGGGATCTCGTTCATGCGCCCCTACCAGTCGATCTGGTCGAGCCTGGCGCTGTTTCCCTGGCTCGAGGGGTCGTTCCGCTACACCCGCATCATGGACGTGCCCGGCTTCGTCAACGACCTGCCCGGGACGATCATCGACTACGGCGATTACAAGGACAAGTCCTTCGACTTGAAGCTGCGGCTGCTGCCCGAGCGCGGCGCGTGGCCGAGCGTGGTGCTCGGGGCGCAGGACGTCCAGGGCACCGCCATCTTCCGCGCGCTCTACGCCGCGGCCTCCAAACAGATCGGCAACTTCGACCTGACCCTGGGCTACGGCGCCAAGCGCATCGACGGCGTGTTCGGCGGGGTGCGCTACACCGACCCGCGGCTGCCGCACTGGAGCCTGGTGGCCGAGGTCGACGCCTTCGACTACCAGCGCGACCATGGGGCTTTGCTTTCGGGCGCGGCGGCCTACGCCAAGGCGGCGGCGGCGGGGATCGAGTACCGCAGCGAGTGGTGGGGCGCGAAGGCCTACGCCGCCCACGGCGAGGCCGGGGTCAACGCCTGGGTCTCGGTGCCGCTCGAGCAGAAGGAGTTCGTGCCCAAGATCGACGAGCCGCCGCCGTTCACGAAGATCGTGCCGCGCCCGACCGAGGCGCAGTGGGCCGCGAGCCGCGAGCATCGCGCGAGCCTCGCGCGCGCGCTCTACGAGCAGGACTTCCGCGAAGTGCGCTTCGCCTACGTCAACGGCGTGCTCTCGGCGCGGCTGACGAACCTGCGCATCTCGTCCATGCCGCGCGCGGTGGGGCGCGCGGCGCGCACGCTGCTCTCGTTCGCGCCGCTCGAGGTGCGCGAGATCCGCGTCACCTGGCTCGAGGGCAAGCTGCCGCTCGCGACCTACGACTTCGTCGACGTGCCGCTCTTGCAGCGCTACTTCAACGGCATGGCCTCGCGCGCGCAGCTCGCGCAGACGGTCGCGATCGAGTACGCCGTCCCCGGCGGCGACGAGCGCGCCGACCGCGAGGCGGCGCTGTCGGCGTTCGAGGAGCCGATCCCGGAGCGCCTGCTGGTGCAGCACGGGGTCGAGGGCAGCGTCCTTACGCTGCGCGACGAGGACGTGCTCGGCGGCTCGCTCTACCTGCACCCCATGCTGCAGGCCTACTTCAACGACCCGGCGGGCGCGCTCAAGTTCGACGTCTCGGCGGTGGCGAGCTACGAGCGCTGGTTCCCGGGCCAGGTTCAGCTCCTGGGCGACCTCAAGGGCACGCTGTGGGAGAACGTGAGCGACGTCACCCAGCCCTCGAACAGCGTGCTGCCGCACGTGCGCACCGACGTCGCCGAGTACAAGCGCGAATCGAGGATGAAGATCCTGCGCCTGGTGGCGAACAAGTACTTCCAGCCCGCCGAGCGGGTCTACGCGCGCGTCTCGGGCGGGATCTACGAGGAGATGTACGACGGCGTCGGCGGCCAGGTGCTCTACCTGCCGGGCGACTCGGCCTGGGCGGCCGACCTCGCGCTCGATGCGCTCAAGCAGCGCGATTTCCGCGGCCTGTTCGGCACCCGCGACTACTCGACCGCGACCGCGATCGCCTCGCTCAACTACCGCATGGCGCACGGCCTGACCGCGACCGCGCGCGCCGGGCGCTTCCTCGCCAAGGACGAGGGCGTGCGCTTCGAGATGAAGCGCCGCTACAACTCCGGCTTCGAGGTCGGCGCCTGGTACACCTTCACCAACGGCAAAGACATCACCTCGCCCGGCACGCCCTCCAGCCCTTATCACGACAAGGGCATCTTCATTTCGATGCCGCTGGAGACCATGGTCACCAAGGACACGCGCGCGGTGGCCGGCTTCTCGCTCGCGCCCTGGACGCGCGACGTGGGGCAGATGGTGCAATCGCCCGGCGACCTGTACGCGCTCACCGAGCGCGACGTGCTGCAGATGCACGCGCGCGACGGGCTCGAGGGCGTGGGCGACATGGACGACGCCTACACCCTGCCCGAGCGCGCCGGCGGGCCGCGCCAGCGCGTCTGGCCCGATTTCGTCGCCGGCGACGCGCGCGGCATCGCGCGCTCGGGCGGCGAGGTGAACTGGTGGAAGGTCGGGCTGTTCGGCGCCGGGCTGACGCTCGCTTCGAGCAGCCCTGGATTCCTCCGCCTATCGCTTCGCGACCGATCACAAGGATTCGAACTGGAGCAGGAACGGCGTTCGCCTGGGCAACGCGCTGCCGGTGCTCGCGATCGGGATGTCGGCCCTGTTCGCCTTCGACGACTCGCGCCCGCGCCTGTCGGACGCCGGCACCGCCGCGCTCGAGGCGAGCAGCGTGGCGCTGCTCGGCTCGCTCGGGCTCAAATACGCCATCGGCCGCGCGCGCCCGAGCGCGGGGCTGGGCAAGGCCGACTTCTCGCCCGGCTCGAGCGAGGACCGCTTCCACTCCTTCCCCTCCAACCACACGGTCGCGATCTGGGCCGCGGTCACGCCCTACGCCCAGGAGTTCGGCATGCCGTGGCTCTACGGCGTGGCGGTGCTCACCGACCTCGCGCGCGTCGGCAGCCGCGAGCACTGGGTTTCGGACACCGTGGCGGGCTCGCTCATCGGCTACGGCCTGGGTTATCTTGCCTGGGACGCGCAGCACCGCGCGCGCCTGGGCAAGGACCGCCCCATGGTGCTGATCGGCCCGCAATCGGTGAACCTCGCATGGCAGCTCGACTGACTGAAAAACGGGGTCAGACCACGTTTTCTCGAAAACGTGGTCTGACCCCGTTTTTGCTGATCCTGCTCGCGCTCTCGACGCCGGCGCTCGCCTGCGGCGTGATCGACCCCGAGCTGCAGGGCGGCTACGCGGGGCCGTGCGCGAACGGCCTGGCCGAGGGCGAGGGCTACGCCACCGGATTCGCCGAGTACCGCGGCCACTTCAAGGCGGGCCGCAAGGACGGCAAGGGAGTGAAGACCTGGCCCAACGGCGATCGCTACGAGGGCGATTTCGTCGACGGGCGCAAGGAAGGCCGCGGCAGCTACACCTGGGGCCGCGGGCGCTGGCAGGGCGAGCGCTACGAAGGTCAATTCGAGAACGACAGGCGCAACGGCGCCGGCAGCTACCGCTACGCCGACGGCGACGTCTACCGCGGCGAGTGGAAGGACGACGTCCCGGTCGGCGCGCCGACGCCGATGATGCTCGCGCAGCGCAGGTTCCGCGCCGAGTCGCGCAAGGCGGTGGCCAAGCAAGGGCAGAAAGTCTGCCGCGCGATGCGCGTGGGCATCGCGCACCGCGAGTGGGTGCGCGGCACCGTGGTCGGCGTCGAGGGCGACAAGGTCGCGGTGCGCATCGACGAGCCCGGCAGCCACGGCGAGACGATCGCCGGCGTGGACCTGAAGAAGGGCGAGATCGTCTGGGACGAGCCCTACGGCTGGACGCCCTGCCTCTGAAAAACAAAAGGCCCCGGGTAACCCGGGGCCCTTCTAACCGGTCACCTGTGGCAACCGGAGGGAGGTGCTCGTTGCGCTGTCTAGTGGTTCGTGGTGCTGCTGTTGCCCCCGGCCGCCGCGCCTACCAGCGAGACGCCCGCGCCGATCCCGACGATGGCGGTGCCGCTCAGCGCCGTTCCGGCCACGCCCCCCGCCGCTCCGCCCGCGCCCATCGCCATTCCGCCGGCTGGCGCCTGCGCGACGTTGATCGGCGCGTTCTTGGGTTGTTGGGGCTGGTCGTTTTGCGCGAGCGCGGTGCCCGACGCGAACAATGCCGCTACTGCAAATGCAATGGTGGTCTTCATGGCTCTTCCCCTGACGTATCGGACCGGTCTCCCCAGACCGGTCGTCGCAATGCGACTTTCCTCACAGTATTCCTCCGAGCGGCGGAAGGCAATCCCCTTTTCGAGGCAGGCCGATGAACTATCTTGCCGTCCTCTCCGGCCCGTGTTGGATTCGATGCGCCTCGTCCGGCGGACGGCATGACCCTGCGCAAGGGGTGCTCCGGGCGGGGACAGGTCGCCGCCAAGCATCGGTTTCAAAGCCGGTTTTCTGGGAAAATCGGGGTCTGTCCCCGGTTTTGATAGGATGCTGGCGGACTTGGAGATAAATCGAATGAAGAAGAGCGTGCCGCCGCGGCCGGGCTACCAGAGCGGGTTCGGCAATACCTTCTCCAGCGAGGCGGTGCGCGGCGCGCTGCCGGTGGGTCAGAACTCCCCGCAGCGCACGCCCAAGGGCCTGTACCCCGAGGTGCTCTCGGGCACCGCGTTCACCGCGCCGCGCGCGGAGAACCAGAGCACCTGGATGTACCGCCTGCGCCCCTCGGCGATGCACCCGCAGTACCGGAAGATGTCGCACCCGGCGCTGCGCTCGGGCCCGTTCGACGACGCGGGCGCGCAGCCCAACCGCATGCGCTGGGACCCGTTCCCGATTCCGTCCAAGCCGGCCGATTTCCTCGACGGCCTCGCCACGCTCGCGGGCTCGGGCAGCCCCGAGTCGCAGAGCGGGATCGCGGTGCACATCTACCGCGCCAACCGGCCGATGAACAACCGCGTGTTCTGGAACGCCGACGGCGAGATGATGCTGGTGCCGCAGCAGGGGCGCCTTTCGATTTCCACCGAACTGGGAAAATTGGAAATCTCGCCCGGGGAAATCTGCGTCATCCCGCGCGGAATGCGATTCAAGGTCGAGCTGCCCGACGGCGCGGCGCGCGGCTACGCCTGCGAGAACTACGGCGCGCAGTTCCGCCTGCCCGAGCTGGGGCCGATCGGCGCGCAGGGCCTGGCGCAGACGCGCGATTTCCTCGCGCCGGTGGCGGCGTTCGAGGACTCGGGCGGCAAGCACCAGGTGGTGTCGAAATATCTCGGCGGATTGTGGGCGATGGAGCTTTCCCACTCGCCGCTGGACGTGGTCGCCTGGCACGGCGACTACGTGCCCTACAAGTACGACCTGGCGCGCTTCATGGTGATCAACACCGTGAGCTTCGACCACGCGGACCCGTCGATCTTCACCGTGCTCACCTCGCCCTCGGGCCAGGCGGGCGTGGCGAACTGCGACTTCGTCATTTTCCCGCCGCGCTGGATGGTGGCCGAGCACACTTTCCGCCCGCCCTGGTTCCACCGCAACGTGATGAGCGAGCTGATGGGGCTGGTGCGCGGCGTGTACGACGCCAAGGCCGAGGGCTTCCTGCCCGGCGGCGTGTCGCTGCACAACTGCATGAGCGCGCACGGGCCGGACGCGGCGAGCTTCGCCAAGGCCACCGCGGCGGAGCTCGAGCCGGTGAAGCAGGAGGACACGCTCGCTTTCATGTGGGAGTCGCGCTGGGCGTTCAAGCCGACCCGGTTCGCGATGGGCGCGCGCGAGCGGCAGAAGGACTACGACGCGGTGTGGAACGGCTTTCGCAAGAACTTCCCCGGCAAATAGGACCCGCATGCAGCTCGACGAGACGCACGACCTCAAGCGCACGAGCTGGGTCGCATCGGCCAACGACCCGGGCTGCGACTTCCCGATCCAGAACCTGCCGTTCGGCATCTTCCGCCGCAAGGGCACGCTCGAAGCGCCGCGCGCGGGCGTCGCGATCGGCGACCAGGTGCTCGAGCTGAGCGCCGCGGCCGCGGTCGCGGGCTTCGAGGGCGAGGCGGCCGAGGCCGCCGACGCGGGACGGGCGCCGAAGCTGAACGCGCTCGCCGCGCTCGGGCGCGAGTACTGGCACCCGCTGCGCATCGCGCTGTCGCGCGCGCTCGCCTCGAACGCGGCGCCCAACGTGCGCAAGGCGCTCGAGGGCTGCCTGGTGCCGATCAAGGACGCCGAGCTGCTGCTGCCGGTCGAGATCCCCGACTACACCGACTTCTACACTTCGATCTACCACGCGACCAACATCGGCAAGCTGTTCCGGCCCGACGAGCCGCTGCTGCCGAACTTCAAGTGGATCCCGATCGGTTACCACGGGCGCTCCTCGTCGGTGGTCGTCTCGGGCAGCGGGATCGTGCGCCCGCGCGGCCAGACCAGGGCGCCGGAGGCGACGCAGCCCGCGTTCGGGCCGTGCCAGCGCCTGGACTACGAGGTCGAGCTCGGCTTCGTCTGCGGCCCCGGCAACCCGCTCGGCACCCCGGTGCGCATCGCGAACGCGCTCGAGCGCGTGTTCGGCGTCGTGCTGCTCAACGACTGGAGCGCGCGCGACATCCAGGCCTGGGAATACCAGCCGCTCGGGCCCTTCCTCGCCAAGAGCTTCGCCACCACCATCTCGCCCTGGGTCGTCACGCTCGACGCGCTCGAGCCCTACCGCGTGCCCGCGTTCCGCCGCCCGCCGAGCGACCCCGCGCCGCTGCCCTACCTCACCGACTCCGACGACCGCGACGAAGGCGGCTACTCGATCGAGGTCGAGATGTACCTGCGCAGCGCGGGCATGCGCGAGACCGGCATGCCGCCGGTGCGCCTGTCGCACGGCAACTACCGCGACTGCTACTGGACCCTGGCCCAGATCGTCACCCACCACACCTCCAACGGCTGCAACCTGCGCGCGGGCGACCTGCTCGGCAGCGGCACCATCTCCGGCCCCACCCCCGACTCCGCCGGCGCCATGATCGAGCTCACCCAGGGCGGCCGCCACTCCGTCAAACTGCCCGGCGGCGAAACGCGCAACTTCGTCGCGGACGGCGACGAGCTGATCCAGCGCGGAAGGTGCGCAAGAGACGGCTGCGCAACGATCGGGTTCGGGGAAGCTTCAGGACTGATCGTTCCGTCCTTGAAGTAAACCGGGGACAGACCCCGATTTCGCGGGTCAGAGAAGATAATTCGCTTCCACTGGCTCCGCGGTCGGCCGGGAATCCGGCTGCGCCCGCACCTTCCGGTACCAGTGGGGCACGGACGCGCCGAGGAACAGCCCGATCACGGCCATCACCACGCCCAGCTTCATGTCGGGGATGCGCTGCGGCGCCACGTTCGGAATTTGTTCGATCATGGCGCGCACCACGACGAACGCGGCGGCCAGCAGCACCGCCAGCGCGAGGCCTTCGGCGTAGCGCCCCCAGCGCGGCTCGACGGCGCCGCGCCCCCTCCAGTTGTCGGCGAACGCGGCCAGCAGCACCGCGACGCAGAACGAGAGCAGATACCAGGGATAGGCCAGGCGCGTGTCGCGCAGCGCGCCCATCAGCCAACCCTCGAGCATGAAGGACTTGAATGCGACCGACACCGTGATGGCGCAGCCGACGCCGAGCACGCCCGACAGCAGGTAGGCCCACACCGGGCGCTCGCCGTTGTCGCCGATGTCGGCGAAGCCCCACGCCGCCTTCGGCGCCAGCGCGCACACCACCGCGGCGCCGTAGATCGCCGCCACCATGACCGGGATGATGATCGCGTGGCTACCGCCCGGGCCGTTGATCAGCGCGATGCCGGCGAACAGGATCAGGGCCACCACCGAGGAGACCGTGAGCACCTGGTTGATGTCGAGCCGGGCCTCGGCCTCCTCGACGCTGCTGAAGCCGAGCGACTCCAGCTTCCTGCCGCGCGCGCGCTGCGTCGCCTCGCTCATCAGGATCCCGCGCGCGAGCATCTGGCACATTTCGCGATACGAGGTCTCGCACTGCTCGCAGAAGCCGCGCTTGAGCTCGAGCATCGCGGGCGTGGCGGCGGTCGCGTCGTCGTGGCCCTTGGTCGCCCTGAAGTAGCGCGCTGCGCGCAGGATGGCCTGGCCGAAGTCCTGCTTCAGCGCGAGGTATTCGTCCTCGAACCGCACCAGTGCGCGCGGATAATTGCCGCGCGCGACGCTGAAGTCGTCGATCACGCCCATCAGGTACATGAGGCGGGTGAACTGGTATTGCGGCGAGCCGTCCGCCACGTTGGTCAGCTTCACCTCCGCCAAGGCGCTGTAGAGCGGGTCCTCGGCGAGCTTGCGGCGCATTTGCGCCAGCGCGCCGTCGGAAATGTTCAGCTCGCTCTTCACCAGGCGGTCGCGCCAGATGCGCACCTCGAGCGGAATGTGCCCCAGATCCTGGAACTGCCGCAGCACCCAGGCGTCGAGCGTCGACAGCAGCGGCAGATTCGGCAACAGCGCGGTCATCAGCAGCGCCGCCATGATCGGCGTCGAGATCCCGGTGAGCGCCTGCGGGATCGTTCCCGCCGCCGCCCCGATCTCCAGCGCCTTGATCACGCCCGGCGAGCTCGCCACCAGCACCGCCAGAAAGAAGAACAGCAGCAGCTGGGCGCCGAAATACAGACCCTGCGCCATGTAATAGCGGTACATCGTCGTCGTGCCGACGACCGTCTTCGGAGTGTGAAAGCGCCCGTAGCCGTACACCAGCACCAGCGCGCTACCGACGATCCATTCCACGATTCCACTACTCATAGCGAACCTCCCCGCCGCAGCGCGCGGCCCCGCTTCGCGCAAGTGAGATAGCTGCAACCCAGTATAGACACCCGTGCGCAAAAGTCCGCAACACAAAAAGCACCATTCACCAGCAACTCTTATCCCCCCGTCCAACCCAAAACCGGGGACAGACCCCGATTTCGGGGATCAAGTCATTGAAGTGCTGATCGAGAAGTCCGAGGTCTGTCCCCGATTTCGTAGTCACGTTCGATCTCTCCAATTTGCGGTGCGCCTCATCGCCACTCTTTAGTTCCGCTCGCGATAGCTCGAGTCGCGCAATCGCCGCGCTTTATCAGAAAGTCTTGATTACAAAATCCTGACGCGGGAGTAAATTGCAAGCGGGGGGATCGTCTCATGACGGACGCGTTGCGCGCCTTTCTTGATCGACGCGGGTTGTGGCTGTGCGTGCTTGCCGCGCTTGCCATCCTCTTCTGCACTTCCATTGATCAAGTCGCCGCGTCTATAGCTATTCCCTCCAAGAGTTCGGAGCATGTAGCTCCAAATTCATCGTAGCTCGTCAGCCGTTCAGTCGAGCAAGATAGCGCTTCAAAGCAAGACCTCCAGCGGCAACTATCGCGTACTGGATGCCAACGTTTCCGTAGATACGTCTCGCCCCATCGATCAGCAGACGTTCTGGGTCGGCAACTCGAGAGTCATTTTCGTCGGATTCTCAGTCAAGGGCCCGAATTCGCCGGATGGTCGTGAAAAGGTTACTTACTCCGTGAGAGTGTGGAACCTGGAATCCAGCGACGTCGCGACTCTCAAGGATTTTGGAACAAATAGAGTCGGGCTCTGTTACTACGATGGAATTGCGCTCTATTACAGCCGAATGAGCGACGGTACGTTTAACGCGTACCAAGGGCCAGTCGGCGCCGCCCATTCCGTCGATCTTTCCGACGGCTACAACTATCTATTTTGTCGACGTTCAAACGAAGTGCCGACCCCTCCGAGTTGGAGCAAGGGGCGGGAGATTCGATGGTTGCGGAAGCTGGGCGCCGGATTCGTAGACTTTGGTCCAAGGGCCGGTTCCATGGAAAACACGGCGATCAGTTTGTACAGCCATGGCTCCGACATATCGAACGGCCTCCAACTCCCCTTTGGTCGCCGTGATATCGAACCACGTTTCCCGTATTTCGGATTTGCAGACGCTTTCTTCGTTGAGAGCAGTTACTACTTGCATCCGCGACCCAAGAACGTCCCTTACCCAGTGTACTGGCTATATGAGGACGGTCGCGTCAAGAAGATCGCCGACATTCCGTGGGGTCCGTGGCGGACCCGCGCGAGCTTCTTTCTCGCACCGGCACGACCGGGCCTTCTCATGGTCTCGCACAATGCGCGGTCTCCATCGCAACTTGACCATGCCGGAATTTATCTTTTGAGCGAGGGCAAGGTCGAGAAGGTACTACCCGGGTGGATCCACGGCGTGAAGGTGTCGCCAGATGGTTGCAAAGCCGCCATTGGCTATTCCCCCGCGATGTCGGCAAAGATCAGCGACCTTAGAGTCCTGGTCCTGTGCGAGGCGTACTAAAGTGACCATCTATGTGAATGGAGTAATGCAAGCAGATACGGGAAACCTGAATGAACTGTCTCAACTCGCGCTCATTGCGAGTGACGCAAGCTACAAGGGACTGCTTTCTAATTTGATTGCTCCAAGGGGTGTGTACGGGCCTTCGCTCCTTCGATTTGCCATTGGCAGATGCGGGTTACTCGTGCACGAGTTGATGTACCGATGAAAATGGGCACCGTAATGCTGCATTCACAATCGGCACGGACAACAGTCTTGCTTGCTCTCTTTGTGGCCGCATGCTTGCTTGCCCTAGCCCCAAACGTGCGTTGCGAGCCCAGAGGCTTGGTGGATCAAGAGGCGCGCTATTACGAACACGTGAAGTTTGTTACCGAATGGGAGAGCAATGCCCCATACCCAATAACGCATGCCGGGTACTACTCCATGCGCGGTTCTGCAACACCTTTCCAAATTGTCTGGGTCGACAATGACGTAGCCATCTTTCCGGGAATGCCGGCCTCTGCGCTCCGCACCACCGGGCATGGCACCGACTTTGCGTTGAAATGGGCACAGAGTGCCGATCAGCGAGAACTATCTCTCTACGACTGGAACACACGTACCGGATCGATTGTAAGGCACGCGCCCACAATTAGTGACGCGTGCCTCGTCGACGGACACCTGATTTACCTCTCGAAGCAAGCGGGCCACGTCATCTATCGCATTGACGAGGCTGTTGCGGTGGGAAAGACCGCTTTTCGCGTAGGCACGGCAAGTCCGATCAACAACACATTGTTCACTCAGCGAGTAAGTCATCATACGTGCAAGAGCCCAGGTGAAAGCCGTGACGCACGAGTTCAAAACAACCATCGTATTGTTGCCCTGAAGTCGCGGGACGGATACTTGGATCGTGGACCTTACTTCTTTCGCGAAAGGGCACCGCAGGAGGTTCGCTATCAAGTCATTCAATATCGCCCAGGTCTCGCAGATGGCTATCGACTGTCGTACGTTGCGAACGGCAGGGTGCTGCCTCTCGAAGACGAAGACATTGCACTCGATCCGTACGGCAGCATGACGCAATACATAGACTATCTGAATGCCTATTTGCTAAATGGACGCGAAATTTACTTCAAGCCGGATGGGAGCAAGAGACGTCGTATTGGGACTTGGTACAAGGAGAACAAGAGCTACGTCTTTATCTTGAGCCCAGGTGGAGAACTCACCCGCATCGACATCCCAGTCGAAATGACGCGCTACAACATCATCGGCTTTCTCTCGACACGATCGGGGATATTTGGGTACTCGCATGGAAGGAACGCTACGGGCTTTGGAAACACTGATAGGAACGCCGGATACGGGCTACTCCTCAATGGCAGCAAGGTGGAAAGAATACTCATCGGCAACATCTTTGGAATCGGGGTTTCTCCAGATGGTTGCAAGCTAGCAGTGGCCATTGCACGAGGCGCGCCAGTAACACAACCAGTCGAAATCAAATTTGTCGACGTGTGCAAGACACGGAAGTGATCGATGACCATTTCCAATGAGGATCTAGTCCTCGATCTTGTCGCATGCGACGCTTCGTATAAGCCGGCCGCCTCATTTGCTTCCGGAGAGTCGCTGGCTCCTTATCCCGATAGTGGCTTGCCAGCAGCGCCCAATGGCGGCCTGCCCGAGCACCTGAACCTTGCCGAGTTTGATGAGTGGAAGTATCAGACGGCGTTTGAAGACGACACGACAGGCTTTGGCGTTGTTGTCTTCAAACATCAGACACGCAACGAATATCGAGTTGCATTCAGAGGGACCGATGGCCCCAGCACTCGCGACTGGAAAGAAAATCTTGGTTTGGGAATGCGGCAATGGATGTCTGTGCAGCCCGGCGGCGGTCAGGACTTCTTGAACAATTTTCTTCTCGAACTCCCGAGCGTAGGCGGCGAGGCTCCCAAAATCTATTTTACCGGGCAGAGCTTAGGCGGCGCACTCGCGCAATATGCTGCGCACGACTATCTTCTAGCGGCAAATAGTCTCGGCCTACAAGTTCAGCCGTCACAAGTAACCCTTACCACATTTAACGGGCTCGGTGCCGTTGAAGGTCTTTTGCACAGAGCGGAACTCAATCTGGGCACCTATGACCCAACGGCACTGCGCGAGGTTGTGACAGCGCACTACTATTTCAATGGGGATATCGTCTCTCGTCTCGGCGGGGGCCATCTCAACGATTCCCAAATGTACGAGATTGAGATTTATCGAGATGACAACAATCGGCTTTCACTTACAAAGAGCGACGAGAACTATCCGCTCGACCCCATTAGTGCACATCGAATCGAAAGCGCTTTTTACCGGGCGTTCGAGGCCACTGGCGGCAACTTTGCCATCGCCAATCCAGAACCACAGAAACCCCAGTACCTCACATATGGTGGGATCTCCGTAAAGGCGGATTACATTGCAAGCCTCTTTCTCGACCCAAAGTTGGGCAGCGACGAACGCTCCGCAGCTCTTCGCCTTACGGCTGGCATTCTTGTTGCGCTCCGGGAGGGAAGCAAGGAGGACGTTGAGGGCTTGGCTCGGCCGCTAATTCAGGCCATTTATGAATCTCGGTTCTCTCTATCAGGAGATCCGAATAAGCCACTTCTGAGCAAGGCAAACTACGAATACCTAGTCGGCCGTGGTCTGGAGTTCATCAAATCGCAGTTGGAGACATCTCCAGACACGATTCGAGCTATAGCGACTCGGACGGTATTGACTGCAATGGTCCTAGACGGTCTCCGTAGTCCAGCAAATCCGTTGCCTACAGAGGAAGATCTCCAAGAGCTTCGCGAACTTGCCCCGGACGATTCGTTTGGGAGTGAAGTACCGACATCCTTTTATGCGCAGCACTCCCCGTTAGAGAGAGCTCTCTCTCTGCAAATGGCGAGCAACCTAATAAATATCGATCTAATTGATCCAACGAATGCAACAGATCTGAAGTTGCTGAGAGAACTTGGGCTGGGCGAACAAGCCGACCAACTGATCGCGACCACATTCGCCGGCGACGACTATGCGAGCGGAGCCAGCGCATTTATCATTCACTCGGCGAGAAACGTCTTCAACGATCCAACGAAGGAGATCGGCGCGGGAATCGAGTTTCTGAAATCATTAGACACACTTTCGCGGAGCCTGGCGACTAGTCAAGCCCAGTACGAGGGCGGTATCCAAGTCGGGGACCTGCTTGTAAGTACCGCGCAAAGACTTAGTTCGATCGCCGTGAACCTCGCAAGAAGCGTGGGAAACACATTCGTCGAATTGTCGCGGAAGTCAGTCGATGCAATTTATGAATTTGCAAGTGATGTTTCGAGCTGGAATGAGTTCAACATCGTCTCTGAAGCATACGCACACGAACTGGATCGAACGGACCTCGGGCTGAGCTTGAGGACCGCGTTATCGGAGGGTGATGACCTGGTGAAGCAACTCGGCCAGACGGTCGTTCTCCGCCAAGGCCGCTCCCCCAACCCATTCATCTCCCCCGACTTCAACCCCGACGCATCGCCCATCTCCCTCGGCTCCCTCTCCGAAGGCTCGGTCCGCACCTTCACCCTCTACCTCCCCTACGACGCCGGCAACGGCGGCCAACGGGTCAAGCTCACGCTTGCCGGAGACGCGGCGGACAAGCTCACGGTGCTGGAGGACGCTGACGAAGTCGCGCTAGGGTCCGACGGTACGTTCACCCTGGTCGTTGCCGAAGGCCGGCGCGAGCTGAGCTTCGGCTTGTGGGCGAAGGAAGACATCGACACGGCCGCAACGCTCGAGCTGTCGGCGCAACTGGTGGACGCCGAAGACGTGGCGACGCACTTCGGTCACATCGAGCTGGCCCTGGCGCTCGACGGCGCGGACGAGACGCCGCCGGTCACGTCGCGCGAAATCCGCGGCGACTGGGAAGCCCAGCCCTGGACCGATCCGGCGACCGGCATTACCTACGACTACAAGATCGACGACCTGGGCAACGTCGAGCGCCAGTCCGGCGTGCCGGCAACCACGGGTTGGGAGCTCGACGGCTGGTTCGACGGCAGCAGCGGCCCGGACCATATCGTCACCGGCGATTTCAACGATTCGGCGACGGGCTGGGCGGGTGACGACGTCATCGTGGGCTCCGACCAGCGCGGAAATCTTTTCTACGCCGGAGAAGGCAACGACTGGATCGAGGGCGGCGCGGACCCGTATCACGCGGCCGATCCGTATCTCGTGGTGGAAGATCTCGGCCGCGAGATGCGCCTGGGCGACGATTTGATCTACGGCGGCGCGGGCGACGATCAGATCTGGGGCGAGCGCGCGGCGACCCAGGCAGCGCTCGACGATCCGGGCGCGATGCCGACCGGCCTCGCCGGCGACTGGATCTCGGGCGGCAGCGGCGCGGACCGGATCTACGGCGGCGCGGGCGACGACGTGCTGCTCGGCGGCATCGGTGAAGACCTGCTGGTCGGCGGCGCGGGAATGGACGTGCTTCTGGGCGACGACGACTTCTTCCTGCGCAACGCGGAGGGTTTCTACTGGACCGTCGTTCACCCGAGCTTCGGCGACCCAACGCCCGGTTTCGGCGGTTTCGAGGTCGGGCTGTTCCCGGTAATCAACCCCACGCTCGCCTATCCCGATCAGATCGCGCCCCAGCTGGGCGACCCCTCCTTCACCTATTACAAGAACGGTGGCGGCGCGGATGTGCTGGTCGGCGGCGCAGGCGACGACATCCTGATCGGCGAGTACGGCGACGACACGCTCTACGGCGGCGAGGGCGACGACATCCTCGCCGGCTGGGAAGGCGACGACGAGCTGGTCGGCGGCGACGGCAACGACATGATGGCGGGGGACTTCGGGCGCTACGAGCAGACGAACCAGCGCCCGGTCGCCGACGCCATGCTGGTGCGCGCCGGCTCGCTCGGCCCCCCCGGCACTTACGGCAGCGCTGTAGAGCAGGCCGGCAACGATCTTCTCGACGGCGGCGCGGGCGATGACGTGCTCTACGGCGAGGGTGGCGACGACTCGCTGATCGGCGGCGACGGCGACGACACGCTCTACGGCGACGCCGCCTACCTGCCAGAGGAACTGCACGGCGACGACATTCTCGACGGCGGGGACGGCAACGACACGCTCTATGGCGGCGCGGGCGACGATTCGCTCTACGGCGGCGCGGGCGACGACGCGCTGCTCGGCGGACCGGGCAGCGACCTGCTCGAGGGAGACGGCGGCGACGACAGCCTGAACGGCGAGCAGGGCGACGATACCTTGCGCGCGGGCGACGGCAACGACTCGCTCTACGGCGGCGACGGGAGCGACGAGCTGCGCGCCGGAGCGGGCGACGATGCGCTGTTCGGCGGCGACGGCGACGATGCGCTCTACGGCGAATCCGGCGCCGATGCGCTGGATGGCGGCGCGGGCGACGACCGGCTCTACGGCGGCGCGGGCGGCGACACGATCGACGGCGGCGACGGCGACGACCTGATCGACGGCGGCGAGGGCAGCGACGTCCTGCGCGGCGGCGCCGGCGACGACAGCTACGTGCTCGGCTTCGGTTACGGCGCCGACCTGATCGAGGACGACGAAGGCGTGAATCGGATCCGATTCGCGTCCGGGATTTTGCCCGAGGACCTGCGCGCCGGGCTCGACAGCGATACCGTCCAAGCCACGCTCGCCTATACGCCGCTCGGCGACTCGGTTTCGATCGACATGAGCGGCTTCGAGCTGGGCGGCATCGATTTCGCCGACGGCAGCGCCTGGACCCGGAAGCAGTTCGTCGATCTGCTTCCGGCGCTTGTGGCGCAAGGCTCGAGCGACTCCGAGGCGCTCGAAGGCAATCCGAACCTCAGGAATGCGATCCACGCCGGTGCCGGCGACGATACGCTCACCGGCAGCGGCTGGGACGACCTGCTCGAGGGCGGCGACGGCAAGGACAGCGCCGACGGCGGCGGGGGCTCGGATATCTACTATTACACGGGCAACGAAGTCGGCATCGACCGGATCCAGGATTCGGGTATCGACGCGGGCGCCTACCTCGACGCGTACTACGCCGCGCTCGGCATCGCCGACTGGCGCGAGCGCGGCGCGCACGGCGGCGAATACCACGTCGTGCAACAGGTCGAGGGCTTCGGCTTCGACGTCTATTACGGCAGCTACGAGGAAGCGCTGGCCGAGAATCCCGCGGCGGCGATCGATTTCATCGAGCCGCTGCCGGCCCTCGCGCCGGTGGTACAGCGGGACGACGACGCGGCGCTCGACGAGCTCTTTGCCGCGGGAACGCTCGCGCGCGACGTGGTGCGCTTCGGGCCCGGCGTCGCGCTCGCGGATCTTTCGTTCAGCGTCGCCGTGCCGGCGGCGTCTGCCGACGCGTTTCCGGAGCAGCCGTGGCACGACGGCGGCACGCTGTCGGTGCGCTGGGGCGCAGGCGGATTCGATCTCGCGGTCCCCGACGCAAGCTACGGCTTCGCCGGCCCGAGCCTGCCCGCGAACCCGGATGACTATCGCCTCGGCGAAGGCATCGAGGCGTTCGAGTTCGACGACGGAAGCCGCTACACGCTCGAGCAGGCGCTGAAGCTGGCCTCCGTCGTGCCACTGCTCGGCGAGTACCACATCGCGCGCGACTCGGGGCCGCAGCTCATCACCGCGGCTTACGAGGCGATCGTGTTCGACGTCGGCATTCGCGCTTCCGAGGTCGCGATCTCGCGCGACGGCGCGGACTTGCTTCTCACGTTGAACAACGGCCCCACCCAGGCGCGGGTCCAGGGGTGGTACGGCGCGAACGGCGTAACGCCTCCAACCCGCGCGATCTTCTACTTCGATGACGAGCTCGACGCGGCGACTTTGACCGAGACCGGCCTCGCGTTGCACGGTACGGATGGCGACGATGTGCTGGTCGGCCTCGATGGCTATAGCAACAAGCTGTACGGTGAGTGGGGCGACGACGTGCTCGAGGGCGGATCAGGCGACGACCTGCTCCAGGGCGGCTACGGGGCGGACGCGTTCGTCCTCGAGGCCGGCGGCGGCCATGACGTAGTAGAGAACCCCTACTACTGGATTCAACCCTCGAGCGAAGACCGCATCCAGGTTGCCGACGACCTCGCCCCGCAGGACATCTCGATCACGCGCAACACCAACGACTTGTCGGTATGGGTGCTCGACAGCACGACCCAGCTCGAGATTCAGGATTGGTTCTGGGGCGATGCGACGCGGCTTGGCGGGATCGAGTTTGCCGACGGCACGTTCTGGGACGCCGACCGGATGGAGGCCGAGGCGCGCTACGTGCCCGAGCCCGGAACGGCGCAGGACGACGTGATCAACGGCGGGGACGGCGACGACGTGATCGACGCGCTCGGCGGCGACGACGAAGTTGCCGGGGGCTTCGGCGATGACGTCATCGACGGCGGCCCGGGCGACGACTACCTCGAAGGCGGCCCGGGCCACGACGTTCTGCTCGGAGGCGAAGGTGCGGACGACGTGGAGGATTTGGAAGACGGCAGCTACATAGACGCCGGGGAAGGTGACGACTACACCTACGACGAAGGCAACGCGTTCGTGATCGGCGGTCCGGGCGACGACTGGATCGATCATTACGGCGACGGCGGGGTGATCGCTTTCAATCCCGGCGACGGCGACGACACGATTTACGCCGCCGGCGCGATGACGCTGTCGATCGGCGGCGGCGTGCAGCCGGGCGACCTCTCGCTCGCGCACGACGGCGCCGACCTGCTGCTCGACGTGGCGGGCGCCGGTTCGATCCGCCTCACGCGCCAGTGGGAGGAAGATCCTGCGGCCTGGCCTGAAATCACGTTGCAGCTGTTCGGCTCGGTCCATTTGTACGACTTCAATGCCGCGATCGACGCGCCTGGTCAGTTCGGCGACGCGCTGGAGGCGAACAAGATCTCGAGCAGCGAAACCGACGGCATCGGCGGCGCGCTGGCGTGGCAGTACGCCGTCGCCGGAACGACTGCAGGCCTCTCGAGCACGCAGATGAACTCGGTGCTTGCGGACCCGGGGTTCGGTTTCGCGCCGCAGCCGATCGTGCTCGCCCAACCCAACCGGCCGCCGCAGCTGGCGGCGCCGATCGGAAACCGATCTGCGCTCGAAGACGACCCGTTCGGCCTATCGCTGGTCGGAGTGTTTTCCGATCCGGACGCAGGCGACAGCCTCGCCTACGGCGCCGCCCTCTCGGACGGCTCGCCGCTGCCCGCCTGGCTCGCGTTCGACGCCGCGACGGCATCCTTCGCCGGCACGCCCCTCAACGACGACGTCGGCGCGCTGGAGATCACGGTCGTCGCAACCGACGCCGAAGGGGAATCCGCGTCCGATACGTTCGAGCTCGACGTCCTGAACGTGAACGACGCGCCCTACCTCGTCGCGCCGCTAGGCGACCAGACAGGGCAGGAGGGCGAGGCGCTCGCGTTCTCGGTCGCCGGCGCGTTCGCCGACGTCGACGCGGGCGACGTGCTCGCCTACGCGGCAACCCTCGCCGACGGCACCGCCCTCCCCGCGTGGCTGAGCTTCGACCCGGCGAGCCAGGGCTTCGCCGCGGCGCCGGGCTTCGCCGACGGCGGCAGCTACGCGCTGCGCGTCAGCGCCACCGACGGCGCGGGCGCGAGCGCGGCGGCCGAATTCTCGCTCGAGATCCTCGAGAGCGCGCCTCCCGTCGAACCGGGAGGGCACGAACATCACGGGCATGAGCACGAGCGCCAGCACGGGCACGACGAGCACCGCCATCGTCACGACAACGGAAAGCGCGACGACAGACGCGATCACGACGATCCTCTGCACGGACGACTGGCGACACCGCCGCACTACGACTTCGAGGCGCTGCTGCGAGAGCTCGATCGCCACAAGCCGCACGAATCGCTCTCGCCGGCCGAGATCCGCGCGGGCTGGGAACGCGTCGCGCGCAGTATCGCGACGCTCGGCGCGAGCGAGGAAGACCTTGCCCTGGGCGCCGGCCCGCGCGACCTGCTGCGTCTCGCCTCTGCCGACGGTCGTGGCTTCGGGGTCGACGGCTCAGTCGGCGCCGCCGCCCGTCACGACGGCTTCACGTCCTTCGAAGGCCTGCGCGAGGGCTTCCGGCGCCTGTGAAACCGGGGTCAGACCACGTTTTCTGCGAAAACGTGGTCTGACCCCATTTTTCCGGTTGCTGGTTAGCGCTTTTTGCCCAGGTCCGCCTTGTTGTACTGGCTGAACGGCGGCGTCGGCACCGTCGCGCCGATCGCAATATACGCGTAGCCCTTGTTCTGCCAGTAGGTGAGCGCGTAGGGGCCCGCCGGGATCACGGTCACGAAGCCGACCAGGTCCTCGGGCTTGTAGCCGAGCGCGGCGGCGTCGTTGCGGCAGACCTCGAAGCGCACGCCCTGCTTGGCGAAGCTCGCGGCGCGGTCGACGATCGCCTTGTACTTCGCGTAATTCTTCTTCGCCCACAGCACCACCTCGGGGCCGTGCGAGACGATCACGACGCTCACGGGGTCGATCTCGTGCGGACCGAAATCCTGGGTCGCCTTGAGCAGCGCGTTGAGATTGTTCAGCACCGCGCCGACCGACTTCGGGTCCTGGAAATTGAAGTCCCACACCACCTTCAGCTGCTTGAGCTGATCGATGTCGGAATAGCTCTCGAACTTGGAACTGCCGTAGGGCTCTTGTGCCAACGCGGTGCCCGATAGCGCCGCGCAGGCGGCAAACAGAACGATTCGCTTCATGAACATGTGTGGCTACCTCTCCCGATGGATAAACGACTCGAAGAATGGGGGTCTGTCCCCGGTTTTCGGTTTTTGCGGTCTAAGCACCCGCAACCATTACGAGATTCCGTCCCGCATCCTTTGCCGCGTACAACGCGGCGTCGGCGGCGCGCAGGACGCCGTCGTAGTCCGTTCCGTCATCGCCGAACGCGGCCACGCCGGCACTGGTCGTGACATGGAGCTGCGCGCCCCCGGTGAGGATGGTGGAAGTCTCCAGTGCGCGGCGCACCCGCTCCGCGACCACGAGCGCCGCGTTCTTGGCGGCGCCCGCCAGCAGGACCACGAATTCCTCGCCGCCGTAGCGCGCCGGCAGGTCCTGCGTGCGCACGCAATCGCCGAGCACGCGCGCGAAGGTGCGCAGCACCTCGTCGCCCGCGAGATGGCCGTAGCGGTCGTTGACGTTCTTGAAGCGATCGAGATCGAACATCGCCACGCTGAACCCGACGCCGGTGCGCGCCGCGCGCGAGGCCTCGCGCTCGAACTCGGCCGCGAAGCTGCGCCGGTTGCGCAGCCCGGTGAGCGGGTCGGTGGCGGCGAGCCGCGTCAGATCCGCCTGCAAGCGCGCGAGCTCGAGCCACACCACGCCCAAGGTTCCGCCGAGGACGAACACGCACACGGTCCCGAGCAGGACCACGCTCGCCGTGTTCGCGTGCAGCACGTTGAAATCGCGCACGGTGAGCACCAGCACGCCGCGCGCCATCAGCATCACGACGGTGAGCGCCAGCACGCCGACCGTGAGCCGCTTCGGCGCGCGCAGCGCGGGGCCCTCCTCGGAGGCGAACAGCCAGGCCGCGCGCGAGATCAGCACCGCCATGCCGAGGCTGTGCAGAGTGGACAGCCACGCGTTCGGCACCCCCGGCGTCTCGTAGATCGCGATCATGCCCAGCAGCGTGAGCGCCGCGATCGTCCAGCCGGCCGGATCGCGCGTGGGCTCGCGCCGGCTGGTGCGCGCCACCCGCACGATCCAGATCGTTCCGAGCAGGGTCAGCGCGCCGCCTGCGTACACCGAAACCCGCTCCGAGAGGCCGATGCCGCGCAGCGCGATGACGGTGAATCCGGCCGCGAGAAACAGCACTCCGAGGCCCATCGCCGCGACCGCCGGCAGCTTGTTCGTGTGCCCGATGACGAACGACAGGATGGCCAGGAACAGCGACACCGAGATCGCCGCCATCAGCAGGGTCAGCGGGTCAGCGTGCATGGTCGGGCTCGGGCCGTGTGCGGGAGAAATCGGGGTCTGTCCCCGGTTTTACTTCTCCCCCAATCCTATGGAACGACTGATGACTTCTTTCATGATTTCGTTGGTGCCGCCGTAGATGCGCTGCACGCGGGCGTCGACGTAGGCGCGCGCGATGGGGAATTCCCACATGTAGCCGTAGCCGCCGTGCAGCTGCAGGCATTCGTCGACGATCTTGCACTCGATGTCGGAGCACCAGTACTTGCACATCGAGGCGGTCGCGGTGTCGAGCTGGCCCGCCATCAGCAGCTCGACGCACTTGTCGACGAACACGCGCGCGACCTGGGCTTCGGTGGCGAGCTCGGCGAGCTTGAAGCGGGTGTTCTGGAAAGTCGCGACGGTCTTGCCGAAGGCCTTGCGCTCGCGCACGTAGTCGATGGTCCAGCCGATCGCGGCCTCGGCCTTGGCGATCGCGCCGATCGCGATCTGCATCCGCTCCCAGGGCAGCTCCTGCATCAGGTAAACGAAGCCGTTGTTCTCCTGCCCGAGCAGGTTCGCGGCCGGCACCTCGACGTTGTCGAAAAAGAGCTCCGCCGTGTCCTGTCCCTTGAGGCCCATCTTCTTCAGCCGCTTGCCCTTGTTGAAGCCCTTCATCGAAGTGTCGACCACGATCAGGCTGGTTCCCTTGGCGCCTTTCGCCGGGTCGGTCTTCGCGACCACGATCACCAGGTCGCAGTGCCAGCCGTTGGTGATGAAGGTCTTGGAGCCGTTGACGAGGTACTTGTCGCCCTTCTTGACCGCCGTCGTCTTGATCGCCTGCAAGTCCGAGCCCGCGCCCGGCTCGCTCATGGCGATCGCGCCGATCCATTCGCCCGCGGCCATCTTCGGCAGGTAGGTGGTCTTGATGTGGTCGTTGCCGTAGCGCAGCAGGTACGGCGCGACGATCTCGGAGTGCAGGCCGAAGCCGAGCGACGACGAGTTCGCGTGCGCCTGCTCCTCCATCAGGATGATGCTGTAGAGCCGGTCGGCGCCCGCGCCGCCGTACTGCTCGGGCATGCTCGCGCACAGGAAGCCGTTCGCGCCGGCTTTCTGCCACACCTCGCGGTCGACGTAGCCCTGCTCCTGCCAGCGCTCCTCGTGCGGCTTGACCTCCTGTTCCATGAAGCGCCGCACGCTGTCGCGGAAGGTCTCGTGCTCGGGGCCGAAAAGGGTGCGCGGGATCATGGCGGTTCCTCCGTCCAGAGGGCCGATGATAGGCGAATTCTGCGATAATCCGCGCCTTCCCGTTTGCCTCTCATCAATGAAGCTCGCCACCCTCAAAGACGGCACCCGCGACGGCACCCTGCTGGTCGTTTCGCGGGACCTCGCGCGCGCGCTCAAGGCCGACCACATCGCGCCGACGCTGCAGTCCGCGCTCGACGACTGGGACTATTGCGCGCCGCAGCTCGAGCAGCTCTCCAACGAGCTCAACGACAAGCCGCCGGCGCGCGCCTTCGAGCTCGATCCCGCGCAGCTGATGGCGCCGCTGCCGCGCGCGCACCAGTTCGCCGACGCCTCGAGCTTCCTGATCCACGCCGAGCTGATCCGCAAGTCGCGCAAGCAGGAACTGCCCTCGTGGTGGAAGAGCGAGCCGATGATGTACCAGGGCTGCTCCGACCCTTTTCTCGGTGCGCGCGACGACATCGTCGCCGCCGAGGACCTCGGCATCGACCTCGAGGCCGAGATCGCGGTGGTGACCGGCGACGTGCCGCTGGGCACCGAGCGCGACAAGGCCGCCTCCCACATCCGACTGTTCGTGCTGCTGAACGACGTCTCGCTGCGCAACCTGGTCGGCAAGGAGCTCGAGAAGGGCTTCGGCTTCTTCCAGTCCAAGCCCCCTTCGGCGCTGTCGCCGGTGGCGGTGACGCCCGATGAGCTGGGCGCGGCCTGGGACGGCAAGCGCGTGCACCTGCCGCTGCGCATCGAAGTCAACGGCGAGCGGCTGGGCGAGCCGAACGCGGGCAAGGACATGCAATTCCACTTCGCGCGCCTGATCGAGCACGCGGCGGCGACGCGGCCCCTGCGCGCAGGCACCCTGGTCGGCTCGGGCACGGTGTCGAATCGCGACCGCAAGACCGGCGCCGGCTGCCTGTTCGAGCGCCGCGCGGAGGAGATCATCAAGCGCGGCGAGGCCGAGACGCCGTTTCTCAGGTACGGCGACCGGGTGCGGCTCGAGATGCGCGACGCCGAGGGGCGCTCGATCTTCGGTATGATCGAGCAGCAGGTGGCCGCTCCGGCATGATCAATCCGCTCAATATCCCGACTCGATGGGCCTACGCCCTGGGCGCGCTTGCCTGCGCCGGGCTGCTCGGCTACGCCTACGTGCTGCAGTACTTCCAGGGGCAGGACCCCTGCCCGCTGTGCCTGGTGCAGCGCGTGTTCTTCGCCCTGTTCGCGCTCGCGTTCCTGGCCGGCGCGATCCACGCCCCCAAGGGCGGCTGGAACTATCTCTACGGCGGGCTGGGGCTCGCGTTCGCGCTCGCCGGCGGCGGCACCGCCGCGCGCCAGGTCTGGCTGCAGCATCTGCCGCCCGACCAGGTGCCGCAGTGCGGGCCGGACCTTGAGTTCATGATCGAGCACTTTCCCATTTCGCGCACGCTCACGTTCCTGGTGCGCGGCTCGGGCCAGTGCGCCGAGGTGCACTGGCGCTTCCTCGGCCTGTCGATCGCCGAGTGGTCGCTGCTCTGGTTCGCCGGCCTGGCGGTCTACGCCGTCTGGCTCGCGCTGCGCCGCAGAGCCCTCAACTAGGCAAACTTCCGCCGCAAATTCAGGGCATCGCCGTCCGAAATCGGGGTCTGTCCCCGGTTTCACCGGCTCAGCCATGCCTGCGCACGAACTCCCGGATCAGCGGATAGATCATCTCGCGCCAACGGCGGCCGGAGAAGATGCCGTAGTGGCCCACGCCCGGCGCGAGGTAGTGCTCGCGCTGCGCGGCGGGGATATTGAGGCATAGCGCGTGTGCGGCCTCGCTCTGGCCGGTGCCGGATATATCGTCCAGCTCGCCCTCGATGCTGAACAGCGCCGTTTCGCGGATGGCCTGCGGTCGCACCAGCTCTTCGCGCACGAACAGCCTGCCCTTGGGCAATGCGAAGTCCTGGAACACGCGCTTCACCGTGTCGAGGTAGTACTCGGCCGGCATGTCGAGCACGGCGTTGTATTCGTCGTAGAAGCGCCTGTGGTGCTCGGCGGAGTCGCCGTCGCCCTCGAGCAGGTGGTTGTAGTAGTCCCAGTGGGCGTTGAAGTGCCGGTCGGGATTCATCGCCACGAAGCCCATGTGCTGCAGGAACCCCGGGTACACGCGGCGCATGAAGCCGGGGTATTTCGCCGGCACGCGCTCGATCAGGTTCTGCTCGAACCACGAGTGCGGCTTCTTGGTGGCGAGGTTGTTGACCGCGGTCGGGCTCTTGCGGGCGTCGATCGGCCCGCCCATCATCACCATGCTGCTGGGGCGGCTCGGCTCCCTGCGCGTAGCCATGAGGGACACCGCGGCCAGCACCGGCACGGTCGGCTGGCAGACCGACACCACGTGCAAATCGGGCGACAGAAGACGGATCCACTCGCACACGTAATCGACGTAGTCGTCGAAGTGAAACGGCCCGGCCGCGAGCGGCACCATGCGCGCGTCGACCCAATCGGTGACCCACACATCGTGCTCGGGCAGCATCGTGCGCACCGTGTCGCGCAGCAACGTCGCGTGATGGCCCGACAGCGGCGCGACCAGCAGCACCTTGGGGTCATTGCGCGGAGCGGCGAGCTCGCGCTTGAAATGGATCAGGTTGCAGAAGGGCTTCGCGAGCGCCACTTCGGCAGTGACCGGAACGCGCTCGCCGCCGATCGTCGTGTAGTCGACGCGCCAGGCGGGCTTTTCGTAGCGCTGGGTGAGGCGCAGGAACAGGTCGCTGCCCGCCGCGAGCCCGCGCGACATATAGGAGTACGACAGGGGACTGAACGGATGGCCGAACCAGCCGCGTGAGAGCTCCGCCGCGAGGCGCAAGGGCTGCATGGCCGCATGCTGCGCTTCGTAAAGGCTGTAGAGCACCGAAACGCCTCCACCAAATCGTCGTAACCATTTGCTTATAACAGAATTGTGGCAGTGCCGCATTGGCGGAAGTCACGCCCCGAGGGGTATCCTGCCGCAATGCGAAAACTGCTCCGGTTTCTGCTTCTCCTGGCAGCCCTGGTGGGCCTGCTTGCCGGAAGCGGCTACTTCTTCCTGCGGCAATCGCTGCCCAGGATCGAGGGCACGATCCGGATCGACGGGCTCAAGGCGCCGATCGAACTGCTGCGCGATGCGTACGGCATCCCGCACATCCGCGCCAAGTCGATCGAGGACGCGTATTTCGGGCTCGGCTTCGCCCACGCCCAGGACCGCTTGTGGCAGATGGAGATGAACCGGCGCATCGCCGCCGGCCGATTGTCCGAGGTCGTCGGCGCAAGCGCGCTCGACACCGACCGCTTTCTGCGCACGCTCGGCGTGCGCCGCGCGGCCGAGGCGAGCCTGGCGAAGCTCGACGCGGGCACGCGCAGGGTGCTGGATGCCTACGCCGCGGGCGTGAACGCCTTCCTCGCCACGCGACCCGTGCTGCCGCCCGAGTTCTGGCTGCTGCGCGTCACGCCCGAGCCCTGGGCCCCGGCCGATTCGCTCGCCTGGACCAAGATGCTGGCCTGGGACCTGGGCGCGAACTGGAAGAACGAGCTGCTGCGCATGCGGCTGGCGAAGACGCTGCCGCAGGCGCGCATCGAGGAGCTGCTGCCGCCCTATCCCGGCGACGCGCCGCTCAAGATCATCGACCTGAAGACGCTCTACGGCGGACTCGAGCCCGACGCGCGCGCGCTCGCGGCGGCGATGCAGAGCGTCGCGGCGCTGGTGCCCGCCTGGCTGCCCGACGGCGCCGGATCGAACAACTGGGTGGTGAGCGGCAAGCGCAGCGCGAGCGGCAAACCGCTGCTCGCGAACGATCCGCACCTCGGACTCACGGCACCGCCGGTGTGGTACTTCGCCCAGCTCACGGCCCCGGGCCTCGACGCGATCGGCGCGACGCTGCCCGGCGTGCCGGGAATCCTGCTCGGGCGCAACGAGCGCATCGCCTGGGGCGCCACCAACACCGGGCCGGACGTGCAGGACCTCTACCTCGAGAAGCTCGTGGGACGCGACGCCTATCTCACGCCGGACGGTCCGCGGCGGTTCGAGTCGCGCGAGGAAACCATCAAGGTGCACGGCGGCGCGGACGTAAAGCTGCTGGTGCGCGTTACGCGCCACGGGCCGGTCGTTTCGGACGCGCTGCGCCCTGCGGTAGGGCTCGCGCCCCGCGGTCACGTGCTGGCGTTTGCGTGGACCGCGCTCGCGGGCGACGACACCTCGGTGCGCAGCGCGCTCAACCTCGCGCGGGCGCGCGACTGGAAGCAGTTCCGCGACGCGCTGCGCGATCTGCGCGCGCCGCAGCAGAACATGGTCTACGCCGACGTCGACGGCAACATCGGCTTCATCGCCGCCGGTCGCGTGCCGGTGCGCAAACCCGGCAACGACCTCAAGGGCCTCGCTCCCGCGCCCGGCTGGCAGGCCAAGTACGACTGGGCGGGGTGGATTCCGTTCGACGAGCTGCCGCAGTCGTACAACCCGCCCAGCGGCGAGATCGTGACCGCGAACCAGAAGATCGTGCCGCCCGATTACGCGCACTTCATCACCAGCGAGTGGCAGCCCCCGTACCGCGCACGGCGTATCGCCCGGCTGCTGGAGGCGGTGCCGCGGCACACGGTGGCCAGCTTCGCGCGCATGCAGACCGACGTCGTCTCGCTGCCCGCGCGCGAGCAGCTCCCGCTCCTGCTCGCGACCAAGCCGGGCAGCGCGCAAGCCAAGCGCGCGCTCGGCCTGCTTGCGTCGTGGGACGGCAGCATGTCGGCCGACCGGCCCGAGCCGCTGATCATGAGCGCGTGGTGGCGGGCGCTCGCGCGCGCGGTCTATGCGGACGAGCTGGGCGAGGCGTTCGACGCCAACTGGCTGCAGCGCCCGGTGTTCATCGGCAACGTGCTGACGAACAAGGACGGCCAATCGCGCTGGTGCGACGACGTGCGCACCCCGAAGAGGGAGAGCTGCGACGAAATCCTGACCTCATCGCTCGAGGCGGCGCTCGCGGACCTGCGCAAGCGCTACGGCAAGAACATGACGCACTGGAACTGGGGCCAGGCGCACATCGCGCTGCACGAGCACCGTCCATTCGGCCGCGTGGCCCTGCTCGCGCGCTTGTTCGACATCAGCGCGCCCAGTCCCGGCGGGGCGTTCACGGTCGACGTCGGGCGCAGCAACTTCAACGACTCCGCGCGCCCCTTCGCCAGCCGCCACGCCCCGAGTCTGCGCGCGATCTACGATCTGTCCGATCCCCAGGCCTCGCTCTTCATCCACTCGGGCGGCCAGTCCGGCAACCTTCTTTCGCCCGGTTACAGCGCCTTCACCCGCGCCTGGGTTGCGGGCGAGTACATCCCCATGCTCACCGACCCCGCCCGCATCTCCGCCGCGGGCGCGCACCTGCTCACCCTCGTCCCCAAGTAAAATCGGGGTCAGACCACGTTTTCAGAGAAAACGTGGTCTGACCCCGATTTTTGGACCGATTATTCGCGCAGGGCGCGGCGGAGGATTTTGCCGACGTTGGTCTTGGGCAGGTCGGCGCGGAACTCGACCTGGCGCGGGCGCTTGTAGCCGGTGAGCTGCTCCTTGCAGTAGTCGAGGATCTGCTGCTCGGTGAGAGAGGGGTCCTTCTTCACCACGAACAGCTTGACCACCTCGCCCGAGTGCGCGTCGGCGGCGCCGACCGCGGCGCACTCGAGCACGCCGGGATGCATCGCCACCACCTGCTCGATCTCGTTCGGATACACGTTGAAGCCCGACACCAGGATCATGTCCTTCTTGCGGTCGACGATGCGGATGAAGCCCTTGTCGTCCATCACGCCGATGTCGCCGGTCTTGAGGTAGCCGTCGGGCATCATGACCCCGGCGGTCTCCTCGGGCTGCTGCCAGTAGCCCGCCATCACCTGGGGGCCCTTGATGCAGATCTCGCCCGTGCCGCCGATCGGCAGGTCCTTGCCCTGGTCGTCGCGGATCACGATGTCGGTCGAGGGGATCGGCACGCCGATCGAGCCGCTGTAGTCCTTCAGGTCGAACGGGTTCATGGTCGCGACCGGGCTGGTCTCGGTCAGGCCGTAGCCCTCGAGCAGCACGGTCCCGGTGACCGCCTTCCAACGGTCCGCGACCGCCTTTTGCACCGCCATGCCTCCGCCGCTGGAGATCCTGAGCGCCGAAAAATCGAGCTTGGCGAAATCGGGGTGGTGCAGCAGCGCGTTGAACAGCGTGTTGACCCCGGTGATCATGTTGTAGCGGTGCTTGGCGAGCTCCTTGACGAAGCCCGGGATGTCGCGCGCGTTGGTGATCAGGATGCTGCCGCCGCCGAGCTTGAGGATCACCATGCAGTTCACCGTCAGCGCGTAGATGTGATACAGCGGCAGCGCGGTGATGATGATCGGCGTCTCGCCCTTGAGGCCGAGCTCGAGCCAGCCCGCCACCTGCTCGATGTTGGCGAGGATGTTGCGGTGGAGCAGCATCGCGCCCTTCGACAGCCCGGTGGTGCCGCCGGTGTACTGCAGGAAGGCGATGTCGTCGTGCCCGGTCTCGAACGGCTCGAACGGCCTGCGCGCGCCGTCGGCCAGCACCGCCTTGAAGCGCAGCGCCTTGGGCAGCGCGTACGCGGGCACCATCTTCTTCACCTTGCGCACCACGAAGTTCACGATCGCGCCCTTCAGGCCCAGCAAGTCGCCGAGCGAGGCCACCACCACGTGCTTGACCGGCGTGCGCGGGAGCACCGCCGCCAGCGTGTGGGCGAAGTTCTCCAGGATCACGATCGCCTCCGCGCCCGAATCCTTGAGCTGGTGCTCGAGCTCGCGCGCGGTGTAGAGCGGGTTGACGTTCACCACCGTGCAGCCGGCGCGCAGGGTGCCGAACATCGCGATCGGGTACTGCATCACGTTCGGCATCATGATCGCCACGCGCGCGCCCTTGCCCAGGCCCGCGGCCTGCAGCCAGGCGCCGAAGTCGCGCGACAGCCGGTCGAGCTCGCCGTAGCTGAGCGACTTTCCCATGTACTCGTAGGCCGGCCGGTCGCGGAACTGCGCCACGCACTTGTCGAACAGGTCGCCGACCGAGCGGTACTGGTCGTAGCGGACCTCGGCTTCGACGCCCGCCGGATAGCTCTTCAGCCAGATGCGGTCCATGCGTCGCCCTCTCCTCTGTTTTTTGCCGCGTTGTTGCGCGCGGCGCTAGTCTAACCCCGGCCGCGCCGCCAGGCGACGAACGACGCGGCAAGGCAGCCGGCGCCGATCGCGGCGTACGCGGCCAGCCAGGCCGCGTTCCGCGTCGCGCCGCCCGCCGCGTCGAGCGCGACGCCGAACACCACCGGGCCGATCATGCCGCCGGCAAAGCCCATGAGCGAATACAGGCCCATCGCGGTGCCGCGCATTTGCTCCGGCGCCGCCGCCACCATGCCCGCGGTGAGCGTGGCCGATTCGGCCATCACCAGCATGGAGTAGACCAGCAGCACCGCGAGCACCGCGATCCAGTGCCAGCCGGCGGCGCCGGCGAGCAGCATGCCGCTCGCGCCCGAGCCGAGCATGGCGATCGAGATCCAGCGCCGCCGCCCGATCCTGAGCGCGAGCTCGTTGCCCAGGATCGACGCCGGCACCGCGCAGACGTTGATGAAGGCCGCGATCACCGCCAGGTTCCAGGGAAAGCCCGCGCCGCCCGCGTGCAGGCCGGCGGAGAACGCGAGAAAGGCCACCATCCAGCTGCGCGAGCCGAACAGCTCCAGGCAGTGCGCCGCGTAGCCGAGCGCGAAGCCCGCGACCGGGCGGATCGCGAGCAGCCGGCGCCAGGCGGCGAACGGAAACAGGGTCGCGAGCGAGAACGGCGCCTTCCCGTTCGCGGCCGCCGGGGCGCGCGCGTCGATGCCGGCGAACACCAGCGCGCCGGCGCCGAGCGGCCCGCCCGCGGCCGCGACGAACGCCCACTGCCAGCCGGCGAGCGTGCTCACCGCTCCCGCGGCGGCGAGCGACAGCGCAGTGCCGATGCCGAAGAACGAGGTGTAGAACGCGATGTAGCGGCTCTGCGACGCGCCCGAGACGCGGTCCGAGAGCAAGCGAAGGCCCGGCATGTACATCGCCGCGACCCCGATGCCCAGCACGACCTGGAACAGCACCGCGCTGGCGAAGCCCTGCGCCATGAGCCCGAAGCCCGCGCTGCCCGCCGCCGCGAGCAGCGCGCCGGCAAGGTACACCCTGCGCCCGTCGACGCGATCGGTAAGCGCGGTCCAGTACGACACGCTCGAGGCGTAGCCGACGAAGAACATGCCGCTCACCGCGCCCGCCCCGGAATTGCTCAGATGCCACAGCGTGCGCAGCTCGGGCAGCAGCGCGGCGAAGGTCGAAAAGCCCGCCATCGAGAGGATGTGGGCGGCGAGCATGACGAGCGCCACCCGGCGCGGCGGGGAAATGGGGTCTGACCCCATTTATTTGTTCTGGAAGCCCGGCTTTCGCTTCTCGACGAACGCGGCCATGCCTTCCTTCTGGTCCGCCAGCGCGAAGGCGGCGTGGAACAGCCGGCGCTCGAAGTGCACGCCCTCCGAGAGCGGCATCTCGTAGGCGGCGTTGATCGACTCCTTGACCATCATCACCACCGGCAGCGAGAAGGCGGCGATCTTCCCGGCCACCGCCATGGCCTCGTCCATCAGCTTGTCGAGCGGCACCACGCGCGAGACCAGGCCGGCGCGCTCGGCCTCGGCGGCATCCATCATGCGCGCCGTGAGGCACATGTCCATCGCCTTCGCCTTGCCCACCGCGCGCGGCAGGCGCTGGGTGCCGCCGGCGCCCGGCAGGATGCCGAGGTTGATCTCGGGCTGGCCGAATCTTGCGTTGTCGGCCGCAATCACGATGTCGCACATCATCGCCAGCTCGTTGCCGCCGCCCAGCGCGTAGCCGGCGACCGCGGCGATCACGGGCTTGCGAATGCGGCGGATGTGCTCCCAGTCGCGCGTGATGTAGTCGGCGCGGTAGACGTCGATGAAGTTCCAGTCCTTCATCGCGCCGATGTCGGCGCCCGCGGCGAAAGCCTTGTCGTTGCCGGTGATCACGATCGCGCCGACCGCGTCGTCCGCGTCGAAGGCGTACAGCGCCCGGCCCAGCTCCTGCATCAGCGCGGGATTGAGCGCGTTCATCTGCTTCGGCCGGTTGAGCGTGACCAGCGCCACGCGGCCGCGGGTCTCGGTGGTGATGAGCTCGTACGCCATCGTCATGCCCCCTTCAGGTATTCGTCGGTCGGCTGCACTTTCGCGAACAGCCCGTTCAGCGCGGCGAGGAACGCCGCCTGCACCTGCGCCGCGGGCACCGTCTCGCCGCCGAAGCTCAGCGCGCGCGTGGCGCAGGCGTCGGCCAGCAGGGTGACCTTGTAGCCCAGGTCGGCGGCCTGGCGCACGCTCGAATCGACGCACATCTGGGTCATCATGCCGGCCACCACCAGGTTCTTCACGCCGGCCTGGTCAAGGCGCCCCTTGAGGTCGGTGGCGCGGAAGCTGTTGGGAAAGTTCTTCTCGATCACCGCCTCCCCCGCGGCGGGCGCCACGGCGGCGTGGATCTCGGCGCCTTGCGTTCCGGGCAGGAAGAAGGTCGCCCCGGGGCGCACGGAGAGGTGGCGCACGTGGAACACGGGAAGCCGCCTTTGGCGGAACGCGGCGAGCGCGGCACCCGCCTTCGCGCCCGCGGCCTCGGCGCCTTCCAGCTCCATCGCCCCGCCCGGGAAGTAGTCGTTCTGGATGTCGATGATCACGAGCGCGCTGTCGCTCATTTCGTGCCTCCCTTCTTCATCTCCGACAGCGGCATCACGCTCGCGTCGCGAAAGCGCGCCCTGCCCGGCTCGGCCGCGGCCAGCGCGGGCGTCTCGCGCATCGTGGCGAGGCTGCGCACGGCGAGCGCCTGGTACTGGCGCGTGGCGTCGCGCTTCCACGCCAGCTCGTCGGCGGAGAGCTCGCGCACGACCTTGGCCGGGATGCCGAGCGCGAGGCTCTTCGCCGGCACCTCGAAGCCCGCCTTGACGAAGGCCATTGCGCCGACGATCGCGGATTCGCCCACCACCGCGTTGTCGTTCACCACCGAGTTGATGCCGACCATCGCGTTCGATCTCACCACGCAGCCGTGCAGCACCGCGCCGTGGCCGATGTGGCCGTCCGCTTCCACCACCAGGTCGCGGTCGGGAAAGGCGTGCAGGATGCAGCAGTCCTGGACGTTCGCGCCGCGCTCGATCACGATGCGGCCGAAATCCCCGCGCAGGCAGGCGCAGGGCCCGACGTACACGCCCTCGCCGACGATCACGTCGCCGATCAGCACCGCGCTCGGATGCACGTAGGCGCCGGGGTGAACGACCGGCACGATGCCGTCGATGGCGTAGACCTTGAGCATGCCGGAGCGATTCTACTGCCCTTTGGTGTAAGCTTTCGGCCACTCTTTCGCGCAGGCCGCCATGCCGCAGCCGATCCTCGTTTCCGTCGAAGCGGGCGTCCAGACCATCACTCTCAACCGCCCCGAGCGGCTGAACGCGTTCAACCCCGAGATGCACCGCCTGCTGCGCGAGGCGCTGGCGCGCGCGGCCGACGACGGCGCGATCCGCGCCGTGCTGCTCACCGGCGCCGGGCGCGGCTTCTGCGCCGGGCAGGACCTGTCCGAGCGCGACATCGGCGGCGACGCGGCGATCGACCTTTCGGTGACGATCGGATCGCACTACAACCCGCTCGTGCGCCACATGCGCGCGCTGCCCAAGCCGATCGTGTGCGCGGTCAACGGCGTCGCCGCGGGCGCCGGCGCGAACGTGGCGCTCGCCTGCGACCTGGTGCTCGCGGCGCGCTCGGCCTCGTTCATCCAGGCCTTCGCCAGGATCGGGCTCATCCCCGACTCGGGCGGCACCTGGTTCCTGCCGCGGCTGGTGGGGCGCGCGCGCGCCGCGGGCCTCGCGCTGCTGGGCGAGAAGCTCTCGGCCGAGGACGCCGAGCGCTGGGGCATGATCTGGAAGGCGGTGGACGACGACAAGCTGATGGACCAGGCGGGCGCGCTCGCGCGCGGGCTCGCCGCGGGCCCGACCAGGGGCTACGCGCTCGCCAAGCGCGCGCTCGACGCGTCCGAGACGAGCTCGCTCGACGCCCAGCTCGACCTGGAGCGCGACCTGCAGCGCGAGGCCGGCCTCAGCGCCGATTACCGCGAAGGGGTCGCCGCGTTCATGCAAAAGCGCAAGCCGCAGTTCAAGGGCGAATAGGCATGGACAAGCTCGCGCTGGCACGGGCCACGGCGGACGCGATGACGCGCGAGGACCGCTGCTCGGCCTGGCTCGGCATGAGGCTCGAGGAAGTGCGCCCGGGCTACGCGCGGGTGTCGATGACGGTGAGCGAGAACATGGTCAACGGCCACGACCTGTGCCACGGCGGAATGATCTTCACGCTCGCCGACACCACCTTCGCCTACGCCTGCAACAGCCACAACCAGCGCGCGGTCGCGGCCGGCTGCTCGATCGAGTTCCTGGCGCCTGCGCACCTGGGCGACGTGCTCACCGCGGAAGGGCTCGAGATGGCGCACATCGGGCGCAGCGGCGTGTACGACATGAAAGTGAGCAACCAGCACGCACAAATCATCGCCCTGTTCCGCGGCAAGGCCGCGACGATCAAGGGCAAGCTCGTGGGGGAGGAAGCATGACGGCATTCGCGCTCGAAGCGGTCGAAAAGGCGCCGCTGGCGGACTTGCGCAGGCTGCAGCTGCAGCGCCTGCAGTGGTCGCTGCAGCACGCCTACGACCACGTGCCGCACTACCGGAAGAAATTCGACGACGCCGGCGTGTCGCCGCAGGACTGCCGCACGCTCGCCGACCTGGCGAAGTTCCCGCTCACCAGCAAGTCCGACTTGCGCGAGACCTACCCGTTCGGCATGTTCGCGGTGCCGATGGACAAGATCGTGCGCATCCACGCCTCCTCCGGCACCACCGGCAAGCCGACCGTGGTGGGCTACACCGCGAAGGACATCGACACCTGGGCCAACCTGATGGCGCGCTCGATCCGCGCCGCGGGCGCCAGGCCCGGCGACAAGGCGCACATCGCCTACGGCTACGGCCTGTTCACCGGCGGCCTGGGCGCGCACTACGGCGCCGAGCGCCTGGGCCTCGCGGTGATCCCGCTCGGCGGCGGCATGACCGAGAGGCAAGTCCAGCTGATCCAGGACTTCAAGCCCGAGATCATCATGGTCACGCCCTCGTACATGCTCGCGATCGCCGACGAGATGGAGCGCCAGGGCGTGGACCCCAAGCAGTGCTCGCTGCGGGTGGGCATGTTCGGCGCCGAGCCCTGGACCAACGAGATGCGAAAGTCGATCGAGGAGCGCCTGGCGCTGGACGCGATCGACATCTACGGCCTGTCCGAGGTGATGGGGCCGGGGGTGGCGCAGGAATGCGCGGAGACCAAGGACGGGCTGACGATCTGGGAAGACCACTTCTATCCCGAGGTCGTCGACCCCGAGAGCGGCAAGCCGCTGCCCGACGGCGAGCAGGGCGAGCTGGTGTTCACCACCCTCACCAAGGAGGGGCTGCCGGTGATCCGCTACCGCACGCGCGATTTGACCCGTCTCCTGCCCGGCACCGCGCGCAGCATGCGCCGCATGGAGAAGATCACCGGCCGCTCGGACGACATGCTCATCATCCGCGGCGTCAACGTGTTCCCGTCGCAGATCGAGGAGCTGATCCTGAGGCAGCCCGAACTGAGCCCGCACTACGTGCTCGAACTGTCCAAGGACGGGCCGATGGACCACCTCACGGTTCTGGTCGAGCTCGCCCCGGGCCGCGCCGAGTCTGGCTCGGCCGAGAAGCTCAAGCACAACATCAAGTCCATGATCGGCGTCACCAGCGACGTCAGGCTGGTGCCGATCAGCTCGATCGAGCGCTCGATCGGCAAGGCCAAGCGCGTCGTCGACAAGCGCCAGAAGTGAAGGGGCTGCGCGACAAGACCGTCCTGGTCACCGGCGGCGGCGGCGCGATCGGCGGCGCGATCTGCCGCCGCTTCGCCGAGGCAGGATCGAAACTCCTGGTCGCGGACAGAAACGAAAAGAACGCGAACTCCGTCGCGACGGAAACGGGCGGAAAAGCTCTTGTGTTCGATATTTCAGACTACGCCGCCGCGAAGCGCGCCGTCGCGGCCTGCGGGGACATCCACATCCTCGTCAACAACGCCGGCTGGGACCGGTTCCAGAACTTCCTCGACACCGACCCGACCGAGTGGGAAGAGCTCATTGCGATCAACCTGCGCGGCCCGCTCAACATGCACCACCTGGTGCTGCCGCAGATGGCCGCGCGCGGCGCGGGTCGCGTGGTGAACATTTCTTCCGACGCGGCGCGCGTGGGCTCATCGGGCGAGTCGGTGTACTCGGCCTGCAAGGGCGGTATTCTGTCCCTCACCAAGACTCTGGCGCGCGAGCTGGCCAGAAAGGGCGTGACCGTCAACGCGGTCTGCCCGGGCCCGACCGAGACGCCGATCCTGCAGGGCTTCCTCGGCGAGGGCGAAGCCGGAAAGAAAGTCTACGACGCGCTGGTGCGCGCGATCCCGATGAAGCGCGTCGGGCAGCCGGACGACGTGCCCGGCATCGTCGCCTTCCTCGCCTCCGACGAGGCGGCCTACATTACCGGCCAGGTGATCAGCGTCTCGGGCGGCCTCACGATGGCGGGCTGACCGCCGCCCAGCGCGGCCGGCGCCGCCGGAGCGACACGAGGAGCAGATAGACGCCCGCCGCGGCGGCCAGGTGCTTGAGCGTATGGCCGCTCGCCAGCTGCCCGAGCGCGCCGTAGACCTCGCGATCGAAGGATTCGAGCGCCTTCGCCGCGCCGTAGACCGCCGCGAGCGCGAAAATCACGCCGCCGTGCGTATAGCGCGAGCGGACCAGCGCGGCGATCGAAACGATCACCGCGATCGAGCCGAACTGCACCGCGAGGTAGGGGCGCAGGTTCTCGATTCCCGCCAGCGCGCTCCAGCGCCACCAGGCGACGCTCGCGACGCCGAGCACGACCAGCGGCGCGAGCAGCAGGTTCCCGGCGCGCACGCTGATGCGCTCGGAGACCACCACCGCGAGCAGCGACATGAACGCGATCGTCATCGGCAGCCGGTCCCACACCAGGCGCGCATCGCCCGGCGCGAGGTGGTACCAGCCCGAGCCGAGCGCGGTCAACGCCACGCCGGCGAAGAACACCCACCACGGCCGCATCTCGCGCGGCGAGGCAAAACGGCCCGACCCGCCCTGCGCGCGCTCGCGCCACAGAAACGCCAGGCCCAGCGCCCCGACCAGCAGGAATGCGAGGTTCGACAGCGTATCGGCGGCGTTCGCGATCGACAGCAGCGCGCGCGTATCGGCGAAGTGGTGGTAGGCCTGCGACTGCGCGAGCCGCGGCGCGAACAGCCCCCACGCCGCGGCGAGCGCGGCGAGGCCGGCCGGCACGCAGAGCTTCAGGATCTTGCCCATCGCCCGCCTCAGATTTCGCCGAACAGGCGCAGCTCGACCGCGCGCATCACCGCCGCGGCGCCGGAGTGCACGCCGAGCTTGCGGTAGGCGTTCTTGATGTGGGTCGTCACGGTGTGCGGCGAGACGCCGAGCAGGTCGGCGGCCTTGCCGTAGGTGCAGCCGCGCGCGAGCAGCCGCAGCACGTCCGACTCTCTGGCGGTGAGGCGATTGGCGTCGCGTTCGATCTCGGTCTGGCCGTTCATGGCGTGCTCCCTTTCTAGGTTCACGCCCTAGCAGAGCACTCAGCGTGCCAGCACGCTAACTCATTGTTTTACTTAAAGAGTTCACCTCTCAACAAGGAAGATGCGGTCGTCCGAGATGCATTTCTTGACATGCATGAATGCATCCAATGCATGCCGCTTCAGCTCCCATCTGCCCGGCCTTCCAGCGCGAGCAGGGCGCGCTTCTTGGCCATGCCGCCGGCGTATCCGGTGAGGCTGCCGTCGGCGCCGACGATGCGGTGGCAGGGCACGATCACGCCGATCGGATTGCGCCCGGTCGCCGCGCCCGCGGCGCGCGCGCTGCCCGGGCGGCCGGCGCGGCGTGCGAGCTCGGCGTAGCTGATCGTCTCGCCGAACGCCACGCCCGCGATCGCCTTCCACACCGCGCGCTGGAACGGCGTGCCCTCGGCCGCGAGCGAAACCTCGAATTTCGTCCTTTTGCCCTTGAAGTACTCGTCCAGCTCGCGCCTCGCCTGCGCGAGCGGCGCCGCGCCGGGCTCGCGCCGCCATCCCGGCTCGGGCGCGCGGAAATGCTTCTGCCCGGTGAAATACACGCCGCACAGGGCCTCGCCGTCGGCCACCAGCAGCATGCGCCCGCAGGGGCTTTCGTAATAGTCGTAGCGCTTCATTTCCTGTCTCCTTTCGCGAGCGACAGCCACAGGTGCATCACCGCGTAGGCGCGCCACGGCCGCCACGCTTCGGCGGCCGCGAGCACGCGCTTCGGGTCGGTGAGCTTCAGCGCCTTCATGACGCCGTAATCGGTATGCGGGAAAGCGTCCGGCCAGGCGAGCGCGCGCAGCGCGACGTATTGCGCGGTCCACTCGCCCACGCCGGGCAGCGCGCGCAGCTTCGCCAGCGTCGGCTCGATCTCGGCGCCGGGCGTAAGGTCCAGCTCGCCGCCGGCGACCGCGCGCGCGAGCGCGATGATCGAGCGCGCACGGGCCGCCGGCACGCCGAGTCTTGCAATTTTCCGGTACGGCAACTGCGCGATCCGGTCGGCGGTCGGAGAAAGCGTCGTCAGCGAATCAAACGGCGTCTCGATCGGGTCTCCAAAGGCCTCGGCGAAGCGCCCCGCGAGCGTTCGCGCCGCGGCCACGCTCACCTGCTGGCCGAGGATCGCGCGCAGCGCGATCTCGAAGCCGTCGAACGCGCCCGGCACGCGCACGCCCGGGCGCCGCGCCGCGAGCGGGCCGAGCGCCTGCGCGACCTCGGCCGGATGGCAGGACAGGTCCATCAGAGACTTCACGCGCGCGAGCACCTGCGGCAGCGCCTTGCCGAGCGAGGCCGAGACGCGAACCCGCAGCGCGGGCTTGTTCGCCAGCGGCGAGATTTCGATCCAGCCCGCGTGCCAGGCCCCGCCGGCCGCGATGCGCGCGCTGCGGCGGTACGCGGCGCCGTCGCAGGCCTCGACGCCCGCGATCGCGCGCGCGCCGAGAAAGCCCGCGATCGCGCGCCAGTCGTAGGGCGGGCGGAAGCCGAGCTCGAACGCGAGCGCGTCGCCCGCCTCGGCCGGCAGCGAAGCCTTGCGCAGCTCGCGCGGGCGCAGGCGGTAGCGCTCGCGGAACAGCGCGTTGAAGCGCCGCACGCTGCCGAAGCCGCTCGCGAACGCGACCTCGGTCACCGGCATGCGGGTGTCGGTGAGCAGCTGCTTCGCGAGCAGCAGGCGCTGCGTCTGCGCGAACGCGACCGGCGAAACGCCGAACTCGGACTGGAATGCGCGCCGCAGGTGCCGGTCGGTGACGCCGAGGCGCCCGGCGGCGGCCTCGATGCCGTCCTCGTTCACCCCGCCCTGCTCGATCAGCAGCGCTGCGGCGCGCGCGGTGCGCTGCACCGCGTCGATCGTCGCGCTGCCGGGCGCGAGCTCGGGCCGGCAGCGCAGGCACGGCCGGTAGCCGGCGGCCTCGGCCGCCGCGGCGCTCGGATAATAGCGGCAGTTCTCGCGCCGCGGCGGGCGCACGGTGCACACCGGGCGGCAGTAGATGCGGGTCGAGGACACCGCGACGAAAAAGCGCCCGTCGAAGCGCGCGTCGCGCGCGCGCAGGGCGCGGTAGCAGGTGGTCGGATCGAGCCGCATGGGCGCCATTATGGATCGGCCCGCGGCGCGATACTCGCCGTTTTCGGACATCGGAAGCGAGGCCGCGCGCCCTGGCGGTTAGGATGCGCCGCATGAAGCCCGCGGATTACCTGCGTCTGGTCGCGCTGGCGGCGATCTGGGGCGCCTCGTTCATCTTCACGCGCGTGGTCGCGCCCTCGCTCGGCGCGATCTGGACCGCCGAGCTGCGGGTGCTGCTCGGCGGTCTCGCGCTGCTTGCGTGGTTGCGCTTCGCGCGCTTCGACGCGGGGCTGCGCCGGCACTGGCGCTACTACCTCGCGGTCGGCACCGTCAACTCGGCGATCCCGTTCGCGCTCTACGCCTACGCCGCGATCCATCTCCCGGCGTCGCTGCTGTCGATCGTGAACGCGACCTCGCCGATGTTCGGCATGCTGTTCGGCGCGCTGTTCGCCACCGAGCGGGTGACGCCGCGCAAACTCGCCGGGCTCGCGCTCGGCGCCGCCGGCGTCGCGCTCATCGCGCGCCCGGGCGGCTTCAGCGCCGACGCGAGCTTCTACACCGCCGTCGCGGCCGCCCTGGGCGCCTGCGCCGGCTACGGCCTGACCGGCGTGCTGGTGCGGCGCTGGGGCCAGGGCGTGCCCGCGCGCGGCGTCGCCGCCGGCCAGCAGCTCGCCGCCGCCGCGGTGCTCGCGCCGCTGCTGCTGCTCGCGCCGCTGCCGGCGCCGCCTTCCGCGCTCGTGGTCGGCAACGTGCTCGCGGTCTCGCTGCTCGCGAGCGCGGTCGCGTTCCTGATCTACTTCCGCCTCATCGCCGACGTCGGCGCGACGCGCGCGCTGACGGTGACGTTCCTGATCCCGGCGTTCGGCGTGCTCTGGGGCTGGCTGTTCCTCGGCGAGTCGCTTCCCGCCGGGATGCTGGGCGGAGGCGTTTTGATCGTGGCGGGCACGGTTCTCGTCACGCGCGGTTAGAATCGGGGTCAGAGTCGAATTTGATAATTCGACTCTGACCCCGATTATATGAACCACTATCCCAATCTGTTCCGGCCGCTGGACCTCGGCCACGTCACGCTGCCGAACCGCATCATGATGGGCTCGATGCACACCGGGCTCGAGGAGCGGCCCGACGGGATGGAGCGCCTGGCGGCGTTCTACGCCGAGCGCGCGCGCGGCGGCGCGGCGCTGATCGTGACCGGCGGTTTCTCGCCCGACGCGGCGGGCAACCTCGGCCCGCACTCGGCGATGATGGCGAGCGGCGCGGACCGCGACCGCCACCGCGTGCTCGCGCGCGCGGTGCACGACGCGGGCGGGCGCATCTGCCTGCAGCTGCTGCACGCGGGCCGCTACGGCAAGCACCCGGGGATCGTCGCGCCCTCGGCGATCAAGTCGCCGATCAACTCGATCGTGCCGCGCGAGATGAGCGCGAACGAGATCGAGCGCACGCTGGACGCGTTCGCCGCCGGCGCGGCGCTCGCGCGCGAGGCGGGCTACGACGGCGTCGAGCTGATGGGCTCGGAAGGCTATCTGATCACGCAGTTCCTCGCCGCGCGCACGAACCGGCGCGCGGACGACTGGGGCGGCAGCCTCGAGAACCGCATGCGCTTCGCGCTCGAGGCGGTGCGGCGCACGCGCGCCGCGGTCGGCCCCGACTTCATCGTCGTCTACCGCATCTCCGCGCTCGAGCTGGTCGAGGGCGGGCTTTCGGGCGGGGAGATCGTGCGCGTCGCGCAGGGGGTCGAGGCCGCCGGCGCGTCGCTGCTCAACACCGGCATCGGCTGGCACGAGGCGCGCATCCCGACGATCTCGCAGGCGGTGCCGCGCGGCGGCTTCGCCTGGGCCACGCGGCGGCTGAAGGACGCGGTGAAAATCCCGGTGATCGCCTCGAACCGCATCAACGCGCCCGAGGTCGGCGAGGAGATCCTGGCGCGCGGCGACGCCGACATGGTCTCGCTCGCGCGCGCGCTGCTGGCGGACGCCGAGTTCGCGAACAAGGCCAAGGCGGGCGACCGCGCCGGCATCAACGTCTGCATCGCCTGCAACCAGGCCTGCCTCGATCACATCTTCGACGGCCGCTTCGCGACCTGCCTGGTGAATCCGCGCGCGGGTCGCGAGACAAAGCTGAATTTCCAGACCACTAAGCATAGCAAGCGTATCGCGGTCGTCGGCGGAGGCCCGGCGGGCCTGTCCTGCGCGGCGATCGCCGCCGAGCGCGGCCACGAGGTCACGCTGTACGAAAAGGACGCCGAGCTCGGCGGACAGTTCAATCTCGCCAAGAGGATTCCCGGCAAGCAGGAATTCGCCGAGTCGGTGGCCTATTTCGCCGAGCGCTTGCACCGGGCCGGGGTGACGGTGCGGCTCAATCAATCACCGAAAGAAGAAGATCTCAAGGACTACGACGAGGTCATCCTTGCCACCGGCGTCTACCCGCGCCGGCCGGATATTCCCGGCCTCGAGCATCCGAGCGTGGTCGGCTACGCCGACGTGCTCGCGGGCCGCGCCGCGGTGGGGCGAAACGTGGCGATCGTCGGCATGGGCGGGATCGGCTTCGACGTCGCGCTCTATTTGCTCGAGCGCGCGAGCCGCGCGCCGCTCGAGGCGCAGGCGTTCATGTCGCACTGGGGCATTTCGCCGTCGGGAGATCTCTCGCAGCCCGCCCCGGAGGCGCCGGCGCACAGGATCACGATGCTCAAGCGCTCGACGACCTCTTTCGGCGACACGCTGGGCAAGACCACCGGCTGGGTGCACCGCAGCGAGCTGGCGAGGAACGCAGTCAAGATGCTCAAGGGGGTCGAATACCGCAGGATCGACGACCGGGGCCTGCACATCGCGCTCGAGGGCAGTGAGCAGATCGTGCCCGCCGACACCGTGATCCTGTGCGCGGGCCAGGTGTCGCGGCGCGAGATCGAGGCGCCGCACGTGATCGGCGGCGCGCGCGAGGCGGGCGAGCTGGACGCGAAGCGCGCCATGCTCGAGGGCGCCGAGCTCGCGGCGCGGCTATGAGCGCGAACCCCGCACCGGTCGCGCTGGTCGTCGGCGTGGGCGAAGGCCTGGGCTACGCGCTCGGCAAGCGCTTCGCCGCCGCCGGGTTCAAGGTCGCGCTCGCGGCGCGCAATGCCGAGCGCATCGAGCGGCTGGCCGAGGCGATCGTCGAGGGCGGCGGCCAGGCGCTCGCGCTGCCGACCGACGCGCGCAACGAGCGCGCGGTGATGGATCTGTTCGATGCGCTCGAGCGCGACCACGGCCCGGTGGAGCTGACCGCCTTCAACGCGGGCGCGATGTACCGCGCGCCGATCGCCGAGATGCCGGCCGACATGTTCGAGCAAGTGTGGCGCGCGGGCTGCTACGCGGGATTCCTGGTCGGGCGCGAGGCCGCGCGCCGCATGACGCCGCGCGGCCGCGGCACGATCCTGTTCACCGGCGCCACCGCCTCGCTGCGCGGCGGGGCGCAGTTCGCCGCCTTCGCCGCGGCGAAGAACGGCCTGCGCGCGCTCGCGCAGTCGATGGCGCGCGAGCTGGGCCCAATCGGCATTCATGTCGCCCATGTGGTGATCGACGGCAGGATCGACGCGCAGAGCGAGGATCTGGGGCTCGCGCCGGATGCGATCGCCGAGACTTACTACCGCATTCACGCGCAGCCGCGCTCGGCCTGGACGTTCGAGGCCGACCTGCGCCCCTGGGCGGAGAGGTTCTAGCTTAGAATCCCCCGAGTTTCTCTCTCGGGAGAGGGCATTGGGGACGGTGGTCGCACTATCCGGACAGGTGGGCGGGGCGAAGCTCGCGGACGGGCTGTACCGGCTGCTCGGGCGCGACCTGAGCGTGATCGTCAACACCGGCGACGACTACGAGCACCTCGGGCTCGCGTTCTCGCCCGACCTCGACACCGTGCTCTACGCGCTCGCGGGCATCGCGAGCCCCACCAGCGGCTGGGAGCCCGTGGGCGAGACCCGCGCGCTGCACCTGATGCTGAAGTCCCTCGGCGGCCCCGACCGGCCGATCCTGGGCGACAAGTCGCTCGCCGCGCCGATCCTGCGCGCGCACGGGCTGGGCGAGGACCGCGGCCTGACCGAGATCACGCTCGAATTCTGCCGCCAGCTGGGCGTCGAGGCGCGGGTGCTGCCGATGAGCGACGACCAGGTGCGCACCCACGTCATCACCGCCGACGGCGCGGTGCCGTTCCCGGATTACTTCAACGAGCTCGCCTGCGACCCGCCGGTGCTGGGCTTCCAGTACGCGGGCGCGGAGGACGCGCGCGTCACCGACGAAGTGCTCGACGCGCTGCACTCGAACGACCTCGACGCGGTGGTGATCGGCCCCTGCAACCCGTTCCACTCGATCCGGCCGATCCTGGAGGTGAACGGCCTGCGCCCGCTGCTGCGCAAGCGCGGCGCGCCGGTGGTCGCGGTGACGCCGATCGTCGGCGGCAAGGCGCTCAGCGGCTCGGCCGGAAAGATGATGCGCGAGCTCGGGCGCGAAGTGACCGCGCGCTCGGTGGCGATGGAGTACTACAAGCTGATCGACGGCTTCATCATCGACGGCGCGGACGAGGACCAGGCCGACGGCATCCTCGCCTGCGGCATGGAGGTGGTGATCGCGCAGACCGTGATGCGCAATCTCGAGGACCGGGTGCGACTGGCGCAGACGGTGCTCGATTTCGCGCGCGCGATCCGCGAGCGCAGGCTGCAGGAAGCCTAGAGCGCGGCCAGCGCGGCGGAAACGATCGCGGCGCGGTCCACGCCGAAGAACTTTCTCAGGGCAACGCGGGTGTCGCTGCGCCCGAAGCCGTCGGTGCCGAGCGCCACGTAGCGCCGCCCCTGCGGCGCCCAGGCGCGCGGCAGGTCTGCCACCGCGCTCACGTAGTCGCTCGCGGCGACGATCGGGCCCTTCGTGCCTTCGAGGCACTGCGTGATCCACGCCTTTGAAGTTTCAGCTCTTATTTCTCTTATTGCTGCGGAGGGGCCGGAGGACGCAAGCCCGTCCCACCTGAGCTCGCTCCAGCTGGTGACGCTCCAGACGTTGGCCGCGACGCCGTGCTCGCGCTCGAGCAGCTGCGCCGCGGCGAGCGCCTCGCGCAGGATCGGCCCCGAGCCGAGCAGCTGCAGCTTCGCCCCGGCGCGCTTCTCGAGCAGGTACATGCCGCGCAAGACTCCTTCCTTCGCGCCCGCGGGCAGCGCCGGGTGGGCGTAGTTCTCGTTCGCCACCGTGAGGTAGTAGAAGACGTCTTCCTGCGCCTCGAGCATGCGCCGCGCGCCGTCCTCGACGATCGCCGCCAGCTCGTAGCCGAAGCAGGGGTCCCAGGCGCGGCAGGTCGGAATGGTCGCGGCCGCGAGATGGCTGGTGCCGTCCTGGTGCTGCAGGCCCTCGCCCGAAAGGGTGGTGCGCCCGGCGGTGCCGCCGAGCAGGAAGCCGCGCGCGCGCGAGTCGGCCGCGGCCCAGATCAGGTCGCCGACGCGCTGGAAGCCGAAGATCGAGTAGTAGATGTAGAACGGCAGCATCGGCGTGCCGTGCGCGGAGTAGGCCGTGGCGGCGGCGAGCCAGGACGACAGCGCGCCCGCCTCGTTGATGCCCTCTTCCAGGATCTGGCCGTCCTTCGCTTCGCGGTAGTACAGCAGCTCCTCGTGGTCCTCGGGCGCGTAGAGCTGGCCGAGCGCGGAGTAGATGCCGCTCTGGCGGAACAGGGTCTGCATGCCGAAGGTGCGCGCCTCGTCGGCCACGATCGGCACCACGCGCGGGCCGAGCTTCGGGTCCTTGAGCAGCTGCGCGAGCAGCTGCACGAACACCATGGTGGTCGACTGCTCGCGCGTCGTGCCCTCGGCGAAGCGCGGCAGCCCCGGCACGGCGAGCTTCGGCGCCGCCGCCGAGCGTGCCGGCAGGTAGCCCCCCAGCCGGGCGCGCTGGGCGTGGAGGTATTTCATCTCCGGTGCGTCCGGGCCGGGCTTGAACAGGTGCAGCGCGGTGACCTCGTCGTCCGACAGCGGCAACGCGAAGCGGTCGCGGAACGCCTTGAGCGCCTCGTCGTCGAGTTTCTTCTGCTGGTGGGTGCCCATCTTGCCCTGGCCCCAGTGGCCCATGCCGTAGCCCTTCTTGGTCTGCGCCAGCACCACCGTCGGGCGGCCCTTGTGCTCGAGCGCCGCGTGGTAGGCGGCGTAGATCTTGACCGGGTCGTGCCCGCCGCGGCGCAGGCGGTCGATGTCGTCGTCCGACATGTCCGCGATCAGCTTGGTCAGCTCGGGGTACTTGTTGAAGAAGTGCTCGCGGTTGAAGCGCCCGTCGGTCGCGGCGTAGGTCTGGAACTCGCCGTCCACCGTCTCGTGCAGCCGTTTGAGCAGCACGCCGTCGTCGTCGCGCGCGAACAGCGGGTCCCAGTCCGAGCCCCACAGCAGCTTGACCACGTTCCAGCCGGCGCCGGCGAACAGGCCTTCGAGCTCCTGCACGATCGAGCCGTTGCCGCGCACCGGGCCGTCCAGGCGCTGCAGGTTGCAGTTGACGACGAAGATCAGGTTGTCGAGCCCCTCGCGCGCCGCGAGCGACAGCCCGGCGAGCGACTCGGGCTCGTCCATCTCGCCGTCGCCGACGAAGGCCCACACCTTGCGCGCGCCGCTGTCCTTCAGGCCGCGGTCGGCGAGGTAGCGCATGAAGCGCGCCTGGTAGATCGCGTTGATCGGCCCCAGCCCCATCGAGCCGGTCGGAAACTGCCAGAACGAGGGCATCAGGTAGGGGTGGCAGTACGAGGACAGCCCCTTGCCCCCGGTCTCGCGCCGGTAGTGCATCAGGTTCTCTTCCGACAGCCTTCCCTCCAGGAAAGCCCTGGCATAGACCCCGGGCGCGGAGTGCGGCTGGAAGTACACCAGGTCCCCGTCCGGCCCGGCGCGGAAGAAGTGGTTGAAACCGACCTCGAACAGGTCCGCCGCCGAGGCGTAGCTCGCGATGTGCCCTCCCAGCTCGGGGTGGGCGCGGTTGGCCTGCACCACCATCGCGAGCGCGTTCCAGCGCACGATCGCCGACAAGCGCTGCTCGAGCTCCAGATTGCCCGGAAACTGCGGCTGTTCCGCGAGCGCCACGCTGTTGCGGTAGGGGGTATTGAGCACCGGCGGCATCGGCACCCGGCGCGCGCGGGCGTGCTCGAGCAGCTTCCTGAGCAGGAACATGGCGCGCTCGCGCCCGCCGGCCTGAACCAGGGAGTCGAAGGCCTCGAGCCACTCGCGCGTCTCGACGGGGTCGGCGTCGGGCGGATTGACGCGCCAGAACGAGGAGGAAGCGATGTCGGAGAGGTCTGTCATGGGGCGCTCGGCGACCGGGGTCCGGGAAAGTCGATCCTAACGCGCCCCGCCGGGGCCGTGGTACACTGCGCGCCGCAGACTTAGTCAAGCAGTGAATTTGTGCAGACCCCTCCCCGCCGAATTTCGGCGTCCGTAGTGGCAGACAGTTCCCCTTCTTGATCGTCGTGCCCGGCTGCCTTGGCCCGGTATCGCCTCGGCTAATCAAGTTAAGGAAACAGTATGGCCACCGGTACAGTGAAATGGTTTAGCGACCAAAAAGGCTTCGGCTTCATTACCCCCGATGGGGGCGGCGAAGACGTTTTCGCGCATCACAGCGCGATCCAGATGAGCGGCTACAAGTCGCTCAAGGAAGGCCAGAAGGTCGAGTTCGAGGCGCAGAAAGGCCCCAAAGGCATGCAAGCCGCGAACGTGCGCCCGATCTAAATCGACGCGACGCAGCAAGAAAGGCCCGGTTCCCCCGGGCCTTTTTTTTGCCACGAGGAGAGCCTCGCATGGAAGCCTTCCTTGTCTCCACCGGCGTGGTCGCGCTGGCCGAAGTCGGCGACAAGACCCAGCTGCTCGCGCTCGTGCTCGCGGCGCGCTACCGGCGCCCGCTGCCGATCGTGCTCGGCATCTTCTTCGCTACGCTCGCCAATCACGCGCTTGCCGCGGCTGCGGGCAAGTGGATCACGGCAGAGGTCGATCCCGCCGTGTTGCGCTGGATCCTCGGCGTTTCGTTCATCGCCATGGCGGCGTGGACGCTGGTGCCCGACAAACTGGACAAAGAGGAAAACGGCCTCGCGCGCCTGGGCGTGTTCGGCGCCACGCTGGTCGCTTTCTTCCTGGTCGAAATGGGCGACAAGACCCAGGTCGCGACCGTCGCGCTCGCCGCGCGCTACGGCTCGTTCGCCTGGGTGCTCGCCGGAACGACGCTCGGCATGCTGATCGCGAACGTCCCGGTGGTGTTGCTCGGCGAGCGCCTGCTGCGGCGCGTCCCGGTGCGCGCGGTGCACCTGGTCGCTGCGGCTGCCTTCGCCGTCATGGGAGTGGCGGCGCTGCTATGATCGGGCGCAGAGGGCAGCCTCGGGGAAGGCCGCGATGAGTTCCACACCAGTCAAGCGCAAGCTCTCCGCGATCCTCGCCGCCGACGCGGTGGGCTATAGCCGCATGATGGGCGCCAACGAAGAGGCGACCCTGAAGACTCTCTCGGCCCACCGCGCGGTGATCGACGGCATCATCGAGTTCCACGACGGGCGCATCGTCGGCACCGCGGGCGACAGCGTGCTCGCCGAGTTCGGCAGCCCGGTCGAGGCGGTGCGCTGCGCGGTCGAGATCCAGGACGCGCTGCGCACCCGCAACGACAGCCTGCCGCAAGAGCGGCGCCTGCAGTTCCGCGTCGGCGTGAACCTGGGCGACGTGATGGTGAAGGGCAGCGATCTGCTCGGCGACGGCGTCAATGTCGCCGCCCGGCTGGAGGGCATCGCCGAGCCCGGCGGCATCTGCATCTCGGCCAGCGTCTACGACCTGATCCGCGGCAAGCTCGACCTGGGCTTTCACGACATCGGCGAGCAAAGCCTCAAGAACATCGAGCACCCGATCCGCGTCTACCGCGTCGCGCGCGACGGCGGCGTTGCGCCCGGGAGCGTGCGCAAAGTGCGGCGCAAGAGCGGGCGCGGGCCGGTGTTGCTGCTCGGGCTGGGCGTGGTCGCGGCGGCGGCGGCCGGCTACGGCTACTGGGTGTGGCTGCCGCAGCAGCGCGCGGCGGCGCAGGCCGAGCTCGCGCGCGCGGCCGCCGAGACCGAGGCCGCCAAGCGCCAGGCCGCCGCGGCGGGCGCCAGCGCGGAGCAGGCGCGACGCGCGCTCGAGGCCGAGCGCGCCGCGACCGAGAAGGCGAAGGCGGACGCCGCGCTGGCTCGCGCGCGCGCCGAGACCGAGACCACCAAGAGGAAGGCGCAGGCCGAGCTTGCCGCGGCGGCCCGGGAGCGCGACGCCGCGCAGCGCGAGGCAGAAGCCGCCAAGGCCGCCGCGCAGCGCGCCGCGGCGCAGAACGCCGCGCTCGAGAAGGCCGCAGCCGACAAGGCGGCCGCCGAGCGCGCGGCGGCGGAGAAAGCCGCCGCGGAGAAGGCTGCGGCGCAGAAAGCGGCTGCGCAAAGTGCCGCTGCGGCAGGGCTCGCCGACAATCGCGCCGCCGCGGCCGCGGAGTTGCGCCGCTACGACGGCAGCTGGTCGGCGATCGTCGCCTGCCAGGCCGAGCAGAACTTCAGCGAGCGGAAGTTCGACTTCCGCGCCTCGGTGACGAACGCCGAGTTTTCGCTTCTGCACGGCCAGCCCGGCCAGCCGGGCTTCCTTGCGCTGCGCGGCACGCCCGACGCCGAGGGCCGTCTGGTGCTGTTCGGGCACGGTCTTACCGGCAAGCGCAGCGGCCACCCCGGCAAGCCGGTCCGCGCGCGCTTCAAGGGCCGCATCGAGGCCGAACGCTACGAGGGCGCAGGAGTGTGGGGCAAGCGTCACTGCACGGCGACGCTTTCGCGCGCGCAATGAACAGCCCGAGCGCAAAGAAACCCCTGGTGCTGGTCGTCGACGACGACGAGAGCATGCGCGCGCTGCTGCAAAGGCACATGGAGCGCGACGGCTACCGGGTCATCGCCGCCGAGGACGGGCTGCGCGCGGTCATCGCCGCCGAGGCCGAGCTTCCCGACATCGTGCTGCTGGACGCGCAGATGCCGACGATGGACGGCTTCGACGTCGCGGAATCGTTCAAGTCTTCCGAGCGCACGCGCACGATCCCGGTCATCATGGTCACGGTGCTCGGCGACAGCGACTCGCGGCTGCGCGCGCTCAAAGCGGGAGTGCAGGAGTTCCTCACCAAGCCGGTGGACCGCATCGAGCTGTCGCTGCGCGTGAAGAACGTGCTCCTGCTCAAGGAATACAGCAATTTCCTCGCCGAGCGGAACCGGGTCCTCGAGCGGCGGGTGCAGGAGCGCTCGCAGCAGGTGCTGGGCAGCTACCGCGAGACAATCGAGACCCTTTGCCGCGCGGCGTCGTACAAGGACGAGGAAAGCGGTGCCCACGTGCGCCGCATCAGCTACTACACCGAGGACATCGCGCTCGCCGTGGGCATGAACCCGGGGTTCTGCGAGGCGATCCATTACTCGAGCCCGATGCACGACATCGGCAAGATCGCGATCCCGGATTCGATCCTGTTCAAGCGCGGGCCGCTGAACGAGGAAGAATGGGAAGTCATGAAGTCGCACGCCGCGCGGGGCGCCCAGCTCATCGGCGGCGGCAGCTCGCCCTACCTGCGCATGGGCGCCGAGATCGCGATGCACCACCACGAGCGCTGGGACGGAAACGGCTACCCGGGGCGCCTGAAGGGCCAGCTCATCCCCATCTCGGCCCGCATCATGAACATCTGCGACCAGTACGACGCCCTGCGCTCGGAGCGCCCCCACAAGCGCGCGCTGTCGCACGAAGCCGCGCTCGAGATCATCACCCTGGGCGACGGGCGCACCATGCCCGCGCACTTCGACCCGGACGTGCTCGAGGCCTTCAAGCGCTGCGCCGGGCGCTTTCGCGAGATCTTCGAGTCGGTGTCCGACTGAGGCTGTGGTGCCGGCTGCAGGAATCGAACCCGCGACCTTCGGTTTACAAAACCGCTGCTCTACCAACTGAGCTAAGCCGGCCCCGGAGGGAAGTCTACTTCACGCGCCGCAGCGTCGGCTTGCCCGCGGGCGGCTTGGGAGGCTCGGGCGGCTCGTCGCCGGGCGCGGGCAGTGCGGCCGGCGGAGCCGGCGGCTCGGATTCCGCGTCGGCCTGCGGCGCCGGCTTGGTGAGGTCGACCTCGAAGGTCATGCCGTGCCCGGTCTCGCGCGCGTACAGCGCGTAGACGTTCGCCACCGGCACCTGGAGCTGGCGCGCGGTGCCGGCGAAGCGCGCCGAAAACTCGATCACCTCGTTGCCCATCTGCAGCTTGTGCACCGCGCCCGGGCCGACGTTGAGCGTGATCTCGCCGTTGCGCACGTGCTCCGGCGGCACTCGCGTCTGCGCGTCGACCTTGACCGCGAGATGCGGCGTGTAGCCGTTATCCACGCACCATTCGTACAGCGCCCGCAGCAGATACGGCTTGGTGGGGATTTCGCCCATCGCACCGGTTACTTGCGCATCACCTTTTCTGAAGGTGTCAGCGCCTCGATGAACGCGGGGCGCGAAAAGATGCGCTCGGCGTACTTCATCAGCGGCGCCGCCGGCTTGCCGAGCTTGATCGAGTAGCGGTCCAGGCGCCACAGCAGCGGCGCAATCGCCACGTCGAGCATGGTGAAATCGTCGCCGAGCATGTGCTTGGTGCGGGTGAAGATCGGCGCCAGCTCGATCAGGCGGTCGGTGACGTGCGCGCGGGCCTTTTCGATCAGCTTGTCCTTGCCCGACTCGAGCGCGTCGATCTGGGAGAACAGCTCCATTTCCATGTTGAACAGCATCAGCCGCGCGCGCGCGCGCATCACCGGGTCCGCCGGCATGAGCTGCGGATGCGGGAAGCGCTCGTCGATGTACTCGTTGATGATGTTCGACTCGTACAGCACGAGGTCGCGCTCGACCAGCACCGGCAGGCGGTTGTAGGGGTTCATCACCGCGATGTCTTCGGGCTTGTGGAACAGGTCGACGTCGATCACCTGGAAGTCCATGCCCTTTTCGTACAGCACGAAGCGACAGCGGTGGCTGAACGGGCAGGTGGTGCCTGAATACAATTGCATCATGTCGGGTTTCCTCGTGCGGCCCCGCCGGGGCTCGCGGCTGCTATTTCAGGTCTTTCCAATACGCCTTCTTCATCAGGTAGGCGAAGATGAACAGAACGCCGAGCACGAACAAGACCACGACCCCGATGCGCCTGCGCTCGGTGGCCGCGGGCTCGCTCATGTAGACCAGATAGTTCACCAGGTCGCGCACCGTAGTGTCGTACTGCACCTGGTCCTGCTTGCCGGGGGTCAGCTGGCGCCACTTGACCTCCGTCGTCTCGTGACCTTCCTCCTCGCCCTTGACGACGTCCAGCGCGCGCTGGCCCTGCAGCGTCCACAGCACGTTCGGCATGGCGACGTTCGGGAACACTGCGTTGTTCCAGCCGCTCGCGGTCTTGGGGTCGCGGTAGAAGGTCCGCAGGTAGGTGTAGAGCCAGTCCGCGCCTCGATAGCGCGCGATGACCGACAGGTCGGGCGGCGCCACGCCGAACCAGTCCTTGCCGTTCGCCTCCGTCATCGCCACCGTCATCGCTTCGCCGATCTTGTCGGTGGCGAACATCAGGTTGTCCTCGATCTCCTCCCGCGTCAGGCCGAGATCCTCCAGGCGGTTGTAGCGCATGTAGCGCGCGCTGTGGCAGCTCAGGCAGTAGTTGGCGAACGTGCGCGCTCCGGATTGCAGGCTCGCGAGATCGCGCGGATCGATCGGCGCGCGGTCGAGCCGGTAGCCTTCCTCTTCTGCCAGCGCCGTTGCGGCGATCAGCATGCCGGTCAGCAGCACGACTAGCAGCCTCATCATGGTCTTCATCCTTCGCCCTCAGTGCGTTACCCGCTCCGGCACCGGCCGCGTCTTGTCGCGCGACGTGTACCAGGGCATCAGCAGGAAGAACAGGAAGTACAGGATGCTGAAGATGCGTGCGACCACGGTGCAGCGCTGCGCGTTGCCGAGCCAGTCGCCGAACTGGCCCCAGGCGTTGGTCGGCACGGTGCCGAGGTAGCCCAGGACGAAGAACGATAGTACGAATATCGCGAGCGCCCCCTTGAACAGCCCGCCCCGATAGCGGATCGACTTCACCGGGCTTCGATCCAGCCAGGGCAGAAAGAAGAAGATCATCACCGCGACGCCCATCGCGAGCACGCCCGGGAACTGCGAGTTGAACAGCGGCGGCACCGCGCGCAGGATCGAGTAGTACGGCGTGAAGTACCAGACCGGCGCGATCTCGGCCGGCGTCTGCAGCGGGTTGGCAGGAACGAAGTTGTTGCTCTCGAGGAAGTAGCCCCCGCCGTTCGGGACGAAGAACATGACGCAGGCGAAGATCGCGAGGAACACGACCACGCCCACGATGTCCTTCACCGTGTAGTAGGGGTGGAAGGGGATGCCGTCGAGCGGGTGGCCGTCCGCGCCCTTGTACTTCTTGATCTCGATCCCGTCGGGGTTGTTGGAGCCGACGTCGTGCAGCGCGAGCAGGTGCGCCACGACCAGCGCGAGGAGCACCAGGGGAATCGCGATCACGTGAAAGGCGAAGAACCGGTTCAGCGTCGCGTCGGAGACGACGTAGTCGCCGCGGATCCACAGCGAAAGGTCGGGGCCGACGAAGGGAATCGCGTTGAACAGGTTGACGATGACCTGCGCGCCCCAGTAGGACATCTGCCCCCACGGCAGCAGGTAGCCGAAGAACGCCTCGCCCATCAGGGACAGGTAGATCAGCATGCCGAAGATCCACACCAGTTCGCGCGGCGCGCGGTGCGAGCCGTAGAGCAAGCCGCGGAACATGTGCAGGTAGACGACGATGAAGAACGCCGACGCCCCGGTAGAGTGGATGTAGCGGATGATCCAGCCGCCGGGGACGTCGCGCATGATGTACTCGACCGAGCCGAACGCGAGCGCGGCGTCGGGCTTGTAGTTCATGGTCAGGAAGATGCCGGAGACGATCTGGATCACCAGCACCAGCAGCGCCAGCGATCCGAAGTAGTACCAGAAGTTGAAATTCTTCGGCGCGTAGTACTCGGTCAGGTGCTTGCGGTACTCCTGGCCGAGCGACGGCATGCGCGCGTCGATCCATTGCAGCACTGCGCTTGCCCGAGAAGCCATCGCCTACGCCTCCCCTTTTTCGTCTTTGCCGATGATGATCTTGCCTTCCGACAGGTACATGTAGCGCGGGATCCAGAGATTGGTCGGCGCGGGCACGCCCTTGTAGACGCGCCCGGCGTAGTCGTACATCGAGCCGTGGCACGGGCAATAGAAGCCGCCGTTCCAGCCCGCCCCCATTTCGCCCTTGTCGCTGGAAGCCTTTTTCTCGGGCGTGCAGCCGAGGTGGGTGCAAACGCCTATGATCACGGCGAGATCCGGCTTGCGCGAGCGGAACTCGTTCCTGGCGTATTCCGGCTGATGCGGGACGCTCGAGTTCGGGTCCGCCACCACCCCGTTGTCCTTCTTGATGTCCTGCAGTTGATCGGCGGTGCGCTTGAAAACCCATACCGGCTGGCGGCGCCACGAGTAGGTGCGAAGCTCGCCCGGCTTGATCGCGGTCGTGTCGACTTCCACCGGGGCGCCGGCCGCCTTGGCGCGCGCCGAAGGCAGCATGCTCGCGACGAAGGGTATCGCCGCCCCGACTGTCGCGCCGCCTCCGAGCACGGAAGTCGCAACCACCAGGTTGCGCCTGGCCTTGTCTGGTTTCTTGCTGTCGCTCATGAGATGGGAACCTGGATGGGGATGGCGATGATGCGAAGCAGCCCGCGATTATAGCGATGCACCGCCGCAAAGTCCAAGGTTTCGCTGCTAAGCGATTCAATATTCAGGGGTTTTTCCTCCCAAAAATTTTTGAGCGAAACACGGCTCACGCTGCGTCGCGCGGACGCTATGGTAGGCTCGTCGAGCAATGTACCGGCTCTGGTTGATCTTCGCGCAGGCGGCGACCGTCGCCGTCGCGGTGCTGTTCGTCGTCTCGACTTTCCACCCCGAGTGGCTGCCTTCGCGCGCAGTGGAGCGACCGCCGATCGCGCTGGTGCAGCAGCCGCCCGTCGCGCGGCCCGGGCCGCCATCGGGCGCGGGCACCGAATCGCTGCACGACGCGGTCGATCGCGCGACGCCGTCGGTGGTGAACGTGTTCACCTCGAAAGAAGTGCGCGTGCCGCGCCACCCGCTTCTGGACGACCCGCTGTTCCGCCGCTTCTTCGGCGACCAGGCACCGGACGAGGCCCGGCGCGCAACCAGCCTCGGCTCGGGCGTGATCGTGAGCCCGGACGGCTACATCCTCACCAACCAGCACGTGGTCGACGCGGCCGAGGAGATCGAGGTCGCGCTGCCAGGCGGCGGCAAGCTGCTCGCCCAGGTCGTCGGCAACGACCCCGACACCGACCTCGCGGTGCTGCGGGTGAACGCCAAGGGGCTGCACGCGATCACCTTCGGCTCGTCGGACACGCTGCGCGTGGGCGACGTGGTGCTCGCGATCGGCAACCCGTTCGGCGTCGGACAGACCGTCACTTCCGGCATCGTTTCCGCCCTCGGGCGCAGCGGCCTGCAGATCAATACCTTCGAGAACTTCATCCAGACCGACGCGGCGATCAACCCCGGCAACTCGGGCGGCCCGCTGGTCGACGCGCGCGGCAACCTGATCGGCATCAACACCGCGATCTACTCGCGCACCGGCGGCTCGATCGGCATCGGCTTCGCGATCCCGGTCTCGACCGCGAAGATGGTGCTGGAGCAGATCGTGCGCACCGGCACGGTGACCCGCGGCTGGATCGGGGTCGAGGTGCAGGAGATCACGTCCGGCCTGGCCGACTCCTTCAAGCTCGACCAGGCGGGCGGGGTGATCATCGCCGGGGTGCTGCGCGGCGGCCCCGCCGACAAGGCGGGCGTCAAGCCGGGCGACGTGCTGCTCGCGGTCGGCGACAAGCAGGTGGCCGGCACCCCGAACATGCTGAACGTGGTCGCGGCGCTCGCGCCCGGCAGCCGCGTCAAGCTGAAGCTCAGGCGCGCCGCCAAGGACCTCTCGCTCCAGGTCGTCGTGGGCAAGCGGCCCAAGCCGCAGCCGCGGCCGCAAGAATGAGCGTGGGCGAGCCGACCCTGCCGCGCGACGCCGAGAGCGTGCTCAAGCTCGCGGCGCGCTCGATGTTCGACCTGTTCTCGACCATGAGCGAGGGCATGATGCTGGTCGACCGCGGCGGGCGCGTGGTGTGGATCAACGACAGCTACAAGCGCTTCCTGCCGGCGCTCGGCTTCGAGCGCGCCGAGGATTTCGTCGGCAAGCCGGTCGAGGAGGTGGTGCCGAACACGCTCATGCGCCACGTTCTCGAGAGCGGCAAGCCGATCCTGCTCGACCTGCTGACCAACAAGGCCGGCACCTTCGTGGTGAGCCGGATACCGCTGCGCGACGAGTCGGGAGAAGTGATCGGCGTGCTGGGGATGGTTCTGTTCGACCACCCGGAAACGACGCTGCAGCCGCTGATCGCCAAGTTCGCCCGGCTGCAGAAGGACCTCGACGAGGCGCGGCGCGAGCTCGCGGCGCAGCGGCGCGCAAAGTACACCTTCGCCAGCTTCGTCGGCTCCAGCCCGGCGGCGCTCGAGGTGAAGCGCCAGGCGCGGCGCGCGGCACAGACCGAGGGCAACGTGCTGCTGGTGGGCGAGACGGGCACCGGCAAGGAGCTGCTCGCACACGCGGTCCACGCCGCGTCGCCCCGCGCGGCCAAGCCCTTCGTCGGCGTCAACCTCGCCGCGGTGCCCGAGACGCTGCTCGAAGCGGAGTTCTTCGGCGTGGTCCCCGGCGCCTACACCGGCGCCGACCGCAAGGGGCGCGACGGGCGCTTCGTGCTCGCCGACGGCGGCACGCTGTTCCTGGACGAGGTCGGCGACGCGCCGCCCGCGCTGCAGGCCAAGCTGCTGCGCGCGCTGCAGGAACAGGAAATCGAGCCTCTCGGCTCGAACAAGGTGATCAAGGTCGACGTGCGGGTGATCGCCGCCACCAGCCGCGATCTCAAGGCGCTGGTCGCCGAGGGCAGGTTCCGCGAAGACCTCTACTACCGCCTGAGCGTGCTGCCGATCCGGGTGCCGCCGCTGCGCGAGCGCCTGTCGGACCTCGAAGCGCTGGCCGAAAGCCTGCTCGAGAACATCGCGGCGCGCACCGGCATGCCGCAACGCGAGCTGACGCCGCCCGCGCTCGCCGCGCTCGCCGGGCACGAGTGGCGCGGCAACATCCGCGAGCTGCGCAACGCGCTCGAGCAGGCGGCGATGCTCACCGACCACGCGCGCCTCGCGGCCGAGGATTTCGCCGCCATCCTGCCGCGCGCCGCGGCGGCGGGCGGGACGGGGGCCGCGCCGCTGCGACCGCTGCCGCAACTCATCGCCGAGCTCGAGCGCAGCTCGATCCGTTCGGCGCTCGAGGCCACCGGAGGCAACAAGGTCTCGGCCGCAAGGCTGCTCGGCATCTCCCGCGCCACCTTGTACGAGAAGCTGGCCGAGATACGGCGTCTGTCCGCTTAGCGGACACCATGTCCGGCTTCCGGACGGTCGATTCCGAGCTGGACCAACCTGATTCCAAAGGAAATCCGACTTCGGCCGCGATTTTCTGTCCGATCTTTAGACATGCACGAGACGGAGTGACCGCTTACATAAATATCAATTCTGTTATGAATCAAACGCTTGCCATACGTGGCACGCGCATTGCGAAACGATGCGCGTAGTTCCACCTCAGGAGGGAGTATGAAATGCACGCTGAAATGGGCTGCGGCGCTCGCGCTTGCCGCCGCCGCAGGGCTCGCGTCGGCCCAGGAAATCAAGATCGCGCACGTCTACGGCAAGACCGGCGCGCTCGAGGCCTACGCCAAGCAGAGCCACACCGGGTTCATGATGGGGCTGGAGTACGCCACCCACGGCACGATGGAGGTGCTCGGGCGCAAGATCAGCGTGATCGAGAAGGACACCCAGCTCAAGCCCGACGTCGCCAAGTCGCAGCTCGCCGCCGCCTACGGCGACGACAAGGTGGACCTCGCGGTCGGGCCGGTGAGCTCCGGGCTGGCGCTCGCGATGGAGCCGGTGGCCGAGGAGTACAAGAAGATCCTGCTGGTCGAGCCCGCGGTGGCCGACTCGATCACCGGCGCGAACTGGAACCGCTACATCTTCCGCACCTCGCGCAACTCGACCCAGGACGGGCTCGCGGCCGCCGCGACGCTCAAGGGCGAGATCTCGATCGCCACCCTGGCGCAGGACTACGCGTTCGGGCACGACGGGGTCAAGGCGCTCAAGGATGCGCTCGCGAGCGTCGGCTCGAAGGCGAAGATCGTGCACGAGGAGTACGCGCCGCAGAAAACGACCGATTTCACCGCTCCGGCCGAGCGCATCTTCGCCGCGCTCAAGGACAAGCCGGGGCGCAAGGTGCTGGCGATCATCTGGGCCGGCCCGAACCCGGTGACCAAGATCGCCGCTCTCGATCCCGGACGCTTCGGCATCGAGCTCGCGCCCGGCGGCAACATCCTGCCGGTGATGAAAGGCTGGAAGGATCTCGCCGGCGTCGAGGGCGCGATCTATTACTACTACGGCTTTCCGCAGCAACAAGATGAACGACTGGCTGGTGGCGCAGCATGAGAAGCGCTACGGCATGCCGCCCGACTTCTTCACCTGCGGCGGCATGGCGGCGGCGGTCGCAATCGTCGACGCGATCAAGAAGGCCGGCGGCACCGACACCGAGAAGCTGATCGCCGCCATGGAAGGCATGTCGTTCGACACGCCCAAGGGCAGGATGACCTTCCGCAAGGAAGACCACCAGGCGATGCAGGACATGTTCGAGTTCCGCATCAAGAAACCGTCGGAGCAAAAGAACGAGTGGGACCTGCTCGGCCTGGTGCGCGTGATCCACGCTTCCGAACTGCCGGTTCCGATCACGAATAAACGTTGATCGCATAGCGCGCCTGAGGAAAGGACCGTGGAACACCCGGTCCTGGAAACCCACGGCCTGACGATTCGCTTCGGCGGACACGTGGCGGTGAACGCGGTGTCCTGCGCCTTCCGGCCGGGCAGCCTCACCGCCATCGTCGGGCCGAACGGCGCGGGCAAGACGACCTACTTCAACCTGATCTCGGGCCAGCTGCGCGCCAGCGCCGGGCGCGTGTCGCTCTACGGTGAGGACGTCACCTCGCTCGGCGCCCCGGCGCGCACGCGGCGCGGCATCGGGCGCGCGTTCCAGCTCACGAACCTGTTTCCGCGCCTGACGGTGCTCGAGAACGTGCGCCTCGCAGTGCAGGCGCGCGCGGGCCTGGGCAAGGATCTTTGGTCGACGTGGGGCCGCCACGTGGAGCTGATCGAGAAGGCGGAGCACACCCTGCACCGCGTGGCGCTGGCCGACAAGCGCGAGCATGCGGCCGCCGCACTGTCGCACGGCGATCAGCGCAAGCTCGAGGTCGCGATCCTGCTCGCGCTCGAGCCTGACGTGTTCATGTTCGACGAGCCCACCGCCGGCATGAGCATCGACGAGGTGCCGGTGATCCTCGGGCTGATCGAGCACATCAAGGCGATGGGCGACAAGACCGTGCTGCTGGTCGAGCACAAGATGGACGTGGTGCGCTCGCTCGCGGACCGCATCGTCGTGCTGCACCAGGGCGAGCTGGTCGCGGACGGCGCCCCCGAGGAAGTCATCGCCTCGTCCATCGTGCAGGAGGCTTATCTCGGGGTGGCGCGTGGCTGAAGCGATGCTCTCGCTCGCCGGGGTGAATACCCATATCGGCCAGTACCACATCCTGCAGGGCGTGGACTTCGAGGTGCCGCGCGGCAGCCTGACGATGCTGCTGGGCAGGAACGGCGCCGGCAAGACCACCTGCCTGCGCACCATCATGGGCCTGTGGCGCGCCTCCGCGGGCCGGGTCTTGTGCGGCGGAAGCGAGATCCAGGACATGAAGACGCCCGAGATCGCGCGCCTGGGCGTCGCCTACGTGCCCGAGAACATGGGCATCTTCGCCGGGCTGACGGTGCGCGAGAACATGCTGCTCGCGGCGCGCGGCGGCGCGCCGGACGAAAAGCGCCTGGCCTGGATCTTCGGCCTGTTCCCGGCGCTGGAGAAGTTCTGGCACGGCAGCGCCGGCAATCTTTCAGGCGGCCAGAAGCAGATGCTGGCGATCGCGCGCGCGATCGTCGAGCCGAGAAAGCTGCTGCTGGTAGACGAGCCGACCAAGGGCCTCGCGCCCGCGATCGTGGGTAACATGATCGAGGCCTTCCGCGAGCTCAAGCGCACCGAGACCACGATCCTGGTGGTGGAGCAGAACTTCCATTTCGCCCGCACCCTGGGCGACGCCGTCGCGGTGATGGACTCGGGCAGGATCGTCCACCGCGGGCGCATGGACGCGCTGGCCGCCGACCCGGCGCTTCAGGCGAAGCTGCTCGGGCTGTCGCTGGAGGCTCACCAGTGAAGCGCGACTGGCTGCCGCTCGCGCTGCTCGCCGTGCTGGTCCTTGCGGCCCTGCCGCTGGTGGCGAGCCTGCCGATCTGGATCACGCTCACCGTTGCGGGGCTCGCGATGGGGATGATGATCTTCATGATGGCCTCGGGCCTGACGCTGGTGTTCGGCCTGATGGACGTGATGAACTTCGCCCACGGCGTGTTCATCTCGGTCGGCGCCTACGCCGCCGCGTCGGTGCTGCTCGCGCTCAAGGGCCAGGCGCAGGCGCCGGATCTCGCCACCAACCTCGCAGCGATCGGCCCCGCGGTGCTGGCGGCGATCGCGCTCGCGGCCGCGCTCGGCTGGTTCTTCGAGCGCGTGATCATCCTGCCGGTGTACGGCGACCACCTGCGCCAGATCCTGGTGACCATGGGCGGCCTGATCGTGGTCGAGCAGCTGATCATCGTGGTCTGGGGCCCGGACCTGATCTCGCTGCCGCGGCCGGCTGCGCTCAGCGGCGCGCTGATCTTCGGCGACGCGGCGATCGAGCGCTACCGCGTGCTGGCGGTGGCGGTGGGCCTGGCGCTGTTCGGCGCGATGTGGCTGGTGCTCAACCGCACCCGCATCGGCCTGCTGGTGCGCGCCGGGGTCGAGAACGCCGAGATGGTCGAGGCGCTCGGCTACCGCATCCGGCGCCTGTTCGTCGCCGTGTTCGTCGCCGGCAGCGCGCTGGCGGGTCTTGGCGGCGCGATGTGGGCCATGTACCAGGAATCGGTCAACCCGCAGATGGGCATGCAGGTGCTGGTGATGATCTTCATCGTGGTGATCATCGGCGGGCTCGGATCGGTCGGCGGCTGCTTCGTCGGCGCGCTGCTGGTGGGGCTGACGGCGAACTACACCGGCTTTCTCGCGCCCAAGCTCGCGCTCGGCTCGAACATCCTGCTCATGGTGCTGGTGCTGCTGTGGCGCCCGCGCGGCCTCTACCCGGTGGCGAAATGATCCGCTTCCTGCTCTCGGGCGACCTTCCCCGCAGCCGCGCCCTCGCGGCGGCGCTCGCGCTGGTGCTGGCAGGCCTGGTTCTCGCGCCGTTCGTCTTTCCCGGAACGCGCTCGCTCGACGTCGCGGCCAAGGTGGCGGTGTTCGTGGTGCTCGCTGCGAGCTACGACCTGCTGCTCGGCTACACCGGGGTGGTGTCGTTCGCGCACACCATGTTCTTCGGCATCGGCGGCTACGGCATCGGCCTCGCGGCGGCGAACTGGGGCTCGGGCTGGGGGAGCCTGGCGGCCGGGGCGGCGCTCGCGCTGCTGCTCTCGGCCGCGATCGCATTCGCAGTCGGACTGCTCAGCCTGCGGGTGCGGGCGATCTTCTTCGCCATGATCACGCTCGCGGTGGCGGCGTTCTTCCAGATCCTCGCCTCGCAGCTGTCGTGGCTCACCGGAGGCGAGGACGGCATCAATTTCAGCCTGCCGCGGCTGTTGCATTCGCGCCTCGCGTCGTACTACCTGGTGCTCGCGGCTTCGATGGTGCTGTTCCTCGCGCTGCTGCGCGTGGTCAACTCGCCCTTCGGCCGCGTGCTGCTGTCGATCCGCGAGAACGAGTTCCGCGCCGAGGCGCTCGGCACCCGCACCGTGGTCTACCGCACGGTGGCGAACTGCCTCGGCGCGCTCGGCGCGACCGCGGCCGGGCTGCTGTACGCGGTCTGGCTGCGTTACACCGGGCCCGCGGCGACGCTGTCGTTCGACATCATGGTCGACATCCTGCTGATGGTGGTGATCGGCGGCATGGGGACGATGTACGGCTCGGTGCTCGGCGCGACGATCTTCGTCCTGGCGCAGAGCTACCTGCGCGACCTGATGAAGCTCGCGAGCGGCGCCGTGGCCGGCGTGCCGCTGCTGCCCGATCTGCTGCACCCCGACCGCTGGCTGCTCTGGCTCGGGGTGCTCTTTATCTTGTGCGTCTACTACTTTCCGACGGGCATCGTGGGACGACTGCGAAAATGATGTCGAAATACGTGATCTGCGAGGGGCGGGAGATCCACTACACCGAATGGGGCGCGGGCAAGCGCGAGGCGCTGATCGCCTGGCACGGCCTGGCGCGCACCGGGCGCGACATGGACGACATCGCCGCGCACCTCGCGCAGCGCTATCGCGTCATCTGTCCCGACACCATCGGCCGCGGGCTGTCGCAGTGGAGCCCGCAGCCGGAGCAGGAGTACTGCCTCGAGTTCTACGCCAGGCTCGCGTTGTCGCTCGCCGACCGGCTCGGGCTGGAGAGCTTCCACTGGCTCGGCACCTCGATGGGCGGCGCGCTTGGCATACGGCTCGCCGCCGGCGAGATGAAGGGGCGCATCCGCCGCCTCGTTCTGAACGATATCGGACCGAGGCTCGGCGAGGCCGCGCTCGAGCGCATCCGCAGCTACGCCGGCAGCCCGCCGCAGTTCGAGCGCGTAAGCGAGCTGGAGCAATACTTCCGCACCGTATACAAGCCATTCGGCTGGCTCTCGGATGAGCAATGGCGCCGCCTGGCCGAAACCTCGGTGCGCCGCCTGCCCGACGGCAAGCTAACGCCGCACTACGACCCGAACATGGTGCTGCAGTTCACCCACCACCCGAACGATTACGACCAGTGGCAGGCCTGGGACGCGATCGACGTGCCCACGCTTTGCCTGCGCGGCGAGAGCTCCGACCTGCTGCTCGCCGACACCGCCGACGAGATGCGCAAGCGCGGCCCGCGCGCGGTGGTGGTCACGATCGCCGGCTGCGGCCACGCGCCGGCGCTCAACGTTCCGGACCAGTTCGCCCTGGTGGAGCGCTTCCTGAACGGCCGCTGAGCGCTCGCCGCCGCGTTCGGCCCGCGGCTCAGCCCCTGGCTGTTAGTTGCGGTCGAGCTCGCGCTCCATTTCCTCGTCGCTCATCGGTTTTTCCTCGCCGCCTTCGGGCGACTCGGCGGCGCGCTTGGTGATGAAGCGGGCGAAGAACAGGCCCGCCTCGAACAGCAGGCACATCGGCACCGCGAGCATGAACTGCGATATCACGTCGGGCGGGGTGACGATCGCGGCGACGATGAAGGCGCCGACGATGACGTAGGGCCGCAGCGAGCGCAGCTTCTCGACGCTGACCACGCCGACCCGCACCAGCACCATGACGATGATCGGGATCTCGAACGTGATGCCGAACGCGATGAACATGGTGATGACGAAGCTGAAGTAGGCCTCGATGTCCGGCGCCGGGGTGATGCTCTTGGGCGCGAAGTGCTGGATGAAGGTGAACACCCGCACGAAAACGAAGTAGTAGCAGAACGCCACCCCGGCCAGGAACAGCAGCGTGCTGCTGATCACCACCGGCAACGCCAGCTTCTTCTCGTGCTCGTACAGCCCCGGCGCGACGAAGGCCCAGGCCTGGTACAGCACGACGGGCAGGGCGACGAGAAAAGCGACCAGCGCGGTGACCTTCATCGGCACCAGGAACGGCGTCACCACGCCGGTGGCGATCATATGGGTCCCCTCGGGCAGGGCGCGCATCAGCGGCACCGAGAGGAAATCGTAGATCGGCCCGGCGCCCGGCCACAGGAACAGCGCGACGAACACCAGCAGCACCGCGGCCACCGCGCGCACCAGCCGCGTGCGCAGCTCGACCAGGTGCGAGATGAAGGATTCCTGGGTCGTCATTCCGGCTTCGCCTGCGCGGCTGGCTTGTGCGGCACGGCGGGCGTCTCGGGCACAGCGGGCGTCTCGGGCACAGCGGGCGTCTCGGGCGCAGCGGCCGCTTCCGTCGCCGCGGACTTGTCCTCGACCGCGTCGGCGACCGTCTTGTTCAGGTCCTGCTCGGTCTTGCTCAGCTCGCTGCGCACCGTGGTCTCGACCTCGGTCGCGGCCTCCTTCATCGAGTCGCGCATCTTGCGCAGCTCGTCGAACTCCATTTCGCGGCCGATGTCGGCCTTGACGTCCGCGACGTAGCGCTGCAGGCGCCCCGCGAGGTGGCCGATGGTGCGCGCCACGCCCGGCAGGCGCTCCGGCCCGATCACGATCAGCGCGACCACGCCGATGACCATCAGTTCGGTGAAGCCGATATCGAACATGCGCAGGCGGAGACTAAAAGGGCGCCCGCTGGGCGCCCGTTGGGGTGATGCGCGACGGGGGACTCAGGCCTTGGATTCGGTCTTTTCCCTGACCTCGCCCTCGACCGTCTTGCCCGTGACCTGCGGTGCGGAACCGCCCTCGCCGCCCTTGTCGGCGGCGCCCTCGCGCATGCCATCCTTGAAACCGCGCACCGCACCGCCCAAATCCGCGCCCATGTTGCGCAGCTTCTTCGTGCCGAAGATCATCATCACGATCACGAGCACGATCAGCCAGTGCCAGATGCTGAATGAACCCATCACAACCTCCTATTTTCTCCGCTGGATCATGGGGCCGAGCGGATCCGGCCCTCCGATCACGTGCATGTGCAAATGATACACCTCCTGGTTGCCCACCCGGCCGGTGTTGATGATGGCGCGGAAACCGTCGTTTGCACCTTCCTTGCGCGCCAGCTCGCCCGCCAGCGCCAGCATCTTGCCGAGCGCGCGGAGATGGTCCATGCCGGTGTCGTACAGCGTGGCGACGTGCGCCTTGGGGATGATCATGAAGTGCACGGGCGCGAGCGGCCGGATGTCGTGGAAGGCGAGCACGTCGTCGTCCTCGTACACCTTCTTGCACGGGATCTCGCCGCTCACGATCTTGCAGAACAGGCAGTTCGGATCGCCCATGGGGTGCCCTATTTCTTGCCGCCCTTCGAGCGCGATGCCTTCTCGTCGATGCCCGAGATGCCCTCGCGCCGGTGCAGCTCGGCGAGCACGTCGCCCGGTCCCAGGCCGTGCTGCGCCAGTACGATCATGCAATGAAACCACAGGTCGGCGATCTCGCGCACCAGCTGCAGACGGTCGCCGCCCTTGGCCGCGAGCACCGTCTCGGTGGCCTCCTCGCCGATCTTCCTCAGCACCGCGTCCTCGCCTTTCGCGGTCAGCCGCGCGACGTAGGATTTCTCCGGGTCGCCGCCCTTGTGCCGCTCGATGACGGCGGCGATGCGCTCGAGCGCTTCGTACAGTCCAGGTTTCATTTCTTACCGTAGATGAGCGAGGGATCCTTCTTCACCGGATCCGTCGTCACCCACCTCCCGTTGTCCAGCTTGCGGAAATAGCAACTCTCGCGCCCGGTGTGGCAGGCGATGCCGCCAACCTGCTCGACCTTGAGCAGGACCGCGTCGGCGTCGCAGTCCAGGCGCAGCTCGAGCACTTTCTGTACGTGCCCCGACTCCTCGCCCTTGCGCCACAGTTTCGCGCGCGAGCGCGACCAGTACACCGCGCGGCCGCTGCTGGCCGTCTCGGCCAGGGCCTCGCGGTTCATCCACGCCAGCGTCAGCACGCGGCCGCTCGCAGCGTCCTGGGCGATCGCCGGCACCAGCCCCTGCTCGTTCCAGCACAGCTCGTCGAGCCATTCGTCGCTCATCGCCTGACCTCGATCCCGCGCGCCTTCATCAGCGCCTTGCACTCGCCCACGGTGTGCTCGCCGAAGTGGAAGATGCTCGCCGCCAGCACCGCGTCGGCGCCGCCCTCGAGCACGCCCTCGGCCATGTGCTCGAGCGTTCCCACCCCGCCCGAGGCGATCACCGGCACGCCCACCGCGTCGCACACCGCGCGCGTCAGCCCCAGGTCGAAGCCCTCGCGCGTGCCGTCGCGGTCCATGCTGGTGAGCAGGATCTCGCCCGCGCCGGCCTGCTCCATGCGCCGCGCCCACTCGACCGCGTCGATCCCCGTGGCCTTGCGCCCGCCGTGGGTATAGACCTCCCAGCCGCCGTCCGGCCTGCGCTTGGCGTCGATCGCGACCACGATGCACTGATTGCCCACCCGGCCCGACGCCTGGCGCACCAGCTCGGGATTTTGCACCGCCGCGGTGTTGATGGAAACCTTGTCGGCACCGGCGTTCAGCAGCCGCCGCACGTCCTCGACCTTGCGCACGCCGCCGCCGACCGTGAGAGGAATGAACACCCGCTCGGCCACCGCCTCGATCACGTGCACGATGATGTCGCGCTCGTCCGAGCTCGCGGTGATGTCGAGAAAGCACAGCTCGTCGGCACCCTGCTCGTCGTAGCGCGCCGCGATCTCGACCGGGTCGCCGGCGTCGCGCAGGCCGACGAAATTTACCCCCTTCACCACCCGGCCCGCGGTCACGTCGAGGCAGGGGATGACGCGCTTGGCGAGCGACACCGCGCTACTCCTTGCCCATCGCCTTGTCCGCCGCCGCCTGCGCCTGCTTGAAGTCGAGCTGGCCCTCGTACAGCGCGCGCCCGGCGATGGCGCCGATGATCCCCTCCGGGGCGAGCCTGGCGCACACCGTCTCGACGTCCTTCACGCTGTGCAGCCCGCCCGAGGCGATGACCGGCGTCTTGATCGCCTGCGCGAGGGCGAGCGTGGCCTCGATGTTGATCCCGCCCATCATGCCGTCGCGGCCGATGTCGGTGTAGATGATCGCCTCGACGCCGTACTCCTCGTACTTCTTCGCCAGGTCGGCGACGTCGTGGCCGGTCATCTTCGACCAGCCCTCGACCGCGACCTTGCCGTCCTTGGCGTCCAGCCCGGCGATGATGCGCCCCGGAAAGGCGTAGCAGGCGTCGGACAGGAAACCGGGGTTCTTCACCGCCGCGGTGCCGATCACCACGTACTGCACGCCTGCGTCGATGTAGCTCTCGATCGTGTCGAGGTCGCGGATTCCGCCGCCGATCTCGATCGGCAGCTGCTCGCCGACCGCGCCGATGATGGCGCGGATCACCTTCTCGTTCTTCGGCCGGCCCGCCACGGCGCCGTTCAGGTCGACGATGTGCAGGCGCCGCGCGCCCTCGGCGGCCCAGTGGCGCGCCATGGCGACCGGGTCGTCGGAGAACACCGTGGCGGTCTTCATGTCGCCTTGCTTGAGGCGCACGCAGCGCCCGTCCTTTAGGTCGATCGCGGGGATGATCAGCATGTGGGTGTCGGGCGGCGGCACGTCGCCGTGCCGCCTCGATGCGCGGGGGGCGCTGGAAAAATCAGGGTTGCCAATAAACGAAGTTGCGCAGGAGCTGCAATCCAGCCGCTTGGCTCTTTTCCGGATGGAACTGTACGGCAAAGATGTTATCCCGCGCAACCGCGCAGGTAAAGGCCGTGCCGTAGGTCGTGCGCCCGCTGCGAACGGCCGGATCCGCCTCGTCGGCATAGTAGCTGTGCACGAAATAGAAGCGGCTCGCGTCGGCGATGCCCTGCCACAGGGCGTGGCGTTGCGCCTGCGCAACTTCATTCCAGCCCATGTGCGGCACCTTGAGCCGCTCTCCGGTGCGCGCGTCGCGCATCTCCGGCGCAAAGCGCCGCACCGCGCCCGCGAGCACGCCCAGGCCGCTCACGCCGCCCTCTTCGCTGCGCTCGAACAGCATCTGCAGCCCGATGCAGATGCCGAGAAAGGGCTTGTCGCGCGCGGCTTCGAGCACCGGCTCGACCAGGCCGCGCGCGGCGAGCTCGCGCATGCAGTCCGGCATCGCGCCCTGGCCGGGCACGACCACGCGCTCGGCCGCTCGGATCTGCGCCGCGTCCGCGGTCACCCGCACTCCGGCCTTCGGCGCGACATGCTCGAGCGCCTTGGACACGGAGCGAAGATTCCCCATGCCGTAATCGACGACTGCGATGGTCAAGTTACAGGGAACCCTTGGTCGAAGGAACGCTCCCGGCCGCGCGCGGGTCCGCTTCAGCCGCCATGCGCAGCGCGCGGGCGAAGGCCTTGAACACCGTCTCGCACTGGTGGTGCGCGTTGTCGCCGCGCAGGTTGTCGACGTGCAGCGTCGCCTGGGCGTGATTGACGAAGCCCTGGAAGAACTCGTGCACCAGGTCGACGTCGAACTCGCCGATCAGCGCGCGCGTCCAGGCGACGTGGAACTGAAGGCCCGGCCGCCCTGAAAGATCGATCACCACGCGCGACAGCGCTTCGTCGAGCGGCACGTAGGCGTGGCCAAAGCGCCGCACGCCCGCCTTGTCGCCGATCGCCTTGGCGAACGCCTGCCCGAGCGTGATGCCGATGTCCTCGACCGTGTGATGCGCGTCGATGTGCAGGTCGCCCTTGGCGTCGATTTCCAGGTCGAGCATGCCGTGGCGCGCCACCTGGTCGAGCATGTGCTCGAGAAACGGGATCCCGGTGGCGAGCTTGGCCGCGCCGCCGCCATCCAGGTCGAGCCTGACGCGGATCTGGGTTTCCTTGGTGTTGCGGACGACTTCGGCGGTACGCATCGGGTTCTCAGAGCGCTTCGCGCAGCGCAGCCAACAGTATACGGTTTTCGTCCGGCGTGCCGACGGTCACGCGCAGGCAGTTGCGCAGCATCGGGCCGTCGAGGTTCTTGACCAGCACGCCCTGGCGCCGCAGCGCTTCCCAGGTGCGGCCGCCGTCGGCGACGCGGATCATGAAGAAGTTCGCCTCCGACGGGACCACCGCGACGCCCTCGAGCGCGGCCAGCGCGGCGCCCAGCTCGGCGCGGTCGGCGCGGATGCGAGCGGCCTGCGCCTCGAGGACGTCGATGCGCTCGAGCACGTACAGCGCCGCCGCCTGCGTCAGCACGTTGACGTTGTAGGCCTGGCGCACCTTGTTGAATTGCTCGATCCACTGCGGGCGCCCGGCGAGGTAGCCCAGCCGTATGCCGGCCAGCCCGAGCTTGGACACCGTGCGCATCACCACCAGGTTCGGAAACTCGGCCAGGCGCGGCATGAAGCTTTTCTGCGCGAAAACGTGATAGGCCTCGTCGATCACCACCAGCCCCCTGGCCGCGCGCAGGATCGCGACCACGTCTTCCTCGCGGTACAGCACTCCGGTCGGATTGTTCGGATAGGCGATGAACACGAGCGCGGGGTCGTGCTGCTTCATCTGCGCGAGAAACGCGCCGACGTCGAGCGTGTAGTCCTCGCGCAGCGGCACCGCGAGCGCCTTCATGCCGGACAGCACCGCGTCCATGCCGTACATGACGAAGGTCGGCGCCGGGTACATCATCGCCGCGCCGGGGCGCGCGAGCGCGAAGCTCACCATCTGGATCAGGTCGTCCGAGCCGTTGCCAAGCAGCAGCTCCATGCCGGCGGGCACGCGCATGGTGCGCGCCAGCAGCTCGCGCAGCCTGCGCCCCGAGGGCTCGGGGTAGCGGTTGAGATCGACCCCCGCGAGCACCTGCGCCAGCTCGCGCCGCATCTCGCCCGGCAGCGGGTAGGGATTCTCCATCGCGTCGAGCTTGACCATGTTCCCGGCGTCGGGCACGTGGTAGGCCTTGAGCGCCAGGATCTCCGGCCGGACCAGCTCTTCGGGGGTCACTTGAACCTCGCTTCGGCGGAGCGCGCGTGCGCGACGAGGCCCTCGCCCTCGGCGAGCGTCGCGGCAACGCGCCCCAATGTGGCGGCGCCTTCGCGCGAGACCGAGATCAGGCTCGAGCGCTTCTGGAAGTCGTACACCCCGAGCGGCGAGGAAAAACGCGCCGTGCCGGCGGTCGGCAGGACGTGGTTCGGCCCGGCGCAGTAGTCTCCCACCGCTTCCGAGCTCCAGCGCCCGAGGAAGATCGCCCCCGCATTGCGCAGCTTCGGCAGCCAGGCCTCGGGCTCGGCGACCGACAGCTCGAGGTGCTCGGGCGCAATCCGGTTGGCGAGCGCGCAGGCCTCGTCCAGGTCGCGCGTGAGCACCAGCGCGCCGCGCGCGCCGAGCGAAGCCTCGATCACCGCGCGCCGGGGCATCGCCGGCAACTGCGCCTGCATCGATTTCTGCACCGCGTCCAGGTACTCCAGGCTGGGCGAGAGCAGCAGCGCCTGCGCCACCTCGTCGTGCTCGGCCTGGGAGAACAGGTCCAGCGCGATCCAGTCCGGCGGCGTCGAACCGTCGCCGATCACCAGGATCTCCGACGGCCCCGCGATCATGTCGATGCCGACCTGGCCGAACACCAGGCGCTTGGCCGCCGCGACATAGGCGTTGCCCGGACCGACGATCTTGTCCACCCGCGGCACGCTTTCGGTTCCGTAGGCGAGCGCGGCCACCGCCTGCGCGCCGCCGAGCGCGAACACGCGATCGACGCCGGCCAGGGCCGCCGCGGCGAGCACCAGCGAGTTGCGCTCGCCGCCCGGAGCCGGGCTCACCATCACCAGCTCGCCCACTCCCGCCACCTTGGCCGGAATCGCGTTCATCAGCACCGAGGACGGGTAGGCCGCCTTGCCGCCGGGCACGTACAGGCCGACGCGCTCGAGCGGCGTGACGCGCTGGCCAAGCACGGTGCCATCGTCTTCCGCGTACTGCCAGGACTGCGCGAGCTGGCGTTCGTGGTAGCGGCGCACGCGCGCGGCAGCCTCGCGCAGCGCCAGCGCGCGCGCCGCGGGCAAGCCGGCCAGAGCGGCGTCGAGCTCGGCGCGCGGAACCTCCAGCGCCGCGACCGATTCCGCCTGGGCGCGGTCGAAGCGGCGCGTGTACTCGAGCAGGGCGGCGTCGCCGCGCGCCCTCACCTCGGCGACGATCGCGCGCACCGTCGCTTCGACCGAGTCGTCCTGCGCCGCGTCGTAGCGCGTGAGCGCCGCGAGCGCGGCGTCGAACCCCGCCTCGCGGCTCGAGAGCCGGCGCAGCTTCACCGCCGCTCCCCGGCCGCGCGCGCGAAGGCCTCGACCAGCGGCTGCAACTGGGCGCGCTTCATCTTCAATGCCGCCTGGTTGACCACCAGCCGGGCCGAGACCGGCATGATCTCCTCGACCGCGACCAGGTTGTTGGCGCGCAGCGTGCTGCCGCTCGAAACCAGGTCGACGATCGCGTCGGAGAGGCCCACGATCGGCGCCAGCTCCATCGAGCCGTAGAGCTTGATCAGGTCCACGTGCACGCCCTTGGCGGCGAAGTGCTCGCGCGTGGTGCGCAGGTACTTGGTCGCCACGCGCAGCCGCGCGCCCTGGCGCACCGCGCCCTCGTAGTCGAAGCCCTTGCGCACCGCCACCATCATGCGGCAGCGCGCGATGCCGAGGTCCACCGGCTGATACAAGCCCTCCCCGCCGTGCTCGACCAGCACGTCCTTGCCCGCGATGCCGAGGTCGGCGCCGCCGAACTGGACGTAGGTCGGCGTGTCGGAAGCCCGCACCACGATCAGGCGCACGCCGCGGCGGTTGGTGCCGATCACGAGCTTGCGCGAGGCCCCGGGGTCCTCGTCGGGCCGGATGCCCACGCGCGCGAGCAGCGGCGCGGTCTCGTCGAAAATCCGGCCCTTGGACAGGGCGATGCTGATGGTCATGACTGGGCAACCCGCGTGAGCAAGCGCGGGATTTTACCGCACCGCGCTCAGCGGACCCGCTCGACCCGCGCGCCGAGCGCAGCGAGCTTTCCCTCCAGCGCCTCGTAGCCGCGGTCGAGGTGGTAGATGCGTTCGATCACGGTCTGACCCTCGGCCACCAGTCCCGCGATCACCAGCCCTGCGGATGCGCGCAGGTCAGTCGCCATCACGCTCGCGCCCTGCAGCCGCTCCACGCCGGTGACCACCGCGGTGCTGCCCTGGATGGTGATGTCGGCGCCCAGGCGCTGCAGCTCGAGCGCGTGCATGAAGCGGTTCTCGAAGATCGTCTCGGTGATGACCGCGGTTCCGCGTGCAATGGTATTCAGGGCCATGAACTGGGCCTGCATGTCGGTGGCAAAGCCCGGGTAGGGCGCCGTGCGCAGGCTCACCGCGCGTGGACGCGCCGACATCTCGATCCCGATCGCGTCGCCCTCGATCTCCACTCGTGCGCCCGCCTCGCGCAGCTTGTCCAGGGTTGCCTCGAGCGATTCCGGCGCGCAGCCGGCGAGCCTCACCTTGCCCCCGGCGGCGGCCACCGCCGCGAGGTAGGTGCCGGTCTCGATTCTGTCGGGCATCACCGTGTGCTCGGTGGCGCCGAGCGAGCTCACGCCCTCGATGCGGATCTGGTCACTGCCGGCGCCCTCGATCCGGGCGCCCATCGCCGTGAGGCAGCGCGCCAGATCGACCACTTCCGGCTCGCGCGCGGCGTTCTCGAGCAGCGTGGTGCCCTCTGCCAGCGTCGCCGCCATCATCAGGTTCTCGGTGCCGGTGACGGTCACCAGATCCATCACGATGCGCGCCCCGCGCAGCCGCTCGACGCGTGCGTCCATGTAGCCGTGCTCGACCACGATATTCGCGCCCATCGCCTGCAGGCCCTTGACGTGCTGGTCCACCGGCCGCTGGCCGATCGCGCAACCGCCGGGCAGCGAGACGCGCGCGCGGCCGCAGCGCGCAAGCAGCGGCCCGAGCACCAGCACCGACGCCCGCATCGTCTTCACCAGCCCGTAGGGCGCCTGCGGGTCGCTCACGCGCGCGGCGCGCAGCTCGATGCGGCCGTCGCGCTGCGGCCCGACCTCGACGCCCATGCGCGCGAGCAGCTTGGCCATCGTCGCCACGTCCATCAGGCGCGGCACGTTGTCGAGCACGAGCGCGCCTTCGGTGAGCAGCGCTGCGCACATGATCGGAAGCGCGGCGTTTTTGGCGCCCGAGACGCGGATTTCGCCCGCCAGCTGTCTGGCGCCGGTAATGAGCAGCTTATCCACTGGCCTGCCATTCCTGCGGCGTCAAGGTGCGCATCGACAGCGCGTGAATCTCCTCGCGCATCCGGTCGCCCAACGCCTGGTAGACGAGCTGGTGGCGCTGCACCCTGTTGCGGCCCTCGAACTGGCGCGACACGATCAGGGCCTGGAAGTGCTCTCCGTCGCCCGCGACCTCCAGGTGCTCGCACTCGAGGCCCGCCGCGATGCCCTGCTTGACGCTCTCCGCCGTCACCATCTTCCTATCCCCGCAGTTTGTAGCCGCGCTTGAGCATCCGCAGCGTGGCTGCCGCAACCAGCACGAAGCTTAACCCGACCACCGCGAGGCTCACCACGGGCGAAACGTCGGAAACGCCGAAGAAGCCGTAGCGGAAGCCGTCGATCATGTAGAAGAAGGGATTGGCGTGGGACATCGTCTGCCAGAACGCCGGCAGGGAATGGATCGAGTAGAACACGCCCGAAAGGAAGGTAAGCGGCAGGATGACGAAGTTCTGGAAACCCGCGAGCTGGTCGAAGCGCTCGGCGCGGATGCCCGCCACCAGCCCGAGCGTGCCCAGCAGCGCGCTGCCGAGCAGGGCGAAGGCGAGCGCCCACAACGGCGCGTCGAAGCGCAACGGCACGAACCACGCGCCCGCGGCCAGCACGCCCAGACCAACCGCCATCGCGCGCGCCATCGAGGCGAGCACGTAGGCCCAGAAGAACTCGACGTAGGACACCGGCGCGAGCAGAACGAACACCAGGTTGCCGGTTATCTTCGACTGGATCAGGCTGGAAGAGCTGTTGGCGAACGCGTTCTGCAGCACGCTCATCATGACCAGGCCGGGGACCAGGAAAGCCGCGTAGCGCACGTCCTGGTAGACGTTCACGCGCCCTTCGAGCGCGTGGGCGAAGATCAGCAGGTACAGCATCGCGGTGAGCACCGGCGCAGCCATGGTCTGGAAGCTCACCTTCCAGAAGCGCAGCAGCTCCTTGTACAGCAGCGTCGCGAAGCCGGTCATCAGGGCCGCCCCATCACGCCCATGAAGACCTCCTCCAGGTCGGGCTGCTCGAGCTCGAATTCGGTCACGCCGACGCCGGCCTCGCGCAGCCCCGCGAGCACCGCCTCGATCTCGGCGTAGCTTTGCAGGTGCAGCGTGACGCGCGCGCCGTCACGACCCACCAGGCGCGCGGCGAGCGCCTCGGGCAGCACCTCGCGCTCGAGCCCGAGCTTGAGGTACAGGCCGGAGACGCTCGCCAGCAGGTTGCGGGTCGAGTCGAGCGCGACCACCCGCCCCGCCTTGAGCATCGCGATGCGGGTGCACAGCGACTCCGCCTCCTCGAGGTAATGCGTGGTGAGCACCACCGTGTGGCCGTCGCGGTTCAGCCGCCGCACGAAGTGCCACAGGCCCTGGCGCAGCTCGACGTCCACGCCGGCGGTGGGCTCGTCCAGCACGATCACCGGCGGCCGGTGCACCAGCGCCTGCGCGACGAGGACGCGGCGCTTCATGCCGCCCGAGAGCGCGCGCATGTTGACGTCCGCCTTCGAGACGAGGTCGAGGTGATGCATGATCTCGTCGATCCAGGCGTCGTTGCGGCGGATGCCGAAGTATCCGGACTGGAAGCGCAGCGTTTCGCGCACCGTGAAGAACGGGTCGAACACCAGCTCCTGCGGCACGATACCGAGCAGGCGCCGGGCGCGGCGGTACTGCGCGACGACGTCCGCACCCAGGATGGAGACGGATCCCGCGCTGGCGCGCGTCAGGCCGGCCGCGATGCTGATCAGGGTGGTCTTGCCCGCGCCGTTCGGCCCCAGCAGGCCGAAGAACTCGCCCTGCGCGATCTCGAGGCTGACGCCGTCGAGCGCGCGCAGCGCGCCGTAGCGCTTTTCGACGCCGCGGATCTCGATTGCTGGAGTCAGCGGTGCGCGCCGGGCACGGGCAGGAGCCCTTCGACGCCGTACAGCTGCGCGATCGTCTCGAGGCCCTGCGGCAGGTTGGCGAAGGCGATCTCGGCCTTGCGCCCCTTCGCCTCCCGCAGCCAGGCCAGCAGCATCGCCAGCAGCGAGGAATCGAGCTCCGTCACCCCGCCGAGGTCGACGGTGCGCGCACCCTCGCGGATCTGCTGCAGGCCTTCCTGCAGGACCTGGGCGACGTTGGCGAGCGTCACCGGGCCGCTCAGCATCAGGGCGTCTCCGTCGCGCCGGATCACTTCTTGCCCTGCTCTGTTGATTGCGCGAGCGATTCGTTCTTGGCGTGCAGGCTCCGGATCAGGCCGTCGATGCCGTCGGCGCGGATGATGTTGCCGAACTCGGTGCGGTAGTTCGCGACCAGGCTGACTCCCCCCACGACGACGTCGTAGGCTTTCCAGCCCGACGCCGTCTTCTCCATGCCGTAATCGATCGACACCGACTGCCTCCCGGGCTGGATGATGCGCACCTGCACCGTCACGTCGGTGTCGCTCGGCCTCGCGTGCATCGGCCGGAATTCGAACTCCTGGTCGCTGTAGGCGGCGAGCGCGCTCGCATAGGTGCGCACCAGCAGCGTCTTGAACTCCTCGCTCAGCTGCCGCTTCTGCTCGGGCGTCGCCTTTCTCCAGTTCAGGCCCACCGCGGTCGCGGTCATGCTGCTGAAATCGAAGTGCGGCAGCACCTTGGCCTGGATCAGGTCGACGATCTTCTTGCGGTCGCCGCCGCGGATTTCCTTGTCGCTCCTGATGATCGCCACCACGTCGAGCGTGACGTCCTTCACCAGAACGTCCGGCGGGGTGTCGGCGCCGGCGGCGCGCGCCGTCGTCGTCAGCGCGATCAGCGCAGTGCCCCCGAGAATCAGTTTAATGCCGCGCAGCATAGGTCAATCCTCCCGAGACTCGCGCGGCGGCCTCCCGTCGTAGATCAGGCTCCGGCGCCGCTGCAGGTAGGCGTCGCGCAGGAACAGGTAGCGGTCGAGCGCCGCCTGCTCGAGCAGGCGGCCCGCCTCGAGCAGGTCCGCGCGCTGGCTCGTCAAGCGCAGCACGCTGGCCGTGTTGCGCTCGTCCACCGGGGAGTGGTTCGACACCGGGTCGAAGGTGATGTCGAGCACCGTGCCCGCGCTGTCGCGCACCGTGCTGGGCCCCAGGAACGGCAGCACGACGTAAGCGCCGCTGGGCGCGCCCCAGCGCCCGAACGTCTGCCCGAAGTCCTCGTTGTGCTTTTCGAGCCCCATGTCGCTCGCCCAGTCGGCGAACCCGAGCATGCCGAAGCTGGTATTGACGGCGAACCGGGTCCAGTCGGTGATCGCCTCCTCCGCCTTGCCCTGCAGCAGGTTGTTGACACCGATGAAGACGTCGGCAATGTTGGAGAAGAAGTTGCGCACTCCGTTGCGCACCAGGTCGGGCGCGACATCCTTGTACGCGGTCGCGACCGGCTTCGCGATCGCCTTGTCGAAGCCGTCATTGAAGCTGAACACCGCGCGGTTGAAGCCCTCGAACGGGTCGCGCGGGTCGGGATTCTGAACGCTCGCGCAGCCGCCGGCGAGGATCGCCAGCGCCAGCACCAAAGCTCTCGTTACCGGGGTCACTTCGCGTTGTCCTTGCCTTCGGCCGCCTTGCTGAACAGGAATTGGCTGATCAGATTCTCCAGCACCACCGCCGACTGGGTGAGCTTCAGCTTGCCGCCGTTATCCAGCATCTTGGTGTCACCGCCAGCCTCGAGCCCGATGTACTGCTCGCCCAGCAGCCCCGATGTGAGGATCTTCGCCACCGTGTCGCGCGGAAACCGGTACCTGGAGCCGATGCTCATCGTCACGACCGCTTCGTAGGTCTCGGTGTCGAAAGTGATGTCCGCGACCCGCCCGACGACCACGCCGGCGCTCTTGATCGGAGCGCGCACCTTCAGTCCGCCGATATTAGCAAAATTGGCTTTCACTTCGTACGTCTGGGCGGCGGAGAACGACGCCAGGTTTCCCACCTTGAGGGCGAGAAACAGCAGCGCGCCAAGACCCGCCGCGACGAGGATTCCGACCCAAAGGTCGATCGTGGAGCGATTCATGTTGCGGTACCTCCGGTGAACATCAACGCGGTGAGCACGAAGTCCAGCGCCAGTATGGCGAGCGACGCGGTGACCACGGTACGGGTAGTCGCGCGCGAGACGCCCTCCGCCGTGGGCGCGGCGTCGTAGCCCTCGAACACCGCGATCCACGATACGGCGATGCCGAACACGATGCTCTTGATGACGCCGTTCAGGATGTCCTCTCGCACGTCGACCGCGGCCTGCATCTGCGACCAGAAAGCGCCCTCGTCGACGCCGATCAGCTTCACCCCGACCAGATAGCCGCCGAAGATCCCCATCGCCGAGAACAGCGCGGCGAGCAACGGCATCGAGATCACTCCGCCCCAGAAACGCGGCGCGACCACGCGCGCGATCGGGTCGACCGCCATCATCTCCATCGCGGAGATCTGCTCGGTCGCCTTCATCAGCCCGATTTCGGCGGTGATCGCCGAGCCCGCACGACTGGCGAACAGCAGCCCCGCGACCACCGGGCCGAGCTCGCGTACCAGCGATAGCGCCACCAGCACCCCGAGCGCCTCGGACGATCCGTAGCGCTCGAGCGTGTTGTAGCCCTGCAGCCCCAGCACCATGCCGACGAACAGGCCCGAAACCATGATGATGACGAGCGACAGGACGCCGGAGAAATAGATCTCTCGGATCGTGAGGCTGAACCGGCGCAACGCGGTGCCCGAGTGCAGCAGCATGTAGCCGAAGAAGCGGGCCGCGTAGCCGAGCTGCCACACCCCCGAGGTCACCTGGCTTCCCAGCCGCTCGAAATAACCGCGCAGCGCCTTGCCCGCCATCTCAGGCCTCCGTCAGTTCGAGGTCGGCGTCATACGCCGGCGCCGGGTAGTTGAACGGCACCGGGCCGTCGGGCTTGCCGTGCACGAATTGGTCGACGAACGGCTCCTGCGAAGCCCGGATCTCCTCCGGCGTGCCCTTGGCCACAACCTGCCCATCGGCAACGAAGTAGAGGTAGTCGACGATATCGAGGCACTCCTGCACGTCGTGGCTGACGACGATCGAGGTCGTGCCGAGCGCGTCGTTCAGCGTCCTGACCAGGCGCGCGATGACGCCGAACGAGATCGGGTCCAGCCCGGTGAACGGCTCGTCGTAGAGCATCAACTGCGGGTCGAGCGCGATGGCGCGCGCGAGCGCCACCCGGCGCGCCATGCCGCCGGAGAGCTCGGACGGCATCAGCCGCGCCGCGCCACGCAGGCCGACGGCCTGCAGCTTGAGCATCACCAGGTCGTGGATCATGTCGTGCGGCAAATCGGTGTGCTCGCGCATCTGGAACGCGACGTTGTCGTACACCGACATGTCGGTGAACAGCGCGCCGAACTGGAACAGCATCCCCATGCGGCGGCGCATGGCATACAGTCCGTCCTGGCCGAGCTCGCTGGTGAGCTCTCCCAGGACGCGCGCCCGTCCCTTGGTCGGCATGTGAACGCCGCCGATGATGCGCAGCAGGGTCGTCTTGCCGCAGCCGGACTGCCCCATGATCGCCACCACCTTGCCGCGCGGGATCGCCACGCTGACGTCGCGCAGCACCGGCCGCGCGGGGTCATAGCCGAACCAGACGTTCTCGACTTCGACGATGTTGGAATCCGGCAAGAAGGCAGGGGCGCCGCGAGCAAAGGACGGATTTTACTCGAATACCTATATATTAGCGCCCATGCCCTTTTCCGATGCACCTCAGGCGGCTCCCGCGGTGAGCGTCGTCGGCCTCGCAAAACGCTACGGCGCGAGAAATGTCCTGTCCGGGGTCGATCTCGACGTGGGCGCGGGCGAGTCCGTCGGTCTGGCGGGCGTGAACGGCGCGGGCAAGACCACGCTCATCAAATGCGTGCTCGATCTGTGCGCCCACGACGCCGGGCGGATCGAGCTGTTCGGGCTGCCCAGCGGTCGCCCGGAAGCGCGGCGGCGGCTGGCCTACGTTCCGGAGCGCTTCGTGCCGCCGCACTACCTGCGCTGCCGCGAATTCCTCGATCTGATGCAGTCGCTCGCGGGCGCGCGCTACGTTCCGGCGCGCGCACGGGCGCTGCTGGCCGAGCTGGAGCTGGAGCCCGACGTGCTCGAGCGACCGGTGCGCGAGCTGTCGAAAGGTATGACTCAAAAGCTCGGGCTCGCCGCCTGTTTCCTGGTCGAGCGCGACATCTACGTGCTCGACGAGCCCATGAGCGGCCTTGACCCTGCCGGCCGGGTCGCGGTCAAATCAGTTCTGCGGCGGCTCGGGAGCGAGGGTCGGGCGCTGCTGATTACGTCGCACGTGCTCGCCGACGTCGAGGAGCTGTGCTCGGCGGTGGCGGTGCTGGACCACGGCGCGATCAGGTTCCGTGGCGCGCCGGCCGAGCTTTGCGACCGTTTTTCCGAGGCCAATCTCGAGCGGGCATTTCTGAGATGCATACGCGGTGATGGCAAGTAATCTGCGCGAAGCGCGAGAGGGCAAGCCGTCGCTGCTCATCGTCGACGACGACGAATTGATCACCGACACGCTGTCGTTCGCGCTCGGCGAGGACTTCGAGGTCCTTACCGCCGACTCGCGCGAGCGCGCTATCGCGCTCTTGCGCCAGCTGCCGCATTCGCCGCAACTCGCCCTGGTCGACCTCGGGTTGCCGCCGGTACCCCACGTTCCGGACGAAGGATTCCAGCTCATCGCCGATCTCCTTGCGCACTCCCCGAGCATGAAGATCTTCGTCCTGTCGGGGCAGAACGACGCCGCGCACGCGCGCCACGCGCGCACGCTCGGCGCCTCGGAGTTCATCGCCAAACCCTGCGATCCGGCGACGCTCAAGCGCACGCTCACCCGCGCGCTCGATGTGCTGGCCGCGGAGCTCGGCCGCCGCCCGGAGGAAACGGTCGGACTGGTCGGAAGCTGCCCCGCCCTGGCCAAGCTCAGGAGCCAGATCGCGCAGTTCGCCGACTCCCCCTTCCCGGTGCTGATCGAGGGCGAGTCGGGCAGCGGCAAGGACCTGGTGGCGCAAAGCCTGCACCGCCAGTCCACGCGCGCGCCCAAGCCCTATCTCGCGCTCAACTGCGCCGCGATCTCGCCCACGCTGGTCGAGCCGACGCTGTTCGGCTACGTCAAGGGCGCCTTCACCGGCGCCGCAAGCAACAAGTCGGGCTACTTCGAGGACGCGCACGACGGGACCCTTTTTCTGGACGAAATCGGCGAGCTCCCGCTCGAGATGCAGGCCAAGCTGCTGCGCGTGCTGGAAAACGGGGAGTACCAGCGCGTCGGCGAGACCCAGGGTCGCGTCTCGCGCGCCAGGGTAGTCGCCGCCACCAACCGGGACCTGCGGCAGGAGGTCAAGCGGGGATCGTTCCGCGCCGACCTCTACCACCGCCTCTCGGTCCTGACCCTGACGGTGCCTCCGCTGCGCGAAATGGAGTCCGACAAGCTGACGCTGCTCGAGCATTTCAGGCGCTTCTACGCGGACAAGTCCGGGGTGCAGCCGTTTTCGCTCGACGGCGCGGCCGAAAAGCGCTGGCTCGCCTATCCGTTTCCGGGCAACGTGCGCGAGCTGCGCAACATCGTCATCCGGCTGACGACGAAGTACGCGGGACAGCGGCTTTCGGTCTCCGAGCTTGAGCCCGAGTTCGATCTCGAGACGCCGCTCGGACCGGCTGACGTCGACGAGGGCGGGCTGGTGGCGCAGGCGCTCAGGCACCTCGAGCGCGAGCACGGCGTCAACCTCGACCGGACGCTTGGGGCCTGGGAGCACGCCTATATCGAGGCCGCGCTGCGCCTGACAAACGGCAACGTGAGCCAGGCGGCGAAGCTGCTTGGCGTGAACCGCACCACGCTCTACAGCCGCATGAGCGCGGCGAGCGGGGAAGCGCCTCCGCAGACCAAAGGCTAGCGGGGCGGCGCAGCACATGTATCTCGAGCACTTCGGGCTGAACGAGCCGCCGTTCCGGATCACGCCGCATACCGACTTCTTCTTCGACGGTGCAGACCGCGGCGCGACGCTGGAGGCGCTGATCTACGCGATCCTGAACGACGAGGGCATCGTCAAGGTGAGCGGCGAGGTGGGCAGCGGCAAGACGATGCTGTGCCGCGTGCTGATGGAGCGCCTGCCCGCCCAAGTCGAAACGATCTACCTCACCACTCCGTCGCTCGGGCGCGACGAGATCCTGTACGCGATCGCCGACGAGCTGCGGCTCGAGTTCTCGCAGAGCCGCATGAGCGTCGCGCTGCGCGAGCTGCAGGAACACCTGATCCGCCTCTACGCCGAGGGCCGCCGCGTCGTGGTGCTGATCGACGAGGCGCACGCGATGCCGGAAGAGACGCTCGAGCAGGTCCGCCTGCTGTCGAACCTCGAAACGAGCCGCCACAAGCTGCTTCAGATCGTGCTGTTCGGCCAGCCCGAGCTGGACGAGGCGCTCGCGAGGCCGACCCTGCGCCAGCTCAAGGACCGGATCACGCACAGCTTCCGCATGCGACCGCTGTCCGAGGCCGAGGTGGCGCGCTACCTGTCGTTTCGCATGCGCGCGGCGGGCTACCGCGGGCCGGACGTGTTTACGCCCAAGGCGGTGGCGCTCCTGACGCGCGCCTCCGACGGGCTGACGCGCCGCATCAACATCCTGGCCGACAAGTCGCTGCTTTCGGCCTTCAGCTCCAATGCGCACTCGATCACCGCCAGGCACGCGCGCGCGGCGATCGCGGACTCGGAGTTCTCGCCCTTGCGCCGCGCCAGGCGCCCGGCGATCTACATCGCCGGCGCTCTCGCGGCCGGGATTCTGATCGGTCTCGCCGTACACTGGACGCCGCGCACGGACGCCCCGGCATCGCCCGCGCCGTCGAAGCTCGAGGCGCCGCGGGCAGCGCCTGCGGCGCCCGCCCCCGCGACGCTCACGCGCACGCCCGCGCCCGCGGCGGCTGCCGCGACCGCCGCCGTTCCGACGGCCGCGGCGGCGACCACGCCCGCGCCGCTGCTGAGCCCCCAACAGGTCAGGCGCATGCAAGGCTACGACAGCCGCGGCGAACGCCTGCTGGGCGAGCGCATCGCCGCGACGCGCGCGCTGCTCGAGCGCGCGCCCGACGAGCGCTACAGCGTCGAGCTCTACATCACCGACAACACCGACCCGGCGCGCATGGAGCGGTTCCTGGTCCGGGCGCGTACGCTCGCGCTGCTGCCGGACCTGTACGTGATCCCGTTGGCGATCGGGCGGCGCTACCGGCTGCGCGTGGTCTACGGCAGCTTTCCCGACCGTGCCGCCGCAACCGCGGCCGAGCGGCGGCTACCTGCCCGATACCAGCAGGAGTTCCACACCACGCCGCGAAGCTTCGCCGACTTGCGCCGCCCCATGTGAAAGATTCGGGGATGGAAACAGCCCGCGCGACAGTCGCTTAGCGGGGTTTCCTAAAGAAAATATCGTGATATGCTCCCTGCGCAGGGACGGGCTCCATGGACCGAAGAGACATTGCTGCCGCCGCAATCGTCGCCGCGCTGGTCGCGGGCTGCGGACAGATTCCGCTCAAGCCCGCGTCGACCCACATAAATGCCGCCGACGCGACGCACGCCGAAGGCCAGATACCGCCGCCGGTGCAGATCGCGCCCGTGCTGCCCAAGCCCGAGCCGACCGCGCGCCCGGAAACCTACAGCGTGGTGGTCAACAACGTCGAAGTGCACGACCTGCTGTTCGCCCTCGCGCGCGACGCCAACGTCAACGTCGACATCGAGCCCGGCATCACCGGCAAGGTGACGCTGAACGCGATCGACCAGACCCTGCCGCAGCTCCTCACCCGCATCGGACGCCAGGTCGACATGCGCTACGAACTGCGCGGGGAGGACCTGGTCGTCATGCGCGACACGCCGTACCTTAGCGTTTACCGAGTCGACTACGTAAACCTCGTCCCGCAAAGCGACATGAACGTAGCCGATCTGTCGAGCCAACTGGCGGCAATTCCGGCACCGGCAGCGCTACTGGCGGTAGCGCACGGGGACAAAACTCGACGTCGTCGCTGGATATCGACGTCCGACAACAAGTTTTGGGAAACGCTGATCGGAACATCAAGGATATCCTGCGCGAGACTGACAAGATCATTCCGGCCGCAACGCCGGCAAGCGGACAACCGGCAGCTGCTCGCCCAAGGCGGACAGCAACAAGCCGGCAGCGCGGCGCGGGCTGAATCGCTGAAGGCGGCCGGTGCCGGGTCGGGCACGTTCATAGAGAAGGCTTCCGTAATCGCAAATCCGGAGGCCGGCGTGCTCAGCATCCGCGCAACCTCGCGCCAGCACGCAAGAATTCAGGAGTTTCTCGATCAGGTGATTGCGAACGCGAACCGTCAGGTTCTGATCGAGGCGACGGTAGCCGAGGTTCAGCTCAACAACCAATATCAGCGCGGAATCGACTGGCAACGGTTGCGGACCGGTGCGACCCACGGGGGTCGAAGCATGCGGCACTGGTGGCACGGGCTTCGAGTTCCAGCAGCGTCTGCAAACACCCCTGCAAGCATCAATACAAACGCATTCGTTGTGGGCTATTCGCGAACGGCATTGAATTTCAGTGCGGCGCTCAAGCTGCTCGAGTCGTTTGGCAGCGTGCGTGTCCTCTCCAGTCCTAAAATCAGCGTGCTCAATAATCAGGCCGCCGTGATGAAGCGTGGTACCGACGATCTGGTTTATTTCACCCTTCAGCCTGGAACCACTTCGATAACAGTGTCGGGCGGCGGCGCAGTCCAAGCACCCGCGACATTCACGACCACGCCGAACGTTTCGCCAGTCGGACTTATCATCAGCGTCATTCCGCAAATCAGCGACACGGGTGCCGTGGTGCTGAATGTGCGCCCCACAATCCGCGCAGGATTGGTGACGTCGCCGACCCGAACCCGGCGCTGGCCGCTGCGGGCGTATCGAGCCTGATCCCGGTCATCCAGACTCGCGAAATGGAGTCGGTGTTGCGCTTGCAGAGCGGCCAGATCGCTGTACTCGGCGGCTTAATGCAGGATTCCGTCAGCAGGACGGAGGACTCGGTTCCTGGCCTGAACAGGGTTCCGGGCGTCGGCTCGTTGTTCGAGCAGCGCAAGGACGTCAACGAGAAGACGGAGCTCGTTATCTTCCTGCGCTCGACCGTGCTCAAGGATCCGAGCGTAAACGGCGACTTCAGCGATTTCCGCAGCCTGCTACCAGGCCAGGACTACTTCAGCAAGCCGAACCCGAGCCAGCCTGCCTCGGGCAACTGAAATGAGCCTGTTACTCGACGCGCTCAAGAAGGCCGAAAGAGCCAAGCAAGAGGCGCAAAGACAAGCCGAGAACGAGGCGTCCGCTTCTTCGCCGCCCGAGGGCGAGCTGAGCATCGCCGACAACGCGCAGGCGGACGCGCCGGTACGCACGCGCGCTCAGCTGCCCGATATCTCGCAGTCGCTCGAGATCCAGAGCGAGGACATCTCGCCGGCCAAGGAGGAAACTGCCGAAAGCCCCCCTCTCGCGCTCGAACCCGCGGCGTCCCCATCGGCGCGCCGGCCGGCTGCGGCGCCCGAGCTCGCGGAATCGGACGGGGCGCGGGCCGCCGAGCGCACGGCCGCGAGGAAGGTGTTCGAGGCGAAGTTCAAGGAGCCCAATCCGCGCCTGCCGTTCTATATCGCGCTCGGGGTGCTGGGCGTGTTCGGCGTATGCACCGCGGGATATTTCTGGTACCAGTTGCGTCCCCCGCCGTCGCTGGTGAATTCGAGCCCGCAGCCGCCGGACGAAGTGCCGGGCGCTGCCGCGACGCCAAATGCAGTGCCGCGCGCGGCGGCCGTCGCCCCGGCAGCGCAGCCGCAGATCCCCGGGTTGCCCGCGGCGCCCACGCTTTCGCCCGCTTCGCCGCAAGCCCAGCCCGCAACGACGCAGACCGCTGCGGCACCGATCGAGAAGCCGGGTCGTCCCGCGCAGCCGGTCGTCGCGCAGACGCCGCCCGTGCGCGCGCCGCCGCGCGAGCCCGCCGGAACCGAGGTGTTGCGTCGCAACAATCCCGTATCTGTGAAGCGCCCGGCGCCGCGAATCGATCCGCACGTCGCGGACGCGTTTGCCGCGTACCAGACGGGCGACGTAGCGGCCGCGCGCGACGCCTACCGGCTCGCGCTCGCCGACGATCCGAACAATCGCGACGCACTGCTCGGCATGGCGGCGGTGGACATGCGCAGCGGGCGCTACGAGGCCGCGGACGAGCTCTATCGCCGCCTGCTGCAGGCTAATCCGCGCGATGCGCACGCGCAGGCCGGGCTGCTCGCTCTGCGCAGCAACTTGACCGATCCGGTGGCCGCCGAGAGCCGGGTGAAGACCATGCTCGCGAACGATCCCGGCGCAAACGTGCTGTATTTCACGCTCGGCAACGAGTACGCGCGCCAGGGACGCTGGGCCGAAGCGCAGCAGTCCTACTTCAAGGCATTCGCGGCCGACCCGGAAAACCCCGACTTCGCGTACAACCTCGCGGTGGGCCTGGATCACATGCGTCGGCCGAAGCTCGCGCTCGAATACTATCGCCGGGCGCTCGCGCTGGCCGCGAAGCACAGTGCGAATTTTGACCAGGCTGCCGCGCGAAAGCGCGTGCAGGAGCTTGGCGGGTAACAGATTCTTGCGCCCCCCGGGCGCGGCGCCCGGGTATCATTCAGGCTGGATGAATTCGCCGACGAATCCGCAGGCCAAGCGCCACATCGGTCAGATCCTGATCGATCAGGGCATCCTCACCGAGGATCAGCTCAGGATCGCGCTGCTCGAGCAGATGAAGTCCCATCTGCCGGTCGGGCGCCTGCTGGTGCAACTCGGGTTCGTTTCCGAGGCCACCCTGCGCGACGCGCTGTCGGAAAAGCTGGGCCTGCAGTCGGTCGATCTGACGCGCATCATCGTGGACCCCGGCGCGCTGAAGATGCTGCCGCGCGACCTGGCGCGCCGCTACCGCATGTTTCCCATCGCGCTCGACCGCCAGGCGAAGAAATTCATCGTCGCGCTCTCGGACACCAACAACATCGTCGCGGTGGACCAGCTGCGCGCCCACCTCAAGGGCAACTTCGAAGTCGAAATGCGGCTCGCGGGGGACTCCGAGATCGAGCGCGCGATCGAGCATTACTACGGCCACGAGTTCTCGATCGACGGCATCCTGCGCGAGATCGAAACCGGCGAGGTCGACTACACCACGCTCGCCGACGACGACGAGTACAGTCAGCCGGTCGTGCGGCTGATCTCGGCGCTGCTGGCCGACGCGGTCGAACGCGCCGCGTCGGACATCCACTTCGAGCCCGAGCAGAGCTTCCTGCGCATCCGCTACCGCATCGACGGCGTGCTGCGCCAGATCCGCTCGCTGCACAAGACCTACTGGCCGGCGATGGCGGTGCGCCTCAAGGTGATGTCGAAGATGAACATCGCCGAGACCCGCGCGCCGCAGGACGGCCGCCTTTCGGCCACCATGTCCGGCCGCACGATCGACTTCCGCGTCTCGAGCCTGCCGACCACGCACGGCGAGAACCTGGTGCTGCGCATCCTGGACCGCCAGAAGGGCATCGTGCCGCTCGACAAGCTCGGGCTGGAGGACGCGCAGCTCGACATGCTCAAGCGCATGATCGCGCGGCCGGAGGGCATCATCCTGGTCACCGGCCCGACCGGCAGCGGCAAGACGACCACGCTCTATTCGGTGCTGAACCACATCAACTCGGACGCGGTCAACATCATGACCCTGGAAGATCCGGTCGAGTACCCGATGACCCTCATCCGCCAGACCTCGGTGTCCGAGGCGGCAAAGCTGGACTTCGCCAACGGCATCCGCGCGATGATGCGGCAGGACCCGGACAAGATCCTGGTGGGCGAGGTGCGTGACCGCGACACGGCCGAGATGGCGTTCCGCGCGGCCATGACCGGCCACCAGGTGTACTCGACGCTGCACACGAATTCGGCGGTCGGCGCGATCCCGCGCCTGCTCGACATCGGTATCGTTCCGGACGTCATGGCGGGCAACATCATCGGCGTCATCGCCCAGCGTCTGGTGCGGAAGCTTTGCCGCACCTGCCGCCAGTCCTACGATCCGGACGTCAAGGAGCGGCGCCTGCTCGGGCTGACGCCGACCGAGCCGGCGACGCTGTACCGCGCCGTGGGCTGCGAGCAGTGCGACTACCAGGGCTACCGGGGGCGCGTCGCGATCATGGAAATCCTCAAGATCGACAGCAGCATCGACGAGCTGATCGCGCGGCGCGCCACCACGCGGGAAATCCTGAACACCGCCCGAGGCAAGGATTTCAAGACCTTGGCCGAGGACGGCATGCGCCAGGTCCGGGCCGGGCTCACCAGCGTCGACGAGCTGATGCGCGTGGTCGACGTCACCGACCGCATGGCGTAGCCAAAAGGGCGTTCCGGCCTCGATCCCAATGCCGCTCTATACCTACAAGGCGGTCGACGGCGCGGGCAAGAACGTTCTCGGCCGGGCCGAGGCGGTCAACGTGTTCGATCTCGAGCAGCGGCTCGCGCGCATGGACCTCGACCTGATCAGCGGCGCGCCCTCGAGCCAAAAGAGCCGCTTCATCGGCGGCGCCAAGATAAAGCGCCAGGACCTGATCAACTTCTGCTTTCACCTCGAGCAGCTCACGACTGCCGGCGTGCCGGTGGTGGAAGGGCTGATCGACCTGCGCGACAGCCTGGACAACCCGCGCTTCCGGGAAGTCGTCTCCGGGATGATCGAGTCGATCGGGGGCGGGCGCAGCCTGTCGCAGGCGATGGCCGACTACCCGGAGGTATTCGGCAACGTCTTCGTCAGCCTTGTGCGCTCGGGGGAGCAGACCGGCCGCCTGCCGGACGTGCTGAAGAGCCTTACCGAGTCGCTCAAGTGGGAAGACGAGCTCGCGGCGCAGACCAAGAAACTGGTGATGTACCCCGCCTTCGTCGGCTCGATCGTGCTGCTGGTCACGCTGTTTCTCATGATCTACCTCGTGCCGCAGATGACCGGCTTCATCCGCAACATGGGGCAGGAGATCCCGTTCCAGACGCGGCTTCTGATCCATGTATCCAATTTCTTCGTCAACTACTGGTGGGGCGTGGTCAGCGCGCCGTTCGTCATCTGGTTCGGCCTGAAGTTCGCCGCGCGCACCTATCCGTCGGTCGCGTTTGCCATCGACCACTACAAGATCTCGATGCCCCTGGTCGGGCCCATCCTGCGCAAGATCATCCTGTCGCGCTTCGCCTCGAGCTTCGCGCTGATGTACGCATCGGGCATCACGGTGCTGGACGCCATCCGGGCTTCGGAGGAGATCGTCGGCAACAAGCCGCTCGAGAATGCGCTGCGCACCGCGGGACAACAGATCGCGGAGGGCAAGAACCTCACCGTGGCATTCCAGGACGCGGCGCTGTTTCCGCCGCTCGTGATACGAATGCTGAGAATAGGCGAGAACACCGGCGCGCTCGACACCGCGCTTTTGAACGTGAGCTATTTCTACAACCGCGAGGTCAGGGAAGGCATCGCCAGGGTCCAGGCCATGATCGAGCCGGCGCTGACCCTGGTGCTGGGCGCGATCCTGGGCTGGGTGATGCTCTCGGTTCTCGGCCCGGTCTACGACACGATCTCGAAGATGAAGTTCTAGGCCCGGCGCGTGTCCACCAAGCACCTCCTCTACTTCACCGGCGTCGAGCACTACGTGTATCGCTGGTCGCGGCGCGCTCTCGAACTGGAGGCGAAGTTCCCCGCCGACGACTCGGGCGCGCTGGCCTTCCGCGACTACCTGCGGGGAAAGAAGCGCGCGCTGTTCTACCTCGTCGCGGATCTCGCGGGCGAGGATTTTCACGAAGACCAGATTCCCTACCTGCGCGGCGGCGACCGCCAGGCGGTGATCGAGCGGCGCCTCGCGCAGCGCTATCGAGATACCCGGCTCGCCGCGGCGCTCTCGCTCGGCTACGTCGCGGGCGAGCGGCGCAACGAACGGCTGCTGCTCGCCTCGTTCACCAACACCCAGCAATTCACACCCTGGCTCGACGCGCTGGCCGAGTCCGGCACCAGGCTCGCCGGCGTTTACTCCGTGCCGCTGGCCGCCCCGGCGCTTGCCGCGCGCCTCGGCACGCGCGGCGGTCGCTGCTTCGTCATTACGACCGACCGGGCCGGACTGCGCCAGTGTTTCGTGGACGACGGCAGGCTGCGTTTTGCGCGCCTGGAGCGGACGGCCGACATGTCGCCCGAGGACCTGGCCGCGTTCGTCAGCTCGGAGACGATGCGTCTCGGCCAATACCTGACGACGCTGCGGGCACTGCCGCGCGAGGGTCCCCCCGTACAGGTGCTGGTGGTAGCGCCCCCGGGCCAGAAGGCGGCCTTCGAGCGCATTCTGCTGTCCGACGCCAAGTTCGTATTCCACACCTTCGATCTGGACGAGGCCGCACGCGCCGCCAAGGCGGGCCCAGCGCCCGGAGACGCGCTCGCCGAGCGTCTGTACCTGCACCTCATGGTCAGGCAGACGCCGAAGCAGCAATTCGCGCGTCGAGAAGACCGCCGCGGCTACGTCCTGTGGCAGCTGCAGCGAGGGATCGCGGCCGCGGGCGCCCTCGGGCTCGGGGCCTGCGTGCTCTTCGCGGGCGTAAAGTGGCTCGAAGTGATGTCGGTCCAGAAGGAGGCCGCCACGGAGCAGCGCCAGGCCAGCCGCGCCGCCGAGCGCTATCGCCAGATCACGGCGACTTTCCCGGTGACGCAGACCACCACCGACAACCTCAAGTCAACGGTGGTCGAGTTCCGCAAGATTGCGGACCGCACCGCCTGGCCGCAGCCATCGTTTGTCCACCTGTCCAAGGTGCTCGACGACTTTTCTCAGATCGAGCTCGAGAGCCTGACCTGGCGCACGGGACCCCCGGGGCAAGGGGCTGCGGAGGGCACGGAGCGCGCGGCGCCCGCCTCGACCAGCGCATTGACGGGCCAGGTCGTGGAGCTGCTCGAGATATCGGGCCAGGTGAACGCGACCCAGCGCTCCGATTACAGGGCAATCACGGCCGAAGTGCAGCGCTTCGCAGAAGCGCTCAGCGCGGGCTCGCCGTATACGCTTGTCCGCACCCAGCTGCCCTTCGACATTACGTCGCAGGGAACTCTGACCGGCGACATCGGCGCGACGGACCGCGGCGAATCGCCCCGCTTCACGGTCGTGCTGTCGAGGCCTTTGAAATGATCGTCTCGGCCCCGGAAGCCCGAAAGCTCGCCTTGCCGGCGATCGCGTGCGCCGTGTTGATCGGCGCCGGAGCGGCGTTGATCGGGCTCGTCGACTCCAGGTTCAGCGCCGCCGAGCAAGCGCTGACGGCCGCCAAGGCGCAACACGCGGACGCGCGCGAGCGGCTCATGCGCATCGCCGACGAAGAGCGGGAGGTCAACGAGAAGCTGGCGGTCTATCGCCGGCTGCAGCAGCTGCACATCATCGGACCCGAGCGCCGCCTCGAGTGGGCGGACGCGATGTCGCGCATCAAGGCCGCCCGCGAGCTGCTCGACCTGCGCTATCGGGTCGAACGCCAGCAGCCGCTGATCACCGTTCCCGGAAAACCCGGGAACGTCGAGTTCTACTCCAGCACCATGACCGTCGACCTCGCGCTGCTGCACACGGGCGATCTGCTCGACTTCCTGGAGGACCTGCGCAACTCCGGCAACGCGTACTATTCCGTGCGCAGCTGCACCGTCACGCGCACCGGGCAGGCGCCGACCGGGACTACAATCGGCGCGCGCCTGCGCGCACAATGCGTCATCGACCTCATCACGATCCTCGACCGGGCGGCCCGCACATGAAGCGCGCGTATTCCCTGCTCGTCGGCGTCTTGCTTCTGGCGGGCGCGGGCGCAGCTGCGGCTCAGGAGCTCGGACGGCTGTTCTTCACGCCGCAGCAACGCGCCGAGCTGAACGCGCGCCGAAAGGCGCGGGTGCCCGACAAGCCCGCCGCCGTCGCGGTGGTCGAATCACCCCGCACTCGCCTGGACGGCTACGTGAAGCGCTCCAACGGAAAGTCCACCGTGTGGCTGAACGGCGATCCGGTTCCCCTCGGCAAGGCGTCGGCGGACGCGCGGATATATCCTTCCAGGACCCGGACCGACTCCGTTACCGTGCGCGCCGGCGAAGGCGACGGCGCGCGGGGAGTGCGCTTGCGCGTAGGGGAGACGCTCGAGCGCGATACGGGCGAGGTACAGGACGTCATCGGCAACGGTAAGATCGAGGTTTCGCCGGCGCGCGCCGGCGAACGTCGGGAGCGGTGATCAAGGAGGGAGGTCATGGGGCCGCACGTCCGGTGCAGGGCTCCACAGGGCGGGATTGTGCTGTTCGCGCTGCTGGCCGCGATCGCGGTCGTGGCGTCGGTCCTGCTCGCCTCCGCTCTCGGCGCCTCCGGTGGCCGCGCGGCGCAGCGCGAGCGCAATGCCGCGACGCTCAGTCGCGCCAAACAGGCGCTGATCGGCTACGTGGCCCAGCGCGCGGCACAGGCGGCCGAGAATAATCCCGGCCGCCTGCCGTGCCCCGAAGCCGCCGGCTACGTCGGTACCGCGCGCGAGGGGATCGCCGCCGGAAGCTGCTCCCTGCCCGCGCTCGGGCGCCTGCCCTGGCGCACGCTTGGCCTCGACAAGCTCACTGATGCCGCGGGCGAGCCGCTCTGGTACGCGGTCTCGCCCGGCTGGGCGCTGCCGACGACGCGCAGCATGCTCACGATCAACTCGGACTCCGACGGCCGTCTCGTACTCGAGAACGGCGCGCAAGCCGCGGTCGCGCTGATCATCGCCCCGGGAGCCCCGTTCAGCGTGCGCGAAAGCGCGCATTGCCGGGCGCGGCTCCAGTCGCGCGGCGCCGCCATGCCGAACTACCGCGACTACCTGGAATGCCAGAACGCGAGCTCGCCGGTCGACGGACATTTCGCCGGCACCGGTCCGAGCGAGTCGTTCAACGATCAGCTTCTGCCGGTGACCGCGGGCGAGCTTCTGCCCCTGGTCGAGGCCGCGATCAAGGTTAGGGCCGAGCGCGAGATCGCGCCCGCCCTGCGCACGGCCTACTCCGGGCCCGAGTGGGGACGCAACGCGGCCAATCCGCTCTATCCGTACGCGGCGCCGTTCGTCGACCCGGGACGTTCGAGCTACCAGGGCGCTGCGGGCGCCCACCAGGGGTTGCTGCCGTTCACCTACTCGCATGCCTGCGATCCGGCGCAGGACCCGCGTTGCGCGCCCGCGTTCGTCGACTGGAACACGGCGTCCACGCCGCGCGTGACGAAGACCGGCGGCGCGGGCGGCATCGTCTCGGCGCACTGCGGCTACGCCACGAGCTCGACCGCCTACTGTTGGGGCGAATATCACGGTGGACCGCTGCAGATCAGCGTCGCGGCGCCGATGCGCAACGTTGCGATGGCGCTCAGGCGGATCGATCCGGAGCAGGCCCACGTGTATACGTTCGGCGCCGGCCCTGCGTCCGGACCCGATCGCTTGAACGCTCGCGTCACCGGCGCCTTCGCGGCGGACGGCTCGGCCGAGATTCGCGCCAGCGCCGCGCTGCCCGGCGCGCCGCAGCGGTGGTACTACGTGACGATGGAAAAGTCCGTGCTCGCCGACCACGCCCTGCTCGACCCTGACGATTCCGTCACCGGCTGGTTTGTGCGCAATCAGTGGTACCGTGTCGTCTACTATGCGGGCGCGCCGACCTGCGCAGGCACGCTGTCGTCCTGCCTGTCGGTGAAGGCCGGCACGAAGACACGGCCCGCACGCGCGATCATGGTGCTCGCCGGTCGCAGCCTCAGCAAGTCGGCGCGGCCGAACGGCAATTTGGGGGACTATCTGGACAGTGCAGAGAACCGCGACAACGACCGCAGCTTCGAGCAGCTGCCGGTCGGCGCTCGGCACAACGACCGGATCATCGTCGTGGACGCCGGCCCGTGACGCGCGCGGACGCAGGCTTCACCCTGGTCGAGATGGCGGTCGTGCTCGCCGTCGCCGGCCTGCTGCTGACCGGAGTGACTTACACGTTGTCGGCGCAGGTCGCGCAGCGCGACCAGAACGAGACCCGGCGCCGTCTGGACGAGGCGCGCGAGTTGGTGCTCGCGTTCGCCATTGTAAGCGGCAGGTTGCCCTGCCCGGCGCGAGGGACCAGCCTCGGCGATGAAGTGCGCGATCCGGCGGGCGAATGCAGGGATGCGACCGGCACGGAGAACTATTATGGTGGATTGCTGCCGGCGCGCAGCATCGGATATCAGAATGTCGACACGGACGGCTTCGCGCTCGATGCCTGGGGAAACCGGATCCGATACGCGGTGTCAAAGTCGATCTCCGGCTGCGGCGGATCCGCCTTGATGCCGCATTTCACCTCTGCGGCGAACCTCAAGGCGAACGGCATCAGCTGCCTTCCGGACGACCTCGTCGTGTGCAAGTCCTCGAGTGGCATAGGACCGAACGGCTGCGGCGCCACCGGCAACGCGCTCACCAACCAGAATCTCGTGGTTGCCGCGGTCTACTCGGTCGGTAAGAACTTCGCGACGTTGGGCAGCGGAGGCGCCGATGAGGCGGCGAACCTGAACGGGGACGCGGTGTTCGTGAACCATCCGCCGGCGCCTGCCGGCGCGCTGAACGGCGAGTTCGACGACCGGCTGACCTGGATCACTGTCGGCGAACTCTACGGCCGACTGATCGCCGCGGGAGTGCTGCCGTGATCGGGCGCCCGTTTCTTTCGACGCTGATGCGGCGGCTGACGACGGCTGGCGTTCAATCGGGCAACTCGGACGAGCTTCAGCTCAAGAAGCAGGTTCTCCTGTTCGCCTGCGGGCTGATGATCGCGGGTTCGGCAGTGTGGCTGTCGATATACTGGCTGCTCGGAATGCCGATGCCCGCGACCCTGCCGGTCGCGTTCCAGCTGCTGTCCCTTGCGACGCTGCTGATTTACCTCTGGACGCTGAACTTCGAGTTCTTCCGCGCGACGCAGCTCGGGCTGTGGCTGTTCGTGCCGTTCGTCGCGCAGTGGGCGATAGGCGACTTTGTCTCCGCGAGCGGGATCATCCTTTGGGGTCTGCTCGCGCCGGTGGGGGCCGCGCTGCTGTTCTCGGTGCGCGAGTCGCTGCCTTGGATGGTCGCCTACGTCGTGCTCACGGTTGCCTCGGGCTATATCGACTACCAGCTGGTCGACATGCCGCACAAGAGCGCCGGGGTACCGCTGCAAACGAGCATCGTGTTCTTCGCGCTGAACTTCGCCGCCGTCGCGATGATCGTCTACTGGTTGCTCAGCTTCGCGTTCGCTGAGCGCGCGCGCTCGCGCGCGCGGCTCGAGGTGGCGCACGCCAAGCTGCAGGAGGAGCAGGACCGCTCGCAGCGGCTGCTGCTCAACATTCTCCCGGGGCCGATCGCGGAGCGCCTCAAGCACTCCAGCGCCGAGATTGCCGACGGTTTCGCGGAAGTGACCGTGATGTTCGCCGACGTCGTCAACTTCACGCATATCGCCGAGCACATGACGCCGGGGGAGGTGTTCTCCCTGCTCAACAGGATGTTCTCCGAGTTCGACACGATCGCCGAGCGGCACGGCCTTGAGAAGATCAAGACCATCGGCGACGCCTACATGGTCGCGGGCGGACTGAACGGAAGCGAAACGGACTTCAGTGGCGCAATCGCCGAGCTCGCGCTCGACATGCGGGACGTGATCGCAGGCGCGTTCATCATCCAGGACAAGCCGCTCCAGCTTCGCATCGGCATCGGCACGGGGCCGGTGGTCGCCGGCGTGATCGGCAGGAAGAAGTTCATCTACGACCTTTGGGGCGACACGGTCAACATCGCCAGCCGGATCACCACCGAAGGCGTCCCCGGCGCGATCCACGTCGACGAGCCGACGTACATGCGCCTGCGGGACCGATACGAATTCCGTCCGCCGCAGACGATCTACCTCAAGGGCAAGGGCGACACCCTCGTATTCCGCCTGGGCGGGCGGCGCCCGACCGCCTGAGCTCAGCGGGCGCGCGCCCCGCCCGACAGGGCGAAGCACACTTCGCCGTTCCGATTCTGCTTCAGCTCGAGCAGATAACCGCTCGCCTCGGCCTGGCGCGCCGCCTGATAAAGCCCGATCCCCAGACCGGAGCCGGAGCGCACCGGAGCGCGCAGCAAAGTGGAAGCGAGCGCCGCGCGAACCGCGTGACCGGTGTCGCACACGCGCAGCTCCACATTCTCGTCGCAGACCAGCGTCACGCGGATGTCGACCGTCGCGTCCGCCTCGCGCTTGGCGAGCGCGTTCTGCAACAGGTTGTCGGACACGCTGTCGAATAGCATGCGCGGAATCCGCACGCCGGGCCGCAGGCCCTTGGCCACGAATTCGACGCGCTTGTCGCGGTACTGCAGTGCAAGCGATTCCCACCATTCGTCCGCCGGCGTAAGCGGCTCGGTCTGCGTGTTCGGCTGCTGCAGCCTGTCCAGCGTGTCCCCCAGGCGGCGCGCGATCACCGGCAGTTGCCTGCGGATAAGCGCCTGCAGCTGCGCCGAATCGCCTTCGGGCTCGCGCGCCGCGACTGCGCACAGAGCGTTTAGCGATTGAAGCAGGTTCTTCACGTCGTGCGTCATGCGCGCGCCGGTCTCGTGCACCGCCTCGAAATAGCTCTGCTGCTTCAGCTTCTGTTCGCGCAGTTTGGCGACGTAGAACTCTCCCAGGAGCTGCCCGAGCAGGGTCAGGTGCCATTGCAGCGCAGGGCTCGTGCGGTAGCGCGAGTGCAGGGCGAGCGCGAGCTCGCCGTTCTCGAAATTCACCGTGTACGGCGTCTTCTCACCCGCGCTGCCCTCGCCCTGTGCCCCGCGCCACTCCACGCCAGCGACCCATGGCAGACGCATCAGCGCGGCGACCGCTTCGCCGAGAAAGCGCTCCGGTCGCACCTCGACCTGCGACAGCTCCGCGAGGAAGAAGAGCCACTTCTCCACCGGCAGTCCGATCGAGAACAGGTAGCGCGAAAAGAATACGTTCAATCCGGCGTAGCCGGTGCGCGGATCCCAGGCGAGCCCGAGCAGCAGCACCATCGCGGCGATCGCGAAGATGGTGTAGGTCAGCGCCTGCAGGTACGACGTTCGTCCGAGCGTCATGAATGTGAAGCTGCCGAGAATGACGATTCCAAGCAGCAGCATGACGAACACGCTGTAGAAGAAATCTATCACCTGCGCCGCGTCGGGACCTTCCGGCTCGAGCGGCAACAAGGCGGCGACCAGCAGGATGAGCGGCAGGCCGTACTGCGCGGCCAGCCGCAGCTCTTCCGAGATCTCCTGGCGCGGCGCGATCTCGGGCAGGATCACGACCGCGAGCAAGGACAGCAGGTAGAGCAGGATCAGAAGATGGAATCGGCGCTGCCAGCGCGCATTCTGCTGGTAGATCTTGCCTCCGACGAGCCCGGCCAGCACGACCACCCAGAACGCGAGCAACCACCAGTCGAGCTTCAGCATCACGCCCGCCGCGGCGATCACGATCAGCAGAACCTGGCTGACGGAGACCCGGTGCTGGCCGCGCAGGAACGGCTGCCAGAGGAGGAACAGCCCGAGATGCGCGAGCAGCAAGCCGCGCGCCCAGGTGTCGGTGACGCCGCGTACCGCGGCCACGTGCAGCAGGGCGAGCATCGCCACCAGCACGAAGCCCCAGTGGCGTTGGCTCAGCCGGGAAACGGGGCCCGTCAATCGCGCAAGCGTCAACGCAGTCATGGTATATGGCGTAAATTGGAGGGATATTTCGACGCCATTGTAGCCATGCCAGCCGTCATCCTCGCCCGCTTCGTATTTCTCGAGGCCCGCCGCAGCGGCATGGCCTGGCTGGCGGCGGCCAGCATCGTCACCGGCCTCGGGCTGGCGGGGTTTTTATCGCAGGTCGCATTGACAGAGAGTCTCGCGCTGCAAACAGCAGTCGTCGCGGCGCTGCTGCGCGCCTGCGCCGTGTTCCTGGTCGCCTCGCAGGTCATCACGAGCACGCACCGCGAGCGCGACGACAAGGGACTGGAGCTGATGCTTTCGCTGCCGCTGTCGCGTTCCGCATACTACCTGGGCCGGCTCACGGGGTTCGCCGTCTGCGGCGCGGCCGTTTCGGCCTGCTTCGCGCTGCCGCTTCTGCTATGGAGCCCGCCTCAGTCGGTACTGCTGTGGGCGCTTTCGCTAAGCGTGGAGACGGCCCTGATGGCCGCCGCGGCGCTATTCTTCTCGGTGGCGCTGGCGCAGCTGGTGCCCGCGGCTGCCGCGACCGCCGGGCTGTACCTGCTGGCGCGCTCGATCGGCGCGATTCAGGCGATCGCGGGCGGGCCGCTCGGCGAGCCTTCGCTGCCGCAGGAGATCGCGCGCTGGAGCGTCGATGCCGTCGCGCTGTTGCTGCCGCGCCTGGACGCTGTCACCCGCACCGGATGGCTGATCTACGGTCCGCCCGCGCCCGGAGAATTCGCTGCGGCGCTCGCGGGGCTCGTGGCGTACGCAGCGCTTCTGGTCGCGGCCGGCCTGTTCGACTTCCATCGGCGCAATCTGTGAGCCGGGACGAGCGGCGCTTGACGGCGGTTCCGGGCTGGATCTGGCTCGCGCTGGCGCTTGCGCTCGCCGCGCAGATCGGCTGGCAGCTCACGCGAACGGCATTGCCCCGATCCGCGTCGGATCTGCCGCCGCCGCCCGGGCCTGGCATCCTGCGGCTGGCGAGCTTCGGCGAGCCCGAGGCGGCGACTCGGCTGGCGATGCTGTACCTGCAATCGTTCGATCTGCGCGGCGGCAACGACCTTGCCTACCGAAACCTGGACTACGGGCGGCTCGTCGGCTGGCTGCGCGCGATCCTCGACACCGATCCGCGCAGCGCGTATCCGCTGTTCGCCGCGGCACGGATCTACGCCGAAATTCCCGATCCGCGCAAAGCGCGGGCCGCGCTCGAATTCGTGTACCAGGAGTTCCTCAAGGATCCGAACCGGCGCTGGCGCTGGCTGGCGCATGCCGCGCTGCTGGCCAAGTATCGCCTCAAGGACCTGCCGCTTGCGCTGCGCTACGCGAGCGCCATCGACCGTATGACGACGGCGAGCGATGTGCCGTTATGGGCCAAACAGATGCGCCTGTTCATCCTCGAAGACATGGACGAGCTCGAGGCCGCCAAGGTGATGCTCGGCGGGCTGCTGGCGCGGGGCGAAGTCAAGGACCCCGCCGAACTGCAGTTCCTGAAACGGCACTTGGAGCGGCTCGAGGCCCTGACCAAGGCCCGGAGCTCAGGGGGGCGGAAAAAGTGAAAAATGTCACATCTCCGACGCATCTGTCGGAATTTCGACGCTTTTGCTTGCAGCCGCTCACAGAAATGCTTGCCGATCAATGAGATTACACCTGGCACGATGATTGCTTTTATGCTATTGATCAGTCTCAGAAATGAGAGGTAACACTATGAAATTCGTACAAAAAGGCTTTACGCTGGTGGAAATCGCGATCGTGCTGGTAATCATCGGCCTGCTCCTGGGGGGCATCCTCAAGGGCCAGGAAATGATCACCCAGGCCAAGATCAAGAACGTGATCGCAGACTTCTCCGGCATCTCGGCGGCCTATTACGGCTACCAGGACCGCTATCGCGCGATCCCCGGCGACGACCCGAATGCGGCGACGCGCTGGGCGGTCGCCCCTGCGGCGATCGCCGGCACCGGCGACGGAATCGTTTCCGGCGCGTACAACGTCGCCTGCCCGGTGACGTCAGTGGCGGCAACGCCGGAGTCCTGCCTGTGGTGGGACGATCTGCGCCGCGCCGGATTCGTCGCGGGTCCCGGGGCAAAGCAACCGTTCAACGCGGTCACCGGCCTGCTCGGGGTTCAGACCGGCGACGCCGCGGGTGGCCAGGCGCTCGGCGGGTTCAGCGGGCTGATCATCTGCTCGGCCAACCTGCCGGACAAGATCGCGATCGCGGTCGACACCCAGGTCGACGACGGCGCCTCCGCGACGGGATCCGTGCGCGCGCAGCTGCAAGCCGCCCCCAATCCGGACGTCGCGGCAGCAGCAGCAGCAAGCTACGGCGAGACCGGAACGAACGTTTATCTGCTCTGCCGCTCGCTGTAACGAGCAAACCCCGGGGGACGAAAGGCCGGCATCGCCGGCCTTTTTTTTTGCCCCGCTCAGCCCTGCAGCAGTCTGGTCTCGGCGAGCGCCAGGCTCGCGGGCGCGCCGAGGAGGATCACGACGTCGCCCGTTTCGAGCCCGCCGACATCCGCAGGCGCGAGATTGCGCGCTGCGCCCGGCCTGCGCACAGCTTTGACCTGCACCCCGATGTCGGCAAGGCCCAGCGCCCCCAGATCGCGGCCGACGGCATGGGCACCCGCGCCGAGCGTGACCGCGTGCAGGCGCGGTTGCGCCTCCTCGCCGACGTCGGGTTGGTCGCTGACGCCGTGGAACAGCCCGCGCAGGAGGCCGTAGTGCTGGTCGCGCACCTTGCGCATGCGCCGCATGACGCGTGCGAACGGCACGCCGATCCAGACCAGGGTATGCGAGGCGAGCATCAGCCCCGACTCGAAGGCTTCGGGAACCACCTCCGAGGCGCCCGCCGCGGTCAGTTTCTCGATGTCGCGCTCCTCGCGTGCGCGTACGATCACGGGCACGGCTGGGTTGAGGGCATGGATATTCGCCAGCACCCGAATCGCCGCCGCGGGGCCCGCAAACGTGATCACCACCGCCGCCGCGCGCGAGATCCCAGCCGCGACCAGTGATTCGCGGCGCGCGCAGTCGGCGAACACCACGGTGTCTCCGGCGAGCGCCGCTTCGCGCACGCGCTCGGGATCGAGATCCAGCGCCACGTATGACACATTCTCGGCTTCCAGCATGCGCGCGAGCCGCTGTCCGTTGCGGCCGTAGCCCAGGATGATGACGTGCTGCTCGGTCTCGATCGCGCGCACGGCGATGCGGTGCAGCTCGAGCGATCTCAGCATCCATTCGGAGCGCGCCAGGCGCATGACGATGCGGTCGCTGGCGCCGATCACGAACGGCGTCGCGAGCATTGACATGATCATCGCCGCCAGCAGCGCCTGCAGCAACGGTGCCGCGACGATGCTCTCGCCGCGCGCGAGCGTAAGTAGCACGAAGCCGAATTCGCCGCCCTGCGCGAGCGAGAGCCCGACGCGCAACGCGGTCCCCGGCGCGCTGCCGAACGCGCGCGAAAGCAGCGCGATCAGGCCCAGCTTCGCGCCCATCAGCAGTGCAAGCAGCGACAGCACCAGCCACGGATGCCCCAACACCTGGCGGGTGTCGAGCATCATGCCCACCGTGACGAAGAACAGGCCGAGCAGCACGTCGCGGAACGGCCTGATGTCTTCCTCGACCTGGTAACGGTACTCGGTTTCCGATATCAGCATCCCCGCGAGGAAGGCGCCGAGCGCGAGCGAAAGGCCCGCCAGGCCGCTCAGGAACGCGAGCGCCAGCGTGATCAGCAGGACATTGAGAACGAACAACTCCGTCGAGCGCCGGCGCGCGACCACGCCGAACCACGCCCGCATCGCCCTCGGGCCTACCAGCAGCAGCACGCCGAGCGCCAGCACTGCCTTGGCCAGGGCGAATGCGATGGCAACGCCGGTCTCGCCCGCCGGGCGGCCAAGCGCCGGGATCAGGATCAGCAGAGGGCACGACGGCCAGGTCCTGGAACAGCAGCACGCCGATGATCTCGCGCCCGTGAGGCGAATCGAGCTCCATGCGCTCGGCGAGCAGCTTGGAGACAATCGCAGTGGAGGACATCGCCGCGGCACCGCCCAGCACCAGGCCCGCCTGCCAGGATCCGCCCAGCGCGACCGACGCCAGCACGCAAAGCGCGATCGACACCGACACCTGCGCCAGGCCGAGCCCGAACACGACGCGCCGCATCACAAGGAGCCTGGGCAGGCTGAATTCCAGTCCGATCGAGAACATCAGGAACACGACGCCGAACTCGGCCAGTTGCCGAGTCTCCTCGCTGTCTTCGATCAAACCGAACGCGTGCGGGCCCAGAGCGAGGCCGGTGACGAGATAGCCGACGATCGGTGGCAACGACAGGCTGCGGCAGACGACAACCGCCAGCACGCTGCTCGCGAGCAGCACCAGAACCGGTTGCAGGGCGATGCCCGTCGCATCCATCGGGAATAAGGGTCGGTTGGGCTATACTTCCTCGCTATGATAAGCGCTTCGTCAACGGCGCTCGAGCTTGCGCGCCGCGTGCTGGCGATAGAGGCGGATGCGGTACGCGCGCTGATCGATCGCCTCGACGAGCGCTTTCTCGACGCCGTGTCGCTGATACTCAACTGCGGTGGTCGCGTGGTCGTGAGCGGAATCGGAAAGTCGGGACACATCGCGCGCAAAGTGGCCTCGACGCTGGCGAGCACCGGAACGCCGGCGTATTTCGTCCATCCCGCGGAAGCGAGCCACGGCGACCTCGGCATGATCCAGCCGGACGACGTCTTCATCGGCATCTCGCACTCGGGCGAGAGCGAGGAGCTCCTCAGGATCGTTCCGCTCATCAAGCGCCAGGGCGCCAAGCTGATCGCGATCACGGGCAACCGTTCCTCCGCCCTCGCGAGCGAGGCGGACATCCACCTGGACGCGGGCGTCGCGCAGGAAGCCTGCCCGCTGAACCTGGCGCCGACCGCCAGCACGACCGCCGCCCTCGCGCTCGGCGATGCGCTCGCGGTGGCGCTGCTCGATGCGCGGGGCTTCTCGGCCGACGACTTCGCGCGCTCGCACCCCGGCGGCACGCTCGGCAGGCGGCTGTTGACGCACGTTGCGGACATCATGCGGCGCGAAAACGATCTGCCCTCGGTTCGCGACACGGCGAGTCTGCGCGAGGCGGTGCACGAAATGTCGCGCGGCAGGTTGGGAATGACGGCAGTGGTGGACGCGGCGGGCCGCGTCGCCGGAATCTTCACCGACGGCGACCTGCGCCGCGCGCTGGACAAGGTCGCGGACTTTTCGACCGCCAAAATCGCCGAACTGATGACGCCGGGCCCGCGCACGATCCGGCCGACGGCGCTCGCAGCTGAAGCGGTGCAGCTGATGGAGCGTCACAACATCAATCAGCTTGTCGTCGTCGACGACGACGACAAGCTCGTAGGGGCGCTGAACATGCACGACCTGTTCCGCGCCAAAGTCATCTGACGCAATGAGCGCAGTTTCCAGCGCTGCGCTCGAGCGTGCGCGTCGAGTGCGCCTGATGATCTTCGATGTCGACGGCGTGCTCACCGACGGCCGCTTGTGGTACGGCCCTGGGGGAGAGGCGCTGAAGGCATTCCACACGCTCGACGGCCACGGAATCAAGATGCTCGCCGCGAGCGGAATCGTGCCCGCCATTCTCAGCGGCCGGCGCTCGGAGGCCGTCACCCGGCGCGCCCTGGAACTAGGCATCGGGCACGTTCTGCAGGGAATCGAGGACAAAGCCTCGGCCTACGCCTCGCTTCTGGCGCAACTTGGAGTACAGGCGGAAGCCGCCGGCTATGCCGGGGACGACGTGGTCGACTTGCCGGTGCTGGTGCGTTGCGGCTTCGCCTGCGCGCCGCGCGAGGCGCCGCAGGCCGTGAGGCAGCGCGCGCACTACGTGTGCGAGGCGCCCGCGGGCGCAGGCGCCGTGCGCGAAATATGCGAACTCCTGATGCGCGCGCAGGGGTCGCTCGACGCGGCGCTGAACCGATACCTGGCGTGAGACTTTCGGCGACCGGCCTGTTTCCCCTCGCGCTGCTGCTGGCGCTGGCGATGGTGACCTTCTGGCTCAAGCAGGCAGTGCAGGAGCAACCGCCTCCATCGACGCTGCGTCGGCACGACCCCGACTACATCGTCGAGAACTTCAACATCACCACCTTCGGCACCGGCGGGGCCGCCGAATCCACGTTGGCGGCGACGAAGATGATACATTACCCGGACGACGACTCGACCGACCTGGTCGCGCCGCGGATGGTGCAGACCAAGCCGGGCGAGCCGCGCATGACCGTCACGGCGGACCGCGGCACGCTTTCGCAGGGCGCCGACGAGCTGTTTCTCTACGGCAATGTCCTGCTGGTGCGTGCCGCCGACGCGGAACGACCGGAAATGCGCATGCGGACCAGCTTCCTGCATTTGGTAAGCGCCAAGTCGCTGGCGCTGACGGACCGCCAGGTGACGATAAGCGACAAGGAGCAGTCGATCACCGGGAGGGGGATGGAATACAACAACGAGCTGGGACGGCTGGTGCTGCACGAGCGAGTGCGCGGCCGATTCGAGCCGGAAAAGAGCAAGCCATGAGATCGCGCAGAAACCTGGCCGCCCGCGCCTTCGCCGCAGCGCTCGCCCTGGCGGCGTTGCAGGCGCAGCATGGCGCGCGCGCCGAGAAGGCGGACAAGAACAAGCCGACCGAGATCGAATCGAACCGGATGATGTCCGACGAGGCGCGCCGAATGAGCATCTTCGAGGGCAGCGTCGTGCTGACCAAGGGAACGCTGGTGGTGCACGCGGACCGTCTGGTCGTGCACCAGGACGCGGACGGGTTCCAGCACGTCACGGCGACCGGCAAGCCGGTGCGGTTTCGGCAGAAGGCCGACTCGAAGGACGGCAAGGAAGGCGCCTGGATCGAGGGTGAAGCGATGCGCATGGAGATCGACGAGCGCGACGACAAGGTGGAGCTGTTCGACAACGCGCGCGTGTCGCGCGACAAGGACGTGGTGCGCGGCAACTACATCTTCCTCGACCAGCGTTCCGGCTTCTACTCTGTCACGGGCGGCGTGGATGCGCCGCAGGGCCGGGTACGCGCGGTGCTGCAACCGACCAAGCCGCAGTCGTCTCCCGCGCCGGCCGCGCCGCCGGCGCCCGCTGCAAAATGAGCGTCCTGCGCTCGGGCAGCCTGCGAAAGCGCTACAAGTCGCGCACGGTGGTGCAGGACGTCTCGCTCGAGGTTTCGAGCGGCGAGGTCGTCGGCCTGCTGGGGCCGAACGGCGCTGGCAAGACGACCTGCTTCTACATGATCGTCGGACTGGTGCCCGCCGACGCCGGAACGATTCAGCTCGACGGCCGGGACCTCACCCACCTTCCCATCCACCGCCGTGCGCGACTGGGCATCTCCTATCTGCCGCAGGAGAACTCCGTCTTCCGCAGGCTCACGGTGGAAGAGAACGTGCGCGCCATACTGGAACTGCAAGGCCTTGCGCGGGAGGAAATCGAGCCGCGGCTCACCGAGCTCCTGAAGGATCTGAGCATCGCGCATCTGCGCAAGCTTCCCGCGCTGTCGCTCTCGGGCGGCGAGCGCCGCCGCCTGGAGATTGCGCGCGCCCTCGGCACGCGCCCGTCGTTCATCCTGCTGGACGAACCGTTCGCCGGCGTCGACCCGATCGCCGTGCTCGACATCCAACGCATCATTCGCTTTCTCAAGGAGCGGGGAATCGGGGTGCTGATCACCGATCACAACGTGCGCGAGACGCTGGGGATCTGCGATCGCGCCTACATCATCAACGAAGGTGCCGTTCTGGCGTCGGGGCAACCCGAGGAAATTGTCTATAATGACAGCGTACGCCGCGTATACCTCGGCGAGAACTTCCGCATGTAGCGCGCTTCGCGCGTCACCCCCTAAAATGAAGCCGACCCTGCAGTTCCGGCTGTCGCAGCACCTGACGCTTACGCCTCAGCTGCAACAGTCCATCAAGTTGCTGCAGCTCTCCACGGTCGAGCTGAACCAGGAAATAGAGCGTCTGCTGATGGAGAACCCGATCCTCGAGCGGGAGGACGGAGAGACCGAGGCCGAGGCCGCGCCGCCGCCCCCGCAGCCGGGCGAGGCGACGTCGCAGGCGCCCGCCGACGAAGCGCCTCGAGCAGAGCCGCGCGATGACTGGGACGCGGACCAGGCGGCCGTGTGGCGCGGTCCGGACGACGACGAGGGTGATCGGACCTTCGTCGCGCCTGATCAGCCGACGCTGCGCGATCACCTCTACACACAGCTTTCGCTCACCAACCTCAACCAGCGCGACCGGGCGCTGCTGGGAATGCTGATCGACGCGCTGGACGAAGACGGCTACCTGACGCAGAGCCTGGAAGACGTGGCGGCGCTGCTCCCGCCAGAAGCCGACGCAGACGTCGAGGACCTTGCGATCGCCCTTCGGCACCTGCAGAACTTCGAGCCCACGGGCGTAGGAGCCCGCTCGCCGTCGGAGTGCCTCGCGCTGCAGATTCGCGCCGGCGGCACGGATGATCCGGTGCGCCGGTTCGCGCTCGCGATCTGCGAGCATCACCTCGAGCTGCTCGCCAGCCGCGACTACGCGCGTCTCAAGACCGCGACCGGTGCGAGCGAGGACGAGTTGCGCGCGGCGCAGAGGCTCATCCTGAGCCTCACTCCGCGCCCAGGGGCGGCATTTGCGTCGGTCGAAACGCGCTACGTTGTGCCCGACGTTATCGTGCGCAAAGTGAGAAACATCTGGCGCGCGAGCCTGAATTCCGACGCGCTGCCCAAGCTGCGCATCAATCGCCTTTATGCGGAGCTCGCCGGAGGCCGCAGCGGCGGCAAGGCGCTCTCGTCGCAGCTGCAGGAGGCGCGCTGGCTGATCAAGAACGTGCAGCAGCGTTTTGACACAATTTTGCGAGTGTCGCAGGCGATCGTCGACCGCCAGCGGCACTTCTTCGAGCACGGCGAGGTCGCCATGCGTCCGCTGGTGCTGCGCGAGATCGCTGAAACGCTCGGCCTGCATGAAAGCACGATCTCGCGCGTCACGACGCAGAAATACATGGCGACTCCGCGCGGCACCTACGAACTTAAGTACTTCTTCGGCAGCCATGTGGCGACGGAAACGGGCGGCGCGGCCTCTTCCACCGCGATTCGCGCGCTGATCAAGCAGCTGGTGGCGGCCGAAGATGCCCGCTGTCCGCTGTCGGACGCCAGAATCTCGCAAATTCTGGGGCAACAGGGTATCGTGGTGGCAAGGCGCACGATCGCGAAGTACCGCGAATCCCTCCAGATCCCTCCCGTCAACCAGAGAAAATGCCTGTAGGAGAATCGAGAATGAATCTTAGCGTGAGCGGTCATCATCTCGAAGTGACGCCGGCAATCCGCGGCTACGTTCAGACCAAGCTCGAGCGCGTCAAGCGCCACTTCGACCACGTGATCGACGCCCACGTCATACTCTCGGTCGGCAAGCTCAGGCAGAAGGCCGAAATTACGCTTCACGTACGCGGCAAGGACCTGCACTGCGAATGCGAGGAAGACGACCTGTACGCAGCGATCGACCTGCTGGTCGACAAGCTCGACCGCCAGGTCATGAAGCACAAGGGCAAGGCCTACGACAAACCCCACGACGCGCTCAAGCGGCAGGAACTGAGCTCCTAGGGCCCGCCGGTTGGTTGCGCCCCGCAACCTTCGGCATTGGGCTATAATTCGCGCCCACCGCAGTCGCCCCTCCTCCAAGGCATGAGCCTAGTCGCGAAACTTCTGCCACCCGCCAACGTGGTGCTCGACCTGTCGGTGTCGAGCAAGAAGCGCCTGTTCGAGCAGATCGGCCTGCTGTTCGAGAACAATCACGGCATCGCGAGGAACCTCGTATTCGACAGCCTGTTCGCGCGCGAGCGTCTTGGCTCGACGGCGCTTGGCCAAGGGGTGGCGATTCCGCACGGCCGCATCAAGGGGCTCAAGGATGCGCTCGGTGCCTTTCTGCGGCTCGAGCAGCCGGTGGCCTTCGATGCGCCCGACGGCAAGCCCGTGAACCTGCTGTTCGTCCTGCTGGTGCCGGAACAGGCGACCGAAAAGCACCTGCAGATCCTGTCCGAGCTGGCGCAGATGTTCAGCGACAGGAGCCTGCGCGAGTCTATGGCGGGCGCGCCCGACGCGGGCGCGCTGCACCAGCTCATCGCCGCCTGGCAGCCGGATGCTTCAGGTCAACGTCGCGCAGCTGCATGAAGACAACCGCGAGGCGCTCTCGCTTGCCTGGCTCGCGGGGCGCGATGCGAGCGCCGCGGTGCAGCGCGACGCGGCTGTTTCGGCCGCGCTGATAGGCCACCTCAACCTCACTCACCCCAACAGCATCCAGATCCTCGGCGCCTACGAGGCGGCGATGCTTGCCGGCGGCGACGCTCCCTCCCGCGCCGATTTCGCGACGCAGCTTTTCGCCGCCTCGCCGACGGCGGTGATCCTGGCCGACGGCGTGGGGCCCACGCAGGAGCTGCTCGAGGTCGCGGAGCGCACGCATACGCCCCTGTTCACCACGCGGGCGCCCGCAGCGAGGGTGATCGAGACGCTCTCGCGTTACCTCGCGAAGGCGCTCGCTGAAACGACCGAACGCCACGGCGTATTGATGGACGTCCTCGGTCTGGGCGTGCTGATCACCGGGGATTCCGGCGTCGGCAAGAGCGAGCTCGGCCTCGAGCTGGTCAGCCGGGGCCACGGCCTGGTGGCCGACGACGTGGTCGAAATCTCGCGCATCGCGATCAACAACCTGGAGGGACGCTGCCCGCCCCTGCTGCGCGACTTCCTCGAAGTGCGCGGACTGGGCCTGCTCGACGTGCGCACGATCTTCGGCGAGACCGCAGTGCGCCCGAAGATGAAGCTCAAGCTGATCGCGCACCTCGAGAAGCCCGCGCAGGGCCAGCGCGAGGCTTCCGAACGACTTCCCCTTGCCGAGCTCTCCGAGGAGATACTCGGCGTCACAATCCGCAAAGTGGTGATCCCGGTGGCCGCGGGCCGCAACCTCGCGGTGCTGCTTGAAGCCGCCGTGCGTAACTACATCCTGCAACTCAGGGGAATCGATTCCATGACGCAATTCATGGTGCGCCAGAAAAAGGAGATCGAGCGCGGAAACTGAGCGCCGGCCGATCCGCCATGCAGCTCATCCTGGTCAGCGGACTCTCCGGCTCGGGCAAAAGCATTGCGCTCAACGTGCTGGAGGACGGCGGCTACTACTGCGTCGACAATCTTCCCGCGACGCTGCTGGTGCAGGTGGCCGACTTCCTGCGGGACGCGGGACACGAGCGCGTCGCGGTCAGCGTCGATGCGCGCAGCGCTGCGCTGCCCGCGCTGCCCGAGAACGTTTCGCGCCTCAAGGCGCAGGGCATCGACTGCCGCGTGCTTTTCCTCGAAGCAGGCGTACAGACGCTGTTGCGCCGGTTTTCCGAGACCCGCCGCCGCCACCCGCTCACGGTCGCGGGATTGACGCTCGCGGAGGCGATCGAACGCGAGCGCGCGCTGCTCTCCGGCGTGGCCGACCTCGGGCATCGCATCGACACGAGCGAGCTGCTGCCGCGCGCGCTCCAGGGCTGGATCAAGGAACTCGTCGGCCTGGGAGGCGGGGCGCTCACGCTGCTGTTCGAATCGTTCGCCTTCCGCGACGGCATTCCGCTGGATGCCGACTGGGTGATCGACGCGCGCATGCTGCCCAATCCCCACTATGACGCGGCGCTGCGGCCCCTTACCGGGCGCGATGCGCCGGTGGCCGAGTACTTCGCCGGCCAGGAAGCGGTGCAGCGTCTGATCGTGGACGTGCAGGCTTTCCTCGCGCGCTGGCTGCCGGAAATCGAGCGCGAGCAGCGCAATTACGTCACCGTGGCGATCGGCTGCACCGGCGGTCGGCACCGGTCCGTGTACCTCGCGGAGCGCCTGGCGGCGGCGTTCCGCGCCGAATGGCGCGTGCTGGTGCGGCATCGCGGGCTCGCGCGCACCGACCCGGAGGGCCCGCCCTGAGCCAGGCCGTCGCGCGACAAGTCGCTCTCTTCCCCCTGCGCGCGGTCCTGTTCCCGGGCGGCTTGCTGCCCCTGCGCGTGTTCGAGCAGCGTTACATGGAGATGGCGAAGGACTGCCTGCGCGACGATCAGCCGTTCGGCGTGTGCCTGATCCGCACCGGCGCCGAGGTCGGACCCGCCGCGGTGCCGGAGGAGATCGGCTGCCTCGCCCGGATCGCGCACTGGGACATGCAGCAACTCGGCATGCTGCACATCGTCGCGCGCGGCGAGGCGCGCTTTCGCATCGTGCGCCGGGAGGTGCTCGCGAGCGGGCTGACGCGCGCCGAAGTCGAACTGCTGCCCGCGGACGACGACTGCGCGCTGCCGGACGAGTTTCTCGCCTGCGCAAGGCTGTTGCGCCTGGTGATCGAGGAGCACGGCGCGCAGCAGATCGAGGCGCCGTTCCGCTTCGATTCGAGCTCGTGGGTCGGATCGCGCCTGGCCGAGATCCTGCCGGTGCCGCTGGCCGCCAAGCAAAAGCTGATGGAGCTCCCGGACGCCCGCGAGCGGCTCGAGATCCTGTACAAGTACCTCGTTCAGCACGGCCTGGTGACGCGCGCCTAGGCGCCTGCCGCCAGCCGCAGGAGCAGTCCTTTCACCGGCGCCGGCACGGCGGCGCCGGGCGCATCGCCGAGGTCGAGCCACAGGCGCCCCGGCGTTTCGACCGCCGGGGCAGGCGTCGTTCGCAAAGCGACCACGATCGGCGTGGCGCGCAGCCGAAAGTGCGTGAACGCGTGCTCGAGCGCCTCGAGCCGGCGCGCCCGGCGCGTCTCGCAGCCGAACTCGCGGCGGCAATACGCGGCGAAGCCGCGCGTGCCGGCCTCCGGAAAGGCCCACAGCCCGCCCCACAGACCCGGCGCCGGACGCCGCTCGAGCAGCACCCGTCCGGCGTGCGTGAGCACCAGCCAGTTGACGATCCGCTCGGGCTGCGGCTTGCGCGGACGCGGCGTGGGCAACTCGGCGACGCGCCCTTCGCGCCGCGCGACGCAGCGCCGCGCGAGCGGGCAGGCGTCGCAACGCGGCGCGCCTCGCACGCACACCGTCGCCCCGAGGTCCATCAGCGCCTGGGTATAGCGCCCGATGTCGCGCTCGGGAAGCTGCCGCGCGGCGATGCGCCACAGGCGCGCCTCGACCTCGCGGCCGCCCGTGTAGCCCTCGATTCCGAAGCAGCGCGCGAACACGCGCTTCGCATTTCCGTCCAGGATCGCCTCCCGCCTTCGGAACGCGAACGCGGCAATCGCCGCGGCGCTGGAGCGCCCAAGCCCGGGAAGGCGGCCCAGCTCCTGCGCGGTGTCGGGGAAGCGGCTGCCCAGCCCGCCTGCGACGATCCGTGCCGCTCGATGCAGGTTGCGCGCCCGCGCGTAGTAGCCAAGCCCGCTCCACAGGCGCAACACGTCCTCTTCCCCTGCCGCCGCGAGCGCAGCGACGTCCGGGAAGCGGGCGAGGAAGCGCTCGTAGTACGGGATCACGGTTTCGACCTGGGTCTGCTGCAGCATGACTTCGGACAGCCAGACGCGGTAAGGGTCGCGCGTCGCCTGCCAGGGCAAGCCACGGCGGCCGTGCCTGCGCTGCCAGGCAAGAAGTGTGTTCGCGAAATCCGGCACCGCGCGATTCTACTGGGCCGCGGCGCCCGGTGCGGCGTTTGACGCCGCTTGGGGAAGACGGCAACATCGTTCGCCCTTTACTCCCGCACGCCGAGCCCGCTTATGCGCAGCCCTGTCGAAGAGATCCGGAATTTCCACGCCGAGCTGCGCGAGATCCGGCATGACATCCACGCCCACCCGGAGCTGGGCTTCGAGGAGGAACGCACCTCCGAGATCGTCGCGGGCAGGCTCGCCGCGTGGGGCATCGAAGTGCACCGGGGGCTCGCCAAGACCGGCGTGGTCGGCGTGGTGCGGGGCCGCGACGGCTCCGGCGGCCGTGCCGTGGGGCTGCGCGCCGACATGGACTGCCTGCCGATACGCGAGGCGGGCAACCTGCCGTACCGATCGCGCCACGACGGACGCATGCACGCCTGCGGCCACGACGGCCATACCACCATGCTGCTGGGCGCCGCCCGCTACCTCGCCGCGACGCGAGCGTTCGAGGGCACCGCGTATCTCATCTTCCAGCCCGCCGAGGAAGGTGGCGGCGGCGGCCGCAAGATGGTCGAAGAAGGCCTGTTCGAGCGATTCCCAGCCAACGAGGTGTACGCGTTGCACAACTGGCCGGGCCTGCCGCCGGGCAAGATCGCCGTTCGCGCGGGAGCGATGATGGCGGCGACCGACGAGATCCAGATCACGGTGCGCGGCAAGGGCGGCCACGCGGCCATGCCGCACCTCGCGGTCGATCCGGTGCTGTTGAGCGCGCACATCATCACCGCGCTGCAGTCGATCACCAGCCGCAACATCAACCCGGTGGACGCGTTGGTGGTGAGCGTCTGCTCGATGCAGACCAGCCAGGTCGGCGCGTTCAACGTTCTGCCCGATTCCGTCACGCTGATCGGCACCGTGCGCAGCTTCCGCCCGGAGACGCGCGACCTCGCCGAAGCGCGCATCAGGCAGATCGTGACCGGCATCGCCGGGTCTCTCGGCGGCAGCGCCGAGGTGCAGTACCAGCGCGGCTATCCGGCGACGGTGAATACCGCGCGCGAAGCCGAATTCGCGGCTCGCGTGGGCGAGAAGGTGTTCGGAAAGGACAACGTCGTGCGCGACGCGGACCCGACCATGGGCGGCGAGGACTTCTCGTACATGCTGCAGGCCCGGCCCGGGGCCTACGTCTGGCTCGGCCAGGGCGGCGGGCCCACCGGCTGCTTCCTGCACAATCCGGGCTACGACTTCAACGACGACGTCATTCCCCTCGGCGCGGGCTACCTCGCCGCCCTGGTGGAGGAGTCGCTGCCGCTCTCGAAGTAGCTAGCGCCGCAGCAGGCCGCGCAGCTTGTCCCGCAGCGCGCCGCCCTGGCCCGGCTTCACTCCGAGCCGCTCCTGCAGCTTTTCCTTCACGCGCGACTTCGCCATTTCGGCCGCCACCGATTTGTAGTCGATCTCGTACTTGAGCGCATCGAACGGCCCGACGATCCTGACCGGCACGCTCAGGCCGCGCAGCTGGGCCAGCTCCTTGCCCCCCTGCCCCTCGGCGCTGCCGACCACCGCGGCCTTGGCGCGATAGTCGATGCGCTCGTTGGCGATGTCGATGTCGCCGGCGCCCGTGACGCGAAACAGCGGCGCCTTGGCGCTCAGGTCGTCGTTGTGCGCCACGCCGTTGCGTATCACGAAGCTTGCGGACATCTCGCTGAAGTCCGTCTGCTGCGCCCGGTCCGCGCTCAGGGTCTGGGTCGACTTCGAGCTAATCAGCGATTGCGCCTTGCGCAGCGACTCGCCGAGGTTGACTCCCTTGACCGCTCCGTCGCGCAACGCGAGCCGAGCGCTTCCGGCGAGCGACCTCTTCATCGCGTTGACGCTCGAGCCCGCGGCACTCAGGTCGAGCGCGACGTCCCCGCGCCCCTGGACGACGTCGCGTTGCGCGAGGTCCGCGACCAAAGGCCCGATCGAGACGCCGCTCAGCTTCTCCTTCAACTCTATCCGGCGGGCGTTGGCATCGAGCGTCAGCGCTCCCGCGAGCGCTCCCTGGTAAAGGCTTGCCGAATGCGGGCCAAGCTCGGCGCGTCCGTCCGCGATGCGCACGTCCGTCGCAAGCTTTGAAAGCTTGACGCGCTGCAACTGCAGCTCGCCGATGCGCAGCCGCCCGCGCGCGCGCAGGCCCTTCAGCGCCGACAGATCGGCCGGCGTATCGGCGGCGTTGGCGACCTTCTTCGCTCCGCCGGCGTTCGCGCCGCCCTTCGAGCCGCTCGCGGGCGGAAAGTAGCGGTCGACGTTCAGGCGGTCGATTTCGACGTCGAAGTTGTAGGACGCGGCACCCTCGAGCCCGAGCTTCGCGCGGATGTTCGAGTCGTCCAGCTTGGCGGCAAGATCCGCGTGCACGCTTTGCTTGCCGAGATCTGCCCGTACCGAACCGGTGACGGGGATCGCGAGCGTCTTTTGCGGCACTTCCGGCCCGCTCAGCGTGAGCTTGCCCGAAAGCCCGTCCAGCGATACGACCCCGTGCGCCGCGTCGAAGCGATAGCCGGTGGAAAGCTCCATCTTGGCCTCGACGGCGGGTTTGTCGGATTTCACCGTCGCCGAGAAATCGAGCCTGCCGGGCACGTCGCTCGCGATGCGCCCGGTGCGCAGGCGCAGGCCTTCGACCACAACGGTCTGCCCGCTCTTCTCGTCACGGTAAGTCAAGCCCGCGTCTTCAATGCGTACGCCCGATACGTCGAAGCGCACATGCGACTCTCCGCCGCTTGCGGGCGCCTGCGCCTGCCGGGCGGGGCGCGCGCCGCCGGCGGCAAGCAAATCCTCGAAATTGAATTTGCCGTCGCGGCCCCTGACCAGGTTCACCTTCAGTCCGGAAAGGCGAACCTCGTCGACGATCGTCTCGCCGCGCAGCAGCGGAATCAGCTTCACCGCGAGCTGCGCCGAATCGAGCGAGGCAAACTTCGCCGCGCTGCCGCGCTCCGAGAGGCTGGCGCGCCCCATCGACGCGCCGATGCTTGGCCAGAAGGCGAGCCGCAGCGCGCCCTCGAGCTTCAAGCTACGCCCCGTCTGCTCCTTGACCACGCGCTCGATTTCCCCCTTGAGCTGGTTGGGATCGAACAGCACGGCGACCGCGACGGCGACGACGATCGCAAGGCCGACCAGCGCGCCGAGCGCGTACAGGAGGTATTTGACCGCCTTCACGATGCCTTGCGCCCCAGGTTAGACACGCCGAAGGGCACGTGCCCGGTCGCCACGTGCCTTCTGGCCGATTCGACGTGAAGCCGCTGGTCGTCGAAGAAGAAGTCCGGCTCGTAGGCGCGCAGGAACTCGCCCTTGTCCAGCCCTCCCAGGAACATCGCTTCGTCGATGCCGATGTTCCATTGCATCAGCGTGCGCACCGCGCGCTCGTGCGCGGGCGCGCTGCGCGCAGTGACCAGGGCGGTGCGCAGCCGCATCGGCACGTCGGTGCCCGCGGCCAGTTGCAAGCGCTGCAGCGCCTCGAGCAGCGGCTTGAACGGTCCCGGCGGCAGGGGCCTCTCGACGTGCTCGGTTTCATGGCGCGTGAAGGCCGCCAGCCCGTCGGCCTGAAACACGCGCTCGGCTTCGTCCGAGAATAGAACCGCGTCGCCATCGAAGGCGATTCGCACCTCGCCGGCATGGCGCTCCGCCGCCTGGGCAGAATCAGGGTAGACGCGTGCCGCCGGCACCCTCGACTCGAGCGCGCTCATCACGTCGGCCTCGTTGGCCGAAAGGAACAGATTCGCCTTGAGCGCGTCGAGGTAACGGTACGGCGTACGCCCGCGCGTGAAAACGCCGCGCTCGAGCTGCAATCCGGCGCGGCTGGCGGAACGGAACACGCGCAACCCGCTTACCGGATCGTTCTTGGACAAGATCACCACTTCGACGCGCTGCGCACCGGGCGTGTTGAAAGCGAGCAGCTTCTTCACCAAGGGGAAGGCGACGCCGTCCTTGGCCGGGACGTCCAAGCGCGAGAACTGGAGCGCAACGTACTCGCGCTCGCCGCGCCGCTCGAATACGAGGTTTTCCTCCTCGAAGTCGAACAATGCCCGCGAGGAAATCGCCACCACCAGCTTGCCGTCGAAGGACACCGCCATCGAGGATCATTCTACCCGCGGCAACCGTTTCGCTGGGACGAATCGGCACGCGTCGCGCGAACTCGGCGCGGCTCGCGCGGTCGCAGCGGTTTTGGCTAGAGTAGAGCCGATGACGATCCCACGACATCAACTCCGTGCACTGGCCGTCGCGCTGGCGCTTTCGACCGCCGCCGCGCATGCGGATACGGTGACGCTGCGCAACGGCGACCGCCTGAGCGGCAAGGTGCTGCACAAGTCCGGCGACGTGCTCACTTTCGAAACCTCGTATGCAGGAAAGGTCAAGATCCGCTGGAGCGAAGTCCGCTCGATCACGACCGACTCGCCGCTGGACGTGATGCTCGAGGGCGATTCCGAGCCCAAGCGCATTGTCCTTACCCCGGACAGCGTCGAGCCGGACCGGATCGCTTACCTGAACCCCCTTCCCGACGAGTCGGGCCGCGGCGTCACATACAAAGGCCGGCTGGCCGTGGCCGCCTCGGCGACGCGCGGCAACAGCTCCAGCAGCAACCTGCACGGCGCAGCCGGGTTCAATGCGCGCGCCAAGGACTACCGCTACGGCCTCAAGGCAAGGGTGGACCACGCCAAGGACACGGGCCAGACGGTCACCTCGAACTGGCGCGCGACCGGGCACTACGACCACTTCCTCGCTCCGAAGCGCTTTCTCTACGGCCGCGCATCAGCCGAGCGCGACCGCTTCAGGGACATCGGGCTGCGGACCACTGCGGGCGGCGGCTACGGCTGGCAGCTGTACGACACGGACCGCACGCAGCTTGCGATTCGCGCCGGCGTGGATGTGGTGTCGATCAGGCACAACGACGCAAGCAGCGAAAGCTTCCCCGCTATGGGTTGGGGGCTGCACTTTTCGCACCGTTTCTGGCGGCGCGGGGTCAAGCTGTTCCACAATCAGGAAGGCTTTTGGAATCTGCGCCACACCGACCAGGTCACGCTGCATACCAGCACCGGTCTGCGCGTTCCGCTCACCAGCGGCATGACCGCGAACGCGCAGGTGGACGTCGATTGGGAACGGACCCCCGCGCCAGGAGTCAAGGCGGTCGATACGACCTGGCTGCTCGGACTCGGCTACGAATGGTGAAATCGTCCGTTGCTTTGCACAAGTTGACCGCGTGACCGTTAACATTTCCTGGCTTCCGCGCCCGGCGCTCGATATAACGCGGACCATGCATAAGCACTTGGGCGTTCTGGAATCCGAGATCCCCTTTGGCGGCTACGGCCGGCGCATCACCGCCGCGGAGTGCGCCAGGCTGCGCGAGCACGGGGTTGCGTGCAGGGAAACCTACATCGTCGTGCGCGCCGCGGTCGACACACCTCGGCTCGGATACCTATACGCGCCTTGCTACACGGCCGAGCGCTTCGCGCCGATCGACGTCCTGGTCGGTTAGCCGCCGCGGCGCGGACACTGGAGCGGGTGAAGGGAATCGAACCCTCGTATGCAGCTTGGGAAGCTGCCGTTCTGCCATTGAACTACACCCGCGCGCCCCAATTCTAATCAATTGGCGCAACCCGTAGAATCCCATGAGCAAGTACGCATTCGGCAGGACCGTCGAGTTCATGGGCCCGAACGCGGTGCTGCAGCTCGTCGACCGGCCCGGAGTCAACACCCTCGCTGCCGAGGTGCGCAGCAGTCTCGAGCGGGTGATGGCCGCGCTCTAGGCGCCGCCGGCCCCCCCGGGCCGATGTAGAATTTCACCCATGATCCGGGTGACCGTAAATGGCGCCACGCACCGCTTCGAGCGGCCGCTGGCGGTCGGAGAGCTGATCGCGCGCCTGGAGCTCGCTGGCAAGAAGGTCGCGGTCGAGCGCAACGGCGAGATCGTGCCCAAGAGCGCGCACGCCGCGACGCAGCTGTCGGACGGCGACGCGCTGGAGATCGTGGTCGCGGTGGGTGGAGGTTGAGCATGGCAAAGCAAGACGCGCTGGTGGTCGCGGGACGAACCTACTCGTCCCGCCTGCTGGTCGGCACCGGCAAATACAGGGACTTCGCCGAGACGCGCAGCGCGATCGAGGCCTCGGGCGCGCAAATCGTCACCGTCGCGATCCGCCGCACCAACATCGGCCAGACCAGCGGGGAGCCCTCGCTGCTCGAATTTCTGCCGCCGTCGAAGTTCACCTACCTGCCGAACACCGCGGGCTGTTACAACGCGCAGGACGCGATCCGCACGCTGCGCTTGGCGCGCGAGCTGCTCGACGGGCACAAGCTGGTGAAGCTCGAGGTGCTCGGCGATCCGCACTCGCTCTATCCCAACATGCCGGAGACGCTGGCGGCGGCGAAGCAGCTCGTGAGCGAAGGCTTCGAGGTCATGGTCTACTGTTCCGACGACCCGATCCAGGCGAAGATGCTGGAAGATTTGGGCTGCGTCGCGGTCATGCCGCTCGCCTCGCTCATCGGTTCCGGGATGGGAATCCTCAACCCGTGGAACTTGCAGCTCGTGATCGAGCGCGTCGGCGTGCCCGTGCTGGTCGACGCGGGGGTCGGAACCGCATCGGACGCCGCGATCGCGATGGAACTGGGCTGCGACGGCGTGCTGATGAACACCGCGATCGCGGCGGCGAATAATCCTGTCCTGATGGCTCAGGCGATGAAGAAGGCGGTCGAAGCGGGCAGGGAGGCATTCCTGGCCGGCCGCATGCCGAAGAAGCTGTACTCCGCTACGCCGTCCTCCCCGAGCGCAGGCACGATCACGTCCTCGCAGCCCAAAGCTGCGTGACGCGCCCGATCCGCAGCTACGTCCTGCGCCAGGGCAGGACTTCGGCTGCCCAGCAGCGTGCGCTGGACACGCTCTATGCGCGCTACGGGCTGCGCTTTTCGCCGCGGCCGATCGACCCGCGCGAAATATTCGGCCGTGCCGCGCCTTTCGTACTCGAGATCGGCTCCGGCATGGGCGAGACGACCGCGGCGATCGCCGGGGCGCAGCCGGATACCGACTTCCTCGCGGTCGAGGTGCACGGCCCCGGCGTGGGCAGCCTGCTGAACCGGGTCGAAGCCCGGCAGCTCGCCAATCTGCGCGTCGTCCGACACGATGCGGTCGAAGTGCTCGAGCACATGATCGCCGATGCGTCGCTCGCCGGGCTGCACCTGTTCTTTCCCGATCCCTGGCCGAAGAAGCGCCACCACAAGAGACGACTGGTGCAGGCCGGATTCGTCGCGCTCGCCGCCCGCAAGCTGGCGCCGGGAGGCTACCTGCACGTCGCCACCGACTGGCAGGAATACGCCGATCAGATTCTCGGCGTGATGTCGGCCGAGCCGCTGCTGGAGAACGCTGCCGCGGGCTTCGCCGATCGCCCCGCGCACCGCCCCCTTACCAAATTCGAGCAGCGCGGACTCGCGCTCGGCCATACGGTGCGCGACGTCCTTTTTCGCAGGCGCCGGTATTAGTCCAGAAACAGCTCGAGCAGCTCGTTCAGGAAGCGCCGCCCCCGCTCGCTCGGCCTGATGCGCTGCCAGTCGCGCTCCATCAGCCCGCTCTCCTCTGCCCGCGCCAGCGCCGGCTCGATCGAGCCGATCGGCAGTCCGGTGCGGGCCTGGAACAGGGCGACCGGAAAGCCGTCGATCAGGCGCAAGGCGTTCAGCATGAACTCGAATGGCAGCTCGGCGGGCCGCACCTCCCGTTGCTCTGCGACGGTGTCGCCCTGTGCCTGCAGGTAGTCGCGCGGCTGCTTGATGCGGGCGTGGCGCGTCACGCGGTCCGGGAAACTGATCTTGCCGTGGGCACCGGCGCCGATGCCAAGGTAGTCGCCGAACTCCCAGTAGTTGAGATTGTGGCGCGAGCGCCGTCCGGGCCGCGCGAAGGCAGACGTCTCGTAGTGCTCGAACCCCGCCGCACCGAGCGCCTCCTCCGCCGCCAGCCCCATGTCGGCACAAAGCTCGTGCTCGGGCAGACGCGGGGGCTTGCTCCAGAACACCGTGTTGGGCTCGATCGTCAGCTGGTACGCCGACAGGTGAGGCGCACCGAAGCGCACGGCCTCGCCGATGTCGGCGCGTGCCTGCGCGAGCGTCTGTCCCGGCAGGCCGTACATGAGATCCAGATTCACGTTTTCGAACTCGCGCAGCGCCAGCTCGACGGCGCGGCGCGCCTCGTCCGCCGAGTGGATCCGGCCGAGCGCTGCGAGCATCCCGTCGTCCAGACTCTGCACCCCGAGCGAAAGGCGGTTGACGCCCGCCTCCCGAAGGCCGCGAAAGCGCGCCGCCTCGACCGTGCCAGGGTTCGCCTCCAGCGTCACCTCCGCCCCCGGCTCGAGCGGAAGGCGTGCACGCACCTGCGACAGCAGGCGGTCGATCGCCTCGGGCGAGAACAGGCTTGGCGTGCCGCCGCCGATGAACACCGTGATCAGTCGGCGCCCCCAGACCGAGGGCAGCAGCTGGTCGAGGTCGGCCACCAGCGCGTCGACGTATGCACGCTCTGGCAGCTCTCCGCCGCGCTCATGGGAATTGAAATCGCAGTATGGGCACTTGCGCACGCACCATGGAATATGGACGTAGAGCGCGAGCGGCGGGAGCGCGCCGAGCCGCACGTTCCACGGGCGCTCGAGCTCAATCTTCATCGCGCAACCGCACCAGCAATCGCGCGAGCGCCTGTCCGCGATGGCTGATTCGGTTCTTGTCCTCCGCCTCGAGCTCGGCGGAAGTGCGCCCGCGCGCGGGCAGGCAGAACAGCGGGTCGTAGCCGAATCCGCCCCCGCCGCGCTGGGCGAGCGCAATCTCGCCGCGCCAGACCCCCTCGGCGAAGATCGGCTGCGGGTCGTCGGCCCGGCGCACCAGCACCATCACGCAATAGTAGTGCGCGCGCCGGTCGGCGACTCCGGCAAGCGCGGCGGCGAGCTTCGCATTGTTGCGCGCATCGCGCTCCGCCCGCGAGCCTTCGCTGCCGGCATAGTACGCGGAGTGCACGCCCGGCTCGCCTCCGAGCGCGGCTACGCACAGGCCCGAGTCGTCGGCCAGAGCCGGCAACCCCGACGCGAGACTCGCATGGCGGGCCTTGGCGAGCGCGTTCTCGAGAAAGGTCCCATGCGGCTCGTCGGCCTCCTGGATTCCGAGCTCGGCCTGCGCGGTCACTTCGATCGCGAGCGGCGCCAGAAGCGCGCCGATTTCGCGCAGCTTGCCGGGATTGTTCGACGCGAGGACCAGTCTTCTCACAGGCCGAGCGCGCGGCGCTGGTGTGCCACCAGCTCGGCGATGCCGCGCGATGCGAGCGACAGGAGAGCGTCCAGCTCGGAACGAGAATAGGGCGCGCCTTCGGCTGTCCCCTGCACCTCGACGTATCCGCCGGCGCCGGTCATCACGACGTTCATGTCGGTGTCGCAGGCCGAGTCTTCGGCGTAGTCCAGGTCGAGTACCGGCGCGCCCTGATAGATCCCGACCGATACCGCGGCGACGAAGTCCCTGACCGGCAGCTCCTGCAGCATGCCGCGCGACTTCATCCACCCGAGCGCGTCGTAGACCGCGACGAACGCGCCCGTGATCGCCGCAGTGCGGGTGCCGCCGTCGGCCTGCAGCACGTCGCAGTCGACCTGAATCGTGCGCTCGCCGAGCGCCTGCAAATCGACCACGGCGCGCAGCGCCCTGCCGACCAGGCGCTGGATTTCGAGCGTACGACCGCCTTGCTTGCCGCGCGCCGCCTCGCGCTCCGAGCGGGTGTTGGTCGAGCGCGGCAGCATGCCGTATTCGGCCGTCAGCCAGCCGCGTCCCTTGTCGCGCAGGAACGGCGGCACGCGCTGTTCCACGCTCGCGGTGCACAGCACTCGCGTGTCGCCGAACTCGACCAGCACCGAGCCCTCGGCGTGGCGCGTCCAGGCCCGCTGCAGGCGCACGGGGCGCAGCTCTTCGGGTCGCCTTCCGCCGGGTCGTTTCATGACGTACCCGAATGCTTGCGCAGCGCCGCCTTGATCTCGGCGATCTCCCGCTCGATCTCTTCGTCGCTCATGCGCATGAAGTCCGGGTCGGTAGCGGTGAAGTCCTGCACGTCCGTGGGGAGATCGTGGAAAGGAAGGGTGAAAGGCTCATCGGCAGGGGCGAGGTCGCCCTCGCCCCAGGCCATGGCAATCACTGAAATATTATCGCACTGCGCGCCGGCCCTCGCCTCGGCCTGCGACGCGACGTCGGCGACGGCCTGCTGCAGCTCCTTCGCATTCATTGCGTCGAGCAGCTGCCGCTCCGTCAGCGGCCCCCAAAGGCCGTCCGAGCACAGCAGGACGAGGTCGTCCTTGGCCAGCCGGGCGCTCGCGGCCGGCTCGAGCTTCGGCGCGTGGTCGCTGCCCAGGCAACGGGTCAGGATGTTCCGCTCGGGATGCGTCGGCACCGCCTCCTCGCGTATAACGCCTCTGTCGACGAGATGCTGCACGCGCGAATGATCCTTCGTGCGCGCGACCACACGGCCGCGGCGTATCAGATAAAGACGCGAGTCGCCGACGTGCGACCAGTACGCGTAGCCATCCTGCACCACGCAGGCCACCAGCACGGTGCGCGGCGTCTCCTGCAGCGCGAGACGCTGCGCCTCCTGAACGATCGCGCCGTGCGCCCGTGCAAGGCTGCGGAACAGGAACATGTCGGGGTCCGCCAGCTTCGGCTTTGCCTCGCCCAGGAACGCGCGCTGTAGGGTATCGAGTGCGGCCTGCGCCGCGACCTCGCCGTGCAGATGACCGCCCATTCCGTCGGCGACGACCAACAGCAAGGCCTCGTTCGTCGCCCAGTGGCCGACGCGGTCCTGGTTGTACTTGCGCGCGCCGACGCGGCTATCCTGGGCAATCGAGAACTTCATCTCTCCCGCGCCTCATGCCTTACGTTTCCCCAGCTTCGTCACCGCTCCCACGAGCCGCTCCAGGACCTGCCATTTGCCGCTTCGCAATACCGGCTCCTTCAGCCCGCGCAGGGCCTGCTGCAGTTCGAACACGCTCTGCGGCCGCTCGAGATGGTCGAGCCGCATGCACCAGTCGATGATCGTGAGCAATTCCTCCGAGTATTTCCCTGCCCAGGCCTTGCGCGCCGGGACCAGGCGGTCGCGCTCGAGCCTATTGTCCGCGGGCTGCGGGGCGGCCAGCGCCATGCAGGCATACATGCTCGCGCCCACCGAATAGATGTCGCTCCAGGGGCCCAGGTGTTCGCGCCGCGTATGGTGCTCGGGCGACGCGTAGCCCGGGGTGTACATCGGGGGCAGCTTGGTCCCCTCCTCGGTCAACGTCTGCCGTGCCGCGCCGAAATCGATCAGCAGCGGCGTGCCGTCGTTCCGAATGTAGATGTTTCCCGGCTTGATATCCAGATGCAACATCTTGTTGGTATGCACTTCCCGCAGCCCGTTCAGAAGTTGCGCGAAAGTGCGTCGCACCCACGATTCGGGCAAGGAGCCGCTGCGCGCATGAACGTGCTCCTGCAACGTGCGGCCGCGCTCATAGCGCATGACGAGGTAAACGGTCTCGTTGGCGCGGAAGAAATTCAGCACGCGAACGACGTTCGGGTGAGACAGCCGGGCAAGCGCGCGGCCTTCGTCGAAGAAGCAGCGCATGCCGTAACGGAACGTGGCGAGATTCTCTTCCGGGATGCTGGGTTTGGTCTGCGTGCCGGTGCGAAGCGCAAGCTGAGCCGGCAGGTACTCCTTGATCGCCAGCGGCACCTCGTTCTCGTCGTGCGCGAGGTACACGATGGAAAAGCCGCCCGAGGAAAGGACTCTCAACAATCGGTAGTTCAGCAGCTGATAGCCTTCCGGTAGAGGCTGGTTGGCTTGGGCTGGCATCCACCTTATGATACCTGCTTCCTCCAGAAAACCGCGGTCGCAGTTGAGCACTTTCAGACGCTGCGCGCCGCATCGGCACTCACGATGATTCACAGCATGACCGGATACGCGGTCGCTTCGGCCGAAACGCCGCGCGGCGCCCTGAGCCTGGAGCTGCGCAGCGTGAATTCGCGCTTCCTCGACCTGCAGTTCCGCGTGGCGGACGAGCTGAGGGCGCTGGAATCGACCCTGCGCGAGATGATCACCGCGCGGCTTGCGCGGGGAAAGGTCGACTGCCGACTGTACTTCGCCGCCGGCGTCACGCGCCCCGGGCGACAGTCGCTCAACCCGGCCGTGCTGGAGGACCTCGCGCGGCTCGCCGCGCAGGCCGCGCAGGCGCTTCCCGGCGCCGCGGCGCTGCGCATCGCGGACGCGCTGCGCTGGCCCGGCGTGCTGGCCGAGAGCGCGCTGGACGAGGAACAGACGCGGGCGACGGTCGAGCAGCTCGGGCGCAAGGCACTCGACGAGCTGCTGGCGGCTCGCGCGCGCGAAGGCACGCGACTTGCGGCGATCATCGGCGAGCGCGTGGTCGAAATGCGCCGGCGCCTCGCCGAAGTCGCGCCGCTCGTGCCGCAGGCGCTCGCCGTCTACCAGGAAAAGCTGGCTCAGCGACTTCGCGAAGCGATAGGAACGGCCGACGACGAGCGGATCCGGGCCGAGCTTGCGGTGTTCAGCATGAAGACCGACGTCGACGAGGAGCTCACCCGCCTCGCTACCCACTTCGACGAAGTCGAGCGCGCACTCGCCAAAGGTGGTGCCGTGGGCAAGCGGCTCGACTTCCTCGCCCAGGAGCTGAACCGCGAGGCGAACACTCTCGCCTCGAAGTCCTCGACCCAGAAGATCTCCGATTGCGCGCTCGAGCTCAAGCTGCTGATCGAGCAAGTACGCGAGCAGGTGCAAAACATAGAATAGGAAACAGCGTGAAGGGGCTTCTTTTCGTCGTCACCGCGCCCTCGGGGGCCGGCAAATCGTCGTTGATCAATGCGGTGCTCGCAGAGGACTCCCGCCTCAGGCTGTCCGTGTCCTACACCACGCGGCCCCCTCGCCCCGCCGAGCAGAACGGACGCGAATACCATTTCGTCGACGATGCCAGCTTCGTCTCGATGCTCGAGCGCGGCGAGTTCCTCGAAAGCGCCGAGGTCCACGGGCACCATTACGGCACTTCGCAGGCCGCCATTGCGGGCGCGCTCGAAGGCGGCCACGACCTGGTGCTGGAAATCGACTGGCAGGGCGCGCAGCAAGTGCGCCGGCTGCACCCGGATTGCGTCGGGATCTTCCTCCTGCCGCCGTCGCTCGACGAGCTCGAGCGCCGTCTGCGCGCCCGCGGTCAGGACAGCGAGCCGGTGATCGCGCGCCGCATGGCCGCTGCACGGGATGAAATTACGCATGTTTCGGAGTCCGATTATGTTATAATTAACAATGACTTCGAGATTGCCAAACGCGACTTGCTGGCAATCTTCCGTGCCGAGCGCCTGGTCACCGACCGGCAGCTCGCGCGCATAGGCGAACTTTTCTGAATGGAACATAAGACATGGCCCGCATCACGGTAGACGACTGCCTGAAGAGAATTCCGAACCGCTTTCAGCTGACCTTGGCGGCGACCTATCGCGCGCGCCAGATCACCGCCGGCGCCTCGCCCCTGCTCGAGACGAACAAGGACAAGGCGACCGTGATCGCGCTGCGCGAGATCGCGAGCGGCAAGGTCGGAATCGAAGTCCTCAAGCGCAATCCCACGCCGCCGGCAGCGCCCAGCGCTCCGCTCTGACGCCGCTCCGGGCGAAGACCCGGGGTGTTCGCAAGGGACGGTCCAATCGGGTACGCTCCCGCGCATGGTGGCCGTGCCCGTCCTCGATGAGAAGCGCTTCGCCTATCTGAAGCCGTCGGACGTCTCGCGCCTCGCGGATGCCTACCGCTTCTCGGAGGCCGCGCACGCGGGACAGAAACGCCAGTCAGGTGAGCCCTACGTGTCGCATCCGCTAGCGGTGGCCGAGATTCTGGCCGGATGGCGTTTGGACGGCCAGACCCTGATGGCGGCGTTCCTGCACGACGTAATGGAGGATGCCTCGGTCACCAAGACCGAGATCTCCGACACCTTCGGCAAGCCGGTCGCGGAGCTGGTGGACGGCGTATCCAAGCTCGACAAAATCGAGTTCCAGTCGGCCGCCGACGCGCAGGCCGGAAATTTCCGCAAGATGCTGCTCGCGATGGCGCGCGACGTGCGCGTCATCCTCATAAAGCTGGCCGACCGCCTGCACAACATGCGCACGCTCGGCGCAGTGCCGCCGGCGAAGCGCCGCCGCATCGCGCTCGAAACGATGGAAATCTACGCTCCGATCGCCAACCGGCTCGGGCTGAACGCCTTGTATCACGAGCTGGAGGAACTGGCCTTTTCGCACTTGCACCCGCTGCGCTACGGGGTGCTCGCCAAGGCGACCAAGTCGGCGCGCGGAAACAGGCGCGAGGTGATAAGCAAGACCGAAGCGGCGATCAAGGCCAAGCTGGCCGAAAGCGCAATCGAGGCAAGCGTCACCGGACGCGAGAAGCATTTGTTCTCGACCTACAAGAAGATGGTCGAAAAGCACCTCAGCTTTTCCGAGGTGCACGATATCTACGGCTTTCGCGTCGTCGTCAAGACCGTGCCCGCCTGCTACCTCGCGCTCGGCGCGCTGCACGCGCTGTACAAACCGATCCCCGGGAAGTTCAAGGACTACATCGCCATTCCGAAAGCGAACGGCTACCAGTCCCTGCATACCGCGCTGATCGATCCTTATGGCCTGCCGGTCGAGGTGCAAATCCGCACCGAGCATATGCACCACGTCGCTGAATCCGGGGTGGCTTCACACTGGATGTACAAGGACGAGGAGGATTCGCTCTCGGATCTGCAAAAGCAGGCGCACCTCTGGCTCCAGTCCCTGCTCGAAATCCAGAACCAATCGGGCGACTCCGCCGAGTTCCTCGAGCACGTCAAGGTCGATCTGTTCCCGGACGAGGTTTACGTCTTTACGCCGAAGGGCCGGATCATGTCGCTGCCGCGCGGCGCGACCGCGGTGGACTTTGCCTACGCAGTCCACACCGACATCGGCAACCGATGCGTCGCGGCAAAGGTCAACGGCGAGCTGGTGCCGCTGCGCGGCGAGCTGAGGAACGGCGACCGCGTCGAGATCATCACCGCCAGCCACGCCAAGCCGAACCCGGCCTGGCTGCAGTACGTTCGGACCGGCAAGGCGCGCGCGAACATCCGTCATTTCCTCAAGACGATGCAGTACGACGAGTCGGCGAGTCTCGGCGAACGCCTGCTCGAGCAGGCGCTGAAGGCGCTCGGCACCGGACTCGCCGGAATCGACGACGCCAGCTGGGACAGGGTCGTGCGCGACAGCGTCGCGCGTTCGCGCCAGGAGCTGCTCGCCGATATCGGACTGGGCAAGCAGCTTCCCGCCGTGATCGCCCGGCGCCTGCTGCGCCACGCGGACTCCGCGCGCGACGAGGCGAAGGCCACGGGCAGCGTCACGATCCGCGGAACCGAAGGCATGGCGGTGCAGCTCGCCAGCTGCTGCCGGCCCATCCCCGGCGATCAGATCGTCGGTTCGATCAAGAAGGGCCAGGGGCTGGTGGTGCACGCCGCCGACTGCGCCCAGATCGAGCGCTCGCGGCGCAACGAGCCCGAGCAATGGATCGACGTCGAATGGGATCCCGGCACCACGCGCCTGTTCCTCGCCGCGATCAAGGTGACGGTGGCCAACCAGCGAGGCGTTCTTGCCAAGGTGGCATCCGAGATCGCCGAGGCGGGCGCGAATATCGACTCGATAAGCATGGAGGACGACCGTTCGCTGTATACCACGATGGCGTTCGTGCTCGAGGTTGCCAACCGGCAACACCTCGCGCGCGTGATGCGTTCGCTGCGGCGCCTGCCGGACGTGAAGAAGATCACGCGCGTGCGCGAGTAAGGGGAAGACGCCGGGCGCGTTCTCAGCGCCGGCGGTACTGGGTGTTCGGGCGCCTGGCCGGCGGCGCCGCCCTCTCGTCCTTGTGGCGGAAATTGATCCGCGCCTTGGTCAGATCATAGGGCGAGATCTCGAGCGTCACCTTGTCGCCGGCAAGAATCCGGATCCGGTGCTTCCTGACTTTGCCCGAGGCGTAAGCCAGGACCTTCACGCCGTTTTCGAGTGTTACGCGGAACTGCGTGTTCGGCAGAACCTCGTCGACCACGCCGTTCATCTCGATCAATTCTTCCTTCGCCATCCTGGCTCAGATCGCCTTCAGGTTAACGGCGGACGACCGGCCATCACGACCTTTTTCCACATCGAACGAGACTTTCTGGTTCTCGCTCAGGGTGCCGAGCCCGCTGCGCTCGACCGCCGAAATATGGACAAACACGTCCTTGGAGCCGTCGTCCGGCTGGATGAATCCGAAGCCTTTGGTCGTATTGAAGAACTTCACGGTGCCAGTTGCCATTTCGTGCCTCCAAGTCTGGCGTCGCCCGTGCCGAGCATGGCGCGGGCATCAAATCGCACATTTTGGAGTAGATAGGCGGCACCCGGTCAAGGATGCTGCTGACTGACCCATAGCGAATTCGACACCCGGAAGTATGAAGCCGTCGGCGCGGAATGCAAGGGGTCGCGAGGCACTTTTGGGCCGCCAAACAACAAAAAATGGCTGATCGACGGCGTCCTTTCCGCAAGCAACCCGGCCGGCGTCGATGTCTTGGATTGTTATACTGGTTTATGGAAAGCAATACGCCGCGTCCAACCGAGATCAGGTTGCACCAGAAGTCCAGGATGCTGGAGCTGTCGTTTTCTGACGGCAAGACCTTCAAGCTGCCGTGCGAATTCCTGCGGGTCTTTTCGCCTTCGGCCGAAGTGCGCGGCCACGGCCCCGGGCAGGAAGTACTCCAGACAGGCAAGAAGGACGTGGGAATCACCCATATCGAGCCGGCGGGCAGCTACGCGATCCAGCTCAGCTTTTCCGACGGCCACGACACCGGAATCTACTCATGGGAACTGCTGTACGAATACGGCCTGCACCAGGAGGAGATGTGGCAGCAATACCTCACGCGCCTGAACCAAGCCGGGGAGAACCGCGAAACGGGCCCGGCGCCCTTCGCCCAGCGGCCGAAATCAAAGTAGCCGGCGGCTTCGAAGTCGTACTGATCAACCCCTACGAGCTTGGGCGGCAGCCGTTCGCTCTGGCGCAACCCGCGGCCTGGCTGAAGCGCGACGGCTTCGCGGTGCGCTGTATCGATCTCTCGCTGGATAAGATCGATCCGGACGCCCTGACGAACGCGCGCGTGGTCGCGCTCTACGTGGGGATGCACACCGCGACCCGGATCGCGATTGAAGCGCTGCCCCGCATCAGGCAGCTGGCACCGAACGCCCACCTTTGCGTCTACGGCCTCTACGCCCCCATCAACGAATCGCTGCTGCGCGCCAAGGGCGTAGGCACGGTGCTGGGCGGAGAGGTGGAGCCCGCCCTGCTCTCCCTTTGCCGGCGGCTGCTGGGCGACGGGACGGTCGGCGCGCAGGCGGAACCGGTCACCAGCCTGGCCAAAATTCGATTCGAGGTTCCCGACCGCAGCGTTCTGCCACAGCTTTCGCGCTACGCCCACCTGGTGCTTCCCGACGGATCGACTCGCGTCGCCGGATTCGCCGAGGGCAGCAGGGGATGCAAGCATCTTTGCCGCCACTGCCCGGTGGTCCCGGTCTACCAGGGAAAGTTCCGCATCGTTCCCGCGGACGTGGTGCTGCAGGACATCCGACAGCAGGTCGAGCAGGGCGCGAGCCATATCTCCTTCGGCGACCCGGACTTCCTCAACGGCCCCACCCACGGCCTGCGGCTCGCGCGCGATTTGCACCGCGAATTTCCCGACGTCACGTTCGACGCCACGATAAAGATCCAGCACCTGATCGAGCACGCGGATCTGCTGCCGGAGCTGCGCTCGAGCGGGTGCCTGTTCGTCACCTCCGCGGTGGAGGCCGTAGACGACGAGATCCTTCGGCTGCTGGAGAAGAACCACAACAGCCGGGATTTCGACCGCGCCGTGGCGCTGACCCGCGACGCGGGGATCGCACTCGCGCCGACCTTCGTCGCGTTCACGCCCTGGACGACGCTGGATGGCTACATCGCGCTGCTCGAGCGGCTCGCGGCCCTGCAACTGGTGGAAAGCGTGCCGCCGGTGCAGCTTTCGATCCGCCTACTCGTGCCCGCGGGCTCCCGGCTGCTCGAGCTTCCCGGTTTTCGCGAGCAGCTGCTGCCGTTCGACGCGGGCCTGCTCGGCTATCCCTGGCGCCATCGCGATCCGCGCGTGGATCGACTGCAACGCGACGTGCAGGACCTGGTGTCCCGCTGCGAGGCCGACGGGCTTCCGCGGCGCGAAGCGTTCGCCGCCGTGTGGCGCATGGCGCATGACGCCGCGGGACGCGATGTGCCCCCGCTTGCGCCCAACCTGGGGGCCGAGATCCCCCGCCTGTCCGAGCCGTGGTACTGCTGCGCCGAGCCCACGGAGCAGCAGCTCCAGTCCTTCTAGCGCGGGCATTGCGATGAAGCGCGTGCTGCTGCTCCTGCCCACCACCGGGTACCGCAACGCGGATTTCCTCGCGGCGGCGCGGAGCCTCGGAATCGAAATCGTGGCGGCGGGCAACTACTGCCATCAACTCGCCCCGTCGTGGGGTTTCGCGCCGATTCTTGCGCTGCATTTCGACCGCCCGGAGCAGGCGGCGGCCACCGTGCTGCGCGAAATCGACCGCCGCCCCGACGCCGTGCTCGCGGTAGACGATTCGGGCGTCGAGCTGGCGGCGATGCTGGCCGAGCACCTTGGCCTGCCGGGCAATACGCCGCCCGCGGTGCGCCTGGTGCGCGACAAGCTGGCGTTCCGCCAGCTGCTGCGCGCGCGCGGATACAGGTGCCCGGAATTCCGCCACCTGCCGAGCGATGCCGACCCGGGTACGCTGCTTCCGGGGCTCGAGTTCCCGGTCGTGGTCAAGGCAAGGCGGCTGTCGGCGAGCCGCGGCGTGATCCGCGCGGACGATGCGAGCGAGCTGATGCGGGCCGTAAGCTGGGTGCGTGCGATCCAGGCGCGCGCCGATCGCGACGCCCGGGCGCTGGGCCTGATCGTCGAAGCGTTCATTGCGGGACGTGAATACGCGCTGGAGGGCATTCTCGAGCGCGGCGAGCTGACGACCCTCGCTTTGTTCGACAAGCCCGATCCGCTCGACGGACCCTACTTCGAGGAGACGCTCTACATAACGCCCTCGCGCCTGCCGGAAGAGACTCAGAAACGCATTCGGCGCGACGTGGCGAACATCTGCCGCGAAGCGGGCCTCAGCGACGGACCGGTCCATGCCGAGGTGCGGGTCAACGACCGCGGCGTATGGATGCTGGAAGTCGCCGCCCGCTCGATCGGCGGCCTGTGCGGGCGCGTGCTCAAGCACCTGCTCGGCATGGGCCTGGAGGAGCTGATCCTGCGCCAGGCGATCGGCGCGCCGCTCGACGTGACGGGCGAAGGCGGCGCCGCGGGCGTCATGATGATTCCGACCCCGCGGCGCGGCATCTACCACGGCATCGACGGCCTCGCCGCCGCGCAATCTCTGGCCGGAGTCTCGTCAGTGACCATCACTGCCGAGCCGGGACAGATCGTCGCGCCGCCGCCGGACGGCGCAAGTTACCTCGGCTTCATCTTCTCCCGCGGCGCGGCCCCCGCCGAGGCCGAGCACGCGCTACGCGACGCGCACCGCCTGCTGCGCTTCGATATCCGGCCCGAGTACCCTGCTCATGTCGCGGGCATCCCAGGAGAATCCCGTGTCGAGCGCGGAACAGCTTAAGAAGAAGATCAAGGTCGTGATGTTCGATCAGTATGGAACCGTGGTCGACATGCAGGCGGGCCTGACCGAGATCGCTGCTCCGTTCCTGAAGCAGAAGGGCTGGAACGGCAACCCCGGCTCCTTCGTCACCTGGTGGCGCCGGACGCATTTCGAGAATTCGATGATCGACGCGCTGCTGCACAAGGCGCACACCCCGTACCGCGAAATCGGCCACGCAGCGGTGGCGTACACCATGGACCGAGCGGGCATCGAGTACACGCGGGACGAGGTGGAGTATCTCGTGGCCTGCATCGAGAGACTCAAATGCTTTCCCGACGTGCCGGAAGCGCTCGGCAGGCTCAAGACGAAATACAAGATCGCGGTTTTCTCGAACGGCGATCCGGACATGCTGGAAGCGGCGAAGAAACATCACGGCATCCCGTTCGACGCGGTGATTTCCGTCGCGGCGGCTAACTCGTTCAAGCCCCACGTCGCGACCTACACCAAGGCGGCCGAGATCATGAAGGCGCGCATGGACGAAGTGCTGTTCGTCGCCAATCACGCCTTCGACTGCATCGGAGCGAAAGCTGCCGGCATGCACAGCGCGTTCATCGACCGCCGCAAGCGGCCGTTCGGCGGCACCCCCTATCAGCCCGACATCCGGGTCGACGACATGAAGTCGCTCGCCGACCTGATGGTCTAGTCAACTCGACGCGAGGCACTCGATCGCCTGCGCCACCCCGTCGCGCCCGAACGGGATGCCTTGCACGCGCATCGCGGCTTCCACCCCGGCGAGGCAGCCGAGAATCATCGCCGCGTTGACGTCGCCCAGGTGCCCGATGCGAAAGCCGCGCCCTTGCATCGGGCCGAGGGCGCCGGCGAACGCCACCTGAAAGCGCTCGCGCGCGACCGTGCGCAGGGCCCCGACGTCGACGCCGTCGCGCACCTCGATCGTGGTGACAGAGACGGAGCGCGCCGCCGGGACCCGGCAATGCAGAAACATCGCGCCTTCGCGCGCCCAGCATTCGACCGCCGCCTGCACCGCGCGCGCCAGCAGCGCATGGCGGGCGAACACGGCGTCGAGCCCTTCGCGTTCGAGCAGCGCGAGCGCGGCCTCGATCCCGTACAGCAGGTTCTGCGGCGGAGTCCCGCCGAACTTCTCGTAACTGTACGTTGCCTTGCGACGGCCCCAGTCCCAGTAGTGGCGCGGCGCGGGATTCTTCGCAGCGAGCGCGCCGGCGCGCTCGTCCACCGCGACGAAGCCAAGGCCCGGCGGCGACATGAGCCCCTTCTGCGAGGCGCCCACCGCCACGTTGACGCCAAGCCCGTCCATCTCGAACGGCGCGGCGGCGAGCGACGCCACCACGTCGACCACGAACAGCGCGGGGTGGCCCGCCGCGTCGATCGCCGCGCGGATCGCCTTAAGGTCGTTGCTGATCCCGCTCGCGGTGTCGGTGTGCACCACGAAAACCGCTACGATCTCGCGCTTGCTATCGGCGCGCAGCCTGTGCTCGACTTCGTTCGGGTCGATCGGGTAGCCCTCGCGGTACGGCGTGCGGATCGCGCGCCGGCCGATCGCCTCGGCCTGCAGCGCCCACTGCTCGGAGAAGTGCCCGGTCCCCGGAATCAGCATCGCCTCGCCGGGCGCGAGCAGGTTCTGCGTGGCCGCTTCCCACGCGCCGTGTCCGTTCGCCGCGTACATGAACAGGTCGGCCTTCTCGGTCCGCAACAGCCGCTTCAGGCCGGAATCGCAGACTGCGATGATCTCGTCCAGTCGCGGATCGGCGTGATCCATGGGCTGGCGATGCATCGCGCTCAGCACCTCCGCCGGGATGTGCGTCGGCCCGGGCGAGTGGAGAAAGCGTTCGCCGGGAACGCGGGACGGCGTAGCGAAGTGTGGGCGATCGCGGTTCAATCGTGGCTGGCCTTGGCCGGAAAAACTGGCAATCTACCACGGCGCCGATGAGCGCCTTCAATAGGTCGATGAAACGTTGCCCTTGGCCCGGTATTGCGCGATCGCCTTCTTCAGTTCGCTATATTCCTCGCACCCGAACGTGCAGACACTGTCGAGCGTAGCCAGGCGCTGCTCGGCCTTGGACAGGTCGCCGATCATGAGGTAGAGCTCGCCCGAGTATTCGAGCGCGCCGCGGTGCTTGGGGTTGATGCGGAGCGCTTCGTCGTAGAACTTCTCCGCCCCCGCGAAGTCGGGCGTCGGGCCCTTGCGCAGGCTGTAGCCCATAAGGTTGTTCCAGTCGGCACTGGCAGTGTCGTTGACGCGCTTGAGCTCGGCAATCGCAGCGGGCCAGTTCTTGGCGGCGATCTGCGCGCGCGCGGCGGCCAGCTCGTCGGGCGCGGCCGACGGGCTGGGCGAGAAGTCTGCGGCAAAGCCGCGGCTCACCGCGAGCAGCAGAGCTCCGGCGGTCAATAAGCGGGCAATAGTGGTCTTCATGACTTGATCCTCGTTGGCTGGGTTGGAGGGACACCATCCGCGGTGCCCCGCACGCATCTACGAGCCAGACCCCGGGAACGGATGCAACGCAGCATTGGGAAATTCTCGGCTTGGATGACCAGCGGCTGCAATAGCTTCAGTGTCAGCGTCCTTGCGCCGCGTTTGAAACTGGGAATCGAGAACCGTGGCGCAGATGTTGGTACCTCAGGTCGCGTCTTCGGCGCGGCAGAAAGAAGAAAGGCCCTAGCTCGCGCTAAGGCCTTGAGATTTTGGTAGGCCGTGGCGGATTCGAACCGCCGACCAACGGATTAAAAGTCCGCTGCTCTACCAGCTGAGCTAACGACCCGGAGAAAGGGCGCGATTTTAAGCGTTCAGCGGTTGAGCGTCAACGAACGGACAGCCAGCGCGCGCTCGAGATCAGGTCTCGCGCAGCATGCGCCAGTACTCGAACTTCATGGTCGAGGCAGCACCCGCGACGATCGCGACGAAAGTGATGATCGATCCGAGCGCGAGGGTTGAGAAGCCCGAAATGCCCTGCCCGATGGTGCAGCCGAGCGCGGTGATCCCGCCGAAACCCATAAGTGTTCCGCCGAGCATGTGCCTGCCGGTGTCGGCGGAGTCGCGAAAGCTCTCCCAGCGGAATTTTCCGGTGGCGAGCGCGTACGCCGCCGAGCCGGCGATCACGCCCGCGGCGGAGGCGATGCCGTAGGTGATGATTCGCGTCTTGTCGGTCCAGAACATCAGGTATTCGAGCGAGAACGCCATCGGCGAGACGAAGGAAAAAGACTCCATGCGCCCGGTGTTGGTGCCGACAAAGGCCTCCTGCAGCGTGTTCGGGTCTTCGGCGAGGTAGCCGATGTGCCCGCTCACGTACCAGCCGCCGACCACCACCAGGCCGGTGACGACGCCGCCGAGCGTGTAGTCGAGGTTCGAGCGGAAATTGCGGCTGGAGTAGACGAACGCGATCAGTCCGCCGCCGATCGCGACGGACAGGATCCCGACCCAGGTCTTCCTGGCGCCGCCGGTCGCATGCGACATCAGCGTGGGCAGGTCCTGCCCCCCGGGCAGCGTAAGCGATGCCTTTTCCAGCACATCCACGCGGAACGCGCCGAACAGGCCGCGCAGGGTCATGTAGGCGGCGATGCCCAGGAACACGAACACGATCACCGACTTCAAATTCCCCGCGCCGACACGGATCAGCGTCTTCGAGGCGCAGCCGGAACCGAGCGTCATGCCGACGCCGAACAGGAAGCCGCCGACGACGTAGGACAGCCAGGTGAAGCTCGGCGTCTGGTAGATCGACTTGGACAGGTCGACCGCGCCGGCGAGCTGCAGCCCGTTGGCCCCGAGCACCGCGACCGCGATCGCGAGCAGCCACATGCGCATGCGATTGAAGTCGCCCATGTTGACCCAGTCGGATACCGCGCCCATGGTGCAGAAATCGGTCTTGTTGCCCACCGCGCCGAACACGAACGCGAGCGCGAACGCGCCCCACGCGACATAGTGCGCGAGTTGTGCAGGATTGACTTCGTTCACGCGGGCCTCCTCCCGTCAGTTGCGGAACGCGACGCGGAAATATAGCGCAGCCCTCCGCGCCGTCCGATCGGACGCGCAAAGGCGCCCATCAGCGCGGCTGATAGCGGGTGCTGTCCTGAATCGACGCCGCCTCGAAGCCCGCTCTGCGGATGCGGCAGGCGTCGCATGTCCCGCAGGCGCGCCCATCGGCATCCGGCTGATAGCAGGTCACCGTCTGAGCCGGATCGACGCCGAGCTCGAGCGCGAGCTGCACGATTTTGGCCTTGGACAGGTCGATGAGCGGCGCGCGCACCTCGACGCGCCGCCCCTCCACGGCGGCCTTGGTCGCGAGGTTCGCCATGGCCTCGTACGCACGCAGGTACTCCGGGCGGCAGTCCGGGTAGCCCGAATAGTCGACCGCGTTCGCTCCGATGAAAACGTGGCGCGCCGCGATCACTTCGGCCCAGGCAAGCGCGAGCGATAGCAAAATCGTGTTGCGCGCGGGAACGTAGGTGACCGGAATGCCGGCCCCGGCGCCGCCGGACGGGACTTCGATCGCCGGGTCGGTCAGGGCCGAGCCGCCGAACGGCGTCAGGTCGAGCTTCAGGGTGCGATGCTGCGACGCCCCGAGCCGCCGGGCGATCGCACCTGCCGCGGCGAGCTCGACCGCGTGGCGCTGACCGTAATCCACCGAAAGGGCGTGGCAGCTGTAGCCTTCGCGCAGCGCCCAGGCAAGAGTGGTGGCGGAGTCGAGCCCGCCCGAAAGCAGAACGACCGCGTTTCCCTTCAGCGCCGCAACCCCTGCAGACGCTGTTTCGCGCTCGTCGCCGCCGGACTCGCCGGATACTTGTCCAGCAGGTCCTCGAGCGTCTTGCGCGCGCCGCGTCGGTCGCCGCTCGCTTCCTGCGAACTGGCGATGTTGAGCATTCCGTCCGGCGCTTTCGCGCTGTCCGGCCACGCCGACAGCAGCTTCTGCTGGCTGGCGATCGCTTTCTTGTAGTCGTGTTGCGCGTAGTAGGCGTTACCGATCCAGTACTGCGCCGACGGCGCCAGCGAGCTCGACGGGTAGGTGACGAGAAAACCCTCGAAGGCGGAGATGGCGAGCGGATAGTTGCCGAGCTTGAATTGATTCAGCGCCGCTTCGTAGGCCTTGGTCTCGGCCGGCGTCGCCGGCGTCTCGCCGCTTGCAGCCGGTTGCGCGGCCGACGCGGCGGCCTGCTCTCTCGCCTGCTCGAGCTTGCGCAGCCTGGTGTCGATATCCAGGTAGAGGTCTTTCTGCCGCTTCTCCGCCGTCTCGATCTGGTTGGTCAGCACTTCGACCTGCCCGCGCAGGCGTGCGAGATCCGAGCGCAGCTGGTCGAGCTGTCCCGCCAGATCCAGGATCGCGCGACGGTCCGCGGCGCTCGACTCCAGTTTTGCGAGCCTGTCCTCGAGCGCCTTTTCGTTTGCCTCTATCTGCGAGCGCAGAGTGTTGAGCTTCTCATCGTCGCCGCCAAACAGCGCGGCGTGCGCGCCGCTCGGCGCCGCGAACGGCGCCAGCAACGCGCCCACCAGCAGCAAGCGTGCGCTCAAGCCGCGCATCAATATTCGCCCTTGTAGAGAATGTCGCAGCGACGATTCTGCGCGTAGGCTTCCTCGCTGGTGCCTTGCGCCTTGGGCTTCTCTTCTCCCAGGCTGACGGCCTCGACCTGGTCTTCTCTCGCCCCCAGCAGCAGCAGCAGCTTCTTCACGCCGTCGGCGCGCCGCTGACCGAGCGCCACGTTGTACTCACGGCTGCCGCGTTCGTCGGTATTGCCCTGGATCAGCACCTTGACCTCCGGATGGTCGCGCAGGTACGCCGCGTGCGCCTCGATCATAGGCTTGTATTCGTCCTTTACGTCGTACTGATCGAAATCATAATAGATGGAGCGCTTGGATAGTATGTTGGTCGGGTCGGTGAGCGGGCTCATCGCGGAGCCCTTCTGCCCCGTAAGATCGACTCCGGTCACCGGCTTGCTTTCGATGGTCTGGCTCTGGGCTCCCGGCTGCCCCTGGCTGCGGTCCTCGACGCCCGCCGGGGACTGCTCCTGCTGCGTGGGCGCGCTGGCGCACGCAGCGAGTACGGCGAGAAGCGCCGCGATGAAGATGACGCGCATGTCTACTCTCCCTGTCACTGGATGAACGGACCCCAGGCCGGCTCGCGCACGTCTCCCGCGTTGACGGTGAGACGCTGCCTGACGCGCCCGTCGGACGACACCGCCGAGAGCACGCCGCGCCCGCCGATCACTGTTGCGTATAGGATCATCCGGCCGTTGGGGGCGAAGCTAGGAGATTCGTCACGATCGCTGTCGGTCAGGATCTGCACCTGTCGCGTCGTAAGATCGAGCAGCGTGACCTGGAACTTGCCCTCGCCGTTGCGCGCAATGTACGCAAGGCTCTTGCCGTCGGGGCTGACGCGCGGGGAAACGTTATAGCTGCCATCGAACGTGATGCGCTGAGCGTCGCCACCATTCGCCGGCATGCGATAGATCTGCGGGCTGCCGCCGCGGTCGGAGGTGAAGTATATGAATTGCCCGTCCGGAGAGAAGAACGGCTCGGTATCGATCGCGCTGCTGTAGGTGATTCGCCGCACGCCGCTGCCGTCCGGGTTGATGAGGTAGATCTGCGAGCCGTTGTCACGCGAAAGCGATACCGCCAGCCTGGTTCCGTCCGGCGACCAGGCCGGCGCGGAGTTCGAACCTTTGAAATTCGCCACCACGTGGCGCTTGCCGTCCAGCAGCGAATGCACGTAGACCACCGGCTTCTTGTTCTCGAACGAGACGTAGGCAAGGCGCTTTCCGTCGGGAGCCCAGGTCGGCGAGATGATCGGCTCAAGCGAGGCCAGCGCAGTTTCCTCGCCTGCGCCATCCGCGTCGGCGATCTGCAGCTCATAGCGCCCGCCGCGCTTGACGACATAGGCGATCCTGGTAGAGAACACGCCCTTCTCGCCGGTCAGCTTCTCGTACACGTAGTCCGCGATGCGATGCGCGGTCGCGCGCGCCTGGTCCTTGGCGAGGGTATAGGCCACGCCGCCGAGCGGCGTCTGCTTCAGCACGTCGAACAGCCTGAAACGCACCTCGTAGCGGCCGTCGGGCCGCGTCGCCACGGAGCCGAGCACCAACGCGTCCGCGAGTCGAGAGCGCCATTCAGCGTAATCGACGCTGGATGCTTCGGTCGGTTGCGGCGTCAGAGGCGGAACCTCGAGGCCGCGGAACAATCCGCTGCGCTCCAGGTCGGCCCGCACGATGGGGGTCAAGCCGGGAGGTAGCGCCGCCTCACCGGCAAATGGAACGATTGCGATAGGAATGCGATTCGCGCCCGCGCCGGTGATCTCGATCGAAAGCTGCGCCTGCGCGGGCAGCGCGGCGAGCAGCACGAAGATGGCGAGCACGGCGACGGCGCGGGAGATCCAGCGGGCGGAAAGGCTCTGCATGGCTCCTCTTCTTACTCTCGGAGAAAGGTGATTATAGCGAACCATCGCGTACCGTTCGCTGTCGCCGAGCGGCGACAACCGGACGTCATCGATCCTCGAAGGGGCGGTAGGTCAATTCGAGCCGGCGGTCGAACACGCCCGGATCGTCCGGCTTCGGCAGCGGCGAGGACTTGAGAATCGCGCGATAGATCGCGTCGTCGAGCACCGCTCGATTGCTGGACTTCTTCACCCGCACGTTGAGCACGTCGCCGGTCGGCAGGAGATCGATCTCGAACAGCGCCTCCGGGTTCCCCTGGATGCCGGGCGGCAGCACGATGTTGCTGCGAATCCTGGCGCGGATCTTGTCCGCCCAGGCTGCGAGCGCCTTGCTGCGCGCAGCGGCGGCGTCGCGCGCGAGCAGATCGCGCAGTTCCGCCTCCTGGCGTTGCGCGCTGATCTGCTCCTGCTCCTGCGCGAGCTGCTCCTGCATTTGCTTGCGGAACGCGTCGTCACGCGGCTTGGGCTTCGGCCTGGGCTTCGGCTTGGGTTCCGGCTTCGGCGGAGGCGGCTTGGGCTTCGGCTCCGGCTTGGGCTTCGGCGGCGTCTTGATTGCGATATCGGGCTTTTCGATCCGCGGCTCGGGCTTGGACACGGGCTTGGGCGGCGGCGGCGGGATCGGCTCGACCTTTTGCACCGGCTTGGGCTTCGGCGGCGGCTCCACTTTCGGCGCGGGCGTCGGGGCGGGCAAGGCGGGCCACAGCTCGACCACCATCGCGGCGGGAGGGTGGCTCTCCCATCGGACGCCGACGAACAGGATCGCAATCAGGACCAGGTGCACCGCCAGCGCGAGCGCAACCGAGCGCCCCAGCGCCTGTTGCTTACGCTCCTCGAAGCCGTCGAAGGGCGGCGCAGCGCTCATTGGGCCGGCTTGACCAGCAGCCCGACCCTCCGGATGCGCTCACGCTGCAATTCATCCATCACGTTCAGGACCGCCTCGTATCTCACGTTCTTGTCGGCCGCAATGAGCACCGGCGTATCGGGATGCAGCGCCTGCTGCGCGCGCACGATTTGCGCCAGCTCACCGCGCGCGACGCGGCGCTCCTCGCGCCGCCCGCCCTTGGCGGCGGGCATGCGAACTATGACGCTGCGATCCTCCTTGATCACCACCTCCAGCGGCTCGGCCGGCGCGTTCGAGGCCTTGGAGACCGACGGCAGATCGACGACGCCCGGCGTCACCAGCGGCGCGGTCACCATGAAGATCACCAGCAGCACGAGCATCACATCTATGTAGGGGACGACGTTGATCTCGTGCATCGGCCCGCGCTTACGGTGCAGGGCAGGCATGCGCTACCTCGTGGCCTGCCGATGCAGAATGTTCGAGAACTCCTCCATGAAGCTCTCGAACCGGATCGCCAGTCGATCGATGTCGTGCGAATAGCGGTTGTACGCGACCACCGCGGGTATGGCGGCGAACAGCCCGATCGCGGTCGCGATCAACGCCTCCGCGATGCCGGGCGCGACCTGGGCCAGGGTCGCCTGCTGCACGTTGGCGAGATTCCTGAAGGCATGCATGATTCCCCATACGGTGCCGAACAGGCCGACGTAGGGGCTCACGGATCCGGTCGAGGCGAGAAACGCAAGTCTGCCCTCGAGATGATCCATCTCGCGCTGGAAGGTCGCGCGCATGGCGCGGCGCGCTCCGTCCACCATCACCGAGGCCTCCACCGTGCGCTGTCCCCTGATCTTGGTGAATTCGCGGAACCCGGCCTCGAATATCCGCTCCAGGCTGCCGATCGAATGGCGGTTGTTGACGGCTCCTTGATAGAGCGCGTTCAGATCGTTGCCGCTCCAGAACTCGCGCTCGAACTGTTCGGTCTGGGCGCGCGCGCGGCGGATCACGAACCATTTCTGGAAGATGAACATCCACGACATGAACGAAACCAGGAGCAGCAGCGCCAACACCCCCTTCACGACGAAGCTTGCGTGGACGACGAGCGTCCAGAAATCGAGATCCTGCGTGACTGTCATGAACGTTCCAGCGCCTTCTTCAGTTCTTCGGGCATGCGCGCAGGCCGCATCCGGACACGGTCGACCACGGCAAGGGTCACATCAGCTTCGACCAGCAGCTCTTGCCCGCGTTCAACGCGCTGGCGGAATACGAGACTCGCGCGGCCCATTTTAACCACTTCGGCGCTCACCCAGACGAGGTCGTTCAGCCCCGCCGGCCGGTGAAAGCGCACCGCGAGCTCGTGGACCATGAACATCACGCGCCGTTCGTCGCTCAGGCGCGACAGGTCGATTCCTGCCTCGTTCAGCAGCTCCGTCCGCGCCCGCTCCATGAAGGCAAGATACTGCGCATGGAACACGACGCCGCCGGCGTCGGTATCCTGGTAGTACACGCGCACCTGGATTCTGAAGGGTCGGCGGGTCATTTGCGCGCCTTTTGCAACGCCTTCAACTCGCCAAGCAGTCGCTTGACCTGGTGGGCACGCTCGTCCGCCTGGCTTAGCTTGGTCCGGTCTGCGTCGCGCAGCCCCGCGGCGAAGAGCGCATACATGTCGTGGCGCGCGGCCGCGTAGCGCTTAAGAAGCTCCAGCGGACGCTCGGCGGGGGCCGCCGGCGGCAGTTCTATCGCAGCAAGTTGCTTTTGCGCCGCGTCCCACGGGAGAACCAGTTCGTGCTCGACGCGCTCGGCGGCCTGCGCGTTGTCGAAATCTCCACGCTGCCAGGCCTTGAACAACGCCTGTCCCCGCGCACTGAGCCCGACCTCCGTGCGCGCGAAGTCGTTGATCGCGCGCTGGGCCGCAAGCTGCGCCCGGTACGAGTACTTCGCCGGCGGGGTCGCGAGCCACAACACGGCAAGAATCGCGACGCCGGCCGCCGCCGCGACCGCGGCGCGACCCGCCGCCAGGCGCACGCGCTCGAGCGGCCGCGACAGCGCAAGGCCCGCCGCAAACCCTCCGAGCAGGCCGCCAACGTGGCAGGCGTTGTCGATGCCGGGGTAGATCGCTCCCGCGATCAGGGTGTAACCGACGAACATGGCGCCGCTCGCGGCGAGCCGCTTGAGCGCCGTCATCGGCACCGAACCCCGTTGGACGAGCAGGAACGCGAACAGCGCGCCATAAACGCCGAACACGGCGCCCGAGGCGCCGGCGCTCACCACCGTGTCGGCGTTCCACAGCAGGCTCGCGAACGAGCCGGTGAGCCCCGCGAAGAGATATGTCGCAAGGAACGCGGCGCCGCCGTACAGGCGCTCGACCAGCCGTCCGGCGGCGGCGAGCGCCCACATGTTGAAGGCCAGATGGATCACGCCGAAGTGCAGGAACATGGCGCTGAACAAGCGCCACCATTCACCGTCCTTCGTCGCGGGGCCGAAATTCGCGCCCCAGGCCAGGTGAACGCCCGCCTTGGGCGTGAGAAAACCGGCGCCCGCACCCAGCATCAGCACGAAAACGGCGACATTGGCCGCCACGAGGACGGGCGTCGCCCACAGTTGTGGTCTGAGCTGGTGCAGCCGCGAGCCGAATATTTCTCCCGGCAAGCGGCTAGCGGCTCTCGCCCGGCTCGGGTGGAGAAAGCAGGTCCTGCGTCGCCGCGGGAGCGACGACGCCGAAGTGGCGGTAGGCAAGCAGGGTTGCGACGCGTCCGCGCGAGGTGCGCTGCAGGTAGCCTTGCTGGATCAGATACGGCTCAAGCACGTCCTCGATCGTGTCGCGCTCCTCTCCGATCGCCGCGGCGAGATTCTCCACGCCTACCGGGCCGCCGGAGAATTTCTCGATCACGGCGAGCAGCAACCTGCGATCCATGACGTCGAGCCCGAGCACGTCCACGTCGAGCATTGCGAGCGCCGAGCTCGCGACCGCCTTGGATACCACGCCGTCGGCCTTGACCTGGGCGTAGTCGCGCACGCGGCGCAGAAGCCGATTCGCGATGCGCGGCGTGCCGCGCGAGCGGCGCGCAATCTCGAGCGCACCCTCGTCGGCGAGCTTCACTTCGAGCAGGCGCGCAGAGCGATGCACGATCGTCGAGAGCTCGGATTCGTCGTAGAACTCCAGCCGCGCCACGATGCCGAAGCGATCGCGCAGCGGATTGGTCAGCATCCCGGCGCGCGTCGTCGCCCCCACCAGAGTGAACGGCGGTAGATCGAGCTTGATCGAGCGCGCCGCCGGGCCCTCGCCAATCATGATGTCGATCTGGTAGTCCTCGAGCGCGGGATAGAGGATCTCCTCGACGATCGGCGAAAGCCGGTGGATCTCGTCGATGAACAGCACGTCGCGCGGCTCGAGATTGGTGAGCATCGCCGCGAGGTCGCCCGGGCGCTCAAGTACCGGGCCCGACGTCTGGCGCAGGTTGACCCCCATTTCGCGCGCGATGATGTGCGCGAGAGTGGTCTTGCCGAGGCCGGGCGGACCGAACAGGAGCACGTGGTCCAGCGCTTCGCTGCGCGCCCTCGCAGCCTCGATGAAGATTTCGAACTGGCCGCGCACCTTGTGCTGGCCGACGTAGTCCGCCAGCGAAGCCGGTCGCAGCGAGCGTTCGATCTGCTCCTCCTGCACCGAGGCAGGCTTGGCGGAGATCAGGCGGTCGGTTTCTACGCTCACGTCAGGATTTTGCCAGAGCCTTGAGCGCCGCGCGGATGCCGTCGGTGACCGCTACGCCCGAAGGCAGGCTCTTGACGGCGGCGAGCGCCTCTTTTTCGCTGTAGCCGAGCGCGACCAGTGCGTTGAGGACGTCGGCACCTGCCCCTGCGGAGACCCCCGGCGCGCCGGACGGGGGGGCCTCGGCAAGCTTGCCCTTGAGCTCCAGCAGCAGCCGTTCGGCGGTCTTCTTGCCGATGCCGGGAACCTTGATCAGCCGCGCGCTGTCCTGCTCCGCCACCGCGTGCGCCAGATCCGCGACCGAAAGCCCGGACAGCAGCGCGAGCGCGGTGCGCGCTCCGACGCCCGAAATCCTGATCAGGCGGCGAAAAGCGGCACGCTCTTCCACGCTGCCGAAGCCGTACAGCACGTGCGCGTCCTCGCGCACCGCGAGGTGCGTGTGCAGCATCACGGTTTCGCCGGTCGCCGGCAGATTGAAGAAGGTGCTCATCGGCACGTCGACTTCGTAGCCGACGCCGGCGACATCGACCACCACTTGCGGCGGATGCTTGGAAACCAGCCGCCCGACGAGCCTGCCGATCATACGATCCGGCCCGCCTTCCGGCGCGTGCCGCGCAGGCCGAGCTCGCCCAGCCTGCTGCCGTGGGCGTGGCAGATCGCGCAGGCGAGCGCGTCCGCCGCATCGGGACCGGGGTCGCCCGGCAAATCGAGCAGCCGCTTGACCATGTGCTGCACCTGCTCTTTGCTTGCGTGGCCGTTGCCGACCACGGCTTGTTTGACCTGCAGCGCAGTGTACTCGGCCACCGCCAGACCCGCGAGCACCGCGGCGCAGATCGCGGTGCCGCGCGCCTGACCGAGCGCGAGCGTCGACTGGGGATTGACGTTGACGAACACCTTCTCGACCGCCGCCACCTGGGGCGCACTCGAGGCGATCACCTCCGCCAGGCCGTCCAGGATCACTTTCAGCCGCCCGGCAAGCTCGCCAGCGGGCGTCTTGACGCAGCCGCTCGTGACGTAGGCGAGCTTCGCGCCATGCTTGTCGATGACGCCGAATCCCGTGACCTGCAGACCGGGGTCGATGCCGATGATCCTCACGCTCGCGCTCAGGCGTCTTCCAGCACCGCGGTGGTGTATACGTTCTGGACGTCGTCCAAAACCTCGAGGGCCTCGAGCAGCCTGCGCATGCGCCCTGCCTCGTCCCCGGGGAGCGCGATCTCGGTCGTCGCTTTCATCGTGATCTCGGCCAGCTCGGGTCTGAGCCCGGCCTTTTCCAGCCCCGACTTCACGGCACCGAACTCCCCCGGCGCGCACAGGACTTCGACCGACCCGTCGTCGTTGGTCAGCACGTCGTCCGCGCCCGCGTCGAGCGCAGCCTCCATCACCTTGTCCTCGCTCGTGCCGGGCGCGAACACGAACTGCCCGCAGTGACGGAACATGTACGCCACCGAACCGTCGGAGCCGAGGTTGCCGCCGTTCTTGGTGAACGCATGCCGCACGTCGGCGACCGTGCGGGTGCGGTTGTCGGTCATGCAATCGACCATCACGGCCGCGCCGCCCGGCCCGTAGCCCTCGTAGCGGATCTCCTCGTAGGCCACGCCCTCGAGCTCGCCGGTGCCGCGCTGAATCGCGCGCTTGATGTTGTCGCCCGGCATGTTGTTCTCGCGCGCCGTGTCCACCGCGAGCCGCAGGCGCGGATTGCTCCCCGAATCGCCGCCGCCCAGACGCGCCGCCACGGCGATCTCCTTTATCAGGCGAGTGAAGATCTTGCCCCGCTTGGCGTCCTGGCGTCCCTTGCGGTGCTGGATGTTCGCCCATTTGCTATGACCTGCCATGCGTTAGTATTCGCGCCGGATAAGAAGTGATTCATTCTACCGCCATGCCCTCGCCCTCGCGCGCCGCAGGCTACCGCGCCTGGGGCATCGCATTTGCGTTCGCGGGCGTGATCGGGTTCTCGTTCCGGCCGATCCTGATCAAGCTCGCCTACGCCGCGTTTCCGGTCGCGCCGGTGACGCTGCTCTTTCTGCGCATGGCGATCGCGCTGCCGTTCTTCGCCGCCATCGCGTGGTGGCTGCGCGCGCGCGAACCCCGGCTCACGCTTCGCGACTGGGCCGGCATCGCCGGCCTGGGCTTCATCGGCTATTACATGGCGAGCTTTCTCGATTTCCTCGGCCTGCAGTGGGTGGGCGCGGGGCTCGGGCGGCTGATCCTTTTTCTCTATCCCACGCTGGTGCTGCTGCTGTCGCTGGTGTTCCTGCACAAGCGCCCCAGCAGCCGCCAGCTCGCTGCGTTGGCCCTGAGCTACGCAGGCATCGCGCTCGTGGTGTCGAACCGCTTGGGCGGGCAGGCCGAAGGCGGAGTGTTCCTGCTCGGCGTGAGTCTGGTGTTCGGCTCGAGCCTTTGTTACGCGGTATACCTCGTAGCCGGCAGCCAGATCGTGCAGCGGGTCGGCTCGATGCGCTTCACCGCCTACAGCATGATCGTCGCCACGCTGCCTGCCGTGGCGCAATTCTTCGTCCTCGAGCCGCTATCCGCGCTCGAATTGCCGGCGCAAGTCTGGTACTACGCGATCGTCATGGCAGTCTTCAGCACCGTGCTGCCGGTGTTCCTGGTGGCGGAGGCCCTCAAGCGCATCGGCGCGAACCACTTCGCCCTGATCGGCGCCGTCGGGCCGGTCACGACCGCGATCGCCGGCGCCGTCGGACTGGAAGAGCCGCTCAACTGGCTGCAGGCGGCGGGAGGCGCGCTGGTAATCTTCGGGGTTCTGCTGGTTTCGACCAAGCGGTAACCGGGACCGCCCCGCGTCAGCGCCAGTCCCGGCGCAAGGTGATCGACAGCTCGTAGCGGTCGTAGTCGTTTATCCCCGTCGTCGCGTCGTTTCGCGTATAGCTGAGCTGGGGTCGCAGTGACCATGCTCCATCGAGGCGCCAGTTGGCCCCCAGTGCGACATCGTACTGCCAGTCTCGGCGCTTGGTGGCGAAGATGACATTCTCTTCCGCGTATTCCGAGTGCTGCGCGCCGAGCGTAGCGTACCCGTCGACGTTTGCGCGCAACGCACGCTGGATCCCGACTCGAATCCCGTACAGGTGCCTGTCGCCGTCGATGCGCAGGTCCGTCGCGGTATCTTCACCCGCGAATATGTTGCCGAAGGCGAAACTGCGCGTCGCCTCGTCGAGGGTGCGGACGCCGCCTGCGCCGACGATAAACATGTTCGAGCTCTCCGAGCGCGTGGTCGGCTGCAGATAGCGGATGCGCAGGTCCTGGCCGTAAAGCGTGATCTGGCTGCGGCGATCGACTTGACGGCGCCATTCCAGGTTGAGGCTCTGCAGGCGCCGATAGGCCGCATTGTCGAGGTCGTAGTGGTTCGTGCCGACCGTAAATCGCGCCACGTCGCGTTCACCCGTGCGCTGCAGCCCGGCGCGCAATTCGACACTGCTGTTGTCGAAAGTATCGAGCGACGAATAGCTCCTTTGGCGCGCGTCTGCGCCGGCAACGAGCGACAGGTTCTCCCGCACCGGTACCGTGACGTCGACGCCCCCTCCGAACGCAAGGAAGTCGTCGCTCTGCCGCGTGACGCTGGGCGCAAGCACGAAAGTCGCGCCGAACAGTGGCAGGAACAGCGAACCTTGGGAAACGCCGGCGTTGACATTGCTGTCGTGGCCGAGCGAGGCCTCCGCGTAGCCAGTCAGCCGTACGGCGCCCGCGCGATGTGTTCGAATCTCGATGGCCGCAAGGTAGCGCTCGATCGTGTCGCGCGCGGCGGGCGGCGGATCGTGGGACAGCAGGTCCTTCAGCTCGATTCGGGCGCGATCGTAGTCGCCGAGCGCGAAGTAGGCGCGTCCCATGTCCAGCCGCGCCGCCGCGTGATTGGGGTTGACCGCAAGCACCCTTTCGAGAGCGAGCGTGGCGCGGTCCGGATGGCCGGCCTCTATTGCCGCAACGCCTAGGAGGTAATCGTAGTCTTGCTGTCCCGCGAGCTGAAATTCGAACGGCTCGAGCATGGCCCAGACCTCTGCACCCTTGCCTTCCAGGATCAGCGTCTTAGCGCGGGCAAGATCGGGTTGCGATTGGGCATGAGCCGCCGGTGGCGCAGCAAACAAGAGCTGAGCCACGAGCGCGAGCAACATCACTTCGCAGATTCGGAGCATCACCCCCCAACAAAAACCTAGCCGCGCGTGAATCCCCTAGTATGATAATAGCTCATCGCATCGCCGATACCAGGCAAAGAAAAAGGCGGGCCAGAGCCCGCCTATTGCGCCCAAGAGTAGAGGCCGTTTGCCTGGCCTCGCACAGTTTGTTCTCTACTCGCGTATCACTGCTTCACCGCGAACGACCCGGTGATCGCGGCGGAGGTGTCCTGCAGCGCGAACGACGAAATCATGCCCTGTCCGGTCGGCCCGACCGGCTGCCCGTTTGCCTGCCCCGTCGCCGTACCTGTCGGTCCCGAACCGCTAAGCGCGATCCCGGAGGTCTTGAAACTGGCGAGCGGGACGGGGCTTGCGCAACTCGAGCAGCTCGCAGACCACGTGCGGGAAAGTCCGTCGGTCACGCCCACCTGGTACTGCGTCAGCGCGCCGCTGGCGAGCACGATACTGGCGTTGGTCACCGACCCGCCCGGTGCGCCGCTCTCCGCGATGATCGGCGTGCTCGTCACCATCGTGGAGTACGTGCCGGACAGCGTGCTCACCACGGCGTCGGGCGTTGCGAGCGCACCCATGACTTGCATGTAATCCGGCTGACGGCCGGCTCCGCCGGTGTACGCGTCCTTGACCATGTGCCCGTTGACCGCGGCGCCGGTACCATAGATGCCCCAGTTCACGGCGACCGTGGTGCCGTTGTCGGCAAAGCTTCCGCTACCGGTTGCCACCGCCGGCACGGCGCCGCGCGTGTAAATCAGCTTGGACATCGGATCGGTCGCCGCTAGCGCCTTCGCGTTACCGGCGAAGAACTGCTCTGCCGGCACCTGCTGTGCCGTGAACGTACCGTTGCGCGCGACGCCGCCGGTCACATCCCCGTACACACCTGCTTCGAGGATGTTGCCACTAGAACCGCTTGGCGCGATGGGGAGCATTTGCGAAGCGTAGGTTAGATTCAGCTCGGCCGTGACGACGCGGGGATTCTGTTCGTGGGCGAGCGCCTGACTGTAGAACCAGGGCTGCACGGGGTGAGTCTGTGGGCCGTCGGACCCTGGCGCCGCAACGCCACTAGGCTGACTTTCGCCGCTCGCGCTCGCGCCCGGTCCCATCGGCGGCGTGCTGCGCATGAACCCCGGGACGTGCTCCAGTTGGACAGGGACTGCGCCGGGGCGGCTGCTGGCGAAGCCCACCTGGTTGGGCGAAAGGTCGACCCGACCATTCGGTGTCGCGATGTAGGTCCCGCCGGTGTTCACCTTATCGTAGGTGCCGGCAGCGTCGGCCGTCGCCGGAAGCAAGTATGCCGGCTCGTGGTCGGTCCCGCGGATGCCGATATTGGCGGTCTCCGTGATGACCTTGTAGTTATCCTTCTTGGTATGCCCGATGAGCCCGGTGATGGAGCGAAAGGCGCCGCTGATCAGCCGGAGCACACCGCGCTCGCTGCCGTCGCGCTTCCCGTCGAAGCGATAGACCTCGATTTGCAGACGGGAATTCGGGCGGACCGCGATCACTGCCTCGTCGGACATGCGCAGCTGGAGGCTGGCGCTCGGGCCGGTGACTACCGTTTCGCCCTCGTACACCGGATCCCCCTTCTTGAGCGCGCGTTCGACGCCGTTGGCGCCGAGGGCGCGAGAGTCGCCGTGCACAAACTGAACCTGCCCTGCGTCGATACTCGCGCAAGCTCCGCTCGCAAACGCCAGCAGCAGCACCCCGACGTACGTTGCGTTGATCGTCCTCATGACTTACCCCCTAATACATACATGCCCGCTTGAGTTGAGGTTAGGACTCGATGGCTGGCGACTCGAGGACTTTTATCACCCTGAATTGCAAGATTGTTTGAGGTGGGTGCGGTTCCTCAGGCCCCTCACTCCGTTCCTGTGCTAGTCGGGCCGTCGCCCAGGGGACAGGGAAAGGGATGGTCCGTCCACTGGTAACCTTCAGGTTCTTTTCGACAAATTGGAGCTGAGGATGGATCTGGGAATCAAGGGCAAGACCGCGCTCGTATGCGCGGCGTCCAAAGGGCTGGGCAAGGGATGCGCGATGTCGCTCGCGCGCGAGGGCGTCAACCTGGTGATCACGGCGCGCGGCGAGGAGGCGCTCATGGCGACGGCGGAGGAGATCCGCAAGGCCACCGGCGCGAAGGTGACCGCGGTCGCGGGAGATATCACCACGCCCGAGGGGCGCGCGCAGGCGCTCAAGGCGTGCCCGCAGCCGGACATCCTGGTGAACAACGCGGGCGGGCCGCCGCCGGGAGACTTTCGCAACTGGTCGCGCGACGACTGGATCAAGGCGCTCGACGGCAACATGCTCACGCCGATCGAGCTCATCAAAGCCACGATCGACGGCATGATCGGGCGCAGGTTCGGGCGCATCGTCAACATCACCTCCGGGGCGGTGAAGATGCCGATACCCGAGCTCGGGATGTCGAACGGGGCGCGCACCGGCCTGACCGGGTTCGTCGCCGGGCTGTCGCGCACCGTCGCGCAGCACAACGTCACCATCAACAACCTGCTTCCCGGACCGTTCGATACCGACCGGCTGCGCTCGAACATGGCGTTCAATGCCAAGAAGGCCGGCAAGACGCCGGAAGAGCTCGCCAACGCGCGCATGGAGGCGAATCCCGCCAGGCGCTTCGGCACGGTCGAGGAATTCGGAGATGCCTGCGCCTTCCTGTGCAGCGCCCACGCGGGCTTTATCGTAGGTCAAAACCTGCTGCTCGACGGCGGCGCTTTCCCCGGAACGTTCTAGAGCAGTAAAATTTGCGGTTCACCCCACCGGAGGACATATGAACGCTCCGTCCCGCGCCGGATTGCCGGCCCTCAACCTGAAGGACCCGAAGCTTTTCCGCGAGCAGTGCTACCTCGACGGCGCATGGATCCCCGCCGATTCGAAGAAGACCTTCGCGGTCGACAATCCCGCCACGGGCGAAACTGTCGGCAGCGTGCCCGACATGGGCGTAGCCGAAACCAAGCGGGCAATCGAAGCGGCCGACAAGGCCTGGCCGGCGTGGCGCGCCAAGACCGCCAAGGAGCGCTCGGCGATCCTGCGCAAGTGGTTCGACCTGATGATGGCCAATCAGGAAGATCTCGCGCTGATTCTCACCACCGAGCAGGGCAAGCCTCTGGCCGAGTCGAAAGGCGAGATCGCCTACGGCGCCTCGTTCGTCGAATGGTTCGCCGAGGAGGCCAAGCGCGTCTACGGCGACGTGATCCCTCAGCATCAGGCCGACAAGAGGATCCTGGTGCTGAAGCAGCCGATTGGCGTCTCGGCGATGATCACGCCGTGGAACTTCCCCAACGCGATGATCACGCGCAAGGCCGCGCCCGCGCTCGCCGCCGGCTGCACGGTCGTCATAAAGCCCGCCGAGCAGACGCCGTTCTCGGCGCTAGCCATGGCCGAGCTCGCCGAGCGCGCCGGAATCCCGAAAGGCGTGTTCAACGTGATCACCGGAGACGCACCGACCATCGGCAAGGAAATGTGTGCCAATCCCACGGTGCGCAAGCTCTCGTTCACGGGCTCTACCGAGGTCGGCCGCATCCTGATGCGCCAATCGGCCGACACGATCAAGAAGCTCTCTCTCGAACTGGGAGGCAATGCGCCGTTCATCGTGTTCGACGATGCCGACCTGGATGCGGCGGTCGACGGCGCGATCGCGAGCAAGTACCGCAATGCGGGGCAGACCTGCGTGTGCGCCAATCGCATCTATGTCCAGGACGAGGTCTACGACGCCTTCGCCGCAAAGCTCGCCGACAAGGTCAAGAGCTTCACTGTCGGCGCCGGCACCGAATCGGGCGTAATCATCGGTCCGCTGATCGACCAGCAGGGAATGAGGAAGGTGGAGGAGCACGTCGCGGACGCGACCGCGAAAGGCGCCAAGGTGATTCTCGGGGGCAAGCGGCACAGCCGCGGCGGCCTGTTTTTCGAGCCCACCATCCTCACCGGGGTGACACAGGCGATGCGGGTCTCGAACGAGGAGACCTTCGGCCCGGTGGCGCCGCTCTACCGCTTCAAGACCGACGATGAGGCGATCGCGATGGCGAATGCGACCGAGTTCGGCCTCGCTGGCTACTTCTACAGCCGCGACATCGGCCGCGTCTTCCGCGCCGCGGAGCAGATGGAGACCGGCATGGTGTGCGTCAACAGCGGCATCCTGTCGACCGAGGTCGCGCCTTTCGGCGGCGTCAAGCAGTCCGGTCTCGGCCGGGAAGGCTCGAAGTACGGCATCGAGGAGTACCTCGAGGTCAAATACCTGATGCTCGCGGGAATCTGAGTGCCGCCTTGATCGGCGTCAAGGGGTCACCCCGGCGCGCTGCTAGCCTTGGCTGGTCAATCCGGGCCAGCCAAGGAGCAGGACATGAAAACGAACGTAGGCAGCATCGACAAGGCACTTCGCATCGTCGTAGGAATCGGCCTGCTGTCGCTGATCTTCATTGTCGATGGCGCGGGAAAGTGGTGGGGCCTCGCCGGTCTGGTGCCGCTTGGAACGGGGCTGTTCGGTTTTTGCCCGCTCTACATGCTGTTCGGCCTGTCGACCTGCCCGCTCGAGAAGAAGAGCGCCTGAGCCTTTAGGCGCTCGAACGCAGCGTTGTATTCGCGCTCGAGGCGGCCGACGACCTCGGCCGTCGTAGGCGCGTCTTCTATCGCCCCCACGCCTTGTCCGGCACTCCAGATGTCGCGCCAGACTTTCTTCTCGACGTTGCCGTCCGAGCCGAAGTTCATCGCGCTTTTGCCCGCGGCCGGCAGGTTGTCCGGATCTAGCCCGGCGGCGGCAACGCTCGGCCGCAGGTAGTTGCCGTGCACGCCGGTGAATAGCGGCGTGTACACGATATCGGCCGCCGCCGCGTCGATCAGCATCTTCTTGTATTCCGGCTTCGCATTGGCTTCCCGTGTAGCGATGAAGCGCGTGCCGACATAGGCGAGGTCCGCGCCCGCGGCCAGGGCGGCGAGAACCGCCTCGCCGGTTGCGATCGCGCCGGCGAGGAGAATCGTGCCGGCAAAGAAATGCCTTACCTCCTGCACCAGCGCAAACGGGCTCAGCATGCCGGCGTGTCCTCCGGCGCCCGCGCAGACGAGGATCAGTCCGTCGACCCCCGCCTGCATCGCTCTGCGCGCGTGGCGCACGCTGATCACGTCGTGAAACACGAGCCCGCCCCACGAGTGCACCCGCGGCACGATCTCGTCCGGCGCCCGAAGCGAGGTAATGACGATCGGCACCCGGAAACGCTCGCAGACCTCCATGTCATGCCCTAGCCTGTCGTTCGACGCATGTACGATCTGGTTTACCGCGTACGGCGCAGCTTCGTGACCGCTCCCGAGCTCGGACGTGATCCGCTCGAGCCAGGTCTCGAGCTGTTCCTTGGGGCGGGCGTTAAGCGCAGGAAACGAGCCGACGATTCCCGACCTGCACTGCGCAATGACCAGCTCGGGATTGGAAACGATGAACATCGGCGAGCCGACGACCGGCAGGCGCAGGCGGCCCTGCAGCAGCGCGGGAACAGGCATGGCGATTCTCCGGAAGACGCGTTGATTTCTGCTGTGGCCGGAGTATCGCACGCGCTACGCGCAGGCCCCGACTGCTAGAATGCCAGTCTCGCGTCGCGCCCCGCCATGTCCCGCCAGATCCGAAACATCGCCATCATCGCCCACGTCGACCACGGCAAGACGACGCTGGTCGACAAGCTTCTGCACCAGGCCGGCGCGTTCGCGGCGCACGAGCGCATCGCCGAGCGCGTGATGGACTCGAACGACATCGAGCGCGAGCGCGGGATAACGATTTTCGCCAAGAATTGCGCGGTCGACTACGCGGGCGTGCACATCAATATCGTGGACACTCCCGGGCACGCGGATTTCGGCGGCGAGGTCGAGCGCGTGCTGGGCATGGTCGACGGCGTCCTGCTGCTGGTCGACGCGGTGGAGGGTCCCATGCCGCAAACGCGCTTCGTCACCAAGAAGGCGCTCGCGCTGGGCCTCAAGCCGATCGTGGTCGTAAACAAGGTGGATCGCGACGGCGCACGCCCGGACTGGGTCGTGAACCACACCTTCGAGCTGTTCGACAAGCTCGGCGCCAGCGAGCAGCAGCTCGACTTTCCTGTCGTGTATGCCTCCGCGCTGCAGGGCTGGGCGTCGCTCGAGTCCGCGCGGCGCGGCCAGGACATGCGGCCGCTGTTCGACACGATCCTGTCGAGGGTGCCCGCGCCGATGGACGTGGACGCCGAAGGCCCGCTCCAGCTCCAGATCTCCGCGCTCGACTATTCCAGCTACGTCGGGCGAATCGGCATCGGGCGCATCCGGCGCGGACGCCTGAAGCCCGCGACCGAGGTCACGGTATTGCTGCCGGGGCGGGGCCCGCTGAGCGCCAAGGTTGCCCAGGTTTTCGGTTTCAGCGGGCTGGAGCGGGTGCCGCTGAGCGAAGCGATCGCGGGTGACATCGTTCAGTTCACCGGCGTCCCGGAGCTCGCCATCGGCTGCACCCTGTGCGACCCGGATCATCCGGAAGCGCTGGCGGCGCCGCGGGTCGACGAGCCGACGATCACCATGAACTTCCAGGTGAACTCCTCGCCTTTCGCGGGCACCGAGGGAAGATTCATGACCAGCCGCCAGATCCGCGAACGGCTCATGCGCGAGCTGTTCACGAACGTTGCGTTGCGGGTCGAGGACACGAGCGACGCAGATGTATTCCTGGTGTCGGGCCGCGGCGAGCTGCACTTGACGATTCTGGTGGAGAACATGCGCCGCGAGGGCTACGAGGTGGCGGTCAGCCGGCCTCGCGTGATTACCCGCACGGTGGACGGGACGCTGCAGGAACCGTACGAGCTGCTCACGCTCGATGTCGAGGAAACACATCAGGGCCAGGTGATGGAGGCATTGGCGGGACGACGGGGCGAGCTCGTCGACATGGTGCCCGACGGGCGCGGCCGCGTTCGGCTGGACTACCGCATTCCGGCGCGCGGCCTGATCGGATTCCAGGGTGAATTCATGAACCTAACGCGCGGAAACGGGATCCTAAGTCATGTGTTTGACGACTATGGTCCCTGGAAAGGCGACATGCCGGGAAGGCGCAATGGCGCCATGGTGTCGCAGGAGGACGGCGCCGCGGTCGGCTATGCGCTGTTCAACTTGCAGGAACGGGGAAGGCTGTTCGTCAGCCCGGGCGACAAGGTCTACGAGGGGATGGTGGTGGGCATTCACAGCCGCGACAGCGACCTGGTCGTCAATCCGATCAAGAACAAGAAGCTGACCAATGTGCGCGCGTCCGGCAAGGATGAAAACGTGCTCCTGACTCCGCCCGTGAAGCTTACGCTGGAGTTCGCCATCGAATTCATCGAGGACGACGAGCTGGTCGAGGTAACGCCGAAGACGATCCGCATCCGCAAGCGGTACCTGACCGAGAACGAACGCAGGCGCGCGGTACGCTCCGCCGCCGTAGCGTAGTCGACCGTCCGTGCCGCGATTCGCGCGCCAGGTACTGGCCTTTGCGGCCGCGGCGCTCGGGGTCTGGAGCAGTGCGCTTGCGAACGATTGCCTGGCGCCGGCGGCGTGGTATGCGCCCGACGCCGGCGCCGCTCGCCCGGAAAAGGGCGCGGACGTGATCGCATCGATGGCGCGCCGGGACGTCGTGCTCCTGGGCGAGACCCACGACAGCGCAGACGATCACGCCTGGCAGCTCGCAACCCTGGGCGCATTGCACATGCTCCAGCCGCGAATGGTGATCGGCTTCGAAGCGTTCCCGCGCAAAGCGCAGCCGGTGCTGGACAAATGGATATCCGGCGAGCTCACGGAAAAGCAGTTGCTCGAGCAAACGGATTGGGAGCAGGCGTGGGGCTGGCCCGCAGAACTGTACCTGCCGCTATTTCGCTTTGCGCGCATGAACCGCATCCCGATGCGGGCGCTGAATATCGACTCCAAGCTCATACAGGCGATATCGGCCAAGGGGTGGGATGCCGTGCCCGACGCGCAAAAAGAGGGCGTCACCCGCCCTGCCGCGCCCTCACCGTCCTATCTGGACGATCTGCTCGACGCCTACAGGCTCCACCCCGAGAGGAAGGGGGCGGACAAAGGGCAGCGCGATGATCCGGACTTCCTGCGCTTCGTCGACTCGCAGACGACCTGGGATCGCGCCATGGCACAGGGGCTGGCGAACGCCGTGCGGACGAATCGCGATGCCGGGCAAACCCTCGTCGTCGGCATCATGGGAAGCGGACACATCCGCTACGGCCACGGCGTTGCGCACCAGTTGCGCGATCTCGGCATCGGCGATATCGGCATGCTTCTTCCTGTGCCCGCGAGGAGCGACTGCGCGGGACTCGACGGAATCGCTGACGCGGTGTTCGCCGTCCCGAAGCTGCCATCGTCTGCGCCGCCACCGCCGCGGCTAGGCGTACAGATCGAACAGACGAAGGATGGCGTCAGTATCGCGCAGGTGACCGCGGGCAGCCTGGCAGAAGCAACCGGCTTGCGCTCCGGCGACCGCATCATATCGATCGCTGGCGCGAACATCGCGCGCGTGGGCGAAGTGATTCGCGCCGTTCACGCGCAGCCCCCGGGCACCTGGATGCCCTTGCGGATCCTGCGCGAGGGGCACGAGATCGACCTGGTGGCCAAATTTCCGCCCGCGCGATGACTCTAGGGTGGCGCGATGCTCTGCCGTTCCTTTGCGGGCTGGCGCCGTCTTTAGCACTTGCCGGAGCCGCCCATCTCGACCTGGACGTGCGCATTGACCCGGCGTCGCGGGTGATAAGAGCGACTGGCGAGCTGAAGCTTCCGGGAAACGCGCGCTTCGAGCTCAACCGTGCGTTCGAGATTCGCTCCGCGAGCGTCGATGGCGCACCCGCCGCGGTGGAGCTCGAGGGCAGCGACGGCGAGCGCAAGATTTGGCACGTGCCCGGAAGCAACGGCGCGACGCTGCGCATCGACTACGGCGGCACGCTGCCGGCACTCGACCAGTCGCTCGACTACCGTGAGGTGCTGGGTGAAACGCGCGCGATGGTGTCGCCTGAGGGAAGCTACCTGCCCGCGGCGAGCGGCTGGTATCCCGCCGTGGAGGGCCCGTTCAGCTACAGCGTCCGGCTTTCGCTGCCGCGCGACCAGCGCGGCCTTGTGCCTGGACGGTTGGTGAAGGAAAAGGTTTCGGCGGGACGCTACGAAGCGCGCTTCGAATTCAACCACCCTTCAGACGGCATCGAGCTGATGGCAGGGCCGTACAAGGTGCGCGAGAAAATCGTTCCTCGGCGCGGGGCAGCGCCGCTGCGCCTTAGAACCTACTTCTATCCGGACCTCGAATCGCTCGCGGCGGGTTATCTGGACGACAGCCAACGCTACATTGAACGCTACAGCAAGTCGATCGGGCGCTACCCCTTCGCATCGTTTTCGGTCGTCGCCAGCCCGCTGCCAACGGGATTCGGCATGCCGACGCTGACCTATATCGGCGCGACCGTGCTCAAGCTGCCGTTCATCCGGGCCACTTCGCTCGGGCACGAAGTACTGCACAACTGGTGGGGCAACGGCGTCTACGTCGACTACAAGAGGGGAAACTGGAGCGAGGGTCTGACCACCTTCATGGCGGACTACGCATACAAGGAAGAGGCGTCGCCCGAGGCGGCGCGAGAGGCGCGGCTGGCGTGGCTGCGCGACTATGCCGCGGTGCCCTCGAGCGAGCAGCCGTCGCTGGCCGAATTCCGCTCACGCGCCCACGGCGTCGCCGCCGCGGTCGGCTACGGCAAGTCGGCAATGGTCTTCTTCATGCTGCGCGACCTCGTCGGAGAGAAGGCCTTTCACGATGGCGTGCGGGAATTCTGGCGCTCGAAGCGCTTCAAGGCCGCCTCCTGGGGCGATCTTAGAAGCGCATTCGAGCGCGCCTCGGGACGCGACCTGTCTTGGTTTTTCGAGCAGTGGGTGGAGCGCGCTGGCGCGCCAAGGCTCGGTATCGCGTCGGCCAAGGCGGACGTTAAAAGCGGCGCGGCGACCCTCTCGCTGGAGTTTACGCAATCTGCGCCGCCGTACCGGCTCCGGGTTCCAGTGGAGATCATTACCGGCGCGGTCACGCAAACCCGGTGGGTCGAGGTCGACCACGAGCGCCAGACCGCGTTTCTCCACCTGGGGCGCGTTCCGCACGCCGTGCGCCTCGACCCGGGGCTGAGACTGTGGCGCGCGCTCGACCCCGAGCAGCTGCCACCGATCCTTCGCAGCTGGATCCTAGCGAAGGCGCCACGACTCGCGCTCGCCTCCAAGGGACCGGCCATCGAAGCCGCGGCGCAGGCCTTGGCTCAGGTTCTGTTCGAGAATCCCGTACGCAAGATCGCGCCGGGGGAAATTGCCGACCGGCCGGACCCCGTCCTCCTTGTCGGACTTGATGCCGACGTAGACGCGGCTCTGGCGCGGCTCAATTTTCCCCCGCGACCAAAGACGCTTGCGGCGCGTGGTAGCGCCCAGGTCTGGACCGAACGCCGTGCGGTAGACGCCACGCCCGTTGCGGTCGTGTCCGTGCGCGATGCCACGGCGCTGCTCGCGCTCCAGCGACCGCTGCCGCACTATGGAGCGCAAAGCTATCTGGTCTTCGAGGGCGCCCACGCGCTCGAGCGCGGGATCTGGGCGGCGCCGGGGCGCCTGATTCCCGTGTCGCGTTGAGACGCTAGCCGAGCCTCAGGCGCATTGGGCGCATGGCCGAGAATTCGAATCCCAGATCGCGATAGAGCGAGTGGGCGGGCTCGTTATCGGGGTCCGTCAGCAGTGTGATCCGCAGCACGCCGTCTGCGCGCGCGCGCGCCGCGACCCGCTCGAGCAGCATCCTGCCGATTCCGCGTCCGCGGTGATCCGGCCGCACCACCACATCCTCCAGCCATGCCGCCTTGCCGCCTTCGGCGGTGCTCACGGTGTAGAGCAGGCTCGCCATTGCGATCACGTCGGCGCCTTCGCGCATGACGTAGATTCGCCCGATCGATGGGTCTGCGACGATTGCGCCCAGGGCGCGCCGCTGCCGTTCAGGATCCGGCTCGAAATCAGCCTCCTGCGCCAGCAGCAAGCCAAGCAGCGTGCTCAGCTGCGGAACGTCCTCGCCCCTGGCAAGGTCGAAATTGCCCAACGCTTCGATTTCGGGGTCCACGCGCAATAGTGCCGCAAATCTTGAGCCGGGTCGCTGCGGCACGACCGCTCCGGACAGGCTTTCTTGACGCAAGTGAGAAATAGGCCGTATGCGTTGGCGCCGCCTCCGGCTAAGGTGCGCGCATGGCCTCGTACGTAAAAGACGCTTCTGCCCGGGTAGCGGTACTTCTTGGAGCTCTGATCCTCTGGGGCGCACCTGCGGAACACGGCTTCATGACAGGCCATGGAACGACCGCGTCCGGCAAGACTCAAACTGCCGCCACGGCGGAAATCGCGTGCAGGTACTGCGGCGTCGTCGAGCAGGTGCAAGAAATCGACAACAAGGCGCCCAAGATCCGAGCCGGTACGGTCTCCGGCGGCCGGGAGGAAATGATGGTGATGCTCCTTAGCGCGCTGAGCGGCCCGCCCGAGGCGTCCGCCCCGCCGAGTATCTACGAAGTGAGCGTCAGGATGGACGACGGATCCGTTCGCGCTTTCCGGAGCGCTCAAGCGCCAGAGTGGAGCGCCGGGGACCGGGTCAGGGTCATGAGAGGCAAGATCGAGTCGCCCTCCTAGCCCGGCCGCTGCGATGGCGTGCCCGGCTCAGACGTTGAAGCGAAAGTGCATGACGTCGCCGTCCTTGACGACGTACTCCTTGCCTTCGACGCGCAACTTGCCGGCCTCTTTCGCGCCAATCTCTCCCTTGCAGGCCACGAAGTCCTCGTACGAGGCCACTTCGGCGCGGATGAAGCCCCGTTCGAAATCGGTGTGGATCACTCCCGCGGCCTGCGGTGCGGTAGCACCCTCCGCAATCGTCCAGGCGCGCACCTCCTTTGGCCCAGCCGTAAAGAACGTCTGCAGACCCATCAATCCGTAACCGGCGCGGATGACCCGGTTAAGTCCCGGCTCTTCCATCCCCATGTCGGCCAGGAAGATCTTCTTGTCCTCCTCCGGCATGTCGGCGATTTGCGCTTCGAGAGCTGCGCAGATGGCCACCACCGGCGCGCCCTCGCTCGCGGCGCGGGTTTCGACCGCCTCGAGCAGCGGGTTGTCGCGGAACCCGTTCTCATTCACGTTCGCGACGTACATCGTAGGCTTCATCGTCAGCAGGAATAGCGGCCGCAGAATCGCCAGCTCTTCTTTCGATAGCTCCGCCGTGCTCGCGGGGCGGCCCGCATTCAGCGTTTGCAGGACTTTTTCGAGCAGCGCGACCATGCGTTGTGCCTCTTTGTCCCCCCCTGCTTTGGCGAGCTTGGCGCTGCGCGCAAGCTGCTTCTCCACTGTCTGCATGTCCGCCAGCGCCAGTTCGGTGACGACAGTCTCGATGTCGGACACGGGGTCGACCTTTCCGGCCACATGCACGACGTTGGGGTCCTCGAAGCAGCGCACGACATGTGCGATGGCGTCGGTCTCGCGGATGTTGGCGAGGAACTGGTTGCCGAGGCCCTCGCCTTTCGAGGCGCCGGCAACCAAGCCGGCGATGTCTACGAATTCGACCACCGCAGGTATCACTTTCTGCGGTTTTGCGATGTCCACCAGTGCGCTGATCCGGCGGTCGGGAACCTCGACGATTCCGACGTTCGGCTCGATGGTGCAGAAGGGATAGTTCTCCGCCGCAATGCCGGCCTTGGTCAGCGCGTTGAACAGGGTGGACTTGCCGACATTCGGCAGACCTACGATGCCGCATTTGAGACTCAAGCTTTGTCCTTTGTGTGCAGCTTCAGCATCGCGCCCTGCAGGTCTCCCGCGAGGCACATCGGTATCACCTCTAGCGATCTCTCGATCGCGCGCTCGATCGCCTCGCGTTCGTCCCCGGCGGGCTTCCTCAGCACGTAGTCCGCGACAAGGTCCTTGTCGCCGGGGTGACCGATGCCCAGCCGAATTCGCCAGAAATCGAGCGCACCGATGCGTGCCGCAATATCCTTAAGACCGTTGTGACCGGCCACGCCGCCTCCTTGCTTCATCTTTGCGACGCCCGGCGGAAAGTCCAGCTCGTCGTGTGCCACCAGGATTTCATCGGCGGGAATCTTGAAGAATCCGGCCAGCAACGCGACCGACTTGCCGCTCACGTTCATGTAAGTTTGCGGCAGCACTAGCCACGCGCCCGTGGGCTCGTGGCGGCCGATATAGGCGTGATACTTCGCCTCGCTCTTCAAGGCGATACTCTCCCGCGCGGCGAAGCGCTCGACCAGCCAGAATCCCGCGTTGTGGCGCGTGCGCTCGTACTGCTTGCCCGGATTTCCCAGGCCGACGATTAGGCGAATGCCAGGCATGCTCGGCTAGAAAGAAAAGGCGGCAAGGACCGCCAGGTCCCTGCCGCCTTCCTCGATGCCCGGACTATTTCTTCTCTTTCTTCTCGCCGCCCTTGTCGGCGGGGGCGCCGGCTTCGGGAGCCTTTTCCGGTGTCGCCTGAGCGGAGGTCGGCACCTCGGCGGCCGCCACTGCGGCCTCCTCGGCCGGGGCTTCCTCTTCCTCCGCTATCAGCGTCGGCAGAAGGACGCTGGCAACGACGGGGTCTTCCCCCTTGTGCAAGATTGCCTCGACGCCTTTCGGCAACTGGATATCCCTGACGTGGATCGAGCCGCCTACCGAAAGACCGCCCATGTCGACCTCGACGAATTCCGGCAGATCGTCCGGCAGACATGCGATGTTGAGCTCGTTCATCACGTGGCTCGCGACCCCGCCCTGCTGCTTGACCCCCGGCGAAGTCTCGGCGTTGATAAAGTGCAGCGGCACTTTCATGTTGATCTTCTTCTCCTTCGAGACCCGCTGGAAGTCGACGTGCTGCACCTCAGACTTGTAGGGATGCATGTTGAACGTGCGTAGCAGAACCTGCTCCGCGCCGCCGTCCAATTTCATGGTAAGGATCGAGGCGTGGAATGCCTCCGTGTGAAGCTTCTTCAGCAGGTCCTTGTGATCCAGCTCGATGTTCACCGGCTGCTTGTCTCCGCCGTACACGATGCCCGGAACCTTGCCCGCGCGGCGCAGGCGGCGGCTCGCACCCGTGCCCTGCCCTTCGCGCTTCGTGGCGTTGATTTCAATCTTCATCTCTTGCTCCTTCGTATTTTCCGCCAGGCCCGCGACCAGACACAGGCAGGGTTGATAAACCTACTCGATAAACAGCGAACTCACCGATTCCTCGGTAAATATCCGCAGGATCGTTTCCGCCAGCAGTGTCGCGACAGACAACTGCCGGATCTTGGGACAGGCACGCCCTTCCTCGCTCAGCGGGATCGTGTCGGTGACCACCAGTTCGTCCATATCCGAGCTCGCGATCCGTTCGATCGCGCCACCCGACAGGACTGCGTGCGTGCAATAGGCAACCACTTTGGTGGCACCTTCCTGCTTCAATACCTGCGCAGCCTTGCAAAGCGTTCCCGCCGTGTCCACCATGTCGTCCATGATCACGCAGGTGCGGCCGTCGACTTCGCCGATGACATTCATGACCTCGGAAACGTTTGCGCGGGGACGCCGCTTGTCTATGATCGCGAGATCGGATTCGAGTCGCTTGGCGAGCGCGCGCGCGCGCACCACCCCGCCCACGTCCGGCGACACGACGATCAAATTCTCGTAGCGCCGCTTCCAGACGTCCCCGAGCAGAAGCGGCGCCGCGTAGATATTGTCCACCGGAATATCGAAGAATCCCTGGATCTGGTCCGCGTGCAGATCCATCGTCAGCACGCGCGCGACGCCTACCGATGTGAGCATGTTCGCGACCACTTTGGCGCTGATCGCGACGCGCGCGGAGCGCGGGCGACGGTCCTGGCGAGCGTAACCGAAGTACGGAATCGCCGCGGTGATGCGGGCCGCCGACGAACGCTTGAGCGCGTCGACCATCACCAGCAACTCCATCAGGTTGTCGTTGGTCGGCGCACAGGTCGACTGCAGCACGAACACGTCCTTGCCGCGCACGTTCTCCAGCAACTCGACCATCACTTCGCCATCCGAGAATTTACCGACCACGGCGCGTCCGAGCGATATGTTGAGATGGCGCGTCACGTCCTGCGCGAGGCGCGCGTTGGCGTTGCCGGTGAACACCATCAGTCGCTCGAGCGACGTGCCGACCATATAGACTGGTCCAGTGCGAGTAGTTGGCTGGGGAGCCAGGATTCGAACCTGGGAATGCCGGAATCAAAATCCGGTGCCTTAACCAGCTTGGCGACTCCCCAACTTTTTCACGATCTGCGGGAACTGCCCCGCATAGCTTCAGTCTGCCCAGTCGAAAAGCGGATGGCGCTGGAGACCTCGGGTCACGAAGCCGTGCATCGCCTCCGGCAGCTGCGACTGGAGAGCCTGCGCTTCGTCTCGCTCCGCGAATTCGGCGAACACGCAGGACCCTGATCCCGTCATGCGGGCTCCCGCCGCGTGCTGCCTCAGCCACGCGAGATGCGCCGCAACGTCGGCGTAGCGGGCGGTGACGACCGGTTCCAGGTCGTTCCTTCCTTGCCCCGACAAAAAGGGCGGTATTTTGAGTTGTTTCGAATCGCGTGTCAACGCAGCGTCCGAGAAGATTTCTCTCGTAGAAACCGCAACTTGAGGTGCTAAAACGAGGTACCAAGCGGGCGGCAGGACGAGACCCGTCAAGCGCTCCCCGACGCCCTCGCCCAGGGCCGATTCGCCGAATACGAACATGGGCACATCCGCGCCAAGCTGCAAGCCGATGCGCATGAGCTCGCGACGGGGCAGGTTGAGGTCCCAAAGACGATTCAGCACCAGAAGCACTGTCGCCGCGTCGGACGAGCCGCCGCCCATTCCGCCGCCCATGGGCAGGTTCTTCTCCAGCGCGAATTCGGCGCCAAGCAGGCGCGCAGACGACCCTACGCGCGCGAGCGCGTAGTCCTTCAGCAGCCGCGCCGCGCGCAGCAAGAGATCATCCGCCTCGGGTAGCTCGGGGTACGGCCCGGTGCGGCGCAACTCGCCGTCCGAATGCGTGCCGATGCAGATCCGGTCGCAGCGTTCGACGAGCCGAAACACGGTCTGTATCAGGTGGAAGCCGTCGTCTCGGCGGCCCAGCACGTGCAGCAGCAAATTGAGCTTTCCGGGTGCCGGATACCACCGCTGGGCCGTCATGGCCGTGCCTGCCACGCGCCGATGGCGAGACGCAATTCCAGTCCGGGATAGACGAGCCGCATGCGAGAAGGAAGCGCGCCGTCGTCGCGATAGGCAAGGTAATAAATATGCCAGCCATCCTGCTCGAGCTCGCTCAGGCGGCCGTGCGCGTCTCGAGTCTGCCTGACCGGCCCGGGCGCCGGCCTCGCACGCACCCAATCGGCGAGTCCCGCAAGAGGCACCCGAAACCCGAGCACCTGCTCGGTGAGCGATTCGGCGTCGCGCGCTCGATATACCCGATTGTCGGACGCCGTGACGGTGACCGTGTCGCCCTCGCGCTCGATGCGAGCCACGCCTTGCCCGAGCGGCGACGTGATGAGCATTTCGTCGCCTGTCGCGCGGTGGCGCCATGAAATGTTTCCGCTCGAGCCTTCGTCGCCGTAGCGTACCGCGATCCGGCCCGAGAGCTCGAACTGGAGCCCGGCCGTTGGCTGCAGGAAGGTAAGCTCGGCGCACGCCGGAAGGATCGCCAGCGTCGCAACGGCAAGAACGCGCAGTCCAGTCGTTGCGCTCACCCCGGATTCTCTAGGGCGTGAAGCGCCGGACCGCCGTTTGCAGAGTCTCGTTCTCGGGGTGGCTCTTGAGCGCCTCGTTCCAGACTTGGCGCGCCTCGTCGCGCTTGCCCTCCACCCAGAGCACTTCGCCCAAATGCGCGCCGATTTCCGCGTCTTGCTGATCGCCGTAGGCTCGGCGCAGGTAGGTCTCCGCCCCCATCAGGTCTCCCTGCCGGTACATGACCCAGCCCATGCTGTCGATGATGAAGCCGTCGTCCGGCTTCAGCTGCAGCGCCTTCTCGATCAACTTGCGCGCCTCCGGCAAGCGCAGATTGCGGTCGGCGAGCGAGTATCCCAGGGCATTATAAGCATGCGCGTGATCGGGTTGAAGCTTGATAACCTTGCGCAGGTCCTTTTCCAGGACGTCGAAACGGCCGAGCTTCTCGGCCGTTAGCGCGGTGTCGTAGAGCAGCTCGGGCTGGTCGGGGCGCTTCTCCAACGCGCGGCCGAGCAGCGCAAACGCCTCGCCTGAGTCGTTTGCGTCGCGCAGCAACTGGGCTTCTGCGATGATCAGCTGCACCTCGTCCTGCTTGCTGTTCACCTTGACCGCATGCAAATAGGCGCGCGCGGCGTCGAGCCGACCCTGCTTCGCCATCGCCTGTGCTGCGCGGAGGCGCGAGGGCAGGAAATGATCGCCGCTCTCGATCAGCTCGTACCACGTTACGGCTTGCGCCCATTCCTTTTGCGCTTCCGCTATTTGGCCCAGGATGTAGCGCGCGCCGTCCGGATCCCGGAATCCAAGCTCGAGCAGGCGCTTCATACTTGCTTCAGCGGTCGAATAGTCCTTGAGCTGAAGCGCAAGCAGCCCCACCGCGTAGATCACGTCGGTATTGTCGGGATTTTCCGCGAGCAGCATCTCGAACTGCTTCTTCGCGTCGACGTAGCGCTTTTCGCCTACTAGCAGACGCGCGTAGCTCATCCGCACTTCGCTCTGCGCGGGATAATTGTCGAGATAGCGCTGTAGGCGGCGGGCGGCGTCGGCCGGTGAAGCCTTTTGCAGAATCTGGGCCTCGAACACGGCTGCGACCGCCCAGTCCGGGCGCAGCTCGGCGGCGCGGCGTATCTCCTGCAATGCCAACTTGTCGTCTCCGGCGGCCAATGCCGCCTGCGAAATCGCGAAATGCGCGTTCGGCTGATCCGGATAGGCCGCGGCGAGCTTTCGCACCAGCCCAAGATTGGCAGACTTGTCGGGGTTCGCCGCGAGCAGGCGATTGAGCTGCATGAAGACGTTCTCGGGCTTGGTTTCACTCGAGCTGAGAAGCTGCTTCAGATAGGGCTCCGCCTTGTCGACGCGCCGCACCGCCGCGAGATACACGGTCACCATCTGCAGCGCAGCCGCGGAATCCGGTTCCGATTCGTGCCAGAGCTTGGCCGCCTCCAGGGCAAGCTCAGGAATTCGCGCAAAGTTCGCGATTTCTACCGCACGCCGGGCGATTCTAGGATCGTGCGTGCGCTTGGCAAGGTCGATGAAGGTTTTCGCCGCGAGCTCCGGGTCACCCCGTTGCGCGGCGATTTCGCCCAACAGCAGCTCATACAGGATAGGCTCGGTCAGCTCTTCGTCGGGAAGCCTCGCGGGCGACTTCGCCGCAACCGACTGCGCGGACGCAAGCGCGCTCGCGAGCAACAGCGCGGCCGGCAGGACAAGCTTTCGCCATCTCGGGGATATTGCGACCATCTTCCGTCCTAGGGTAGCGGCAAGGGCGCGAGCACGCCGACGGCCGCAACCCGATTTGGACGCATCTTAGGTATATTTGATGCCCCGCACAAGGCGCGTCGCCTGCGCTGAGCGCGACCTGCAATTGACCTCTACCATGGCTGCAAGTTCAAGTGCCCGAACTGCCTGAAGTCGAAGTCACGCTGCGCGGAATCGCGCCACGCCTGACGGGTCGCACGATTACCGGCGTCGCCGTGCGCGAGCCGCGCCTGCGCTGGCGCGTCCAGGAGTCGATCGGCCGCGTTGCGGGGCGCGAGGTCCGGGCCCTGCGGCGGCGCGGCAAGTACCTGCTGTTCGATTGCGGGGACGGCCATCTCATCGTGCATCTCGGCATGTCAGGCAGCCTGCGCCTGCTCGAGTTCGGGACGCCGCCTCAAAAGCACGACCACTTCGACCTGCAGTTCGGCGAGTTCATCCTCCGGTTGCGTGATCCGCGTCGCTTCGGTGCCGTTATCTGGACCGACCAACCGCCCGACATGCACCCGCTGCTGCGGCATCTCGGCGTCGAGCCGTTGACGCGCGCTTTCGACGCCAGGCGCCTGCACGCATTGACCCGAGGCCTGCGCGCGTCGATCAAGCAGACCCTGATGGACGGCAGGCGAATTGTCGGCGTAGGGAACATTTATGCCTGTGAAAGCCTGTTCCTGGCTGGAATCCACCCCGCCGCCCGCGCGGGCAGCCTCTCCCTCGCACGCTGTGTTCGGCTCGCAGCCGCCATCAAGAAGACGCTGCGCGGCGCAATCCGAGCGGGAGGATCGAGCCTGAGGGACTTCGTAGGCAGCGACGGATGTCCGGGTTGCTTCCAGCAGCGCTATTGGGTATACGACAGGTCGGGTGAGCCATGTCGCCGCTGCGGCGCGCCAATCCGGCGCACGGTGCAGGGACAGCGGGCGACATATTACTGCCCATCGTGCCAGCGCTAAAGCAAGCTCAGCCGCCGAGAGACTTGACCTTCTCGGTCAGCTTGTCCCGTACCAGGGGGTGGACGAATTTCGACACGTCGCCGCCGAGGGTCGCAATCTCGCGCACCAGCGTGGCGGAAATGAACATGTGCTGCTCGGAGGGCGTGAGGAAGATGGTCTCGACGTCCGGATAGAGGTTGCGATTCATGCCGGCCAGCTGAAACTCGTATTCGAAGTCCGCTACCGCGCGCAGGCCTCTCATGATCACGCGCGCATCGTGTTCGCGGATGAAGTCGATCAGCAGGCCCGCAAAACCGACCACTTTTACGTTCTTCAGGTCGCGCAGAACTTCGCTCGCCATCTCGACCCGCTCGCTCCGGGTGAAGAACGGGCGCTTCGACTGGCTGTCGGCAACGCCGATGATCAGGCTCTCGAACAGCGAGGCTGCACGCCGCACGATGTCCTCGTGTCCGCGCGTGAGCGGGTCAAACGTTCCCGGGTAGACGGCTCGTATCATCTGCGCTCCATTGCAGTAGCTGATAGCTTACTTGGCCTGCGCGCTTGCGTCGCAACTCGCGCCATGGCGGAGTTGCTTCCAGCGGCGAGGCGGCTTCGAGGTAGATCCGCGCGCCCGGCGCAAGGCACGCCGGCAGCGCCTCGAGCACGACCGACAGCGCATTCTGCCTGAACGGGGGATCGAGGAAAACCAGGTCGAATCGCTCGCGACGGCCGGCGAGGTAATCGAACGCGTCGCGCTCGACGATCTCGACCTGCCCCGCGCGCAGCGCGGCGCGTGTCGCGTGAAGCATGGCGATCGTCACGCGGTCGCTTTCAACCATCACGACCCGCTCCGCCCCGCGCGATGCGGACTCGAATCCGAGCGCCCCGCTGCCGGCGAAAAGGTCGAGGCAGGCGAGGCCTGCGAGATCCGGGCCGAGCCAGTTGAACAGCGTCTCGCGCACGCGGTCCGGGGTCGGGCGAAGACCGGGGCGCACGGGCACGCCGATCAATCGGCTGCGCCACGCGCCGCCCACGATTCGAACGCGCCCTGCCGGCTTCACTTTGCCGCCCGCGTGCTTCATCAGGTAGCGGGAATCCCGTTTGATAGAATCGGGCGCCAATCTTAGCGGCTTTTACGCCGCCTTCCGCGTGTTTGGACTGGGCAACAGACCCTCTAGAGAAACCGACCCCTGGACAGCCCGCCTGAAGGCCGGCTTGGCGCGCACGCGCGAAGCCCTGGGCGGAGGGGTGGGCGCGCTTCTCCGGCGGCACGCGGTCGACGAAGCGCTGTTCGAGGATCTCGAGACCGCGCTGCTTTCGGCCGACTGCGGGGTAGAAGCGTCGCGAGCACTCATCGAGCGACTGCGGGCAAAGGTGCGCAAAGACCGCATCTCCGACGGGGCCGCGCTCAAGACCGCCCTCGAGGAAGCATTGCTCGAGATCGTCACGCCGCTCGAGCGAGACCTGAAGCTGTCGCGTGCGGCGCCTTGTGTCATCATGATCGCGGGGGTGAACGGTTCCGGAAAGACAACGTCGATCGGCAAGTTGGCGAAGTGGCTCCAGGCCCAGGGCAAGACCGTGCTGCTGGCGGCGGCGGATACCTTCCGCGCCGCGGCACGCGAGCAACTGGAAGTGTGGGGCGCGCGCAACGGGGTAAGCGTGATCTCGCAGCAAAACGGTGACCCTGGCGCTGTCGTATTCGACGCGGTGAACGCAGCGCGTGCGCGCGGCATCGACGTCGTTATCGCGGATACTGCGGGACGCCTCCCGACCCAACTGCACCTGATGGAGGAGATCCGCAAGGTGAAGAGGGTGCTAGCCAAAGCGCATCCCGGGGCGCCACACGAGATCTTGCTGGTGCTCGACGCGAATACCGGGCAGAACGCGCTCGCGCAGGTCAAGGCATTCGATGAAGCGCTGGGCCTCACCGGGCTCATCTTGACCAAGCTCGACGGTTCCGCCAAGGGTGGCGTCGTGGCGGCGATCGCGCTGATCCGGTCCAAGCAGCCCGGGCAGCAGGCCATACCGCTTTACTTCGTGGGCGTCGGGGAAGGCGTGGACGACCTGCGTCCATTCGCGGCACGCGAATTCGTCGAGGCGCTGCTTGATTAGCTTTTCTGCAGTTTCGAAACGCTACCAGGGCGGCCAGGACGTATTGAAGGGTGTTTCGCTCACGATCGCCGGCGGCGAGCTGGTGTTCATTACAGGGCATTCGGGCGCGGGCAAGTCGACGCTGCTCAAGCTCATCCCCGCGATTGAACGTCCAAGCAGCGGGTCGATCATCGTCAATGGCCAGAACGTAGGCGCGCTCCGCCCGGCGGCGATCCCGTTTCTGCGGCGCAATCTTGGCCTCGTGTTCCAGGACCAGAAACTGCTGTATGACCGCAGCGTATACGACAACCTGATGCTGCCGCTGTCCTTTTCGGGCCTCGCGCCGAGGGAAGCGGCGCGCCGGGCGCGCGCCGCGCTGGACAAGGTCGGCCTGCTCGGACGCGAAAAGGCGAATCCGATCCAGCTCTCCGGCGGGGAGCAGCAACGGCTGGCGATCGCGCGGGCGGTCGTGAATCGCCCGGCAGTTCTGATTGCCGACGAGCCGACCGCCAACCTCGACTCGGAAGCCGCGCAGCGCGTGCTGGAGATCTTCGTCGCGTTCAATCAAGTCGGTGTCACGGTGCTGTTGGCGACCCACGACCTGGCGCTCGTAAGTCGCTATGGACGGCGCGTGTTGCGTCTCACGGCAGGCCGTGTCGTGGAGGACTTGGCGCAGTGAGAACCTGGCTGAGGCAGCATCGACAGGCCTTGGTCGCGGCGCTCCGCAAGCTCGCGGCGCAAAAGGCCAGCGGCGGCGTCAGCGCGCTCGTGATCGGTGTGGCGCTGTCGCTCCCCGCGGGAGGCTACGCCCTGCTCGATGGACTGAGTTCGCTGGCCAGCGGCGTTGCGATTGAGCCCCAGATCTCGGTGTACATGAAGCTGAGCTCGACCAAAGAGGATGCGGATGCGCTTGGCGTGCGCCTGAAGGCGGACGCACGCATTGGTCAGCTGCGCTTCGTTTCGCGCGACCAGGCGCTCAAGGAGCTGGAGTCGACCGAAGGGCTGGCCGACGTCGTCAAAGCGCTTGATCACAACCCTCTGCCGGATGCTTTCGTGATTCGCGCTCGGGATTCCAGCCCCGAAACGCTGGCCGAGCTTGCGTCGGAGTTGCGCCGCGCTCCGTCGGTCGCGCATGTCCAGGCGGACGCCGTCTGGGCGCGCCGGCTGGCGTCGCTTGCACGGCTCGGGCGGCGGGCCGTGTTGTTGCTTGCGGCATTGCTTGCCTTTGGACTTGTCGCCGTGACCTTCAACACGATACGGCTCCAGATCCTCACCCAGCGTGATGAGATCGAAGTATCGAAGCTCATCGGCGCGACCGACGCTTTCATCCGGCGGCCGTTCCTCTACCTCGGATTGCTGCAGGGACTCGCGGGCGGCGCGCTGGCCCTCGGGATCGTCTGGGCCGGTCTTGCGCTCTTGAATGGCGAGGTGCGTACGCTTGCTCAAACCTACGGCTCCGGTTTCAGGTTCGAATTCCTTTCGCGGGGCGACGCCGCCGCCGTCCTGCTCTTTGCAGGTGCCCTGGGGTGGCTCGGCGCGTCTCTGTCAGTGAGCAGATACTTACTTGAAATACAGCCCAAATAGGGGACAACCTTAGATTTTGCATGGGAACTTCGTGAATGATTAGCACTCTAATTTGCCGAGTGCTAATATTGAAAGCACAGGAGGTATGTCCATGCGAGCCACGATGACCATGCCGGTTCCGGTCTCGGTTCCGGTGCCCCTTGCAACGGGGAGCCTGGATGGGTACATCCAGACCGTCAACCGCTTCCCCATCCTGAGCGCCGAAGAAGAACAGGCACTCGCGAGGCGCTATCGTGACGACGGAGACTTGGAGGCCGCCCGGGGCTTGGTGCTGTCGCACCTGCGGCTCGTGGTCGCGGTCGCGCGCGGCTACCTGGGTTACGGCTTGCCTCACGCCGACCTGATTCAGGAAGGCAACATCGGCCTCATGAAGGCGGTCAAGCGCTTCGATCCCACCCGGGGCGTGCGCCTCGTGTCGTTCGCGATTCACTGGATCAAGGCCGAAATCCACGAGTACGTCCTGCGCAACTGGAGACTGGTAAGAGTCGCCACCACTAAAGCGCAGCGAAAGCTGTTCTTCAACCTGCGTTCGATGAAGCGTGGGCTTGCGCCGCTTTCAAGCGACGATATCAAGCGCGTCGCAACCGAGTTGCGGGTCAAGCCCGAGGAAGTGACGGAGATGGAGTCCCGGCTCTCGGGGCAGGACATCGCGTTCGAGTCCGACGAAGCCGACGACGACAGCTATGCGCCGGCGCAGTATCTGGCGTCGGATGCCAGCCGTGAACCGTCGCAGCTGCTCGAGACCGAGGAAAGCGAGCATGCGTCCACGCAAGGTCTGCAAAGAGCGCTCACCGCGCTCGACGCACGCAGCCGGCGCATTATCGAGACGCGCTGGCTGCGCGAGAAGGACACGGCGACGCTGCATGACTTGGCCGACGAGTTCCACGTTTCGGCCGAGCGAATCAGGCAGATCGAAGCGAAGGCGCTCGAAAAAATGCGCAAGGTAATGGAGCGGCAGGGCGTGACGATGTCACTCCCCGCCGCGGCCGCCTGAGCGCTACTTCTCGTTGAGCAGGGTGCGGATGTCCTGAGCAAGGTCCGCGCCCGCCTTGCCGTAGCCGACGAAGAGCCTGAGCCGTCCCTTGGTGTCGATCACGTAGGTTCCGGCACTGTGATCCACGGTGTACTGCCCGGGCGCGGACCCCTCGTGCTTCTCGTAGAAGACCTTGAATTCTTTGGCCACCCGCCGCGTCGCCTCAGCATCACCGTACAGCCCGAGGAAGCGCGGATCAAACGCGGTCACGTAGTTGGCAAGCACGGCAGGCGTGTCGCGTTCGGGATCGACCGTGACGAACAGTACCTGTACGCGGTCGGCATCGGGTCCGAGCAACTTCATCACCTGCGACAGTTCCGAAAGCGTCGTCGGACACACGTCCGGGCAGTGCGTATAGCCGAAGAACAAGACGACCACCTTGCCGCGGAAATCGGCCAGCGTCCGGAGCTTGCCATTTTGATCGGTGAGCGAGAGTTCCGTACCGTAGCCGGCACCCGTGATATCGGTACTTTTGAACTTGGGCCCGCCGCCGTCGCATCCCGCGAGCAGGACTGTCAGAAACAGTAACGCGACGCTAGCGCGCCAGATAGTGGTCAACGAGCAGCGCACTGAACAGCGCGGCGAGGTAAATGATCGAATAGCGGAACATGGCGCGCGCGATACGGTCGCTGTAGGAGGTGTAGACGCGGACCGCATAGCCGAGAAATACGGCGCCTAGCGCGCACGCGGCCGCCAGGTAGAGCATCCCGCTCATGCGGATGGCGTACGGCAGCAGGCTCACCGCAAACAGAATGATGGCGTAGAGCAGCACCTGCAACCGCGTATACGCCTTGCCATGCGTCACCGGCAGCATCGGCAGCCCCGCCTTGGCGTAATCAGTTGTGCGGTAGAGCGCGAGGGCCCAGAAGTGCGGTGGCGTCCAGGCAAAAATGATGAGGAACAGCAGCATCGCCTCGGTGTTCACCTCGCCCGTAACCGCTGCCCAGCCGAGTACCGGAGGCATCGCGCCCGCAGCGCCGCCAATTACGATGTTCTGCGGCGTTGCCGGCTTTAGAACTACCGTGTACACGATCGCGTAGCCGACGAACGTCGCCAGCGTCAGCCACATCGTGAGCAGATTGACGAAACTCGAGAGAATCCAGAGCCCGAGGCCGCCGACCAGGCCGGCGAACACCAGAGTTTGCTGCGCGGTCAACTCGCCGCGTGGAAGCGGCCGCCACCGGGTACGCAGCATCACTGCGTCGATTCGCTGCTCGACCAGGCAGTTGATTGCCGCCGCGGCGCCCGCCACCAATGCAATGCCGAATGTCCCGCCCAGGAGGATGTCGAGCGGTACCGCGCCCGGCGTGGCGAGGAACATGCCTATGACCGCCGTGAACACGATCAGCGACACGACGCGCGGCTTGGTCAGCGCGTAGAAGGAACGCGCTCGCTGAACAAACGTTCTTGCGAAACCTGTGGAAAGTACCTGGGTGTTCATGCTTTCGCTAGCCGAGGCCGCAACCCGTGGAAAGCAAAGAAGTTTAGCACGACGAGCGAGCCGAGGAGCAGCGCGGCGCCCGCATTGTGCGCGTCCGCGACGGCAAGCGGCAAACCCTGGAGCACATTGGCCACGCCGAGCGAGAATTGAAGCGCGAGCAGGGCGGCGAGCAGCCAGCCCAGCGGTCGGAGGGCCCTCTGCCGCACCGCAGTCCACGCCGCCCAGCCCGCCGTCGCGACCACCACCAACGCGAACATGCGGTGGGCCCAGTGGATCGCGGTGAGAGCCTCGAAAGGCAGCACCGCCCCGTCTCCGGTGCGACCGAGCGCCCTGGCCAGGTGAAATCCGCTCTGGAAATCCATCGGCGGCACGACCTGGCCCAGGCACAGGGGGAAGTCCGGACATGCGAGCGCAGCGTAGTTTGCGCTCACCCACCCTCCGAGCAGGATCTGAGTCGCCACCACGCATAGAGCGAGCACGGCCGCGACACGCACGCGACGCGCGTCCGGCGCGGCCTCGAAGCGCCACTGGCAAAGCGCGAGCCACAGCAACAGGGCAAAGGTCGTCATGCCGCCAGCCAAGTGCGCGGTCACGACGACGGGGCGCAGCAGCAATGTTACGGTCCACATTCCGAGCGCGGCCTGCAGCGCGACCACGATCACGATCGAGCTGGCGAGCCAGCGTGACTCGGGTTGCGAACCCCACCGCCGCCAGCTCATCAGCGCGATGACCAGAATCAGCAGCCCGAGGGTGCCTGCCAGATAGCGGTGGCCCATCTCCTTCCAGGCCTTGGCGAGCGAAACGGGTCCATGCTCTCCTCCTTGCCGGGCGACGGCGCGCGCAATCGAGTCCTTCGCCAGAGTCGGCGCCGGCTTGCCGTAGCAGCCTGGCCAGTCGGGGCATCCCAGGCCCGCATCGGAAAGGCGCACGAACGCGCCGACAACGACCACGACGAATGCGAACAGGGCGGCAGCGACGATCAGGGTCCGGTACGCTCTCATCCGATCTGCGAGTACTTGAGCAAGCGCTGCAGGTCCTTGAGCATTTTCGAGGGGTTGGGGTCGCGCGGGAACCGCATCATAACGTTGCCAAGCGGATCGATCAGGTAGATGTGGTCGACCAGGGTTTGGCGATGCGCGAATGCCGTGGCGACGGAGCCGTCGGCGGCGCGCACGACGAAGGTTCCCTCGATCGCCGCCATCAGTATCGGGCGGGGCGTGCCGCCGTCGGTCAGTACCCAGACGCGCTCGACGCGGTCCATGTCCTTGCCCTGCGCGACTCGCAGCTGGCGCATGAAGTAGAGCTTGCGTTCGCAATAGGCGTCGCAACGCGAAGCGTCGAACTCGAGCATTACCCACTTGCCGTGCAGGCGCGCGAGCGAGAACGGTTTGCCGTCGAGGCTTGCGAGGCCTCCGCCGGGGACCTGTCGTGGCGGCAGAAGCTCGCCGTAGTTGCCGCTATTACCCGGGGTCCAGTGAAGACGGTAGGCGACCCAGGCCAATACGAACGGCAAGGCGAAGAACAGCCCGATCAGGAACAGCTTGAACCGAGCGCGCCTGGCGGATTCAGGGGCCACGGCGCCGCCCTCCGCGAAACGAGTGGATCACGAACAGGACCACGGCGAGCACCGCGAACAGGTACCACTGTATCGCATAGCTCTCGTTGCGGGCCGCGCCGCTGTCGGGGCGAGGCCAGTCCCGCACCAGGCCGTCGGCCGCGGCCGAGCGCTGTTCGATCACGACGGGCTGCAGCGTGAGCCCGCTCACCTGGCTGAAGTCCTCCAAGCGCAGGTTTTGCCACACGCGTCCCTTTGGCGTTCGGTGCACCGGCTCGTACGCGCGCGGAAGGTGCACCAGCGCGAAGCCTTCAACCCGCTGCTCGCCGCGCGGCGTGGGGACCTCGGGCAGCACCTCGCGTCGCGGTCCGGCCGGCACCCAGCCTCTGTCGATCAGGACGTGCAGCGATCCGCCCTCGAGCCGCAGCGGAGTCACCACTTCGTAGCCGACGCGGCCCCGGTAGATCTTGTTGTCCAGAAAGACGGTGTGCGCGGGGACGAACTCCCCGCGCGCAACCACGCGCCGAAGAGCCAAATCTGCCGCGGCGACAGGATGGGCGGGCAGCCTGACCGGCGGGCCGTTCAATGCGGCGTCGAGCCGCGCGGCGAGCGCGCGCTTCTCATGCGCGCGGTGCGTTTGCCAATTGCCGAGCGCAACGAAGGCCGCGCAGCCCACCACGGCGAGCGCGGCCCCCCACCACGTCGGACGGAATGCTCTTGCGTTGGTCGTTGCTGGCATGCGTAGAAGCGGGGCTCCGTATCCTTTAAACTCCCCTCCTCCATGCGCTATATCGTGATCGCCGTGCTCGTCATGATCGTCGCCAGTCTCGGCTCGGCGCTGTTCTTCGTGTTCCACGACCAGAGCGGCTCGAACCGCGCCATCAAGGCGCTCGCGATCCGGGTTGGCCTCTCGATCCTGCTGTTTCTGTTTTTGATGGCTGGATTTTATTTCGGTTTCATCCCGGGCCGCCTGACCTGAGAGGCCGGCTGCCAAAAAAGACGCCGCACATTGTGCGGCGTATCGAGCTTCTCCTCCTGGGCGCCGTGCCGGCGCCTCCCTCCTAGTTGTTCTGCGTCGCTCAGAGCCAATACACGAAGATGAAAAGGCCCAGCCAGACCACGTCGACGAAGTGCCAGTACCACGCCACCGCCTCGAACGCAAAATGATGGTCGGGCTTGAAGTGACCCAGCAGGCAGCGCACCAGGATCACGCTTAGCATGATCGCGCCCAGTGTCACGTGGAAGCCGTGGAAGCCCGTCAGCATGAAGAATGTGGATCCGTACACGCCGGTCGAGAGCTTTAGATTGAGCTCCGAATAGGCGTGGCCGTATTCCGTGGCCTGGCAGGCGAGGAAGGCAACGCCAAGCGCGATCGTGAAGAACATGAACAAGCTCAGCATTCCGCGCTTGTTCTCCTTGAGCGCCCAGTGCGCGATCGTCACCGTGACGCCGGATGACAGAAGCAGCAGAGTGTTCACCGCGGGCAGGCCCCAAGCCGCCATGGGCGAGAATTTCTCGGCGAAGGCCGGCCCGGCGGACGGCCAGTGGCCGGTGAAGTTCGGCCACAGCAGCGCCTGGCTCTCGAGGCTCGCGAGGTCGGGCACCGACAGCATGCGCGTATAGAACAGCGCACCGAAGAACCCGGCGAAGAACATGACCTCCGAGAAGATGAACCAGCTCATCCCCCATCGAAACGACATGTCCTCCCACTTGCCGTACTTGCCGGCTTCTGATTCGCCGATCACGGCGCCGAACCAGCGGAACAACATGTACAACAGAATCATGAAGCCGGCCGCGATCGAGATCCAACCGCCCGAGCGTCCATTAAAAACGAACACCGCGCCGAGCATCATGAGGAACAACGCCGTGGAGCCCATGATCGGCCAGGGCATCGGCTGCGGCACGAAATAATGTTGCCGGGGGTTAGTGGTTGCGGTCTGCGCCATGTTGCGGTCTCCCTGCTTTCGATTTTCCGATTATTTTCAGCTCACCACGATCCGCACGATCACGATCAGGGTCACTACGAACAACGCTGCGAAAATAACGCCCCCAACAATCAGGTAGACCGGATTCATCGGCTGCGTCTGGCGTTCATGATCGGACTTGCGGCGTATCCCCATCGCGCCGAACAGCACGGTCTTCACGACGTCCAGCAAGCCTGGGCGCATCGATTCGCTCATTAACCAAACAGCCAGTACTTCACGATGATGCCGAGGAAGAACATTAGAGCGATCGTGGCTAGGATCAGGGCGGTCTTTGCGTTGCGGCTCATCCGCCTGCTACTTGAGCACCGGTGGAGTCTCGAATGAGTGGTACGGCGGCGGCGACGGCAAGTGCGTCCACTCCAGCGAATCGGCGCCTTCCCAAGGCTTGTCGGGCGCCTTTTCCCCGCTTCGGATGGTCTTGATGACGATGTACAGGAACAGCAGTTGTGACAGACCAAAGCCGAACGCGCCGATGCTCGAAATCCGGTTCCAGGTCTCGAACTGGAGCGGGTAGTCCGGAATCCGCCGCGGCATTCCCGCCAACCCAAGGAAGTGCTGCACGAAGAAGATCATGTTGAAGAAGATCATCGACAGCCAGAAGTGCCATTTGCCGAGGGTCTCGTTGTACATCCTTCCGGTCCATTTCGGTAGCCAGAAGTAGATGCCTGCAAACGCCGAGAACAGCGCCCCCGCCACCATCACGTAGTGGAAGTGCGCCACCACGTAGTAGGTGTCCTGCAGCTGGATGTCGATCGGCACCAGTGAAAGGACGAGGCCCGAGAACCCTCCCATGGTGAACAGGAACAGGAAGCCGATCGCGAACAGCATCGGCGTCTCGAAGCTCAGCGATCCTTTCCACATTGTCGCGACCCAGTTGAACACCTTTACACCGGTTGGTATCGCGATCAGGGTCGTCGAATACATGAAGAACAGCTGCCCGGTCACCGGCATGCCGGTGGTGTACATGTGGTGCGCCCAAACGATGAACGACAGGATCGCGATCGCCGAAGTGGCGTAGACCATCGACGCGTAGCCGAAGAGCGGCTTGCGCGAGAACGCCGGGATCACCTGCGAGATAACGCCGAAGGCCGGAAGCGCGATGATGTAGACCTCCGGGTGACCGAAGAACCAGAAAATATGCTGGTAAAGCACCGGGTCGCCCCCGCCGGCGGCATTGAAGAACGAAGTCCCGAAATGTCGGTCGGTAAGCGTCATCGTCACCGCACCGGCGAGCACCGGCATCGATGCCACCAGCAGGTAGGCGGTGATGAGCCAGGTCCAGACGAACATCGGCATTCTCATCAGCGTCATGCCAGGCGCGCGCATGTTCAGGATCGTGGTGATGATGTTGATCGACCCCATGATCGAACTCATGCCGAGCAGGTGAACCGCGAAGATCGTGAAATCCATCCCCATGCCCTGCTGCACCGTGAGCGGGGCATACATCGTCCAGCCGACCTCGGGCGCGCCGCCCGGCATGAAAAAGGACAGGATCAGCAGCGTAGCGGCGAACGGCAGGATCCAGAACGACCAGTTGTTCATGCGCGCGAACGCCATGTCGGGCGCTCCGATCTGCATCGGAATCAGCCAGTTCGCGAAGCCAACGAACGCGGGCATGATCGCGCCGAACACCATGATCAGGCCGTGCATGGTGGTCATCTGATTGAAGAATTCGGGGTTGACGATCTGCAGGCCCGGCGTGAACAGCTCAGAGCGGATCACCAGCGCCATGGTGCCGCCGGTCAGGAACATGATGAAGCTGAACCAGAGGTACAGCGTGCCGATGTCCTTGTGATTGGTGGTCGTGATCCAGCGCATGATGCCGCCGTAGCCACCGTGGTGGTCGTGGTGTCCGTGCTCGTGCGCCTGACCGTGGGTGTCGAGAACTGCGCTCATCGATGTTCTCCTGATCCTGGAAATCGGTTCTTTACTTCCTGGCGGCCTTGACTTCGGCGGGTTGGATCGCGTCGCCGGTCTTGTTGCCCCAAGAATTGCGTTCGTAGGTGATGACGGAAGCGATCTCGACGTCGGAGAGCTGCCTGCCGAAAGCTGCCATCGCGGTGCCGGGTTTGCCGTTTAGCACCCGGTCGATATGGGCCGCTTTCGGCCCGTTCACGATCTTGGAGCCGTCCAGCGCGGGAAAGGTCGGCGGCATGCCCTTACCTGTCACCTGGTGGCAGGCCGCGCAGTTCGCCGCGAATATCTTCGCGCCGCGCTGCTTGAGCTCGTCGAGGCTCCAGGTCTTGTTCGCCTCTCCGGCAGCAGCAGCATTGCCCTTGGTTTGCTCGGCGATCCAGGCCGCGTACTGCGGCTCCGTCACGACCTTGACTACGATCGGCATGAAGCCGTGATTCTTACCGCAAAGCTCGGCGCATTGGCCGCGGTAGGTGCCGGTCTTGTCGGCCTTGAACCAGGTGTCGCGCAGAATCCCCGGTATCGCATCCTGCTTGACGCCGAACGCCGGCACCCACCAGGAGTGGATCACGTCCGCCGCCGTCGTAATGATGCGCACCCTCTTGCCGACCGGCACGACGAGCGGGTGGTCGACTTCGAGCAGATAGTGCTCGTCCTTGGTGGCGCGGCCCTCGATCTGGTCCTGCGGCGTCGCCAGGGTGGACAGGAAGCTTATGCCAGCGCCCTCCCCTTTGAGATAGTCATAGCCCCACTTCCACTGGTAGCCGGTGGCCTTGATCGTGAGGTCCGGGTTCGAGGTGTCCTTCTGCGCGATCACCACCTTGGTGACCGGCCAAACGATGCCGATGAGGATGATCGCCGGGATCACTGTCCACAGAATTTCGACCGTGACGTTCTCGTGGAACTGCGCGGCCTTGTGTCCCTTCGACTTGCGGTGGGCGTAGATCGACCAGAACATGAACCCGAATACGCCGACGAAGATGACCGTTACCAGCAACATCACGTATTCGTGCAGGGTGTGGATGTCGGCCGCTATTTCGGTCACCGGCGGCTGCAGATTCCATTCGGCGGCCATCGCCGTGCCGGAAAGCGCAACGCCGGCCAGGGCTGCCGCCCACCGCGCGCCTTTATTCGGGTTCGCGACGAGGCGCGGTCCCGCAGGTGCCGACTTGCTTGCCATTGTTCCCCTTCCCTATTTTCAGATCCGCAATTTCTTCGTCAGCTCGGCCGCGAACTGCTCGCGCGCCTCGGCGTCGAGGTGGCGGCCGATTTCAACATCTCTGCCCGGTGTGCGCAACAGCAAGCGTGCACCGTAGCCTTCATTCTTCTCGAGCTGCAGCTTCGCAACCCGCGAATCGAGCACGTAGCGGACCATGCGATCCGCCTCCGCGACTTCAACCGTCAGGCGGCCCGTTGAAACTTCGATGCGCTCGAAGTCCGTAGCGTGCCGCGCGTTCACCATGAACGCCACGCCGAGCGCAAGCACTTCAAGGCCCGCGAACGGCAGTACCAGCCAAGCTCCCGCAATTGCAAACCCCGCCGCGATACCGAGCGACGCGAGGGCAAGCAGAGCAAACACCCGCAACATTCCCCCCGGGGAAATCGAACAATTGCGCTTTAGCAGCAGGCTTGACCCGGTCGCCTGCTCCCGAAACACCAGCTCACGCCGCGGGAAGTCGGTACACGCCATGCTTCGGTACGCTTTTGCATCGAATCGAGGAGCCGAAGCGGCGGTAAGCTACCACAGTCACGGTGGCAGAACAACCGCATGAAAACCCGAGACAAATCCTTAATTCCGCGGATCCTGCGCTTCAAATTTCTTATGGCGCGAAAGATCCAGCCGCACCACCGACGCGCCGCCCGGGGCGGTCTGCCCCGCGCTCTTTCCCTTCCAGGCGTGCCCATAGACCACTTCGAATGTCGCCGGAATGCGATCGCCGTGGGCTTGCGCCCGCAGCGAGTCGTGCAGCTGGGTGAGAAAGCGCCGGCCTGCGAGTCCACGCGGCCGGTCGGCGCGTACCCCCGTCTGGCCGGTCGCGCGCAACTCCTGCAGCAAGGCGGCCGCGTCGGGATAGGTGACCGTAATGACCTCCATGTCGATCACCGGCGCCGAGAATCCTGCGGCGACCAGACGGTCGCCGAGATCGTGCATGTCCATGAATCGATGCACGCGCCTCTCGCCGGCCGCCGCGCGCAGTTCCTTTAGCGTGTCGGGCCCCAGGGTGCTGAGCATGACCAGTCCCTCCTGCGTAAGCACCCGCTGAAACTCGCGCAACGCGGCAAGCGGCTCGTCGAGCCAGTGCAGCGCCATGTTCGACCAGACTAGGCCGACTGACTCTGAGGCGAGCGGAAGTCGCTCGAAGTCGGCGCACACCGGCAGCGCACGCGGCCCGGCAAATAGCCGCGATAGAAACCCCCCGTGCCGTCGCGCGCGCCGCAGCATGCCGAGCGAGAAGTCCAATGCCACGAGGCTGGCGTCGCGATAGCGTTCGGCCAGGCGCCGCGCCTCGCGTGCGGTACCAGCTCCCGCATCGAGAATTCGCTTCGGCCCGATGCGCACGTAGTCCAGCCGCTCGAGCATGCGAGCGCCGACTTCCGCCTCGAGCCGGGCGGCGTCGGCGTAGGTGCCTGCCGCACGCTCGAAGCGGCGGCGCGCGGCGCTCCGCTCCAGCCTTGCGTCCACGTCAGACACGCGCGCCGGCGATGCGATGCGTGACCGGGCCAAGCGCGCGCTCAACTGCGGCGCCGACCGCAAGTACGTGCCGGTCCGCCATCGCCACGCCGCATACCGACAGACCGACCGGCGCCGATCCGGGCGCCTGGCACGGAAGGGTCAGCGCGCAGCCGTCGAGAAAGTTGACCACGCCGACGTTGCGCAGAATGCGCATGTTCCAGCGCGCATAGTCCTCGTCGGTCCGATCGACTTCGGCGATGGTCGGCGCAACGCAGGGCGTGGTCGGCATCAGGAACGCGTCGAACGGCGCCAGCAGCGACTCCACTTCGCGCATGTAGGCGGCCCGCAGCCGCCCGAGCTCGACATAGTCCGCCGCTGCGAGCGTCTTCCCGAGCTGGATGCGCGTCGCCACGCGCGGGTCGTATTCTGCAAACCGATCCTCCCACCGGCGGTGGATCGCATACGCCTCGGCCCCCGCGAAGCCGCCGTTGCGAAAATATTCGGCCTGGCGGTCGAAGGCGGCGACCGGACGCTCGACAAGGATCGCGCCCGCGGTTGACAGGATCGACAGTGCGGCCTCGAATGCCCGGCCCACCGCCGGTTCGAGATCGTCGAGCAGGCTCGAGCGCGGCACGAGCAGCCGCAGACCCTTGGCCGGCAGGTCCTCGAGCGGCCCGGCCGGCTCGCCCGCGAGCACCGCGTCATAGGCCGCGCAGCACGCCACGGTATTGGCGAGCGGGCCTATCGAATCAAGGGTGTAGGAGAGCGGGAATGCGCCCTCGCGCGGCACGCGACGCGCGGTCGGCTTGAAGCCTGTCACGCCGCACAGTGCCGCCGGCTGGCGCACCGAACCCCGCGTGTCGCTGCCCAGCGCCATGACGCACATGCCGTCCGCCTGGGCCACCGCGGCGCCGGACGACGAGCCGCCGGGAACTCGCCCTACGGCACGGTCCCACGGGTTGCGTGGCGTGCCGTAGTGCGGATTGAGGCCGGTCGTGCCGAACGCGAATTCGACCATGTTGGTGCGCCCGATGATCGGCGCACCGGCTGCGCGCAGGCGCGCGACCGGCGGCGCGTCGCGCGATGCGGGCGAAGCGTCCGCCAGAAGCTTCGAGCCGGCGCGCGTCACGTCTCCGCCGACGTCGAACAGATCCTTGACCGACACCGGCAGACCGTCGACCGCGGATCGCACGACGCCGTTGGCGCGCAGGCGGTCGGCGAGGTCCGCCTCGGCGCGCGCCGTTTCGGCGTAGACCTTCAGGAACGCTCGGGCGCCCTCACCCCCCGCGTCGGCGATGCGCGCGAGCGACTGCTCGACCAGTTCACGGCTCGTTGTTCGGCCGGCGGCGAGGTCCGCCGCCAATCCAGCTACGGTCCACATGTTCGGGGCTTCCATATCCGGGGAACGAGCCGATTCTCCGGGCCGCCTCGCGCGCGCGTCAAGGCGTGCATCCGGGCGCATAATCAGGCGCATCCGCCCGCCTCCATGCTGACGCGCGCCGCCCGACGCATCGCCAACCTCGTGTTCGGCGGAACCTGCCTGCTTTGCCGGGGGAGCGCGGACAGCGCGCGCAACGAGGGATTGCTGTGCGCGGCCTGCGACCGGGACTTGCCGCGCCTTACCGCGGGGGAACTCTGCCCGCGCTGCGCCCTTGCCTCCCCTGGCGGCGCGGTTTGCGGCGCCTGTCTGGCGGCGCCGCCCCAGTTCGACGCGACTGTCGCAGCGCTCGCCTACCGGTTCCCCGCCGACGTGCTGATCCAGGCGCTGAAGTTCCGCGGCGCGCTCGCGCTCGCGGCGCTGCTCGGGCGCGAGCTCGCCCAGCGCGTTACGGGCGTCTCGACGCTCGATGCCGTGCTGCCGGTGCCTCTGTCGCCCGCCCGCCTGCGCGAGCGCGGCTACAACCAGTCGATGGAAATCGCGCGCACTGTCGCCCGCACGACCGGACTTGAGCTGCAACCCTGGCTTTGCGAGCGCAGCCGCGATACGCCGGCCCAGCTCGACCTTCCTCCGGCGGATCGCGCGCGCAACGTGCGCGGCGCGTTCCGCTGCCCGCACTCTCTGGACGGCATTGCCGTGGCCGTGGTGGACGACGTCATGACCACCGGCGCAACGCTAAACGAGCTCGCCGGCACGCTCAGGCGCGCCGGCGCCGCGCGCGTGGTGAACTGGGTCGCGGCGCGCACTTTCCCACCGCAATTCGAATGATCGATATCGTTCTGCACGCGCCGGAGATCCCCCCTAACACGGGCAACGTCATCCGCCTTGCCGCCAACACCGGCGCGCGCCTGCACCTGGTCGAGCCGCTCGGGTTTTCAATGGACGACCGCCAGCTGCGGCGTGCGGGGCTCGACTACCACGAGCTGGCGAGCATCCAGGTTCATGCGTGCTGGAACGCATGCCTCGCGGCGCTCGGCGGACAGCGTTTGTTCGCGCTGTCTACGCGCGGCGAGACGTGCTACGCCGACGTGCGTTACGCGGCGGGGGACGTGCTCGTGTTCGGCGCCGAAACGCGCGGCCTGCCCGAGGAAGTGCTGTCGCAATTCGACCCCTCTCGGCGCTTGCGCCTGCCAATGCGACCCGGAAATCGCAGCCTCAACCTGTCGAACGCGGTCGCCGTTGTGGTGTTCGAGGCATGGCGCCAGCTCGGGTTCGGCGGCGCGCGCTGACCGCCTCGGGCTTGGGGTCGCGCGCAAGCAGATGCTCGGCCGCGGCCCGCGGCGCGAGGCCGCCGTGGAGGACCGCCTCGACCGCCTCGGTGATCGGCATTTCGAGCCCGTTTTGGTCGGCGAGCCGCATCACTTCCCGTGCGGAGTGCACCCCCTCGGCGACGTGACCGAGCGCAGCGAGTATTTCCTCGAGTGAACGGCCGCGCGCGAGCTCGAGACCGACGCGCCGGTTGCGCGACAGGTCTCCCGTGGCGGTGAGGATCAGATCGCCCGCTCCGGCGAGCCCCATGAAGGTTTCCGCCGCGCCGCCGAGCGCTACGCCGAGACGCGAGATTTCCGCCAACCCCCGCGTAATCAGCGCGGCGCGCGCGTTCTGGCCGAGGCCGAGCCCGTCGCAAATTCCCACTGCAATCGCCATGACGTTCTTCACCGCGCCGCCGATTTCGACGCCGACCAAGTCGGTGCTGTGATACACCCGCAACCTGCCCCCGTGCAGGGTCGAGGCCGCGTCGCGGGCGAAGTCCGCGTCGGCCGAGGCGAGCGTGAGCGCGCACGGCAGGCCGCGCGCCACCTCGAGCGCGAACGACGGTCCAGACAGCGCGCCGCGCGGAATGACCCCGTCCAGCGATTCGGCCGCGATCTGGTGCGGAAGGCGTCCCGTGCCTTGCTCGAAGCCCTTGCAGAGCCAGAGCAAGGGCGCTGCGGTAGGTTCGGCGCGCAGCCGCTCGAGCAGCTCGCGCAATCCGGCCACGGGCGTGGCGGCGAGCAGAAGTTCAGCGCCTTCGAGCGCGGCAGGCAAGGCCGCGGTCACGGCGAGACCCCCCGGCAAATCGATTTCCGGCAGATAGCGGTCGTTGCGCCGCGCGCGCGCCATTGCCTCGGCCTGAGCCGGATCGCGCGCCCAAAGAAATACTCGTCCGCCCGCACGAGAGAGTCTGACCGCGAGCGCCGTGCCCCAGGCGCCCGCTCCCAGCACCGCGACCCGGCTCATCGGCGCAGCGGCTTCAGCCACCCCAGACCAGCGTCGCGCGCACGTAGCCGTTCGAGCCGTCTTCGTGCCGCACGCGAAGCCAGCCGTCGGGAACCACCTCGAGCAGCTCGAGCGCGACGTTCTGCGCCGCGACAAACGCGATCGGCGAAGCCTCGTCAGGCCTGATGTGGACCTGCGCCGACGGCGTCGTCACCACCACCGTGCGCCTGTCGGACAGCGCGCTCTTCTCGACCCACGACAGCGCGCCGGTCTGGTCACGCACCTTGACCCAGGCCTCGAGCTTGACGATCACCTCCAGAGGGTAGTCGCGCGAAACGACGTACAGCGGCGTCGCCGCCTTGGACGGTGCGTCGTACAGTACGGCCGCGTCCTGCCCCACGCTGCGGTACTCGGCGGCGCTGGCGGACGCAGCGAACAGCAATGCGGCGATGAGGGCCGCGCGGCGCATGCTAGGACGAGATCTCGATCCGGGAGTCCGGGCCGCCGGACTGCTGCTGCATGCGCTGCGCATACAGCGCCTCGAATGATACCGGGGCCAGCAAGACGGGGGGAAAGCCGCCGCGAGTCACCAGGTCGGACACCGTTTCGCGCACATACGGGTAAAGGATCGTCGGACAGCCGATCGCGAGCAGCGGATCGAGGTCCGCCTGCGGCACGCCGCGCACCGCGAAGATGCCTGCCTGCACCGCTTCGGCGAGAAATATCGTGCGCTCGCCCGCGCGGGCGGTCACCGTCACCGAAATCGTGACTTCGAACATGCCGTCGGCGAACTGCGTGGCACCGTTGTTGATTTGCACCTCGAGCTGCGGCTGCTCGGCCTGCATGAAGACCTGCGGCGCGCTCGGAATCTCGAGGGAAAGATCTTTGACGTAGATCTTCTCGATCTGGAAGGTCGCCTGATCCTCGCTCATAAGCTCTCCGGGGTTGGCACCGGCCTCAGGTCTGCGCCGCGTGCAACAATTGGTCAAGCTCCCCCGAGTGCTCGAGGGCATAAAGATCGTCGCAGCCGCCGATATGGCGCTCGCCGATCCAAATCTGCGGCACCGAACTGCGGCCGCTTCGTTGCATCATTTCCGCGCGCCGCGCCGGCTCGAGGTCGACGCGGATCTCGTCCAGGTCGCGCACGCCCTTTTCCGCAAGCAGGCGTTGGGCCGAACGGCAGTAAGGGCAAATGGCAGTGCAGTACATCACAACTGCGGCCAAGTCACTTCTCCACCGGCAGACCAGCTTGCTGCCAGCCCGCATAGCCGCCCGCGAGGTTATAGACGCTTTCGAACCCCAGCTTCCTGAGCGTCGCGATGGCTGCCGAGGAGCGGTTGCCCGCCTCGCAACAGGTGATCACCGGTTTGGATTTGTACTTCTGCAACTCCTTGGCGCGCGCCTCGAGTTGTCCGAGCGGGATATGGCGCGCGCCCACGATGTGCCCCTTGGCGAATTCAGCGTCCTCGCGCACGTCGATCACCAGCGCATCCTGGCGGTTGATCATTTGCGTCGCCTCGAGCGTGCTGGCCCAAGGCCCTCCGGTGCCGCGCCGGAGCAAAGGCCAAAGCAGCATCGCGCCCGAAATCAGCGCGATCGCAAAAAGCAGAAGATTGTCCCTGACGAACTGGATTGCCATAGCGCGCGCTCAGTCCTGCGCGACGCCGCAGAACACCTCGCGCATCATGCCGATGAGCTGCAGCGTGCGCTCGTCGCTCACGCGGTAGAAGACCCGATTCGCTTCCTTGCGCGCGCGCAGCACGCCCTTGTCGCGCAATATCGCCAGGTGCTGCGAAATATTCGATTGCGAGGTTCCAACCGCCTCCACGATCTCCTGCACTCCCACTTCGTTCGGCCCCAGGACGCACATGATCTTGAGGCGCAAGGGATGCGCGATCGCCTTCAGCGCGCGCGCCGCCTGCTCGATGTGTTCCTGCTTTTCAATCAGATCGAAGACGTCGCGCTTCATAGGGCTTGATGCGGCACAAGAGCCGCTTGGTGGTGGAAGGGCATATTATAGAATACCCATAGATCCCGAGCCTCCGCGCGATGCAATCTGCCGCCCACAAGCTGGTCCTACTGCGCCACGGCGAGTCCGACTGGAACCGCGAGAACCGCTTCACCGGCTGGACCGACGTCGACCTTTCGGCCAAGGGTGTCGAGGAGGCGCGCGCCGCCGGCCGGCTGCTGCGCGAGCAGGGCTATCGTTTTGACCGCGCTTTTACCTCGGTGCTCAAGCGCGCGATCCGCACGCTCTGGCTGGCGCTGGACGAAATGGAACTGATGTGGCTCCCGGTCGACAAGAGCTGGCGCCTGAATGAGCGGCATTACGGCGCGCTCCAGGGTCTGAACAAGGCCGAGACTGCGGCGAAATTCGGCGATCAACAGGTTTTGGTTTGGCGGCGCAGCTACGACACGCCGCCGCCGGCGCTGGAGCCGGGCGACCCGCGCAGTCCCGCCGCGGACCCGCGCTATGCGCCACTCGCCCCGGGCGGGGTGCCACTCACCGAATGCCTCAAGGACACCGTCGCACGCGTCCTGCCGTACTGGAATGGCGCCATCGCGCCGGCGATCCGCGCCGACGAGCGGGTGCTGGTCGCCGCGCACGGAAATTCCCTGCGCGCGCTGGTCATGTATCTGGACCAGATATCCGAGGCCGACATCGTGAGCCTGAACATCCCGACCGGCATCCCGCTCGTTTACGAGCTCGACGCTTCGCTGCGGCCGCTCAGGCATTACTACCTCGGGGACCAGGACGAGGTCGCCAGGCGGATTTCCGCGGTTTCTGCCCAGGGCAAGGCAAAGGCCTGAAGTCCGAGCTGATCGTCTTCTTCCTCGCCGCCGCGCTGTCGATTGGGGCGGCGCAGGCCGCGCCGCCGCGGGCGGCAAACAAGGCGGAGCAGGCCGCGAAGCAGCGCGATCTCGCCGACTTGCGCTCGCGGATCAAGCAGCTGACCGGCGAATTGGACCGAAAGATGGCTTCGCGACGCGAAGCGCGCGACGCGCTGCGCGACTCCGAGCGGGCGATATCGGACGCCAACAGGGCGCTCGCGACGCTTGAAAGCGAGCGCCGGGTGCTGCAACGCGACGCCAAGGCGCTCGAGACACGCGAGCGCTCGCTGAAGAAGGATCTCTCCACGCAGCAGGACGCCCTGGGGCGCGTTCTCCAGGCGCGGCACGAAGGCGGCGCGCCCGATGCGCTGCGGCTCGTCCTGTCCGGCGAGGACCCGGCGGAAGTCGCGCGCAAGCTCTATTACCTCGGGCACGTATCGCGCGCGGTGGCGGCGCTGGTGGACTCGTTTCGCGCCGGGATCACCGATTTGGCGCAGGTGCGCGCCGAGACGCGCCAAAAGGCCGCGCGTCTGGCCCAGGTGGAGCAAGCGCAACGGGCCGACCGCGAGCGGATCGTGGCCGAGCGCGCCGAGCGGCGCCGCGTTCTGGCGCGGATCGCGAGCGAAATCCGACACGACAGGAAGGAAATCGGCGTCCTGCGCGCGGACGAGGCGAGATTGTCACGGCTGGTTGAGGAAATCGGCCGGGTTCTGGCCGCTATGCCGCGGGGCTATGCTCGCATCGAGAGGGTGCCGGAACTCGGCTCGGCCACCGGCGCGTTCGGCGATTTGCGCGGCAAATTGCGTCTGCCGGTGCGCGGGGAACTGATCGGGCGGTTTGGCGCTCCAAGACAAACGGGCGGAACCAACCTCAAAGGCCTGTTTATCCGCGCTGCCGAAGGGCAGCCGGTGCGTGCCATCGCGGCCGGACAGGTTGTTTTCGCGGACTGGATGAGAGGCTTCGGCAACCTGCTCATCATTGACCATGGCGAGGGCTACCTGTCGGTGTACGCAAACAACGAAACACTGCTCAGGCAGGTCGGTGATGTGGTCGCGCCGGGCGAACCGGTCGCGACTGTCGGCGCAACCGGTGGCAACCAGGAATCGGGTTTATACTTTGAATTGAGGCATCTCGGAAAACCATTCGACCCGTTGACGTGGGTCGGCCGCAATTGAATCCGCAGCGGCGGCGAGCCGCGCGAGGAAAAGCAAACACTATGCGCAGCAAATTTCGAAATTTCGGGCTGGTCCTGGTCGGCGTCGTCGCCGGGGTGTTGATCAGCCTGAATCTGCAGGCCATCGCCGACCGTGACACGCCCGAACCGCTACCGGTAGAGGAATTGCGCGCATTCACGGATGTGTTCGGCGCGATCAAGCAGAATTACGTCGAGCCGGTCGACGACAAGAAGCTCATCACGGGGGCGATAAACGGCATGTTGTCGGATCTCGACCCTCACTCCGCCTACCTCGACAAGGACGCGTATCGCGAGCTTCAGGTCGGTACCCAGGGACAGTTCGGAGGACTGGGCATCGAGGTCGGCATGGAGGACGGGTTCGTCAAGGTCGTGTCGCCGATAGAGGATACGCCGGCGTTTCGCGCCGGCATCAAGCCGGGTGACCTGATCGTCAAGATCGACCAGACGCTGGTCAAGGGCATGACGCTGAACGACGCGGTCAAACGCATGCGCGGCAAGCCGGACACCAAGATCACGCTGACGATCTCGCGCAAGGGCGAAACCCAGCCGATCGTGGTGACCCTCACGCGCGCGATCATCCACGTGCGAAGCGTGAAATCGAGCATGATCGAGCCCGGCTACGGCTGGATTCGCGTGTCGCAGTTCCAGGAAGCGACCGCGGAAGGCCTCGCCAAGGCGCTGCAAAAGATGTATCGCCAGGGCAACCTCAAGGGCCTGGTGCTCGACCTGCGAAACGACCCCGGCGGGCTGCTCTACGGCGCCGTCGCCGTATCTTCAGCCTTCCTCCCGGCCGACGCGCTTGTCGTCTCGACCGACGGCCGCACCGAAGACGCGAAGAAGCAGTTCCACGCCACGCCCGACGACCTGCGCGGTGAGAGCGACGACTTTCTCAAGAATCTGCCGCCGGCGGCCAAGACGGTGCCGATGGTGGTGCTGGTAAACGGCGGCTCGGCGTCGGCGTCGGAAATTGTCGCGGGTGCGCTCCAGGACCAGAAGCGCGCCACGATCATCGGTACGCAGACCTTCGGCAAGGGATCGGTGCAGACAATCATGCCGTTGAACAACGATACGGCGATCAAACTCACGACCGCGCGTTACTTCACGCCCAGCGGCCGCTCGATCCAGCTCAAGGGGATCACGCCCGATGTCGTCGTCGAGGAGCCCGGCGACACGGCTGCGCGCCTGCGCGAGGCCGATCTGCAGCATCACCTGGACAACCCACAGGACCCGAACATGGCGGCGAAATCCGCGCCTGACGCCGCGGCCGCGCTCGTCAAACCGGGGCTCACCAAACCAATCGAATTCGGGTCGAAGGACGATTTCCAGCTCGAACAGGCGCTGGCGTTCCTCAAGGGCGAGCCGGTCAAGGGTCAGCCGCCCAAGACCGTCGCGCAGGGCCAGGCCGGCAAATAGTCGGACGTTGGACGACGACGAACAGCTGCTCCGCTACAGCCGGCATATTCTGCTGCCGGAGTTCGGGGTCGAAGGTCAGGCGCGGCTTCGCGCCGCGCGTGCCTTGCTGATCGGCGTCGGCGGACTGGGTTGTCCGGCCGCGCTTTACCTCGCCTCGAGCGGAATCGGGCGGCTCACGCTGGCCGACCCGGACCGTGTCGATCTCACCAACCTGCAGCGCCAGATCCTTTACCGCGACGACAGCGTCGGCGCGCTGAAGGTAGACGCCGCGCGCGATGCGCTCGCAGTGGTCAATCCGGCGGTCGAGGTGGTGGCCCTTCCGGAGCGCCTCGAAAGTGAAGCGCTCGATCGCCTGGTACGGGAAGCCGATGTTGTGCTCGACTGCAGCGACAACTTCGCCACCCGACACGCAGTCAACCGCGCCTGCGTGCGCCACGCGAAGCCTTTGGTGTCGGGCGCGGCGATCCGCTTCGACGGGCAAGTCGCGGTGTTCGACCTCAGGCAGCGCGACGCGCCGTGCTACGCCTGCCTGTTCCCGGAAGACGGCGAAACCGAAGAGCTGCGCTGCGCGGTCATGGGCGTGCTCGCGCCCCTGACCGGCGCCGTGGGGGCGCTGCAGGCGGTCGAGGCGATCAAGCTCGCGGCCGGCGTGGGCGAGTCATTAAGCGGGCGCCTGCTCATGTTCGACGCCCTGCGTGCCGAGTGGCGCTCGGTGCGCGTGCGAAAGGATCCCGCCTGCGCCGTCTGCGCCGCGGCCGCCTCTCAGGCCAGCAGATAAGGCCGCTGCGCGGCGAATCCCTCGCTCGGATTCTTCGCGAATCCGCTACGGGCGAACTGCTGCAGACTGCCTAGGAGGTAACAAAGCAGCGCGCCCGCCTTCGCGGCCGTCTCCCCCTCGCTGCCCTGCCCCTGGCTCGCCGCGAGCCGCAGCGATTGCTTGAGCGTGGCCTCGAATCGGTCGTAGAACTGGTTCATCCGCGCCTGCAGCCGTTCATGCTCGCCGACGAGGGCGTCGCCGGTCATCACGCGCACCATCCCGGGGTTCTTCTCCGCGAAAGCTAGAAGCATCTCGACCAGCTTCTCGGTCTGCCTGCGGCCGCTTGCCTCGTCCTCTGAAATGCGATTCGCGAGCGAGAAGACGGTGTTCTCGATGAATTCGATCAAGCCTTCGTACATTTGCGCTTTGGAGGCGAAGTGCCGGTACAGCGCGGCTTCCGAAACGTCGAGCTTCGCGGCCAGCGCGGCGGTGGTGATGCGCTCCCACTTCGGCGCCTCGAGCATCTGCGCGAGGGTCTTCAGGATCTCGAGCCGGCGTTCGCCTTTGGCGCGGGGCATGGCAGGGGGCGGGTGGAAGGCTGTCTGGATTCTAGCCTCAAGCGCACCTGAACACGAGCCGGGGCAGTTCCAGCACCGACCGCACCCGCAAATCGACGAAGGAAATACGCCGTTTCTCGGGGCTTACCCATACCGTCGACATGCCCAGGCGCTTCGCGGTGCGCAGGTTTTCGAGCGAATCGTCCAAGAACGCGCAGCGGTGCGGATCGAGGTCGTGCTTGCGCAGCAGCAGGTGAAAGCCGTGCGCCGCCGGCTTGCCGCGAAAGCGCGCGTCCTCGATGGTGTACACGGCGTCGAACCAGCGTCCCACGCCCATCGCGCGCAGCACGCCATCGACGTAATGCCGCGGCGCGTTGGAGAACACCAGCTTGCGCCCCCCGAGGCGAGCCAGGGCGTGGCGCAGGGCGTTCTCGTGCACCACCATGTCGGCGAGCTCGGGAAAGTAGTGCGTCTCTGCCAGAAAGCGCCGCGGATCGGTGCCGTGGTGACGCATCAGCCCGTTCAGGGTGGTGCCGTAGCGCAGCCAGAATCCGCGCCGCATCTCGTTCGCCCCCTCCTCGTCGAGCCCGAAATGACGCCTCAGGTAGGCGTTGATCTGCTCGTGCATCGACGGGAAGATGCGCGCGCTCGCATCGTGCAGCGTGTTGTCGAGGTCGAAGATCCATACCCGCCGCGAGGGCGGCAGACGCGCAATGCGCATTACTTGCTTCTGATCAGCGTGCCGACCCCCTGGTCGGTCAGAACCTCCAGCAGCAGTGCGTGCGGCACGCGGCCGTCGATGATGTGCACGCTCCTGACCCCGGCGCGCGCGGCGTCGAGCGCGGAGGCGATCTTGGGCAGCATTCCGCCCGATAGCGTGCCGGCCGCCAGCATGGCGTCGATCTGGCGCGGCGTGACCCCGGTCAGCAGCTTGCCCTGCTCATCGAGCACACCCGGCGTGTTGGTGAGCAGCACCAGCTTCTCGGCGTTCAGCACCTCCGCCAGCTTGCCCGCCACCAGGTCGGCGTTGATGTTGTAGGACAGCCCGTCGGCTCCGACCCCGATCGGCGCCACCACCGGGATGAAGCCGCCTTGCTCGAGCGAATCGATGACGCCGGGGTCGATCGACTCGATCTCGCCCACCTGCCCGATATCGAGCAGCTCGGCCGGCTTCTCGCGCGAGGGCATGAGCAGCTTCCTGGCACGGATGAAGGCGCCGTCCTGTCCGGTCAGCCCCACCGCCCGGCCACCCGCCTGGTTGATCAGGGTGACGATATCCTTGTTCACCGCACCGCCGAGCACCATCTCGACCACGTCCATGGTCGCTGCGTCCGTGACGCGCATGCCCTGGACGAATTCGCTGCGGATGCCGAGCTGCTTCAGAAGCTGCTCGATTTGCGGCCCGCCGCCGTGCACCACCACCGGGTCCATGCCGACCAGCTTCAACAGCACCACGTCGCGCGCGAAGCTCGCCTGCAGCGCGGCGTCGACCATGGCATTGCCGCCGAACTTGACCACGATGGTCTTGCCGTGAAAACGGCGGATGTAGGGCAGCGCCTCGGCGAGGATACGCGCCTTGGTTGCGGCGTCGTTGGCTTGGCTCATGGCGACCCGATTCTACAAAGAAAAAGGGCCGGCAGTTGCCGGCCCTTAGGTCACGGTGCCTCTGGCGTCAGTTTATCGCGATCTGCTTGCGCGCAGCGGCCGCCTTCTTCGGCAGCGTCAGCTCGAGCACGCCGTCGCGGAATTTCGCCTCGGCAGCGCTTTCGTCGATTTCCTGCGGCAGCGCGAAACTGCGGCTCACCTTGCCGTACATGCGCTCCGAATGCAGCACCTGTGCGTCGTCCGCAACTTCTTTCTCGCGCTTGACCTCGGCGCTCAGCGTGACTTGGGCACCGTCGATCGTGACCTGGATGTCGTCCTTGCGCACCCCGGGCAGCTCGGCACTGACCGTGTAGGCGCCGTTCTTCTCGGCGACGTCGACCTTCATTCGCGGCAGCTCGGCGCGGGCCTCGTTGTACATCGGCCGCACCAGGAAGCCCTTGAACAGATCGTCGACCAGGTCGTTGAACGGGTCGAATCGGGTAACATTGCTCATACGCGTCTCCTTTGCGGGTAGCTATCTGTTCCTGCAATGCAGTAGATGGGGCGCGCCGGCCGCGTTTCAACCCCCTGCCCCCAATGCCCGCGTCACGCGAATTCCACGCCCAGCTCGAGGGCCAGCGCGACTACCTGCTGCGCTATGCCACCCTCCAGCTGCGCGACGCGGACCGGGCCGAGGACTGCGTACAGGAGGCCCTGCTCGCCGCGCTGGCGGGCAAACAGGGCTACGACGGCCGCTCCAGCCTGCGTACCTGGCTGACCGGGATCCTGAAGCACAAGATCGTGGACGCGATCCGGCGCTCGAGCCGTGAGCCGGCCATGGCGATCGGGCCCGAGGACGACGTGTCCGAGTTCGACGCGCTGTTCGACCCGCGCGGCCACTGGTCCGAAGCCCCCTCGGCCTGGGAGCGCCCGGACAGCGCCCTCGAGCGGTCCCAGTTCCTCGCGGCGCTGGAGGCCTGTCTCGAGCAGCTTCCGGCAAGAACCGCGCGCGCGTTCATGATGCGCGAGCACATGGGATTGGAAACTGAGGAGATCTGTAAGGAACTCGGGATCACCGCGACCAACTGCTGGGTGATGTTGTATCGCGCGCGCATGGCGCTGCGCCTGTGCCTGGAGCAAACCTGGAAATGAAACTGATGCTGCCGTGCAAGGAAGTGACGCGCCTGGTGTCCCAGGGGCTGGACCGCAAGCTCGGCTTCGGCGAGCGGGTCGCTCTGCGCGTTCATTTCGCGATGTGCGGGGGCTGCAGCAACTTCGACCGCCAGATGAAGCTCCTGCGCGACGCCGTGCGCCAGCTCACCGAGGCAGACGGCCCTCGCAAGGCCGGATCTCAAAGCACGTAGCGCGCCAGATCCTCGTTCTGCGCCAGCTCGGCGAGCTTCGCGTCGACGTAGGCCGCGTCGATCACGACCGTCGCCGCGCCGTGCTTCCCGGCCTCGAACGATATTTCCTCCAGCAGCTTCTCGAGCACGGTGTACAAGCGCCGCGCCCCGATGTTCTCCGTCTTTTCGTTCACCTGGTACGCGATTTCCGCCAGCCGCCGGATCGCTTCGGGGCGAAAGTCGAGCGTGACCTCTTCGGTCTCGAGCAGCGCCTGGTACTGCTTGACCAGGCTCGCGTCGGTTGAGGTCAGGATCTGCTCGAAATCGTCCACCGACAGCGAGTCGAGCTCGACCCGGATCGGCAGCCGACCCTGCAGCTCCGGGATGAGGTCCGACGGCTTGGCGAGATGGAAAGCTCCCGAAGCGATGAACAGGATGTGATCGGTCTTCACCATGCCATACTTGGTCGCGACCGTGGTGCCCTCGACCAGCGGCAAGAGGTCGCGCTGCACGCCCTGGCGGGAAACGTCCGCGCCGCCGATTTCGCTGCGCGTGGCGACCTTGTCGATCTCGTCAAGGAACACGATGCCGTTCTGCTCCGCGTTGGCGAGCGCTTTGGCCTTTAGGTCGTCGTCGTTGACCAGCCGCGCGGCTTCCTCGTCGGTGAGAAGTTGCAGCGCCTCGCGGATGCGCAGTTTTCTCAGCTTCTTGCGCCCGCCGGCGAGGTTCTGGAACATGCCCTGGATCTGGGACGTCAACTCCTCCATTCCCGGCGGAGCGAGGATCTCCATCTGCTGCGCGCTGGCGGCGAGCTCGAGCTCGATTTCCTTGTCGTCCAACTCCCCTTCGCGCAGTCTCTTGCGGAACTTCTGCCGCGTGGCGCTTTCCTCGGCTTCCATCCCGCGCGCGGGCGGCAGCAGCGCGTCCAGCACCCGCTCCTCGGCAGCGTCCTGGGCGCGCGCACGCACTGCGCCCGTCGCCAGCTCGCGAGTCTGCTTGATGCTGATCTCCACCAGATCACGCACGATGGTGTCGACGTCCCGCCCGACGTAGCCGACCTCGGTGAACTTGGTCGCCTCAACCTTGATGAATGGCGCCCCTGCGAGGCGAGCCAGGCGCCGGGCGATCTCGGTCTTGCCCACGCCGGTGGGGCCGATCATGAGGATGTTCTTGGGCGTGATCTCCTGCCGCAGAGGCTCGGCGACCTGCTGCCGGCGCCAGCGATTTCTGAGCGCGATCGCGACCGCGCGCTTGGCCTTCGCCTGGCCGACAATGTGCTTTTCAAGTTCGTGGACGATCTCCTGCGGCGTCATCTGGGTCACTCGAGCACCTCGATAACGCGCTGGTTGTTGGTGTAGATGCAAAGGTCGGCCGCGATGGCGAGCGCCTTGTCGACGATCTCGCGCGCGCCCAGGCTGGTGTTCTCCAACAGCGCCCGCGCCGCGCTCTGCGCGTAGGGGCCGCCCGAGCCGATGGCGACGATCCCCTGCTCGGGCTCGAGCACGTCGCCCATTCCGGTGATGATCAGCGAATGCTCGCGGTCGGCCACTGCGAGCATCGCCTCCAGGCGCCTCAGGATCCGGTCGGTGCGCCAGTCTTTCGCCAGCTCGACCGCCGAGCGCATGAGGTTGCCCTGATGCTTGTCCAGCTTCGCCTCGAAGCGCTCGAATAGGGTGAAGGCGTCGGCGGTGCCGCCGGCGAAGCCCGCCAGGATGCGGTCGTTGTACAAGCGCCGCACCTTGCGCGCGCCGGCCTTGAGCACGATGTTGCCGAGGGTGACCTGGCCGTCTCCGCCCAGCGCCACGTCCGGGCCGCGGCGAACCGAGAGAATGGTGGTGCCGTGCAGTTGTTCCATGTGGTCTTTCAGCGACGCGCGGTAACCTTGGCGAGCGCGCCCACCCCCATCACTTCGAACAGCGCCGCGATGAGTTCGTTCACGTTCTCGAGCTCGAGCCGCTTGCCGTCTCGATTCAGTTCGGCGGCAATGTTGAGCAGCGCCGCCGCTGAAACGAAGTCGACCCGCTTCAGCTCGGCGCAGTCGACCTGCACCCGCGTGCGGCGCGCGCCGGCCTCCTCGATCACACCGATGAAGGCCTTCGCGTGACCCAGGATTTCGGGCGGCGCGCTGAGCGCCTCCGGCGCCGCGGGCGCCGTTTCGAGCTCGAACGGCGGCGGTTCGCACTCGAAGCGGTTTGCGTACTCGCGCGCGCGCGCGTCGAACTCGTCGCGCTCGCCCAACTCCCGATGCAGGTCGAGCAGCATCAGCCACAGTCGCTCCGCTGCGGGGGCCAGGTTTTCCTTTTGCACCGCGCGCGAAAGACTTGCCTTGGCCTCCGCGCTCTGCGCGTTGGCGTAGAGGATTGCCGCTTCCTCTACCGCGGCCGCGAGCTCGGAGGAAGCCGACACCACCTCGATATTCAGGCGCGAGTCCACGCCCACCTGCGTGCGCTGGTACTGCTCCGTCGGCCAACCCAACGGCAGCTCCTGCGTCGAGTCGGGCGACTTGTTGCCCTTTCTACGCGCTTTCTTGTTGGCGGAATCGGAATTCAAGCGGCACTCCTTCGCCCAGGCTCATTTCGCCAGGCACTGCTCGAGGCCGGCGACGAAGAGATCCTTCGGCAGTTTCTTGCCGATGAACACCAGCACCGACTGCTTCCGCTCGCCCTTGCTCCAGGGCTTGCCGAGATCGCCGCCCATCATCATGTGCACGCCCTGGAACACCACGCGCCGCGGATTGCCCTTCATCCACAGCACCCCCTTGTAGCGCAGCAGGTCCGGCCCGTAGACCTGGATCATGCCCGACAGGAACTGCTCGAGCTTGTCGCCGTCGAAGGCCTTGTCGGAGCGGAACACGAACGATTCGACCTCGTCGTGGTGCTCGTGGTGGATGTCGGTCAGAAATTCCGGATCGAGATCGAGAATCGCGTTCAGGTTGAAGCCGCGAATGTCGAGCACTTCCTCGAGCGGCGCCTCGCCGAAATGCACTTTCTTGATCGGGGCGCGCGGATTCATCAGGCGAATGCGCTCGGAAAGCTTCTTCACCTCGCTGTCTTCGACCAGGTCGGTCTTCGACATCAGAATCCGGTCGGCGAAGCCGACCTGCTCCTGCGCCTCGTGGAAATCATCGAGCTGCTTTTCGGCATGCTTGGCATCGACCAGGGTGATGATCGAGTCCAGCAGGTAGTAGTTGCCGATCTCCTCGTCGGTGAAAAAGGTCTGCGCCACCGGGCCCGGATCGGCCATGCCGGTGGTCTCGATCACCACGCGGTCGAACTTGAGCGCGCCCTGGCTGCGCCTTTCCTTCAGCTCGCCCAGGATCCGGATCAGATCGCCGCGCACGGTGCAGCAGATGCAGCCGTTGTTCATCTCCACGATCTGCTCGTTGCTGCTCTCGATGATGTCGTTGTCGACCCCGACTTCGCCGAATTCGTTCTCGATCACCGCGACGCGATGGCCGTGATCTTCCTTGAGGATGCGATTCAGCAGCGTCGTCTTGCCGCTACCCAGGAATCCCGTAAGGATGGTCACGGGAACCATGTCTTCCTGCTGCATGAGGACTCCTTCCGAAGGGCTGGATTCTACCGCCTGCCGCCGGGTTGCGGCGTCACCGCGCGCTGCAAGGAGGCCAGGATCAAGCTCGGAGAAACGGCGCGAGCCAGCCCAGGCCGGCGCTGGTCTTGCCGCGCGGGCGGTACTCGCAGCCGACCCAGCCATCGTAGCCGAGCTGATCCATGAGGGAGAACAGGTACGGGTAGTTCAGCTCGCCGACGTCCGGCTCGTGCCGCTCGGGCACGCCCGCAATCTGAATGTGGCCGACGCGCGCGAAGTGCTGCTTGAGCTTCACGGCCAGGTCGCCCTCCACGATCTGGCAGTGATAGAAGTCCATCTGCACCTTGGCGTTGGTCTTTCCCGTCTCGGCACAGATCGCGTGGGCCTCGGCCTGGGTATTGAGGAAAAAGCCGGGGATGTCGCGCGTGTTGATCGGCTCGATCACGCAGGTGATGCCCAGCGGCGCCGCCTGATCGGCGGCCCAGGCCAGATTCTTGACATAGGTGTCGTGGTGACGCGCGCGCTCGGTGCCGGGCGCGATGAGCCCCGCCATCACGTGCAGTCGCGTATTGCCGAGCACGCGCGCGTAGGCGAGCGCCTGATCGAGCGAGCGCCTGAACTCGTCCTCGCGCCCCGGCAGCGAGGTCAGGCCGCGCTCGCCCTTGCTCCAGTCGCCCGGCGACGCGTTGAACAGCGCCTGGGTGAGGCCGTTGGCGGTCAGCCGCGCCTTGATCTCGGCCGGCGGGTAGTCGTAGGGAAACAGAAACTCGACCCCCTTGAAACCGTCCTTCGCCGCGGCGGCGAAGCGCTCGAGGAAATCGTGCTCCTGGTACATCATCGAGAGATTCGCGGCGAATCGCGGCATGGCGCGTCTCCTACTTGATCGGGTATCGGGTCCTGATTTCGTCGACTTGCGTCCGCGTGAGCGTCCTGATGCGCCGCCCCGCGAGCAGGAGGTACAGCATCGCGGTCGCTTCGAGCTCTTCCGCGGCGTCCGCCGCCGCGGCGAGGCTGGATCCGCCCACCACCGGGCCGTGGTTGGCGAGCAGCAGCGCGTGGTGCTTTCCGGCAAAGCGGCGCACGGCATCGGCGAGCTTGAGGTCGCCCGGGGCGAAGTAGGGCACGAGCGGCAAGCGGCCGATGCGCATCACGTAGTACGCGGTGATCGGGGGCAGCACGTCTTCCGGATCGACGTCCTCGAGCACCGAAACGGCGACCGAATGCGTTGCGTGCAGATGCACCACCGCGGCGTTGCCCGGCCGCTCCTGGTACATGGCCAGGTGCAGGAAGTGCTCTTTCGACGGTGCATCGCCCGAGATGAGCCGGCCCTGCCAGTCGAGTTTGGCCAGGCGCCCCGGGTCGAGGCTGCCCAGGTTCGACCCCGTCGGCGTGATCAGCCATCCGTCGTCAAGCTTCGCACTGATATTGCCGCTGCTGCCGTGCGTCAGTCCGCGCACGAAGATCGAGCGTCCGAGCTCACAGATTTCCTCGCGCATGCGGCTTTCGCTCATGACAGCATCTCCAGCGCTTTGGCAAAGAAATCGGTCGCCCCGAAGTTCCCCGACTTGAGCGCGAGCGCGATCGCCGGCTCGCCGGCGGACAGCGTCCACGGCACGCCCGGGTCGATCTGCGGCCCGATGCGCAGCGCCTGGATACCGAGGCGGTTGACCACCGCGCCTGCGGTTTCGCCGCCGGCGACGATGAGCTTGCGCGCGCCCAGCTCGACCATGCCCTGCGCCACGGCCGCCAGGGCTTGCTCGATGCTCCGGCCGGCCGTCTCCGCTCCGAGCTCAGCCTGAACAGACTTCACTTCTTCCGGCGAGCTCGTGGCATAGACGAGCACGGGCTCGCGGGCGATCCGCGCGCGCGCCCAATCGAGCGCCGCCTGCACCTGCGCCTCGCCCGCAGCGAGCTTGCGCGCGTCGATCCGGAAAGCCGGCCGCGTCTTCTTCCACTGCGCCACCTGCGCGTTGGTCGCGACCGAGCAGCTGCCGGAGACGATCGCCGCGTAGCCGTCGATTTGCGGCAGGCGCGCCGCTTCGCCCGCATGCGCGAGCTGCCCCGCCCGGCGGAAATTGGCCGGCAGGCCGAGCGCGACCCCCGAGCCGGCCGTGACCAGCGGCATGTCGGCGCAGGCCTCGCCGATCGTATCGAGGTCGGCATTGGAAACGGCGTCGACGACCGCGATCCCGCATCCCTCGCGCTGCAGCGCGGCGAAGCGCTCGCGCAGCGCGGCCGGCCCCCGGGCGACCGAGTCGTAGCGCGCCAGACCGACTCTGTGCCGGCTCTGGGCCTGCAGCACGCGCACGAGATTGGCGTCGGTCATCGGCGTGAGCGGATGATCCTTCATTCCCGATTCGCTCAGCAGCACGTCGCCGACGTACAGGTAGCCGCGAAAGATGGTGCGTCCGTTCTCCGGAAAGGCGGGACAGGCGATGGTGAACGAAGTGCCGAGCGCCTGCATGAGCGCATCGGTCACAGGGCCGATGTTGCCCCTGGGCGTCGAATCGAAGGTGGAGCAGTACTTGAAATAGAACTGCCGGCAGCCGTTGGCCCCGAGCCAGGCGAGCGCCGCCAGCGACTGCTCGACCGCGTCCTGCGGCGCGATGGTGCGCGACTTGAGCGCGACCACCACGGCATCCGCATCGGGTGCGGGGCCCTGCGGCACGCCGATGGTCTGCATGCAGCGCATGCCGCCTCCGACGAGCATGTTCGCAAGGTCGGTCGCGCCGGTGAAGTCGTCCGCAATACAGCCCAGTAGCATGATCGGTCTCTTGCTCTACTTGCCGGCCTCGGGCAGGGAAATGCGGGTGAGCGCCGCGAACATCTTGATGACGGCCGAATCGTCCTCGCCGCCGTGGCCGTGCGCCGAAGTCGCCAGGTACATTTGATGCGCGGCCGCGGTCAACGGCAGTGGAAAGGTGAGCCTTCTCGCCGCGTCGAGCACGATGCCCAGGTCTTTGACGAAGATGTTGACTGCCGAGAGCGGAGTGTAATCGCCGGCCAGAATGTGGGGCACACGGTTCTGGAACATCCAGGACGACCCGGCGCTGTTGGAGATGACTTCATACAGCGTAGCCGGGTCCGCGCCCGCCTTGATGCCCAAGGCCATGGCCTCGGCGGCGGCGGCGATATGCACGCCGGCGAGCAGCTGGTTGATCATCTTTACCGTTGACCCGGGACCGACTTCATCGCCCAGGCGATAGACCTTTTGCGCAATCGCGGCCAGCACCTTTTCGACCTTGGCGAAGCTCGCGGCAGCACCCGATCCCATGATCGTCATCTGGCCCTGCGCCGCCTTGGCGGCGCCTCCCGATACCGGGGCATCGAGCATGTCGATGCGCCGTTCGGCAAGGCGCTTTCCAAGCGCGCGCGCAAATTCCGGTGCGACCGTGACGCTCATGATCACCACGCCGCCGGGCGTCATGGCTTGGACCGCACCGCCCGGGCCGAACAGCACGCTCTCGGCCTGCTCCGAATTGACGACCAGCACGATCACGGCGCCACAGCCCTGCGCCATTTCGCCCGCGCTCGCGAAGGCCTGCGCGCCCTCCTTGGCAAACGCAGCACGCACGTCGGGCCGCGTGTCGCACACCCGCACGTCGAAGCCCGCGCGCAGCAGCGAGCGCGCCACGCCTCCGCCCATGGCGCCCAGACCGATCACACCGACAGTGCTTGCCGACATTTCGCCTTCCTCCGAGTTATGGATCATCCCGACCGGGAGCACGGCTGCGCTTCGGTCAGTTTCTCGCGATGAGCAATCCTTTCAGGTAATCGCCCTCGGGAAACTCGAGCGCCACCGGATGGTCGGCGGCCGCGCCGAACCGCTCGAGAATCTTTCCCTCGACTCCTGCGTCGACCGCCGCACCGGCGACGATCGACTGGAACAGCTCGCGAGACACGCCCCCGGAGCAGGAGAACGTCGCGAGCAGCCCGCCGGGCGCGAGCAGCTTGAGCGCGAGCAGGTTGACATCCTTGTAGGCGCGCGCGGCGTTCCTCGCCTGTGCCGCCGTCGGCGCGAACTTCGGCGGATCGAGCACGACGAGGTCGAAGCGCGCGCCGCGATCGCGCAGCTCTCGCAGGTGCGCGAACACGTCGGCCTGGCGAAGCTCCACGCGCGCGGCGTCGAAGGGATTGGCGGCGAGATTCTCGCGCGCGACCTCGAGCGCCGGGGCCGAGCTATCGAGCGCCAGCACGCGCTTGGCGCCGCCGGCGAGCGCGGCGAGCGCGAAGCCGCCCGTGTAGCAGAAGCCGTCCAGCACCTCGCGCCCCGCGGCGAGCGCGCGCACGCGCTGCCGGTTGTCGCGCTGGTCGAGGAAGAACCCGGTTTTCTGCCCGCGCTCGACGTCGACATGAAAGCTCAGCCCGTGCTCGACGATCGCGCAGCGCGCCGCGGCACGGTCGCCGCGCGCGAAGCCGGTGCGCGGCGCGAGGCCCTCCAGCGCCCGCACTTCGGCGTCCGAGCGCTCGTACACCGCCTCGCAGCCGGTAAGCTCGGCGAGCGCGTCGAGGATCTCCTCGCGCCAGCGCTCGGCGCCGGCCGAGAGAAATTGCGCCACCAGTACGTCGTCGTAGCGGTCGACCACCAGCCCGGGCAGGCCGTCGGACTCGGCGTGCACCAGGCGCAGCGCGTTGCTGTGCCGCGCCGCGGGTAGCGCGGCGCGCAGCGCGTGCGCGCCCGCCAGGCGCGCGCGCAGGAATTCGGCGTCGACGCTCCGGCTCGTATCGAAGCTCCACACGCGCGCGCGGATCTGCGATTGCGGGCTGTACGCCGCCAGCGCCAGCGGCTGACCGGAGCCGGACACAACCTCTACCGTATCGCCGCTCTGCGGCTCGCCCTCGACGCGCGCGATTGCCCCCGAGAAAAGCCAGGGATGGCGCCGCTTGAGCGACTTGTCGCGACCCGACTTCAGTACCACGCGCATCGGCGCCATCCCTTACTACTTCTTGCGCGCGCGCGGATGCGCGGCGTCGTAGACCTTCGCCAGCGATTGGAAGTCGAGGTGCGTGTACACCTGGGTACTGGAGATGCTCGAGTGTCCCAGCATTTCCTGCACCGCGCGCAGGTCCTGAGAGGACTGCAGCACGTGAGTAGCGAAGGAATGGCGCAGCATGTGCGGGTGCAGCGGCGCGTCGAGCCCCTGTCGCCGCGCCCAGGCGCCCAGTCGCGCGCGCACCGTTCCGGGCGCGATGCGCGCGCCGCGCGCTCCGACGAAGAGCGCGCTCTCCTGCGGCGCCGCGAGCTGCGGCCGCGCCGCCAGCCATTGCGACAGCGCCTCGCGCGCCCTGACGCCGACCGGAACCGTGCGCGTCTTGGCGCCCTTGCCCGTCACCGTCACCTCGCCCTGGGCGAGATCAAGCCGTCCGCCAGCCACCTCGAGCGCGACCAGCTCTGCCAGCCGCAGGCCGGAGGAATACATCAGCTCGAACATCGCCCGGTCGCGCAGCAGCGCGGGCGTGGCGGGCAGCTCGACATCGAGCAGGCGTTGCGCGGCCTCGACCGAAAGCGCTTTGGGCAGCGGCTTCGGCGCTTTGGGGGCGCGCACCCCCTGGCACGGATTGGCGCTAAAGCCGCGGTGGCGTGCGAGCCAGCGGTATAGTCCGCGCCAAGCCGACAGCGTTGCCGCGAGCGAGCGTCCCGACAGGCCCGCGCCGTGCAGCTGCGCCATGTAGCGACGCACCTGATTGCCGTCGATCGCCGCGAGGCGCGTGCCCTGCGCCAGACGCAGCAGCAGCGCGAGATCGCGAGCATAGTTTCTGAGGGTGCCGGAGGCGAGCCGGCGCTGATGCCTCAGCGCCTCGAGATGCTCGCGCACCAGCGCGGCGTCGGGATGCGTGGCAAGCCGGGCTTCTGCCACGCGAGTGCGCGTCCCCGCGCTACAGCCGCGCCGCCACGCCGGCGGCGCACAGCTCGCCGATGCGACGCAGGAAGATGGTCCCCATTTCCGGGAAGAAGCGCTCAGGGTCTTCGCTGCCGAGCGCGAGCAGCCCGAACACCGTGCTCTCGCCCAACGGTACGAGCGCCATCGAGCGCAGGTGCGCGCCCGCCTCGCCGAACCACTCGAGGTAGGGATTGTCGGCAATCGCCGCGCACTGGGGGGCTCCGAGGGCCTCGGCGTGCCGGCGCTGCGCCTCGGTCACCGCCTGCGATTCGACGAAGTCTACGGGCACCGACTTCCCCCAGACGCGCATCGCCAGATGAGGCACCGCGAAATCATCGCCCAGGTGCAGGTATAGCGCGTGCGTCAGTGCGGGAAAGTCGCGCGCCCCGACCAGCGCCACCGCCAGACGATGCACCTTTTCGCTTATGGCGTCGTTTTCCTCGCCGAACTGGATCAGCTCGCCGAGCTTGCCTTCGAGCAGCTTCACCTTTTCGCGCAGCGTGATGGTCTGACGCTCCGCGAGCGGAATCGCGCGCCCGCCGTAGGGATGCGGCACGGTGATCGATTCCAGAAGCTCAGGGTACTGGTCGAAGAACTGAGGATGGGTCTTGAGGAACTGCGCGACTTCTTGTGCGTTCATGGTGCCTCGTCCAGGTCGATCGAGCCCTCGAACACGCTGCGCGCCGGGCCCTTCATCCAAACTGCATTGTCGCCGCCTTGCCAAGCCACGGTCAACGTTCCGCCGCGCGCGTCCACCCGCACTGGCGAATCGAGCAGTCCGCGCACGATGCCCGAAACCGCGGCCGCGCAGGCACCGGTGCCGCAAGCAAGGGTCTCGCCCGCGCCCCGCTCCCATACCCGAAGCGCGATACGGTGCCGTTCGCGCACCTGCATGTAGCCGGCGTTGACGCGGTTCGGAAAGCGCTTGTGGCGCTCGAGGACCGGGCCCTGCGTGGTCACCGGCGCGCGGTCGATGTCCACGACTACCTGCACGGCGTGCGGATTGCCCATCGACAATATCGCGAGCTCCACCTGCTCGCCGCCGACCTCGAGCTTCTGCAACATGGGCGATTCGATCGCGGGCGGACCCATGTCGACGCTGACCTCGCCGTCGTCTTCCAGGCGCGGAGCAATAAGTCCCCCCAGTGTCTCGACCCGGATCTCGCGCTTGGACGTCAGGCCCTTGGCATGCACGTAGCGCACGAAGCAGCGCGCGCCGTTGCCGCATTGCTCGACTTCGCCGCCGTCGGCATTGAAGATGCGGTAACGGAAATCGGCGTCCGGACGAGTGCTTCGCTCAACCACCAGGATCTGGTCGCAGCCGACCCCGAAATGCCGGTCGGCGAGCCGACACAGCTGCGCAGGCGACAGCGGGAACGGCTCGGAGATCGCATTGAACACGATGAAGTCGTTGCCCGCGCCCTCCATCTTGGTGAATGCGACGCGGCTCACGCCGACACCATCAGGCGACGGTACTCAACCGTAATGCAGCGGTCCATAACCACCACCATGCCCGCCGAGCGAGCGCGCTCGGCCGCCAGTTCGTTGACGATGCCAAGCTGGATCCACACCGCGGGCAGGCGCAGCGATATGCATTGCTCGACAATCGAACCGATTTCTTCGGCAGCGCGGAACACGTCCACCAGGTCGATCTTGTCGGGCACTTCGGCCAGCCGCGCGTAGGCCTTTTCGCCCAGCACTTCATTTACCGCGGGTCGCACCGGGATCACACGGTAGCCCCAATCCTTGAGGCGGCGCGCGATGCGGTGGCTGGGACGCTCGGGCCTGGGCGACAGCCCCACCACGGCGATGGTTCGCACCCGCGCCAGCAGCGCACGCACGTCGTCGTTCGAAGGATTGCGGAACACGGGCTGCAATTCTATGGGTAAAAGCGCGCCTCGCCTTCGGGGCGCGTCTTGAAGCGCTTGTGCATCCAGAAATACTGTTCCGGCGCCTCGAGCACCTTGCGCTCGATGTACTGGTTCATGCGCAGCGTGTCCGCGGCGGGGTCCTCCGTCGGGAATTCCGCCCAAGGCGCCTCAATCGACAGCACGTAGCCCATGCCGTCAGGAAGCATGCGCGTCACACACGGCAGCACCTTCGCCCCGGTGACGCGGGAGATGCGCGACAGCCCGGGCATGGTCGCCGCCGGCACACCGAAGAACGGCACGTACAGCGCCCCCCGCGGCCCGTAGTCCATGTCCGGCAGGTAGTACAGCGGGCGGCCCTCGCGCATCGCGCCAAGCACGGCGCGGATGCCTTCCTGGCGCGAGACCAGCTTCTGGCGGCCGAAACGCGTGCGTCCCGCCAGCAGACGCTCCGCCAGAAGGCGGTCTTTCTGCTGCGCGTACATGCTCACCATGTCGATCTCGCAGGCGAGCCGCGCGAACCCCGCATCCAGCCCGACGAAGTGAGGAACGAACAGGATCGCCGGCGTGCCGCCCAGCGCCCGCAGGTGGTCCAGGCCCTCGACCTGCACCAGCTGCTCGATTCGCCCGCGCGGCGCCCACCACAGCAGCGCGTGATCGAGGAAGCTGCGGCACCAGGCGCTGAAGTGCGCGCGCGCCAGCCGCTCGCGCTCGTGCGCCGCCATCCAGGGGAAACACAAGGCAAGATTGACCCGCGTCACGCGACGCCGCTCGCCGACCAGCCTGTAGGCAAGCGCCCCGAGCGCCTCCCCGAGCGCGGCGAGCGCGCGCGGCGGCAGCAGGCGCGCCAGCCACATCGCGGCGAACAGCGCGCGGATCACGCGCCGGCTCCCGGTGGTGCCGGCGCCCCGCGCGGACGCTTGTAGCGGTTGTAGCCCCACAGGTATTGCTGCGGGCATTCGCGCACCAGATCTTCGAGGGCCCGGTTGACGCGCCGCGCGTCCGACTCGCCCGCCAATGCCGTCACCAGTGGGCGCAGATGCATCACGTAACCGTGGCCGCGCGGCAGACGCTCGCCGAACGCGAGCAGGGTCACGCTGCCCGGGCGGTGCACGAGGCGGCCGGCGAGCGTCATGGTGTACGCGGGCCGGCCGAAAAAATCCACCCACGCGCCCTCGCCTTCGCTCGGCACCTGGTCGGGCAGCACGCCCACCGCCTCGCTGCGCTTGAGCGCGCCCAGCAGCTCGCGAACCCCGGCATAGTCGGGCGTCGCGAGGCGCAGGTTGGGCCCGGCGCGACCGGATTCGATCAACGCCTGCACGAAGCGCAGCTTCGGCGGCCGGTAAAGCGCAGTAATCGGAAAGCGTTCGGCCGCGAACTTGGCCGCGATCTCGAAGCAGCCATGATGCGGCGTGAGAAAGACGATGCCCAGGCCTTGCGCGCGCGCGGCCTCGATCAGCGCCTCGCCGTCAATCCGCTTCACCCAGCGCAGCACGTCGGCGCGCGGTCGCAGCCAGATTGCCGGCAGCTCGAGCACCGCTTTGCCCGCAGCGGAAACCGCGCCGCGACGGGTCGCCGCATCGTGATAACCCGCCTGCGCCAGGTTTTCACGTAGATGGCGGCGGTAGGTCGGCGACATGGCGTAGGCCGCCCAGCCTAGCAGCGTGCCCAGCGCGTGCAGCAGAGGCAGCGGCAAAGCGGCGAGCAGGCGGATCAGCAACATAGTCCTTCGGGCGTCATGTCGATCCCGTCGGTTCTATGGGACGCAGCCATTCTTTGGTATCCTTGCGACCTCTTCGCAACCCTGCTCGCCGCATGCTCATTGCGGCAGCCACAACTCTCGAGGCGCATAGCACATGAGCGAGTTCCTATTCACTTCGGAATCGGTGTCCGAGGGCCACCCGGACAAGGTCGCCGACCAGATCTCGGATGCCGTACTCGACGCGATTCTAGCGAAAGACACCCGTGGGCGCGTCGCGGCCGAAACGCTGGTCACCACGGGGCTGGTCGTGATGGCAGGCGAAATCACGACCTCGGCCTTCGACATCGACTTCCAGCAGGTCGCCCGCGACACCATCAAGAGCATCGGCTACGACAACACCGAATACGGAATCGACTACAAGGGCTGTGCGGTGATGGTGTGCTATGGCAGGCAGTCGGCCGACATCGCGCAAGGCGTGGACGAAGGCAAGGGCATCGACCTCGACCAGGGTGCTGGCGACCAGGGCCTAATGTTCGGCTATGCCTGCGACGAGACCCCGCAGCTGATGCCGCTGCCGATCCACCTTTCGCACCGCTTGGTCGAGCGCCAGGCGGAGCTGCGCCGCGACGGGCGCCTGTCCTGGCTGCGCCCAGACGCGAAGTCGCAGGTGACCATCAAGTACGCCAACGGCAAGCCGCAGGCGATCGACACCGTGGTGCTGTCGACCCAGCACTCGCCCGACGTGACCCACGAGCAGCTCTCCGAGGGCGTGATCGAGGAAATCATCAAGCCGGTGCTGCCCAAGGAGCTGGTCAAGGGCGAAGTGAAGTACCTGGTCAACCCGACCGGGCGCTTCGTGGTCGGCGGACCGCACGGCGACTGCGGCCTCACCGGGCGCAAGATCATCGTCGATACCTACGGCGGCGCAGCGCCGCACGGCGGCGGCGCCTTCTCCGGCAAGGACCCGTCCAAGGTCGACCGCTCGGCCGCCTACGCGGCGCGCTACGTCGCGAAGAACGTGGTTGCCGCCGGGCTCGCTTCGAAATGCCTGGTGCAGGTCGCCTACGCGATCGGGGTGGCCAAGCCCGTTTCCGTCATGGTCACCACCTACGGCACCGGCAAGATGACCGACGAAGCGCTGTCCAAGCTGGTGGCGACGACCTTCGACCTGCGGCCCAAGGCGATCATTCAGACCCTGAATCTGTTGCGCCCGATTTACAGGAAGACCGCGGCCTACGGCCATTTCGGCCGCGAGGAGCCAGAATTCACCTGGGAAACGACCGACAAGGCGCTCGCACTCAAGCAGGCCGCTTGAGCGGCGCGCGCCCGGACGGCCCGCGGCGAACCCACGCCGCGCCCGACCACGGCTCGCCGGCTTAGCGGCGGAGCAGCAGCGTCGAAGTCGTAGGCGCGAGGATCGTCGTCGTCGTTCCGCCGATCTGCAATGTGCCGATGCTCGTCGTTGTCGGAGTGGTCGTCGGCGTCTTGATCAGGGTCGTGGTGCCCACGGTCGTGGTGCCGCCCGTCGTCGGCGTGCTCGACACGAGCGGGCTCGTTTTGAGGATGATCGTGGGCTGCACCACCGGCGTGAGAGTCTGAACCGCGCTGGTGGTCGGACCGGTCAGCGCGCCTAACGCCGCCGGCCTTATCACAGGCGAGACGCCCGGCGCCGTGACGATTCCTGGGTTCACGAAGAGATCCGTCTTCACGACCGGGGCCACGAGCGCGAGGTTGGGATACGGAACCGGGATCGGCGAAGGCGCAGCCGGGGCGGGCACAACATCCGGCGCAATCGGCGCCGACGAACGAAGCAGATTGGGCGCAGCGCCAGCGGCCTCCGACGCCGGGAGCAGGGCCACCGGCGGCAGCGCGGTCGGCGGCGCGGACAGGACTTCGGTCGGCGTCAGGCTCGATACCCGAAGGGGCGGCAAGGTCTGCTCGCCCAGTCCGGTGCGGACCACGGCGGCGCCGGCGTTGAGTCGCGCAATCATCGGCGCATTTGTGGCAAGGCCGGCCGCACGGCGCGATTCGAGGTCGCCTCCCCGAACCAGCACCGCAGCGCCGTTCGCGGATTGCACTCGCACCGGCAAGGCCTGCGCCTTCGCGTCGGTCTCGATGTTCAGCACCCGCACGCTCCCCTTGTCCAGCATCAGCACCGAGCCGGGGTCGCTGCCTTCGCGCGTAAAGCTGCGAAGCTGAAGGTCTGAATCAGGCCGTACGCCCACGAAACTGCCGTCCTCCAGCTTGACCTGCGCCATCGCGCCGCCGCCGGTCACGATGCGTTCGCCGGCGCGCACCATTTCTCCCTGGTGTCCGGGCCGCTTCGTGCCGTCGGGAGCGAAGATGAATACGTCCCCGGTCGCGAAGATGAGCTTTCCCGACGCGAGAACGGGAACGGGCGCGGTGGCAACAAGCAACGCGACCAGCGGCAGAACTCGTTTAGGTGTTTTCATCGTGGATCTCCTTGCATCGGATCAAAGTGCTCAGCGTTTGATGAGCGTTGAAGTCGTGGGTGCCGTAAGAGTCGGCGTCGTGAGAGTCGTGGTCGGCGCGACGGGCGTCGTGGTGATCGGCGCGATGGGCGTCGTGGTCGGCGCGATCAGCGTCGTGGTCGGCGCGATCAGGTTTGTCGTGGGCGCCGTCAGCGTCGTCGTGGGTGCCGTGAGAGTCGTCGTAGGCGCTGTAAGCGTCGTCGTGGGCGCCGTCAACGTCGTGGTCGGGGCAATCGGCGTCGCCGTGGGCGCGACTAGGGTCGTGGTCGGGGCGATCGGCGTGGTGATCGGCGTGGTGATCGGAGCGATCAGGCTCGGGGCAATCGGCGTCGCCGTGGGCGCGATTAGCATATTCGTCGGGGCGGTCAGAGTTGTAGTCGGGGCGACCGTCGTCGCGTTCGGAGCCAGCGTCGTCGCACGGGGCGCGGACAGCGTCTCAGTCGGGGCGACCAGGCTCCTGTTCGGCGCCGACACGTTGGTGGAGGGTGCGAGGGCTGCTCCGGGCCGCTTCAGCGTCTCGCTGGAAACCGCCGACTTGCCGGCCGCTGCGGGGGCAAGCAGCGCGGGGCGTCGTACGGCGCCTTTTTCATCGCCAGCGTTGTCATCGTTCCCATGCCCCTCCGGAGCGAGCTTAGGAAGGGGGGTGGGCGACGGATAGATTCTCCTCGGAATCGCGCGCAGGATCACCGGCGGCGCCCCGGTGACGGGCGCGAAGGCAACCTGATTGGGAAGGACGCTCCGAGCGATTCCGCCCAGGTTCTGCAGGGAAACCTCACCCGAATAGACCCGCACATAGGCTCCGGGGTCCACCGCGCCACGCCGACCGGGTGCTTGCGCGGGCACGTAGACCGGCTCGAAGTCGGTGCCGCGAATTCCGATCGTCGCGTTGGGCGTGGTCACCCGCACGCCTTCGCGATGGAGCTTGCCGATCAGGCCGGTCAGCCATCGAAACCCCCCCACCGCGAGGGTCACGAACGCGCTCGCCTTGGTGTCGTGCTCCCCGGCGAACGAGTACTTGTCGATCTTCAGCCTCGACTGTGCGCGAACCGACAACAGGGTGCCGTCGACCATGCGCAACTGGCCAAGCGATTTGGCCGACGTGACGATCTCGTCGCCTTCGAGCACCTTGCTACCGCGCGCAGCCTTGCGCGAAACCCCATTGGAATCGACCAGGCGCACGTCGCCGACCGCGGTCAGGAAGCGTCCCGCGACCGCTGCCTGGGCGAACGCGAACAGCGGGGCCGCGCACAATATCGCTCCGGCCAGAATGACCGAAATCAACCTTGATACGGGACGCGAATCGTGGCGCCGCATTGTCAGAAGTCCTTGCGCAGATTGAGCGAGGCGTCGGTGCGGTCGAACTGGTACAGCGCGATGTTGCTCTTGTTCTCGAGGTACTGGACCTGAGCGCGGACCGACCAGCCCAGCGGGAGCGACCAGGTGAGGCCTACGGTGATGTCGTTGAGGCGGTCCTCGCGCTGCACGCCGAAGGCGGCATTGGTTGTGTCGTATTTGCCGCGCTGGGTCCCCGCGGACAGGAATCCGCCCGAACTGTCGGTAAACGCATTCTGCAGCGAGACGCGAAAACCCGCGAAAGGCTTATCGCCGTCTGGCCGGCCGCCGGCGTCATTTTCCCTGCCCCCGAGCAGCGTGAATCCGATCGCGCCCCTTCCTCCATTAATTCCGCGCTGCCAGCCGATCGAAGTGCTGTACAGGTCGAAATCGTTGACGTCCAAGCCTATCGGAATGAAGCGAAAGGCCGTGCCACCGAGGCTGAAGCTGATGAGGTCCTTGTTCGCGAGCAGGTGCCTGCCATCGAGCGTAAGGCTTGTCGTGTTGCGCGTGGGAACGCCGTACAGCTCGTACCTTCCGCCTCCCAGTCCAAGGCGCACGCTGGTGCTCGCGGCGCTGTAGCCGATCCCGAGACGGGCCCCCGCGTCGATATAGTTCGCCGGGCCGATGTTGTTGTGGACGCGCGCCCGAATGTCGGTACCCGCGAAGACCGAGTACCGGTCGCTTAGCGAATGGATAACCTCGCCGCCCAGGGACAGCGCGCCATAGTGGTCGCTGCGCTCAAGCGCGCTTGGGGGCAGCACGAGGATGCTTCCGTCGACGAGCGGGATGTCCGCCACGCTGGTCGCCGATTGTGGGTTCGAGTCGAATCCAAGCCCCAGCTCGATGTAACCGTAGCCGACCGTCTTGCGCGCTTCGAGGGACTGGCGCGCGGCCTGCTCGTAGGCCTGCGCCTGCTTGCGGATGTCCGGCGGCAGGTTCTGGAAATGCAGCACGGTCTCGAAGATTCCGATCGCACGCGCGTAGTCGCGCAGCTCGTAGTACGCGCGTCCCATCTCGAGCCGGACGCCGACGTAGTTCGGCGCGACCGCGAGAATCCGCTCGTAGATGAAGCTCGCCCTGCTCGGCTGCCCGCTTTCAAGCGCCGAGCGGGCGAGAAGGTAGTCGAACTTCAGGTCGCCGGCCTTGGTGTCCTCGAAAGGCACCAGGAGCTGGTAAGCGTCGGCAAACTTTCCCGCGCGCATCAGCGCTTCGGCGCGCGCCAGATCGGGCTCCGCCGACCACGCCGTGCCGAGCGACGCGGCGAGCGCAAGCGGCACCGTAAGCATTGTTACGCGCCGCAGCAAGACGCGCCAGGACCACCGACCGTTCTTCCCCATCTTCTCCCCGCCGACCGGGCTGCACGGGCGCCAGCACCGTCCCCCACCCGATCACAAGCTGAGCCACAATACTCCCAACTTGTATGTTCATACAACGATTTACCCGTTCGCGGGTGTGCAATTTGTCCGGGGCGAATGTCCGAAAACGTCAAATCTTGAGCGGGCGGCGCGTACGGGGCCTCGGCAGCCAGCCTCGGTGACGGGGGTATAATGCCTCCCGCTGAGGAGCGCTGCGATCCCGACGAGCGGGACCAGGCTCAGCTAAATCAGACCGCGCTCGCATCGAAAACGATGCGGGCGCTTTGCTTTTCTGGAGACCGGATATGAACGCACCCAACTCGAAATTCACCGACTACAAGGTCGCCGACCTGAAACTGGCGGACTGGGGCCGCAAGGAGATCGCGATCGCCGAGTCCGAGATGCCGGCGCTGATGGGAATTCGCAGAGAGTACGCCAAGGCGCAGCCGCTCAAGGGCGCGCGCGTCGCCGGTTCGCTGCACATGACGATCCAGACCGCGGTCCTGATCGAGACCCTGCGCGCGCTCGGGGCCGATGTGCGCTGGGCCTCGTGCAACATCTTCTCGACCCAGGACCACGCCGCAGCGGCGATCGCCGCCGGCGGCACCCCGGTTTTCGCCTACAAGGGCGAATCGCTCGACGAATACTGGGAGTTCACCCACCGCATCTTCGAGTTCGATGGCGGCAAGGGCCCGAACATGATCCTCGACGACGGCGGCGACGCCACCCTGCTGGTGCACCTGGGCAAGCGCGCCGAGAAAGACCCGTCGCTGCTCGCCAAGCCCACGAGCGAGGAAGAGACCTCGCTATTCAATGCGATCAAGAAGCGCCTGACCGCGCAGCCGGGCTGGTATTCGAAGATCGGCGCGGAGATCAAAGGCGTCACCGAGGAGACCACCACCGGGGTGCACCGCCTGTACCAGATGCACAAGGAAGGGCGGCTGCTGTTCCCGGCGATCAACGTCAACGACTCGGTCACCAAGTCGAAGTTCGACAACATTTACGGCTGCCGCGAGTCGCTGGTCGACGGCATCAAGCGCGCCACCGACGTGATGGTCGCGGGCAAGGTCGCGGTGGTCGCCGGCTACGGCGAGGTCGGCAAGGGCTCGGCGCAGGCGCTGCGGGGCCTGCAGGCCCAGGTCTGGGTTACTGAAATCGACCCCATCTGCGCACTGCAGGCAGCGATGGAAGGCTTTCGCGTCGTGACCATGGACTACGCGGCGGACAAGGCCGACATCTTCGTCAGCGCGACCGGCAACTTCCACGTCATCACCCACGCGCACATGAAGGCGATGAAGAACAACGCCATTGTGTGCAACATCGGCCACTTCGACAACGAAATCGAGGTTGCGGCGCTCAAGGACTACAAGTGGGAGAACATCAAGCCGCAGGTCGACCACGTGATCTTCCCCGACGGCAAGCGCATCATCCTGCTGGCCGAAGGGCGGTTGGTGAATCTGGGCTGCGCCACCGGACATCCCTCGTACGTGATGAGCTCGTCGTTCGCCAACCAGGTGCTGGCGCAGCTCGAGCTGTTCACCAGGACAAAGGACTACCCGGTGGGCGTGTACATCCTGCCCAAGGCGCTCGACGAGAAAGTCGCGCGGCTGCAACTCTCGACGCTCAGCGCGCAGCTGAGCGAGCTGACCGACGAGCAGGCGACCTACATCGGCGTGCCGAAGGCGGGCCCGTACAAGCCCGAGCACTACCGCTACTAAATGCTCAGAATCCTGCTCGTCTGGCTGATCAACGCGCTGGCGCTGCTCGCGGTCGCCTACGTGATGCCGTCGATCCAGGTCGACAGCTTCGGCACCGCGCTGGTCGCGGCCGTGGTCCTTGGGCTCGTGAACGCGGTCATCCGGCCAATCCTGATCCTGCTCACGCTGCCGGCAACGATCTTGACTCTCGGCCTTTTCATCTTCGTCATCAACGGACTGCTCTTCTGGCTCGTAGGCTCATACCTGCAGGGTTTCGCGGTGGGGGGCTTCTGGTCGGGGTTCTTCGGCGCGATCATCTACAGCATCGTGTCCTGGGCGCTCTCCTCTCTGCTGCTCCCCGGGCGGCGCGTGCACATCCACGTGGAAAGGATCGACTGAGCATGAAGATTGTGGTGATGGGCGCGGGCGGGGTCGGCGGCTATTTCGGCGGCCGGCTTGCGCAGGCTGGGCACGAGGTATCGTTCGTCGCGCGGGGAAAGCACCTCGAGGCGCTTCAATCGAAGGGCCTGACGCTAAGGAGCCCCCTCGGGGACGCGACGATCAAGGTGAAAGCCTCCGCCAAGCCCGCCGAGCTCGGCAACGCGGAGGTCGTCCTCTTCGCGGTGAAGCTTTGGGACACGGAAAGCGCCGCCGAAGCGATTCGCCCGCTGGTGACCAAGGGCGGGGTGGTGATTCCGTTTCAGAACGGCGTCGAATCGATCGAGCGCGTCGGCGCGGTGCTCGGGCGCGAGCGCGCAATGGGCGGCGCGGCCTACATCGCGGCGCGCATCGGCGAGCCGGGCGAAATCGTGCAGACGGGCAAGATGGCCCGGCTTCGCTTCGGCGCGGTCGATCCCTCGCAGCGCGCAGCGGCACAGGCTTTCCACGTCGCCTGTGTCGGGGCGGGAATCGAGGCCGAGCTCGTCGACGACATCGTGCGCGTGCTGTGGGAGAAGTTCGTGCTGTTGGTCGCGATCAGCGGCACCACCACGGTTTCGCGCTCGCGCATCGGCTCAGTGCGTGCCGATCCGGACCTGAAGTGGCTGCTCGAGGCGGCAATGCGCGAAACCTGGCAGGTCGGCAGGAAGCAGGGTGTCGCGCTGGCCGACGATTTGGTCGAGGCGACGCTGAAGATGGTCGACGGCCTGCCGGCGGAGATGACCTCGTCGATGCACGGCGATCTCGATGCCGGCGGCAGGCTCGAGGTTCCGTGGCTCTCTGGCGCCGTCGCGCGCATGGCGCGCGAGGCCGGCCTCGAGGCACCCGCGAACCGCGCGATCTACGCCGCGCTCAAGCCCTTCGTCGAAGGCAGGCGATGAGCGCGGCGCCGAGCCTCGATTTCAGCTTCGAGTTCTTCCCGCCCAGGACGCCGCAGGGCAGGGACAAGCTGCGCGCGACATGGCAGCAACTGGCACAGCTCAAGCCGCGCTTCTTCTCGGTCACCTTCGGCGCGGGAGGCTCGACGCGTGAGGGCACGCTCGACACCGTGCTCGAGATCCGCAACGCTGGGCACGAAGCCGCGCCGCACATCTCCTGCGTCGCCTCGACCCGGGCCGACGTCGCGGCGCAGCTCGAGCAGTACCGCAAGCACGGCATCCGCCACATCGTCGCGCTGCGCGGCGACCTGCCCTCGGGAATCGCCGCCTCGGGAGAGTTCCGCTACGCGAGCGAGCTGGTCGCCTTCATCCGCGAGACCACCGGCGACTGGTTCCGGATCGAGGTCGCGTGCTATCCCGAGTACCACCCGCAGACGCGCAACGCCGCCGACGAGATCCGCAACTTCAAGAAGAAGGTCGACGCTGGCGCCAACGGCGCGATCACCCAGTACTTCTACAACCCCGACGCCTACTTCAAGTTCGTCGACGACTGCCGCGCCGCCGGCATCGCGCTGCCGATCGTTCCCGGCGTGATGCCGATCGGCAATTTCTCCCAGCTCGCGCGCTTCTCGGACGCCTGCGGCGCCGAAGTTCCGCGCTGGATGCGCTTCAAGCTCGAGAGCTACCGCGACGACAGCGCCTCGATTCGCGCCTTCGGGCTCGACGTTGTGACCGAGCTATGCGACAAATTGATAAATGGGGGCGCACCCGGTCTGCACATCTACAGCCTCAACCACGCGGATCTCATCTCGACCATCTGGCAGCGCCTCGGCCTTTGAGGCAGGGAAAGGCGACGTAAGCACCGTCCCCGGAGCGGGACCAGATTTGACGGTGCGTGTGGTCGGATCGGTTCATACTGCCTTCTCACGGAAGGCAAATGGGCGTCGGGATCGATCACCTCTACCGCAACCGTTTCGCTCCGTTCTCAGCGCGCGGCGCCCTTGCCGCGAGCGTGGCCGTGTTCCTCGCGCTTGCCGTTCTGTTCTGCGCGCTCGGCTACCTGAGCTATCAATCCCAAGCCACTGAGGTCGAACAGCAGTACACCGCCGCGCTCGCCAAGGAGACCGGGCTGCGCAAGAAGGCGATCGAATACTGGCTCGAGGAGCGCTGGGCGGACGCGCTGGTCCTCGAGGCCGCGCCGACGGTCGGCCACGTGCTCGACGGCGTCGAACGTGCGCCGGAGCATCTGACCGAAACGCTCGGCTACCTCGAGGACGTGCGCTCCAACTACCGCTACTCCGGCATCTCCATCATGCGCAGCAACGGGCACGAGCTCGCGCGCGCGGGCAGGACGTTCCCGGACGCACCGGCGGTCCGGGCTGCGGCCGCGTCCATCGCCGCCACGCCGCACAGGCTGATGCTCGGCCCACGGCCGCTCGAGCACGGGAGCCCTCCGCTCATGGCGTTCATCGTGCCCGTCTATGCGCTCCACGGCGGCGACCGAGTCTCGGACAAGGTACTGATCCTGTACGTCGACCCGCGCCACGTGCTCTACGGCATCCTTCAAGACCAGCCGGCCGGCTCGTGGGAAGCGTTGTTGGTGCGCGCCGCAGGCGACTCGGTGGAGTTTATTAGCCCGCGCAGATTCGACCCGGACCGCAAGTTGCCGACCCGGCTGCCGATCGATCAGGCGCACCTGCCGGCATCGCTTGCGACGAGCGGCATTTCAGGCATCCACGAAGGCGTCGACTACCGTGGTGTACCGGTGCTCTATTCAGCAGCCTCGATCGCCGGCACCGATTGGTACGTGCTGGAGAAAATCGATCGCGCGGAGGCGCTGGCGCCGCTGCGGCGCAGCGCCAAGGTGATCACCGCCTGGATCTTCCTTCTGATCACGCTCGCTGGCCTGGCGGCGTTCTGGTTCGAGCGCCGACGCGATCTTGCGCACAAAGCTATTTCGCCAGAAAGCCACGCTCGAGCGCGCGGCGCTGGAGGAGCATTTCCGGCAGCTGACGCGCTACGCGCGCGAGCCAACTTTTCTTCACGACGCCGACGGCAAGATCATCGAGGCGAACGAGCGGGCCGCATCGGTCTACGGCTACCCGCGCGAAGTAATGATCGGCAAGCACGTCGCCGAGTTTCGCGCGCCCGGATTCACGCATAGCGCTGGGGCGCGACGAGCGCGACATCGAGCAACGCGGCGAGCTGACCTATGAAGCGGTTCACCAGCGCGCGGACGGCAGCAACCTTTCCGGTGGAGATCCGCGGGCGCCGCTTCGAAATCGACGGGCGTAAGCTATTTTGACTGCCGTCGTGCGCGACATCTCGGAGCGCAAGAGCGCCGAAACGCGCATCAGGACGCTCAACCGCCTGTACCAGACCCTGTGGCAGACAAACGAAGCGCTGGTGCGGTCGAATTCGCGCGACGAAATGATGCGGGAGATTTGCCGCATCGCGGTCGCGGAAGGTGGATTGGGGGCGCCTGGATCAGCATGGTCGACAGCGGAGAGCGGCAGGGTTGTGCCGGTCGCGATGTCGCGCGGACTCGAGGCTTACCTGGCGAACGCGGATATCACCATCGACGCCGGCGATCTGCGCGGCCGCGGGCCGATCGGGACAGCGGTCCGCGAAGACCGCACGGTTATCATCGACGACTTCATGCATGATCCCGACGCTGGAGCCCTGGCGCGTGCGAGCTTCGGGGCTGCGTGTCTGCCACCTCGGCGGCGTTTCCGCTGCGCGTCGGTGGTGAAGTTGTCGGCGTCCTTAGCTACCACTCGACGAACCCGCCTATCTTCGATGCAGAGATCGTGCAGTTATTCGAGCAAACCTCGCGCGACGTCGGCTACGCGCTCGAGCGCTTCGCCGATGACGAGCGCCGGCGCGAGGCGGAACGCCAGCTGGCCGACAGCGAGGAGCAATTCAAGCAGGCGTTCGAGAGCGCCAGCATCGGCATCATCCTGATTGCAAGGAACGGGCGCGTTCTCAAGGCCAATGCATCGAGCACGACCATTTCCGGGTATTCGGAGGCAGAGCTGGTCGGCACGCAATTCCAGAAATTCCTCGCCTCGGAAAGTGTTGCTCCGCTGATGCTGCTGTTCGGACAGATGCTAAGCGGCGAGCGCGAGATGGTGCGCACGGAGGCGCGCATCGTCGGCAAGGATGGCCGGCCTGTGTGGGTCCGGGTGAATGCCGCGCGCGTCGCCGATCGGCTGGGCAAGCTGCGCCACCTGGTGGTCCAAGTCGAAGACATCTCGGAGTTCAAGGCTTCGGGCGAGCGCGTGCGCCAATACATGGAGCAGCTCGAGGAAACCATGACCGGCACCATCAGGGCGGTGTCGACGATGGTCGAGATCCGCGACCCCTACACCGCGGGCCACGAACTCCGTGTCGGCAAGCTCGCTGCAGCGATTGGCGACGAGATGGGTCTCGACGCGGAGCGCTGCCGCGGACTGGACATCGCCGGCAGCCTGCACGACATTGGCAAGATCTCGGTCCCGGCCGAAATCCTGTCCAAGCCGACGCGCCTGCAGCCGGCGGAGTACGAGATCGTGAAGACGCACGCGCAATCGGGCTACGATATCCTGAAGGACATCCGTTTCCCCTGGCCGATCGCCGAGGTGGCGCGACAACACCACGAGCGCATCGACGGCAGCGGCTACCCGCAGGGCCTGAAGGGAGAGCAGATCATCCTTGAAGCGCGCATCCTCGGGGTCGCCGACGTGGTCGAGTCGATGGGCTCGCACCGCCCTTACCGCCCGGCGCGCGGCATCGACGCCGCGCTCGAGGAGATTGCCGCCGGGCGCGGCAAACTCTACGAACCAGACGTGGTGGATGCGTGCCTGCGTCTGTTCCGCGATAAGGGCTACCAGCTTCCGACTTGACGCCCGCGCCGCCGGGCGGGCACTCTGCGGCACCACCCATCCGCGCAAATCACGTTGAACCGGCCCCTGTTCTTCGGCGCGCTCGCCGCGCTCGCGCTTGCGGCGGCGGAAATCTTCTGGCTGCATCTCGCCGCCCCGCTCGAGAATCGCCTGGTCGACCTGTCCGTGCGGCTGCACGCCGCGCGGCTCGCGCCAGACCCGGACATCGTGCTGGTCGACATCGACGAGAAGAGCCTGGCGAAGATGCAGGACGCGGCCGGGCGCTGGCCCTGGCCGCGCGCGGTTCACGGCGAATTGATCGAAGGACTCGCCGCCGAGCGGCCGCGCGCGATCGTATTCGACGTCATGTTCTCCGAGCCCGACCGCTTCCGCCCCGAGAGCGATCGCGCGTTCGTCGCGGCGGTGGCCGCCCACCCAAACACCTGGTTCGCGATGCTGCGCCTCGACCCGAAGGACGACGCGAAGGGCGTGCGCGCGGCGGACTTCGCCGCCGCGCTCGGGCTGGTGCGGCGCGCGGGCGCGGATCCCGAGGCGCACATCGCGTTAGTGCCGCCGCTGGTGCTACCGCCCGAGCAGTGGCGCGCCGGCACGATCAATTTCGTCGAGGACGCCGACGGCGTCGGGCGGCGCTACCGCCTGCGCACCCGCTTCGGCGGCGGCTGGGAGTTGCTGTCGCTGCCGGCGCGAGTGGCGCTCGACCTGGGCTGGCCGCTGCCCGACGCCGACGACCTGCTGCTCGCCTGGCGCGGCGGCGTCGGCGGCTTCCGCCACGTCTCGTACTCCGACCTGTACGAGGACTTCAACCGCGCGCAGCGCGAGCGCCCCGCCGACGAGTTCCGCGGCAAGATCGTGGTGGTCGGCGCCACCGCCGCGGGCCTGCAGGATCTTCGCGTCACCCCGATCGCGAGCCTGCACCCGGGCGCCGAGATCCTCGCCACTGCGCTCGACGACCTGAAGAACGGCCGCCGCATGCGCGCTGCGCCGCCCTGGCAGCCGTTTCTGGTCGCGCTCGCTCTCGTGCTCCTCATGTACGAGCTGTTCCGCCGCAACGCCGTGCCAACGCGCAACGGCGCCGCGCTCGGCGCAGCAAGCGCAGGCGTGCTGGGACTGGGGTGGTGGGCGGGGGGACAGCTGCTGCGCCTGCCGCTGCTCGCTCCGCTCGCCGCGGGTTGGGGCTACTACGCCTACGCGGCGCTCGGCGCCTACCTGCGCGAGCGGCGCGAGCGCCAGGCGGCGATCGCGCAGTTCTCGCGCTTCGTCAATCCGCACGTGGTCAAGACGCTGATCGAGCGTGGGGGCCTGCCGCCCGGGCAGTCGCGCGAGGTAACGCTGCTGTTCTCCGACATCCGCGGCTTCACCACGCTGTCGGAGACGCGCAGCCCCGAGGAGGTGGTGGCGCTCCTCAACCGCTACTTCTCGCTCCAGGTCGAGGTGATCTTCCGCCATGGCGGCTCGCTCGACAAGTTCATCGGCGACGCGATCATGGCGTTCTGGGGCGCGCCGCTGGATGACCCGGAGCATGCACGCCGCGCGGTGGCCTGCGCGCTCGAGATGACCGACACGCTGGCGCGCTTCAAGGCCGAGATCGGCGGGCTGGGCGAGACCTTCGACGTCGGCATCGGCATCCACTCCGGGCCCGCGGTGGTCGGTCTGATCGGCTCGGAGCAGCGGCGCGAATACACCGCGATCGGCGACACCGTCAACCTCGCCAGCCGCATCGAGGGGCTGACCAAGGAAGCCGGGCACCGGGTCCTGGTCTCGCGCGACACTATGGAGCGGTGCAAGGACGCGTTCGATTTCGTATCATGCGGAAGCTACAAGGTGAAAGGCCGCGCCCAGGCCGTGGAACTGTTCGAGCCTCAGCCCCGCACATGATGCGACTCGTCGTCCTGGCGCTGCTTTCCCTCGCCGCCGGCACCGCCGGCGCCGCGCCGGCCACGCTCTTGCGCGCGACCGAGTTGAAAAAGGCCCCGGCGAGCGACGCGGCGACCGTGGCGCGCCTGGCCGAGAACGCCGCGCTCGACGCGGGCGAGCGGCGCGGTGGCTGGGTGCAAGTCAAGGACGCGGCCGGCGCGAGCGGCTGGGTCCGGCTGCTTTCGCTGCGCTACGGCGGCACTGGCGCGGTGAAGCAGGGCGACAGCGGCATCTCACAGCTCTTCAACGTCGCGCGCACCGGTTCGAGCGGAACCCAGGTCACGACCGGCGTGCGCGGCCTCGACGCGGAGCAGCTCGCGAATGCGCAGCCGAACCCGCAGCAGTTGCACAAGCTCGACGCCTATGAGATAGGCGAAGATGCGGCCAAGGCGTTCGCGCGCAAGGGCAGGCTCGAATCGCAGTCCGTCGACTACCCGAAGGGCCCATGAGCGTGCGCACCACCGTCTGCGCCCTGCTCCTCGCCGCCGCCGCGCTTCCCGCGCAGGCCCAGTTCTCGCTCGATCTCAACAAGCTGGTCGGCACGGTCAAGAAGATCCAGCAGGCGAGCACCGAGGTCGACGAGCCGCAGGAAATTTCGATCGGGCGCGACGTCGCGGCGCGTCTGCTCGGCGCGGCGCCGCTCGTGCCCGACGAGCGCCTTCAGCGCTACGTCAACAGCGTCGGGCGCTGGCTCGCGCTGCACACCGAGCGTCCGAACCTGCCCTGGCACTTTGGCGTACTGGACACCGACACCGTGAATGCGTTCGCGACCCCCGGCGGCAACGTGTTCATCACGCGAGGCCTGTACGCGCGCCTGCACAGTGAAGCCGAGCTCGCCGGCGTGCTCGCACACGAGATCTCGCACGTGCTGCGCAAGCACCATCTGGCGGCGATGCAGAAGAACGCCAGGACAGGGCTCGCCGCCGATACGCTCTCGCTTGCGCTTGCCGATCGCGGCAACAGCGAGTCGCGCAACAAGCTGATCTCCGCCGGAACCGAGTTGTACGCACGCGGACTGGACAAGTCGGACGAGCTCGAGGCCGACCGTCTCGGCGTGGTCATCGCCGCGCGCGCAGGCTACGACGCCTACGGCTTGCCCGCGGTACTGCAGACGCTCGAGGCGATGAACCCGCAGGACTCGGGCCTCGCGCTGATGTTCAAGACCCACCCTGCGCCCGCAGAGCGGCTCGACGCGCTCGAGAACACCATGCAGCCGACACTGGATCGCTACGCCGCCCAGCCCGACCTCGCCGCGCGCTTCGCGTCGCTGACTCCGAAGTAGGCGAGTGCATATTTGCTTATGAGGTTCAGTCCCGGGTAGATTGAGGGAAGCGTCGAGCCATTTCTTATCCCTTTGTCCGGCACGGCGCGGGAGAAGAAATCTGGACACTCGGCGAGTGGATTCGTTCTCGGCTCAGGCGCGCGCAGAGCACTTATATCGGATGTTGCTCGACGTCCACGTCGCCATCGTGCAGGGCGGCGAGCCGACACGCATGCTGCAACAGGTTTGCGACACCGGGTTCCAGGCCGAGAGCGTGGTCGCGGCATGGGCCGGTCTCATCGATCAGAGGACCGGCGAGATCGAGCCGGTCGCCTATTCCACGATCCTGAGGCCGTTCGAGCCGCTGGTGCGCGAGCTGGTCAATGCGCGCGGAGCTGCCGACAAGTCGCCGTCGGCGCGTGCCGCGCGCGTCGGCGTACCGCAGTTCGAGCTCGACCTGCGCGAACGCGAACTGCCCGCGGCCGCGCGCGCGATGCTCAACGGTCTGGGTATCGGCGCGCTCGCTTCGCTGCCGCTCGTGGTCGGCGGCCGCCCGGCGGGGACCCTTACCCTCTACTTCCGCCGCAGCGACGGCCTGGACGATGAAATGCAGCGGGCGCTTAGCGCGGCAGCCGAGAACATCTCGTTCGCGCTCGAGCGCATCCACGGCCAGAAGCGCCTGGCCGAGAGCGAGGCAAGGTTCCACGCCCTGGTGGAACAATCGATCGCCGGGATCTACATGATAGACGGAGAGCGCTTTTCTTACGTCAATCCGCGGTTGTGCGAGATCCTCGGCTATCCAGAGAACGAGCTGCTCGAAATGGGGCCGCGCGAGGTCGTGCTGGAGCAGGATCGAGATCTGGTGCTATCCAAGCTGCGGTCACGCGCGGCCGAAGATACCGGCAGCCGGCGCTATGAGTTCCGCGTCAGGCGCAAGGACGGAACCGTGCGCCACGTCGGCGTGCACGGCAGCGGGATGGCCTTCGGCGGCCGGCGGGTCGTGATCGGGATCCTGCAGGACATCACCGACCGCGTGAACGCGGAGCACACGGTCGAGCGGCAGTTGCACCGCCTCGAGGCCGCCATGGTCGGCACGGTCGGAGCAATGTCGGCCATGGTCGAAATGCGCGACCCGTACACGGCGGGGCACGAACGCCGCGTGGGGTCGCTTGCGCGCGCCATCGGCGACGCCCTCGGCTTGCCGCAGGAGCAAGTGCGGGGACTCGAGATCGCGGGCGGCCTGCACGACGTGGGCAAGATCTCGGTGCCGGCCGAGATTCTCACCAAGCCCTCGCGGCTGTCCGGAGTCGAGTTCAGTCTGGTGAAGGGCCATGCGCGCTCCGGATTCGAGATCCTCAAGGACGTGGACTTCCCGTGGCCGGTCGCGCAGGCGACGCTGCAGCATCACGAGCGGCTCGACGGCAGCGGCTACCCCGAAGGCTTGAAGGACGGCGCGATCATCCTCGAAGCGCGCATCCTGGCGGTGGCGGACGTGGTCGAGTCGATGTCGTCGCACCGGCCCTACCGGGCGGCGCTCGGGATCGAGCGCGCGCTGGCGGAAATCGAGGGCAACGCGGGCAGGCTTTACGACGCCGACGTGGCGCGAGCCTGCGGGCGCGTGTTCCGCGACAATTCCTTCCGCTTCGAGTCCTGAGCGCTCAGGCGGCGCGTTTCTTCCGCTGCGCGTCGCTGGCGTGCATCCTGGCGTAAGCACCGTGCGCCGCGGCTTCTGCATCGCCGACGTGCACCGGCAGTCCCATGTCCTCGAGCACAGAGCCGAGCGCCGACAGGCACAGCATCACGTTGTCCGGGCGGCACGAGTACCCCATCAGGCCGAAGCGCCAGATCTTGCCCGCGAGCGGCCCGAGGCCGGCACCGATCTCGATCCCGAACTCACCCAGCAGGGTCTTGCGCACGTCGGCCTCGTTCACGCCTTCCGGGCACACGACGGCATTCATCTGCGGCAGCTGGTACTCCTCCTTGACCAGGAACTTCAGTCCCATCGCCTCGAGCCCCGCCTTGAGGGCGACGTGGTGGCGGTGATGTCGCGCCCACGAGTTTTCCAACCCCTCTTCGCGGATCAGCAGCAACGCCTCGTGCAACGCGAACAGCGAGTTCGTCGGCGCGGTGTGGTGATAGGTGCGCGTGCTCGCGCCCCAGTAACCGAGCAGCAGGTTCATGTCCATGAACCAGCTATGGATCTTGTCCTTGCGCGCCTTGACCCGCTCGACCACGCGCTCGGAAAAGGACACCGGCGACAGCCCCGGCGTGCATGACAGGCACTTCTGGCTGGCGGAATAGATGGCGTCGATCTCCCACTCGTCGACCCGCACCGGCGTGCCGCCGAGCGAGGTGACGGCGTCGACGATCACCAGCGCACCGTGCTTGTGCGCGACGCGGGTGATTTCCTGCGCGTCGGACTGGCAGCCGGTCGACGTTTCGGCGTGCACGAAGGCGACGATCTTGGCGTCCTTGTTCTTCTTCAGCGCATCTTCGACCTTGCGCGGGTCCACCGGCTCGCCCCACTTGTCCTCCACCACCACCGGAACGCCGCCGCAGCGGATGACGTTCTCGAGCATGCGGCCGCCGAACACGCCGTTGATGCACACGATGACCTTGTCGCCCGGCGAGACCATGTTGACGAAGCAGTACTCCATGCCAACCGAGCCGGGGCCCGAGATCGGGAAGGTGAGCGGGTTCTTGGTCTGGTACACGTAGCGCAGCAGCGACTTCAGCTCTTCCATCATCTCGACGAAGATCGGGTCGAGGTAGCCGATCGCCGGCTGGCTCATGGTGGTGAGCACGCGTGGGTGAATCTCGGTCGGCCCCGGGCCCATCAGCGTGCGCTGCGGCGGATGGAACGAATGGATGCGCTTGGACGGTGCGTAGGTGTTCATGGGCTCAGTCTCCGACAGGATGCCGAACGATGCGTCGTCGGGGCGCGATTTCACTCGCACCGGCTTCTTGGCGCTCGCCTCGGTAAGGATTTCGACCGCGGTGATGCGGCCCTGGGTCATGCGCTCGACCTCGGTCGCCCAGCGCGCCGGAACATAGCCCGACTTGACCCAGTTGTTGACCACCGCGCGATCGAGCTGGAATGCGCGCGCGACGTCGGCCTGGCTACCGAATAGGACGACGAGTTGCTCCGCGCAGTTCATGATTTGGACCTGGATCGGAGTTTAGTCTGTCAAGATTAATTTGACAAGATCCTCTTTCGCCGCTCCGGCCCGATGCGGCCAACCAAGGGCAATTTCAACGCGGGCGAAAACGGATCGACGCCGAAGGTCAGCCCGAGCAGGTTGAACTCGAGCCCCTCCACCCGGCTCGCCATGACCCCGAGCACCCCGCCGAGAGAAAGCTGGTAGCCCCCGCCAGGGGTCGGCGCGATCAGGCGGTCGCCAAGGTAGTCCTTGCCGATGGCGGTCGGCGGCAGGTCGACCTTCAGCTCGGGCACGGCGCGCGCGACGTAGGCGGTGAAGGTGTTCGAGTTCGGTCCCGGCCAGACCGAGTATTCGCGCGCGTAAGGATAGGCGCGCGCCGCCCGGTCGATGCGCACGATCAGCGCGTCGACCCCGTCGCCGCTCAGCTGCGCCACCACCTCGGGAGCGTTGCCGAACCAGCGCGCATCGGGCTCGCGCGCGCTCACCACCAGCGCCGAACCGCTCGAGCGCAGCCGCCAGCCGATCACTTCGTACACCGTATAGCGCGGCGCGCCGGTCGGCTTGACCGCGATCCATGTGTGCACGCCGAAAGTTCCGCGCCAGCCCCAGGTGCGAGCCGCGTAGACCTGCACCACCGCCTGCGGCGTGCGCGACGGGTCCGGAGCGAGCCCGACCGGTTCGCGACTCGCGCTGCGCCAGTCGCCCGGACCGGCGCATCCGGCGAGCGCGACGAAGCCAACCACAAGACCGGCAATCGAAGAGCGATGCGGCGTCATCGCCCTTACTTTATCAACCGCAGCAGCGCGTCGCCGTAACGTTCCAGCTTCCTGGCACCGATGCCGCCCAGGCCGGCGAGCGCCTCCAGGTCGCGCGGGCGCGTGCGGGCGATCTCCGCCAAGGTGCTGTCGTGCAGGATGACGTACGCGGGCACGCCTTGGCTGCGCGCCTCGTCTCGCCGCCAGGCCTTGAGCGTTTGCAGCAGGCCGGCGTCGGCGGGCGCCGGAACGGAGCCGGCGGTGCGGCGCGCGCGGCGTGCCGCCCTTGCCACGACGCGCCGCAACTGCACGGCGCGCTCGCCCCTTAGCACCGCGCGGCTCGCCTCGGTCAGCCTCAGCGCGCCGTGCGCCTCGTGGTCGACCCGTACGAAGCCGAGCGCGACGAGTTGCCGGAACACCCCGCGCCAGTCCGCTTCGTCGAGATCGGCGCCCACCCCGAACACGCCCAGCGCGTCGTGCCGCAAGCGCTCGACGCGCTCGTTATGCTTCCCGCGCAGAACGTCTATCAGGTGCACCGCGCCGAATCGCTGGCCGGTGCGGTAGACCGCGGACAGCGCCTTGCGCGTGGCGTCGGTCGCGTCCCATGTCTGCGGCGGCTCGAGGCAGGTGTCGCAGTTCCCGCATGGGCCGCTCGCCTCGCCGAAGTAGGCCAGCAGGCGCACCCTGCGGCAACCCGCGGTTTCGCACAGCCCAAGCAGCGCGTCGAGCTTGGCGCCCGAGACGCGCTTGTAGTCTTCGCTCGCCCCCGACAGGTCGATCAGCCGGCGCTGCTGCACCACGTCGGCCAGCCCGTAGGCCATCCACGCGTCCGCGGGCTGGCCGTCGCGCCCGGCGCGTCCGGTCTCCTGGTAGTAGCCCTCGATGCTCTTGGGCAGATCGAGGTGCGCGACGAAGCGCACGTCCGGCTTGTCGATTCCCATGCCGAAGGCGATCGTCGCCACCATCACGATTCCGTCCTCGCGCTGAAAGCGCGCCTGGTGCTCGCTGCGCGCGGCGGAGGACATGCCCGCGTGATAGGGCAGCGCCGGGAGACCTTGCGCCGCGAGCCAGGCCGCGGTCTCGTCGACCTTGCGCCGCGACAGGCAATACACGATCCCAGCCTCGCGCGGATGCTCCTCGCGGATGAAAGCGAGCAGTTGCGCGCGGGGGTCGGCCTTGTCGACGATCGCATAACGGATATTCGGGCGATCGAAGCTCGACACGAACACGCGCGCGTCGCCTAGCGCGAGCTTGGCGACGATCTCCGTGCGCGTTTGCGGATCAGCGGTGGCGGTAAGCGCGATGCGCGGCACCTGGGCGAAGCGCTCGTGCAGAACCGAGAGTTGAAGGTATTCCGGGCGGAAGTCGTGGCCCCATTGCGACACGCAATGAGCTTCGTCGATGGCGAACAGGGCAATGCGAGTGCGCTCCAGCAACTCGAGGCAGCGCGGCGTGAGCAGGCGCTCGGGAGCGACGTACAGCAAATCGAGCTCGCCCGCTGTCAGCGCGCGCTCCACATCGCGCGCCGACGCCGCGTCCAGAGTCGAATTGAGGAAGGCCGCGCGCACGCCCAGCTGCCTGAGCGCCGCGACCTGGTCCTGCATCAGCGCAATGAGCGGCGAGACAACGACCCCCGTGCCGGGGCGCAGCAGCGATGGCACCTGGTAGCAAAGCGACTTGCCGCCGCCGGTGGGCATCAGCACCAGCGCGTCGCCGCCCGTCGCGAGATGCGCGACGATTTCACCCTGTGCGCCGCGAAACCCGGCGTGGCCGAAGGTCTGGCGCAAAACTTCGAGCGCGCCGCGCTCAGCCGCCATGGACGCGCTCCACCCCGAGGATCGTCCTCTTCATCTCTCGCACACGCCGGAAAGCGGGCTAATGCAGCCCGATCGAGGACGGGTCGTCGAGCGGATCCCACAGCTCGAGGCTGCGCGCGGACGCCAGGGCCCCGCGCACGAACTGCGCGACGTCGGGGTCCTGAATGAAGCTCGGCGAGCACTCGGCGCCAAGGATCGCCGCGGGGCTCAACGGTCGCGACACGGCATAGCCCTGGACGTAATCGACTCCCACGCGCCAAAGAGCTTCGACCGTCGCGCGGTCTTCGGCCCACTCGGCGATGCTCTGCATGCCGAGATTGCGCGCCAGCTCGACGATCGCCTCGACGATCGCCAGGTTGGCCGGATGCTTGTTTATCGCGGTGACGAAACTGCCGTCGATCTTGACCGCGTCCGCCGGGAGCTCTTTCAAGTACGAGAACGAGGTGTAGCCGGCGCCGAAATCGTCCAGCGCGACCTTGGCGCCAAATCCTCGCACAGTGTCGATAAACCGCCGGGTGGTTTCCAGGTCATGCAGTGCGACGCTTTCCGTGATCTCTATGCAAAGCCGCTGCGCGGCGCGCCGGTGACGGGCGAGCATAGCGAACGCGTCGTGGGTGAACTTCTGGTCGTTCAAGGATGCGCCGCTCAGGTTCATGCACACAAATCGCGTATTCGGCAGCCTCGCATGATGCAGCTCGAGCCACTCCAGAGTCTGCAGCAGGACCCAGCGGTCGATCACGGCGGCGCGGCCGTTGTTCTCGGCCGCCTCGATGATCTTGCCGGCCGGAGTGATGCTGCCGTCGCCCTCGCGCATGCGCAACAGCACCTCGAAATTGTGCGACTGATAGGGCGCGCTGAGCGACATGATCGGCTGCATCACCAGGAACAGGCCTTCCGGCACCACGCCGGCCCCAAGGTGCTCTACCAGGCGCAGCTCTCTCTCGCGATCGCCAAACTCGGGCGCGGTCTTGTCGTAGGTCACCAACCCGTCCGCGCTGCGCTTCTTCGCCGCCCGGCAGGCACGGTCCGCCATGTAGATGGCGTCTTTGACCCGCACGCCGTCCGCCAGCTCGATCAGGCCGATCGAACCCTTGACCTGGAACGCCTTGTCGCCCGTTTGATAGCTCGAAGTCTCGATCCGGTCGATGATTCGGCGGCACGCCGCCGCCGCCGCATCGACCGAAGTGTTCTCGAACACGACGACGAACTCGTCTCCGCCGACGCGCCCCATGCGCTGGTCTTCCGTCAGCAGCTCGCCGACGCGGCGGCACACCTGCCGCAGAACCTCGTCGCCCGCAAGGTGGCCGAACAGATCGTTGATGAGCTTGAATCGGTCCAGGTCGACATACGCGAGCGCTACCGGCCGCGATGCGCTCAATTGCCTGATCGCTTGCTCGAGCACGCCCTCGATCCCGCGCCGGTTGAGCACACCCGTCAGAGGGTCGTGGTCGGCGAGAAAGCGCAGCCTTTCGTTCGCCTTGGACTTTTCGGTGACGTCCTGCAACGAGCCTTCCACCTTGTCCGCACTCATCGTCGCCTTGACCAGGAAGCGCTTGGACTCGGCGCTTTCGCCCGGATAGCCGCCAATCTCCATCTCCTGCGCGGCGCCGCGCTGCGCGATGTCCAGCAGCCTGCGCCAGGCGCCGTGCTCGAAATGGTCGCTCCAGTGCTCGCGCCGGCCGCGCGACAAATCGACGCCGAGCATCTGCGTCAGTGCCGGATTGACGCGCTCGAACAGCCCGTTGCGGTCGAGCGTAAACAGACCGATCGGGATCGCCTCGTAGGTATCGCGCAACTCGGCCTCGACCTTCACCCGCTCTCGGTGCTCGTGGCGCATCTGCTCGGCAATGGCCAGCGCCACCATCAGGCTGGACGAAAGCGCGGCGGTCACGCTGTTCACCGAGCCGATCAGCTCCTTCGCCCCCAACGCGGCCGCGACAACCTCGTACAGGCTCGCGGAGAGCGTGATCGCCAGCGACGCGCTGTACCAGATGGCGACTCTTGAACGCGTCACGAGCAGGATGCGCACCAGCAGGAACACCAGCACCGCGATGCTGAACGCGGTCGCCAGCCAAAGGCAGGGGAGGAATTTCGCGTACGGCAGCACCACTGCCAACAGCAGCAGCGGCAGACAGGACCATTGCACGGTCCGGAGCAGGCGCGAGTGGCCCACCTGCCTCAGGTCGTCCGCGAAGAGCCGGCTGAACAGGACGATCGTCAGCGTATAGAACAGGGCGGTGGTCAGCTTGCGCAGCAGGAAGGTCCAGTCCGCCGGAACCACGCGGTCGAACCAGTGCGTGTCCCAGCCCGCCGAGATTGCGCCCAGGCGCAGGCTCACCATGAGCCACGCCGCGAAGAGCACGTACATCCACTCGCGGTTGATGATTGCGGTCACCAGGACGAAGGCGCTGAGCATGACCAAACCGCCCTCGAGCAGGCCCGCATCGCGGTTGAAACTCTGGTCCGAGACCTCGAGCTGGTCTTCCGGCCACTGAACGACGGTAATGCGCGCTGGACCCGAGAACGTCGAACGGCACAAGATCTTGGTCGCGGAACTGAGCCGGCCGAGCTGGAGCTCAAAGCCCGCTTTAACTTGCTTCATCCGGCCCGAAGATTCGACGCGACTCGAGCTGCCGAGCTGCCTCAGGTCCGACGCGTCCCAGCAGGTAGCGGCGATTGCGTGGCGCGAAGGCAGCTCGACGGCAACGGGCTCGTCATCCTCTTTCGCCGCGACCACGAACGTGAACCAAAACGGCTCCTCGGCAAGCTTGGTGTCGCGGAGCCGGATCGGCACCACGTCGCGAAGCGCCTGAAGCGCCTGCGCGGGCTCGAGCGCCGCGCCCTCCTCCTTCAGGATGCTGAAGCCGAGGGGCGTGGCGCCGGCGGTCGGATATTGCGGCTGCCAAGCACCGAACGCCACGAGCGTGACGATGACGATGGCGGCTGGAACCCCGTACACGCCCAGCCCGTACAGAAACGCGTCTAGCGCCTGTTGGGCGCGGCCGATCCAGCCCGTTGCGCGACTCGCAGCTTGCACGGCTACCCCTATGCCTTCCAATGGGCCATCTTATCCGCCCATATGGCGCACGCCTATGGCAGATTGCACGGCCGGGGAAGATCGACAGGCGACGCGCGGCAGGAACGCGCCGCCTGGCCCACCCTCATTGCGTCCCATCCACTCCATAGAGCGACGCCGCGGGCTGCATGGCGGCCATATGGAAGGGTTTCTCGTTTCCGAGGTGGAGGTCCGGATGGTGGGTGCGGAAAACGAAGTCGTACAGTGGGTGTTTCGCCGCCGACCATCGCGCTTCTGCCGTGTCCACCTCGAACGCCAGAACCCGGTGTGGGATATTGCTCGCGTGCTGCAGCGGAATGAATCCGCGTTCCGGGAACACGTCCTGGAACAGCAGCGCCTCGTACTGACGGTCCAGTGGCGCCCTGCCTCCGATGACCATCCAGTCGATTTCGGCCTCCTGGCAGTAGAGGAAGTACGCCTTGAACAGCACCGTCTTCACTACTCGCCCCATTCGGCCAAGGGTGACTCCCAGCCGGGTCGCCTCGGCGAGCGAGCAACCCTGCAGCCACGAGGGAAGCTCGACTGACTGCTCGATCGCGAGCGACCGATAGCGATTGGTCTGGATGCGCATCGTGCCAAGGGGCGAACCGTCCAGCTTGGATTCCGCGAGCAGGACCGCCGATCCTTCGTCGTGGTCGCAGGCTTCCGGCGCTTTCAGCTTTTCGGCGAGCGCCGGCACGTGGCGCGCATACGCCGCGTGCCGCATCGTCACCGCCTTGCGCAGCTGCTCGTCGCTGCGCGCAATCGAAACGGTGAATGGAAGCCGCTCTACCGTCGTTTCGCCGGAGAATGTCGTTCCCGGCGAACGCAGCACCGGACTATCGTTCACCACGTCCACACCATAGTGCACTTTCATTTGCAACCTCCCTGTCCCCTGTCGATTGAGAAGAGTTGAGCACGTGAACCGTATTTGCAGACCCCGTCGGCCCCTCCGGACGCAGGGTTCGTCAAGCTTCTTTAGCCGCTATCTTGCCTTTTCTTGCAATCTATAGCACTCGCGATCGATTGCGCGCGTGAACAAGTCACGGAATTGCGTTAGGTCAAGATCCCCGCGCGGCGGGGCGTCGGGCTCAGGCGTCGGAAAAAAGCGGCTCGCCGTACGCCTGCGGGTCGAACGCAGTGTCGCCGTCGGGATCGGCGACGCCTTTAGCCCGCAGTCCGACGAAGTCGAACAGCTTGCGATCCAGAAGATGCGATGGGCGCACCTCGGAGAGCGCGCGCAGGATCGACTCGACGCGCCCGGGATGGCGCTTTTCCCACTCTGCGAGCATGCTGCGCACGACCTTCCTTTGCAGGTTTTCCTGCGAGCCGCACAGGACACAGGGAATTATCGGAAAGTCCTGCGCGACGGCGTAAGCCGCGAGATCGTCCTCCTTGACGTAGGCGAGCGGCCGGATCACCACGTGCCTTCCGTCGTCGGAAACGAGCTTGGCGGGCATCGCTTTGAGCATGCCGCCATAAAAAAGATTGAGGAAGAAGGTGGCGAGGATGTCGTCCCGGTGGTGCCCGAGTGCGATCTTGGTCGCGCCGAGCTCGCCCGCGACCCGGTACAGCACGCCGCGCCGCAGGCGCGAGCACAGCGAGCACATCGTGCGGCCCTCCGGAATCACCCGCTTGACCACGGAGTAGGTGTCCTGCTCGACAATCCGGAACGGCACGCCGCGCGCCGCGAGGTATTCGGGAAGCACGCGCGCGGGAAACCCGGGCTGTTTCTGGTCGAGATTCACCGCCACCAGCTCGAAATCGACCGGCGCCTTGTTGCGCAGCGCGAGCAGCACGTCGAGCATGCCGTAGCTGTCCTTGCCGCCCGACAGGCAGACCATGACGCGGTCGCCGGCCTCGATCAGGCCGAAGTCGGCAATCGCCTCCCCCGCCTGGCGCCGCAGGCGCTTGGCGAGCTTGTCGCTCTCGTACTTCGTTCTGCGCGGGTCGGTCACAGGAACACCGAGCGCCCGCCGTCGACGGCGATCGTCTGCCCGGTCACGAAATTCGCGGTGACGAGAAAGTGCACCGCCTGTGCGATATCGGCCGGGTTGCCGACGCGCCCCAACGGCGTAGTGGCGACAATGCGCTGGCGTTCCGCATTGTCGAACTTGCCGTCGTCGGGCCACGCGATCGCGCCGGGCGCGACCGAATTGACGCGCACCTCCGGCGCCAGCTCTAGCGCAAGGGAACGGGTGAGCGCCGCGAGACCGGCCTTCGCGACGCTGTACAAGGCGAAGCCCTTCAGCGGACGATCGGCGTGGATGTCGGTGATATTGACGATCGAGCCGTGCGCTTGCTTCAGGTGGGGTGCCGCCGCTTGGGACACGAACAGCGGTGCGCGCAAGTTCGAGCCCACCAGCTCGTCCCAGTGCCTGAGCTCGATCTTACCTATCTTGCCGGGATAGAAGATCGACGCGTTGTTGACCACCACATCGAGCCGCCCGAAGCGCTCTATCACCGCCGCCACCAGCAGTTCGGCCGCGTTCGGCTCGAGCAGGTCGCGCCGCAAGCGCACCGCGCTTTGCGCGCGCACCGCCGCAAGCTCCGCCTCGAGCCGCGCCGCGTCAGTCTCCGAGCCGCGGTAGTGCAAGGCCACCTGCGCGCCCGCGGCGTGCAGGCGGCGCACGATCGCCGCCCCGACGCGCTTCGCGCCGCCGGTCACGAGCGCCACCTTTCCGTCCAGCGATTCAGCCATAGCGTTGCGAATTCTAGCGGACCGGGTAGCCTAGACCGAAAATGGATCCGTCCCTGCCCGAACCCGGCCCGCAGGCGCGCGCGGCGAGCCGTGCGCTCATCGAGCGCATCGGCGCAGACCTCTCGGCCGGGCACAACTGGATCAGCTTCGCGCGCTACATGGAGCTCGCGCTCTACGAACCCGGCCTGGGCTACTACTCGGGCGGAGCGACCAAGCTCGGGCGGCAGGGAGACTTCGTCACCGCACCGGAGCTGGGGACGCTTTTCGCCCGCACGCTGGCGCGTCAGGTCGCCGCGCTGCTCGAGCCCGGCGCCACGATCCTGGAGTTCGGCGCCGGCAGCGGCGCCCTCGCCGCGGCGCTGCTCGACGTCCTGCCCGCGGGGCAGCCCTACCTCATCGTCGAGCCAAGCGCCGAGCTGGCCGAACGCCAGCGCGCTCGACTCGGCGCGCGCGCGCAGTGGCTCGCCCGCCTGCCCGAGCGTTTCCGCGGCGTGGTGCTGGCGAACGAGGTGCTGGACGCCATGCCGGTGCACGCGGTCGCGTGGACCCGCGGCGGTATCTCCGAGCGCGGGGTATGCGCCAACGAGGGCGCGCTCGCCTGGAGCGAGCGGCCCGCGTCCGGCGCGGTGCTCGCCGCGGCGCGCGCGACCGGGATCGAGTTGCCGCCGTCGGGACGCTACGAAAGCGAGCTCGGCCTGGCCGGCCGGGCGTGGGTCGCGGCGCTCGCCGGCATGGTCGAAGCGGGAACCGTCCTGATCGTGGACTACGGCTTTCCGGCGCGCGAGTTCTACCACCCGCAGCGCTCGATGGGGACCCTGATGTGCCACTACCGGCACCGCGCGCACGGCGACCCGTTCTATCTGCCTGGTCTGCAGGACATCACCGCGCACGTCGACTTCAGCGCGCTCGCGCATGCCGCCGCCGACGCCGGCCTGGAAGTGCTCGGCTACGCCTCGCAGGCCGACTTCCTGGTCAACTGCGGCATCACCGACATCCTCGGCGCGGCCGACGCCTCGGACGCACGCCGCTATGCGCCGCTCGCCGCACAGGCGCAGAAGCTGCTATCGCCGACCGAGATGGGCGAGTTGTTCAAGGTGCTGGCCCTTGGACGCGGCGAAACGGCTCCGCTGATTGGCTTCGCGCGCGGCGACCGCCGCGGCACGCTCTGATCATTGGCTTAAACTTTCGCGATGCGCCTCGCAAGCTTCGCCCTCCTGCTCGCCGCGCTCCCGCTCGCGTCGGCGAGCGCCGATCCCGCAACCTATGACGCCGCGGTCGCGGCCGCGAAACAGCGCTGGCAGGAAAGCCCTTACGGCCCGATGTTGCGCAGGATCCTGCCCCCGGGCTTCGGGCCGGCAATGATGCCCGAGCCGGCTTCGCGCGGCGCGGCGCTCACGGTGCGCTACTGCGTGCAGTGCCACAACCTCCCGAATCCCGCCATGCACCAGGCCGCCAAGTGGCCCAAGGTGGTCGCGCGCATGGTCGCGCGCATGCGCGGGCGCGGCAACATGGGCCGCCTGATGCACGAGATGATGGGCGGGGTGCGGGCGCCGAGCAGGGGCGAGGAGCGTGTGCTGCTCGATTACCTGCGCCGGAACGGCCAAAAGCAGCTCGATCCGCGCGAGTACCCCGAAGCATTCACGCCGCGCGGCGAGCCGTTCCGGCTCGCGTGCCGACAGTGCCACGTCCTGCCCGATCCGAAGCGCCATACCGCCGCGGAATGGCGCGCAGTGGTCGCGCGCATGGAGAAGAACATGGAGTGGATGAACCGGGTGGTCGGCTCGCAGCCCGATCCGGACGAGCCTCAGCTGCGCATTGAGGACATAAACGCCTTCCTCGCCAGGTACGCGAAGAAGGCGCCCTGATCAGCCCTCGCGCGCGGCGAGCCAGTCCGCGAGCCCTTCCGCCGCAGCGCGCCAGCCCGTCTCGAGCATGACCGCGTGGCCGAGCCCGGCCAGAATCCGGTAGTCCGCGCCGAGCAGCTGCGCGGTCGTCTGCGCCAGCGCAGGGGCGATCAACGCATCGCGCTCGGCGCCTACGACCAGGGTCTCGGGAAGTCTCGTGCGCCAGCTCTGCGGCAGTCCCCAGCCGCTCATGTCGAGGATCGCGCGCCGCGACTCGGGCTGCATGCGCGCGAAGTAGCGATCGAGGCGCTCGGCTTCCACCGGTCCGGCGAACAGCGCCTCCTGCAGCGCCGCGCGCGACGCGCTTCCGCCGAAGGCGAGCGCGTTGATCTCGGCGAACAGGCCGGGCCGGGTAAGTGCCAGCGAGAACGTCGCCGGCAGGATGCCGAACGGCGGCACCGGACAAAACAGCGCCGCTGCCTGGGCCGTGCCCGGATTGCGCTCGAGGAATTTCTGCACCACGAGCGCACCCATCGAATGGCCCACCAGCACCGGTGGGCGATCCAGGCCCTGCACCGCCGATGCGAGATCGTCGGCGAAATCCGCGAGGCCGAACTCGTGCAGGCGCTCGCGCCCCGCGCTGCCGCCGTGGCCGCGCAGGGAAAGCGCGTACACGGGGTGCCCACGCGCGGCGAACCACGGCAGGAAGTGCTCGGCCCAGCACCAGGCGCCGACGTAGGCGCCGTGCACGAACACCAGCGGCGCGCGCGCGGCGCCGCCTGCGTCCGCCGGCAGCGCCAGCAGCTCTAGCACGCGGCTCAGTTGAGGAAGGGAACGGCCATCCCGCGCGCCACGGCGGGTCGGCGCGAAATCGTGTCGAACCAACGCTTCACGGCCGGAAAGTCGGCCAGATCGACACTGTGCCACTCGTGGCGCGCGACCCAGGGATAGGTGGCGATATCGGCGATCGAGTACTCTGCGGCGAGGAACGAGGTCTTCGCCAGCTGCGCATCCAGCACGCCGTACAGGCGCCGCGTCTCCTTTCCGTAGCGCTCGGTGCCGTAGGGAATCTCGCCCTTCTTCGCGCGCATGAAATGATGCGCCTGGCCGAACATCGGGCCCACGCCGCCCATCTGGAACATGAGCCACTGCAGCGCGTCGTACTTTGCGCGCACCGACTGAGGCAGGAACTTCCCGGTCTTGCCCGAGAGATAGATCAGGATCGCGCCCGACTCGAACATCGATATCGGCTTGCCGTCGGGTCCTTGCGAGTCTACGATCGCGGGAATCTTGCTGTTCGGGTTGATCGCCACGAACTCGGGCTTGAACTGGTCGCCCTTGCCGATGTCGATGCTGTGCACGCGGTATTCGAGGCCGCACTCCTCCAGCATGATGGATACCTTGCGGCCGTTCGGCGTGCCCCAGGTATAGAGGTCGATCATCGTCTTTCTCCCTGAGCGTTAGAAGGCGGCGAGTTTAGCGCCTCCCGGGGTGCCGCGCAGAGGAGGTGTTTCGCCGTGCTGAAATGGTTGTTGACGCTGTTCATCGCGCTCGCGGTACTGTCCGCGGTGCAGCCGTGGTTTTCGCGCCTGGGCCTCGGGCGCCTGCCCGGCGACCTGAAAATCCCGCTGCGCGGGCGCACCTACTACATCCCGTTCGCCAGCACGGTCGTGCTTTCGCTGCTGGTGTACCTGATCGGCCGCCTGATCTAGCCGCCGGCCAGCGAGGCGGCAATGGCCCGCTCGCGCGCGCGATCGAGCCGCGCCGGGATCTCAGCCGGGGAGGGCGCGTCCTGCGCAATCTGCGCCGCGTCGACGCCCCGCGCCGCCTCGAGCGCGCGCTGCAGGCGATCGATCGCCCGTATGCTCGCCGGGCCGGGCTCGGCAAGGCGGGCCACGGACAGCAGCTCGCCGAAGCGCTCGCCGCGCCGCAGCGCGTCGGCGCGCTTGAGCGTCTCGAGCAGCGCGCCCGGGCTGGCATTCTGGGCAGTGCGAATCAGCTCGCGGCAGCGGCAGGTCGCGAGCGCGAGCTCCCTGACCTCGTTCGGCGCGCGCAAGCGCGCGCTCAACGAGTGCGCAGCCTGCTCGTCCAGCGGCCACGCGAGCAGCGCGAAGCGAACCGCGAGCGGCGCGCGCTCTCGCGCGGCGCGCTCCAGCGCGGCGTAGAGCTCCGGATCCGGGCGCAGCTCCGGCAGCAGTCGCGCCAGCGCGCCGCAATCCGAGAGCACCTCGAACATCCGGCGTGGATGAGGCTCGGCGAGCCCCTTGGCGAACTCCTGCCAGACGCGCTCGGGAACCAGATCCTCGATTTCGCCCGCCTCGACCATGCGCCGCATCAGCGCCGCAGTCTCGTCGGCGACGCCGAAGTCGAAGCGCGCGGCGAAACGCGCCACGCGCAGGATCCGCACCGGGTCTTCGGCAAACGCCTCGCTCACGTGGCGCAGAACTCCCGCCCGGAGATCGCGCTCGCCGCCGAAGGGATCGATCAGGGTCCCGTCCTCGGCGCGCGCCATGGCGTTCAGCGTGAGATCGCGCCGCCTCAGGTCTTCCTCCAGCGTGACTTCGGGCGCGGCGTACACCGTGAATCCGCGGTAGCCGCGCCCGCTCTTGCGCTCGGTGCGCGCAAGGGCGTACTCCTCCTTGGTCTCGGGATGCAGGAACACGGGAAAATCGCGCCCCACCGGGCGATAGCCCGCGGCCGTCATCTGCTCGGGGTCCGCGCCGACGACCACCCAGTCTCGATCTGCGACCGGCAGGCCGAGCAGTTCGTCGCGCACCGCGCCGCCGACCACGTAGGCCTTCATCGGCGCGCGAGATAACGCGAGTCGTCGAAGGTGCTCACCCAGTCGTGCTGGTAGACGACGAACAGCGTCACCAGCGCGCCGGTGAGGAAGGCCTCGCCGAAGCCCAGCATCAGACCCAGCGCGACGAAAGGCTCGACGCCCTCGCCGAGCAGCCGGTGCGCGGCGAGCGATGCGAGCATCGACAGCCCCGCGCCGGCGAAGGCGGCGCCGAAGACGTACACGAACAGGTTCGGTGGCGCATAGCGCTCGATCGCCCGGTGCGCGGCAAAGGCGCACGCCACCGGCACGGCCCCGTCCGCCAGCCAAAGCGCAGGCCACGCGGCCCAATCGCCGCCGCCCAGCGCGCAGGCAAGCGCCGACGCGAGCGCCATGCCGGCGAGCGCGAGCGGCGCGCCGAACATGAGGTATAGCAGCGCCGCGCCGAGGAAGTGCAGCGCGAATCCCGCCGGCAGCTCGGCGCGCACGCCCCACAGCGCCGCGACCAGCGCGGCAGCCGCGATCAGCCGGTGAAGCCGTGCCGTGTCTGGCAAGGCGAGACGCATCTAGGCGTACGTCTCGAACTGCGTCAGCGTCTCGGCCTCGCGCTGCGCGGCGTCGATCCACTCGCCGAGCGCCGGCAACGCGAGCACGGCGTCCGCGTAGGCGCGGCAGGCCGGCGGCAGCTCGACCTCGTAGGTGCGAAAGCGCAGCACCACCGGTGCGTACATCGCGTCCGCGGCGGTGAAGCCGCCGAACAGGAACGGCCCGCCGCTGCCGAAGCGCGCGCGGCAGTCGCTCCACATGGCGACGATGCGCGCGACATCGGCCAGCGTGTCCGGTGTGCGGCCTTTGCCGGGGAGCCGCTTGCGGATGTTCATGCACATGTGCTGGCGCAGCGCCGCGAAGCCGGAGTGCATCTCGGCGCTGATCGAGCGCGCAAGCGCCCGCGCGCCCGCTGCGGCGGGCCACAGCGACGGATGGCTCTCGGCCAGGTATTCCAGGATGGCGAGCGAGTCCCAGACGCGCCGCGCGCCGTCGATCAGAATCGGAACCTTCCCCGCCGGCGAGTAGCCGAGCAGCCGCTCCTTGGCGCCCTCGACGTAGAGCGAAACGCGCTGCTCCTCGAACGCCAGGCCGATCACCTTCAGCGCCAGCCACGCCCGCAACGACCAGGACGAATAATTCTTGTTGCCGACCACCAGTACCAAACCGCTCATCGCCGCGCGCGCCAGCGAAAGACGGGGTAGCGCTGGCGCGAGCCCGACGGCGCGAGCCAGGCGGGCGCCAGTGCCTCGAGCGCCTGGGGCGCGATGCCGAACGGCAGGCTGCAGTCGCACACGCTCGGGACCCGCATCGAGCGCAGGTTGTCGCGCGTCATCAATGGAGCTCCGGGCGCCAGCTCGAACAGCCAGGCCTGCAGCGTCGCGAGCGAATCCGGCAGCCCGATCACGGCCCGGCTGCGTCCGATGATCCGGCACACTGTCTCGACCAGCTCGCGCAGCGCGTAGGCCTTCGGCCCGCACAGGTCGTAGGCCTGGCCGAATGACTTGCTCTCTGCGAGCGCGGCGAGCATCACGCGCGCCACGTCGCGCACGTAGACCGGCTGGAAGCGAGCCTGCGGGCACGCCAGCGGCAGAACCGGAAACAGCTTCGCGAGCTTCGCGAACATGTTGAGGAAGTCGTCCTCGGGCCCGAAGATCACCGAAGGGCGAAACGCGGTGACGTCCAGATCGTCGGCCGCGAGCACCGCCCGCTCGCCGACACCCTTGGAGCGCAGGTACTCGGAAGGCGCGCCGAGCGAAGCCCCTAGCGCGCTCATGTGCAGCACGCGGCGCACGCCGTGCTCGCGGCAGGCCGCAATGAGGGACTGCGGCAGCTCGACGTGTGCGCGCGCGAAGTCGGGGCCGTAATCATTTGGCCCGCGCTCGTCGGGCCGGCCGCGGCGACCGTGCAGGATGCCGACCAGGTTGATCACCGCGTCACGCCCGGCGACCAGCGCGGAGAGAGCCTCGTGCCGGTTGACGTCGCACTCGACGACGTCGACCGTTGGCAGCAGCAGCAGGTGGCGGGCGCGCTCGCGCCGGCGCGAGGGGACGGTGACGCGCACTCCCTGCGCCGAGAGCGCGGCAACGAGGTGGCGGCCGACGAAGCCGCCGCCGCCCAGGACGAGTATGTCTTCGTAGCGCATGGTCGTGGAAATCTCAGGGCAGCATATCGTCGCCGTCTTGCGTATCAGGCGCCTCGGGCGGAATCTGGCCCAGGCGCGAGTGCAGCGAGGCGCGTGGCTCTCCGAGCAGCGTGGCGTAGATCACCGCGTTCGCCATCACCTTCTTCACGTAGCGCCGCGTCTCGCCGAACGGGATGGACTCGACGTAGACCGCCCCTTCGAGCGCCTTCGCGCCGCGCCAGCTCCTCGCCCGCCGCGGTCCGGCGTTGTACGCCGCGGACGCGAGCACTTCGTGCCCGAGATCGTCGAGCACCATCTTCAGGTAGCCGGTGCCGAGGGTAACGTTCGTCTCTACCTCGGCCACGTCCTGCGGCTCGTATTCCACCAGTCCGATCTTGCGCGCGACCCAGCGCGCGGTGCGCGGCATCAGCTGCATCAGCCCGCGCGCGCCGGCGTCCGAGCGCGCGTCCACCATAAAGCGGCTTTCCTGGCGCACCAGCCCGAGCACCCACGCCTCGTCCAACCCGTGCGAACGCGCGTAGTCTCCGAACACACCCTCGAACGGCACGGGGTATCTGACGCGGAAGTCGTGCAGACGAACGGTCATCTCGGCGGTGTTGATCGCGCGATCGTACACTCTCGCGCGCTGCGCAAGCTCTGCGGCCGCGAGCAGCTCCTTGTCGCTCATGCCCCTGATCGCGAACACCCATTCGTGCGTCGCTTCGGTGTGCAGTCCCAGCCCGTAGAGCTCCAGTGCGCGCGTCAGGCCCGGGTCGCGCCGCGCCGCCGCCACCTGCTCGTCGCTCGGAACGAAAGTCGGCGCCGGTATGGACGCCGACGAGCCCAGCTCTTCGGTCGCGAGCAGGCCGTAGAAATCGGTCCCGCCGGAGATGCGCCGGTAGTCGCCGCGCGCGGGGTCGGTCTCGCCCTGCGCTGCCAGGGCGCGTGCGTACCAGTAGATCCATACCGGCTGGCGACCGTCCGGCCCGGACATGGCGTCGATCGCGTCGCGCACCGTCTGCCAGTCGCCGCGGCGCAGCGCCGCGCGCGCCTTCCACGCCGCCAGCTCGTAAGTGAGCGGCGTGCGGCCGAGCCTCGCATACCAGTCGAGCGCGTCTTCGTCGTGCGCCAGCGCGCCCTCGAGCGCGACGCGGCTCCAGAGGTAATACCGGTCCGTGGCGTTGAGCGATTTCACGACCGGTCCGTCGAGCGCCTCGGCCGCCAGGCGCGGATCTTGGTGCGCCAGCCGAATTGCGGCGAGCACCGCGACCTCGCGCGTCGCGCGCCGGCCGAAATTCCTCGGCCGCCGCGCCAGCACGCCCTGGGGTTGCGTCGCCGCCTCGGCGAGAAGCTCCTCGTCCGGCGCCTGGCCGGCGGGCAGATAGCCGAGCGCGCTCTTGGCGGCGGTGATCAGGCCCCGCTCGAACAGGACACGCGCGCGCTGCCAGATGTCGTCGGAGCGGATTGCCCCGCGCGCCGAGAGCATGTCCGCGAACAGCTCGCAGCCCTCGGGCAGATCTCCCGGCTCGAGCCACATCGATTTCGCCTCCGCCGCGGCGGCCCGGTCGCCGCGCGCCAGGCGCGAGGCCAAGGCGTAGCAGCGAAGCTCGAGGTCGCGCTTCGCCAGCGGTGCGACCGCACGATCGAAGTCCGCCCAGTCCTCTCGCTTGCCGAGTTGCTTCGCCCAATCGGCGCGCAGCGCCTCGGCGAGGTAGGTACCGGCGTGCTCGACCAGGAAGGCGCGCACCTCGGCGTCGGGCCCGTCTTCCAACCGCAGCTCGAGGCCCCAGAACTCCGCGTAAGGCTCGAGTACGCTGCCCTGCAACTCGGGTGCATAGCGCGCAAGCGCGATCAGGTCGCCCGCGTTGTACGCGTCGTAGGCCTTGAGCAACGCTTCATCCGCACTCGCCGCGCCGTAAGCGGCCGGCGCGACCACGCACAGCGCCAGTGCTATATTGCGGAAACGCTGCAAAATCATGAAGTAAGCATACCACGCGCATGGATATCGAATCGCTCAAACGCTGGCGACGCGCCGAACGCGAGCGGCTCGTCGCGGCGCGCCTCGCGCTCGACGCCGCCACGCTCGAGTCCTCGCGCCAGTCCATCGACAGGCACATCGAGCGGGCGTTCCCCGGACTGACCAAGGCGGTCGTGGCCGTTTGCTGGCCTATCCGAAACGAATACGATCCGCGTCATCTCGCGCGCCGGCTGCGCGAGCGAGGCGCCCGCACCGCGCTGCCGGTGGTGCTGGCGCCGGGGAGGCCGCTCGTCTTCCGCGAATGGCATCCGGGGGTGAAGCTTGCCGAGGGCGCGATGGGAATCGCCTACCCGGTCGACTCGGCCGAGCTTGCGCCCGACGCGGTCTTGCTGCCGATGAACGGCTGGGACGCGCAAGGCTACCGGCTGGGATACGGCGCCGGCTTCTTCGACCGCACTCTTGCAAGTCTGGCGAGGAAACCGGCGACGATCGGGGTCAGCTACGAGCTCGCGCGGCTGGAGACGATCCATCCCCAGGGCTGGGACGTTCCCCTCGACTACGTGGTCACGGAGCGCGGCGTCTACCGGCGCGACCCGGCGGGACTGGTCTTTCTCGGCGAGCCAACGGCCGGGGCGCCGAGCGCGCTCGCCTCGCCGGTGTGCTACGCGGGCGAGATCGCGCCCGACTACTTCGGCAAGCCTAGCTGAGGAACAGGCGGTAAGCGGGGTTGCGGGTCTCCTCGACGAACCGATAGCCGAGCTTGGCGAGGAAGCGGCCGAACTCCCGCATCTCGTGCGGCGGCACCTGGATGCCGACCAGTACCCGGCCATAGTCGGCACCCTGGTTGCGGTAATGGAACAGGCTGATGTTCCAGTCGCTGCGCATGTTGTTGAGAAAGCGCATCAGCGCCCCGGGTCGTTCCGGGAACTCGAAGCGGTACAGCAGCTCGTTCGCCGCGCGCGCGGCGCGCCGGTCACCGGACCACGGCGCGCGGCCGCCCACCATATGGCGCAGGTGCGTCTTCGCCATCTCGTTGTCCGACAGGTCGAGCGTGCGCAGTCCGTGGCGCTCGAGATTGCGCACGATCTTCGCCGTTTCGGCCCTGTTGGCGGTCTCGATGCCGACGAAGATGTGTGCCTCGCGCGATTCGGCGATGCGGTAGTTGAATTCGGTGATGTTCTTCGCCCCGAGCGTGGCGCAGAACTTCTTGAAGCTGCCCGGGCGCTCGGGAATGGTGACCGCGAGGATCGCCTCGCGGTGCTCGCCGAGCTCGGCCTGCTCGGCGATGAAGCGCAGACGGTCGAAGTTGGTGTTCGCGCCGCAGGCCACCGCGACCAGCGTCTTGCCGCGTGCGCCGTGCTTCTCGACCCAGGCCTTCGCCCCGGCGATCGCGAGCGCACCCGCCGGCTCGAGGATCACGCGCGTGTCCTCGAACACGTCCTTGATCGCGGCGCACATCTCGTCGGTGTCGACCAGCACCATTTCGTCGATCAGCTTGCGCGCAAGACGGAACGTCTCCTTGCCGACCTGCTTCACCGCGACGCCGTCCGCGAACAGGCCGACCTGCTCGAGCACCACTCGCCGGCCCGCCTTGAGCGAGCGTGCCATCGCATCAGCGTCGACCGGCTCGACGCCGACGATTTTCACTCCCGGCCGCAGCCGCTTCAGGTAGGCCGCGATGCCGGTGATCAGCCCCCCGCCTCCGACCGCGACGAAGACCGCGTCGAGTGGTCCCGGATGCTGGTGCAGGATTTCCATGCCGATCGTACCCTGGCCCGCGATCACGTCGGGATCGTCATAGGGGTGGACGAACGTGAGCCCGCGCCTGCGCTTGAGCCGCATGGCATGCGTGTAGGCCTCGGAATACGAGTCGCCGCGCAGAACGACTTCGGCGCCGCGCGCCACCACCGCGTCGACCTTGATCCGCGGCGTGGTCACCGGCATCACGATCACCGCCCGGCAGCCGAGCTTCTCCGCCGCGAGCGCGACGCCCTGCGCGTGGTTGCCGGCGCTGGCGGCGATCACGCCTTTCTTCAGCTTCGCGGGCGGCAGGTTCGCCATCTTGTTGTAGGCGCCGCGCAGCTTGAACGAGAACACCGACTGCAGGTCCTCGCGCTTGAGCAAGAGCGTGTTTCGCAGGCGCTTCGACAGCCCCGGCGCGCGCTCGAGCGGCGATTCGATCGCCACGTCGTACACTCGCGCCTTGAGGATGCGCTCCAGATAATCGATACGTTTCACGCCGAAAAGACTAGCACACCCTGCACGCGCTCATTTCGCCCGAAAGCGGCCTCGCCGGCCTGTTCGCCGCCAGCTTCGTCGCCGCGACGCTGGTGCCGTTGTCTTCCGAGGCGGTGCTGTTCGGCTATCTCAGCCTCTACCCGGATCACGCCGCGATCGCGATCGCCCTGGCCACACTCGGCAACACCGCGGGCGGTATGACCACCTACGCGCTCGGACGCCTGGTACCCGAGCGCACCCGCCAGAGACTCGATGCGCGCGCGCTGCGGCGGCTCGAGCGCTATGGCAGCCCAGCGACCTTTTTCGCGTTTTTGCCGCTGGTCGGCGATGCGTTGTGCCTCGCAGCCGGATGGCTACGCGTTAATTGGGTCGCCGCGCTGGCGTTCATGGCCGCCGGGAGGCTCGCGCGCTACGCGCTCGTCGCGTTCGCGAGCGGTGTACTAAGGGCGTTTTAAGGCGCTTGGCCTAGAATCGGGCCACATGCTGATCGCGGGAGACATTGGCGGCACCAAAACGCTGCTCGCGCTCTACGACCCCGAGCGGGGCCCGCGCCGGCCCGTGGCCGAGGCGGAGTTCGCGAGCGCCCGCTACGACGGCCTCGAGAGCATGGTCGAGGAATTTCTCCGCCGCCATCGCGCGAAGGCGCGCGCGGCGTGCTTCGACGTCGCCGGCCCGGTGATCGACGGGCGGGTTCAGCTGACCAATCTGCCCTGGGCGGTGGAAGAGCGGGCGCTGTGCGCCAGGTTCGGCCTGGGCAGCGCGACGCTGCTCAACGACCTGGAGGCGATCGCGCACGCGGTGCCGCACCTGCACGCGGACGAACTGCGCACCATCAAGCCCGGCCACGCGCGGCCGCGCGGCGCGATGGCGGTGGTCGCGCCGGGCACCGGGTTGGGCGAGGCCTTTCTGGTGTGGAGCGGAAGCGAATACGTCGCCTGCGCCTCCGAGGGCGGGCACGCGGATTTTGCCCCCGGCGACGGGCTGCAGATCGAGCTGCTGCACTACATGCTCGAGCGCCACGCGCGGGTCGGCTACGAGCGGGTCTGCTCGGGCATGGGTCTGCCCAACATCTACGAATTCCTGCGCGATTCCGGTCGGGCCGCGGAGTCTCCCGCGCTCGCCGCGGAGCTGGCGAAGGCGTCGGATCGCACGCCGCTCATCGTCGAGGCCGCGCTGCGCGAACCGGCGGGCGACCCGCTGAGCGCGTTGACGCTGCGCAGCTTCGTGTCGATCCTCGGCGCCGAAGCCGGCAACCTGGCGCTCAAGGTGCTCGCGAGCGGAGGCGTGTACATCGGCGGCGGCATCGCGCCGCGAATCCTGGCTCGGCTCGAGGACGGCGTCTTCGCCCAGGCTTTCGTCAACAAGGGGCGCTTCACGCAGATGCTCGAAGCGGTTCCGGTGCACGTGATCGTGACGCGCGCGGCGCTGTTCGGCGCAGCGATCTGCGGGCTGCGCCAGATGCGCGCGGCCTGAACCGTAATGCGCGAAATTGGCATTCAACCTGGAGGTGCGGCATGCAGCTCGGAATGATCGGTTTGGGACGCATGGGCGCCAACATGGCGCGGCGCCTGCTCAAGGCGGGCCTCGAACTCATGGTGTACGACAGCCACGCCGACGCCGTGCGCCCGCTGGAGAAGGCCGGCGCGCGCGGCACCACCACGCTCGATGACTTCGTCGCCGGGCTGGCCAAGCCGCGCGCGGTATGGCTGATGGTGCCGGCGGGCGCGGTCGACTCGGTGCTGGCGCAGCTCACGCCGCTGCTCGCGCCGGGCGACTGCGTGATCGACGGCGGCAATTCCTATTACCACGACGACCTGCGCCGCGCGGCCGCGCTGGCGCAGAAGGAGCTGCATTACGTCGACGTCGGGGTGAGCGGCGGGGTGTGGGGCATGGAGCGCGGCTACTGCCAGATGATCGGCGGCGAGACGGAGGTGGTGGCGCGGCTCGAGCCGATTTTCCGCGCGCTGGCGCCCGGCGTCGGGACGGCCGCGCGCACGCCCGGGCGCGAAGGCGCGCCCGGACCCGAGGAGAACGGCTACCTGCACTGCGGCCCGAACGGCGCGGGTCACTTCGTCAAGATGGTGCACAACGGCATCGAGTACGGCCTCATGGCGGCCTACGCCGAAGGGCTGAACATCCTGAAAGGCGCCGCCATCGGCAAGCGCCAGGGCGACGTGGACGCGGAGACCACCCCGCTGCGCCATCCCGAGCAGTATCGCTTCGAGATTGACGTCGCCCGCGTGACGGAGGTATGGCGCCGCGGCAGCGTGATCGAATCGTGGCTGCTCGATCTGACCGCGAGCGCGCTGCGCGCGGACCCGGAACTCGAGCGTTTCGGCGGGCGCGTCTCCGACTCGGGCGAGGGGCGCTGGACGCTGCAGGCCGCGGTGGACGAAGGCGTTCCGGCGCCGGTCATCGGCGCCGCGCTGTTCGCGCGCTTCGCCTCGCGCGGGCACAGCGAGTACGCCGACAAGCTGCTCTCGGCGATGCGTTACGAGTTCGGCGGCCACCTCGAGAAGCCGGGAGGCGGCGAAAACGGGTAACGCGGCGGCGGCTCAGAGGCGCCGCAGGTTCTTTGCCGCCCCCGCGTAGAGCACGTCGCGCATCGCGCTCGCGGCGCGCGCGTGGAACGCGACCGCCTCTGGATCGAAATCGCGCGCCGGGACCGGCGCGTGCTCGAAATTCCCGAAACGGTCGGTGCCGCGCACCAGCGCGGCGCAGTCCCAGGCGCCGACCACCTGCTTCGTCTCCGGCGGCATGAAATGCATCGACACGCCGATTCGGCGGTCGACCGAAAGATTGGGCCCCGAGCCGTGCGCCAGGCAGTAGTTGTGCAGCGACATCTCGCCCGCGCGCAGCGGCATGCTGGCGGCACGCGCTTCGTCCAGGCCGGGGATCGACTGCCCGCGGGTGAGCATGTTGTCCGCGTCGTAGGTGTCTTCGTGCGCGAGCGTGTCCCCGGTGTGCGTGCCAGGCATCACCTTCATGCAGCCGGCGTCGACGCTCGCGTCCGAGATGGCGAACCACGCCGTCACGACGTTGCGGCTCGACAGGCCCCAGTAGGTGTTGTCCTGGTGCCAGGACACGAAGCTCCTGGAGCCCGCGTCCTTGATCCAGAAGATCGTGCTCCAGCACAGGATGTCGGGGCCGATCAGCTGTTCTATCGGGTCGAGCACGCGCGCATCGCGGATCAGGTCGTCGAGCCACTTGAACAGCAGGAACGCACGGCTGCGCTGGCCGGGCTCGAGCCTGCCGCCCTGCGTGGCCTCGAAAGATTCGAGCTTCGCGCGCAGGCTCGCGGCCTCGGCCGCCGGCATCACCGGCACCGGGCTGACGTAGCCGTCGCGGCGGTACTGGTCGATCTGCTGCGTCGTGAGCGGCATGTTGGCCTCCCCGATCGGTTGAAGGACCGCCAGATGATACCGAAGGACGGGGTGCGGCTTGACCGGCATCAACCGCGCGCAGCCGCGGCGGGTTATGTTTGTCGGGAAAACATGGAACCTCGGATGCTCCTCGCCTGGATTCTCGGCTTCAGTCTTCTCGGCAGCCTCGGCGCCGTCGGAGGCGCAGCGCTGCTGCTCGTCTTCCCCGACGAGGTGCGCAGGCGTCTCGTGCCCGCGCTGGTGGCCTACGCGGCGGGAACCCTGCTCGGCGCGGCATTTCTCGGCATGATCCCCGCGGCCGCCGGTCATGCGCCGGTCAGAGCGGTGAGCGCGGCGGTGCTCGCCGGGATCGTGCTGTTCTTCGTGCTCGAAAGGCTGGTGCTTTGGCGCCACGGACACGAAGCCGGGAGCGGTCGCCGACCTGCTGCCCGGCCTGCACCGCCGCCCGTCCGGGGGCTGGCGCCAGCTCGCGCTGATCCTGGCGGGCATCGCCACCATCGCGGTGTTTCATTTCTCACGATGAGCGCGCCGGCCAAGATTGCGTTGGCACTGTTGCTTGGCGCCTGCGTGACGCTTGCCGCGCCCGCAGCCGCGCAGGCGCAACGGCCGGTCGAGCTCGCGTTCTTCTACGGCCGCGGATGCCCGCACTGCGCGAACATGAAGGAATTTCTCCAGTCCATGCAGGCGAAGTATCCGCAACTCAGGGTTCTCGAGCGCGAGGTCTACTTCGACGCAGGAAATGCACGCTTGTTCGAGCGCGTGGCCGCCGGATATGGAGTGCCGATCGAAGGCGTACCTACGGTCTTCGTGGGCGGCCGCGTGATCGGCGGCTTCTCGGAGGAAATGGCGGCGCGTGTCGAGCAGGGCATCCGGGAATGCGTCGCGCGCGGCTGCGCGTCGCCGCTCGCGCGCGCAACCGCGGGCCCCGCGAACACGGGACTCACCCTGTCGGCGGTAGCCGCCGGGGCCGCCGTGGATGCGATCAATCCCTGCGCCTTTGCGGTGCTGATCATTCTCATTTCAGCAATCCTCGCCTCGGGCGGCAGGCGTCGCGCGCTCTACGCCGGGACCGCGTTTTCGCTGTCCATCTTCATTTCCTACTACCTCATGGGCCTCGGCCTGTACTCGGCGGTGCAGGCCGCGGCGGCGACGCGGACAATCTACCTGGGCGCGGCGATTCTCGCGCTCGTCGTTGGCCTGTTCAATCTGAAGGACTACCTCTGGTACGGCAAGTGGTTCGCCATGGAGGTGCCGCAAAGCTGGCGTCCCGCGTTGAAGCGGCTCATCCAGGGGGTCACTTCGGTGCCGGGGGCCTTTCTTGTCGGCTTCGCCGTTAGCCTGTTCCTGCTGCCGTGCACGTCGGGACCGTACATCGTCATTCTCGGCCTGCTCGCGAAGACGACGACGCGGGCGAGCGCGATGCTCTGGCTGCTTCTGTACAACGCCATCTTCATCCTGCCGATGGTGCTGATCACGGGCGCGGTGTATTACCGCTTCACGACCGCCGAGAAGGTCGAGGCCTGGCGTGCGGCGCGGCTTCCCAGGTTGCACTTGGTCGCCGGCATCGTCCTTCTGCTGCTCGGCCTCGCGATGATGGCATCGCTGTGGCTCGGAGCGGTTTGACGGCGGCCTGCTCAGCCGTAGGTGAAGAACCCGCGCCCGGTCTTGCGGCCGAGGTAGCCCGCCTCGACCATCTCGACCAGCAGCGGCGCGGGGCGGTACTTCGGGTCCTTGAAGCCCTCGAACAGGACCTGCATCACCGCCAGCTCGACGTCCAGGCCGATCAGATCGCACAGCGCGAGCGGGCCGATCGGGTGATTGGCGCCGAGCTTCATCGCCTGGTCGATCTGCTCAGCGGTTGCCAGGCCCTCTGCCAGGGCGAAGATCGCCTCGTTGATCATCGGGCAGAGCATGCGGTTGACCACGAAGCCGGGCGAGTTTCGCACCTGCACCGGCGATTTGCCGATTTTCTTGGTCAGCGCCTCGACCGCGGCGTAGGTCTCGTCCGAGGTCTGCAGCCCGCGGATCAGCTCGACCAGCGCCATCACCGGCACCGGGTTGAAGAAGTGCATCCCGATCACCTTGTCGGGGCGCCTGGTCGCGGCCGCGAGGCGCGTAATCGAGATCGACGAGGTGTTCGACGCGATCACGGCGCCCGCCGGCGCGAGCTCGTCGAGCTGGGCGAAGATCTTCAGCTTGAGCGGCAGGTTCTCGGTCGCGGCCTCGATCACCAGGGCGCAGTCCCTGACCGCGCCGACGTCGGTCGAGGTGCGGACGCGCCCGAGCGCGGCGGTTTTTTGCTCGCCGGTCATCTTTTCCTTCTTCACCAGCCGGTCCAGGCTGCCCGAAATCGCCGCGCTCGCGCGCTCGAGCTGCACCTGCGCAACGTCGGTCATCACCACCTCGATCCCGGCGACCGCCAGCGCCTGGCTGATGCCGTGGCCCATGGTGCCCGCGCCGACCACGCCAATCTTGCTCAATTCCATGATCTGTTCCTTCCGTATGCGTTGCGTTACGCGGCCTGCAGCTTGGCCACCGCGACGGCGAGCCACTTGACGCCCTGGCCGCCGAAGTTCACCTGCACGCGCGCGTCGTTGCCCTGGCCTTCGGCGTCGACGATGACGCCCGAGCCGAATTTCGGGTGCAGCACGTTCTGCCCGACGCGAAAGCCGCCCGCCGCCGCGGGGCTCGCGAAGCCCGGCGCCTTCTTGCGCGGCGCGGCCCAGGCCTGCGACACCGACGCGAGCGCCTGGCGCGCGCGTTGGGCGGCGAAACGCGGCGTGAGCCACTTCATCAGGCCCTCGGGAATCTCGTCCAGAAAGCGCGACGGCAGGTTGTAGCGCGTCTGGCCGTGCAGCAGCCGGGTCTGCGCGAACGACAGGTAAAGGCGCTTTCGCGCGCGGGTGATCGCGACGTAGGCGAGGCGCCGCTCCTCTTCCAGGCCGTCCCTTTCCAGCACGCTTTGCTCGTGCGGGAACAGGCCCTCTTCGAGGCCCGTCAGGAACACTGCCTCGAATTCGAGCCCCTTCGCCGAGTGCACCGTCATCATCTGCAACGCGTCCTGTCCCTCGCCCGCCTGGTGTTCGCCCGCCTCGAGCGCGGCGTGGGTGAGGAAGGCGGTGAGCGGATCCGTCGATTCGTCCGATTCAACCGCGCGCTCCTCCTCGGTGAACGCGGCCGCCGCGTTCACCAACTCCTCGAGGTTCTCGATCCGGTCCGCGCCGTCGCGCTCGCCCTTGTAGTGCTCGACCAGGCCGCTGCGCGCAACGACATGTTCGACCGCCTCCGGCAGCGGCAGGTTCGCGGTTTCGCCCCTCAGGTCCTCGATCAGCTTGCGGAACGCGCCGGCCTTGCCTTCGATCGCGGCGAACAGGGAGATTCCGCCTCGCTTGGCGGCGTCCTGGATCTGCTCCAGCGTGCGCGCGCCCAGGCCGCGCGGAGGGAAATTGACCACGCGCAGGAAGGCGTTGTCGTCGTCGCCCGAAGCGACCAGCCTCAGGTAGGCGAGCGCGTGCTTGATCTCGGCGCGCTCGAAAAAGCGCAGGCCGCCGTAGACTCGGTAGGGGATGCCGGCCGAGAACAACGCGTGCTCGAGCACCCGTGACTGCGCATTGGAGCGGTACAGCACCGCCAGGTCGGCGCGCCGCGCGCCGTCGTTCGCCAGCGCCCGCACCTCCTCCACGATCCAGCGCGCCTCGAGCGCGTCGCTTTCGGCCTCGAACACGCGCAGCGGCTCGCCCTCGCCCGCGGCGGTCCACAGGTTCTTGCCCAGGCGCTTGCGATTGTTGGCGATCAGGGCGTTCGCCGCGTCGAGAATATTGCCGTGCGAGCGGTAGTTCTGCTCCAGGCGGATCACCTTCTGCACCCGGAAATCGCGCTCGAAGTCGGCCATGTTGCCGACGTTGGCGCCGCGGAAGGCGTAGATCGACTGATCGTCGTCGCCCACCGCGAACACGGCCGCCTGCCTTCCGGCGAGCAGCTTGAGCCAGCGGTACTGGAGCTTGTTGGTGTCCTGGAACTCGTCCACCAGGATGTGGCGGAAGCGCGCCTGGTAGTGCTCGCGCAGCAGCTCGTTTCTCGCCAACAGCTCGTAGCTGCGCAGCAGCAGCTCGGCAAAGTCCACCACGCCCTCGCGCTGGCACTGCTCGTCGTAGGCCGCGTACAGGTCGGCGAAGCGGCGCGTGGTCTCGTCGCTCAGCGCCACGTCGCGCGCGCGCAGGCCTTCTTCCTTCCGCGCGTTGATGAAGACCTGCACCTCGCGCGGCGGAAAGCGGTCCTCGTCCACGTCGAGCGCCTTCACCAGCCGCTTCACCGCGCCGAGCTGGTCCTGCGAGTCGAGGATCTGGAAAGTCTGCGGCAGGCCGGCGTCGCGATGATGCGCGCGCAGCATGCGGTTGCACAGGCCGTGGAAGGTGCCGATCCACATGCCGCGCGGGTTCACCGGCAGCATGGCCGCGACGCGGGTGAGCATCTCGCGCGCGGCCTTATTGGTGAACGTGACCGCCAGCACGCCGCCGGGGGTCACGTGCCCGTTCTGGATCAGCCAGGCGATGCGGGTGGTGAGCACGCGCGTCTTGCCGCTGCCAGCCCCGGCGAGGATCAGCGCGTGCTCGTCGCCGAGCGTAACCGCTGCGAGCTGTTCGGGATTGAGATGTTCGAGATGCAGCGACAAAGCACGCGCATTATAAGCCGCGCGTTACTTCGAGACTTTCGGCTCGCCGACGCCCATATTGCCGCGCAGCCGGCCGGCGAGCGCCGCGGCCTCGGCCAGCGACGGAAGCTGGTCGATGCGCACGTCGTAAACGCGTTTGCCGTCCGTCTTGGCCGGGTAGATGCGCGCCGGGTAACCGGCGGCGCGCAAACTGACATAGACATCCAGCGCTTCGCCTTGCGTAGCGGTGGTCGCAAGCGTCAGCGACCATTTTCCGCCGCGCATCGCGGCGCCGGCGCCCTTCGCGATTTCGGTTTCCGCGGCCCATTTCGCCAGCTGCTCCGGGCTCACCTGGCCGACCGGCAGCGATTTGCCTCGCTCGCGCTGGTAGAACTCAAGCGGGCGATCCATCGTGATCGCGCTCTCGTTGTCGGGCCTGACCTCGATCTTGCCCTCGATCAGGCAGACGATCTGCTTGTCCGCGGTCGAGCGGCCCCAGAGGTCGGTGCCCCGGATTCCGGCGGTAACCGTGTTCAAGCTGATGCTGACGTCGCGCCGGCGCGCCTTGGCGAGAGCTTCGGTGGTGAAGCGGAACGCACCTTCGAACACCTTCAGCGCGGCCTTGAACAATCCGCCGTGGTTCGGCTCGATCGCGGCGATGTACAGGCTGGCATTCGCTCCCAGCTTGACGTGGCTGCCTTCGGCGAGCTTGACCAGCAGGCGGGAGTCCGCGCCGGTTCGGACCCGGTCGCCCCCGACCAGCGCCATTCCGGGGGCAAGCGGCGTGCTCACGCCATCGTGCTCGACCCAAGCCGGCATCTGCACGCCCTCCACCACCGCCGCCGGCGAGGCGAACGCCTGCTGCGCGGACAGAGCCAGACCCGCGCTCAGCACGAATGCGAATATTCGATTCATCAGACCCCCCTCAATCGATCTCGATCGCGTCGAGCAGCTTATACGGCCCGCGGGCGCGGGGCAGATACGCCGAAAAGCTATAATTCGCGGCTTGCCGCCAACCAAATCACAGATGCAAGATCGCTACGATCCGCAGAGCGTCGAGCGCGAGGCGCAGGTTTTCTGGGAGCGCCGCGGCTCGTTCCGCGTCGTCGAGGATCCCGCGCGGCCGAAATTCTACTGCCTGTCGATGTTTCCCTACCCTTCGGGGAAGCTGCACATGGGGCACGTCAGAAACTATACCATCGGCGACGTTCTCACCCGCCACTACCGGATGCGCGGCATGAACGTGCTGCAGCCGATGGGCTGGGATGCGTTCGGGCTGCCCGCGGAGAACGCGGCGATGGCGAACAAGGTCCCTCCCGCCAAGTGGACCTACGACAACATCGCGTACATGAAGAAGCAGTTGAAGAGCCTGGGCTTCGCGCTCGACTGGGAGCGCGAGCTCGCCACCTGCCGGCCGGAATACTACAAATGGAACCAGTGGCTGTTTACGCGGCTGTTCCGCAAGGGCCTCGCCTACAGGAAGTCCGGCGTAGTCAACTGGGATCCGGTCGACCAGACGGTGCTCGCCAACGAGCAGGTGATCGACGGCCGCGGCTGGCGCACCGGCGCGCCGGTCGAGAAACGCGAGATCCCGATGTATTTCCTGCGCATCACTGCCTACGCCGAGGAGCTGCTCGCGGCGCTGGACGGCCTTCCGGGCTGGCCCGAGCAGGTCAAGCTGATGCAGAAGAACTGGATCGGCCGCTCCGAAGGCGTGCGGGTCGGCTTCGAATACGAGCTCGAGGGCGAAAAGCGCGTGCTGTGGGTGTTCACCACGCGCGCCGACACCCTGATGGGCGCCACCTTTTGCGCCGTGGCGGCCGAACATCCCATCGCGGCGTTTGCTTCGAGATCGAATCAGGAGCTCGCGAAATTCGTCGAAGAATGCAAGCAAGGCGCGGTGATGGAGGCCGACCTCGCGCAGCTCGAGAAGAAGGGCATGCCGACCGGCCTTACCTGCACCCACCCGCTCTCGGGCGAGAAGATCCCGGTCTGGGTCGCGAACTACGTGCTGATGGGCTACGGCGAAGGCGCGGTGATGGCGGTGCCCGCGCACGACGAGCGCGACTACGCATTCGCGCTCAAGTACGGTCTGCCGATCAGGCCGGTGATCCGCCACCCGCTCGGCGACACCGTTCCCGAGCCGTGGCAGGCGCAGTACGCGGATTACGGCACCTGCATCAATTCCGGCAAGTACGACGGCCTGCCCTATGAAAAGGCGGTCGATGCGATCGCCGCCGACCTGAGCGCGAAGAAGCTGGGTGAGAAACAGGTGCAGTGGCGCTTGCGCGACTGGGGCATCTCGCGCCAGCGCTACTGGGGCTGCCCGATCCCGATCGTGCACTGCCCCGCTTGCGGCGACGTGCCGGTGAAGGACGAGGACCTGCCGGTCGCGCTGCCCGAGGACCTGGTGCCCGACGGCACGGGCAACCCGCTCAACAGGATGCCCGCGTTCCTCGACACGCCGTGCCCGTCGTGCGGCCAGCCCGCAAAGCGCGAAACCGACACGATGGACACCTTCGTCGACTCGTCGTGGTACTTCGCGCGCTACGCCTGTCCCGACAACGACCGCGCGATGGTGGACGAGCGCGCCCGCTACTGGATGCCGGTCGACCAGTACATCGGCGGCATCGAGCACGCGATCCTGCACCTGCTGTATTCGAGGTTCTTCATGCGCGCGATGCGCGACGAGGGCCTGCTCGAGATCGACGAGCCGTTCACCAACTTGCTCACCCAGGGCATGGTGCTGGCCGAGACCTACTACCGCGACACGCCGGCCGGCCGGCGCGAGTGGGTCAACCCCTCCGAGGTCGAAGTGAGCCGCGACGCGAAAGGCAAGATCGTCTCGGCAAAGCGCGCCAGTGACGGCGCCGAGGTCAGCTTCGCCGGTATCGGCACGATGTCGAAATCGAAGAACAACGGCGTCGACCCGCAGGCGCTGATCGAGAAGTACGGCGCAGACACGGCGCGCTTCTTCATCATCTTCGCCTCGCCGCCGACCAACACGCTCGAATGGTCGGACGAAGGCGTCGAGGGTTCGCACCGCTTCCTCAAGCGCCTGTGGGCCTACTGCGCGAAGTTCGCCGCCGCGGCGCCCGCCCCGGCCGACGCGGCCGCCGACAAGGCGGCCCGCTTCGAGGTCCATTCGGTGCTCAGGCAGGCGAACTACGATCTCGCCAAGCACCAGTTCAACACCGTCGCCTCGGCCGCGATGAAGATCCTGAACGCGCTCGAGAAGCTTCCCGCGCGCACGCCGGCGGCGCAGGAGGGGCTGTCGATTCTGCTGCGCGTCCTGTCGCCGATCACGCCCCACGTCTGCCATCACCTTTGGCGCGCGCTCGGCTTCGGCGAGGACGTGATGCAGGCCGCCTGGCCCGAGCCCGATGCCGGCGCGATGGAGCAGGACGAGATCGAGTACGTGGTCCAGGTCAACGGCAAGAAAAGGGGTACGCTGCTTGCGCCGAACAGCCTCGATCCGAAGGGCGTCGAAGCGTTTGCGCGCTCAAGCGCGGCGGTGGGAGGATGGATAGGCGCGAGCGCGGTGAGGAGGGTCATCGTGGTGCCGGGACGCCTGATCAATATCGTCATATGAGGCGCGTACTCCTGTTCGCGCTCGCCGCGGCGCTGGCCGGCTGCGGCTTCCAGCTGCGCGGCGCCGCGAAGCTGCCGTTCGATACCGTGTACGTCGCGGCCGCGGGCGGCGGCGGCATCGCGCTTGATCTCAAGCGCAACATCCAGGCCGGCACGGACGCCAGGGTGGTCGACGACGCGAAGGAGGCGCAGGCGGTGCTGCAGTTCAGCCGCGAAGAGCGCCAGAAGGTGATCCTCTCGCTCACCGCGACCGGGCGGGTGCGCGAATTCCAGCTGCACTACATCGTCACCTTCCGGGTGGTCGACAACAAGGGCAACGACTACGTGCCGCAAAGCACGATCGAGCTGACGCGCGACATCACCTTCAGCGACGCCGACGTCCTGGCAAAGGAGTCCGAGGAGCAGCTGCTGTACCGCGACATGCAGAACGACATGGCGCAGCAGATCATGCGCCGCATCGCCGCCGCCAAGCGGCCGACGAGCGCCTGAGCGCCGATGGCGCTGCGCGCCGAGCAACTCCAGGCCCAGCTCGCGAGATCGCTTGCGCCGCTGTACGTCGTGCACGGCGACGAGCCGCTGCTCGCGATCGAGGCGGCCGACGCGGTGCGCGCCGCGGCGCGCAAGGCGGGCTACTCGGAGCGCGAGGTCTTCTTCGCCGAGAGGAATTTCGACTGGAGCGAATTCCTGCACGCCGGAGCGAGCCTTTCGCTGTTCGGCGACAGGAAGCTCGTCGAGCTGAGAATTCCGACCGGAAAGCCCGGCACGCAGGGCGCCGAGGCGATCGCCGCCTACTGCGCGCGCCCTTCGAGCGACACTCTGACGCTGGTCTCGCTGCCGCGGCTGGACCGCGCGGCGCAAGCCTCGGCCTGGTTCGGCGCCCTCGCGGCGGCGGGCGTGGTGATCGACGTGTTCCCGGTCGAGCGCGCGCGCCTGCCGGCATGGATCGGCGAGCGCCTCGCGCGCCAGGGCCAGCGAGCGCCGCGCGAAGTGCTCGAGTTTCTCGCCGACCGCGTCGAGGGCAATCTGCTCGCGGCGTTCCAGGAAGTGCAGAAGCTCGCGCTGCTCGCACCGCAAGGCGAGCTCGCGCTCGGCGACGTGAGCGAAGCAGTGGCGAACGTCGCGCGCTACGACGCCTACGACGCCTCCGCGGCGCTGCTCGCGGGCGACATCGCGCGCTATGCGCGGGTGATCGAGGGGCTGCGCGGCGAGGGCGAGGCGCCCACCTTCGTGCTGTGGGCGATCGCGGAAGACCTGCGCGCGCTGGCGCGCATCCAGGCGGGAGCGGGCCGCGGCCGGCCGCTGGACGCGCTGCTGCGCGAGAACCGGGTCTGGGGTGCGCGCCAAGCGCCGCTCAAGTCCGCCCTGAACCGGCTGTCCGCCGGCGCGGTCGAACGCGCGCTGGCGCACGCCGCGCTGATCGACCGCGCGATCAAGGGCGTGGCCCGGCTCGAAGCATGGGATGAGTTCCTCAAGCTGGGGTTAAAATTGGCCCATGGATCAGAAGCTTGACGGCAGGACGGTAGACGTCCGCCAATACATTCAGGAGCTCGGCAGGGCGGCGCGCGCCGCCTCGCACGAACTCGCGCGCGCCGAAACCGCGACCAAGAACCGCGCGCTGCTCGCCATGGCGGCCGAAATCCGCGGCGCAGCAACGAGCCTGCTCGAAGCCAACCGGGCCGACGTCGAGCAGGCGCAGCGCGACGGCCGCGACGCGGCCTTTGTCGACCGCCTTAGCCTGGACCGGGACGCGGTCGAGCAGATGGCCCAGGGGATCGAGCAGATCGCAGCGCTGCCGGACCCGGTGGGCGAAATCAGCGACCTGGTCACGCGCCCGAGCGGCATCCAGGTCGGGCGCATGCGCGTCCCGCTCGGCGTGATCGGCATCATCTACGAGTCGCGCCCGAACGTGACCGCGGACGCGGCCGCGCTGTGCGTCAAGGCGGGCAACGCCTGCATTCTGCGCGGGGGCTCGGAAGCACTGCACTCCAATCAGGCGATCGCGGCCTGCGTGCGCGCGGGCCTGAAGTCCGCCGGCCTTCCCGAGGCCGCGGTGCAGGTGGTTCGGATCGCCGATCGCGCGGCGGTCGGCGAATTGATCACCCTGACCGAATATGTGGACATCATCGTGCCGCGCGGCGGCAAGGATCTGATCGCGCGCCTGATGCGCGAGTCGCGCGTGCCCATGATCAAGCACCTCGACGGGGTGTGCCACGTCTACGTCGACGACCGCGCCGACCCCGACATGGCGGTGCGGATCGTCGACAACGCCAAGACCCAGCGCTACGGCACCTGCAACACGATGGAGACGCTGCTCGTGGCCGAAGGCATCGCGCCGAAGGTTCTGCCCCGCGTCGCCGATGTCTTCCGCGCCAAGTCGGTCGAGATGCGCGGCGACGATGCCACCCGCCGGCTGGTGCCGGATGCCAAACCGGCGACCGAGCAGGATTACTACACGGAGTGGCTTGCGCCGGTGGTGTCGATCAAGGTGGTGCGCGACATCGACGAGGCGATGGCTCACATCGCCAAGTACGGCTCTCAGCACACCGACGCAATCGTCACCGCCGACCGCACCCGCGCCGAACGCTTCCTGCGCGAGGTCGATTCGAGCTCGGTGATGGCGAACGCCTCGACCCGGTTCGCCGACGGCTTCGAGTTCGGCCTCGGCGCGGAGATCGGCATCTCCACCGACAAGCTGCACGCCCGCGGTCCGGTCGGGCTGGAAGGCCTGACCACCCGGAAGTTCGTCGTTATGGGGCACGGCGAAGTGCGTCAGTGACCGCGCCGATCGGCATCTTCGGCGGCACCTTCGATCCGGTCCACAACGCCCACCTGCGCATCGCGCGGCTGGCGCTCGAGGCGCTCGGCCTCGCGCGCCTGCTGTGGATCCCCACCGGCGCGCCGCGCTACCGGCCGGCGCCGGTCGCCCCGGCGGAGGACCGGCTGGCAATGCTCGAGCTCGCCCTCGAGGGCGAGCCGCGCTACGCGATCGACGCGCGCGAGTTGCAGCCCGGCGCCTCCGGCTACACCGTCGACACCCTCGAGGCGCTCAGAGCCGAGCACGGCCCGGAAGCGGACCTTGTGCTGCTGATCGGCAGCGACCAGTACGAGAAGCTCGCCGGCTGGCACCGCTGGCGCGGGCTGTTCGGGCTCGCCCGGCTCGCGGTCGTCGCGCGGCCCGGCTGGGCGCCCGAAGCGAGCGCCGAAGTTCGCGCCGCCGGGCCGGTGCTGCAGGTAGAAATGGCGCCGCTCGATATCTCCTCGACCGAGATCCGCGCCCGGATCGCGCGCGGCGAGAACGTCTCCGGTATGCTGCCGCCCCCGGTGCTCGATTACATCTCAACCCATCGACTCTATCGCTGATGGACATTCGCAAGAAGCAGCGCGTCGTGGTGGACGCCCTGGAAGACGTCAAGGCGCGCGACATCGTCGTGTTCAACACCGGGCGCCTGCCGTCGATGTTCGAGCGCGTGGTCATCGCAAGCGGCGACTCCACGCGCCAGGTCAAGGCGCTCGCCGACCACGTGCAGGACAAGATTCGCGAGCTGGGAGGGCGCGTCTACGGCGTCGAGGGCGAATCCAACGCCGAGTGGGTGCTGGTCGACCTGGGTGATGTCGTGGTGCACGTCATGCACCCGGCGGTGCGCAGCTACTACAACCTGGAGGAGATCTGGGGCGGAAAGTCGGTACGGCTCAAGCAGGCTGCGGCCGGGCGCGCGCGTGGCAAGACTGCTCATCCTCGCCGTAGCCGCTAGGCCGCCCGTCTGGGCGCAGGCGGCCTGCGCGGAGTATCTCAAGCGAATGCCGCGCGGCTTCGACACCTCGCTCGAGACCGTCCGGCCCGAGCCGCGCGCGGGCGGCAAGCCGGTCGCGCGCCTGCTCGCACTCGAGGCGGCGCGCCTGCGCGGTCGCATGCCGCGTGGCGCGAGGCTCGTAGCGCTGGACGAGCACGGCCGCGAGCTCGATACGGCGCAGTTCGCGGCCCAGCTGCGGCGCTGGATCGACGCCGGAACGCCGACCGCATTCGCGATAGGCGGGCCGGACGGCCTGGACCCGGCTCTCATGCGCGAGGCCGAGCTGCAACTTCGTCTGTCGGCCTTCACGCTGCCTCACGCCCTGGCGCAGGTGGTGCTGTGCGAGCAGCTCTATCGCGCCGCGTCGCTGCTCGGCGGACATCCCTACCACCGGGCATAGCAGGCGCCGCGCTCTGCTACACTTCGCGGGCCCCCTCCGGACGGTATCGCCGTGCTCGCTTCGCTCGACCGCAGCCTGTACCTCGCTTCGCGCAGCCCGCGCCGGCGCGAGCTGCTGACGCAGATCGGAGTACGCTTTCACCTGCTGATGTTCCGCTCGCGCGCGGACAGCGTCGTCGAGGTGAGCGAAGAAGTCCTGGAAGGCGAAACGCCCCGGGCGTACGTCGAGCGCGTCGCCCTGGCAAAGGTCGAGGCAGGCTGGAAGCGCCTGATGCAACGCAACCTGCCGCGCGCGCCGGTGCTTGCGGCCGATACCACCGTCGCGCTGGAAGGACGGATCCTCGGCAAACCCGCCGACCGGGCCGACGCCGCGCGGATGCTGGCCACGCTCGGAGGCCGCGAGCACGAGGTGCTCACGGCGGTGGCCTTGAAGTTCGACGACCGCATCGAGGCCGACCTCTCGCTCACCACGGTTCGCTTCCGCGACCTGGGCGAAGACGAGATCCGCCAGTACGTGGCGACCGGCGAGGCCGACGACAAGGCGGGCGCCTACGCGATCCAGGGTCGCGCCGCGCAGTTCATCGCGGACGTCCGCGGCAGCTATTCCGGGGTCGTGGGACTGCCGCTGTACGAGACGGCGCAGATCATCGAGCGCATGGGCGCGACGCGTGACCGAAGAAGTCCTTATTAACGTCACGCCGCAGGAAACGCGCGTCGCGGTGCTCGACGCGGGAGTGGCGCAGGAGCTGCTCGTCGAACGCACCGCGAGCCGCGGTCTGGTGGGCAATATCTACATGGGACGCGTCGCGCGCGTGCTGCCGGGAATGCAGTCGGCGTTCGTCGAGATCGGCCTGGAGCGCGCGGCCTTCCTGCACGTGGCGGACATCTTCGAGCATCGCCGCCAGGCCGGCGCCAACGGCGGCGAGCCCGGCAGGGCGATCGAGCAGATCCTGAGCGAAGGCCAGCCGCTGCTGGTGCAGGTCGCGAAGGACCCGATCGGCACCAAGGGCGCGCGGCTCACGACGCAGGTCTCGATCGCCGGGCGCATGCTGGTGTACCTGCCGCAGGATCCGCACATCGGCATCTCGCAGCGCATCGAGGGCGAGAACGGCCGCCAGCTGCTGCGCGACACGGTGAGGGAGCTGCTGCCGCCCGACGAGAAGGGCGGCTTCATCATCCGCACCCTGGCCGAGGCCGCCGACGCGGACGAGCTCGGCGCCGATATCGAGTACCTGCGCCACCTGTGGCGCGACATACGCGAACGATCGCTGGGCGCACAGCCGCCCAAGCTTCTGTACCAGGACCTGTCGCTCGCCGAGCGGGTGCTGCGCGACATGGCTTCCGAGGCCACCGAGCGCATCGTTGTCGATTCGCGCGAGAACTTCCAGAAGCTCGCCGCGTTCGCGGACGCCTACATGCCCAAGCTGCGCGGCAAGCTCGAGCATTACACCGGCGCACGGCCGTTGTTCGATCTGCACAACGTCGAACCGGAGATCGAAAAAGCCCTCTCGCGTCGCGTCGAGCTGAAATCGGGGGGCTATTTGATCATCGACCAGACCGAGGCGATGACCACTGTCGACGTCAACACCGGAGGCTTCGTCGGGCAGCGCAATTTCGACGACACCATCTTCAAGACCAATCTCGAGGCGGCGCAGGCGATCGCGCGCCAGCTGCGCCTGCGCAACCTAGGCGGCATCATCATCATCGACTTCATCGACATGGAGTCCGAAGAGCACCGCGCGGCCGTACTGGCGGAGTTCAACAAGGCGCTCGCGCGCGACCGCACCAGGATGTCGGTCAATGGCTTCACCGCGCTGGGACTGGTGGAAATGACGCGCAAGAGGACCCGCGAATCGCTCGCGCACGTGTTGTGCGAGCCCTGCCCGACCTGCGGCGGGCGCGGCGAGGTCAGGGCCGCGCGCACGGTGTGCTACGAGATCCTGCGCGAGATCCTGCGCGAGGCGCGCGCGTTCAACGCGCGCGAGTACCGTATCCTCGCTTCCCAAACCGTGAGCGACCTGTTCCTGGAGGACGAGTCCGCCTCGCTCGCGATGCTGTCCGACTTCATCGGCAAGCCGATATCGATGCAGGTGGAAACGAGCTACAACCAGGAGCAGTTCGACATCGTGCTGATGTGAGAGACCCATGACCGACATCGTGTTCCAGTCCGCGAAGAAGCTCTCGCGCCAGATCCGCAGCCGCAAGCTGTCCGCGCTCGAGGTGATGAAGGCCTACGTCGCGCAGATCGAGCGCGTCAACCCGATCGTGAACGCGATCGTCACTTTCCTGCCCGAGCAGGCGCTCAAGCAGGCGAAGGCGCTGGACCGCAAGGGCGCGCGGCCCGGCCCGCTGGCTGGCCTGCCGATCGCGTACAAGGACCTGGTCGTCACCAAGGGCATCCGCACCACCTTCGGCTCGCCGATCTACGCCGACAACGTGCCGCACGAGGACCACGTGCTGGTCGAGCGGCTCAAGGCCGCGGGCGCCATCACGCTCGGCAAGACCAACACGCCGGAATTCGGCGCCGGCAGCCAGACTTTCAACAAGGTCTTCGGCGCCACGCTCAACCCCTACGACCTGGACAAGACCTGCGGCGGCTCCTCCGGAGGCGCGGCGGCGGCGGTCGCGTGCGGCATGCTGCCGTTCGCCGACGGCTCGGACCTCGGCGGCTCGCTCAGGAACCCGGGCAACTTCTGCAACGTGGTGGGATTTCGCCCCACGCCCGGCCGCACGCCGAACTATCCCGCCGACGACGCCTGGGGAACGCTGCCGGTGCTCGGCCCGATCGCACGCACGGTAGAGGACGTCGCGTTCCTGTTCTCGGCCATGGCCGGCCCGGACATCCGCTCGCCGATCAGCATCACCGAGCCGGGTGCGGCGTTCGCGCGACCTCTCGCGCGCGACTTCAGGAAGGTGCGCGTCGCCTGGTCCAAGGACCTGGGCGGCCTGCCGGTGGACCCGCGCGTGACGAAGGTCCTCGAAGCGCGGCGCAAAGTGTTCGAGTCGCTCGGCTGCATCGTCGAGCAGGCCGATCCCGATCTCACGGGCGCCGACGAGGTATTTCAGGTGCTGCGCGCGCTCGGCTTCGTGCAGAAGTACGGCTCGCTGCTGGCGCAGCACCGCGACAAGATGAAGGACACGGTGGTCTGGAACATCGAGCAGGGGCTCAAGCTCGACGGTCCGCGCATCGCGCGCGCAATGGCGCTGCGCTCGGACCTGTACCGCCGCATGCGCGAGTTCATGCAGCGCTACGAGTTCCTGCTGCTGCCGGTGAACCAGGTGCCGCCGTTCCCCGCGTCGCAGCCCTACGTCGACACGATCAACGGCGTCAAGCTCGCCAGCTACATCGACTGGATGAAGACCTGCTGGTACATCACCGTCACCAGCCACCCTGCGATCTCGGTGCCGGCCGGATTCACCGACGACGAGCCGGGCCTGCCGGTCGGCCTGCAGATCGTCGGGCGCTACCGCGACGATTTCGGCGTGCTGCAGCTTGCGCGCGCCTTCGAGCAGGAAACGCAGGTCGGCCAGCGCCGTCCGCCGCTCGCGGCCTGAACGGCCGCTACTTCTGCTTCGGGATGCGCCCGAGCAGGTAGAACTCGTCGTTCGGCCGCATGTCGGTGAGGTTGGCCATGCGGTTCGAGAGCGCGAAGAAGGCCACGATCGCGCCGATATCCCAGATGTCCTCGTCCGAGAAGCCGTGCGCGCGCAGCGCCTCGAAGTCCGCTTCGCCGATCGCCTGCGCCTCAAGCGCCACCTTGAGCGCGAAATCGAGCATCGCCTTCTGGCGCGACGTGATGTCCGCCTTGCGGTAGTTGACCGCCACCTGGTCGGCGATGAGCGGGTTCTTGGCCCGGATCCTCAGGATCGCGCCGTGCGCGACCACGCAGTACTGGCACTGGTTCGCGCCCGAGGTGGCGACCACGATCATCTCGCGCTCGGCCTTGCTCAAGCCGCCTTCCTTCTCCATCAGCGCATCGTGGTAGGCGAAGAAGGCGCGGAACTCCGCCGGCCGGTGCGCCAGGGCGAGGAACACGTTCGGCACGAAGCCGGACTTTTCCTGCACCTCCAGGATCCGCGCGCGAACGTCCTGCGGCATGTCGGGGAGCTGCGGCACCGGGAAACGGCTTATCGGTTTTTCGCTCATGGCTCGTGCACGGAAAGCTGGAGAAAGTCTGGCGCGCCCGGCGGGATTCGAACCCACGACCCTTGGCTTCGGAGGCCAATACTCTAATCCGCTGAGCTACGGGCGCCCGCGGAGGCGCGAAGGATAGCCCTTTTCGCCCCTCCAGTCCACGCGCGGCGCGGGTTCCGCGCACGCGGAGATTCACGCTAAAATCATTCCTTTACAACCTCAACGCGGGAGGGGCGCATGAGTGAGCACGACGAGCATTCATCCTTCATCAAGACGCCGAAACAGCTGATCACGGTCGTGCTGCTGTCGTTCCTGGTGCCGGTGCTCGGAATCCTGCTGCTGGTCCGGCTGGTGCTCGGGCACTAGACGGACCGACTCGAGACATCTTCATCGCCCGACGGAACGCGAGCATGAGCGAGCACGACGAGCATTCCTCATTCATCAAGACCCCGAAGCAGCTGGTCATGGTCGTGCTGCTCGCTTTCCTGGTGCCGATCCTGGGCATCGTGTTGCTGGTGCAGCTGGTGATCGACCGACCGACCGCGGCTCCCTCCGCCCTGACGCCCGAGGCGGTGGCCGAGCGCATTCAGCCCGTCGGCCGCGTCGTGTTCGCCGACTCTCCGCAGGCGGCCAAGGAAGGCGCCGCACCGAGCGCGCCGGCACCCGCGGCCATGGCCGAGGCCAAATCGGGCCCGCCCGACGGCAAGGCGATCTACGAGGGCACCTGCATCGCCTGCCACGGCACCGGGGCGGCGGGCGCGCCGAAGTTCGGCGACAAGGCCGCCTGGGCGCCGCGCATCGCCACCGGCATGGACACGCTGCTCAACGTGGCGCTGCACGGCAAGGGCGCGATGCCGCCCAAGGGCGGCAACGCCTCGCTCTCGGAAGCCCAGGTGCGCGCCACGATCGAGTACATGGTGTCGCACAGCAAGTAACGCGGGGCGAGCGGGCGCGCAGCGCCTGCCGCGAGCGATGCAATTTCTATTCATCATCGACCCGCTCTCCGAGCTCAAGGCCTACAAGGACACCACGGTCACGATGATGCGCGCCGCGCAGGCGCGCGGCCACGGCGTGTTCGTGTGCGAGCAGCCGGGCATCGCCTGGCGCGCCGGCGGCGTCAGCGCCGAGACTACCCCTATCGCGCTGACCGACAGCGACGAGGACTGGTACCGGGCCGACGGCCAGGCGCGGCGGCGCCTGGCGGAGTTCGACGCCGTTCTGATGCGCAAGGACCCGCCGTTCGACCTCGAGTACGTGACCAGCACCTGGCTCCTGTCGGCCGCCGAGCGCGAGGGCGCGCGCGTGTTCAACTCGCCGGCGGCGATCCGCGACCACAACGAGAAGATCGCGATCACCGAGTTCCCGCAGTTCGTCGCGCCGACGCTGGTGACGCGCGACCCGCGCCAGATTCACGCCTTCATCGACGAGCAGCAGGACGTGGTCGTCAAGCGCCTCGACACGATGGGCGGCGAGAACATCTTTCGCGTGCGCGGCGGCGACCCGAACCGCAACGTGATCGTGGAGATCATGGCGCAGGGCGGGGCGCGCAGCGTGATGGCGCAGCGCTACATCCCTGAAATCGTGGACGGCGACAAGCGGATCATCATGATCGACGGCGAAGTCGTGCCCTACTGCCTGGCGCGCATTCCCAAGGCCGGCGAGTCGCGCGGCAACCTCGCGGCCGGCGCACGCGGCGAGGCGCGGCCCCTGACGCCGCGCGATCGCGAGATCGCCGAGGCCCTCGGCCCGGCGCTTGCGGCCCGCGGCCTGCTGTTCGTCGGCCTGGACGTGATCGGCGACTGGGTGACCGAGGTCAACGTGACCAGCCCGACGTGCTTTCGCGAGATCCTGGACCAGACCGGCTTCGACGTCCCGGGAATGTACGTCGAGGCGCTGCAGAAGAAGCTGCGCACTTGATCGGCATCCTGATCATCTCGCACGGCGCGCTCGGCGAGGCGCTCATCCACGCCGCGAGTCACGTCCTGGGCAAGCGGCCGCTGCGCGTGCGCCAGGTCGGCATTACGGTGCACGACGACCCCGAAGCCATCCTGCCGCTCGCGCGCGAGTTCGTGCGCGAGCTCGACGGCGGGCACGGCGTGCTGGTGCTGACCGACATCTACGGCGCCACGCCGTGCAACATCGCCATGCGCCTGCTCGAGAAGGGGCGCGTCGAGGGCCTGTCGGGAGTCAATCTGCCGATGCTGATACGCGCCCTCACCTATCGCAACGAACCGCTCGCCGCGGTGGTGGAGAAAGCGCTTTCGGGAGGCGTCGAGGGCGTGGTGCACATGAACTCCGACCGCAGCGATGCCCAGCGTTGAGGCCACCATCGTCAACAAGCTCGGCCTGCACGCTCGCGCCTCGGCCAAGCTGACCCAGCTTGCGAGCGGGTTCCAGAGCGAGATTCACCTGGCGCGCAACGGCCGGCGCGTCAATGCCAAGAGCATCATGGGCGTGATGATGCTGGCCGCCGGCAAGGGAAGCTCGATCGTGGTCGAAGCCGAAGGCGCCGACGCGGAGGCCGCGCTCGCCGCGATCGGCGCGTTGATCGCGGACAAGTTCGGAGAAGGCGAGTGAACTTCGTCCTCCATGGCTCGAGCGTTTCCGGCGGCATCACTATCGGCCACGCGCACCTGGTGTCGACCGCGCGGCTGGAAGTCGCGCACTACCAGATTCCGGAGGAATCGGTCGAGGCCGAGGTCGCCCGGTTCGACGCCGCGATCGCGCTCGCGACGGAAGAGCTCGCCGCCCTGGGCTCGCACGTCCCGGCCGACGCGCCGGCCGAGTTCGCGGCCTTCCTCAACCTTCACCGCATGATCCTCGACGACTCGTCGCTGTCGCACGCGCCGAGAACCCTGATCCGCGAGCAGCGCTGCAACGCGGAGTGGGCGCTGGTGCAGCAGATGGACAAGCTGGTGGCGCAGTTCGAGGAGATCGAGGATCCCTACCTGCGCGAGCGCAAGGCCGACATCGCGCAGGTGGTCGAGCGCGTGCTGAACGCCTTGATCGGGGGGCAGACCCTCGCCGAGCCGCGCGCGTCGGACGAGAAGAACCTGATCGTGGTGGCACACGACCTGTCTCCCGCCGACATGATCCTTTTCAAGCGCCACCACTTCGGCGGCTTCGTCACGGACGTCGGAGGCGTGACCTCCCACACTGCGATCCTGGCGCGCAGCCTCAGCATCCCGGCCATCGTCGGCCTGCATCACGCGCGCCAGACCATACGCGAGAACGAGCTGCTGATCGTCGACGGGGTGCAGGGCGTGGTGGTGGTGGATCCGGATCCCGTCGTTCTGGCCGAGTACCAGCTGCGCCAGTCCCAGCTCGAGCTCGAGCGCCGCAAGCTGCAGCGCCTGCGCTCGACGCCTGCGGCGACGCTCGACGCCGTGGCGGTGGAGCTGTACGCCAACATCGAGCTGCCGCAGGACGTCAAGCAAGCGCTCGCCGCCGGCGCCGAGGGCATCGGGCTGTTCCGCAGCGAGTTCCTGTTCATGAACCGCAAGGACCTTCCGACGGAGGACGAGCAGTTCGAAGCCTACCGCGAGGTCGCCCAGGCGATGCAGGGGCGCGCGGTGGTATTGCGCACCCTGGACATCGGCGCCGACAAGACCCTGTCCGGCAACGGTGCGGTCATGCCGAACCCCGCCATGGGCCTGCGCGCGATCCGCTTCTGCCTGGCGGAGCCGCAGATGTTCCTCGCCCAGCTGCGCGCGATCCTGCGCGCATCCCATTTCGGCAGGGTGAGGATCCTGCTGCCGATGGTGGCGCACGCGCAGGAAGTCGAGCAGGCGCTGGCGCTGATCAAGCAGGCCAAGGAACAGCTGGACGAAAGGGGCGTGCCCTACGACCGCGCGATCGAGGTGGGCGGCATGATCGAGATTCCCGCCGCGGCGCTGGCCCTGCCGATGTTCATGCGGCGGCTGAATTTCTTTTCCATCGGCACCAACGACCTGATCCAGTACACGCTGGCGATCGACCGGACCGACGATGCGGTCGCGCACCTCTACGATCCGCTCCATCCGGCCGTGCTGCAGCTCATCGCGCAGAGCATCCGCACCGCCACGCGCGCCGGCGTGCCGATCGCGGTGTGCGGGGAAATGGCCGGGGATCTGCAGCTTACGCGCCTGCTGCTCGGCGTCGGGCTGCGAAACTTTTCAATGCACCCGGCGCAGCTGCTTGCGATCAAGGAGCGCATCCTGCGCACCAACCTGGCCGACGTGCGGCCGCTCGCGCAGCGGGTACTGCGCAGCCCGAGCCAGCAACGCACGCGCGAGCTGCTCGCCAAGCTGAACGCCTAGCCCGGATGCCCGGACCGCTGCACGGCGTCAGGATTCTCGACCTCACCACGGTGGTGATGGGACCCTATGCGACCCAGATCCTGGCCGACCTGGGGGCGGACGTGGTCAAGGTCGAGCCGCTCGAGGGCGACGTGATGCGCTACGCCTGGCCCGCGCGTCACCCGGGCATGGGGCACATCTTCCTGCACGCCAACCGCAACAAGCGCGCGATCGCGCTCGACCTCAAGCAGGACGCCGCGCGCGCGGCCCTGCTCGCGCTGGCGAAGGACGCGGACGTGCTGGTGTACAACATCCGGCCGCAGGCCATGGCGCGGCTCAAGCTCGCCTACGAGGACCTGCGCGCGGTCAATCCGCGCATCGTCTACGTCGGCGGCTTCGGCTACAGTCAGCGCGGCCCCTACGCCGCCAAGGCGGCCTACGACGATCTGATCCAGGGCGCGGCCGGCATTCCCTGGCTGCTGAAGAAGCAGGGCGCCGACGTGCCGCGCTACGCGCCCGTGATCATCGCTGACCGCACCGTCGGACTGCACATCGCCAACGCGGTGTGCGCCGCGCTCTACGCGCGCGAAAAGACCGGCAAGGGTCAGCGCGTGGACGTGCCGATGTTCGAGAGCCTGCTGCAGACGGTGCTGGGCGAGCACCTCGGCGGCTACAGCTTCGAGCCGCACACCGGCGAGCCCGGCTACGCCAGGATGCTCGCGCGCGACCGGCGACCGTTCCAGACCGCCGACGGTTACGTCTGCGCGCTGATCTACAACGACAAGCAGTGGAAGGCTTTCTTCGCCCTCATCGGCAAGCCCGAGCTGATGCGCTCGGAGAAGTTTCGCGACCAGGAGGCGCGCAGCAGGAACTACGACGACGCCTACGCTCTGGTCGACGCGGAGATGCGCAAGCGCGGCACCGAGGAATGGGTCGCGGCGCTCGAAGCAGCCGACATTCCGGTGCAGCGCATGAACAGCCTGACCGACATCATCGCCGACCCGCACCTCGCGGCGATCGGATACTTCAGCGAGATCGAGCACCCGAGCGAGGGCCGCATCCGCTCGATGGCGGTGCCCTCCGAATGGTCCGAGACCGCGCCCGAGTTCCGGCTGCACGCGCCGCGGCACGGCCAGCATACGCGCGAGCTGCTCGCCGAAGCGGGACTCGACGAGGGCGCAATCGAGGCGCTGCTCGCCAGCGGCGCGGCCAAGGCAGCCGATTGAGCGAAGCGGCAGCTCGGCTATAATCCTGCATCGGCGCCGATTTGATGTTCAGATTGCGGGCGCCTAACAAATACCGCTAAAGAGACGGCTTTGAACGCACCTCACGATCCCTCTTCCGTTGGCACGGTCGTCGCGCAAAAGGCGCGCTTCGACGAGCCGCTCAGGCTGCGCAGCGGCGCCGAGCTGCCCGGCTTCGAGCTGGCCTACGAGGCCTACGGCGAGCTCAACGCGGAAAAGTCCAACGCGGTGCTGGTGTGCCACGCGCTCAACGCGTCGCACCACGTCGCGGGCACCTACGCCGGGCGCGCGGACGAGGTCGGCTGGTGGGACAACCTGGTGGGCCCCGGCAAGCCGCTCGATACGCGCCGCTTCTTCGTCATCGGCGTGAACAACGTAGGCGGCTGCCACGGCTCGACCGGACCGATGAGCTCGAACCCGGCGACCGGCAAGCCCTGGGGTGGCGATTTTCCGGTGGTCACGGTCGAGGACTGGGTGCAAACCCAGGCCCGGCTGGCCGATCGGCTGGGGATCGAGCGCTTCGCGGCAGTCATGGGTGGGAGCCTCGGCGCGATGCAGGCGCTGCAATGGACGCTGTCCTACCCGGAGCGCATCCGGCACTCGCTGGTCATCGCGGCCACGCCCAAGCTCTCGGCGCAGAACATCGCCTTCAACGAGGTCGCGCGCCAGGCGATCACCACCGATCCCGACTTCAACGGCGGCCACTACTACGACAAAGGCGTGGTGCCGGTGCGGGGGCTGCGCATCGCGCGCATGATCGGCCATATCACCTACCTCTCGGACGAGGCGATGATGGGCAAGTTCGGCCGCCAGCTGCGCCGCGCCGCCCTGGGATTCGATTTCGACATCGACTTCGAGGTCGAGAGCTACTTGCGCTACCAGGGCGACAAATTCTCGAGCTACTTCGACGCCAATACCTACCTGCGCATCACCAAGGCGCTGGACTACTTCGACCCGGCGGCGGATTTCGACGGCGACCTCTCGGCGGCGGTGGCGCGCGCGAAGGCGGCGTTCCTGGTGGTCTCGTTCAAATCGGACTGGCGCTTCGCGCCGGCGCGCTCGCGCGAGCTGGTCAAGGCGCTGCTGGACGCGCGCAAGATCGTGTCCTACCTGGAGATCGACGCGCCCGGAGGGCACGACGCGTTCCTGATGGACGATGCGCGCTATTTCGGGGCGCTGCGCGCCTATTTCGGGAACATTGAGCTGTGACCTCGTCCGAGCAGGCACTGCTCGCCGCGCGCCCCGATTTCGCCGCGCTGGCGCGCTGGGTGTCGCAGCGTGCGCGCGTGCTCGACCTCGGCTGCGGCGACGGCGCGCTGCTCAGGTACCTCTGGGAGGCGCGCGAAGCGCCCGGCTACGGCGTCGAGATCGACGACGCCGAGGTGGTGGCCTGCGTCAGTAACGACATCAATGTCCTCCAGCTCGACCTCGAAAGCGGCCTGTCGCTGTTCCGCGACGGCTCGTTCGACACCGTGATCCTGTCCGAGACGCTGCAGACCATCCACCGCATCGAGCAGCTCATGCGCGAGATGCTGCGCGTGGGGCGCGAGGCGATCGTGTCGTTCCCCAACTTCGGCCACTGGTCGGCGCGCCTGCAGATCCTGCTCGGACGCATGCCGGTGTCCGAGGAGCTGCCCTACGAGTGGTACAACACGCCGAACGTCCATCTGTGCACCACCACCGACTTCGAGGACCTGTGCCGCAAGCTCGGCATCCGGATCCGCGAGCGCGTGGCGCTGCACCAGGGGCGGCAGATCGGCTTCCTGCCCAATCTGTTCGGCAGCATCGCGGTATACCGCTGTGCAATGGTCTAGCCGCCCGCGCCCCGCGCGCGCATCGCTCGAAGGGCGCTACTGCCGCCTTGAGCCGCTCGATCCGCGACGCCACGGCGAGCAGCTGTTCGAGGCGTCCATGGCACCCGGCGCGGAGGAGCGGTTCCGCTATCTGTTCGAGGCACCGCAAGCGCCCTCGGACTTCGAGCGCTGGCTCGCGGCGGCGGCGGCATCCGAGGATCCGCTCTACTTTGCGGTGATCGACTCGGCGAACGGACGCTGCGAGGGGCGCCAGGCGCTCATGCGCATCGTCCCGGATCACGGCGTGATCGAGATCGGCAGCATCTTGTGGGGGCCGGCGATCGCGCGCACCCGCGTCGCGACCGAGGCGTTTTTCCTCTTCGCGCGCCACGCGTTCGACAATCTTGGCTACCGCCGCTTCGAGTGGAAGTGCAACGCACTGAACGAGCCCTCGCGGCGTGCCGCGGCGCGCTTCGGCTTTACCTTCGAAGGCATCTTTCGCCAGCACATGATGGTCAAGGGCGAGAACCGCGACACGGCATGGTTCTCGATCATCGACAAGGAATGGCCCGCGCTGAAGCAGATCTTCGAGCGCTGGCTCGATCCGGCGAACTTCGACCACAAGGGGCGGCAGAAGAAGCGCCTCCTGGACTGCCGCCGCTCCACCTAGGGCGGGACGGGCATGCGTCGATTGGGCGAATCGCACCTGAGCTCGGTCGGCGCGAGCGTGGACTTGTGCAGGTACAGCGAGAGCAGCGCCGGCACGTCATTGACGCCTCGCTTCAGCAATGGCCGGTTCGTACAAAGGAAGGGCGGATCGAACATTACGCCAGCCGCGTCGTCGCGGATCCTTGTTCCCGAATCCGATGGGTGATGGAGGAACGGCCGCAGGAAACGGCCGACGCGCTGCTAGAATTTCCCGCCGTGCGTCCGTAGGGGGCCATTGACATGAACTGCAGCCACCTCTCTTTCGTCAGGACCGATCAGCCCCGCAGCAAGGGCTGCGAGGAGTGCCTGAAGATGGGCGACACCTGGGTGCACCTGCGCCTGTGCCGCACCTGCGGCCACGTCGGCTGCTGCGACGACTCCAAGAACAAGCACGCCACGAAGCATTTCCACGCCACGCGCCACCCGATCATCACCTCGATTGAACCGGGCGAGAACTGGAGCTGGTGCTACATCGATCAAATGGCGATGGAGCTTCCTTGACGTTCGCCGCAACCCTGCTCGAGGAGCGGCGCACGCAGGCTTTTCCGGTCCTCGCCGCGCATGAGATCGAGCGCTTGCGGCGCTTCGCGACGGCGCAGCGTTACGCCGACGGCACGCGCGTGTACCAGACCGGTCGCCCGAGCCCGGGCGTGTTTATCGTCCTGTCCGGGGCGATCCGCGTGACCGGCCGCGACGGCCACGGTCACGACCTGCCCGTGGTCGACCATGGGCCGGGATCGTTCTCGGGCGAGCTCGGCCAGCTTTCCGGGCGCCGCTCGTTCGTCGACGGCGTCGCGCTCGGCGAGGTGGAGGCGCTGCTGCTCGATCCGGGGCAGCTGCACGCGGCGCTCATCGCCGAGGCCGCGCTCGGCGAGAAGATCATGCGCGCGCTGATCCTGCGGCGCGTGGCGCTGATCGAGACGGGCGCCGGCGGACCGGTGCTGGTCGGCGGCATGATCGCGCCGGGCGTGCTGCGGCTGCAGACTTTCCTCCGCCGCAACGGCATTCCGCACCTGCTGCTCGACCCGGCCGAGGACGCCGACGCGCGCGCCTTCGTCGAGCGCTACGCGCCCGGGCCGAACGAGCTGCCCCTTGCCGTGTGCCCGGACGGCTCGGTGCTGCGCAATCCCGCCGAGGAGGAGCTCGCGCGCTGCATCGGCATGCTCGACACCGACGGCGCGGACGGCGTGCACGACGCGGTGATCGTCGGCGCCGGTCCAGCGGGGCTCGCCGCCGCGGTGTACGGGGCCTCGGAAGGCCTGTCCGTGCTGGTCATCGACGAGCACGCGTTCGGCGGCCAGGCGGGCGCGAGCGCCCGAATCGAGAACTACTTCGGATTTCCCACCGGCATCTCCGGCCAGGCCCTGGTGGGCCGCGGGTTCACGCAGGCGCAGAAGTTCGGCGCGAAGATGCTCATTCCGGCCGCGATCAAGGCGCTCGATTGTGCGCCGGCTTCGCGCGGGGAACCCTTCACGCTCGCTCTCTCCGATGGCCGCGAAGCGCGGGGGCGCGCCGTGGTCATCGCGAGCGGCGCACGCTACCGGCGCCCCGATCACCCGGAGCTGCGCGCGCGCGAAGGGGCGGCGGTCTGGTACTGGGCGTCGCCGCTCGAAGCGAAGATGTGCGCCGGCCAGGAAATCGTGCTGGTCGGCGGCGGCAATTCCGCGGGCCAGGCGGCGGTCTATCTGAGCGCGACGGCGGCAAAGGTGTGGATGCTCGTGCGCGGCGCGGGTCTCGCGCAGAGCATGTCGCGCTACCTTGTCGAGCGCATCGAAGCCACGCCCAACATCGAGCTGCGGACGCAGACCGAAGTGACCGGCGTGGCCGGTCCCGCCTCCGGCATCGACTCCGTCACCTGGCGCCACCGCGCCACGGGCCGCGAGGAGACGCGTCCGATCCATCACGTGTTCCTCTTCCTCGGCGCCGAACCGTGCACCGAATGGCTGCAGGGATGCGGCGTGGCGCTCGACGCCAAAGGATTCGTCGTCACCGGCGCGGGCCCCGAACCCCTCGGCACCAGCGAGCCTGGCGTATTCGCGATCGGCGACGTTCGCGCCGGATCGGTCAAGCGCGTGGGCGCCGCGATCGGCGAAGGCGCAGGCGTGGTCGCGCGGCTGCACGCGCACCTTACCCAATCGGCCTGACGGCGCTCAGTCGTGCGGCGCCGTGTCGATCGCCTCGATGCGGCGCCGCTGCCAGACCAGCATCGCCACGCCGGGCAGCGCGACAAGGAAGGTGAACAGGAAGAACTCCGGCCAGCCGAAGATCTTCGCCATCTCGCCCGCGGCCGGACCGACGTAGACCCGCCCGAAGGCGGCAAGCGCGGAAAGCAGCGCGTACTGGGTCGCCGAGTGGCGCCGGTCGCACATCGCCATCAGCAGCGCGACGAACGCCGCGGTGCCCATGCCACCGCACAGGTTCTCGGCGGCGACCGCGCCGATCATCAGCGCGTAGCTCTTGCCGGCGAGCGCGAGCGCCATGTAGCCGAGGTTGGTGACCGCCTGCAGCACGCCGAACAGCAGCAGCGATCGGTACAGGCTCAGGCGCGCCATGAGCGCGCCTCCGGCGAGCGCGCCGAGAATGGTGGCGGCGATGCCGAGCCACTTGTTCACCAGCCCGACCTCGGTGAGCGAGAATCCCGGTCCGCGCAGCAGGAACGCGGTCGAAAGGCTGCCGGCGAACGCGTCTCCGAGCTTGTAGAGCACGATGAGCAGCAGCAGGAGCCAGGCGCCGTCGCGCGCGAAGAACTCGGCCAGCGGCTCGCGCACCGCCTGCTCGAGGGTTCGCGGCGCGCGCGGCGGCGCCTCCGGTTCCTGCGCGCCCCAGACCGCGGCCACGCCGACCAGCATCAGCGCCGCCATCAACCAGTAGGTCCCCTTCCAGCCGAGCCAGCCGTCCGCGAGGATCAGCGCGAGCCCGCCCGAGACCAGCATCGCAATGCGATAGCCGAACACCGACACCGCGGCGCCCGCGCCGCGCTCCTCGGCGCCGAGGATGTCGGTACGGTAGGCGTCGGTCACGATGTCCTGCGACGCCGAGAGGAACGCGACTGCGAGCGCGAGCGCGGCAAGCAGCCAGGGCGAGTGCTGCGGCGACAGGGTCCCCATCCAGGCGATCGCGCCGAGCAGCGCCAGTTGCGTGACCACCAGCCAGCCGCGCCGTCTGCCGAGAAACGGAATGCGGTAGCGGTCCATCAGCGGCGCCCACAGGAACTTGTAGGTGTAGGGCTGGCCCACGAGCGCGAACAGGCCGATCGTGGTCAGGTCGATCCCCTTGACCGTGAGCCAGGCCTGCAGCGTGGCGCCGGTCAGCGCGAGCGGCAGGCCGGAAGAGAACCCCAGCAGCAGCAGGATCAGGATCTTGCGGCTGCGAAACACCGCAGCGTAGGCGGATAACGGCATGCGGTGCGCGGCGCAGGAGTAAGATCGATGGTCCTGAATTGTCACACATTCAAACGCGGGATCTCCCATGGACACCGATAGCGAAAACGCCTCTGCCGAAATCGGCGCGGACAAGCTCGTCGCCGACCTCAGGATCCTTGTCGCCGACACCGAGGAGCTGCTGCGCGCGACCGCGGGCCAGGCCGGCGAAAAGGCCGCTGCCGCGCGCGAACGGATCCAGGCCTCGCTCGCCAACAGCAAGCGCAGGCTGCTCGAGGCCGAGCGCGCGCTCGAGGACAAGGCCGGGCAGGCGGCGCGCGCGCTCGAGCAATACGTGCACGAGAACCCCTGGCGCGCGGTGGGCATCGCGGCGCTCGCCGGCTTCGTGCTCGGCGCCCTCATCAATCGCCGCTAGGCTTGCATGGCCGAACCCGAGCACGGCGTGCTGGGCCCGGTGCGCGGCTTCGCGCGCAGCCTGATTTCCTACGCCGAAACCCGCACGCGCCTCGCGGCCAACGAGCTCGAGGAGCAGGTCACCCGGCTGTACGAGATCGCGTTGTGGACGCTGGTCACGCTGTTCTTCCTCGGCGTCGCGGTGGTGCTCGGGGCAGTGTTCGTGCTGATCGCGTTCTGGGACGAGAACCGGCTGCTCGCCGCCGGCCTGCTCGCCGCCGGTTTCCTCGCCTGCGGCATCGCGGGGGCGCTGTTCGTGCGCCGGCGCATCGCCGAGCGGCCGCGTTTATTCGCGTCCACGCTCGGGGAGCTCGCGCGCGACCGCGAGCGGGTGGAAAAGCCGTGACGCGCGAGCGGCTCATCGCGTTGCGCGAGCGAAGAGCCGAGCTCATTGCCTGCGCCGGTTCGGAGCGCGAGGCGATCGCTGGCCTGCTCGCGCGAACCGACGCCGTGTCGCTCTGGTTCGAAGCCGGGGTCGCGGCCGGCGCAGCGCTCAGGCGCCACCCGGTCTGGATCGCCGGTGGGGTGGGGTTGCTGTTGGTGCTGAGGCCGAAGCGCGTGCTGAAATGGCTCGCGAGCGGATGGTCGGTATGGCGCGTCTATCGCGGCGCGCGAGCGTGGCTGCTGCGCGCGGTTCCCACGGCGGCGCGCCAGGCGCGCGACCCCCAGGAAGGGTAGTCGTAGTCGATGGTCAGCGGCGCGTGGTCGGAGAATCGCTGGCGCTTGTAGATCGATTCCCTGACGGCTGTCTTCGCCACCCCCGGCGTGGCGATCTGGTAGTCGATGCGCCAACCGACGTTCTTGGCCCAAGCCTGGCCACGGTTCGACCACCAGGTGTATTGATCGGGCTTTCGATTCAGGCGTCGGAACACGTCGACCCATCCGATCTCGTCGAACACGCGGCTGAGCCAGGCGCGCTCCTCGGGCAGGAAGCCCGAATTCTTCTGGTTCGAGCGCCAGTTCCTGAGGTCGATCTCCTTGTGCGCAATGTTCCAGTCGCCGCACAGGATCACATCGCGCCGCGCGCGCGCGAGCTTTTTCAATTGCGGCAGAAAGGCTTCGAGGAAGCGGAACTTGGACGCCTGCCGGTGCGGCCCCGACGATCCCGAGGGCAGGTAGAGGGAGACCACCGACAGCTTGCCGAAGCGCGCCTCGAGGTAGCGCCCCTCCGAGTCGAACTCGTGCGTGCCGAAACCCCTGATCACCGAGTCAGGAGCGCGGCGCGAATAGAGCGCCACGCCGCTATATCCCTTTTTCTCGGCCAACGCGTAGCCGGACGCAAACCCCTTGGGTGCGTGCAGCGCCGCGTTCAGGTCGCTCTCCTGCGCCTTCATCTCCTGCAGGCAGATCACGTCGGCGCGCTGGGCTGCGAGCCAGCGCAACAAGCCTTTCTTTGCCGCCGAGCGAATTCCGTTTACGTTCAGCGTGATGACGCGCATTCAGGCAGACGGCGAGCCCGCCGCGCCGCCATGCGCAGCCGACCATGCGGCCGGTGCATTGAGGAACTTCTCTACCTCGCCGATCTGCGCCGGCGGAAGGTAGCCGCCGCGCTTCACGACCGCCAGCACGTCCCACCAGGTCGCAAGGTGGTGCAGCCGCACGTTCAGGTCCGCGAGGATCTTTTTCGATTCGGGGAAGATGTCGTAGTAGAAATTGACGAACACGTGGTCCACGACGGCGCCCGCGTCGCGCAGCGCCTGGCAGAAATTGATCTTCGAGCGCCCGTCCGTGGTCAGGTCCTCGACCAGAAGGGTGCGCGCGCCCTCCCGCACGTCGCCCTCGATCTGCGCGTTGCGGCCGAATCCCTTGGGCTTCTTCCTCACGTACTGCATCGGCAGACCGAGCCGATCGGCGATCCACGCCGCGTAGGGTATGCCGGCGGTTTCGCCTCCGGCGACGACGTCGAACTGCTCGAACCCCGCGTCGCGCTGCAACGTGGCAGCGGCGAAGTCGACCAGCTGCGCACGGATGCGCGGATAGAAGATCAGCTTGCGGCAGTCGATGTAGACCGGGCTCGCCCAGCCGGAGGTGAAGATGAACGGCTTTTCGTCCGAGAACAGGACTGCCTTTACCTCGAGCAGCATCTTGGCGGTGGTGTCGGCGATGAAGCTTCGGTCGGCGGAATGCATGGGATGTCGCGCGCAGGGGGTGGCGCGGATTCTAGCAGGTGAACGCGCGCCTGCCCCGCGCTAGAATGGCGCCATGGCGGTTCCGCAATGGGAGAAAGCAATGCGTCGCTGCGTATCGATCACCGCTGCATTCGTGGCCGTGGCCTTCGCCGTGTTCCCGGTCGCGGCCGGCGCGCAGTCGTTCCGCTGCGTGAGCAAGGACGGCAAGAGGTACTACGGCCAGGTTCTGCCGCGCGCCTGCCTGGGGCAACCCTACGAGAAGCTGAACCAGCAGGGCATGGTTATCGAGCACGTCGAACCCGTCAAGGAAGAGGACCCGGCGGCCAAGGCGGCCGAGGAGGAGAAGCAGCACGAGAAGGAGCTCGCCGCAAGGGAGGCGGCGCGGCGCAGCCGCGCTCTGCTCGCCACCTATACGGACGTGAAGGACATCGACGCCGCGCGCGAGCGCGCCCTTGCCGAACCCCAGAAGCAGATCGCCGACATCGAGGCCAACATCGCGCAACGCGAGAAGAAGCTGGCGGCACTCACCAAGGCGAAGCCAAAGCCGAGCGAAGCCGCCGAGGTCGAGGGCGAAATCAAGACCGCCCGATCCGGACTCGCGGCGCAGCAGGAGCTGCTCGCCGTGAAAAAGCAGGTCGTCGAGGCGATCAATGCCCGCTACGACGAGGACAAGAAGCGCTACCTGGAGCTTACGCAGCGCAGGTGAACGCGCCCCGCGCCGAGCTCAGGCGAGCTTGCGGCGCAGAATCTCGTTGACCTGCGCCGGATTGGCCTTGCCGCGGCTGGCTTTCATCACCTGCCCGACCAGCGAATTGAAGGCCTTCTCCTTCCCGGCCCGATAGTCCTCCACCTGCTTGGCGTTGGCCGCCAGCACCTCGTCGACCAGCTTCTCGATCGCCCCGGCGTCGCTGATCTGCCTCAGGCCTTTGCGCTCGATGATCGCGTCGGGATCGCCCTCGCCCGACCACATGGCGTCGAACACCTCCTTGGCCATCTTGTTCGACAGCGTGTTGTCCAGGACGCGCACCAGAAGCAGGGCGAGGCGCGCCGGTCCGACCGGGCTCAGTTCGATCGCGATATCGTCTGCGTTGAGCTTCGCCGCCAGGTCCACGCTGACCCAGTTCGCGACCAGTTTCGCAACCTCCGGCGCGGGCCTTTGGTTGCGACCGATGGCACTCACCGCTTGTTCGAAGTAGTCGGCGGCCGCCTTGTTCGCCGTCAGCGCCGCCGCGTCGTAATTCGACAGCCGGTACGCGGCCACGAACCTGGCCCGCCGCGCCTCGGGCAGCTCGGGCAGCGATTCGCGGATCGCTTCGATCTCGCCGTCGGACAGCACCAGGGGCAGCAGATCCGGGTCGGGAAAGTAGCGGTAGTCCTGCGCGTCCTCCTTGGTGCGCATCGGACGCGTCTCGTCCCGCTCCGGATCGTACAAGCGGGTCTCCTGCGTCACGCTGCCGCCGTTCTCGAGCAGCTCGATTTGGCGCTGCGCCTCGTACTCGATCGCACGCTCCATGAATCGGAAGGAGTTCAGGTTCTTGATCTCGCAACGCGTGCCGAGCGTGCGCTCCGCAGTCTTGCGCACCGAGACGTTGGCGTCGCAGCGGAACGAGCCCTCCTGCATGTTGCCGTCGCAGATGTCGATCCACGTCACCAGGGCATGCAGCGCGCGCGCGTAGGCCACCGCTTCCTTCGCCCCGCGCAGGTCCGGTTCGCTGACGATTTCGAGCAGGGGCGTGCCGGCGCGGTTCAGGTCGATGCCGGACATGCCGTGAAAATCCTCGTGCAGCGACTTGCCCGCGTCCTCCTCGAGATGGGCGCGGGTGATGCGGATCGTCTTCGGTCCAACGTCGGTTTCGATCGTGAGCGAGCCGCCCTGGACGATCGGCAGCTCGTATTGGCTGATCTGATAGCCCTTGGGCAGATCGGGGTAGAAGTAGTTCTTGCGCGCGAACACCGAGCGGCGGTTGAGCGCGGCGCCGACCGCGAGACCGAAACGTACAGCGTGTTCGACCGCCGCACGGTTGAGCACCGGCAGCACGCCCGGCAGCGCGATGTCGATCGCGCAGGCCTGAGTGTTCGGCGCGGCGCCGAACGCGGTCGACGCCGCGGAGAAGATCTTGCTCTGAGTGCGCAGCTGCGCGTGGGTCTCTATCCCGACCACGATTTCCCAGCTCACAGCGGCGCCTCCGTCGGCACGCGCAGGTGCCAGTCGGTGGCCTGCTGATAGCGATGCGCGATGCCGAGCAGGCGCGCCTCTGAAAAGTAGTCGCCCGTCAGCTGCAATCCGACCGGCAGCCCTTTGCCGTCGAAACCGCACGGTATCGAAAGCGCGGGCAGTCCGGCGAGCGGCGCCGGGATGGTGAAGATGTCGTTCAGATACATCTGCACCGGATCGTCGATTTTGGCGCCGATCGGGAACGCAGTCGTGGGAGTGGTCGGACCGAGCATCACGTCGCAGCTGCGGAAAGCCGCGGCGAAGTCCTGCGCGATCAGGCGGCGCAGCTTCTGCGCCTGGAGATAGTAGGCGTCATAGTAGCCGTGCGACAGCACGTAGGTTCCGACCAGGATCCTGCGCTTGACCTCGGCGCCGAAGCCTTCCGCACGCGTGCGGCTGTACATGTCCGCCAGATCTGCGTACTCCTTCGCGCGATGGCCGTAGCGCACGCCGTCGAAGCGCGACAGGTTGGACGAGGCCTCGGCCGGAGCGAGCACGTAGTACACCGGCACCGCCAGCGCCGTATTGGGCAGCTCGACGGCGACGGTCTTCGCGCCCTGGGCCTCGAACCAGCGCACCGCCTCGTCAACTGCGCGCCGCACGCCGGGCTCGATGCCTTCTCCCGAATACTCCTTCGGCAGGCCGATCCTCAGGCCCGCGAGCGACAGGCCGAGCTCGCGCCCGTAGTTCTCCTGCGGCCGCTCGAGGCTGGTGGAGTCGCGCGCGTCGAACCCCGCCATGGCATTCATGAGCAGGGAAAGGTCCTCGGCACTCTTGGCCATCGGTCCGCCCTGATCGAGCGACGAAGCGAAGGCGATCATGCCGTAGCGCGACACCATGCCGTAGGTCGGCTTCAGGCCGCTGACGCCGGTCAGCGCGGCGGGCTGCCGGATCGAGCCGCCGGTGTCAGTGCCGGTCCCCGCCGGCGCCATGCGCGCCGCCACCGCGACCGCCGTGCCGCCGGAAGATCCACCCGGCACCAGGGTCTTGTCCCAGGGGTTCCTGACCGGGCCGAAATACGAGGTTTCATTCGACGAACCCATCGCGAATTCGTCCATGTTCGTCTTGCCCAGCAGTACCGCGCCGGCAGCACCAAAACGCTCGATCACGTGCGCGTCGTAAGGACTCACGAAGTCCGCCAGCATGCGCGAGCCACACGTCGTGCGCAGCCCCTTGGTACAGAAAATATCCTTATGTACCAATGGGATACCTGTCAGCGGGCCGGCGTTCCCGGCGGCCCGCTGGTCATCCGCGCGGCGCGCCTGCACGAGCGCGCGCGCGCCATCGACCGTGATGAACGCATTCAGCCCGGCGTTCAGACGCTCGATCCGGTCGAGGAACAGCCGCGCGAGCTCGACGCTCGAAATCCGCTTTTCCGCCAGCGCGGCGGAAAGCTCGCTCACGGTCGCGTTGAGCACCCGCTACTCGAGGACTTTGGGGACCAGGTACAGGCCCGCTGCCACCGCCGGGGCGAGCGATTGGAACAGGTCTCGCTGATCGGGTTCCGCGACGACGTCTGGCCGCTGGCGCTGGACCACGTCCACCGGGTGGGACATCGGCTCGATGCCGGCGGTGTCTACCGCGCGCATCTGGTCGATCAGGCCAAGCACCCGATTGAGCTGGCCGACCACCTCGCCTTCCTCCGCGGGGCCGAGGGCGATGCGCGCGAGCCGGGCGAGGCGTTCGATCTGGTCAGGAGAGAGCGACATTGCGGTGCAGAAAAACCCCCCTCCGCAGCCTATGCCGGAGGTGGCATTAGAGTATCATAGAAGGGCGTCGGGGCGAGGGAGGACGAACTTCCGAACCCCCAATCAGGACACGGCCTTAGCGGACGAAGTTAAGGCGTAACGGAAACCGACTTCGAGAGGGGCTCGGCAAGCATATGTTCGGATTTCTGCGCAGTTATTTTTCCAATGATCTCGCGATCGACCTCGGCACCGCGAACACGCTGATCTACGTGCGCGGCAAGGGCATCGTGCTGGACGAGCCCTCGGTGGTCGCGATCCGCCAGGAAAGCGGCCCCAACGGGAAGAAGACGATCCAGGCGGTGGGCAAGGAAGCGAAGCAGATGCTCGGCAAGACGCCGGGCAACATCACCGCCATCCGGCCGATGAAAGACGGCGTGATCGCCGACTTCACCGTCACCGAGCAGATGCTCAAGCAGTTCATCAAGAAGGTACACGACAACAAGCTGTTCTCGCCCAGCCCGCGCATCATCATCTGCGTGCCGTGCGGATCGACCCAGGTCGAGCGCCGCGCGATCCGCGAATCGGCGATCGGCGCGGGCGCGGGGCAGGTGTACCTGATCGAAGAGCCGATGGCCGCCGCGATCGGCGCGGACATGCCGGTGGCCGAAGCGACCGGCTCGATGGTGGTGGACGTCGGCGGCGGCACCACCGAGGTCGGCGTCATCTCGCTCGGGGGCATGGTGTACTCGGGCTCGGTGCGCGTCGGCGGCGACAAGTTCGACGAAGCGATCATCAACTATATTCGGCGCAATTACGGCATGCTGGTCGGCGAGACCACGGCCGAGATGGTGAAGAAGGAAATCGGCTCCGCGTTCCCGGGCAGCGAGGTGCGCGAGATGGAGGTCAAGGGCCGCAATCTGGCCGAGGGCATTCCGCGTAGCTTCACCATCAGCTCGAACGAAATCCTTGAAGCCCTGACCGAGCCGCTGAACCAGATTGTCTCGGCGGTAAAGTCCGCGCTCGAGCAGACACCGCCCGAGCTCGGCGCCGATATCGCCGAGAAGGGCATGGTCATTACCGGCGGCGGCGCGCTGCTGCGCGACCTGGATCGATTGCTGATGGAGGAAACCGGGCTGCCGGTGATCGTTGCCGACGACCCGCTGACCTGCGTCGTGCGCGGCTCGGGCAAGGCGCTCGAAAAGATGGAGCATTTCGGGCCGATCTTCACGAATGACTGAGTGATGGGGGGATGGAGCACAGCCCCCCACCATTCTTCAGGCGCGGCCCCGCGCCGCTCGTGCGGCTTGCGTTCTTTGCCTCGCTTTCGCTCGCGCTGCTCGTTCTGGACGCACGCTTCCACTACACCGAAGGGCTGAGGAACGTTCTCGCGCTGGTGGCCTACCCGCTGCAGCGCATCGCGACTGCGCCGTCCGAGATCGGACGCCGCATCGGTGACTACTTCGCCAGCCAGTCCGCATTGCGCGAGGAGAACGCGCAGCTTCGCGCTCGCATGCTCGCCGCGCTGCAGTCCGCGCAACGCAACGAGGCGGCCGCGGCCGAAGGCGAGCGCCTGCGGCGCATGATCGAGGCGGGCGAGAAGCTCAAGCGACACAGTATTCCGGCGGAGATCGTCTACGCCGGGCGCGATCCCTATGCGCTCAAGGTGGTGATCGACAAGGGCACCCAGCAGGGCGTCGCACCGGGCAGCCCGGTGGTCGACGAAGGCGGCGTCGTGGGCCAGGTCACGCGCGCGCACACGTTCACCTCGGAAGTCACGCTGATCACGGACAAGAGCCAGGCGGTCCCGGTCCAGGTGATGCGCAGCGGCCTGCGGGCGATCGCGTTCGGCGGAGGATCCTCAGGAATGCTCGAGCTGCGATTCATGGCTCCCAACGCGGAAATCGGAGACGGCGACAAGCTGGTCACGTCCGGCATCGACGGCACCTATCCGGCCGGGCTCCCGGTCGCCTCCGTGGTGAGCGTCGAGCGCGACTCCGCGCACGATTTCGCGCGGGTGTTGTGCAAGCCCGCCGGGGGCGTCAGCCGCGGACGCTACGTGCTGGTGCTTTCGGGCGAACCGAAGCCTCCCCCGGATTTCGACCGTGCGGAGTCCGGCAAACCCCACCGCCTCGCGCCCCGGCGCACGCGCAGGAACGATGGCGCTCGGACCCGATAGTCCGCAGCACATTCTGCGGCCAGTGCGCCTGAGCACCATCGCGACCTCGTTCGCAGTCGCGATGCTGCTCGACTTCCTGCCCTGGAAGGATCTGCGGCTCACGCCCGATTTCGTCGCCCTGGTGCTGGTGTTCTGGTGCGTGCGCCAGCCGCGCCTGGTCGGCCTGGGCATCGGCTGGACGATCGGGCTGATCATCGACGCCGGCAACGGCGTGCTGCTCGGCCAGCATGCGCTCGCCTACTCCTTGCTCGCTTTCCTGGCGATCTCCCTTTCGCGCCGCGTGCTGTGGTTCGGCCTGGTGCAGCAGGCACTGCATGTCGCCCCCCTGCTTGCTTTCGCCGAGGCCGTGACGGCCCTGATTCGGCTCGCTGCCGGCGCCGAGTTCCCGGGGTGGACAATTTTCGTCGGCCCGCTCATCGGCGCGCTGCTGTGGCCCCTGGCGTCGGTCATTCTCCTCGCTCCGCAGCGCCGGCCCGCGGCCCCGGACGAAACGCGGGCGATCTGAGGCGATGCGCCTTGCCGAGCTCAGGAACTACGAGCGCGAGCTCTACAACTTTCACCTCCGCATGGCGATCGCCGGCGCCGTGGCGCTGCTCGCGTTCGGCGCGCTGCTCGCGCGCTTCGTATACCTGCAGGTGCTGCAGCACGACTATTACCAGACCAAGGCCGAGGACAACCGAATCTCGATCGTTCCGGTCGCGCCGAACCGCGGCCTGATCGTCGACCGCAACGGCGTCGTGCTCGCGGGCAACGATTCTGGCTATACGCTCGAAATCGCACCTGACAAGACGCCGGACCTGCAACGCACCATCGATCAGCTGTCCGAGCTGGTCGAGATCCAGCCCAGGGATCGCAGCCGCTTCGACAGGCTTTTGGCCGAAACGCGCAGCGCCGAGAGCCTGCCGATCCGCACCCGGCTGAGCGACGCCGAGGTGGCAAGGGTTGCCGCCAACCGCTACCGCTTCCAGGGCGTGGAGATCAAGGCGCGCCTGTTCCGCGACTATCCGCTCGGCAAGACGGCCTCGCACGTCCTCGGGTACACCGGCAGGATCACCGAGCGGGACCAGGAAAGGCTGCAGGCGCTCGGACTGGAAGCCAACTACCGCGGTACCGACGTCATCGGCAAGAGCGGCATCGAGGCGAGTTACCAGGAGGATTTGCACGGCAGCGCCGGCTTCGAGCAGGTGGAGATCGATGCCGCCGGGCGCTCCATCCGGACGCTGACGCGCACGCCGGCCCAGCCCGGAAACGACGTGGCTATCACGCTCGACACGGGATTGCAGCAGGTCGCCGAAGCGGCGTTCGGCGACCGGCGCGGTGCGCTGGTCGCACTGGAACCCGCGACCGGCGCCGTGCTCGCTCTCGTTTCCCGGCCAGGTTTCGATCCGAACCTGTTCGTGGACGGGATCGACCCGCAAAGCTGGGACGCGCTGAACAACTCACCCGATCACCCGCTGAACAACCGCGCCATCGCCGGCCTTTACCCGCCGGGCTCGACGCTCAAGCCCTACCTCGCGCTCGCCGCGCTCGAATTGGGCAAGCGAACACCCAAGAGCTCTATCGTCGATCCGGGCTATTTTCTCTTCGGCGGCCGGCGCTTCCGCGACGACAAGGAAAGCGGCCACGGCGTGGTCGACCTGTACAAGTCGCTGGTCGAATCCTGCGACACCTACTATTACATGCTCGCCAACGACCTCGGCATCGACGCCATCGCGCAGTTCCTGGCGCCGTTCGGGTTCGGCTCGCGCACTGGAATCGATCTGGACGGCGAAGCGACCGGGGTGCTGCCTTCTCCCGAGTGGAAGGAGAAGCGCTTTAAGAGCCCGGAGCAAAGGAGGTGGTACCCGGGCGAGACCATTTCGATAGGCATCGGCCAGGGCTACAACGCCTACACGCCGATTCAGCTCGCGCTCGCGGTCGCAACGCTCGCCAACGGCGGCGTGATGTACCGGCCGCGGCTGGTGGACCATATCGACAATCCGCGCACCGGCGAGCGCCGCTACGAGGAGCCGCAGCTCGTGCGCCGGATCGAGCTGCACGACGCCAATGTCGCCTTCATCAAGCACGCGATGCAAGGCGTGAACCGCGACCCCGACGGCACCGGGGCGCGCGCCTTCGCGGGCGCACAGTACACGAGCGCCGGCAAGACCGGAACCGCCCAGGTCGTCGCCATCAAGCAGAACGAGAAGTACGAAGAGAAGAACGTCGCCGAGCGCCTGCGCGACCATTCCCTGTACGTCGTGTTCGCGCCGGTGGAGAGCCCCAAGATCGCGCTCGCGGTGGTGGTCGAGAACGGTGGCTTCGGTGCGCGCGCGGCGGCGCCGATTGCGCGCGCGGTGCTCGACTACTATCTCCTCGGCAAGGCTCCGGCGCGCAAGGGTGCCAAGGTGGACGAGTCTTCGCGGGCGAGCGACTGATGACGCTGACTCCCGTTACGCTGCGCCGCACCTTGTCGCGATTGACGAGAGGTCTCGACGGCCCGCTGCTCGGCATCGTTCTCGCGTTGAGCGCCATCGGTCTCGCCACGCTGTATTCGGCGAGCTACGACACGCCGGCGCGTTTTCACGCCCAGCTGTTCAACTTTGCGGTCGCGTTCGCGGCGCTTTGGGTCGCCGCGCAAGTCCCGCCGCAAACGCTGGCGCGATTCGCCCTGCCGGCTTATCTGGTCGGGCTTGCGCTTCTGGTCTCGGTCGCACTTTTCGGCGACGTCGTAAACGGCGCGCGCCGCTGGCTGCACTTCGGCTTCATGCGCGTGCAGCCGTCCGAAATGATGAAGATCGCGATGCCGCTGATGCTCGCATGGTATTTCCACCGCTATGAGTCCGCCCTCAAGCTGCGCGACTTCGCGCTTGCGGGCCTCCTGCTCGCCCTGCCGGTGGCGCTCATCGCCCGCCAGCCCGACCTCGGCACCGCGCTTCTGGTCGGCGCCGTCGGCTTCTACGTGGTCTTCTTCGCCGGCATCGGATGGAAGGTGCTCGCGACGCTTGCGGCGCTCGCGCTGGGCGGCATCGCGCCGTTGTGGGGCCTGCTGCACGACTACCAGCGCAAGCGCATCCTCACGCTGCTCGATCCGACCCAGGATCCGCTCGGCGCCGGCTACCACATCATCCAGTCGACCATCGCCGTGGGTTCCGGCGGCATCGCCGGCAAAGGCTGGCTCCACGGCACGCAGGCGCACCTCGAGTTCATCCCCGAGCGCCACACCGATTTCATCTTTGCCGTCTTCTCGGAGGAGTTCGGGCTGATCGGCAACTGCATCCTGCTCGCCCTTTACGCGCTGCTGATCGCGCGCGGCCTGATCATCGCCGCCAACGCGGCGACCTACTTCTCGCGCCTGCTGGCGGCTTCGCTCTCGCTCATGTATTTCACCTACGCCTTCGTCAACATGGGCATGGTGGCGGGGATTCTGCCGGTGGTGGGCGTGCCGCTGCCGTTCGTGTCCTACGGCGGAACCTCGCTCGCGACCCTGTTCATCGGGGTCGGCATCCTGATGAGCGTCAACCGCCACCGCAAACTGGTGCAGACCTGAACCCGGGCCCATATTGCGCGGCAGCATCAATCTGAAATCGCCCCTCGCATTGTGAAATGAGGCCGCGCTAAGTCGTTGTAAGTGCTTGTTTCTTGCACCCTTACACCGTCGTTCTAGACGTGTTGCCGTGCGCCAACGCCGTACGCTATGGTGAGGTTGAAATTATCCATCCTCAACAAAGCAAAGGGACGACGATGAATCAACGGGAGCACGAGATTGCCGAACTGAAGAAGGACTGGGCCGAGAACCCGCGCTGGCAGGGCATCGCGCGGGGCTACAGCGCCGAGGACGTGGTGCGCCTGCGCGGCAGCCTGCGCATCGAGCACACGCTCGCGCGCACCGGCGCCGACAAGCTGTGGAAGATGTGCAACGAGCGACCCTTCGTCAATTCCCTCGGCGCGCTGACCGGCAATCAGGCCATGCAGCAGGTCAAGGCTGGGGTACCGGCAATCTACCTCTCGGGCTGGCAGGTGGCGGCCGACGCGAACGATTCGCTGTCGATGTATCCGGACCAGTCCTTGTACGCGGTTTCCAGCGTTCCCAACGTCGTCAGGCGCATCAACAACACGCTCGCGCGCGCGGACCAGATCCAGTGGATGGAAGGCAAAGGCGACGTCGATTGGTTCGCGCCGATCGTGGCCGATGCGGAGTCGGGCTTCGGCGGCGTACTGAACGCGTTCGAACTGATGAAGGCGATGATCGAGGCGGGCGCCGCGGGCGTGCATTTCGAGGACCAGCTCGCCTCGGTCAAGAAGTGCGGTCACATGGGAGGCAAGGTGCTGGTGCCGACCCAGGAAGCGGTGCAGAAGCTGAACGCGGCGCGACTGGCGGCGGACGTGATGGGCGTGCCGACGGTGCTGCTGGCGCGCACCGACGCGGAGGCGGCCGACATCGTCACCAGCGACGTCGACGAAAACGACAAGCCCTTCCTCACCGGCGAGCGCACGGCGGAGGGCTTCTACCGCACCAAGAAGGGATTCGAGCAGGCGCTCTCGCGCGGCCTGGCCTACGCGCAGGTCGCGGACATGGTGTGGTGCGAAACCGGCACCCCCGACCTCGCGTTCGCGCGCAAATTCGCCGAAGGCATCCGGCGCAAGTATCCGGGCAAGATGCTGGCCTACAACTGCTCGCCGTCGTTCAACTGGAAGCGCAATCTCGACGATGCCGCGATCGCCAAGTTCCAGCGCGAGCTCGGCGCGATGGGCTACAAGTTCCAGTTCATCACGCTGGCCGGCTTCCACGCGCTCAATTACTCGATGTTCGAGCTCGCCTACGGCTACGCGCGCAACAACATGAGCGCGTTCGTCGAGCTGCAGCAAAAGGAGTTCGCCGCGGCCGAGAAGGGCTTCAGCGCGGTCAAGCACCAGCGCGAGGTCGGAACCGGCTATTTCGACGACGTCACGCAAACCGTGACGGGCGGCAAGGCTTCGACCACCGCGCTGCACGGCTCGACCGAGGACGAGCAGTTCTTCGACGACCAGCGGGCCGAGAAGAAGGTCGCCTGAGGCGAAAGTGAGCCCCGGAGCCGGCCTGCTGCGGGTTCACGAGGCGCGCGCCGACCTCACGCAAGGGGTCGCGCGCGCGATACTCGCCGGGTTCGACAAGCACTACCGCCTGTTCCGCGAGGCCGCGCGCCAAGCCAAGCGCCATTTCGAGGCCGCAGACTGGAGCGCGATGCGCACGCTCGCGCGCGAGCGCATCCAGATGTACGACCGGCGCGTGCACGAGGCGGTTGAGGCGGTGCGCGCGGCCTATCCCCAGGCCGAGCGCGACGAATCGCTGTGGCCCGCGATCAAGCTGGCATACATCGGGCTGCTGCACGAGCATCGCCAGCCCGAGTGCGCCGAGACCTTCTACAACTCGGTCGCCTGCCTGGTCCTGCACCGGCGCTATTACCGCAACGAGTTCATCTTCTGGCGCCCCGCGGTCGCCACCGAGCACCTCGAGGGCGAGGCGCCGACCTACCGCTGCTACTACCCCAGGGACAAGGGACTGCGCGGCACTCTGAAGGCCATCATCGCAGATTTCGGACTTGCCAACCCGTTCGAAGATCTGCGGCGCGACACGCGCAGCGTGCTGCACGCGCTGCGCGCGCAATTCCCGCGCCCGGCGCGCGCCTACCCGAGCCTGCAGGTACAGGTGCTCGGCTCGCTGTTCTTTCGCAACAAGGCCGCCTACGTCATCGGCAAGATCGTCAACGGCCATCGGGAATATCCGTTCGCGGTGCCGATCCTGCAGAACGAGCGGCGCGAGCTCTACCTCGACGCGCTGCTGCTCGACCCCGATCAGCTGCAGCTGCTGTTTTCCTTCGCACGCGCCTACTTCCTGGTCGACATGGAGGTACCGGCGGCCTACGTGTCCTTCCTGCGCCAGCTGATGCCGAAGAAGCCGCGCGCCGAGATGTATACCGCGGTCGGTCTGCAGAAGCAGGGCAAGACGCTTTTCTACCGCGACCTGCACTACCACCTCAAGCACTCGACCGACGACTTTGTCGTCGCACCGGGCATCAAGGGAATGGTGATGCTGGTGTTCACCCTGCCGTCGTTCCCGTACGTCTTCAAGGTGATCCGCGACCACTTCGCGCCGCCCAAGGAGATGGACCACCAGACGGTCAAGGACAAGTATCAGCTGGTCAAATACCACGACCGCGTGGGGCGCATGGCCGACACGCTCGAGTACTCACTGGTGGCGCTGCCGCTGGAGCGCTTCGCGCCGGATATGGTCGAGGAGCTCAAGACCCACGCCGCGTCCTCGATCGAGTTCGAGGGTGATCAGATCGTCATCAAGCACATGTACATCGAGCGGCGCATGGTGCCGCTCAACCTGTACCTGGAAGAGGCCCTGGGCGAGGGCGACGAAGAGCGGCTGCGCCTCGCCCTGGACGAGTACGGCAACGCGATCAAGGAGCTCGCCGGGGCGAACATTTTCCCGGGCGACATGCTGCTCAAGAATTTCGGCGTCACGCGCCACAACCGGGTCGTGTTCTACGACTACGACGAGATCGCGTACATGACCGACTGCAATTTCCGCCGCATCCCGCCGCCGACCAGCTTCGAGGACGAGATGGCGGCCGAGCCCTACTGGTCGGTCGGCCCGCACGACGTTTTTCCCGAGCAGTTCGAGCGCTTCCTGGTCGCCAACCCGCACGCCCGGGACGTCCTGATGGAACGGCACCGGGACCTCACCGACCCCGGTTTCTGGGCCGGCAAGCAGGAGCGCATCCGCGCCGGCGTGCAGGAGGACGTGTTCTCCTATCCCGAGGCCTGCCGCTTCAGGCGCTAGGGCCCGCCACCGTCGGCGGTGGGCCGACGGCGTACATCGGGCGATTCTCGTAGAGATTCAACCAGCCCTTGACGATGCGGTAGATGACCCAGATCGCCGTCGCGCCGGCGACGATCATGCCGACGAACACGATCCACGACAGCGCGCCGAGCACGAACCAGAGCAGGGCGAACCAGAAGGTCCGGATTTGCCAGCGAAAGTGCGACTCCAGCCAGGTGCCGCGCACGTCTTCGAGCTTGACGTAGTTGACGATCACCCCGACCAGCGCCGTCAGTCCGGTGATGTAGGCGGTCGCCTGCAGCGCGTAGACCACCGTGGTAATCGTCTTCAGCCGTTCGAACGCGAGGTTCTGCTCATCCATGGTCCCCCTCCACGTATAGCGCCTCGGGCCCGCGCGTGGCGCCGCGCACCGCGACGCGCTTGGAGCGCGCCGCTTGTCCCGCCTCGATTGTGACATCGCGCCGCGCCGCGCCCAAGCGCGCGGCGAGGAACTCGATCAGCGCCGCGTTCGCCTTGCCGTCCACCGCCCGCGCCGCGAGGCGCAGCTTCAGCCTGCCGCCGTACAGCCCCGCCACCTCGGTGCGCGAGGCGCCCGGCTGCACGTGCAGCTCGAGCAGCAGGCGCCCCCCGTGAATTCGATGCCAGGCGCTCAGAAGATCCCTCCGATCGCGGCGCGCAGGCTCCAGATTGGGAACAGCAGCACCTGTAACAGGATGAGCAGCAGCAGCGGCGAGAGGTCGATATTTGCGATCGGCGGCAACAGCCGCCTCACCGGCCGCAGAAACGGCCGCGTCACCGCGTCCAGCACCGGGCTCGCCGCAGCATGCGGCGCCACCCACGACAATATCGCCTGCACCACGACCGCGAACACGAGCATGTACACGCTGAAACGAAGCAGGTCGACCAGCGCGACCGCGGCGAGCAGCGCCAGCGCCGCGCCCGGCGCCGAGCCGAGGTCGCCGCCGCGCAGCGCGAAAAGCACGTACAGCGCGACCGCCTGCAGCAGCCATGCCGCCACCGCAGTGGCCAGATCCAATCCGCCCAGCGGCGGAATCACCCGCCGCGCCGGCCGCACGATCCAGTTCGTGGTGGTGACGACGAACTCTCCGACCTGGTTCCGGAACGGCACCGCCAGCCACTGGAAGTGAAAGCGCGCCAGCAGCAGATAGACGAAGAACGCCGCTGCCGTGTCGATGACGAACGAAAGAATCTGCTGCAGCACTCAGCCCCCCCTGCCCAGCTCGTCGCCGAGCTCGGCGCCGCGGCGGCTCGCGGCCGCGAGCGCCCGCTTGAGCCGCTCGGCAAGCCCTTCCTCGGCGAAAACGCGCAGCGCGGCCTCGGTCGTGCCGCCCTTCGATGTGACGCGCGCGCGCAGCGCGCCCGGCGCTTCGCCGCTTTGGGCGGCGAGCTTCGCCGCGCCGAGCACGGTCTGAAGCGCGAGTTTGGCGGCAACCTCCGGCGCCAGGCCCAGCTCGGCGCCGGCCGCGGCAAGCTGCTCGATGAACCAGAACACGTACGCCGGGCCGCTGCCCGACACCGCCGTCACGGGATCGAGCAGGGTCTCGTCGTCGACCCAGACCACTTCACCCACGGCGCCGAGGATGCGCGCCGCGGCCTGCCTCTCCGCGGCGCTCACGTCGGGCAGCGCATAGAGGCCCGTGATTCCGGCGCCGATCAGCGCCGGAGTATTCGGCATGCAGCGCACCAGCCGCCGGTGCCCGCCGAGCCAGCGCGAAATGTCGGCCAGGCGCAGACCCGCCGCGATGCTGATCACCAGCTTTGCGGCCACGCCCGCACCGAGGGCGGCTGTCGCCGAGCGCATGTCCTGCGGCTTCACCGCGAGTACCACGGTGTCGGACTCCGCCGTCGCCGCATCCGGCGCCGCGCTTGCGCGCACCGCGTGCTGCGCGGCGAGCTTCGCGCGCGCCGCATCGTTTACCTCGACCACTGAAATCGCGCCCGGGTCGAATCCCTGCGCCAGCAGTCCGCCGATCAGCGCGTTGGCCATGTTGCCACCGCCGACAAAGGCGATCTTCATGCCGCGCTTCTCGCTTGCTCGCGCGCGCCGAAGATCGCGCTGCCGATGCGAACCATGGTTGCGCCTTCGACGATCGCCGCCTCCATGTCGTCGGACATTCCCATCGAGAGCGTGTCGAGGGTCAGTCCCTGCGCGCGCAAGCGCTCGAACAGCTCGCGCACCGCGCGGAACCCCGCTCGCCGCACGGCCGCGTCGGGGCTCGGCGCGGGAATCGCCATCAGGCCGCGAAGACGCAGTCGCGGCAGTGCGGCGACCGCGCGCGCGAGCAGCCCTGCGTCCTCAGCCGCGACGCCGCTCTTGCTCGCCTCGCCCGAGATATTGACCTCGACCAGCACGTTCAACGGCGCGAGTGCCGCTGGACGTTGCTCGGATAGGCGATGCGCGATCTTCTCGCGGTCCACGCTTTGCACCCAGTCGAATCGCTCGGCGGCGGCGCGGGTCTTGTTGCTTTGCAAAGGCCCGATCAAGTGCCATTCGAGCGCGCGCGCCCGGCTCTCGCCGATCAGCTGCGCCAGGGCGTCCATCTTCTCGAGCGCCTCCTGGACATAGTTCTCGCCGAACGCTCTCTGGCCCGCGGCCTCGGCTTCGGCAATTCGCGCAGGCGGGTGCGTTTTGCTTACCGCCAGCAGGCGCACCGCGCCGGGCGGGCGCCCCGCCTCCGCCGCCGCAGCGGCGATACGTGCGATTACAGCTTGCAAATTGTCGCCAATCATTGCCATAATTTCTTGAAACTGCGGGATTTTCTTGCCGCAACACGCTTGCTGCACCGTTATGGGAGCATTGTAATGGATCTCACCGAGCTGCTCGCCTTCGTCGTCAAAAACAAGGCGTCCGACCTTCACTTGTCGGCCGGCTTGCCGCCCATGATCCGGGTACACGGAGACGTGCGCAGGATCAACGTGCCGCCCCTGGAGCACAAGGACGTGCACACGATGATCTACGACATCATGAACGACGGCCAGCGCAAGTTCTACGAGGAGAACCTCGAGTGCGATTTCTCGTTCGCGGTGCCGAATTTGGCGCGCTTCCGGGTCAATGCGTTCGTCCAGCAGCGCGGCGCGGCCGCGGTCATGCGGACCATCCCGTCCAAGATTCTCTCGCTCGAGGACCTCAAGTGCCCGCCAATTTTCAAGGACATCTCGGAGTTCCCGCGCGGCATCGTGCTGGTGACCGGCCCTACGGGATCGGGCAAGTCGACAACCCTGGCGGCGATGGTCAACCACATCAACGAAAACGAGTTCGGCCACATCCTGACCATCGAGGACCCGATCGAATTCGTGCACGAATCGAAGAAGTGCCTGATCAATCAGCGCGAAGTCGGGCCGCACACCTTGTCGTTCGCCAACGCCCTGCGCAGCGCGCTGCGCGAGGACCCGGACGTGATTCTGGTGGGCGAGATGCGAGACCTCGAGACGATCCGCCTCGCGCTTACCGGCGCAGAGACCGGCCACCTGGTGTTCGGCACGCTGCACACCAGCTCGGCCGCGAAAACCATTGATAGGGTCGTCGACGTGTTCCCGGCAGCCGAGAAGGAGATGGTGCGCGCCATGCTGTCGGAGTCGCTGCGCGCGGTGATTTCGCAGACCCTGCTCAAGACGAAGGACGGCTCGGGGCGCGTCGCCGCGCACGAGATCATGATCGGCACCCCGGCGATCCGAAACCTGATCCGCGAAAACAAGATCGCCCAGATGTACTCCGCGATCCAGACCGGGGCGACCGTCGGAATGCAGACGCTCGACCAGAACCTGCAGGAGATGGTCAAGCGCAACCTGGTTTCGCCAGGGGAGGCGCGCGGCAAGGCCCAGAACAAGGACATCTTCCCGGGTTGATCGCCGGGCACCAGCATACCGGCACAGGAGGCATCGCATGGAACGAGAGCAGGCAACCAAGTTCATGTACGACCTTCTTCGCGCGCTGGTCGCGAAGAAAGGCTCCGACCTGTTCCTGACGGCAAATTTTCCGCCGGCAATGAAGGTCGACGGCAAGATGACGCCCGTATCGCAGCAGGCGCTCAGCGCCGGACACACTCAGATGCTGGCACGTTCGATCATGAACGACCGCCAGGCGGCCGATTTCGAGGCCAACAAGGAATGCAATTTCGCCATCAGCCCGGCCGGCATCGGGCGCTTTCGCGTCAATTGCTTCATGCAGCAGGGCCAGGTCGGAATCGTGCTTCGCGTCATCACTACCGCGATTCCCAATTTCGAGGAGCTCAACCTGCCCCCGGTGCTGAAGGACGTGGCGATGACCAAACGCGGCCTGGTGATCTTCGTCGGCGCCACCGGCTCGGGCAAGTCGACCTCGCTCGCCGCCATGGTCGGCTATCGCAACGAGAACTCCTACGGCCACATCATCACGATCGAGGACCCGGTCGAATTCGTGCACCCGCACAAGAACTGCATCGTCACCCAGCGCGAGGTCGGGGTCGATACCGATTCCTGGGAAACGGCTCTCAAGAACACCCTGCGCCAGGCGCCGGACGTGATCCTGATCGGCGAGGTCCGCGATCGCGAGGTGATGGAGCACGCGATCGCGTTCGCCGAGACCGGCCACCTCTGCCTTGCCACACTGCACGCCAACAACGCCAACCAGGCAATGGACCGGATCATCAACTTCTTCCCCGAGGATCGCCGCCAGCAGCTGCTGATGGACCTGTCGCTCAACCTCAAGGGGGTGATTTCGCAACGCCTGATTCCGCTCAAGGAGGGCAAGGGGCGCGCGGCAGCGGTCGAAGTGCTGCTCAACTCGCCGCTGATCTCCGACCTGATCTTCAAGGGCGAGGTGCACGAGATCAAGGAAGTGATGAAGAAGTCGCGCGAGCTCGGCATGCAGACTTTCGACCAGGCGCTGTTCGACCTGTACGAGAAAGGCCGCATCGGCTACGAGGACGCGCTGCGCTTCGCCGACTCGACCAACGAGGTGCGCCTGGCGATCAAGCTGCACGGCAAGGAAGCCAAGGACCGCGACCTCACCAAGGGCATCGAGCACCTGGACATCGTGTAACGGGCCGGTTCCGCTGCAAGAACAAGAATTCCACGGCGTCTTTCCGTACCTCGTCTCGCCGCTGGACGCCGCCGGCGAGGTGAACGGGCCGGTTCTGGCCCGGCTTTGCGACAACCTGATCGGCGCCGGCGTGCACGGCCTGACGCCGCTCGGCTCCACCGGAGAATTCGCCTACCTTGGCTGGGCTCAGCGCAGGCGCGTGGTCGAGGTCGCGGTACAGGCCGCGCAGGGCCGCGTGCCGGTGGTGGCGGGGGTCGCCGCCACCACCGTGGCCGACGCGGTGGCGCAGGCGCGCGAGTGGCAAGGGCTCGGTTGCGACGGGATCCTCGCCATCCTCGAGGCCTATTTTCCGGTCGCCGACGAGGGCGTCTACGCCTACTTCGAGGCGATCGCAAACGCAGTGTCGCTGCCGGTGGTGCTGTACACCAACCCGAACTTCCAGCGCTCGGACCTGAGCCTGCCGGTGATCGAGCGCCTGAGCCGCGTCTCCAACATTCGCTACATCAAGGACGCTTCGTTCAACACCGGAAGGCTGCTGTCGATCATCAACCGGGTCGAGGGGCGCATGAAGGTTTTCGCCGCCTCGTCTCACATTCCCGCCTGCGTGATGCTGATCGGCGGCGTAGGCTGGATGGCGGGACCGGCGTGCGTCGCGCCGCGCCAAAGCGTCGAGCTCTACGAGCTGTGCCGCAAGGGCGACTGGGCCGCAGCGATGGCGTTGCAGCGCCGCCTGTGGAGCCTTAATCAGGCGTTCGCCAAGTACAACCTGGCCGCCTGCGTAAAGGGCGGCCTGGAGCTGCAGGGCTACGCCGTCGGGGCGCCGCTGGCGCCGCAGGCGCCTCTGTCCGCGGAGGGCATCGAAGAGCTGCGGCGCGCGCTGACCGCCGTCGGGGCGCTCTGAGTGAGCCGGGATGCCGCTCCGCCGCCGATTCCGGCAGGCGAGATAGAGATCACCGCGGTGCGCGCCCAGGGCGCGGGCGGTCAGAACGTCAACAAGGTCTCCAACGCGGTTCACCTGCGGTTTGCGGTCCGCCCGTCGTCGCTGCCTGTCCAGGTCAAGGAGCGGCTGCTGGCCCTGCGCGACGCGCGCGTCAGCAGCGACGGCGTGGTGGTGATCAAGGCGCAGCGCCACCGCAGCCTCGAGATGAACAAGGCCGAGGCGCTCGAGCGGCTCTACGAGATCGTGCGCCGCGCCGCCTACACGCCGCGCAAGCGCAGGCCCACCAGGCCGACGCGAAGCTCGCAGAGGAAGCGCCTGGAAAGCAAGGTCAAGCGAGGACGCATCAAGGCGTTGCGACGCCGCGTGGTCGACTGAGGGGACCGCGCCGTCGTCCGCCGGTGACCATCTCGAACTCGTACAGGCGGCACTCGATCGGCCCGTTGAAAAGCGGGGTGCGGCGCGAGGGCGCCAGCCGGATGAGCTTTTCGAGCCGGCGGTCCGCGGTGAAGAAGAAGCAGCGCCAGCCGGTGAAGCGCTGTTTGAGGGCGTCTCCGAGCCTGGGATAGAAAGCCGCCAGCGCCTCGGATTCGCCAATCCGCTCGCCGTAGGGCGGATTCGCGATCATCACCCCCGTCAGTGCCGGCGCGGCGCGCTGGAGCACGTCGCATTGCTCGAGCGTCACCCAGCGCTCGACGCCCGCGGCGGCAAGATTGCGCCGCGCGGCTGCCAGCGCGGCCGGATCGGTGTCGCTGCCGTAGAGATTCAGCTCCTTGGCGGGCTGACCTGTCTCGCGCCTGATGTCGTCCCACAAGGCGGAATCGAAGCTTCGCAAGCTTTCGAAGCCGAAGCCTCGCCTCGCGCCCGGCGCGCGGCCGCGCGCCATCGCCGCCGCCTCGACCAGCAGCGTGCCGCCGCCGCACATCGGATCTAGCAGCGCCTCGCCCGGCTCCCAGCCAGAGAGCATGACGAGGCCCGCGGCGAGGTTCTCGCGCAGAGGAGCCTCGACCGCTTCCGTGCGCCAGCCGCGCTTGAACAACGGCTCGCCGGACGTGTCCAGATACAGCGCGCCGCGCCGTTGCTCGAGAAAGGCGTGCAGCCGCACGTCTGGGCGGGCGCGCTCGATGCTCGGGCGCCGGCCAAGCGCGTCGCGGAAGCGATCGCACACAGCGTCCTTGATGCGCAGCGTGATGAACTCGAGGCTCTTGAGCGGACTCTTCTGCGCGGTGACGTTCACACGCAGGGTGCGCTCGACGGCGAACAGAGCGGGCCAATCGATCTTGCGCGCGGCGGCGTAGACGTCATCCTCACGCGCGTAAGGGAACTCGGCGACTTTCCACAGCACGCGCGAGGCGAGCCGCGACCACAGGTTCGCGCGGTAGCAGACCCGCCAGTCGCCGCCGAACGCGACCCCGCCCGGGACCGCAGCCGCGTCGCTCGCCCCCAGCCGCACGAGCTCGGCCAGCAGCAGCGCCTCGAGCCCGCGCGGGCAGGGCGCGAAGAAGGCCTGCGCGGAACGGTCCATGAGCATTCCCGGGCTAGCTCGTCAGGCGCCGGCGCGTGAGCACCACGGCGGCGTAGAAGCCCAACACAGCGTAAGCGGCGAGCACGGCCGCGTGCGGCAGCAGCGCCGCCGACGCCTCGCCCGCGAGCAGCGGCCGCACGATCGCCACGCCGTGATAGAGCGGCAGCAGCTCCGCAAAAGCCCGGATCGCGGCCGGCAGGCGCTCGACCGGGAAGAAGACTCCCGACAGCATCATCATCGGCGTCAGTACCAGCGTGAGGTAATAGCTGAAGAAATCGTAGCCGGTAGCGAGCGCGTTGATCGCAAGACCCAGCGCGGCGAACGCGAGCCCGATCAGAAGCACCACCGGCAGCGCGGCCAGCGCGAGCGGCACGCTGGCGTAGCCGAACAGCGCGACCACCAGCAGCATGCAGGCGCCCGCGGCGAGCGCTTTGCTCGCCGCCCAGGCCAACTCGCCCGCGACCACGTCCTCCAGCGTCATCGGGGCGTTCAGGATCGCGTCCCAGGTCTTCTGCACGTGCATGCGCGAGAACGCCGAGAACAGCGCCTCGAAGGTCGCGGCGTACATCGTCGCGGAGGCGGCAAATCCCGCGGCGAGGAACGCAAAGTAGGTGGTGCCGTTCATCTTGCCGAGCACCGCGCCCAGGCCGTAGCCGAGGCCGAACAGCATGATGAGCGGGTCAGCCAGGTTGCCGAGAATCGAAGGCAGGGCGAGCTTCTTCCACACCAGCCAGTTGCGCCGCCACACCGCGATGAAGCGCGGGCTGAGCGCGGGCAGCGCATAGAGGCGGGGATGCGCCATCTCAGTCCCTGAGGTCGCGTCCGGTGAGCCTGAGGAACACGTCCTCGAGGTTCGCCGGCCGGTGCAGGTAGGCCAGCTCGCTCTGCTCGCGCAGGCTTTCGATCAGCGGCGCGACATCGGCCGCGTAGCAGAACAGGGTCTCGCCGGCGCGCTCGACCCGCGGCGCGAGCGACCCGGCGCGCTCGGACCAGCGCTCGATCCCCGGCCCATGCACCTCGAGCACCTGTCCTTCTACGTGCGCGGCGATCAGCGCGCGCGGGCTGCCCTGGGCGACGATGCGACCACGGTCGAGGATCACCAGCCGGGAGCACAGGCGCTCGGCTTCTTCCATGAAGTGGGTGGTAAGCACCAGCGTCTTTCCCTGTTGCGTCAGCTGCCGCAGCCGCTCCCAAATCAGGTGGCGCGCCTGAGGGTCGAGCCCCGTGGTCGGCTCGTCCATGAACAGCAGTCCGGGATCGTTCACCAACGCGCGCGCGAGCGTCAAGCGCCGCTTCATGCCTCCGGAGAGCGTCTGCAGTTTGGCGCCCGCGCGCCCGGCCAGCCCGGCGAACTCGAGCAGGGCGGGAATGCGCGCCCGCATCTCGGCGTCGCGCAGGCCGAAATAGCGCCCGAACACGACGAGGTTCTCGCTCACCGTGAAATCGGGGTCGAGATTGTCGAATTGCGGAACGACCCCGACGCGCGCACGCGCCTCGCGCGCGCGCCGCGGCACCGGCTCGCCGAGCAGCTCGATCTCCCCTTCGTCGGCGTCGATAAGGCCGAGACAGAGTTTGAGCGTCGTGGTCTTGCCCGCCCCGTTCGGGCCGAGCAGGCCGAAGCACTCGCCCGGCACGACGTTGAGATCCAGCCCGCGCACCACCTCCTCGCCGCCGTAGCGCTTGCACAGGCCGCGCACTGCGAGCGCCGCCGTGCTCATACGCCCCAGTTGTGCCGCACGATGTCGCGCAGCACCTGAAGCTTCCTGTGGAAGAAGTGGTCGGCGCCCGGCACCACCACCACCGGCAACTCCTGCGGCCGCGCCCAGTCCAGCACCGACGCGAGAGGTACGGTTTCGTCGCGCTCGCCGTGGACCACCAGCGTGCCTGCGGGCACCGGCGGCACCTCGAAGCCGCCCACCGCGACGCCCACCAGCAGCATCCGCCGCGGCGCGACCTTCCGCGCGAGGCGGGCCTGCATCGCAGCGCCGAACGAGAAACCCGCGAGCACGAGCGGAAGATCGCCGAACTCGCGCCGCCCCCAGTCGAGCGCGGCGGCGAGGTCATCGACCTCGCCGCGACCTGCGTCATGAACGCCCTCGCTTGCGCCGACGCCGCGAAAATTGGGCCGCAGCGCGACGCAGCCCTGCTCGAGCAGCGCCCGTGCCAGGGTCTGCACCACCTTGTTGTCGAGCGTGCCGCCGAACAGCGGGTGCGGATGCGCGATCAGCGCAAGTCCGCGGGCGCGGTCTTCGGGGACGTCGATCGCGCACTCGATTCGCCCGGCCGGTCCGGCGAGCAGCTCACGCCGGGTGCTCGCGCGCATCAGATCTTCAGCCGCTCGACGACGCGGCCGTGCCGGACGTGCTCCTCGATGATCTCGTCGATGTCGCTGCGGTCGACGTAGGTGTACCAGACCGCCTCGGGATAGATCACGATGCACGGCCCCTCTTCGCAGCGGTCGAGGCAGCCCGCCTGATTGATCCGCACCTTGCCTTCGCCCGCCAGGCCAAGGTCCTTGACGCGTTGCTTGGCGTACTCGCGCATCCCCGTCGCGCCCCTCGCGTTGCAGCTCACCCGCTCCGCCGGATCGCGCTGGTTGCAGCAGAAGAATACGTGGCGTTCGTAGTAGGACATGGGGGAGGAATTCTACAGGTCCCCGGAACTCAGTCGGCGGCGCGCGCGCGGCGCGCGGCGAGCCAGATCAGGTAGGCGAGCGCGGCAAAGGGCCAGGCCGAGGTCACCAACTTGGTGAGCCCGTTGAAATTGAGGAACCGTCCCGGCTGCCATTCCCCAAGCGTCGCAGCGAGATAAGGGTTCTGCGGCGCGAGGTTGACCAGGACGGTAGCCGCCATGAGCAGCACCGCCGCCAGCACCAGTCGCCCGACGCGCGGCAGCCGCAGCGCGACGAACGCTCCGACCAGTCCGGCGGCAAGGCCCTGCGCCGCGCCCGGCGTGAGCCAGTCGAAAACATGCTCGGCGCGCATCAGGATCGTGAACGCTACGGCCCTCACCGCGAGCGCGCAGGCAAGCAGCGCGACGAGCATCACGCGCACGCGCTGGCCGGGCATGGCGATGACCGAAACGATCAGCGCGACGGCGATCAGGTTCGCGGCGGTGGTCATCGCCTCGACCGAGATGAACAGCGTCGGCGGATGCGGCGCGCCCCCCTGTGCGCTGAGCAGGTCCCTCAGGTCGCCGGCGCCGAACAGCAGCATCGCCGGGTTGAGCTGGGTGAAGAGCCACAGTGCCAGCAGCACCAGCCCCAGGTCGGCGGCGTGCCCGGGCAAAAAGGCCTCGGCGCGCAGGCGCTTGAGCGGGCCGCGGTCGAGCAGCCAAGAAGAAAGTCGCGTGCCGAGTGCGGCGCCGGCGAGCGCGCCGGCAAAGTTGCAGGCCAGGTCGAGGTTGGACGGAATCCGGACCGGCAGAAAGCTTTGCGCCGCCTCCATCACCAGCGACAGCGCGGCGCCGGTGAGCGCCGCCGCGGCCAGCGCGTCACGTCCGCGCAGTCGGGGATAGAGCGCCAGCACGCAGAGAAATCCGTAGGGCAGATAACCGACAACGTTCGCCACCAGGTCGAACGCGGTGACGTAGCGTGGCCGCGACGCCGTGAGGTAGGCGAAGGCCGACAAGCCCTGATCGCGCCAGCCCGACAACGGATAGAGCGAGGCATAGACGACCAGCAGGACGTAGACGGCGAAAAGGAAGCGGGCCAGCGGCGACGCGCGCATGGTCGGCTCCGGGGCCGCGCTCAAGGGCCTTTCGCGTTCGCCCGGCCGGCCGCGTGCACCTGGCCGGCGGGGCGCCCGTGTCCTGGCGCGTGCACGCCGTGGCCCGGATGCCGCGGCGGCAGGCGCCGCGCGGCATAGGTACCCATCACCATGCCGAAGATGGCGGCCGCGAGCCCGACCAGCTGCGGCGGCACGGTCGCCTCCGGCGCGGTGAACTCGGCCACCAGCCAGGCGAAAAGCCCGAACACGATCGAAAGGAGCGCGCCCGGCAGGTTCGAGCGCTTCCAGTAGATGCCCGCGGCGAGCGGAACCAGGGCGCCGACCAGGGTCACCTTGTAGGCGTTCTGCACCATGTCGTACATCGTACTCTTCGAGTTGAGCGCGAAGGTCAGCGCCGCGAGCGCGAAGATGACGAGCACCGTGCGCAGCAGCAGCAGGAACTGGCGGTCGCTCATACGCGGCACGAACGGCCGGATCACGTTCTCCGTGCACAGCGCCGTCGGCGCGAGCAGCGCGCCGCTCGCGGTCGACAGGATCGCGGAGAGCAGCGCGCCGAAAAACAGGATCTGCGACCACATCGGCGTGTGCTCGAGGATGAGCCGCGGCAGGATTTGCTGCATTTCGCGCGCGTCGTCGGCGTCGAGCAGCTTGCCGAGCGAGGGCTCGATCATGATGCCGGCGTAAACGATGAAGATCGGCACGAATGTGAAGCAAAAGTAGATCACGCCGCCGAGCAGCGTGCCGCGGACCGCAGTCTTCTCGTTGCGCGCCGAGGTGACGCGCTGGAAGACGTCCTGCTGAGGAATCGAGCCCACGGCGAGCGTCAGCCAGGCGGCGATGAATCCGAGCCACTCCCTGGCTCCGCCCTTGGGCCAGAACTCGAACTTGCCGGCCTGGGCGGCCGCGGCGATCACCTTCGGCGCGCCGCCCGCCATGTCGCTCACCAGCCAGGCGATCAGCGCCACGCCGAAGATGATCATCGTCGACTGGAACAGGTCGGTGAAGGCCACCGACCACATGCCGCCCCAAATCGTGTACGCGAGCACGATCACCGCGCCGAGCACGATCCCGGTATTGAGCGAGATCGCCCCTTGCGAGAGCGTCGCGAACGCCAGCCCAAGCGCCGTCATCTGCGCCGAGGTCCAGCCGAGGTACGAAACGGTGATGAGCACGCTGGTGGCGACCTCGACCGTGCGGCCGTAGCGCTTGCGGTAGAAGTCGCCGATCGTGAGCAGGTCCATGCGGTAGAACGCGCGCGCGAAGAACAGCGCGACGATCACCAGGCATAGCGACGCGCCGAAGGGGTCGGCGACGACCCCGCCGAGGCCCTCCTTGGCGAACTCGGATGAGACCGAGAGCACGGATTCGGCGCCGAACCAGGTCGCGAACACCGTCGCGGTGTTCATGTACAGCGGCAGGCTGCGCCCGGCGACGACGTAGTCCTTCGAGTTGCGCACGCGCCGGGCCGCCCAGAGCCCGATCGCGATGGTGACCGCGAGGTAGACGAGGACGAACGGGACGAGCATCCGGTTAGATCAGTGCCACGGCAACGACGACGACGAAGACCGTGAGCACCAGCAGAAGCGCCGAAAGCAGGTCATTGCGGCGCGCGTTCTCGCGCGCGAGCTCCTCGAGCGCAGCGCGCATCGCACCGAGGCGGTCCTCGGCCAGCGCGCGGTGCACCAGCCGCGGCAGCTGCGGCAGCGTCGCGGCCCAGTAGGGTGCCTCTTGCTTGACGGCCTTGAGCAGGCCGCGCCAGCCGATCTGCTCGCTCATCCAGCGCTCGAGGAACGGCTTGGCGGTCTTCCACAGGTCGAGCTCCGGATCGAGCTCGCGGCCAAGTCCCTCGATGTTGAGCAGCGTCTTCTGCAGCATCACCAGCTGCGGCTGGATTTCGACGTTGAATCGGCGCGAGGTCTGGAACAGGCGCAACAGCAGTTTGCCGAAGTAGATCTCCCTCAGGGGACGGGCGAAAATCGGCTCGCATACGGCGCGGATCGCCGCCTCGAACTCGTCGACGCGCGTTTCCCCCGGAACCCAGCCGGCGTCCAGGTGCGCCTGGGCCACGCGCCGGTAGTCGCGATTGAAGAACGCGATGAAGTTCTGCGCCAGGTAGTTCTTGTCGGTCTCGGTGAGGGCGCCCATGATGCCGAAGTCGAGCGCGACGTAGCGGCCGTCGTCGGCGACGAAGATATTGCCCGGGTGCATGTCGGCATGAAAAAAGCCGTCGCGAAACACCTGGGTGAAGAAGATCTCGACCCCGGCGCGCGCAAGACGGGGAATGTCGATGCCCTTCGCGCGCAGCGTCTCGACCTGGGACACCGGGGTACCGTGCATGCGCTGCATCACCATGACGCGCTGGGAACACCAGTCCCAGTAAATGTCGGGAACGAGCAGAAGCGCGGAATCGATGAAGTTGCGCCGCAGCTGGCTCGCGTTTGCCGCCTCGCGCATGAGGTCCAGCTCGTCCTCGAGGTGACGCGAGAACTCGGCCACCACCTCGCGCGGCTTGAGCCGCCGACCGTCCGCCCACAGCAGCTCGATCAGCCCGGCGGCGGTCTCGAGCAGCGCCACGTCCTTCGCGACCGCCGCCTCGACGCGCGGCCGCAACACCTTGACCGCGACCTCGCGGCCGTCGTGCAGCACGGCGAGGTGAACCTGCGCAATCGAGGCGCTCGCCACCGGGTCGCGCGCGAATTCGCGAAACACCGCGTCGATGCTCCTGCCCAGGGAGCGCTCAATCTCCGCCAGCGCCTGCTCGGACGGAAAGGGCGGCACCCTGTCCTGCAGCTTCGCCAGTTCGTCGGCGATGTCCGTCGGCAGCAGGTCCCGCCGGGTCGAAAGCACCTGGCCGAACTTGACGAAGATCGGACCGAGGGTCTCGAGCGCGCGCCGAAGGCGCACCGCGCGCGGACCTGCGTTCGAGCGCGAAAACAGCGCGACCAGCCAATTGTGCTCTAACCGCGGGACGAGCTCGTGCAGTCCGAAGCGCAATCCGATGTAGACGATGCGAAGCAGGCGTAGCAAACGGGACACGGGCCGGCTCAGGTAATCCGTTCGATGCGCTTTTCCAGGCGCTCGATCGCGTCGCGCAGGCGCGCGATGCGCCCTGCGAGGGGCTCGATCTCGGATCGGCGCGCCAGGATGCGCTTCTCCTCGACCGCGTATTCGACCAGGCTCTCGGCAAGGCGCCGCACGGCGTCCGCCTGCCAGCTGGCGAACTTCCTGGCGACTCCGACGATCCGACGCGCGGCGACATCGCCCGCGAGCTGCGACAGGTCTTCCTCGGCATCCCAGCGCAGATGCCGCACCAGCAGCATCACCTCGCTCGCCAGGCGTGCGTTGCCGGTGACCTCGACCGCGCGCATGAAGTAATCCTCGCCGCGCACCAATGCCGCCAGCGCGTCTGGCCCAAGCGTCACCGTGAGCGACGGCGGCGCCGCGCCGTCCGCCGCCGGCGCGACGCGTCCGTCAAATAGGATTGAAAGGCGCAGCTCCGGCAGCGGCGCGGCCGCGAACGCCACCGTTTCTCCGCTGAACGGCGCGAGACGTTCGCGTGCCCACGGCTCGGCCTCGAGCAGGTGGTTGAGCGCGGACGCGAAGGGAAAGTCGAGCAGCATCTAGATTCGAGAAATGCAAAGGCCACCTCGCGCCGGCCTTCGCGCGCGTGTGACCGTTCTCAGTGCATGTGCTGGATGCCCGCAAGCAACCAGCCGGATGGACCGTTTGCCGGCTTGGCGAGGCTCCAGACCTCCACGAACCCCACCGGCGCCGCCCCGGGCGCCTCGCGCGCCATGCCGGAGAAGCGCACGCTCGCCCTATGCGGGTCGCCTTCGGTGCCGACCTCCAGCAGGTCGGCGTTCAGCGCCACGACATCCGCCTGCCGCGCCCCGCCTCGAGCGCCGCCGTTTGCCTTGAGCGCGTCGTACATCTCCGCCGTCGTAAACTCGCGCACCGCTTCCAGCCTGCCGAGGTCGTTCGCGACCTGCAGCTTCACGAAATTGATCTTCGCCGTGCGCAGGAACCCGGCGACGTCGAAGCCCGCGGGCGCCTGCGCAGTCCCCGGCTGCGCTGCCGGGGCCACGAATCCAGCGGCCTGCGAGGGCGGCGGCGCGGCCACCGTCTCGGCGCCCAGACCGGAGAACTGCGGCGCGACGGCCGGCTCCTGCCTCGGCTTGCCGAATACTTTCAGCGCCACCACCGCAAGCACCGCCACGAGCGTGAGAATGAACGCGGCGCCGAAGCCGCTGCCGCCGAACAAGGATCCGAGCAGGCCGCCGAGCGCGAACGTGCCGAGCGTCGGCAGCCACCCGCCGTGCGCGGTGGCAGGCGCCGCATTCGCGGCGAAGAGCGCCGCGCCGAACAACATGCCGGCAAGCCCGACCAGCCACCTGCTCATGCCGAATTCCCTGTGCTCTTGCGTGATGCGCATCCTACCGCAGGCTCCCGCTCAAACGCGATAGCCACGATGGACCGCGACCACGCCGCCCGTGAGATTGAAATACTCGACCTGGGCCAGCCCGGCGCTTTCCATCATCGCAGCGAGCGCTGCCTGATCGGGATGCATCCGTATCGACTCCGCGAGATAGCGATAAGCCGCGGCGTCGCCGGCTACTCGTTGCCCGAGCCACGGCAGCAGCTTGAACGAGTACAGGTCGTACACGCGCTCGAGCGGCTTCCAGACGCGGGAAAATTCGAGCACCAGCAGGCGGCCGCCCGGCTTGAGCACGCGCGCCATCTCGGCCAGTGCGGCATCCTTGCGCGTCATGTTGCGCAGGCCGAATCCCACCGTTACGCAGTCGAACCAGGACGAGGGAAACGGCAGTCGCTCGGCGTCGCACTGCACCGCCATCGCGAGACAACCGCCGTCGAGCAGTCGATCGCGCCCGCGCGCCAGCATGCGGCGATTGATGTCGGTCACCAGAACCTGACCGGTCGGCCCCGCGCGGCGCGCGAGCGCTCGCGCGAGGTCGCCGCTGCCCGAAGCGATGTCCAGTACCCGCTCGCCCGCCCTGACGCGCGCCAGCGCGACCAGGAATGCTTTCCAGGCGCGGTGCAGCCCGAGCGACATCAGGTCGTTCATCAGGTCGTACCGGTCGGCAACCTGGTCGAATACCCTCGCCACCCGGGCCCGCTTGCCTTCTGTCGCCACCCGCTCGAAGCCGAAGTCCGTTTCGTCAGATTCAGACATTCTTATGTGATGTAAGTACTCGCTATCAATGCTTGTCCTACAAACCATCCGTGAGGCGATGATACTACCGGTGCGGCGCAACATTAGCGTCATGAAACCTTCTTAGAATTGTCGCAAAGCCCGATAGAGGTGCGCGCATGGCAGTCAACATACTCGTAGTCGAGGACGAGCCGGCGATCCAGGAGCTGATCGCCGTAAACCTCGAGCACGCGGGTCATCACGTTATGCGAGCGAAAGATGCGGAGTCGGCGCTCGGGCTGGTCAAGAGCACGCTGCCCGATGTGCTGCTTATCGACTGGATGCTGCCGGGAATGTCCGGCGCCTCGCTGGCCAGGCAGCTGCGTCGGGATGAGCGCACGCGCCAGATACCGATCATCATGCTTACCGCGCGCGCGGCGGAGCAGGACAAGGTCGCCGGGCTCGAAGCAGGAGCGGATGACTACGTCACCAAGCCGTTCTCGCCGAAGGAATTGGTGGCGAGGATCAAGGCGGTGCTCCGGCGGCGCGCGCCGCAAACGACCGACGATCCGGTCGAGGTTGCCGGGCTGCGCCTCGACCCGGGCACCCGGCGCGTCTTCGGGAACACGACGGCGCTCGAAATCGGCCCGACCGAGTTCCGTCTGCTGCACTTTTTGATGACGCATCCGGAGCGCGTTCATTCGCGCGCCCAGCTGCTCGACAAGGTATGGGGCGATCACGTGTTCATCGAAGAGCGCACGGTGGACGTTCACATACGGCGGCTGCGCAAGTCGCTCGAGGGAACCCGCCACGACCGGCTGATCGAGACTGTACGCGGCTCCGGCTACCGGTTCAGCGCCAACCCCGTATAAGATAAGCCGGCCCGGCCCGTCGGCCGGCACTTCGGAGGCGTCCTGACTTGAATCCGGTCTGGGGCAGCACGATCGGCGTTGCCATAGTTGCAGCGGGAGCCTGGCTGCTGGTCTGGCCTCTCGCCGGCCCCGAATGGGCGTGGGTCGCCGCCGCTGCAGTCCTCGCGGCCCGGATCAGTTACCATGCCCGGCACCTGTCCGCGTTCATGTCGTGGCTCGAGCGCCCGGCACGAGACACCCTGCCGGTCGGCAGCGGAATCTGGGAGGAGGCCTTCGCCCGCCTGCACCAGCACTTGAAGAAGGGCGACGACGAGCAGCAGGGCCTGCTGCGCGCCCTCGGACGCTTCCGCGCTGCCGGGCGCGCGCTTCCCGACGGAGTGGTGGTCCTGGACGCCGAAGACCATATTGAGTGGTCCAACCCGACGGCCGAGCGCCACTTCGGCATCGATTCGCGGCGCGATTCCGGCCAGACCATCACCAACCTCGTGCGGCAGCCCGATTTCGTGGCGTATCTGGAAGGCCACCAGTACCTCGAGCCCCTCACGCTGCGCTCGGCGCGAAGCGACGCCGCGCTTTCCGTGCGCGTGATCGAGTTCGGCGTCGAGCAGAAACTACTGATGTCGCGCGACGTCACGATCGAGCAGCGGCTTGAGATCATGCGCCGCGACTTCGTCGCCAACGTGTCGCACGAGCTCAAGACGCCGGTTACGGTGCTTTCGGGGTTCGTCGACACCCTGGCCGACGAGTCGATGGAGCTGAGCGGCGCACAGCGCAAGCGCTTTCTGTCGCTGATGAACGAGCAGGCGCGCCGGATGCACCGCCTGATCGAAGACCTGCTGACGCTGTCCGCTCTAGAATCGGGCGGCCCGCCGCACGACGAGCAGGCGATCGAGATCAGGCCATTCGTCGAGAAGCTGGGCGAGGAGGCACGCGCGCTGTCCGGCGGCCGCCATCGCATCAGCGTGGTCGTCGAGCGCGACTGCCGCCTGACCGGCAGCGTGGAAGAATTGAAGAGCGCGTTCTCGAATCTTGTTTCGAACGCAGTGCGCTATACGCCCGACGGCGGAGCGGTGCGTCTTGTGTGGCGCATCGAGGACGGGCGCGGCGTGTTCAGCGTCCAGGACGACGGCATCGGCATCGAGGCACGTCACATCGCGCGCCTCACGGAGCGCTTCTACCGCGTCGACAGCAGCCGCTCGCGCGAGACGGGCGGCACCGGGCTTGGACTCGCCATCGTCAAGCATGCGCTCACGCGCCACCAGGCGATGCTCGAGGTACGAAGCGAACTGGGCCGCGGCTCGACTTTCAGCGCCGTGTTCCCGCCGCAGCGAATCGCGCTTCCCGGTCAGGCCCGCGCGGCGGCCTAGCCTGGTGCGTCAGGGCAGAATCTCGTAAGAGACCCGCTCGAAGTCGCTGCCGCGCTCGATCAGCTCCGCAAGTCGCACCCGCACCGCGGAGTCGACGTACACCTCGATGACGCGCTTGGGCTTGAACCAGCCCGACGGCAACACCAGGCTCGGAGGCGCGTCCAGCGCCGGCACGGCGGTCAGCGACAGCGCCTGAACATATTGCGCGTCGATCGCGTTCAGTCCGGTGGCGCGCACCGCGGTCTCGGCCGGCAGTCCGGGCAGCAAGCGCACGCCCGCATGTATGTCGCCGTTGTCGGCGGTCATCAGCCAGCGGATCTGCCCAAGCATGAAATTCTTGCTGTCGACCGGGCGTACGCTGACGAGCTGCCCGTGGGAGTAACGCTTGCCCGGTTCGGCGGCGGCGCGAACCATGCGCAGCCCCTGCGCACTGTCGTTCTCCAGCCGCCAGTTCTCGAGCGCGAAGCCCTGCGCCACGCTGTAGTCGTCCTCGTGGCTGGTTCGGATGCGCCCAAAGGTCGCGATCTCCTGCCGTTGCTTCTGGCTCAGCTCCCGCTGCTCGCCCGGCTGACGGAAAGCGCGTCCGCAGATGAAATAGTGGATCGCAGGAAGGCCCTGGCAGGCCAGCGCGGCATCGGCGATGCGGCGGCGCTCCTGTCCGCGTCCCGGCCGCGCCTGGCACCACTGGCGGTACAGGAACACCAGAAGCTGCTCGCAGGACGGTTGTACACAGTCCTCGCCCAGTGCCAGCTTCGCGGGCGATTCACCCTTGCGCAGCAAGCCGATCCGGTTGCGCAGGCTCTTGGCCAGGCGCTGAGTGCCCAGATAGCGCGGCTCCTCGGCGCGGATATCGTCGTCGATTCGCTCGGCGGTCGCGCCGCCCGCAAGATCGATCACCATCTGCGGCAGATCATCGTCCTCCTTGATCGGTCTGCGCGAGACATCGACCTTCTCGGCCCAGCGCTCGAGCAGATATGCGACGAAAGTCAGCTGCCGCTGCCCGAGCTCGTTCGGGTTGCAGGCGCCCATCATGACAGCGCGGATGTAAGCGATCCGCGGAGACGTGTCGTGTACGTCCCGATTGAGGTAGTCCTTGACCGCCTCCCCCGCGACGCCGAGCGCCTCGGCCTTGGCGTATGCCTCGTGCAACAAGCGCCAGTCGCGCGCCGGGACTTGCCGGTACGCCCGATAGTGGTGAAACATCTTCAGGCCGATGTAGGCCAATGCACGCTGGGACACCAACGCCGCCTGGCCCCGCAATCCGGGCTCGCCTTCGCCTACCGGATCCAGGCACCGCATGTATCCGACCCGCATCTCGTCCCACAGCGCGATCGTTTCGTCGAAAATGCGCGCTTCTACGTCCACCATCGGCAGCGCGCGGTTGGTGAAGCGCTTGGCCTGCTCGATCTGCACGAAGTGGACAGCCTCGCGCAGAGTCTCCATCACCCCCAGGCGCGCAAGCGCCTTGATCGGAAAACGGTTGAATTCCCTGATTTCCTCGAACAGCTGGCGCTGGGCCGTCGCGACGTTCGCCAACGGAACGTTCTCCAGCCACCCCTTGCAGGTCGACTCGTCGATGAATTCGGGCGACGCGTTCGCGGCCAGATCGGGCAGATCGAGATCGGTCGCGACTTGCATCTCAGCCCCGTGATTGCTCGAGCAGCGCGGCCAGCGCGGCGCCGAGCTGGCCGTCCGCCACCGCGACCAGCGGCCCGCCATGCGCGCGGCGCGCGCGCTTCGGCGCCGCCCAGATCGGGTCAGGGAAGTTGCGGTCGTTCGCGTGGCGCGCGATCACGTGCCAGTGCAGGTGCGGCACCTGGTTGCCGAGGCTGGCGAGGTTGATCTTTTCCGGACGAAATAGTTCGCGCACCGCAGTCTCGCAAGCAAATACCGCCCGCATCAGCCGCTCTCGTTCGCCGTCGGCGAGGTCGGTCATCTCACGCACGTGTCGATTGAGGATCACGCGACAATAGCCCGGATAGTCGTCCGAGAGAACACGCACGATGCGACAGAAATCGTCGCGCCACAGTATCGATCCTCCGTCGCGCTCGCAGAGTTCGCAACCCATGAGTTCCGGGACCCGCTATAGCAGCACTCGCTCGATGCCCCCGGCATTAGCCTTGCGCACGAACTCCGGCAGCCACTCTTCCCCCAATAGGCGTCGCGCCACCTCGACCACAATATAGTCGGCTTGTGCCCCTGTGTCATCCGAGAAACGGGCCAATCCCTGCAGGCAAGACGGACAGGATGTGAGAATTTTCACACTTTGCCCGGGCTCGTCGCCATCCCTCGGCGCGACGCCCTTGCGCAGTTCCTGCTCCTTGCGAAGGCGCACCTGGGTCGAGACGTCAGGACGCGTCAGCGCGAGGGTGCCGGACTCGCCGCAACAGCGCGGCGACAGCTCGACTTGCGAACCGGTCAACCCACTCGCGACTTCGAGCGGCTTGTAGACCTTTATCGGCGTGTGGCAGGGATCGTGGTACAGGTAGCGCACGCCGGGAACGCCGTCCAGCCTGACGCCTTTCTCGAGCAGGTATTCGTGGATGTCGAGCAGGCGGCATCCCGGGAAGATCTTGTCGAACTCGTATTTTTCGAGCTGGTCCATGCACGTGCCGCAAGACACGATCACGGTGCGGATGTCCAGGTAGTTGAGCGTCGTCGCGAGGCGGTGAAACAGCACCCGATTCTGCGTGATGATGCGTTCCCCGCGCTCGGCCTCGCCGGCGGCAGTCTGCGGATAGCCGCAGCACAAGTATCCCGGTGGCAGCACGCACTGTGCGCCGACCTGGTAGAGCATTGCCTGGGTCGCAAGACCGACCTGCGAAAACAGGCGCTCGGAGCCGCAGCCGGGGAAATAGAACACCGCCTCGGATTCATCGCTCACTTTCGCCGGGTCGCGCACGATCGGCACGATCTTCGGGTCCTCGATATCGAGCAGCGCGCGCGCTGTCTTCTTCGGCAGGCCGCCCGGCATTGGCTTGTTGACGAAGTGCATGACGCGCGCCGCGGCGCCGGGCCGGCCGGTGCTCGATGGCGGTCGCGTCGTCTGCGCGCGCGCAAGCCCCAGGCCCTTGGCCACGCGATACGCCATGCGCTGCAAGCGATAGCCCCAGTCGATCATCGCCTTGCGCGTCAGCCTGACCTTGCGCGGATCGGTCACGCTCAAGAACAGCATCGAGGCGCGGGTGCCGAGGTTGGCGCGGCGCTTTCCGCTCCGGCGCAGCAGGTTTCGCATCGCGATCGATACGTCGCCGAAATCGATGTCCACCGGGCAGGGGCTCTCGCACTTGTGGCACACCGTGCAGTGATCGGCGACATCGCCGAATTCGTCGTAGTGCGCGAGGGAAACGCCGTGGCGTGTTTGTTCCTCGTACAGAATCGCCTCGATCAACAGCGAGGTCGCCAGGATCTTGTTGCGCGGCGAATAGAGCAGGTTCGCGGCCGGAACGTGCGTCGCGCACACCGGCTTGCACTTGCCGCAGCGCAGGCAGTCCTTGATCGAATCCGACACCCCGCTCAGGTCGGATTGCTCCAGGATCAGCGACTCGGCGCCGATGAGTGAAAAGCTGGGGGTGTAGGCATTGGCGAGGTCGCCTCCCGCCAGAAGCTTGCCCGCGTTGAAGCGCCCCTCGGGATCGACCGCCCGCTTATAGGCCCGGAACGGCTCGATTTCTCCGGCCTCGAGGTATTCCAGCTTGGTGATGCCGATGCCGTGCTCGCCCGAGATCACGCCGTCGAGCGATCTCGCGAGCCGCATGATGCGCGCCACCGCCTGGTTGGCACGCTGCAGCATCGCATAGTCATCCGAGTTGACCGGAATATTGGTGTGAACGTTGCCGTCGCCCGCGTGCATGTGCAGGGCGACGAAGACGCGCCCGCGCAGCACGCGCCGGTGGATCGCCTCGACACCTTCCAGCACCGGACCGAAGGCGATGCCCGAAAAGATCCGCCGCAGCCCGTCGCGCACCTCGGTCTTCCACGACAGCCGCACGGCGCGGGACTGCAGCGCGCCGAACTGCGCATCCAGGTCCGCGGCAAAGCCCTGCCAGCGCTCGCGCACGGCTCGGATCAGCTCCAGAGCCTGCTGCGGCCGGTCGCCCAGAACCTCCGGCGCGGGCAGCCGCTCCTCCAAGTGATAGAGCGGCAGGTCGCCGCCGACGTACGCCTCCAGCGCGTCCAGCAACTCGAGCTTGTTGGCCACCGAGAGCTCTATGTTGATGCGCTCGATGCCGTCGGTGTACTCGCCCAGCCGCTCGAGCGGAATGACCACGTCTTCGTTGATCTTGAACGCGTTGGTGTGCTTGGCGATCGCCGCGGTGCGCGCGCGGTCGAGCCAGAAGCGCCTGCGCGCTTCGGGCGAGACGGCGATGAATCCCTCGCCGCCGCGCGCATTGGCGATCCGCACCACCGCCGAGGCGGCGCTGGCCACTTCGTCTACCTGGTCGCCGGCGATGTCGCCTATCAGCACCATGCGCGGGCGCTGGCTGCGGCGCGACTTGGTCGCATAGCCGACCGCCTTGACGTAGCGCTCGTCGAGGTGCTCGAGGCCCGCGAGGGTCGCGCCGGGGTGGGCGTCAAGATGGCGTTTGACCTCGACGATCGCCGGCACCGCTTCGTGCGCCGAACCGAAGAACTCCAGGCAAACGGTTCGGGTGTGCGCGGGCATGCGATGCAGGATGAAGCGCGCGGACACGATGATTCCGTCGGTGCCTTCCTTCTGCACCCCTGGAAGCCCGGCGAGGAACTTGTCGGTGACGTCCTTGCCCAGTCCGGCCTTTCTGAAGCACGCCGCGGGTATCTCGAGCACGCGCTCATCGAGGAGTTTCTTGCCGCCCGCGCCGTAGCGGCGCAGCCTGAAGCGCGCGCTCGGGGCGTCGTGGATCTTGCCCAGGTTGTGGCCGAGCCGGTCGACCTCGAGCCAGTCCGCGTCGGGCGTCACCATGCGCCACGAGGCGAGGTTGTCGATCGCGGTGCCCCACAGCACGGCCTTCTTGCCGCCCGCGTTCATGGCGACGTTGCCGCCGATGCAGGACGCGTCTGCCGACGTCGGGTCGACGGCGAAGGCCAGACCCTGCGCCTCCGCCGCTTCCATCACGCGCCGCGTGACGACGCCTGCGCCGCAGCGGATCGTGGGAACCGGGCGGGCGACGCCCGGCAGCTCGGTCCAATCGATCTCGCCCAGCGTCTCGAGCTTCTCGGTGTTCAGCACGGCGGAATGGCGCGCGAGCGGCACCGCGCCGCCGGTGTAGCCGGTCCCTCCGCCGCGCGGGATGATGGTGAGCCCAAGCGAGATCAAGGCCTTCACGACCGACAGCACTTCGTCCTCGCTGTCGGGCGACACCACGACGAACGGATACTCGACGCGCCAGTCGGTCGCGTCGGTGACGTGAGAAACGCGCGCGAATCCGTCGAACGCGATGTTGTCCCGGCGCGTGGCACGCGCCAGCCGCCGCAGCGCTTTCGCGCGCAGTTTGCGGGTCGAGGCGAATGAGGCGGCGAACGCCTCCAGCGCCCCGCGCGCGGCTTCCAGCAGCCGCGACACCTTGTCGTTGTCGCCGCGCCTGCGCTCGATTTCGTCCAGCCGCCTGCGCATGCCGGCCAGCACGCGCGCACGGCGCCTGGGGTGCTCCAGAAGGTCGTCCTCGAGGTAGGGATTCCTGAGGATCACCCACATCTCGCCCAGCACCTCGTACAGCATGCGCGCCGAGCGGCCGGTGCGGCGTTCGGCGCGCAGCTCCGAGACCAGCTCCCACCCCGGCTGCCCGAGCAGGCGCAGCACGATTTCCCGGTCCGAGAACGAGGTGTAGTTGTACGGAATCTCGCGCAGGCGCGGTTGCATGGGCCGGATTCTAGTCTTCCGCTGCGGCGCAGCAACCATGCCGCGGAAATGGACTCAACCGGCCTCCGGCGCGGCGAATATGTCGCGGTAGCTCATGTAAAAGCTGGCGAAAAGAGTGGGCATGACCAACAGCATGGGAATGATGAGGTCCCCCGAACCAACGAGGCTACTACCCGAAACGACCACCTTTGCGCTCAGCGCGAGGAGCGACACGCCCATGGTCATCAGAATGGCCAAGGCGCCATAGACAAGGAATGCGCGCCAATTGAGCAAACACGCCGCAAAGCTGAAGAACAGCGCCTTCAGAGGCGCTACGCCGTGCCAAGCGACGAGAACTGGCGCAAACCAGAACATCATCATCACGGGCACGTAGAGCACGGCCACGATCCACATCGCGCCAAAGACATCCTGGGTCAGCTTTCCGGCCAGAATCCACTGCCTCAGCGGATCACCGCCTAGAAGCGCAGCGGCAGCCAGCACCAACGCCACGCTCGCCACGTACGCCCCGCCGAGCACAAGCTGGCCGCGCAGGCCCTCGCGAAAACCGGAAAACAACTGCTCCAGCGAAACCGGTTCCCGCCCCGCCGCCGCACGGCTCGCCGCCATGAAGCCCACCGAAAACGGTGGCATCAACGCCCAAATTGCGGCGCTACCGACCAGCGGGATGAACGACACGAGCATCATTAGAAAGTAGTAAGCGAATACCACCGCGATCCAGGACAATGGCGCGACACGGAACAGGCGCCAGCCCGTTCCCAGCCAGCGCGCCCCACGCCCTGCCGCGACGATCCGCGCGGGCGTCGCCATCAGTCCACCCAGGGCGCGTCCGGCGCCGCGACGCGCAGCGCCAGTATGTCGCGGAAGTGCCCGGGGTCGTGCGCGTGCACCAGCACTCCTGGGCGCGGCAGGTGAAAGTCATTCAGCCGTGAGAGCCAGAAGCGCAGCGCCGCCGCGCGCAGCATCACCGGCCAGGCGCCGCGCTCGAGCGCGGTGAAAGGGCGCAGCGCGGCATATGCCGCGAGCAGCGCCTGCACCCTCGCCGGATCGAGCCGGCGGTCGCGCTCGGCGTCGATCAGGCACCAGTCGTTGGCGCACACGGCGAGATCGAAAAGCAGGCAATCGACGCCGGCGAAATAGAAGTCGATCACACCCGAGATGCGCCCGTCCTCAAACAGCGCATTGTCGCGGAACAGATCGGCGTGCACCGACCCGCGCGGCAGGTCCGGAAAGCGGTACAGCGATTGGAAACGCAGTTCCTCGTCGAGCAGCGCCTGCGCCTCGGCATCGAGGAACGGACGCACCGCGCGCGCGGCCGCCCGCCACCACTTGGGGCCGCGCGGATTGTCCAAGTAGGCGGAATAGGTGCGGCCCGCGAGATGCATGCGCGCCAGCAGCGAGCCCAGCTCGCCGCACTCACCCAGGCCCGGCCGCTCGATCGAGCTTCCGCTCAGGCGGGTCACCAGGGCCGCGGGTTTCCCGTTCAGGCTGGAAAGGTACTGGTCGGACAGGTCGGCCATCGGCGCCGGGCACGGTATTCCGTGGCGCGCGAGATGCGCCATCAGGCCCAGATAGAATGGCAGCTCGGCCGCGGCCAGGCGCTCGAACAGGGTCAGGACGTAGCGCCCCTGGGTGGTCGTCACAAAGTAGTTCGTGTTCTCGATCCCCGCCGCGACCGGCTCGAGCGCGGCGAGCCTGCCCACGGAATAGCCGCGCAGCCATTCGGCGAGCTGGGTTTCGGAGACGTGGGTGTATACCGACATGAACCGCTGGCGAGGCTCCTCTCTAGCAGGCGCTCGGCGCGGGCGGTGGAGCCGGAATCACTCCCAGGTCTTGATCGGCCACATCGGGACGCGCACGCCGTCGTCCAGCGAGTCGCGCCGCATCCAGGTGCCGTTGCCCGAAGTATCGATTAGGTAATAGACCGGGCCGTCCTTGGGCGTGACTTTCAGCATGATGACCTGACCGCCCTTGCGGATCGGCTCGACCTTGTCGCCCTTGTGCACCGGGATCCGCACCTGCGGCTCCTGGATCGGGTTGCTCGCCCCGGGTGGCGGGGGCGGCGGACCGGGCAGGGGCTCGAGCTTCGGCGGCGCGGATTGCTGCGCGTATGCCTGCAGCACGATTGCGGCGAGGAGGGCTACAGGTATGCGGCGCATTGGGCGGTCGTTCAGCGCGGAATTCTAGCAGAGCGGCCGCGTTCAGAGGTTGAGCAGGATTTCGCGCTCTGCAGGCGAGGGCTCGAATCCGCGCTTTTCGTAGAACGCGAAGATGGCGTCCACCGCCTCCTGAGGCTCTTCCACCACTTGCAGCAGATCCAGGTCCGACGCGTCGATCGTTCCCTCCGCGACCAGCCTGTCGCGGAACCAACCGAGCAGACCGTCCCAGAACGCGCGCTGCATCAGCACGATCGGCATCTTGCGCATCTTGCGCGTCTGCACCAGCGTAAGCGCCTCGAACAGCTCGTCCAGGGTGCCGAAGCCGCCGGGCAGCACGACGTACGCGGTGGCGAACTTCACGAACATCACCTTGCGCGCGAAGAAATGCCTGAAGCGCAGGCTGAGATCCTGGTAGGGATTGGCGCGCTGCTCGCGGGGAAGGTCAATGTTGAGTCCGACCGCGGGGGCGCGGCCGAAGAACGCACCTTTGTTCGCCGCCTCCATCACGCCCGGTCCGCCGCCCGAGATGACGGCGAAGCCCGCGTCGGAAAGCAGCCTCGCGGTGCGCTCGGCGAGAGAATAGGCCTTCGAGTCGGCCGCGGCGCGCGAGCTGCCGAACATCGACACCGCGGGCCGCACGCCCGCCAGCCGCTCGGTAGCGTCGACGAACTCTGACATAATGCCGAACAACCTCCACGCCTCGCGGGAAGGGATCTCGTACGCCGGGCTGGCAAGCTTCGGCAGCTTCTCGTTCTCCATCGTGTCCGGGAATCATCCTGAAAAAACGCTCCTGCTCGTGGACGGGTCCTCGTACCTGTACCGGGCGTTCCACGCGCTGCCGGAGCTGAAGAGCCCGCAAGGCGAGCCCACCGGCGCCATTTTCGGCGTGCTGAGCATGCTAAGGCGGCTGGGCGCCGACTACAAGGCGCAGGCGCGCGCTTGCGTGTTCGACGCCAAGGGCAAGACCTTCCGCGACGAGGTCTACCCGGATTACAAGGCGCATCGCCCGCCCATGCCGGACGATCTCGCGGCGCAGATCGATCCGCTCAAGGAGGCGGTCGAGGCGCTCGGCTGGCCGGTGCTGTCGATCGAGGGCGTCGAGGCCGACGACGTGATCGCGACGCTCGCCGAGCACGCCAAGGGCAAGGGGTGGCATTGCGTGATCTCGACCGGCGACAAGGATCTCGCCCAGCTGGTCGATCCGAGCGTCAGGCTGGTCAACACGATGTCGAACGAAACGCTGGACGTCGCGGGCGTGCGCGAGAAGTTCGGCGTCGCGCCGGAGCGCATCGTCGACTACTTCGCGCTGGTCGGCGACGCGGTCGACAACGTGCCCGGCGTGGCCAAGGTCGGCCCGAAGACCGCAGCCAAGTGGATCTCGCAGTTCGGCTCGCTGGACGAAGTCGTCGCACACGCGGGCGACATCGGCGGCGTCGTCGGCGAGAACCTGCGCAAGTCGCTCGATTGGCTGCCTACTGCGCGCATGCTGCTCAGCGTCAAGCGCGACGTGCCGCTGCAGGTCGCGCTGGCCGACCTCGAAGGCGGTTCCGCCGACCTCGAGCGCCAGCGCGCGCTGTTCGAGCGCTTCGGCTTCCGTTCCTGGCTGAACGAGATCGGGGGTGCGGCACCCGCGGCGGCGCAGGCTTCCGCCGCCGAGCGCGCCGAGCGCAGGCGCTACGTCTGCGTGCGCGACGAAGCGGGGCTGGGCGAGCTGCTCGCCGCGTTGAAGGACGCCCCGCTGGTGGGCTTCGATACCGAGACCACGGGCCTGGAGCCGATGGTCGCGCAGCTTGTGGGGATGTCGTTCGCCTGCGGCCGGACCGCCACCTACCTGCCTCTCGCGCACGAATATCCCGGAGCGCCTGCGCAGCTCGGCGTGGGGCCCGCGCTGGCGCTGCTGCGCCCCTGGCTGGAGGACACGGCGCGCGCGAAAGTCGGGCAGAACCTTAAGTTCGACGCCCATATCCTCGCCAACCACGGCGTCCGCCTCGCCGGCATCGCGCACGACACGCTGCTCGAGTCCTACGTCTACGAGGTGCACGAGCGCCACGACCTCGATTCCCTATCGCAGCGGCACCTGGGCTGGAAGACAATCTCCTACGACGAGGTCACCGGCAAGGGCGCCGCGCGCATCCCGTTCTCCGCGGTAGACATCCAGCGCGCCACCGACTACGCGGCGGAAGACGCCGACTGCGCGCTGGCGGTGCACGACGCGCTCTATCCGAAGATTGCCGCCGACCAGAAGCTGAACTACATCTACCGCGACATCGAGATGCCGGTGCTGGCGGTGCTGCTGCGCATGGAGCGCAACGGCGTACTGCTCGACAGCGCCAAGCTCGAGGCGCAGAGCCACGAGTTGGGCAAGGAAATGCTGGAAAAGGAGCAGAAGGCCTACGAGGCCGCCGGCCAGCCATTCAACCTCAACTCGCCGAAGCAGATCCAGGAGATCCTGTTCGAGCGCCAGGGCCTGCCGGTGAAGAAGAAGACGCCCTCGGGCGCGCCCTCGACCGACGAGGATGTGCTCGCCGAGCTGGCGCAGGACTACCCGCTGCCGAAGATTCTGCTCGAATACAGGGGGCTGGCGAAGCTCAAGTCCACCTACACCGACAAGCTGCCGCGCATGGTGAACGCGCGCACCGGACGCGTACACACGACCTATTCGCAGGCGGTCGCGGTGACCGGGCGGCTGGCCTCGACCGAGCCCAACCTGCAGAACATCCCGATCCGCACCCCGCAGGGCCGGCGCATCCGCGAAGCTTTCGTCGCCCCGCCGGGGTGCCGGATCCTGAGCGCCGACTACTCGCAGATCGAGCTGCGCATCATGGCGCACCTGTCGGGCGACGAGGGCCTGCGCCACGCCTTCGCGCACGGCCACGACGTGCATCGCGCCACCGCCGCCGAGGTCTTCGGCCGCTCGCTCGAAGAGGTGACGCCGGACGAGCGCCGCACGGCGAAGGTGATCAACTTCGGCCTGATCTACGGCATGTCGTCGTTCGGCCTTGCGCAGAACCTGGGCATCGAGCGCGCCACCGCGCAGGCCTACATCGAGTCCTATTTCTCACGCTATCCGGGGGTCAAGCGCTACATGGACGAAACGCGCGAGCGCGCCCGCAAGCAGGGCTACGTCGAGACCGTGTTCGGGCGCCGCTTGTGGCTGCCGGAAATGAAGAGCGGCTCGCCGCAGCGGCGCCAGGCCGCCGAGCGCGCCGCGATCAACGCGCCGATGCAGGGCACGGCTGCCGACCTCATCAAGCTCGCGATGGTGGCGGTGCAAAAGTGGCTCGACGAGCGCGGCCTCGGCGCCAAGCTGATCATGCAGGTGCACGACGAACTCGTGCTCGAGCTGCCCCGGGACGAGCTGGAAGAGGTTCGCGAGGGGCTGCGGGCGCGCATGCAGAACGTGGCCGAACTCGAAGTGCCGCTGATCGTGGACGTGGGCGTCGGCGACAACTGGGACGAAGCGCACTAGGTTGTCTGGCACGCCTGGCGTGTGCTACCTTGCAGCGGCTTCACAATCACAATACCAAGAGGGGAAGCCAATCCCCCGCGCACAACGACCACCGGAGGAAATACCATGACTAAAGTCAATTTCAGCGCCGCCGCGGTCGCGGTAGTGGCCGCGTTTGCTGCCATTTCCGCCAGCGCCGCGGAAGTCAACGGGCCCAAGCTCGAGTGGAAATTCTCCACCTGGGGCAACCAGCGCGCCTTTACCAAGGGCATCGAGGTGCTCGCCGACATCGTGGCGAAGAAGACCGACGGCAACTTCACGATCCGCATCGGCTACGGCGAATCGTTCTCGAAAGCGCGCGAGAATCTCGACGGCATCAAGCTCGGTGCGCTCGACGGCGCTCACTTCTGCAATTTCTACCACCCGGGCAAAAACCCGGCGTTCATGGTCTTCTCGCAACCGTTCCTGCCGCTGGGCGACTGGAACGTATCTCGCGTCGTGCGCGACAAGCTGTACCACCACCCCGCCCTGGTGGCCGACATGGACCGCTGGGACGCGATGGCCTACGCCTCGACCCTGCTGCCGCAGTACGAGTTCCTGGGCAAGGGCAAGCCGCCCTACAAGCTCGCCGACTGGAAGGGGCTGCGGGTACGCGCCGGAGGGGGTATAGGCGACGCCATGCAGGTGCTGGGCGCAATCAAGACCACCACTACTGCGACCGAGGTCTACACTTCGATGCAGCGCGGCACGATGGACGCGGCGTCGTTTCCGTATACCTACGCGCAGGTCGCGTACAAGATCAACGAGGTATCGGATTGGTACACCACCAACATGTCCCCCGGCACCTCCGACTGTCCGATCGTGTTCAGCAAGTCTTCCTGGCAGAAGCTGCCCGAGCAGTACAAGAAGCTCGTCATGGACGCCAAGAACGAGGTGATCGACGCGCAGATCGCGGCCTACGTCGCGATCGACAAAAAGAACCTGCCGATGCTGGCGAAGACGCTCAAACCCGTGACCTACTCCGAAGACCAGCTGGAGGAATTCCGCAAGGTCGCCGGCAAGCCGGTGTGGGACAAGTGGGTCGCCGAGAACAAGGACAAGTTCGACGCCCAGGGTCTGCTCGACTTGCTGTTCAAGACGGCGAAGGAAGCGTCCAAGTAACCGGATGAGCGCCGTGCCGCGCGAGGACGGCTCGACGCTGGGCGTGTTCGACGTTCGGCTCGGCCGCGTCGAGACCTTCTTCAACCTGGTGGCGGCGGCCTGCATCTTCGTGCTGATGTTCCTCGGCATGGCGCAGGTGCTCGGCCGCCAGCTGCTCGACCGGCCCATCAACGGCTATATCGACTTCGTCGAGCTGTCGATGGCGACGTTCGCCTTCCTCGGCATCGCCTACTGCCAGCGCCTCGGCGGCCACGTGAGGATGGAGATGTTCCTCAAGATGACCAGCGGGCGCGTGCACTGGGCGATGGAGGTGTTCGGCGCGCTGATCGCGCTGTTCGTGATCGCGGTGCTGATCTGGTACGGCTACGACCATTTCCTGCGCGCCTACCGGCTGGGCGACAGCACGATCGACGCCGAGCTGCCGGTGTGGCCGTCCAAGCTCCTGGTGCCGGTGTCGTTCGCCCTGCTGTGGCTGCGCCTGCTGCTGCAGCTGGTCGCCTACCTGCGGTTGATGTTGAACCCTTCGGCCGAGCAGGTGGCGATCCCCCGGCCGATGACTGCCGAGGAGATCGCAGCGCAGGAAATCGAGGGCGCGAATTGAGCCCGTTCGAGATCGGCATCGTCGGCGTGCTCGGCCTCATCGCGCTGGTGTTTGTCGGCGTTCGGGTGGTCTACGCGGCCGCGTTCGTCGGCATGGTCGGGCTGATCGCGATGCTCGGCTGGGACGCCGGCGCCGGCATGGCCGGCACCATCCCTCACTCGAAGGTCACCACTTACACCCTGAGCGTGCTGCCGATGTTCATTCTGATCGGCTATCTCGCCTTTCATGCCGGGCTCACCGAGCGGCTGTTCGACGCCGCGCGCAAGTGGCTCGGCTGGGTGCCCGGCGGGCTTGCCGTGGCGACCGTGATCGCCGCCACCGGCTTCGCCGCGGTATCGGGCGCGAGCACTGCGACCGCGGCCGTATTCAGCCGCGTCGCGATCCCGGACATGCTCAAGTACGGCTACGACCGCAAGCTCGCCGCGGGCGTGGTGGCCGCGGGAGGCACGCTCGCGTCGCTGATTCCGCCCAGCGCGCTGCTGGTGATCTACGCCATCATCGTGGAGCAGTCGGTCGGCGCGCTGCTGGTCGCGGGTTTCCTGCCGGGCATCGTCTCGGCGATCGCCTACTCGATCATGATCGTGGTCATGGCCACTATAAAGCCGAGCCTCGGCCGCCCGATCAGGGGGTTCACCTGGCGCGAGCGCTGGCGCTCGGTGCCGGGAACGCTGCCGATCATCGCGGTGGTGATCATCATCTTCTCCGCGATGTACTACGGCTGGGCCACTCCGACCGAAGCCGGCGCCCTGGGTGCGTTCGTGGTGTTCGCGATTGCGCTGGCGCACGGCATGCGCTGGCATGGGCTGCGCGAGGCGCTGCTCGAGTCGGCGAAGCTGACTGTCATGATCTTCTCGATCATCTGGGGCGTGCTGATGTTCGTGCGCTTCCTCGGCTTCGCCGGGCTGCCCGACGCCTTCGCCAAGTGGGTCGTCACGCTGCCGCTGCCGCCGCTCGCGATCATGATCGGAATCCTGTTGTTCTACACGGTGCTCGGCATGTTCATGGACGCGATCGGCATGCTGCTGCTCACGCTGCCGGTAGTCTATCCCGCGGTCATCGCGCTCGGCTACGACCCGATCTGGTTCGGCATCGTAGTGGTCAAGATGTGCGAGATCTGCCTCATCACCCCTCCGATCGGACTGAACTGCTTCGTGGTCAACGGCGTGCGGCCCGACATTCCGCTGTCGGACGTATTTCGCGGCATCATGCCGTTCTTCCTCGCCGACGTGGTGACGCTGGCGCTGTTCCTGGCCTTTCCGGACATCATCCTCTGGCTGCCGCGCACGATGCACATGAGCTGAGGCGCGCGGCTCTCGGCGTTCTCGCGCTGTGCACCTTGATGAATCTGCTCTCGCGCGGCATCGGCGAAAGCTACGCAGTTTTCCTGTTGCCGCTCGCGCGCGAGTTCGGCGCCGATCGCGGCGCGCTCACTGGCGTGTACTCGACCTACATGCTGTTCGCCGGAATGATGTCGCCGCTCGCCGGAATCGCCTTTGACCGGCTCGGCCCGCGTTTTTGCTACTGCGTGGGGCTCGCCCTGTTCGGCTCGGCCTACGCGCTCGCGGGCTGGCTCGGCGCGTTATGGCAGCTCTACGTGCTGGTCGGGGTGGCGGGGGGCGTCGGCGCTGCCCTGATCGGCATGGTGCCGGCCTCGGGCCTCGCCAACCTCTGGTTCCGCGCGCGGCTGGCGAGCGCGATGGGTGTGCTCTACGCCGCGCTTGGAACCGGGCTGCTCATCATCGCTCCGGGCACGCAGTGGCTGATCGAGCGTTACGGCTGGCGCGGCGCGTACCACGCGCTGGGCGGGCTGCTGCTCGCGCTGCTGCTGCCGGTGCTCGCGCTGCCATGGCGGCGCATCGCAGCCGGCCCGCCCGAAGGCGCGACGAGGGACGCGCAGCCCACTGGCAGGAACAATGCGTGGACGATCGCGCGCGCTGTCGCCACGCGCGCGTTCTGGGGCCTGTTCGGCGTGATGTTCTTCACCTCGGTGACGACCTACGCGATCGGCGTTCAGACGGTCGCCTACCTGGTGGAAATCGGTTTTGCGCCGCTCGAGGCGGCCTCGATCTACGGCCTGGTGGGGATGATCTCCATCGTCGGAATGCTCGGCTCGGGCGTGCTCGCGGAGCGCATCGGCGAGCGGCCGGTCGCAACCCTGTCGTACTCCTCGACGATCGTCGGCATCGCGATGCTGGCGCTGCTGCAGTGGCATCGGGCCTACGCTTTGGTGGCCGCATTCGTGCTTCTGTTCGGCACCATGCAGGGCTCGCGCGGGCCGCTGGTGGCGGTGCTCTCGGCGCGCAACTTTTCGGGCGGCGGCCTGGGCACGGTCTACGGGACCATCATGGTCGGCATGGGCCTGGGCGGCGCGGTCGGCTCCTGGGCCGCCGGCACGCTGCACGACCTGACCGGAGGCTACCGCGCCGGGTTCATGCTCTCTGCCGTATGCGCTGCAGCCGGACTGACGCTGTTCTGGACCGTGCGCGCCCTTTCGGCGCATCCGCTCAGCGCAGCGCGCCAAACACCTTCCGGATGATGCTAGAGGCGGATCCGACCGGATCCTGGCGGATCTTCCTTTCTTCGTCTGCCATCACCAGAAACAGGCCGTCGAGCGCCTTCTGCGTGACGTAGGCGTCGAGGTTTGCGTCCTCCCTGCTCACCAGGCCGAAGCGCACGCCCTTGTCCGCGTATTCGTTGTACTTCTCGGCGAGCTGCACCCTCGCGGTCGCCCGGCTGACGATCGGCAGGAAGCGCACCCTCAGCTGATCCTCGGTGGTGCGGCGAAAGTAAGCGGTTCCGGCGGTGTCGCCGCCGGTGAGGATGCCCTTGGCGTCCTCGACGCTCATCTTCTTCACCGCTCCGACGAGCAGCGCCGTGGCTTCCGGCACCGCCGCCTCGGCCGCGCGGTTCATGGTGAGCACCAGCTCGTCCGCATATCTGCCCATGCCGAACCGGCGCATCAGGCCCTCGGCCCTGCGCAGGGACTCCGGCAGGGGAATCTTCACCCGCGCGTTGCCGAAGAAGCCGTCTGCACGCCCGAGCGACGAAACCGCCGCTCGGGAGCCCTTTTCGAGCGCGGTCTTGAGCGCCGCGACGGCCTGCTTGTTGCTGATCCCTTCGAGCTGCGCCGCCGCGGGCTGGCACCAGGCCAGCGCCGCGAGCAGGGCAAGGCCCGCGGCCTTCACGCGTCTAGCCGCGCCGGTAGATGATCTTCTTGGTGTGGCCGTCGCAGGTTCCGACCTCTTTGCCGTCGTTTACCACCGCGTCGATCGGAACGATCTCCAGCGTGTAGGTCTTCACGCCGTTGTGCTCGATCTTCGCCGCAATCTCGGCCTTGAGCTCCTCGCACGGCTTCATCGCCATCGCGGGCGCGGCCGCCAGCGCAAGCACCAGCAGCATCGCAAGTCTTCTCATGGTATTTCCCCTTTCGTTGGGCAAAACGCCATTATCCGACAACCGCGAGCAGCGCGGTGCACAACGCGATGAGCGCGACCAGCAGCGACGCCGCCGCCAGCAGGCGCATGCGCCGCAGCGCCCGGTCGAGGTTGACCGCGCCCTGCTCGACCGCGTCGACCGTGCGCTGGAGCTGCTCGGCCAGCACCTTGACCGAGGTCGCGTTGTGCGTTGCAGCGTCCTGCAGCTCGGCGATCTGCTTCGCCGCGACCTCGGCCGAGCGATCCTGACCCAGGCGCGAGGTGAACACCGGAATGGCCGCGGTCACGACGTTCGTCACGTACGGCAGGACGGCCTTCAGCGCGGAGACCCAGGCGGCCATGCGCGACCGGCTCAGGCGACGCCGGCGCCGTGCGCCTGCCGGTCGGCGTGATAGGACGAGCGCACCAAGGCACCGACGGCGGCGTGGCGAAAACCCATTGCCGCGGCCTCGCGCTCGAACAAAGTGAAGGTCTCGGGGTGGACGTAGCGCTCCACGGGCAGGTGGTGCGCGGACGGCTGCAGGTACTGGCCGATGGTGATCATGTCCACGCCGTGTGTGCGCAGGTCACGCATGACCTGGAGTATCTCCTCGTCGGTCTCCCCCAGCCCAACCATCAGCCCCGATTTCGTGGGCACCGCAGGCGCCGCATGCTTGAATTGCTGCAGGAGCTTCAAAGAGTGCCGGTAATCGCCGCCCGGACGCGCGCTGCGGTAGAGCCGCGGCACGGTCTCCAGGTTGTGATTCATCACGTCCGGCGGCGCGAGCAGCAGTATCTCCAGCGCGCGCTCGAGCCGCCCGCGGAAGTCGGGCACCAGGATTTCGATCGCGGTCCGGGGCGAACGCTCCCTCACCGCCCGGATGCAGTCGACGAAGTGGCGCGCGCCGCCGTCCTTCAGGTCGTCGCGATCGACGCTGGTGATGACGACGTACCCGAGTGCCAGCTTGGCAATGGTGTCGGCGAGATGCGCCGGCTCCTCGGCGTCCGGCGCCAGCGGCCTGCCGTGCCCGACGTCGCAGAACGGGCAGCGGCGCGTGCAGATGTCGCCCAGGATCATGAAGGTCGCGGTGCCCTTGCCGAAGCATTCGGCGATATTCGGGCAGGACGCCTCCTCGCACACCGTGTGCAGCCGTTGCGCGCGCAGGATGTCCTTGATCTCGTAGAAGCGCGAGTTGGGACTGGCGGCGCGCACCCGGATCCACGCCGGCTTCGCCAAAGCCTGGCGCGGAACGATCTTGACCGGGATACGCGCGGTCTTTTGCCGCCCCTTTTCCTTTACCCCCGCGTCACGCATGGCAGATCCTCGCGGCGAGAATTTCCGCCAGCCGGCCGCCGAGCTCCTCCGGCGTGCCTGCGCAGCCTAGGTCGCGCGTTCGGGTGACCGCGAGCCCCGCATATCCGCAGGGGTCGATCGCGGCAAACGGCGCCAGGTCGACGTCCACGTTCAGCGCGAGCCCGTGAAACGTGCGCCCGCGCGCGACCCGGATTCCGAGCGCCGCGATCTTGGCGCCTTGCACGTAGACGCCCGGCGCGCCGGGGCGCCGCGCCGCCTCAACCCCGCGCTCGGCGAGCAGGTCGATGACCGATTGCTCCAGCATGGCGACGAACTCGCGCACCTTGATCGCGCGCCGCGCGAGGTCGACCAGGACGTAGAGCACGACTTGTCCCGGCCCGTGATAGGTGATCTCGCCGCCGCGCTCGACCCGCAGCACCGGAATGCCGTTGTCGCCGCGCGGCCCGTGCGCCGGGTCGGCGCCGAGCCCGAGCGTGTACACCGGCGGATGCTCGAGCAGCCAAAGCTCGTCGCCGGTCGCGTCGTCCCGCCGCGCCGTGAAGCTGCGCATCTCCTCGAGCGCGGCGCGGTAGTCCACCGTGCCAAGGCGTTTGACGCGAACCGTCGGCGCGAGCACCGCAGCCATCACAGCACCATCACCACCGCCGGGTGGTCGCAAAGGTCGCGGTAGAGCGCGTCGAGCTGCTCGCGCGAGCGCGCCTGGATGATCAGCGTGAGCCCGAGATACTTGCCCTGCCGGCTGGGCCGCATCTCGATCGTGGCGGGCTCGAAATCGGGCGCGTGCCGCAGAACGATCTGCATCACCTCCTGCGCGAAACCGCCTTCGCGCCGCCCCATGACCTTGATCGGGAATTCGCACGGATAGGTGAGCGCAGATTCGCGCACCTCGTTCATCGGACGCCTCCTAGGCCGCGGCCTTGTGCTTTCCGGCGCGCATCACCCGCTGCTTGAATTCCTGGTACAGCTGGTACATGCGTCGGAACGCCGCGCCGGGCTTGCCGTCGCCGACCGGCTTGCCGTCGAGCTGCACGATCGCCAGCACTTCCTTCGACGACGAGGTGACCCAGACTTCGTCCGCGGCGCGCACCTCGGCTTGCGTGATCTCGCCGAACTCGAGCGGCATTGCCGCGCCTTGCGCCAGCTCCACCACCACGTCGTAGGTGATACCAGGCAGAATCAGGTTGGACTTGGCGGGCGATCGGATCACGCCGCCCTTGACGATGAATACATTGGATGCCGAGGCTTCGGTCAGCTTGCCGTCGCGGAACATGATGGTTTCCGCCGCGCCGGCATCCGCCGAGAGCTGGCGCAGCAGGCAATTGCCGATGAGCGAGATCGACTTGATGTCGCAGCGCAGCCAGCGGTAGTCCGGCGCGCTCACGGCCGCCGCACCCTTGTCCACCAGCTCACGGGACGGATTGACGAGCGGGCTCGACATGATGAACACCGTCGGCTCCACGTCCTTGGGGAACGCGTGGTCGCGTTTGGCAACGCCGCGCGTCACCTGGAAATAGATTCCCTGGTCCTCGAAGGCCTGCTCGGCGATCAGGCGGGCGATGATCTCCTTCCACTGCGCCGCGGTATAGGGATTCTTGATCCGGACTTCCGCCAGGCTGCGCTCGAGCCGCCTCAGGTGCTCGTCGATCCGGAACGGCACGCGCGAATACACCGGCACCAGCTCGTAGACGCCGTCGCCGAAGATGAACCCGCGGTCGAGTACCGGGACCGTCGCCTGCTCGATCGGCAGGAACTTGCCGTTCAGAAAGACCATGTTTGCCTCTTCACTTCATCCACAAACGCAGTGTATCCCACGCCCTGCGGAAAATCCCCGCGACGCCGACCGGCTCGAGCGCCAGCAAGGCATACTCGCCGACCGGCTTGCCGTCCAGCGTAAGGCGCAGTACGCCGACGCGCTGGCCCTGCGAGACCGGCGCCAGCAGCGGTTGCTTCGACAGCAACTGCGCCTTCAGCTTGTCCGCATCGCCTTTCGGAACGCTGATCATGATGGCGTGATCGAATCCGGCCTTCACCTTGCGCGCAGAGCCCTTCCAGACTTCGAGGGACTTCACCGTTTCGCCCTTGTCGTAGAGCTTCACGCTGTCGTAGAACTGATAGCCCCAGTTGAGCAGCTTGAGCGACTCTTCCGCGCGCATCTGCTCGGAGCTGGCGCCGAGCAGGACCGAGATCAGCCGCCGCGGGCCGTGCTTGGACGATGCCACGAGGCAATAGCCCGCCGCTTCCGTATGTCCGGTCTTCACGCCGTCCACGCTCGGGTCGAGCCACAGCAGGCGGTTGCGGTTGCGCTGCGTGATGTTGTTGTAGCTGAACTCCTTCTGAGAGTAGTAGCGCGCATACTCGGCGGGGAAATCGCGGATCAGGGCGGTGGCGAGCAGGTAGATGTCGTGCGCGGTGCTGTAGTGCTGCGGGTCCGGCAGTCCCGTGGGGTTGACGAAATGAGTGTTGCTCATGCCGAGGCGCTGGGCCTCGCGGTTCATCAGCTGCACGAACACGTCCTGCGATCCGGCGACCGCCTCGGCCAGCGCGATGCACGCATCGTTGCCTGACTGCACCTCCATGCCTTCGATCAACTGCTCGACTGTGACCGGCTTGCCGGGCTCGATGAACATGCGGGAACCCGGCGCTTTCCAGGCCCGCTCGGACACGCGAACCTGCTGCTCGAGCGAAAGCTTCTTCTCGTGCAGGGCCGTAAACACGAGGTAGGCGGTCATCAGTTTGGTCAGCGAGGCAGGCTCGAAGCGCTCATCGGACTTTTCGGAAGCGAGTATCTGGCCGCTCGACATGTCGGCCACGAGCCACGCGTTGCCGACCACAGCAGGCGGCCGCGGCGTGCTGGCGCCTGCGAGACCGAAGAAGCCTGACAGGAGGAACGCGAAAAGCGTGCGAAGGAGCATGGATGACCTTGCGAAAAGCGGCGAATTATAGGACAGCGGCGCGGCGAACCCGCTATCGGACAATGAACACGGGCTTGAAGTTCAGCTCGGTTTCGATGCGTTGCGCGACGGTGCTCGCCTGGTCCCGGGTTTCGTAGGGCCCCAAGTGCAGCTTGTACAGGCGCCCGACGGGGTAAACGTGGATGACGTCCGACAGCCATCCGAGCTCGCGGTACACGTGCGCACGGAAGCTTTCGGCGTTCTCGCGTGCGGAAAATGCGCCAAGCTGGAGGTACACGCCGCTCGGCTCTGCGACCACCGCCGGCGGTCCGAGCGGCGCCGCCACGGGCGCCGGCGCCGCGACCGGCTGCGCGACGGCCACCTCGCTCCGCGCACCCGGAACGATGCTGTCGACTTCCACCTTGGCGCTGCCGGCCGCGACATAACCGAGCTTGTGCGCCGCGGCGTACGACAGGTCGATGATGCGCCCGGAATGGAACGGTCCGCGGTCGTTGATGCGTACCACCACGCTCCTGCCGTTGGCGAGGTTCGTCACGCGCGCGTAGCTCGGGATCGGGAGCACGCGGTGCGCGGCGGTCATCGCGTACATGTCGTAGCGCTCGCCGCTCGAGGTAGGCTGGCCGTTGAAGCGCCGGCCGTACCAGCTCGCGATGCCGCGCTGGTGGAACGGCTGCAGCGAGGCAAGCGGAACGTAGCGCTTGCCGAAGACCTCGTAGGGACGGTTGGCAGCCCGGTTCAGCGACTCGGCACGCGGCTGGGCGTCGGCAATCCGGTCCAGATCCGGCGGCGGGTTGGCGCCGGGGCCGTCGTCCTTGTAGAAGGCGCCGCCGCGTGGCGGCGCCGTGCCGCAGGCCGTCAGCACCAGCATGGCGAGCACTGCGGCCGCGGCGCGCCCGATCATGCCTGCTCGAAGACCACGTTGCCGGCGACCAGCGTGTAACGCACGCGCCCGGTGAGCTCGTAGCCGATGTAGGGCGTGTTCTTGCCCTGGCTGCGCAACGCGTCCGGGGTCACCCGCCAGGCGGCGTCGGGATCGAACACGATCACGTCCGCGGGTGCGCCCGGTTGCAGCCTGCCGGACTGCACGCCGAGAACCCGGGCGGGATCGCTTGTCACGCGCGCGAGCACCTTGCCGAGCGGCAGCCGTTGCTGCGCGCCCCATTTCAACGCGAGCGGAAGGAGCAGTTCGAGCCCGGTCGCGCCGGGCTCGGCCTCGGAGAAGGGCATTTGCTTCTGATCCTCGTCCACCGGCGTATGGTCCGAGCAGACGCAGTCGATCGTGCCGTCCGCGAGACCGCCGGCGAGCGCGTCTCGGTCGCGCTGACTCCGTAGCGGGGGCACCAGCCGACAATGGGAATCGAAGTAGCCGAGGTCGAGGTCCGAAAGGTGAAGGTGGTGGACGCCGACGTCGCAACTGACCGGCAGTCCCTCGAGCTTCGCTTTGCGCACCATCTCGACCGCGCCGGCGCTCGAGAGGCGGCACAGATGGACCCGCGTGCCGGTGGCGCGCACCAGCTCGAGCAGCGTGCCGAGCGCGATCGTCTCGGCGAATGGCGGGATGCCCGGCAGCCCGAGGCGCGTCGCCAGCTCGCCATCGTGCGCTACGCCGCCGCGCGCAAGCCAGTGGTCCTCGGTCCGCAACCAGACCGGAAAGCCGAAAGTAGCCGCGTATTGCAGCGCGCGCCACAGTACCTGGGTGTCCGGAATCGGCTCGTTGGCCTGCGAAAACGCCACGCAGCCGGCCTCTGCGAGTTCGGCCATCTCCGTCAGGCGCTCGCCGGCGAGCTTCACCGTCAGCGCCCCGATCGGATAGACGCGCGCGCGAGAGAGCACCTTGGCGCGCCGGCGCAGCATGTCGACCAGCCCGGGCTCGTCGAGCGGTGGATCGGTGTCGGGCGGACAGGCGAGGCTGGTCACCCCGCCGGCGACCGCGGCGTCCATTTCCGATTCCAGGGTGGCCTTGTACTCGTAGCCCGGCTCGCGCAGGCGCGCGGCGACGTCGATCAGCCCCGGCGCGACGACCAGACCGGCTGCGTCGATGACCCGGTCGGGCTTGCCTGTGAGTGTCTCGCACAAGCGGCCGTCGGCGATTGCCACGTCGCCGGCGTCATCGCGCCCGCTCGCCGGGTCGATCACCCGCCCGTTGCGGATCAGGATCTTCATCAGTTCCCCGCCACGATCGACATGACTGCCATCCTCACGGCGATGCCGAAAGTGACCTGCGGCAGGATGACCGAATGCGGGCCGTCGGCCACGGTCGAATCGATCTCGACGCCGCGGTTCATCGGCCCGGGGTGCATCACGATCGCGTCCGGCTTCGCCAACGAGAGCTTCTGCGCGGTAAGGCCGTAGTGCTTGAAGAACTCCTGCGCGCTCGGCAGCAAGGCCCCGCGCATGCGCTCGTTCTGCAACCTCAGCATCACGACCACGTCGGCGGCACGCAGGCCTTCCTGCATGTCGTTGAACACTCTGACGCCCAGCGCCTCGACTCCCGTCGGCAAGAGCGTCTGCGGGCCGATCACGCGTACTTCCGGGGCACCGAGCGTATTCAGGCCGTGGATCAGCGAGCGCGCCACCCGCGAATGCAGCACGTCGCCCACAATGGCCACGCACAGTGCGCCGAAATCCTTCTTGTAGTGGCGGATCGTGTAGAGATCGAGCAGGCCCTGCGTCGGGTGCGCATGCCGTCCGTCGCCGGCGTTGATGACATGCTCGTGCGGCTTGACGTGCTGCGCAATCAAGTACGGCGCGCCCGAGGAGCCATGCCGTACCACGAACAGGTCGGCCTGCATCGCCGAGAGGTTGGACACCGTGTCGAGCAGGGACTCGCCCTTGGTTTGCGAGCTGGCCGAGACGTTCAGGTTGATGACGTCCGCGGACAATCGCTTGGCCGCGATCTCGAACGTGGTGCGGGTGCGCGTGGAGGGCTCGAAGAACAGGTTGAAAACGCTTTTGCCGCGCAGCAGCGGCACCTTCTTCACCTCGCGCTCGGTGACGCCAACGAACGAAGCCGCCGTGTCGAGAATTCCCGCCAGCACCTCGCGCGGCAGCCCCTCGATCGAGAGCAGGTGGCGCAGCTCGCCGTTGGAGTTCAGTTGTGGATTACTCTGCATTCTGAAGTTCGAGCTTTAGCCTGCCCTGGTCGTCGCGCAGCAGGCGAAGGCGTATGCCCCGCGCCACCTCGACCCTGCAGCCGCAGTATTGCGCGCAGATCGGCAATTCGCGGCCCCCGCGTTCGGCAAGCACCACCAGCGAAATGCTCGCCGGCCGGCCGTAGTCGAACAGCTCATTCATCGCCGCGCGCACCGTGCGCCCGGTATAGAGCACGTCATCCACCAGCAGCAGATCGCGGCCCTCCACCGCGAACGGAATCTGCGTACGCTTGGGATCGCGCGCGAGGCCCTGCTGGTGGTAGTCGTCGCGGTAGAACGCGATGTCCATGGTGCCCAGCGGCTCGGCGATGCCGAGCGCGGCGTGCAGCTTCTCCGCGAGCCAGACGCCGCCGGTATACAGTCCGATCATGGCCGTGCTGGGCTTCACCGCCGGCTTGAGCTCGGCAGCCAGCTTCGCGCAGAGCTTCTCGGCGTCAGGCAGCGGGTTCATCGAAGTATTGTTGCAGGATCAGTTGTGCGGCGTACGAGTCAAGCTTGCGGGCGCGCGACGCCTGCGCGGCGCGCCTGGCGCCGAAGGCCTCGCGCATGCGCGATTCCGCCTCGGTCGACGTATAGCGCTCGTCGACCTGGGCCACGTTCAGGTGGAAGCGCGCCTCGAGCTCGTGCGCGAAGCGCTCCACCTTCTGCGCCAGACGGTGCGTCCCGCCGTCGCGACCCAGCGGCAGGCCGACGACGAGGCGCTCGGGCCGCCACTCGTCGACCAGCTTGGCGATCGCAGCCATGCGTGCCGCGCCTGCCGCAGCGATTGCGGGCAGCGGATGCGCGGTGCGAAGGCGCGCGTCCCCCACGGCGACACCGGTGCGCCGGTCGCCGTAGTCGAAAGCCAGCACCGTACCCGCGTTGACCGGAACCGAAGACGAAGGAGAAATGGCTTGGGCGAGAGCAGGGCGGGGCAGCTGCCGCTCAGGCATGGCCCGCTTCGTCCTGCAGGCGACCGAAATCGATACCGAGCAACTCCATTGCTGCCGGCAGTCGCTCCTCGACCGGCGTGTCGAAGATGATTGCGTCCTTCGCCTCGACCGTGAGCCACGCGTTCTGCGACAGCTCGTGCTCGAGCTGGCCAGGCGACCATCCCGCGTAACCAAGCGTCACGAGCAGCTTTGCCGGGCCCTCTCCGCGGCCGACTGCCTCCAGAATGTCCTTGGAGGTGGTCAGGCCGATGGCCTCGCGCACTTTGAGCGTCGTCTGCCAGTGACCGGCCGGCGCGTGCAGGACAAAGCCGCGGTCCGTCTGCACCGGGCCACCGAAGAAGATAGGGGCATCGGCCAGCTCATTGTCCTTCAATGAGAGCGACAGGCGCTCGAACAGCGCCTGCAGAGTCATGTCGATCGGCCGGTTCACCACCACACCGAGCGCGCCTTGGTCGTTGTGCTCGCAGACGTAGGTCAGCGTTCTCGAAAAATACGGGTCCGCCATGTTGGGCATGGCGATCAAGAAGTGGTGCGTAAGATTGATCGAGGTCACGCTTGCGGCTATTTTACCGCTTCCATCCCCCTCCCTAGATACCTTTTTTACGGCAGGGTTTCTCGCTCCGGCGCGCCGGTTTCGGGGGTTGATGCCGCCTTAGTGCCCGACGAAGCTCGCGATGTGGCCCAGCAGCTGCTCTTCCCGATAGGGCTTGCCTAGGAACGCGTTGGCGCCGACCTCCTGCGCGTAGGCGCGGTGCTTGTCGGCGGTGCGCGACGTAATAATGATGATCGGCACGGACTTCAGGCGCGGGTCGGCGCGAACGTTGCGCGTCAGATCGAAACCGTCCATGCGCGGCATTTCGATGTCGACCAGCATCACGTCGGGCACCGTGTGCGCGAGCTGCTCGAGCGCCTCGACTCCGTCCTTGGCGGCGAGCACCTGGTAACCCTCGCGTTCGAGCAGCCTGCCCGTGATCTTGCGCACGGTGAGGGAATCGTCCACAACCATCACTTTCAAGCGCGCGCTTGCAGGCGCAGGGATCTGGGTCGTGACATGCCCCGGCTGCGGCCGCGGGCGCTGCATGAGCGCGACCGGGTTCAGAATCAGGACGATCTCGCCGCTACCGAGCACCGTCACTCCCGCGACGCCGGGAACGCGCGCCAATTGCGGGCCGAGGTCTTTGACCACCACTTCCTGGTTGCCGATCATTTCGTCGACCTGCACCGCGGCCGCCTCGGCGCCGGAGCGCAGCAGCAGCACGGGCGCATAGCGGCGCCCGGGACCCGGCGCGGCGTCGGCCTCGCCCAGCAGCTCATGCATCGGCGCGAAGGGATAGTAGCGCCCCGCCCATTCCACGTATCCGGCCGCGCGTGCCTGGGCGAGTTGCTCCGGGCGAAGCTGCTGCACCTGCTCAATCATGACCGCGGGAAGCGCGCAGATGCGCGCGCCCGATCTCACGAGCACGGCCTGCGTCACCGCCGTGGTAAGCGGCAGGCGGATGGTGAACCTGCTGCCGCGCTGCGGCGCCGATTCGAGCTCGATGCGCCCGCCGAGCCCGCCGACTTCGTCCTTTACCACGTCCATGCCCACGCCGCGCCCTGCGATTTCAGTCACCTCGTCCACGGTCGAGAAGCCGGGCACGAAGATGAGCTCGGCCAGGCGCTGCTCGCTGATCTGCTCCGCGGCATCGATGAGGCCGCGCTGCAGCGCCTTGTCGCGGATCTTCTCCAGATCGAGACCCGCACCGTCGTCGGCGAGTGAGAGGACGATCTCGTTGCCCTCTTGCCTGACGTCCAACACGATTTCGCCGGCCTCGGGCTTGCCCGCCGCCGCGCGCCGCGCGGCAGCTTCAATGCCGTGCGTGAGCGCATTGCGCAGCAAGTGCTCCAGCGGACCCGTGATGCGCTCGAGCACGGAGCGATCGAGTTCGACGCTCGCGCCGCGCAATTCGAGGCTGGCGCGCTTGTCCAGCTCCTTCGCGGTTTGGCGCACGAGCCGGTGCAGGCGTTCGGCAAGCGTTCCGAAGGGGACCATCCGCACGCGCATCAGGTCTTGTTGCAGCTCCCGATTCAGTCGCGCCTGGGCCGACAGCGCTGCATCCGTGTTATCGACCATGCGGGTCAGGCTTTGCTGCACGGTCGATACGTCGTTCACGCTCTCGGCCATCATCCGCGTCAATTCCTGGAAGCGGGTGAACCGGTCGAACTCCAACGGGTCGAACTCGCGCGCCGATTCGCCGGCTTCGCGTTCCCGGGCCTGCATTTGCGATTCGGCGTGAATTTCGATTTCGCGCAACTGGCCCCGCAGCCGCACCACGTTTTCGGTCAGATCCGCCAGCGCGTTCCTCAGGACGCGCATTTCCACTTCTATTCGTGAGCGCGCAATCGCCACTTCGCCGGCTTCGTTCACCAGCTTCTCCAGTATCTCGGAGCGAACGCGCAGCAAACCACGCGACGCTGCGCGCTTGGGTGCCTCCGCCGCGCCGGGCGAGGGCGCGACCTGCGGGGCAGGGCCCTTGTGAAGTTGCTCGAGCAATACCCCAACGCGATCAAAGGCGGCGTCCAGCTCGTCGAGCAGCTGTAGTGGGACCTGCTCTAGCGCCGCCGCGTTCTCGACCCGTGCTTCCATGTTGTGGGTCAGCTCCCCGATGCTCATCACCCCGGCCACGCGGGCGCTGCCTTTCAGCGTGTGAAGCGCGCGCTGCAATGCCTTTGCGTGGTCCGGCTTGGCTGGCTCCTTGCGCCACGCGCGCAACAGCTCGCCGGCCTGCGGCACGAGCTCAGCAGCTTCTTCGAGAAACAACGGCAGCAATTGCACGTCGAGATCGTCGTCGACGCGGCGACGGCGCCGTTCCGGCGGCCCTTCCGCCGGCGGCACCACGAGCGGCTCGGCGCGACCGGGCAGTGCATCAAGCTCCCTGGCGAGATCTTCCTTCGCCGCGGGAGCACGACGCGCGGCGACCTCAGCGTGCATCTCGCGCAGCGCGGCGGCGCTCCGCACGAGCAGGGCAACTTCAGCGGACTCGACCGACGTGCCTCGGCTGCGCAGCCGAAGCAAGGCGCCTTCGAGCGCGTAGCCGAGCGTATGCATCGGCTCCACTTGGACCGTGCCTGATATTCCCGCCAGCGTATGCGCCGCGCGTACCAGCTCGTCGCGCACCGTCTCCGTCGCTGCGACGGTGGCGAGCTCGCGTTCGAGCGTTTCCAGGTGCTGCTGTGCCTCGTTTACGAAAACCGCATACAGCGACGGCGAAAGCGTCGCCGCGCCGACCGCAACCGGCCCTTCGCCGCGGCCGACGCGCTCGGCGGCGGCGAGCAGGGCATCGGCCTCTGGCTGCGGCTCGCCCCGGCGCAGGCGGCCGACCCAGTCCGCAAACTTCGCCTGCGCGAGCTCGATGGTTTCGTTCAGCGCCGGCGTCGCCACGCGTTCTTCTTGCAGCCAAAGATTGAGCAGTTGTTCTAGCGCCCACGCGGCCTCCGCAAGACGCGTCAGACCCACCATGCGGCCGCTGCCCTTCAGCGTGTGGAAGCCGCGCCGAATCGCAGCGAGCTCCTGCATTGCGCCCGGCCGGACCCGGATTGCCGCGAGGTTCTCCGCGATCGCAGCAAGCACGCCGTCGGCCTCCTCGAGGAAGATCGCAAGCAACTCCTGGTCGAAAGTCTCTTCGCTCGCCTGCAGCAGCCGCTGCGCGTCGGGCGAGGCGGCCTCGGCGGGCGGCGCCAGCTGTGCCATGGACGTCGCCAGAGGGCTTCCGCTCGCAAGGCTTTCCGCCGCATTGAGCCGCGTCAGCGCCTCGCGTGCGTGCGATCCGAGAGTTGCGTCCGCCACAAGCTGCGCGTCGTCGCTGATTTCGCTCAGCTGGCCCCTGAGTCGTTGTTTCAGGTCTTCGTCCTGCGGCGCCGCCTGCAACGCCTGATAGAGCTTCTGGGAATCGCGCCTCTTCTGCCACAACTCCTTCTCGACGCTCGGCTCCGCCGCCGGTCGCTGCGGACCGACCGGCCGCATCGCCGCCGCGAAATCCGCCTTCCCGTGCCGCAATGCATCGATGTAGAAGCCGAGCCCGGAGAGGATCTGCGCCACCGCCTCGAACTCCTCGAGCCCGGGGCGCGCAGTCGCGCCCGTAAAGGCGCGTATGCGCTCGGCACAGCGCTCCAGCGCCCCCTGCGCTTCGTCCTCGCCCAGCAGGCGAAGCGCGCCGGAAACCTGGTGAATCACGGGCTCGAGGTCCGCGAGCTCCCCCGCACGCGTCGGATCGCGGAAGTAGGCGTCCAGCGTCTGCTCGATCCGGTGCAGGTTGGCCTGCATCTCCGTGAGCGCGCTGCCGAGGGCGAGCTTTTCCTGGGCGCGCCGCATCATCGCGTTTACCAGGTCGGCCTGGGGCAGCTCTCCGGTCGCCTCGGCGTCGAACACCGCCACCGCGAGGCGCGACAACATGACCTTGACCTGCCGATCAAAATCTGGCGGCAGCTGGCGGTAGTTCTCCGCCGCGTTCTCCGCCACGAGCAACGCGGTCGCGACTTCCATCGCGGCCGCTTCGGAGGGACGCCTGGGTGTAGCTTCGAGCTGGGCAGCGACGCGCGCAATCTCGCGCGTGAGCGTTGCCAGATCGAGGTTGCCGAGGCGCCATCCCCGCTCCGCGACCGCGCTCGCGTGCTGGGAAAACGCCTCGAGCGCGCTGTCGATGCCCGCGACGTACTTGTTCCAGGCCTCCTTCGCGTGCCCGATCGCCTCGCGCAGCGACAACGCCATCGGCACACGCTGCGAAACGTCCGGTTCCGCCGCGTCGGACGGCAGGCTGCCGTCCAGCCGATAGGCCTGCCTCGCCGCGCGAGCCCTGGAACTGGCACGTTCCGGCGCCAGCGCCGAGCTGCCGCTGCGCGCGAGCCAGTAGAGCACCTCGCGCTGCAGCTGCTCCGCCACCGACGGCGAAGCCCCCTCCACCATGCGACGCAATTGCTGCTCGATGCGCGCGGCGAGCTGGCGCAGCGCCGGCTCCGGAACGAGGTCGCCATGCGCCAGCGCGTCGATCAGCGCGCCCGCAGTCCACCAGAACGCGCGCTGTGCCGGCAGCGCCTGGGTTTCCTCCACCGCGTCCACCGCGGCCAGCATGTCGCTCAGCGCGGCGCGATCCTCGGCGTCGCGCAGCCATTTCACGAAACCGCGCTGAAAACGCAGACGTTGCGCGCGAAGAAACGTCTCCGCCTCCTCGTGCGCCAAGTGCACCGCGGGGTGGTCGCGCGGAGGCGGCGCCAGAGAAAGATCGGGAAAATAGAGATCGGCCTCGGAGGGCGGCGGCGCCCCGCGTGCTTCGACCAGGACCCTGTAAGCGGGATACATCCGCAACGGCCGGTCGGCGGCGCCGTCCAGCAGATCCGCGAGGTATTTCGCGATCGTGCCGATCGCGCGCTCCAGCGCCTGCAAGCAGCGTGGGTCGCCGCTCACCCTGCCCGCCTGAAGGTCCGCGAGCAGCGCTTCTGCCTGCTCGAAGAATCTCGTTACGCCCTCGAGGCCGACGATCTGCACCGCGCCGCTGGCCTGGTGGAGGTGCCCCTCGCAGGCCTTCAGCTCGGCCCGCGCCTCAGGCCTGCCGCCGTAGGCCTGCAGCGCAGCGCGAGCCCTCTCGAGCGAGGAATCAATCTCGCTCTTGACCCAGCCAAGCGGACCTATGTCGAACGCGGCACTCATCGTGTGATCTGCGAGCGCTTCTCCCGCCTCAGAGCTTGAAGTTCGCGACCGAGCCGCTCAGGCCGCGTGCCAGGCCCGCGATCTGGCCGACCGAGGCCGCGGTCCTCTTGGTGCCCTCGGTGGTCTGCTCCGTGATGCCGAGAATATTCCGCATGCTCACGGCGACCGCCCCCGCGGCCCTCGCCTGGCTCTGCGTGGTGCGGGAGATGTTCTCGATCAGGCCCGCCAGATTGCGGGACACTTCGCCGATCTCGGCCAGCGCCTGGCCAGCCGCATCGGACAGCCGCGCGCCCTCGACCACGCCTTGCGTGCTCTTCTCCATCGCGCTGACCGCATCCTGGGTGTCGGTCTGAATCGTCTTGACGATCGCGCCGATTTGCTTGGTCGCCTCGCCCGAACGTTCGGCGAGGCGCTGCACCTCTTCCGCCACCACCGTGAACCCGCGCCCTGCTTCGCCGGCGGAGGCCGCCTGGATTGCCGCGTTGAGCGCCAGAACGTTCGTTTGCTCGGTGATGTCCGAAATGAGCTCGACGATTTCGCCGATCTCCTGCGACGACTCGCCGAGGCGCTTGATTCGCTTGGCGGTCTCCTGGATGTGCCCGCGAATTTCGTTCATGCCGGATATCGCGTTGTGCACCGCCTGCTGGCCCTTCTCCGCCGCGGCGAGCGACGCGCGCGCCACGCTGGCCGATTCAGTGGCACTCGCGGAGACCTGATTGATCGCGCGCGCCATACCGAGCACCTGGGTGCCGGTATTGCGGATCTCCTGTGACTGCCGTTCCGCCGCGGCCAGCAGCTGGGTCGACGTGTGCTGCGCGGACTCGGTCGCGGAGGTCACCTGCGCGACGGCCGTGTTGATCCTGCCCACCAGCGTGCGCAGCTCCTCGATCGCGAAGTTCACCGAGTCGGCGATTGCGCCCGTGATCTCCTCGGTCACCGTGGCGTGCACGGTCAGGTCGCCCTCGGCGAAGGTCTGCATCTCGTTCATCAAACGCAGAATCGCCTCCTGGTTCTGATCGTTCTGGCGCTTTACCGTCGCCTCCTGCGCCTCCGCCTGCTCGCGGCGCACTCGCTCGTCCTGAACGAAGGCATAGGCCATGAGCGCGAGCACGATCACCATCGCCACTACCAGCGCGGCAATCAGGTAGATCGTCTTGTCTTCCGCGAGATAAGTCGCGAATCCGTTCGCAAGCCGCTCGCTCGACGCAAGCAATTTTTCGGAATCGCCGAACACTGCGTGCGCTGCACGCTTTGCGGCCACCAGGCGCTGCATGTTGCCCAGGATCGAGGCGACCGCCTCGCGGTAGCCCTTGAACGCTTCCGCAAGCTCGTCCAGCTTGGAGGCGGTCTCCGGGTTGCGCGCTGCCGGCAAGCGCAGCGCCGCGCTGCCCTTGCGAAGCCCCTCGAGCGTGGTCGCGAACACGTTCGTGTCCTTGCCCAGCAGGAACGCGACTTCCGGGTCGATCGTCTCGCCCGCCAGCAGCGCATTGGCGTTCTTCGCGAGCCGCTGCGTGAGCATCACAAGCTCGCCGGCCGCGGTGATTTCCCGCGTCGAAGCGCCGGATCGCAATTCACGCGTCTGAACCTGCTCCGCGAGGTCGAGCAGGCGCGGATTGGAGTCGTTCACCCGCGCCACGGCGTTTCCCAGGCCGATCAGGGTCGCCTGGTCTCGAAGCAGGATTCCCGCGTTACGCTCGGTGCCCTGCCATTGCGCCGCAAGCGTCTGCAGCGCCGGGCGCGCCCGCGAAGGACTCGGCGGCACTGTTACGCCTCGCACCGTGCCGCCGTTCTGCAACCGGCGCAGGATTTCGGCGAACGCGTCGCGGCTGGACTTTACCTGTCTGAATGCCTCCGGCGTCCCCAGCAGGCCTTGAAGCGAGGCCTTGCCCAGGCGTTGTGAGAGCATGCGCAGTTGACCGGCGTCCGCGATGTATTGCGCGCCGTATGTCGAGGTACGGTAGTTGTCCCATACGAAGTAGGCGGTGACGACCAGCAGCACCAGGAACAACGGGAGCAGGATCGTGAGCGGGCGCCTGCCCTTTGCGGAGGTACCGAGAATATTTAGTTTGAATGCCATGAACCCTCCGTCGTGCCGCGCTCAATGCAGCGCGACGTCAAGGAAATCGCGGTGCCCGAGCAGCTTGGCGCAATCGAGCTCGTTCCATATTCGCCCCTCGCCGTCGCGCCAGACCTCGGTCGCCCACGCGGGCGCTTCGTGCCCCTCGTCGAGCGGTTCGAGCTCGCTCAGGTTGCGCAGCCCGGCAAGTCGGGTCGCTAGCAGAGCGACGTTGACCCCATGTGGCTGGCCGATAAGCAAGAGCCGATTTTCGGCGCCACGCACCGTGGCCGAAGGGCCAAGAAAGGCCGCGAAGTCAGACACGCCGTACAGCAAGCCGCGGACATTGGCCACGCCGAGAAACCAATCCTTGGTCAGCGGTACGCGCGAAATCTCGGGCACGGTAAGTACCTCGCCCGAACTATCGAGTCGCAGCAGCCAACGCGTGTCGCCCGCCTCGAACGAGAGGCGTGCGCTCGGCGCCGCCTCGCCCGCTGCCGCCTTGAGCCGGCTCGCGAGGCTTTCCTGGAAATCCTTGAGGCTGGCCCGCTTGGACACGCAATCAGCCCAGCGCCGCGATCTTGGTCGCGAGCTCGTTCACGTTGACGGGCTTGACGACGTAGTCCTTGGCCCCCTGTCGCAGGCCCCAGATGCGATCCGTCTCCTGCGACTTCGACGTGCACATGATCACCGGAATATGTTTGGTGGCCTCGTCGCGCGTGATTTGGCGCGTCGCCTGGAACCCGTTGGTGCCCGGCATCACCACGTCCATGATCACCAGGTCCGGGAGTTCCGAACGCGCCTTGTCGACCGCCTGCTCGCCGCTTTCGGCCAGCACGACCTGATAGCCGAGCTTGGACAGGCTTTCGAGCAGGAATTGACGATCGGTCGCCGAGTCGTCCGCGACCAGAATCTTCTTAACAGGCATGATGTCTTCTCCGTAGTCCTTCAATTGCCGCCGCCATTGGCGGCCGGTGCGCCCGTGCGCGCGACCGCGTGCGCCGCGATCGCACCGATCAGGCTCTCTCTGGTGAATGGCTTTGTCACGTACTCGTCGGATCCGACCATACGGCCGCGAGCGCGGTCGAACAGACCGTCCTTCGACGACAGCATGATCACCGGGGTGGCCGCGAACCTGGCGTTCTTCTTTATCAGCGCGCAGGTCTGGTAACCGTCCAAGCGCGGCATCATGATGTCCACCAGCACCAAATCGGGCTGGTGATCGGCAATCTTGGCGAGGGCGTCGAATCCGTCCTCTGCGAGGATCACCGTGCAGCCGGCCTGCAGCAGGAAGATTTCCGCGCTGCGGCGAATGGTGTTCGAATCATCGATCACCATGACCTTGATTCCGGCCAGTTCCGCCGTGTCCATCTGCCAGGAGCCCCCATGCGCCCGTCAGGACGAGCGTGAACCCGGGGTGCAACGCACCCGCAGGCTGCAAATCATTGCAGAGTCAAACACTACGCCAATCATGTATGCCCCGGCACGCAATAAATCACACTGTGTCATATTTCGACCATTTCAAAGTCCTCTTTGCGCGCACCGCATTCCGGGCAGGTCCAATTTATCGGCACGTCCTCCCAGCGGGTCCCTGGGGCAATCCCCTCGTCAGGCAGTCCCGCAGCCTCGTCGTACACATAGCCACAGATCAGGCACATCCAGGTTTGGTACGGCTTTTCGTCAGACATGAGCGCGGTGCAAGGTGGGTTAAAATGGGTCGAAATCTTAGCGTATTCCGCGGCAGTGCTTGATCGCTGCGCCTCCCCGCTGAGCGCGAACTGCCCCGCATGCCGTCCCTACCGCCGATCGTACTCACGTTTGCCGCGTCCGACCCCACCGGAGGCGCAGGGCTGCAAGCCGACCTGTTGACCCTCGCGAGCATGGGCTGCCATCCGTTGTCGGTGGTCACGGCACTCACAGTGCAGGACACCCGCGGGGTCGAAGGCATGCTCGCGGTGGACGCCGACTGGGTCGCAGACCAAGCTCGAAAAGTGCTGGAAGACATGCCGGTCGCCGCATTCAAGATCGGCGTTCTCGGCTCGACCGAAAACGTCACCGCCGTGGCGGAGATCGTGTCCGACTATCCCGATGTGCCGATGATTCTCGACCCGGTACTTGCCTCCGGACGCGGCGACCCGCTCGCCACCGACGATATGGTCGACGCGCTGCGCGAGCTGCTGGTGCCGCAGGCGTCTATCGTGACGCCGAACAGCGCCGAGGCAAGGCGGCTAGCGGAAGAGGACAGCGACGAGGAAGAGCCTGGATTGGAAGAGTCCGCCCGCCGACTGCTCGCGCTCGGTTGCGAATACGTGCTGGTCACGGGGACGCACGAGGCAACCGCGGACGTGATCAACACCCTCTACGGCCATGGGGGCGTCGTGCGCGAGGACCGCTGGCAGCGCCTGGCGGGCAGTTACCACGGTTCAGGCTGCACTCTCGCCTCGGCAATTGCGGCCGCGCTCGCCAACGGCCTCGCAATGGCCGAAGCGGTGCGCGAAGCGCAGGAATACACCTGGCAGGCGCTCGCCGGCGGCTTTCGCCCCGGCATGGGTCAGCTGTTGCCCGACCGCTTCTTCTGGGCGCGCGAAGTCGACGCGGATCCCGAGCAGGGGGAGTCATGAGGCTTGCCGGTCTCTACGCCATCACCCCCGATTCTTCTGACAGCCACGCACTGATCGAGTGCGTGCGCGAAGCGATGAATGGCTCGGCGCCGCAATGCTGGGCAGCGCTCCAATATCGTAACAAGCGGGCCGGCGCAGCGCAGCGCGCAGCGGAAGCGCGCGCCTTGGGGAAGCTTTGCGCGGAGCACGGCGTGCCGCTGATCGTAAACGACGACGTCGAGCTTGCCCTCGTCGCGAGCGCCGACGGTGTTCACCTCGGCGCTGGCGACGGCGACCTTGGCGCGGCGCGCGGCCGGGTCGGCTCGCGCCTGCTGGGCGCATCCTGCTACGGCAGCCTGGAGGCCGCGCGCAGTGCCGTCTCCGCGGGAGCGGACTACGTCGCCTTCGGCAGCGTGTTCCCCTCTCCGACCAAACCGGCCGCATTACGCGCTCCGCTCGCGTTGTTCGCGCAGGCGCGCTCGCTCGGCGTGCCGCTCGTGGCGATCGGCGGCATTACACTCGAGAACGCGACTGAAGTCATCCGCGCCGGCGCGGATTGCATTGCAGTGATTTCGGCTCTGTTCGACGCGCCGGACGTGGCCGCCCGCGCGCGCGCGTTTACCGACCTCTTTTCAACCCGAGCGAGCACCGCCGCATGACCAGCAGAAACGACGAGCTATTCGCACGCGCCCAGCAGCGTATCCCGGCCGGGGTCAACTCGCCGGTGCGCGCCTTTCGCGCCGTAGGAGGTACGCCGCCGTTCCTCGAACGGGCCTCGGGCGCCTATCTGTGGGATGCCGACGGCAACCGCTACATCGACTATGTCGGCTCTTGGGGTCCGATGGTGGCGGGACACACCCACCCCAAGGTCGTCGAGGCAGTCCAGGCAGCCGCCGCGCGCGCGCTTTCGTTCGGTGCCCCGACCGCGACCGAGATCGAGCTCGCGGAGGCGATTTGCCGCCTCGTCCCGTCGATAGAGATGGTTCGCCTGGTTTCCTCCGGCACCGAGGCGACAATGACGGCGATCCGCCTTGCGCGCGGCTTCAGCGGACGGGACGCGATCGTGAAGTTCGAGGGTTGCTATCACGGCCATGCCGACAGCCTGCTGGTCAAGGCGGGCTCGGGGGCCCTCACGTTCGGCAATCCGAGTTCCGCCGGCGTTCCCGCGGCGACCGCGGCGCACACCGTGGTGCTCGAATACAACGACACCGCCGCGGCGCGCAAGCTGTTCGCCGCACGCGGCGCCGAAATAGCCGGAGTGATTGTCGAACCGGTGGCCGGCAACATGAACCTGGTGATGCCTGCGCAGGGCTTTCTGGAGGCCCTGCGCGAGGAGTGCACCCGCCATGGCGCGGTTCTCATCTTCGACGAAGTGATGACCGGCTTTCGCGTCGCGACCGGAGGGGCGCAGCAGCGCTTCGGGATCCGCCCGGACCTCACCACGCTGGGCAAGGTCATCGGCGGTGGCATGCCCGTCGGCGCGTTCGGCGGCAGGCGCGACATCATGCAGCATATCGCGCCGCTCGGCGCCGTCTACCAGGCGGGAACGCTGTCTGGAAATCCGGTTGCGGTGGCCGCCGGCCTCGCGACCCTTGCGCTCGTCGAAGCGGCCGACTTTCAACAGGGGGTCGAGGCGACGACGAAAGCGCTCGTCTCCGGGCTCGCCGCGGAAGCGAAGAAGGCCGGCGTGGTCTTTTCCGCGCAGTCGGTCGGCAGCATGTTCGGCCTCTATTTCCGAGCGGAGCCGCCTACGAGCTTCGCCGAGGTCATGCAGTGCGATCGCGAGCGATTCAACCGGTTCTTTCACGAGATGCTGTCGCGCGGCGTATATCTCGCGCCGTCGGCGTACGAAGCGGGCTTCGTCTCGGCGGCGCACGGCACACTCGAAGTCGATTTCACGCTCGGCGCAGCGCGGGCGGCATTCGCCGCTATTGCCTGACGGCGCGGGCACGAACTTTGCGTAGTCCTAGCGGTCAAACCCATGACCATGCAGATCATGACGTGTGAACTCACGCGGCTCGAGCGCAACGCGCTGGAGCAGCATCTGCTCGCGCTCGATGCCGAAGACCGGCGCCTGCGCTTCGGCGTTGCACTGCCCGATCAGACGATCCGTGACTACGTTGCGCGCATCGACTTCGAGCGCGATGCGGTGTTCGGAGCGTTCGACGACGCGCTGCGGCTGGTGGCCGCGGCGCACCTTGCGCGCTGCGACGGGCACGTCGAGCTTGGGGTCTCGGTTCTGCCCGACTGGCGCGGCCACGGCGCCGGCGCCGCACTGCTCGCGCGCAGTCACACGCACGCGCGCAACTGGGGCATACGCGCCCTATTCATGCATTGCCTGAGCGAGAACGGTGCGATGATGCATCTGGCCCGCAAGCAAGGCATGCGCATCTTCACCGGGCGCGGTGAATCCGACGCCTGGCTGGCGCTGCCGCCAGCCGATGTTGCGAGCTATACCAACCAGCTTCTGGCACAGCGGCTCGGGCTGTTCGACTTCGCGCTCAAGCGCCAGTTGCACGCGGTGCGCAGCATTGCCGGCGCGCTACGGGTCAAACCAGGAACAGGGTAGCCAGCCCGAGAAAGATGAAGAAGCCGCCCGAGTCGGTGCAGGCGGTAATCAGCACAGAAGAGCCGACGGCGGGGTCCTTGCCGACTCGCGAGCGTAACCAGGGGATCGTCACCCCCATCAGAGCGGCAAGAATAAGGTTGAGCACGGTAGCCAGGGCCATCACCCCCCCCAGCGCGACATTGCCGTAGAGCACGTAGGCGATGACGCCGAGCAGCGATCCCCATACGACGCCGTTCAAAAGCGCCACGCTGAGTTCCTTCGCGAGCAACTTGCGCCAGTACTGCGCCTGGATCTGACCCAGCGCCAACGCGCGCACGATCATGGTGATCGTCTGGTTGCCGGAGTTGCCGCCTATACCGGCCACGATCGGCATCAGCGCAGCGAGTGCCACCAGCTTCGCAATCGAGCCCTGAAATGCGTCGATCACGCGCGAGGCGATGAACGCCGTGACCAGATTGATCGCGAGCCAAGACCACCGGTTCCTGAAGCTGTTGAACACCGGGGCGAAGATATCCTCCTCCTCGCGCAAGCCGCCTTCGGCCAGTTGCGTTTCCGCACTCGCTTCGCGGATATAGTCGACCACCGCGTCGACGGTGAGTCTGGCCACGAGACGTTCGCGCGCGTCGACCACCGGCGCGGAGACGAGGTCGTAGCGCTCGAATGCCTGAGCGGCATCTTCGGCGCGGTCCTGCGGATGCAGCGTGACGCGCTCGGGCACCATCACCGTCGCCACCTCCGCGTCCAGGTCCGAGACAATCAGGCGCGCGAGCGGCAAAGTCCCGCGCAGACGGCGCTCCCGGTCGACGATGTAAAGCTGGTCCGTGTGGTCCGGCAGTTCGTCCATGCGCCGAAGGTAGCGCGTCACGGCCTCCAGCGTGACGTCCTCGCGCACGGTCACCATCTCGAAGTCCATCAAGGCGCCTACCGTGCCCTCCGGATACGACAGCGCGGAACGCAAACGTTCGCGCTCCTCGGCCGGCAGCGATTGAACGACTTCCTGAATGACTTCGGCCGGCAGGTCCGGAGCCAGGTCCGCGAGCTCGTCGGCTTCCAGTGTCTCGGCCGCCGCCACCAGCTCGTCCGAGTCCATGCTGGCAATGAGCGATTCCCGCACCGCATCCGAAACCTCGAGCAGGATCTCGCCGTCGCGGTCCGCCTTCACCAGCTCCCACACGACCAGGCGCTCTTCGAGCGGCAACGCCTCAAGAACGTATGCGACGTCGGCGGGATGCAGGTTTTCGAGCTTGGTGCGCAGCTCGGCGAGGTGCTGCTTGTGCACCAGTTGCTCGACCAGCGCGTGCTTGGGCATTTCCTGGCGGCTTACCAGGCCCTCGACCAGGGCATGGCGGTGCAGGAGCTCCTGCACCTCGCGCAGGTTCTCCTTCAGGTCCTCGACCTCGAGCCTAGTGAGCAGATCGGACATGTCGCCTGCGCGAAGGGCCGGAAGATGGCCGACCCGGCGCCATTGTATTGAATCGACGAGGGAGACGGAACCGCGGTGCGCGCCGCTAGCCCCTCACGGTATTTGCGCCATTGGCATGCGCGCTCGGATGGTCGCGATGCGCCCCGCGAGGAATACGGTCGTGCGGCCACGTTCGTAGCGGCGCGGGCTCGGCAGGATGGCGGCGAGCCAAGCGGCCTGCCCTGCCCCGAGATCGGCTGCAGAGACGCCGAAATGATGCCGGGCCGCTGCTTCGGCCCCGAAGATGCCGTCGCCCCATTCGGCAACGTTCAGATACAGCTCGAGTATGCGGCGCTTGGACATGGTCGATTCGAGCATCCAGGTGATCGCGGCCTCCTCCCCCTTGCGCAGCCAAGTGCGCTCTCCGGACAAGAAGAGATTCTTGGCCAGCTGCTGACTGATGGTCGAGGCGCCAACGACCAGCCTGCCCTGTCTCTCGTTCTTCTCGATCGCCTTTTCGATCGCCTCCCAGTCGAATCCGGCATGATCGAGGAACTTTGCGTCCTCGGAAGCGACTACCGCGCGTTTTAGGTTTACCGATATTCGCCCGTACGGCACCCAACGATGCTGCAGGCGCGCGCGGGGATCTTTGTCCCGCACGCGCTCGAGCTGCTCGCGCATAAAGGCGGTACTCGTCGGATTATGCGTGTTCCACCACACGACATGTGCGCAGTACCACGCCTGCAGGAGCAGCACGGTGAGCGCTATCGCCGCCAGACCGTATCTGAATACCTTCCACGCGATACGCAACGTGCGCATCAGCCTCGTCGAAGCGCAGCCAGCACGCCCCGCGTGTCGGGGCGCACGCCTCGCCACACCAGGAACGATTCCGCCGCCTGTTCGACCAGCATGCCGGCGCCGTCGCTGACGCGGAGCCCGGCTCCGCGCGCAAGGGCGAGAAACGGCGTCTCGCGTCCGTAGACCATGTCGTAGGCGAGCGCGTCGGGCGCAAACAGCGATTTCGCCGGCGGCAGCGCGGGCAGCGCGCCGGCCAGTCCGGCGGATGTCGCATTCACGACCAGGTCGAACGTCCGGCCGGGGAGCTCATCGTATCCGCAACCGGTCGCGCCCACGAATCGCGCCGCAAGGACTCGGGCCTTTTCGGGGGTCCGATTGGCCACGACGAGATCTTGCGGGCCCGCGGCGTGCAGCGACGGCACGACACCCTGTGCGGCGCCGCCCGCCCCCATTACCAGGATTCGGCGGCCCCGCAGCGCGAAGCCGAGATTGAACTCGAGATCGCGCACCAATCCAACGCCGTCCGTGTTGTCGCCCCACGGCGCCGCGCGGTCGAGCACCAGCGTGTTGACCGCCTCCGCCACTCTTGCGCGCCCGCTCACGCTGGCGCAATACTGGAACGCCTCCTGCTTGAACGGCAGCGTGATGTTGGCGCCACGCCCGCCGGCAGAGCGAAATGCCTCGACCGTGGCGCGGAACGCATCCAGGGGAGCCTCGATGGTCGTGTACGCGACGTCCTGCTTGCAGATGCGCGCGAACTCGGCATGGATCCACGGCGACTTGGAATGCGCGACCGGGTTGCCGATCACCGCATATTGGTCGGACATTCGCTATTTCGTCCAGATCTTGTCGCCCGGGCCGAAGAACCAGGTACGGGTAATGACCAGCAAATCGGTGTCTCTTCGAATATTCGCTGGAAACGGCGCGAAGGGCGAGGCCATGCGTACGATCTTGAATGCGGCCGCGTCGAGTACCTCGAGACCGGACGAGCGATCGAGATCCATTGACAGCACGCTGCCATCGGGCCGGATGGTGACGGTGAGCCGAAGGTTGCCGTAGAGCTTTCCGCGCGCCTCGGATGGGTAGTTCAGGGTGCCTATGCGCTCGATCTTTTGGCGCCAGTCCTCTTCGTACTGCGCGAACCGGTATTCGGTTGCGCGTGCGCCGATGAATTTCTTGCGCGGCCGCTTTTGATATTCCTCGATTCGCCGGTCGATTTGCGCCTGAAGCTGCATCGCCGCAAGCGACAGATCGGCGAGGTCGCGACCGGAGACTTGCGGCTTGGGCTGCTCGGCGGGCGTTTTGAGCTCGGTCTCCGGAGCGACGCGGGCGCGCGCACTGGACGCCTTGGCAAGAAGGCGCCGTTGCCGCTCCTCGAGCCGGCGCACCCGTCGTTGCGCCTCGGCCAGATCCCTGCCGGGGTTGTGCGGGCTGGTGACGGGAAGCGGGGTCTTGGCCCGGCGCGCCTGGTCGGTATTGCCGCCGCGATCCAGGTTTGATTGAGCCAGCGCGTCGGCGTGGACGGGCTTTTCTTGGGTCTTTGCGTTGACCAGCACCACTTCCAGCGGCTGGTTGGCTGATTTCCAGCGCAGCGCGTCCGGGAAACGGAAGTGAACGGCGAGCAGTACCGCGTGCAGCAGGATGGACAACGAAACCGCGCCGTAAAGCACCCGGGTCTGCCGGTCGAGGCCGACCCAGAAGTCGGGGCGACGGATCGAATTTGTCGCGATTGCTACCTGCAAAATCCCCTCACGCGCGCGAGCAGCGGGTATTCTAGGCCTTTAGGCGTTTCCCGGCAGCGCGGCAAGTTCCCCCGGCCCGGCTCGCCCGTCCAGCGTTTCACGATAGACGCACGCCGCGGTTCGTTCGACCAGATCGATTTCCCCGATTTCGAGCCGCACCCGGGTTCCAGGCTCGAAATCTGGCAACGAAGGCACGCGTACCGTGAGCGGCATCCCTTCGATGCGGGCCGTTCCTTCGCGCACCACTACCGCATCGGCCGCGTGCACGCGCTCCTGTACGAGCCAGCGCAGACACCAGTAGTGCTCCATCGCACGCTGGTGCTCATCGAATCGAGCGTGCGTGACCTCGTAGGCGCGCATTGCCGTGAGTAGCGATTCCGCGTTTCGGGCATACGGTGGCCGGTTACCCAAAAGCGACGCCGAGAGCTGCCATTGGTTGATCAGGTCGATATAGCGTCGCAGCGGCGAAGTCATCCAGGCGTAGCAGGAGACGCCCAGTCCATCGTGCGCCTCCGGGTGCACGCTCATTCTGACCTTGCCCGACGACTGGACGCGATAGATTGCCGCCACATCGCGTTCGGCAAGCAAATTGCCCCACGTCGTGTTGGCGAGAATCATTAGCTCGGATACGAGCTTGTCCAACGGCGCGCCGCGCCGGCGTGGCTCGATGGACACGCGTCCCTGCTCGACACGAAACGAATAGTCCACCATGCCGGCGTTCACGCTCGGCTTTCCGCGCTGAGATTCCAGGGCCCGGGCGAAACGCCAGAGCGTGCGCAGAGACTCTTCGTGCGCCAGCCCCGAAACGTCGCCGGATTCGAATCCTGCGTTGAGGATGCCGTAGTCGGCGTGGCGCAGGTTCGCGGCGATGCGCACGCGCTCGAGTCGCGAGTGGTGGCCACGCAGGGAAAAATCCTCGGGGGAAACGTTCAGGTAGAGCGACACGGCAGGCTGCGACGCGCCGGCATCGAGCGAGAAGCATTCGATCACGTCGTCCGGAAGCATCGTGTACTTGATCCCCGGCATGTAAGCGGTGGAAAGCCGCTCGCGCGCGATTGCGTCCAGTTGCGAGCCGGGCGGAAAGCCGAGCGCGGGCGCCGCGATGTGGATGCCGATGCGCAACTCGCCATCGGAAACCCGGGTTACCGAGAACGCATCGTCGATCTCCGTGGTGCCGATGTCGTCGAGGCTGAACGCCTCCACGTCGGCGAGAGGGAGATCCTCCGGGGGTGGCGGAAGTTCGTGGACGGGGAAGCGGGTGCCCTTCGGGAAGAACTCGAACAGAAACCGGTTCAGGTGAAAGTCGTGGCTGTCGGAAAGCAGGCCGCAGCGCTCGAATAGGCGCGCAGCCGCGAGGCCGGTGGTCTTGCACGCCTGCTCGAAGGCCTTGGTTTCGGGTTTAGAGCGGTCCGGCGCGTAGAGCAACTCCTCGCGCAGGGCGGCGATCTCCGGAGGGCACTCAAAGCGGGCGAGCGTCGCGGACCACTCCGCGATCCTTTCCTGCACGCGCCGCTTCTTCTCCAAGCCGGCAAGCGCCAGCTTGAGAGTTTCCGCCGGCGCCGCCTGAAAGCGTCCGCGCGCCCGCCGATAGAAGTAGATCGGGGCGGAATGCAGCTTCATCAGAATGCCGGCCGATTCGACCGCGGTCGGCTCGCGGCCGACGTACTCGCGCGCGAGATCGGTAAATCCAAATTCCCCCTCGCCGCAACACTGCCACAGGAAGTCGGTCTCGAGGCCGTCCGCGAATGACTGCGCCGCGGTGAGCAATTCGCTGCCCGACGGCCGCTCGAAGCTCAGCAGCACGTTTGCCGCCTTGACCTTCGTGCGCCGGCCGTGCGGGCTTTCGACCTGGAAGGAAGCGGGCGCCTGCGCCAGCACCGAACCCACCTTGAAATCGCCGTCTTCCTCGTAAAGGACTTGCATCGCCGGGGAATTATAGGCGGCGTGCCGCGACGAGTGCCGCAGTGCGCCGCTCAAACAGGCGCAAGTCCTGCGAAAGCAAGGATCCGGGGCAGGTGCTCGGGGAAACTCCGCAGCGTGTGGTCGCCGCCGTCCCGGATGACGCTGCGGGCACCCTCGTACTTGCGCGCGGCTTCACGCCAATCGAGGACTTCGTCTCCGGTTTCCAGCAAGAGCAGGTAGCGCTCCGGTTCGGGCCGCTCGACTGCGATCGCGCGCCAGCCCTCAAGATCGGCGCGCGTTAATTCGTACGCCTCGCCTGTGTAGAGATTTTTCTGCGTCCCAAGGTAGGCCTCGAGGCCGACGTAGGGCGTGACGGCCGGATTGATCAGGACCGCGCGTGTGCCGAGTCGCTCCGCGAAATAAGTGGCGTAGAACCCTCCAAGCGAGCTCCCGACGAAAGTTGGGCTTGAGGCATGCCGCGCAAGCTCGGCCTCGATCGTCCGAACGGCGTCCCCGGGGCTCGGGGGCAATGCCGGGCACGAAAACGAGTTGCCGAGCCCCTGCGCAAGCATGTAAGACTGAAGTTCGCGCGCCTTGTGTGATGCCGGAGAGCTGTTGAAGCCGTGGAGATAGACGATCATCGAGAGCAACCATCGCGGTCCAGTCGCTCGAGCAGCTTGCCATGCAGGCCGCCGAAACCGCCATTCGACATGACTACGACGTGGTCGCCCGCGCGAGCGTATTCGGCGAGCGAGGCAGTCAGGGACTCGACGTCATGCAGGCAGCGGGCCCTGCCGCCAAGCGGACGCAGCGCCTCGGCAATGTCCCAGCCGAGCTGAGCGTCCAAGACGAAGACGGCGTCGGCCGCAGCCAGGCTCGCAGCGAGCGCGTCCTTCATGACACCGAGCTTCATCGTATTGGAGCGTGGTTCGAGCACTGCCAGGATGCGTGCCTTACCCACGCTCTGGCGCAGGCCCTCCAGCGTCGCCCGGATCGCAGTCGGATGGTGCGCAAAATCGTCGTACACGGTGATGTCTCGAGCCCGTCCACGCACCTCCATGCGCCGTTTGACGCCGCCGAAGGTGCTCAACGCGGCGACCGAGTCGGCCGGCGCGACGCCCGCGTGGCGCGCAGCGGCGATGGCCGCGAGCGCGTTGAGTCGATTGTGCGCACCGAGGTGACTCCACGCGACCCGGCCCACGGCATTTCCCTGCCAGGCGACTTCAAACCCTCCGTCGGCGTCGAATTCGCTGGCCATCCAGCCGGCTTCAACGGCGAAGCGTTCGACCGGTGTCCAGCAGCCCATGCCCAAGACCCGCGCAAGCGCCGCATCGCGCCCATTGGCAACTATCAGGCCGGATCTTGGGATTATTCGCACAAGATGGTGAAATTGCCGTTCAATGGCAGCAAGATCGACGAATATGTCTGCATGATCAAACTCAAGATTGTTCAGGATCGCTGTTTTCGGGCGGTAGTGCACGAACTTCGAGCGCTTGTCGAAGAAAGCGGTGTCGTATTCGTCGGCTTCGATCACGAAGTGGGTCGATTCGGTCAGGCGAGCCGAGATCGAAAAATCCTGCGGAATGCCTCCAATGAGGAATCCCGGTCGCCGTTGCGCCTGCTCCAGAATCCAGGCCAGCATCGAAGCGACCGTCGTCTTGCCGTGAGTTCCCGCCACGGCCAGCACCCACTTTGCATGAAGTATTTCCTCCGCCAGCCATTGCGGCCCCGAGATGTAACGGTCGCCACGGTCGAGGATCGCTTCCATGAGCGGGTTTCCCCGCGCGACGACGTTGCCCACGACCCACAGGTCTGGAGCCAGCCGGATTTGGCTGCTGTCGTACCCCTCGATCAGATCGACCCCGAGCGCCCCCAGCTGGTCACTCATCGGCGGATAGACGTTCGCATCGCACCCGGTGACGTGGAACCCGGCAGCTTTTGCTATGGCCGCGATGCCGCCCATAAATGTGCCGCAAACGCCGAGGATATGCAGGTGAACTGGCATGGGGTACGGCGAAAAGGCGCCGATTCTACGCGATAAGGGATTCGAACCGCGCTGCGCTATCATGTGCGCCCACGGGAGCCGGATCTTGGCGCTCCCCCAATCCCAGTCGAGGCGCTTCAATGGGCCGCAAGGGATCGCGGCAAAACGGGACACGTGCACGGATCGCTGCCGCTGCGGCGCGCATCATGGCCGAGGACGGCATTGACGATTTCGCGCTCGCCAAGCGCAAAGCAGCGCGCCAGGTTGGCGCCGATGAAACCCAGGCACTGCCTGCGAACGACGAGATCGAGGCCGAGTTACGTGCCTACCGAGCGCTGTATCAGCCGGCCGAGCACCCTGAACGCATCGCGGAGCTGCGGCGAATCGCATTCGACGCGATGCAGGTGCTGCAGGAGTTCAACCCCTACCTCACCGGTGCGGTGCTGACGGGTCTCGCGGGTCGCTACGCGGAAATCGATTTGCAATTGTTCCCCGAAAGCACGAAGGAAGTGGAGATTTTCCTGCTCGATCGCAATCTGTCCTATTCGACCTCTGAGGGCAGACGCTATTCAGGCGACCGGGTGCGCGCGGTTACCATTCTCTCGCTGATGTGGCGGGGAGCTCCCCTTCGACTATCGATCTTCGATCCGCGCGACGAGCGCCTTGCGCTCAAGACCACGCAAGCGGGCAAAGTCGCCGAACGCGCCGGCATGGCGGAGGTTGCGGCGCTGATCAACGCGGCCCGGCAAGGCAAGAATGATGCTCGCCCGACGTAGGGCGCTGATTTTGGGCGCGGTCGGCGTCGTGGCGGCGGCAGCGGGCGCAGTAGTCGGACTTGGCTTGGTCCGGCGCAATTCTGCAACCACCGCATTGCAAGCGGCCGAATTCACCGACCTCCAGGGCAGAGCCCACCACCTTCGGGAATGGAAGGGGAAGATATTGGTGTGCAACTTTTGGGCGACCTGGTGCGAACCATGCCGAAACGAGATCCCGATGCTGGTTGCTCTAAGCAGGGAAATGGCACCAAAAAACGTTGAATTTGTAGGTATCGCCGTCGATCATGCGGCTAAAGTTCGAGATTTCGCGAACGATTACAAGATTACCTACCCGATCTTGGTCGCCGGTCCAGGGGGCATAGACTTGATGCGCGCCGTCGGCAACCAAAGCGGCGGTCTGCCGTATACCGCGTTCCTCGATCGGGAAGGAAGGGTCGTAGGCCGCAAGCTCGGGGCGCTGAACAAGGCCGACCTACAAGAACGACTCGGGGAAATGCTCCGACTCTGACCCGGCCACAACCCCTTGTCTCGCAAACGCGAGCTCTAAGTGCGGTAAGATGCGGCGTTCTGCAGCGAAAATGAGCCAAAAAGCGAGACAATTGCTAGGGGGCGTGCTGATTCTGCATGGACCCAATTTGAACCTGCTCGGCAGCCGCGAGCCGCAGATCTACGGCCGTGAGACGCTAGCCGCCATTGATCGACGCCTTGCCGCGACCGCGCGCACAGCCGGAGTCAAGCTGAGCTCGTTCCAGAGCAACCACGAGGGGGGCCTGGTTGACCGCGTGCATCAGGCCGCGCGAGAGCGGGTGGGTTTCATCGTGATCAACCCTGCGGCGTTCACTCACACCAGCATCGCACTGCGGGATGCCCTGGCGGCGGTGGAGATCCCGTTTATCGAGGTCCACCTCTCCAACGTACATGCGCGCGAGGCCTTTAGGCGGCATTCGTACTTGGCGGAAATCGCGGTCGGAACCATCGCGGGGCTGGGCAGCCAAGGCTACGACCTTGCGCTCGCTTACGCGCTGAGGCGACTTTCTACAGGAGGCCGCGGGGCTTAAGGCCTTGCAGCACCGATCCGCCGGGTTCTCCCGGCCAGGGGGATTGCCATGGATTTGCGCAAGTTGAAGAAGCTTATCGACCTAGTCGAGGAATCAGGAATCTCCGAATTGGAGATCACCGAGGGCGAAGAGAAGGTCAAGATCGTCAAAGGAGGTATAGGAACCCCGGCTGCGGCGCAGCTCAGCGCCGCGCATCCAGCTCTCGCTGCGATGGAGGTGCCTGCGGCGCCATCGGGGACCGCGCCGGCCGCAGCTGCAGAAGCGCGGCAGGAAGGACACATTCTGAAATCTCCTATGGTCGGCACCTTCTACCGCTCGCCTTCCCCCGACGCAAAGGCATTCGTCGAGCTTGGCCAAGCAGTCAAAGAAGGCCAGACGATCTGCATCATCGAGGCGATGAAGCTGATGAACGAAATCGAGGCGGACGCCTCGGGCGTCGTCAAAGCGATCCTGGTGGAAAACGGTCAGCCGGTCGAGTACGGCCAGCCACTTTTCGTCATCGGCTAGATGTTCGAGAAGATTCTCATCGCCAATCGCGGGGAGATCGCGTTGCGCATTCAGCGCGCGTGCCGCGAACTCGGAATCCGCACCGTGGTCGTGCACTCGGAGGCGGACACAGAGGCAAAGTACGTCAAATTGGCGGATGAATCGGTATGCATCGGGCCCGCGCCCGCCGCACAGAGCTACCTCAATATTCCCGCGATCATCAGCGCGGCGGAGGTGACCGACGCCGAAGCGATCCACCCGGGCTACGGCTTCCTATCCGAAAACGCCGACTTCGCCGAGAAGGTCGAGCGCTCGGGCTTCGTGTTCATCGGCCCGCGACCAGAGAATATTCGCCTCATGGGCGATAAAGTGACCGCGAAGCAGGCGATGCTCAAGGCCGGGGTTCCCTGCGTTCCCGGCTCGGAAGGCGCGCTACCCGAGGATCCGAAGGAGGTCGTGCGAATCGCGCGCAAAGTAGGCTATCCGGTGATCATCAAGGCGGCTGGCGGCGGAGGCGGGCGCGGAATGCGGGTGGTGCATACGGAGGCCGCTTTGCTGAACGCGGTGTCCATGACGCGTGGTGAGGCTCAGGCGGCCTTCTCGAATTCCACGGTCTATCTGGAAAAATACCTGGAAAATCCGCGCCACATCGAGATTCAGGTCCTGGCCGATAGCCACAAAAACGCGGTGTACCTGGGCGAACGCGATTGCTCGCTCCAGCGACGGCATCAAAAGGTCATTGAAGAGGCGCCCGCACCGGAGCTCACCGCCAAGCTGCGCGAAAAGATCGGCGAGCGGTGCGTCGAGGCATGCCGCAAAATCACCTACCGCGGCGCGGGAACATTCGAATTCCTGTACGAGGGCGGCGAGTTCTACTTTATCGAGATGAACACGCGCATCCAGGTCGAGCACCCGGTCACCGAAATGATCACCGGCATCGACATTGTCCAGGAGCAGATTCGTGTCGCCGCCGGAGAGAAACTTGGGTTCCGCCAAAAGGACATCCAGATCCGGGGACATGCGGTCGAATGCCGGATCAATGCGGAAGATCCCTACCGCTTCACGCCATCGCCTGGGCGCATCACTTCCTATCATGCGCCGGGGGGTCCGGGTATCCGCGTCGACTCGCACGTTTACCAGGGCTACACGGTGCCACCCAACTACGATTCAATGGTCGGCAAAGTCATCGCATATGGCGCGACCCGCGAGCAGGCGATCCGCAGAATGCGCGTAGCCCTTTCGGAAATGGTGGTCGAAGGCATCAAGACCAACATCCCGTTGCACCGCGATTTGCTGCACGATATCCGCTTTCTTCGTGGCGGCGTCTCGATTCACTATCTCGAGCAGAAACTCGCTCAGGAGCAACAGCCCAAAGAGAAGTAGCGCGATGCCGTGGCAGTCGCTCACCCTAAACGTTGACGCAGCGGAAGCCGAGGCGCTGTCAGACGCGTTGCTTGAGCAAGGCGCGGAGTCGGTCTGCGTCGAGGACGGCGACGCCGGCACGGAAATCGAATCCCCGCGCTACGAGCCGTCGCCATGGGACGCGCCGGCGGCTTGGCGGCGCAATCGGCTGAGCGTCTTGCTTGCACAAGACATCGCGGCGGGGCCGGTCGTCGAGCGCGCGGCGCGAGCCGCGGGAATCGCGGTTGCGCCCGCCTACACTGTCGCCAGCATCGCGGACGAAGACTGGGTGCGGCACAGTCAGTCGCAATTCGCGCCGGTGGCGATCGGGACGCGGCTCTGGATCATTCCCAGCTGGCACGAACCGCCGGATTTGAGGGCGGCAATCGTACGACTCGATCCGGGAATGGCGTTCGGCACCGGGAGCCATCCGACCACGCGACTGGTATTGCAGTTCCTCGAGCGCGGCCTACGCGGCGGGGAGCGAGTGCTGGACTACGGTTGCGGCTCCGGTATATTGGCAATCGCGGCTGCCAAGCTCGGCGCCGTTCGGATCGATGCCGTCGATCTCGACCCGCATGCACTGAAGGCCACAGACGCGAACGCGCGCGCAAACGAAGTTGAGGTTCATGTCTGGGCGCCGGACGCGCTCCCACCCGGGAATTTCGATGTGGTAGTCGCGAACATCCTATCCAACCCCCTAGTCGTTCTCGCGCCCCTGATCTGTGCTCGCGCGCGAACGGGCGGGCGGGTGGCGTTGTCCGGCATCCTCGAGGCGCAGGCCGCCGACGTGATTGCCGCCTATGCACCCGAGATCGCGCTCTCGATTCGCGGTCACGAAGCTGGTTGGGTGTTGCTTGAAGGCGTACGGCGGTGAACCTCGTCACGCGATGTCCGACTTGCGGCACGGCGTTTCGCATTCAGCCGGCGCAACTGGCGGCGCGCGGAGGCAGGGTGCGATGCGGAAAGTGCGCCGTAATATTCGATGCCGTCTCGTCGCTACAGGACCACGGCACGAGTAGTGCGCCGGCCGGTCTCGAGCCTTCGCCGCAACTTGGCCTTTTCGATCCGTCACGCCGCCCGGCGCCGGCATCCAAAGACGTAACGATCGAGCTCGACATGACGGCAGTCGAGCCGTCGGCAAGCCGCCCGCCGGTCAAGCCGCTCGCACCGGCGGCGCGGCCGGTGGTAGCGCGCAGGGACAACCTGCCCGAGCCCCTGCCGGAGTTCCTGGAAGACGAGGCGCCGCGCACGCCGCTTCGCTTTCTGTGGGGATTACTCGCGCTGATTGCGCTTCTGGGTCTCGCCGCGCAGCTGTTGCTGTATTTCCGCTCGGATGTGGCGCTGCGAATGCCGGAGCTTCGGCCGTACTTGGTGGAGGGCTGCAAGGCGCTCGGCTGCAAGGTCAACTTGCCGCGCCGGCCGCAGCTCATGAGCATTGAGTCATCCGACCTCCAGGCGAATCCTGGACACGAGAATCGGATCGTCCTCAATGCAGTGATCCGCAACCGCGCTCCGTTCCCACAGCAGTATCCCGACCTCGAGCTCACGCTCACGGATGAAAGTGGCCAACCCGTCGTGCGTCGCGTCCTTGTGCCGACCGACTATATTGCGGCCCCGCGCGGCCAAAGCAAAGCGACGAACGGAGCGATCGGAATTGGCCCCGGCGCCGAAGTGATAGTTCGACTGCATTTCGATACCAGTCTTGTGCGCGCCACGGGATATCGCCTATATCTCTTCTTTCCCTGAACCACGGAGCTCTCTTGCAGATACTCGTCACCGGCTCGATCGCGTACGACACCATCATGGTGTTTCCCGATCGCTTTAGGAATCACCTACTCGCGGACCAGCTGCATATCCTAAACGTTTGCTTTCTGACTCCCGAAATGCGGCGCGAGTTCGGCGGGACCGCAGGCAATATCGGGTATAACTTGCGCCTGCTGGGCGCGGACCCGCTGCTCATGGCCACGGTGGGAGAAGACATCGAACCGTACCATTCGCGCCTCGAGCGGCTGGGCATCGGTACGAAGCTGCTAACGCGCATCGCGGGGCAGTTTACGGCCCAGGCCTTCATTACAACCGACCTCGACGACAACCAGATCACTGCGTTTCATCCGGGGGCGATGAACGATTCTCATCGGAACCATGTCTCTGCTCGGCTTGGCGCAAAGCTCGCGATCGTCGGACCCGACGGCAAACTGGGCATGCAACAGCATGCGCGCGAATGCGCCGAACACGGCATCCCGTTTGTATTCGATCCGGGACAGGGGCTGCCGATGTTCTCGGCCGAAGAGCTGCAGGAGTTCATCGGGCTCGCGGACTATGTCGCGGTCAACGACTATGAGGGCAAGCTACTGCAGGAAAAGACCGGCCGGACCCTCGAGACGCTGGCGCGCGAAGTCAAGGCCCTAGTCGTCACCCTTGGAGCCGAAGGCTCAGTGGTGCACGAATCGGGCAGACGACACGAGATTCCGAGCGTCAAGCCCGATGCGCTTGTCGACCCTACGGGATGCGGCGACGCTTACAGAGGCGGCCTGCTGTACGGACTTGTGAACGGCTGGGACTGGGCCAGCACCGGGCGTCTCGGCGCAGTGATGGGTGCGATCAAGATCGCGCATCGAGGAGCGCAGAACCATGGCCCGTCACGCGGCGAAATCGAGGAGCGCTTCAAGAGCGCGTTCGGTTTCAGCCCATGGAATTGAGCGCGTCCGGCGCAACGCGAGCCTTCGCAAAGGGACGTCACTCCTCGGTGACTGCGTGGTAACCGGCACAAGGCAACTGCACCAGGGCGCGATCCTCGAGCCTGAGCGCTGCGAGCGCGCCACCCCAGACGCATCCGGCGTCCAGCGCGCTCACGCGCGGGGTAAGCTTTAGCCCCAGCGCCGACCAATGGCCGCAGACAATCATCGGTTCCTCGCGCGGCGGGCGCGCGTCGAACCAAGGCACAAAGCCTGCGGGCGCTTTTTCGCTCTTGACATGGAAATCCATCAGGCCTTCTGGCGAGCAAAACCGCATCCGGGTCATCGCGTTTACGATTACCCTCAGGCGATCCCAGCCCTCGAGAGCGTCGTCCCAGCGCGCCGGCTTGCTTCCGTAGAGATGCGCAAGAAAATCGCGGTAATTGGGAGCGCGCAATGCGGTCTCCACCTCGGCGGCGAGGGCAAGCGCCTCGTCGACGCTCCATTGCGGAAGCAGCCCCGCATGAACCATCGCATGCTCACCGTCGCGATACATCAGCGGCCGACTGCGCAACCAAGCCAACAAATCCGCCGCATCGGGAGCGGCGAGTACCGCGTCCAGCGTATCATCGTCGCGCGGCTTCGCCACGTCTTCGCCGACACACAATAGATGCAAGTCGTGATTTCCCAGAACCACCACCGCCGCTCGGTCGCCCAGCGAACGCACGAAGCGCAGGACCTCCAGCGATTTCGGGCCGCGGTTGACAAGGTCGCCGACGAACCATAATCGATCGCTCTTCGAATCGAAGCCGACGCGCGCCAGCAATGCCTGCAGCTCGTCGTAGCAGCCTTGAACGTCACCGATCGCGTAGGTGGCCATGAGACCAAAACTCTAGCAGACCGCCTCAGAAGCTTGCGTCGAGCCGGCGGTACTGGATTGCTTCCGCAATATGCTCCGCTGCCATCGTGCCGCGGCCGGCGAGATCAGCGATGCTGCGCGCCACGCGCAGCACCCGATGGTAGGCACGCGCCGACAGGAGCAATCGCGCGAGCGCGTGCCGCAGGAGCTGGTCTCCGTCGCGATCGGTGGTGCAATAGCGGTCGATCTCCCGCGTCTCGAGAAGGGCGTTCGGCTTGCTCTGACGCTCGATCTGCACCATGCGCGCGCGCAGTACCCGTCCTCGAATCGCCTCCGTCGGCTCGGCCGCGACGGGTGCGACCAGCTCGGACTCGCGCGGCGCAGGGACCTCCAGCTTGATGTCGATCCGGTCCGCGAGCGGCCCCGAAACGCGCCCGCGATAGCGCGCGATGCGCTCCGGCGTGCAACGGCAGCGCGCACCGGGAGATCCGCAGTGGCCGCAAGGGCAGGGGTTCATCGCCGCGAGGAGCTGGAAGCGCGCGGGAAATTGCGCCTGGCGCGCGGCACGCGCGATCGAAATGCGCCCCGACTCGAGCGGCTCACGCAGCGCCTCGAGCACGTCGCGGTCGAATTCCGGCAACTCGTCGAGGAAGAGCACGCCGTGGTGCGCAAGCGAAATCTCCCCCGGGCGCGGCAGGTTGCCGCCGCCGACCAGGGCCGCGCTCGAGGCGCTGTGGTGGGGCGCGCGAAAGGGCCTTGCGCCCCAGCGGGCGGCGTCGAAGCCCGCGCTTGAAACGGACTGGATGGCCGCAACCTCCAGTGCCTGCGCCTCGGATAGCGGCGGAAGGATGCCGGGAAAGCGCGCCGCGAGCATCGACTTGCCGGTCCCGGGCGGACCCACCATCAGCACGCTGTGGCTGCCGGCGGCGGCAACCTCCAGCGCGCGCTTGACTTGCTGCTGCCCCTTCACCTCGTCGAAATCCGGATAGCGGGGCGGCAGAGGCGGCGACGCGGCGGAATACGCAGCGATCGGCGCCTCCCCGGTAAGGTGCGCGACGACTTCGAGCAACGATTGCGCAGGCAGGATGCGTGCGCCCTCGGCAAGCGCCGCCTGGGGTGCGTTGCCGGCCGGCAAGACGAAGGCTCGTCCGGCGGCGCGAGCCTGAAGCGCCATGGCGAGCGCTCCCCGCACCTCCCGCACTTCGCCCGTAAGCGATAGCTCGCCCGCAAACTCGTGGCCCGCGAGTGCCTCGACGGCAAGCTGCCCGCTCGCCGCGAGCACGCCGAGCGCGATCGGCAGGTCCAGGCGGCTCGAATCCTTGGGCAGATCGGCGGGCGCAAGGTTGACGGTAATGCGGCGGGCGGGAAACTCGAACCTGGCATGATTTAGCGCGGCGCGAACGCGGTCCTTCGCCTCGCGTACCTCGGCGTCCGGCAGGCCGACGATGTGAAATGCGGGCAACCCGGGCCCGAGATGAACCTCAACAGTCACTTCGGGCGCGTCGATTCCGGCCAGCGCGCGGCTGGCGACGACGGCAAGCGGCATGAACCCCCCGTTTCTGCGCGACGTTGTCCCACCTGGAGCAACGTCGGCGGGGGCGCTTCGGTTTACACCGCGGGTGGCTTGGCGCCCGACTCCAGCTGCGCGACCCGCGCCTCGAGCGACTCGAGCTTGGCCTGCGCGCGCTGCAGCAGCTTCTGTTGCACCTCCAAGTCCTCCCGCGCGACCAGGTCAAAGCGGTCGAAGAAGGCGATCAACAGCGCGCGCAGGTTCTTCTCCAGCTCCTGCGCGGGCGAATGGCGCATCGCTTCCGAAACGCGGTCTCCGAGCTCGTCCAGGATGTGCTTTTCGATCATTTGCGCAGCCCCCGGGGAGGGGGCGCCGAGTGTAGCACGCGGCTGCACCGGGTCCGGGCGGGCGCTCGTTATTACGCCCCAAGAAGGTGCGCACCAACTCCAGAGGTTTTGTGAGATCGCAAAATGCTATTGATTTAAAACCTAAAAATTGCTGGCACAAGAGGTGCTAGGGGTTCCACGCACCTTTTCACTTTGGAGACTCAAGCCATGCGCAAGACCCTAATCGCCCTATCAGTTGGGGCCGCCCTCGCAACCCCCATTCTCGCCACCGCCGACGAGCCGGCGCTCAGCGCCAATGTAACGATCGGCTCGGAATACATCTACCGCGGCATCGCCCAAACCAGAGGCAACCCGACGATTCAGGGCGGATTCGACTACGGGTTTAGCAGCGGGGCATACATCGGCACCTGGGCCTCTAACATCAGCTGGCTCACCGACAACACACCGGGAGCCGCCTCAACCGGCGCCAGCGCCAGCATGGAATGGGACGTGTACGGAGGATACAAGGGAAGTATCACCAGTGACCTCGGTTACGACGTCGGCATCCTCACCTACAACTACCCCGGCGATAACTTAAGCACGGGCAATGCGAAGCCCGACACGATCGAGTTCTACGGCGCGCTGAGCTACAAATGGCTGACCGCCAAGTACTCGGTGACTACTGGCAGCCTGTTCGGCTGGACCAAGCCCGACGGCGCGAAGACTTCGGGTAGCGGCTACCTCGACCTTTCCGCCACTTACGATATGGGCGGCGGCCTGTCCGTTGGTGCCCACGTCGGCCACCAGACCGTCAGCGGGCTTAGCGCCGCAAGCTACACCGACTATAGCCTCGGCGTGAGCAAGGACATCGCCAAGTTCGGCACGGTCGGCCTCAAGGTAAGCGGCACCGACGCCAAGGATAACTGCGCGGCCGGCGAGGCCTATTGCTTCTTCGGCTACGAAGCCGGCAAGAGCACGGCGGTCCTGACCTTCAGCAAATCGTTCTAAAGGCGCGGCGCGGGCGGCGCAGGCCGCCTGCCCGGCCAGGGAGCCAAGACATGAAATTCGTTACCGCAATTATCAAACCGTTCAAGCTCGACGAGGTGCGCGAAGCCCTCTCGGCGATCGGTGTGCAGGGGATCACCGTCACTGAGGTCAAGGGCTTCGGTAGGCAAAAAGGTCATACCGAGCTTTACCGCGGCGCGGAGTACGTCGTCGATTTTCTGCCCAAGGTGAAGATTGAAGCCGCAGTGAAGACGGAGATTCTCGAGCAAGCGATCGAGGCGATCGAGAAGGCGGCCAACACCGGCAAGATCGGCGACGGCAAGATCTTCGTCTTCGATCTGGAAAAAGTCATTCGCATCCGCACCGGCGAGACCGATGCGGCGGCGCTATAGGGAGATGGATATGAAACGACTCATTGCGCTCCTCGCGTTCGCGGCGTCGCTCGCCGTTACGGGCGTCAGCCACGCGCAGGACAAACCAGCCGCACCCGCGGCCGCACCCGCTGCCGCCGCCGCGCCTGCGGCCGCGCCGGCCCCTGCCGCGCCGGCCCCCAAGGAGGCGATATCCGCGGATGCCGATCCCAGCATCAACTCGGGCGACACGGCATGGATGATGACCTCCATGGCGCTCGTGCTGATGATGACTATTCCGGGCCTTGGGCTGTTCTACGGCGGCATGGTGCGAAAGAAGAATGTGCTCGCCACCCTGGCGCAGAGCTTCGTCGTCACCTGCCTGGTCACGGTGCTGTGGTTCATGATCGGCTACACGCTTGCCTTTACCGACGGCGGCTCATTCACGGGTGACCTCTCACGACTCTTCCTGCATGGCATGGGAAAGACAACGGTGAGCGGGCTTTCCGGTGCGGTGCCTGAGTCGGTGTTCATGAGCTTCCAGATGACGTTCGCCATCATCACGCCGGCGCTGATTGCGGGCGCGTTCGCCGACCGCATGAAGTTTTCCGCGCTGCTGTGGTTCATGGGCCTGTGGCTGGTCTTCGTCTACTCGCCGATCGCACACTGGGTATGGACGGGGAACGGCTGGCTCGCCAAGATGGGCGCGCTGGACTTCGCAGGCGGCACGGTGGTTCACGTCAATGCGGGTGTTGCGGGTCTGGTCTGCGCGCTGGTGCTGGGCAAGCGCCTCGGTTACGGCAAAGAGGTGATGGCACCGCACAACCTCGTGCTGACGATGATCGGAGCCTCGCTGCTGTGGGTCGGCTGGTTCGGATTCAATGCCGGTTCGGCGGTCAGCGCCGGCGGACGCGCCGGAATGGCGATGACTGTCACGCAAATCGCGACGGGTACGGCAGCGCTATCCTGGATGTTCGCGGAGTGGGTCGCCAAAGGTAAGCCGAGCCTTCTGGGCATGTGTTCGGGCGCGGTGGCCGGCTTGGTCGCCATTACTCCGGCGTCGGGCTTCGTCGACCCGATGGGAGCCTTCATCATCGGCATCGCCGGTGGCGTGATCTGCTTCTGGACGTCGACCTACATGAAGAACATGCTCGGATACGATGATTCGCTTGACGCGTTCGGCGTGCACGGCATCGGCGGGACCGTCGGCGCTATCCTCACCGGCGTGTTCGCGGTCAAGGCAATCGGCGGCACCGCTGGCATGCTCGAAGGCAACGCCGGGCAGGTATGGACGCAGATCATCGCGGTAGCAGGGGTCGCGGCCTACGATGCGATCGTCACGCTGATCATTCTCAAGGTGATCGACATGATCATCGGCCTGCGCGTCACGGAAGAGCAGGAGCGCGAGGGTCTGGATATCACCCAGCACGGCGAACAGGTAGTAGCCTAATCCGTCACCCACTGCGTCGCCGCTTACCGGCGGCGCAGGAGGCGCACGGAAGAGAAGACGGGCCCGATCGGGCCCGTTTTCTTTTGGGCTGCGGCCTGGGCGCGACCGGCCAGACCCGCTCACGCAAGCTAGGGAAGGAAATGGCCGTTTGCGATATTCTCTGCGGTTCGACAACTAGGCGCATTTTCGGCCTGTGCCACGGCGGAGTACCCTAGCCGACAATGAATGGAGCTGAATTTCTGCTCGGCATCGATGCGCTTGCCCGCCATGGCAAGCGCGTCGCGATAATCTATGGTGCCGAGCGGATTACGTACGAGGACCTCGCGCAGCGGGTCGGGCGCTCGGCCGGTGCGCTCGCGGCGTTAGGGGTCGAACCCGGGGACCGGGTATTGCTCCTGATGCGAGACACGCCGGACCTCGCCGCAGCCTGGCTCGGCTGCCTTTGGTGCGGGGCCGTCGCCATCGCCCTGAACAGTCAGCTCACGGAGGACGAATACCGTTTCGTGCGCTCCGACAGTGGTGCGCGGCTTGCGATCGTCGAGGACGTGTTCACCGCTGGACTTGGCGGGTTTGTCCAGGCGTTGGCGCGCGAGCGGCGCATTGCAGTGGCTGGTCGCGGTGTGGCGGGCATTCCAAGCTGGAGCGAAGCCGTGGAGAGCTTCGCGTCCGCGCCGAGGCCATTCGAGGCAGATCCCGAAAGCGCCGCGTTCTGGTTGTACTCGTCGGGAACCACGGGTCGGCCGAAAGGCATCATCCACACCCACAAGGACATCCTGCCCGCCGGTCAGACGCTGCGCGACACCATCGCCTTGCAGCCTGGAGATAAGGTGCTCGCGACCTCGCGACTCTTCTTCGCCTACGGGCTGGAGAACGGCCTGATCGGTCCTTTGTCGATCGGAGCCTCGACGGTACTTTGTGAGGACTGGTCTGACGTCGAACGCGTGTGCGGGCTGGTCGCCGAGCACCAGCCCGCCGGCTTCTTCAGCGTCCCGTCCTACTATCGCCGCCTGCTCGGAGTCGGCGCGACCTCACTTGCGCCGTTCCGCTTGGTTCGCCACTTCTTCGCGGCGGGAGAGCGACTTCCCGAAACCATGGCCGCACAATGGCAGCGCATCGTTGGCCGCGAGATCCTCTCGATCTACGGCATGTCCGAGACGTTCTGCGTGGCCATGGTCACACCGCCGGGCACCTCGATCGGGAAACACACCGGAAAGCCGCTGCCAGGCGTCGAGACGCGCCTCGTCTCACTGGAGGGCCATCCTGCCAAAGTCGGCGAACCAGGGGTGCTTTGGCTGCGCCATCCCGCTCTTGCGCTGGGGTACGCAAACCGCAAGGAGCAGACGCGCGAACAATTCCTGGATGGGTGGTTCTGCACCAAGGACGTATTCGTGCGCGACGCGCAGGGCTTCTTCGCGCACCAGGGGCGCTCCGACGAGCTCGTCAAGGTGTCGGGCCAATGGGTAAAACCGAGCGACCTCGAAGAGGCTGTCCTGGGCGAAGGCTCGATAACCGAGGCTGTTTGTGTACCGCTGGCCGATGTGGACGGCTTTGAACGGCTGGCGCTGTTTCTGGCGACGGACGGCGACCCGGACGAGGCAATCGCCGCGGCCGCGCGGGCTTGCGAGGCGCGACTGCCGCGTCACAAGCGCCCCAAATGGATACGAACGGTGGAGACCCTGCCGCGCACGGCGACCGGCAAGGTTCAGCGATTCAAGCTGCGCGAAATCCTGCAGCGCGAGTTCCGCGCTAAGGAATAGAATTCGCCCCTTCACCCGGAAACTCATCCATACCTTCAGAGGACAGCATGGGCTACGCGATCCCGATTTGGACCCCCCCCTCGCTCCCGATTGCCGGCTCCGCGGACAGCTTTCCGGTGCGGCGCATATTCTGTGTCGGGCGCAATTACGTCGAGCACCAGAAGGAGATGGGCGGCGATGGTCGCGAGGCTCCGTTCTTTTTCATCAAGTCGGCGCATTCGCTCGTTACCCCAGGCGGCGACGTGCACTATCCGCCCAAAACAGCCAACTACCACTACGAAACCGAGATGGTGGTAGCGATCGCGAAGGGCGGCCGACGCATCGATGCAGCGAAGGCCAACGAGCATGTCTTTGGCTATGGCGTCGGGCTCGACATGACTCGCCGCGACCTGCAACAGTGGGGCAAGGACCACGGACGGCCCTGGGACTTCGGCAAGGACTTCGACGAAGCGGCGCCTTGCGGCGCCCTCGCTCCGGCTTCGAAGATCGGCCACCCTTCAAAGGGTGCGATTGTTCTCAGGGTCAATGGCAAGGAACGGCAGAAGGCCGACCTGGCGGACATGATCTGGTCGGTTCCGGAACAGATTGCCTACCTTTCGGAGTACTACTCGCTCGAGCCGGGCGATCTGATCTTCTCCGGCACCCCCGCGGGCGTCGGACCGGTAAAGCCGGGCGACGAGCTGGATGCGAGCGTCGATGGCGTCGGGGAACTCAAGGTAAAGATCGTTCCGGCGCTGTGAAGCTTTACACCTACTTTCGAAGCTCGGCGGCGTTCCGGGTTCGAATTGCGCTGAATTTGAAGGGACTGACATACGAACCGGAGTTCGTGCACCTGCCGCGAGGCGAACATCTACGGCCCGGGTACGGCGCAATCAATCCGCAGGCGCTTGTGCCCGCACTTCTTGACGACGGCAGCCTGCTCACGCAATCGCTCGCCATTATCGAATACCTGGAAGAAAGGCACCCAGACCCGCCGTTGCTGCCGAAGGATTCGATCGGCCGCGCGCGAGTAAGGTCGCTGTCTCTGCTGGTTGCGTGCGAAATTCATCCGCTCAACAACCTGCGCGCGCTGCAGTACCTGACAGGCGAGCTCGGGCACAGCGAAGAAGACAAACGTAAGTGGTACCGACACTGGATTCACGACGGATTTGCCAAGCTCGAGGCGGACCTGGCGCAAGGTGATGGGGCGAGCCGCTATTGTCACGGCGACGCACCCACGGTGGCGGACTGCTGCCTTGTGCCGCAGATCTTCAACGCACAACGCTTCAATTGCGATCTCTCGCATGCGCCGACCGCGCTGCGAGTGTTTGAGGAGTGCATGCGGCTCGACGCGTTCCAGCGCGCCCAGCCGTCACGGCAGCCGGACGCGGAATAGTTCGGCGGTACTAGTCGATTGCGTGAGCTGCCCGCCCCATTTCGGTCAGGAAGGGTCCCACCAGAAGCCGCAAGCCTTCGCGTACGTACTGTTCCAGCGAATAGCGCTCTCCGAAGGCCCAGTGTTTGAGCGCCCAGGCGTGGCAAAACATGACGTGGGAATAGGCGAGCAGCTGCTGATTCACCGGTTGCATTTGGCCGGTTTCGACGCAGGCTCGAATGCAGCCCTCCAGCATTCGGTTGGTACGCGTTTCTCCGTCCATGATGAGAACGCGGCGGTCGGCTCTCAACGATTTGGTGGACCGATAGGTGAGTACGGTCGCATCGCGCCAGCGATCGACAATTGAGCAATAAGTCCTGATTGCCTGGCAAAGTCGCGCGACCGGATGTTCGATGCCCTCCAGCTGACGCGGGATTTCCTGCTCGTAACTGTCGAGCACCAGCATCAGCGCGAGGAGCAGGATGTCATCCTTGTCGCGGAAGTACTGGTATACCGAGCCCGTGCTGATGCCCGCCTCGCGCGCGATCTGCTGGATGGTCGTGGTGTAGTAGCCCTGCGCCGAAAATAGCTTTACCGCGGCGCGAACGATTTGTCCGCGCCGTTCCTCCACGAGCCGCGGGTCGGACACGAGGCTCGCCACGTGGCCTGGGGACCCGGTATCGCCGGCGCGGGCGCGCGCTCCGGCGGGGCGGGTGTGCCGGCCGGCGGTCGTTCCCGCAGCCATCAGTTGCCCTCGAACTGCGGCTTTTGCTTGTTGACGAAGGCGGTATAGGCGCGCTCGAAGTCGCCGGTTTGCATGCAGATCGCTTGCGCTTCGGCCTCGGTCTCCAGCGCCTGCTCAATGGACAGGTTCCACTCCTGGTGCAGGCACTTTTTGGTCATTGAGTGAGCGAATGCAGGTCCGTGCGCGAGTGCGAGTGCCACGTCCTGCGCTCTTTGCAGCAATTTGGCGCCCGGCACGATCTCGTTGTAGTAGCCCCAGGCGAGTCCCTCCTCGGCGCTCATGCTGCGGCCGGTGTAGAGCAGCTCGGCGGCGCGCCCTTGACCGATGATCCGCGGCAGGATCGCGCATGCCCCCATGTCGCAGCCTGCGAGTCCCACCCGCACGAAGAGAAAAGCTGTCTTGCACTCCGGGGTGCCATAGCGCAAGTCGCTCGCCATCGAGATAATGGCACCAGCGCCGGCGCAGATGCCGTCAACCGCGGCGACGATGGGTTGCGGGCAGGTGCGCATCTCCTTGACAAGATTTCCGGTCATCCGAGTGAATCTCATAAGGTCCGGCATATCCATCCTGACCAGCGGGCCGATGATGTCGTGAACATCGCCACCCGAGCAGAAGTTGCCTCCCTCCCCGGTAAACACGACCGCGCGCACGTCATCCGCGTATTGCAGTTTGTGAAACGTGTCGCGTAATTCGGCGTAGCTTTCGAAGGTGAGCGGGTTCTTGCGCTCCGGGCGGTCTAGGGCAATGGTCGCTACGCGATCTGCGACCTGCCACTTGAAGTGCTGTGGGCGCCATTCGGCTGCTTTTAGCTTGTACATGGATGTCTCTGCTGGTCGAAGTTGGAAATCAGCCCACCATTGTTAGCCCGCCGCTCACCGACAGTACTTGTCCGGTGATGAAGTCGGCGCGCGCACTGGCGAAGAAAAGGACTGCGTCCGCAATTTCCGAGGGCTTGGCGAGGCGCTGCATGGGCGTCACGCGTACGAAGGCCTCGCGATGCTTTTCGGGCACGGCCGCAAGCAGCGGCGTGTCGGTCGGTCCCGGACAAACGCAATTCACGTTGATATTGAAGCGCGCCATCTCGCGGGCGAGCGACTTCGTAAACGCGATGGCGCCTCCCTTGGCGCCGGCGTATACGCTTTCCCCGAGACTTCCGACCCGCCCCGCGTCGCTCGAAACAGTGATGATCTTTCCGGTCTTGCGTTCTATCATCGAGTCGAGGAAGGCGCGCGTCATCGCAATGGGGCCGAGCAGGTTCAGGTCGATCACCTTGCGCCAGAAGTCTGGCGTGTTCTTCACGAACGGCTCGATCTTTCCCCAGCCCGCGACATTGACGACAACGTCGACCTGCACGCCGCGCGTCGCGAGCGCATGGCGCAAGGCCTCGATGGAGGCGAGGTCTGTGACGTCCAGCCGAACGAACTCCGCACGCCCGCCACTATTGCGAATCGCCTCCGCGGCTTCGCCGCCTTTGTCCTCTGCGATGTCCCCCAATACGGTGTAAGCGCCCGCTGCGGCCAGTGTCTGCGCGGTCGCCCGGCCGATGCCGGAAGCCGCGCCGGTGATGACCGCCGTTTTTCCGTCGAGTCGCATGATCTTCCTTCCCGGTACTCCATGAATGAACGTTCATTCATTCTATGTCGGCATTTCCGTCGAATCAACGAGAAACGCTCACTACCCTCGCCCGCGGCTGCGAAGCAACGCGCTGAACGGGCGGTCTACCTCATCGATATGCCTGAAAAGCCAGTCCTGCAGAAAATGTGAGCTCTCACTTACGCTTGCTGTGTCGAGCTTCACGGTAAAGCGCATCAGACCTTCGAGCAGACGTTGATGCTCGCTGCGGTGGCGCTCGGCGGCTGCCCCTATCTCATCCATGAGCCGCTCCTCAGTCGCGAAATGATGCTCGGTATAGCGCACCAGGTCCTTTAGCGATTCAACGAGCTGATCGATCTCTTTGCCAGAAGTGAGCGCGTCCTGCAGGCGGCCGATCAGCTCGAGCAGGTGCCGGTGCTGCCCGTCGATGACTTCAATGCCGACCTCGTAGCGCGGGCTCCACTGCACGCGGCCTGAGGGCGCCGCGGCCGAAGGCGCGGGTGCAGGACGCCGCTGTCCGTGTCCCGTGAGGTCGAAGAAGGCGACCACCGTCGCAGGCCCGTCTGCCAGAGTTGCCCGCGTCGCCGACAGCTCCAGGTCAAGGCTGCGGCCGTCGGTATGCACGGCTCGCAGGCCGACCGTGGCTCCGGCGGGCGCGGCGAGCACCTGCGCCACCACGCCCCAGTCACGCTCGTCGACAAGTTTCCGGAGGGACATTGGCGTCGCGTGCAGCGCCAAGCCGAACATGCGCGCGAAAGCCGGACTCGCATGCAGAAGCAATTCGCCTCGCACTATCCCGAGCGCCAGCAGATTGGCGCCAATCAGCGCCTCGACACAAGCGCTCTGAATCGCTGCCTGCGTCGAACCGCCATTGAGCGTTTTCCGATCGCTCACCGCCGCTGCCTAGGCGTCCGCGCGAAACAGCATTTTCAGATCCTCGCCGATCGGCTCGCCCTTCAGTTTACCTTCGGGACCTCCGACTCGACGCGTCCAGACGCGCGTCTCCGATCCCTCGGCGAGAAGCATGCCGTCGTCGCGCAAGACACTGTGCGCGAGCAGGAACGATTTGACTCCCCACCGCAGCACGCGCGATGCGACTTCGCATTTGTCGCCGTGTACCGGCGAGGCCTTGAATTCGCAGTTTGCCGCAACCAGCGGCATTGCCAGAGACTCGGCGCGCATGCGCTTAACGTCATATCCGACGTGGGCGAAGAAGTTCCAGGTCGCGGCATCGAACCAGCGGAAATAGGTCGGATAGAAGATGATGCCGGCGGGATCGCAGTCGCCCCAGTGAACCTCGCAGGCGAACTTGACGACGATCGACCGGAAACCCGCCTCTGTTGTCGTCACGATTTCAGCATTGCTCCCACGGCAACTCCTCGAAGCGCCAGCCGGCAGTCGAATTCCGCTGGTGCCGATCGTTGAGCTCGCCCTCGAAGCCGTGCACGACATTGTAGATCTTCGTGAAACCGGCGCGCTCGAGCGTTTCGCCAGCCTCCTTAGAGCGGTTGCCGCTACGGCAAATCAGCAAGATCGGGCGCATCGTGTGGTTAGTGCCGGCCAGCTTCTTCACTTGGCCGACGAAATGCGGATTGACTTCCCAATCCGGTCCGTCGTTCCAGGCGACGTGCAACGCGCCGACCGGATGGCCGACAAACAGGTACTCCATCTCGCTGCGGCAATCGATGAACAGCGCGTCGGAGTTGCGATGCAGAAACTCGTAGGCTTGCTTGGGTTCGAGGTGCTGCATGAGGAACACTCGTTCTCGCGGATCACGATTATACGCCACCGCGCGCAAGTGGTTGACAGATCAGGGGATCGGCAGGCATGCTACGATCCTGCGCCGATTTGATGTTCAGCTTGCGGGCGCCGAATCGCCAAATGGCGACGATAAAGAAATGCCGCTAAAGAGACGCGTGCCGCCCCGACGCCGAAGGCCCGTTTCCTGCGAAAGCTGAACGGGCTTTTTGTTTTTCAGACCGGACATGAATCAGCCCTCTCACGCCGCAAAACTCGAGTCGTTGCTCGCCGAACGCATCCTGCTGCTGGACGGCGCCATGGGCACCATGATTCAGCGGGAGAAGCTTTCGGAAGCGCAATACCGCGGCACGCGGTTCAACGACTGGCCGCGCGAGCTGAGGGGCAACAACGATCTTCTGAGCTTGACGCAGCCCGATCTGATCCGCCGAATCCATTGCGACTACCTCGCTGCCGGCGCCGATATCATCGAGACGAACACCTTCAACTCGACCTCGGTATCGATGGCGGACTACGGAATGGAAGCCCTGGTGCGCGAGATCAATCTGGCCGGCGCCGCGCTCGCGCGCAGCGCCGCTGCGGAGTGGGAGGCGAAAGACCCATCGCGTCCGCGCTTCGTTGCGGGCGTGCTCGGACCGACCAGCAAGACCGCCTCGCTATCGCCCGACGTGAACGACCCCGGGTTTCGAAACGTTTCGTTCGACCAGCTGGTGGCAGCCTACGCCGAAGCACTTGAAGGGCTCGTGGATGGCGGAGCGGACCTGCTACTGGTCGAAACCGTATTCGATACGCTGAACGCGAAAGCCGCGCTTTTCGCCATCGAGACCTGCTTCGAACGGCGCGCCACGCGGCTTCCGGTCATCGTCTCGGGCACCATCACTGACGCTTCGGGGCGCACCCTCTCCGGCCAAACCGCCGAGGCCTTCTACAACTCCGTACGCCATCTGCGGCCGCTCGCGATCGGGCTCAATTGTGCGCTGGGCGCCAAGGAACTGCGACCTTATGTCGAGGAGCTTTCCGGTGTCGCAGAGACCTATGTTTCCTGCCATCCGAACGCGGGCCTGCCAAATGCTTTCGGAGAATACGACGACACCCCGGAGTCGATGGCCCGGCAGATGAGCGAGTGGGCCAGGAGCGGGTGGCTTAACATCGCCGGCGGCTGTTGCGGCACGACGCCAGACCATATCAAGGCCCTAGCGGAGTCATTGCGTGGCGTCGCACCACGCGTCATACCTGCTTTGCCCAAGAAACTGCGATTGGCCGGGCTCGAGCCATTGAACATAGGCGACGATTCTCTCTTCGTCAACGTGGGGGAGCGTGCGAACGTAACCGGTTCGAAGGCCTTTGCGCGTCTCATCCTGGCCGGCGACTATGCAGCGGCTCTGTCCGTGGCGCGGCAACAGGTCGAAAACGGCGCGCAAATGATCGACGTCAACATGGACGAAGCGATGCTCGACTCGGAAAAGGCGATGACGACCTTTCTTAGTCTCATCGCCTCGGAACCGGACATCGCGCGCGTGCCGGTCATGATCGACTCATCGAAGTGGAGCGTGATCGAAGCAGGTTTGAAGTGCGTGCAGGGCAAAGGCGTGGTCAACTCCATCAGCCTTAAGGAGGGCGAAGCGGAGTTCCTGCGCCAAGCCCGTCTGCTGCGCAAGTACGGCGCCGCTGCGATCGTCATGGCTTTCGATGAACATGGCCAAGCCGATACGCTCGAGCAACGCAAGGCTATCTGCCGGCGCTGCTACGACCTCCTTATTCGCGAAGCCGACTTCCCGCCCGAGGACATCATCTTCGATCCGAACATCTTCGCCATTGCGACCGGCCTCGAAGAGCATGCCCGTTACGGCATCGATTACCTGGAGGCGGTCGGCTGGATCCGCAACAACCTGCCTTTCGCCAAGATCTCCGGCGGTGTCTCGAATCTGTCGTTTTCGTTTCGTGGCAATGACGCCGTGCGCGAGGCGATGCATACGGCGTTCCTCTATCACGCCGTGCGCGCCGGCATGTCGATGGGCATCGTCAATGCGGGGCAACTCGGTGTTTACGAGGAAATCGAGCCGCAGCTTCTCGAACATGTCGAGGATGTGATCTTCGACCGCCGCGAAGACGCGACCGAGCGCATGATCGAGTTCGCCAACTCGGTCAAAACGGGCGCGAAGGAGACCGTCAAGGACGAGGCCTGGCGCGGCGGGAGCGTCGAGCAGAGGCTCGCGCACGCTCTGGTCGCCGGCATCGCGACCTACGTGGTCGAGGACACGGAAGAAGCACGCCAGAAGTTCGCACACCCGATCGAGGTGATCGAGGGACCTCTGATGGACGGCATGAACGTCGTCGGTGATCTCTTCGGCGCCGGCAAAATGTTCCTGCCGCAGGTCGTGAAGTCCGCCCGTGTCATGAAATTGGCCGTTGCCCACCTGATCCCCTTCATCGAGGCGGAAAAGAAAAAGAGCGGCGAGGCGGCGCGTGCCAAGGGAAAGATCGTGATCGCGACCGTCAAGGGCGATGTGCACGACATCGGCAAGAACATCGTCGCCGTGGTGCTTCAATGCAACAACTACGATGTGGTCAACCTGGGCGTAATGGTCCCCGCGCAGACTATCCTCGAGACCGCGCGGCGCGAGAAGGCCGATGCGATCGGCCTATCCGGCCTGATTACTCCGTCTTTGGAGGAAATGGCGCACGTCGCGCGCGAGATGCAGCGCGAAGGATTCGAGGTCCCGCTGCTGATCGGCGGAGCAACGACTTCGCGCGCTCACACGGCGGTCAAGATCGCGCCGAACTATCCGGGCCCGGTGGTGTACGTACCCGATGCCTCGCGCAGCGTCACCGTGGTAAGCAGTCTGCTTTCGACCGAGCAGCGCGAAGGCTTCGTGGCCGAGGTGCGCGCCGATTACGAACGAATCCGCTCGCAGCACCGGGAGAAGAAAGGTCCGGGCCCCCTTCACCCGATTGCCGAGGCGCGCCGGCTCGGACTGAAGACGGATTGGGGAACCTACCGTCCGCCAGTGCCGCGAAGGCTAGGGGTCACCGCGCTGCGCGACTATCCGCTCGAGGAACTGGTGCCATACATTGACTGGACTCCGTTCTTCCAGACGTGGGAGCTTTCGGGCTCTTACCCGAAGATCCTCAAGGATCCGGTGGTTGGCGAGGCTGCGCGAAAGCTGTTTGCGGACGCACAGCGAGAGCTCAAGCGTCTGATCGCGGAGAAGTGGATTACAGCCAATGCGGTATTCGGCTTGTTCCCGGCCGCACAGACAAACGGCGACGACATGGAAATCTATGCTGACGAGCACCGGCGCCAAGTACTGATGACCTGGCACAACCTTCGACAGCAGAACCACAAGCCGGCCGGGCGTCCGAACCTTTGCCTGGCCGATTTCGTAGCGCCAAAGGACTCGAACGTGCCCGACTACGTCGGCGCGTTCGCGGTTACTGCTGGCGCAGGCATCGAGTCCAGGGTCGCCGAGTTCGAGTCGAATCACGACGATTACAGTGCAATCATGCTGAAATCGCTCGCCGACCGGCTTGCCGAGGCGCTTGCCGAACGCCTGCATGAACGCGTGAGACGCGAGTTCTGGGGCTATGCCGCCGACGAAAAGCTCGCCGTCGACGAGCTCGTCGCGGAGAAATACCGTGGAGTCCGTCCGGCGCCGGGATATCCGGCCTGCCCCGACCACACGGAAAAGCGCACCTTGTTCGATTTGCTGGATGCAGAGCGCGAAGCGGGAATCCAGCTCACCGAGTCCTACGCCATGCTTCCGGCAGCATCGGTTTCGGGGTTCTACCTTTCACACCCCGAGTCGAGCTATTTCGCGGTTGGCAAAATAGGTCGTGACCAGCTCGAGGACTATGCAAAGCGCAAGGAAATGAATATTGCGGAGGCGGAGCGGTGGCTCGCCCCTTACCTTGCTTACGAGCCAGAAACTCCGGCTGCGGCGAGTACTGAAGCCTAGCTATAATTCGGTCGGGGATTTCCGTCATTCTGGAGCGACACCATGGGCAAGGGCGACAAGCGCACACGGCGCGGGAAGATCTATAAGGGCAGCTACGGCAAGAAGCGCCCGCAGCGCGCCAAGAAGAAGGGCGGCTGAAGCCCTTCCACCCTGGAATGAGCGCCGGGGGCAGGGTCTTCGTCGCGATCGGCGCCGCGCTCGCTGCGCTTGCGGTGGTGTTGGGTGCTTTCGGCGCGCACGCGTTGAAGACGCGCCTCACCACCGACATGTTGGACGTTTTCCACACCGCGGTGCAATACCACTTCTGGCACGCGCTCGGGGTGCTGGCGGTCGGTCTCGTGTTCCTTCAGATGCCGGATGCTGGCTGGCTTCGCGCGGCGGGGTGGCTGCTGACGGGAGGCACCGTACTTTTCAGTGGCAGCCTGTATCTCTTGGCGTTCACCGGGCAGCGATGGCTCGGGGCCGTGACGCCGCTCGGCGGGCTTGCACTGATCCTCGGCTGGCTGGCGCTGATGGTGGCTGCGCTACGCGCCTAACGTCTCGGGCGCGAGCGCGCTATCCTGCGGCAGCCTGATCACCCTACCGAGCTCGACATAGCGCGCGAGCGGCCACTCGCCCAGCGCACGCTGCAGCCCGGCAAGGTGCGCTTCGTCCGTCAACTCGAGCAGTACGCGTTCGGGTCTGGACTCGCGCAGCAGGCGTACAAGCGCGAGCTGCGTTTCAACGCGGCCGGTGCAGCAGGGACATCCACCGGGCAGGACCCTCGCCCAGTCGGGCTGCGCGGCGAGTAGCCTCGCGAGCAGCAATGCTCTCGCAGCGGGCGCGCCTGTCACGATATGTACCGGCGTGCGCTTCACTTGCGCCAGAACGCAGGCGTGAACAGTACGAGCACCGTGAGGAGTTCGAGCCTGCCGAGCAGCATTGCCGCCGAGCAAAGCCATGTCTGGAAGTCGTCGAGCAACGCGAAATTCGTCGCGGGGCCCACTTGGCCGAGGCCGGGGCCCAGGTTGTTGATGCAAGCCACTACCGCGGAAAAAGCAGTGACAAAGTCCAACCCGGTCGCTGCGAGAAGCATGGTCATCACGCTAATCGTGCCCCCATAGACAAGCATGAAAGCAAGCACGGCGAAAATGATGTTGTTTTCGATCGGGTGGCCGCCGAGCTTGACCGGAATGTAGGCGCGTGGGTGCACGATTCGCGCCAACTCGCGAAATGCCTGTTTGAACATCAACATCGCGCGCACCAGTTTGATGCCGCCACCGGTCGATCCGGAACAGCTCGCGAACGAAACCAAGAAGAGCATCCACAAAGGCGCGAACAACGGCCACACACCGAAGTTTGTGTTGGCATAGCCGGTAGACGTGGCGACTGAAACAAGGTTGAAAGCCGTATAACGCAGCGCGACCCAGAAATCCCGATACACCCCTTTCGCCAGCAGAAACAACGTGATGCCGACAATGCTGATTGCGATCACCGCGAAGAACACGCCCACTTCAGGGTCATCGCGGTACGACTTTAAGCTGCGCTTGCGCAACACCTGGAAGTGGGTTGCGAAATTAATCCCTGCGATCAGCATGAAGACGATCGTCACGGCCTCGATCGTCGGCGAGTTCCAGTGCGCGAAACTGGCGTCATAGCGCGAGAATCCACCGGTGCTCATGGTGGTGAATGCGTGCATGACAGCGTCCAGCCAATTCATTCCAGCCCAGCGCATCGCCAGCACGCACGCAATGGTGAGCAGACCGTAGACGCCCCATAGGCCCTTTGCAGTCTCGGTAATGCGCGGCGTGAGCTTTGTGTCCTTCATCGGGCCAGGTGTCTCGGCCTTCAGAATCTGCCGTCCGCCGACGCCTAGCAGAGGCAGGATCGCGACAACCAGCACCAGGATCCCCATGCCGCCGAGCCACTGCAGCTCACAGCGCCAGAAGTTTATCGATGGCGGCAAGCGGTCGAGCCCGCTCAGCACTGTGGCACCGGTGGTCGTAAGGCCCGACATGGCCTCGAAATACGCCTCCGTAAACGACAGCTTGGGCAAGTACGACAACAGCGGCAGAGCCCCGAAGCCTGGCAGAACTGTCCAGGCGAGTGTCACCAGCAGGAAGCCGTCGCGCGCCTGAAGCTCCCGCTGTCGACCGCGGGTCGCGACCCAGCTCAGGCCACCTGCAAGCGCCGTGGCCAGGATCGCGGTGTCGTAGGCCTGTTCCGCCCCATCGGCGAGGTGCAAGGACAAGCCAAGCGGCACAAGCATGGTGGCGGCAAAGATGATCACCACCACCGACAGCAGGTTCAGGACGGCATTGAACCTCTCCATTGCCGCGCCCGCCCGGCGTCAGAGAAACCGCACGCCGACCTGGAACAGCTTCTCGACCCGCGGCAAAGTCTTCTTGTCGGCAACGAACACGATCACATGGTCCTCGGCCTGAATCACCGAGTCGTGATGCGCCATGATCACTTCGTCGCCTCGTACCAGCGCGCCGATGGTCGTGCCCGCGGGAAGGTCGATTTCGTCAATGCGGCGACCTGTGACGCGACAGGATTCGCGATCTCCGTGCACCACTGCCTCGAGTGCTTCGGCCGCCCCTCGACGAAGGCTGTGGACCGAAACGATGTCGCCTCGACGCACGTGGGCAAGCAGCTTGCCGATCGTAGCTTGCGCAGGCGATATCGCGATATCGATCTCGCCGCTTTGCAGGAGATCGACATACGACCTGCGATTGATCAGTGCGACGACGCGGCGTGCGCCCATCCGTTTCGCGAGTAGCGCGCTCATTATGTTGTGCTCGTCATCGTTTGTTACGGCGACGAACAGGTCCATTTCCGCGATGTTCTCCTGTTCGAGCAGCTCTTCATCGGTGGCGTCGCCGTTGAGCACAAGCGCCCGGTTGACCTTGGCGGCCAGCATCTCGCAGCGGCGTTTGTTGTGCTCGATGACACGAACGGAATAATCGCCCTCGAGCGCGCGTGCCAGGCGCAGGCCGATGTTGCCGCCTCCCGCGACCATCACGCGCTTGACCGGGCTGTCCATGCGGCGTAGCTCGCGCATTACCCGGCGAATATGTTTCTCCGGCGCAAGGCAGAAGACCTCGTCTCCAACCTCGATCACTGTATCGCCATCGGGCACGATGGCGCGGTCTCGACGGAAGATCGCGACTACCCGGGTATCGACGCCGGGAATGTGGTGCCTCAGATCCTTCAATTGGCGTCCCACCAGCGGTCCGCCTTTGTAGGAGCGCACTGCAACAAGGCTCACGCGACCGTCGGCGAAATCGAGCACCTGCAGCGCCTCGGGAAACTCGACCAGCTTCACGATGTAGTCGGTAAGAACCTGTTCGGGGCAAATCGACAGGTCGACTTCGAATCCCTCGGGACCGAGAACCTTCTCGTCGTTCAGGAAATCGGTGGCTCGAATGCGCGCGACGCGCCTCGGCACGTTGAACATCCGTGCCGCAACCTTGCAAGCGACCAAGTTCGTCTCGTCCGACTGTGTAACTGCAATCAGTAGATCAGCGTCGGCGCCACCTGCTTCGGCCAGCACTGAAGGATGCGAGGCGCTTCCAACCAGCGTGCGCAAATCGAAGCGATCCTGCAACGCGCGCAACCGCGTCGGGTCGACGTCCACGACCGTGATGTCGTTCTGCTCGGAAACAAGGCTCTCGGCAACGGATGCGCCGACCTGCCCGGCGCCGAGTATGATGATTTTCAAAGTCGCACTTTCCCTCGCGAAAGGCGCGCCATTGTAGACCTTTTATGCCCGGCCTTCAGGCTCAGGATCAGTTCTCATCGCGCCGTCCGACCGGAAGGCCAAGAGCTCTGAGCTTGCGGTACAAGTGCGTGCGCTCGAGACCTGAGCGCTCCGCAACGCGGGACATGCTGCCTTGCTCGCGGCCAAGAAGTCGCTCGAAATACACCCTCTCGAAAGCCTCCCGCGCCTCGCGGTACGGTCTATCGAAGCTCAACTCCGGCGCTTCTGGCGCGTCGGACCGAGTCGCTAACACGCGTTCCACATCGCCCAGCCCGACTTCCTCGTCAAGCGCGGTGTGCGCGAGATCCATGACGACGCTCTCCAGCTCTGCCAGATTGCCAGGCCAAGGGTGATGGCGCATCGCATTCAGCGCCGCGACGGACATCCGGCGCGGCGGACAGGCGCGCGCCTCGACCAGTTGCGCGAGCATTAGCGCCGCAAGATCTGGCACGTCCTCGGCAAATTCGCGCAACGCTGGGAGCTTGAGCGTCACCTGGGCGAGCCTTGCCACCAGTTCAAGATCGAATTCGTGCTTCTCCGCCAGCGTCCTCCCGTCCACCGACGAGAAGGACACGACCCGCGCCTTGTGCTTTTCCGAGCGCGAGAGCAGGAAATCGAGACTCCTTTGCTCATTGCGGTCGAGCCGCGCCAGATCTTGAATGAACAGGATGCCACCCGTTGCACGAGTCAGTACCTCCGTAGTGGGCTCGGCAAGCAGCGGAGCACCCGCAATGAACGGTGCACCCGGCGCGGCCAGCAAACGCGCGAAGAGTTCAGCGCGCATTCCCCGCTCGCCGCGTAGCATCAGCGGCGCTGCAGTCTGTGCCACCTGGGCGAGGCGTTTTTTGGCTTCCGCCAGGGTCGGCGAGCGTCCGAGCGTGGCAAGCGAAATTTCGCGCGGTGCCGCAGCTTCCTGATTGCGTAGCGCTCGCTTCACCGTGGCGAGGAGTCGCTGCAGCGCGATCGGCTTCTCAAGAAAGTCAAGCGCCCCGATGCGCGTCGCTTCTACGGCGGTCTCTATTGTCCCGTGTCCCGACATCATGACCACGGGCATCGTGAGCTGACCGGTGGCCGCCCATTCCTTTAATAGCGTGATGCCGTCCGTGTCAGGCATCCAGATATCAAGCAAGACCAAATCGGGCCGTTGCTGCTCACGCATTCGCCGTGCGGCTCCCGCGCTTTCGGCGAGCAGAACCTGATGGCCCTCGTCCGCGAGAATCTCCGAGAGGAGCTCGCGAATCCCGATCTCGTCGTCTACGATCAGGATTTGGGCCATTGCCGGCTTATGTTCTTGATACGCACGACGCTCAGGCCGCCTTGCTCGCGGCGCCCTGTTCGTTCATGACCGGAAGCAGCACGCTCACGCATGCGCCGTGCGCAAGCCGATTCTCGATCGCTATGCTTCCGTGATGCTCGTCGACGATCTTCTTCACCACAGCCAGACCGAGGCCCGTCCCGCGAGGTTTGGTAGTGACGTATGGTTCGAATATTCGCGTCATCATCTCTTCCGGAAACCCCGGTCCGTTGTCGTTCACGGCGATTCGCACGCGATCACCGACCATTTCGGTCCGCACCTCGATTTCGGGCCTGTTCGCGTGCCTGCTTCCCTCGAGCGCGTCCTGCGCGTTCTGAATTAGATTGTGCAGAACCTGTCGGATTTGCGCGGAATCGGCACGCACCGGCTTCAACGCAGGAGACAGCCGTTTCACTATCGGCACGGTGGAATTCTCGTAAAGCGCAAGAACCTCATTGACCAACGCATTGACATCGAGACCCGCGAGAGACGGCGCTGGAAGCTTGGCGTAATCCCGAAATGCGTCGACCATTGCCTTCAGGGCGGCCACTTGATTGACAATTGTCCGGGTCGCCCGCTTGAGCGTGTCCGCCTCCTGTGGGGGGAGCCGGCCTGCGAGCTTTACCTCGAGACGTTCAGCCGAAAGCTGGATCGGAGTGAGGGGATTCTTGATTTCGTGTGCCAGACGCCGTCCGACTTCCGCCCAGGCCGTCGCGCGCTGCGCCTGGATCAGCTGGGTGATATCGTCGAACACCAGAACGTAGCCCCCTTCGGTCGCCGTACGCAGCGCCGTGCCGCGCACCAGCAGCGTTTTGCCCGTCCCCTTGAGCGCGAGCTCCAGTTGCCAGGTCCGCTCGCCGTGCACCAGGAACGCCTCGCGCACACGGCTCGCAAATGCATCCAATCCGGCGTGCCAGGCATCAAGCGCCTTGCCAGACATTGCGACAAGTTCATCTCCGAGAATGGCGGCTGCGCCGTGGTTGGAGATGGACAGGCGCAACTCTCGATCGAATACCAGCACGCCGGTAGAAAGGTTGGCCAATATGTTTTCAAGGTGCGCCTTCGCCGTTTCAAGTGCGACTCGATTGGTCTCAACCACGTGACGCGCCTCGTCGAGCTGCCGCGTCATCGAGTTGAAGGACTCCGTGAGCACACCGAGCTCATCGCGACTGGTCACGGGCGCTCGACGCGAGAAATCGCCGCGGGCCACCGCTTGCGTCGCCTGCGCCAAATTCGCCAGCGGCTCGGATAGGCGATTGGATAGGACTACGGCTAGCGCGATCGCGAAGAACAGGCCCATCAGCAACGCGAGGGTCAGCGTGACGATATAGATCCGCTTCAGACCCTGGCGCGACAGGGCGAGTTCGCGGTAGTCACGATAGGCCGCTTCGACAGCCTCGGCGCTGCGCGTGAAGGATTCGGGAAGGGTCTGTCGCAATTGGAGGTAGCGCGCTTCATCGGTAAGCGCGAGCGCGTTGATCGGCACCACGACACGCAGCGCGAGCGGCTTCCCCGGAGGTGAGTCGATCGCGGTGTAGCCGCGATTGACTCGCGCCTGGCGAAGCGCCTGGGCGCTTGGGACTTCCGGATAGAGCTTTGTCACATCCTCGCTGGCGGTCGCTACGACCCGGCCGTTGCCCGCGACAATCACCGCCTCCTGCACTCCCGCCTGTTCGCGCAGCCGATTGAGAAGCACCACTTGGTCGGCCTGCTGCCGGTCCGCGAGCTCCAAGGCCATGGCGCGCCCCTTGACGTTCATCTCGGTCAGCATCTGGTCGATCGCGCCCTGTGCGAGCGTAATCCCGCCTTCGAGGGCGGCATCCACCTTGACATCGAACCAAGATTCGATGCTCTTGCTGAGGAACTGGACCGAGACGGTGTACACGAGCAGGCCAGGTGCCACCGCCATCATCGCGAACAGGACCAGAAAGCGCAGCGTAAGGCGCGACCCGAAGACACGGCGGCGATACTTGCGTGCCAGCGCGACCAGCTGATAGGTAACCAGCAGCGCCAACAGCGCCGCGAGTGCCGCGTTCAACGCCAGCAGAATCGGGTAGTTCTGCTCGAACAGCGAGGTATTCGCGCTCGCCGTCGCGAGCAGGAACATCAGCACACCTGCCAGCGCAGCTCCAGTGATCAACAGGGCTCTCATCGCGTCGGCGCCTCCGCCGGCCGGCGACTCTCGACCGGCGCCGGCGGCTGCTGCGGCGGACGGAAGGTGAATCGCTTCCAAGGCGACTCGAGGTTCCACTCGCGATTGGTGAGAGCGCTGAGTTGGAACGGCTTGGGTAGCAAGGTAGTGTCCAGTCGCATCCGTATCGCGGCCTCATACGTCGCATCCGCGAGCGACACTGTACGGTCGACTACGAGCCAGTTGCGCAGTCGCCTGAGGACGTCCAGCGCTTCCTCCAGCGTAGCGAAGCTCCGCTGCAGCAGCCCCGTGGAAAGCCGATACTGTCGCGATAGGGCGTGATAGGACAAACGCACCTGCATGCGCTTTGCAACCGCTTTTTCATCGAACCAGTACCAGCGAGACCTGGTCAATTCGAACTCAAGCTCGAAGTAGAGCGGTACACCGTTCTCGACCGCCTCCGCCAGCCTAGGTGTGATCTGGAAGCCGAATTCCGCGTTGAGAACCAAGCCCTCATCGGTCGCCCGCAGGTTTGCGTCGCGCACTTCAATCTCGTTCGCGCGCGCAACCGTGCTCATGACAAGCATGAGCGCCAGTACGAGGTGCTTCAGGAGGAGGGCGGCGCCTCGCATTGCGCGTCTAGATAGGCTTGGCTAGTAGAGCAAAATAAAAACCGTCGTGTTCGGGCCCTGGAAGCAGCGTGGATGCCGCAGCTTGCGGCAATGGCAGACGCGTCGCTCCCGGGGTGCGTGCGGTGAAGCGAGTGACGACGGCGTCGTTTTCCTCCGTGAATACCGAGCATGTGACATACAGCAATTTACCACCCGGCACGAGCGCGCGCCAAAGCGCATCCAGAATCGCGCCTTGTCGCGCAGCGAACGCGTCAAGGTCGGTTGCTCGGCGGAGCCATTTTACGTCCGGGTGGCGACGTACCACGCCGGAAGCGGAGCATGGGACGTCGGCGAGAATCCGATCGAACGGCTCGCCGTCCCACCACCTCTCGAGTTGCGTGCTATCTGCACGCACTAGGCGAGCCGTAAGGCCGAGCCGAGTGAGATTGCGCTCCACGAGCTCGCATCGCGTGGCGTCTATATCCATCGCGGTAAGACGGATATCTTCGAGTTCGAGCATGTGCGCGCTCTTCCCCCCGGGAGCGGCACAGGCATCGAGCACGCGCTGACGGGGAGCCAAGTCGAGATAGGTTGCCGCGCGCTGTGCACCCTCGTCCTGAATCGATACTAGTCCTTGTGCGAATCCCGGCAAACGCAAGACCGGTACCGGCTTGTCCAGCAGCAGCCCGTAACCGCCGACTCGCTTGGCCGCGATGCCTTCGGCCTGCAGCCCTGCCAGGTAGTCGTCCGGCGAGTTGCGGCGTACGTTTACCCTGAGACACATGGGTGGATGGGTATTCCCCGCCTCAAGGACTTCCCGCCACGCGTTTGGGTGTGCGTGCTTCACCGCCTCGATCCACCAGGCGGGATGCTGCCAGTGCGCCTCCGCATCTAAGGCGATCTCCCTTTCGGTGGCGGGACGATGGCGCAGCAGCGTGCGCAATACTCCGTTGACGAAGCCTTTGGCGCCTTGCCGCCCTACGATCACGCAGGCGCGCACCGTTTGGTCCACGATCGTATAGTGGGCGTATCGGGCAGAGTCCAAAGCGTAGAACGCGCACCAAAGCAGAGCCTCCACAACCGGGTCGATTGAACGGCGTTTGCTGAGAATTCTCGCAATCGCCTGAACACGCCCGTAACGGCGTAGGGTTCCGTGAGTCAGGTCGATCAGCGATGCTCGGGGCGCATCTCCCGTCTCGCCGGCCCGCTCGAGTTCCGCCGAAAGGCTCCGTCCGGCGGCGACGCTCGCGACTATGCGCGCGGCCTCTGCCAGCGAAACGGCAAGTGACGGTGCATCCGCTGTTGCCGCGCTTGCCTTTTGCGAGGCCATACTTCACGCTCGTTCGGCGGGTTGTTCGAATCGTGCGCCAGGCGCCATCTCGTACCCGCGCAAGAATTCCGCGGCCGACAAGCGCCTTCCGCCCGCACGCTGAAGCTCCGTGACGGCGAGCGCGCCCTCTCCGCACGCGATCACGACGCCCCCTGGGCCGGCCGCCAGCACCCGCCCCGGAGGACCTGAGCCTTCCCCGATATGCGCCCGCCAGATCTTGAGGCTCTCGCCGCCAAGTGTGCTTGAAGCTCCCGGCGAGGGTCGGAATGCGCGCACTGTGCGCGCGAGTTCCTCCGCGGCGCGTGACCAGTCTAGAAGTGTCTCCGCTTTCCCGATCTTGGGCGCGTAGGTCACACCCGTGCTCGATTGCGGCCTGTAAATTGCTCGACCCGTTTGCACGCCGGTCAGGGCCGCAACGATCATCTCTGATCCGAGGTCCGCGAGACGGTCGTGGAGAGTTCCCGCGTCGTCTTCCTCGCCAATGGATATCGCCCTCTGCGCCAGTATCGGCCCAGTATCGAGTCCGGCGTCCATCTTCATGATCGTGATGCCGCTTTCGCGGTCCCCGGCGAGAATGGCGCGCTGGATTGGCGCCGCGCCCCTCCATCGCGGGAGAAGCGAGGCGTGAACGTTCAGCGCCCCGAACGGCGCGCAATCAAGCACCGCTTTGGGTAGCAGCAGGCCGTACGCGGCGACCACCATTGCCTCCGGCCGCGCCGCCGCAATGCGCTTCAGGCTTGCCGGGTCCCTAAGCGTTTCCGGCTGAAACAGCTCGAGATCGTGCTGGCGCGCGAGGCGCTTTACAGCGCTTTCTGCATGCCGCATGCCGCGCCCGGAGGGGCGGTCCGGCTGGGTCAGCACCAGCGCAACCTGATGGCCGTGGCCGAGCAGACCGGTGAGTGAGCGCTGAGCGAACTCCGGGGTGCCAGCGAACACCAGACGCATTGGAAGCCCCTCACCCACATTGCGACTACCGCCGGCAGCCCGAGCAACACGGACGCCGCAGCACCCGCTCCGCTAGGCGCTCTTTCGAAGCTGCTTGGCCAGTCTGGCGCGGATACGCTGTTGCTTGAGCTGCGAAAGGTATTCGACAAATACCTTCCCTTGCAGGTGATCCATCTCGTGCTGGATGCACACGGCGAGTAGTCCCTGCGCCTCAAGGGTCAGCGCGTTCCCGCTTTGATCATACGCGCGCACCTTTACGCGCTCGGCACGTTCGACGAGCTCGTAGATGTTCGGAACCGATAGGCAACCTTCTTCTATGTCCGAAACACCCGTCGCCTCAACAATTTCCGGGTTGATCAGCACAACCAGAGAGTCGCGCCGTTCTGACGCGTCAATGACGATGACCTGCTTGTGTACGTCAACTTGGGTAGCCGCCAAGCCGATCCCGGGAGCGGCATACATGGTCTCGGCCATGTCGCGCACGAGCTTCTTAAGGCCATCATCAAAGACGGTCACCGGTGCGGCTACCTTGTGTAGCCGGGCGTCTGGGTATCTGAGGATGCTCAAGAGGGCCATTGCGATTAGGAAATCACTTGCTGTGTGAATTAATTACATGCACAATTTCAGGCAGTATGTAAGCTTAATGGGCTTTTATGCCATATTTGGGTGAACAATCGGCACTTCAAGCCGGCCCGAAGAGCCAAGAAACTATCGGGGGCCCTATGTACGGTCAACTGCGTAAGTGTATCACAACGCTGGCTTTTGTCGCTGGCAGCCTAGTGGCGGCCGGGGTTGGGGCCCAAGCCCCTACGGCCTCCGGCGTCTTTAAGCCCGACGCGCCAGATCGCTACGTTGTGGTACCTGGCGACACGCTCTGGGATATCGCCCAGCGCTTCACCAACTCGCCTTGGCGCTGGCCGGAATTGTGGAACCTCAACAAGGACCAGATCAAGAATCCTCACCGCATCTATCCCGGGAACGTCATCGTGTTGGACCGTTTGCACGGTCGCCTCACGATTGCTGGAAGCGAGAAGCTTCAACCCAGGGTGCGCGTGCTCGGCAGTACCGATGCGCCGATTCCGAGCATACCGCCGTCTGTGATCGAACCATTCCTTTCGCAGCCGCTAGTCATTGAGCCCGATGGGCTGGACAATGCGCCAACCATAGTTGCCACGCAGCAGGATCGGGTGATCCTCGAGGCCGGAAATGCGGCATACGTGCGCGGCATCGGAAGCTCGAAAGAGCGCACGTGGAACGTCTACCGCACCGGCAGTGCGCTTGTCGACCCCGATACGAATCGAACCCTCGGGTACGAGGCGATCTTCCTTGGCACTGCGCAAGTAACGCGATCCGGGGAGCCGACGACCGTGCGCCTTGCAAGCGTGAAGCAGGAAGTGGGCGTGGGCGACAAGCTGATTCCTGCGGGGCCTCCACAGCTTGTGAATTACGCGCCGCACTCCCCCAGTGTATTTATCCAGGGACGCGTGATGTCGATCTACGGTGGTGTACAGCGCGTCGGCGAGACCGGCACTGGCTCGATCATCACGATCAACCGAGGCAAGTCCGACGGCATTGACGTTGGCACAGTGCTGGCGGTCTACACCCACGGTCAAACGGTGACCGACAGATCGAAACCGAGTGACGCTCCCGATGCCGTTATTCAGCTGCCGGACGAACCCAACGGGCATGTATTCGTGTTTCGCGTATTTGATCGCGTGTCTTACGCTTTGGTCATGCGCATAGAGAGACCTGTACAGCCGTTGGATGTGGTGCAGACGCCCTAACTCAGAGTCGGGCATCCGGAGCAGCGGAGGGGTGGCGCAGCCTATCCGGAGTACACCAACCCGCCTTTCGCCACCCGCATGAGCGCGGATTCGGGTCTGGCGAGCTGGCTGCGACTGACGCTTACGCCAGGCCTCGGCCCTGCCACAATCCGGCAACTGCTCAAGCAGTTTGGTCTGCCCGAACAGGTACTAGCTCATCCCCGGTCAGAGCTGTCTCGATTCGCCCCTCGCGCTGCGCTCGAGGCCCTTGATTCATCTGCAGTCACCGCGGCAGTCGCCCAAGCAAGCGAGTGGGCCGCAGGTATCGGGCATGCGGTGGTCACCTTGGCAGACGATGCCTACCCGAAGATGCTGCTTGAGATCGCGGATCCGCCGACATTGTTGTACGCGCACGGACGTCTCGAACTGCTGAATCATCCTGCACTGGCCGTCGTGGGAAGTCGGAATGCAACCGCGCAGGGCGAACGCAACGCGGAAAGCTTCTCCCGGGCATTTAGTGAGGCCAATCTGGCAATAGTCTCTGGGCTTGCCCTCGGTATCGACGCGGCCGCCCATCGCGGTGGATTGACGGGACCTGGTTCGACCATAGCGATACTTGGGACCGGAATCGATGTGACATACCCGGCGCGAAATGCGCCGCTCGCGGACGAGATTTCACAGCGAGGCTTGCTTCTGTCCGAATTTCCGCTGGGTACAGGAGCGACCGCGCACAATTTCCCGCGCCGAAATCGACTTATTTCCGGAATAACGCAAGGATGTCTGGTGGTCGAGGCTGCTCTCGCGTCGGGATCACTCATCACTGCGCGCAGCGCGGCCGACCAGGGCCGCGAAGTCTTCGCCGTTCCAGGCTCGATACATTCGCCGTTGTCAAAAGGATGCCATGCGCTAATCAAGGCCGGCGCCAAGCTTGTTGAATCAGCGGATGACGTGTTGTCAGAACTTGCCGGCTTTCGTCGCACCGGGTACGCAGCGACCAGTGTCGCGCCGACGCCGACATCCGAGCACCAGGTTCTTCTGGGTCATATGGGCTTCGACCCGATTGACGTCGATTCGCTATGTACGCGTGCAGGATTGTCCGCAGAACAGGTATCCTCGGAACTACTGCGGCTCGAACTCGCCGGACAGGTCGCGGTGCTTCCTGGCGGGCTATACCAACGCCTAAACTGAGGAGAAAAATAACATGTACGAAATCCTCGTCTACTTGTTTGAGCACTGCCAGCAAACTGATCTCGCACAAGACAGCGAATTAGTGGCGAAGAAGCTCTCTGCCGCCGGATTCGAAGACACCGACATAAGCGAGGCGCTGTCGTGGCTTGCTGGCGTGCTTCGTGTCCCCCACCGCGACTTCGCCCCGATTCCGGATTCGCGCAATACTTTTCGTGCCTTTGCGCCGAAGGAACTGGCCAAGCTTGATACAGAGTGCCGCGGCTTCCTGCTGACGCTTGAGCAGTCTGGAATTCTGACTCCGCATCTCCGCGAGCACGTAATCGAACGCGCGCTTGCCGCAACGGGGCCCGCTTTGTCGCTGGAGCAACTCAAGTTGGTGGTGCTGATGGTGCTGTGGAACCATCAGACCCCCACCAGCCATCTGCTCGCAGAGGACTTGTTTACGGTTCAATCCGAGCGATTGCCGAGCTAAGGCTCGCGCGCGTGCGCGCGCACGCGAGAATGCCAAGGCCTCCGCGGCGATTGCCAGCCCGGGTTGCCGCTTCTATACGTTTGCACTTATCATCTGCCGCCTTTCGACGCCCGCGGCACCTGAGCCGCAATTCATGAGTAAAACACTGATCATCGCCGAGAAACCTTCCGTTGCTGCGGACATTGCGCGATCGCTGGGCGGCTTCGCGCGAAAAGCCGACTATTTCGAGAACGATGATTATGTGTTGTCATCGGCGGTCGGCCATCTGCTTGCACTTTCTCTGCCGGAAGAGTTCGACGTCAAGAAGGGCAAGTGGTCGTTTGCCAGACTTCCTGTCATCCCCCCGCATTTCGAGCTTGCACCGATAGAACGCAGTCAGGACCGGCTCAATCTGCTCTTGCGACTGATGAAGCGGAAGGACGTCGCGTCGTTTGTCAACGCGTGTGACGCGGGCCGCGAAGGCGAGCTCATATTCCGTTATCTCGTTAACTACGCGCGAATCAAGAAGCCTATCGAGCGTCTATGGCTTCAATCGATGACGCCGCAGGCAATCCGCGACGGCTTCGACGCATTGCGCCCGGACAAAGAACTGCTGCCCTTGGCCGATGCGGCGCAATGCCGCTCGGAAGCGGACTGGCTGGTGGGGATCAACGGAACGCGTGCGATGACCGCCTTCAATTCCAAGGAAGGTGGGTTCTATCTCACGACTGTCGGCCGCGTGCAGACGCCAACGCTTGCGGTCTTGGTCGAGCGCGAGGAACGCATTCGGGCATTCGCGCCGCGGGACTACTGGGAAGTTCATGCCCGCTTTGCTGTCGTTGCGGGCGAGTACGATGGGCGCTGGTTTGATCCGAGCTTCAAGAAGGACGAGGATGCCGAGCGCAAGCCGGAACGGTTGTGGAGCGCGGAGGAAGCCTCGGCTATCGTAGCTACCTGCGGCGGGAAGAACGGGAGCGTTGCGGAAGAAAGCAAGCCCTCGACGCAGCTTTCTCCACTGCTTTTCGACCTCACAAGTCTGCAGCGCGAAGCGAATGGCCGTTTCGGATTTCCTGCCAAGATGACGCTTTCGCTCGCGCAGGCGCTTTATGAGCGGCACAAGGTGCTTACCTATCCCCGCACGGATGCGCGCGCGCTGCCCGAGGACTATCTCGATACCGTGAAGAAGACGATGGAGGTTCTCTCGGCGACCAAGGAGTACGGCACGTTTGCTAAGAGCGTTCTGAAGCAGGGCTGGGTAAAGCCAAATCGGCGGGTGTTCGACAACGGGAAAATTTCCGATCACTTCGCGATTATTCCCACGCAACAACCGCCTAAGCAGCTCAACGACGCCGAGCAGAAGCTCTATGACTTGGTCGTACGACGATTTCTGGCCGTCTTCCACCCCGCTGCGGAGTACCTGCAGACCACTCGGATCACGAAGGTGGGCGAGCACCAGTTCAGAACCGAGGGACGAGTCCTGCGCAATCCAGGCTGGCTTGTCGTATACGGGCGAGCGGCGCAATCCGAAAGCGATAATCTGCCGCGGGTCGCTCCGGAGGAATTGGTAACTATCGTTGAGGTCGAAGCGCAGGCGCACCAGACCAAACCGCCACCGAGACTTACGGAGGCAACGCTACTGTCGGCGATGGAGGGCGCCGGCAAGTTGGTGGAGGACGACGAATTACGCGCGGCGATGGAAGCAAAGGGACTCGGTACCCCCGCGACCCGCGCGGCAATAATCGAGGGATTGATCCAGGAAGAATACGTGCACCGCAATGGCAGGGAGCTAGTACCTACGCCGAAGGCGTTTTCGCTCCTTTTTGCCTTGCGTCATTTCGGCGTTAGCGAGATCACCTCCCCCGAGCTGACCGGAGATTGGGAATTCAAGCTAAAGCTCATGGAAGCGGGCAAGCTGCGCCGCAAGGAGTTCATGGAGCATATCGAGCAGGTTACCCGCGACATGGTGGATAGGATCAAGAACGGGGACATTCCAGACACCGCGTTCGCCACGGTCGCCGCGCCGTGTCCAAAGTGCGGCGGGACAGTGCAGGAAAGCTATCGAAAATTTCAGTGCCAGAAGTGCGATTTTTCACTCTGGAAAGTGACTTCCGGCCGAGAGTGGTCGCCGGAAGAAGTAAGCGAGCTCATCAAAACCCGCTTTATCGGTCCGCTCACTGGGTTTCGCAGCCGGGTGGGAAAGCCGTTCGCGGCCGGTATAAGACTGAACGACGAATTTCGCATTGAGTTCGACTTTGGCCATGGAACCGCATCGTCGGAGACTGAAGAGCCACCGGACTTTTCAGATCAGGAAAGTCTGGGCGCATGCCCAAAGTGTGGCGCCCGGGTCTTTGAACACGGAGTTGCATATGTCTGCGAAAAAGCAGTGGGACCTTCCCGCAATTGTGATTTCCGGTCAGGCAAGATGATCCTTCAGCAACCCGTTGAGCGCGCACAAATGACCAAATTGCTGGCGACGGGCAAGACCGACCTACTGCAGCGCTTCATCTCGAAGAAAGGCCGGCCCTTCAAGGCCTATCTGGTCAAGAATCCGGAAGGGCGCGTGGGCTTCGAGTTTGAACCGCGCAAGCCGAAGGCTTCCTCATCAGCCGGACTTGCACCTGCGGCGGGCGCTAGCGGTAAGGTTAAGGCAAGCCCGCAAAAAACAGCTAAGAAGGCGGCGAAACCAGCCGCCAAGAGAAAACGCGCCTAGATATCCAGATTGCGCACGCCAAGTGCGTTCGACTCGATGAATGCGCGCCGAGGCTCGACTTCATCACCCATCAATTTCGTGAAGATCTCGTCCGCTGCGATGCCGTCCTCGATCTGTACTCTCAGCAGCCGCCGCATCCCGGGGTCCATGGTCGTCTCCCAAAGCTGGGAAGGATTCATCTCGCCAAGGCCTTTGTAGCGCTGCAGGCTCACTGACTTCTGGACTTCGCCGAGCAGCCACCGCATAGCTTCCGGAAAATCCTTGATCAAGTGCTTCTTTTCGCCCCGTTGAACGTATGCGCCCGCGCCAACCAGGCCGCGGAGGAGTTCCGCAGTTTGCTGGATCTGGCCGTAATCGCCCGACAGCAAGAATTCCGAATCGATGTGACTCACCCGCATATTGCCGTGGCGCGTGCGCTCTATGAGAACCTGGTAACGCTCCGTCTTCGCATCGAAGCCCGCGCTGATGTGAATCCCATTGCGTGGAATGGATGCCACTAACGCTTCGGCTGACGCCTCTGCCGACTCGCGGCGTGACAAATCCACGTGTACGCCGCGCAACATTGCGGCCAGAACGTCACGGTCCACCCAGCGCGAGACCCGCTCGATTACCGCTTCCGACAAAAGGTAGGACTTTGCCAGCTCCGCCAGGGGCTCGCCAGTTATAGCCTCGCGCTGAGCCGAGGGATATAGCGCAGCGTCGACGAGCGCTTGTTTGAGCATAAACGCGTTCAACTCATGCTCGTCCTTGAGATATCTTTCCTCCTTTCCCAGCTTGGCTTTGTACAAAGGCGGCTGCGCGATATAGATGTGTCCCCGCTCGACAAGTTCCGGCATCTGGCGATAGAAGAACGTGAGTAGGAGAGTGCGTATGTGGGATCCATCAACATCGGCATCGGTCATAATGATGATGCGGTGATAGCGAAGCTTCTCGGGATTGTATTCTTCCTTCCCGATGCCGCAGCCAAGCGCAGTAATGAGGGTCGCAATCTCCGCGGAAGAAAGTAGCTTGTCGAAACGCGCCTTTTCTACGTTCAGGATCTTCCCTTTGAGCGGGAGGATGGCCTGGAACTTTCGATCGCGCCCTTGTTTCGCGGAGCCGCCAGCGGAATCCCCTTCCACCAGATACAGTTCGCATTGAGCCGGGTCCCGCTCTTGGCAATCGGCAAGCTTCCCGGGTAACCCGACCCCATCAAGTACGCCTTTCCTGCGGGTCATTTCGCGCGCTCTTCTCGCCGCTTCCCTAGCGCGCGCCGCGTCGACGATCTTGCCCGTGATCACGCGAGCATCGGCGGGTCGCTCATCGAGGTACTGACGGAGTTTCTCAGCGATGACCTCCTCCACCGCCGGCCGCACTTCGGAAGAGACGAGCTTTTCCTTGGTCTGAGATGAGAACTTTGGCTCAGGCACCTTGACAGACAACACACAAGCGAGACCTTCCCGCATATCGTCGCCTGTCGTTTCCACCCTGGCTTTCTTCGCCAGGTCGTTTTCCTCAATGTATTTGTTCAGCACACGCGTCATTGCAGCGCGTAATCCGGTCAGATGCGTTCCACCATCCTTCTGGGGGATATTGTTCGTGAAGCACAATACCGATTCCTGATAGGAATCATTCCATTGCATCGCGACTTCGACCGTTATGCCTTCTCTTTCCCCTTTCGCCACAAATACGTTGGGATGCAGAACGGTCTTCGAACGGTTCATGTACTCAACAAACCCCCTCACACCGCCCGAAAACGCAAAATTCTCCTCTTTGCCTGCGCGTTGATCGATTAGAACAATCTTGGCGCCGTTATTGAGGAAGGACAGCTCTCGCAGTCTGCGTGCAAGGATGTCGTAGTGATAGTCGATGTTGCCGAATACTTCCCGTGACGCAAGGAAGTGCACTTCCGTTCCGCGTTTTTCCGTGCTGCCCGTCACCTTCAGAGCTTCCACGGGAACCCCGTTCCGAAATTCCATTTGGTGCACGCGACCATCGCGCCAGATGGTGAGCCGAAGCCACTCCGATAGAGCGTTTACAACTGAAACACCAACGCCGTGAAGCCCGCCTGACACCTTGTACGTGTTGTTATCGAACTTGCCACCCGCGTGCAGTTCCGTCATCACGATCTCAGCCGCAGAACGCTTGAGTTCGTCGTCCTCCTTGATGCCGGTCGGAATGCCACGGCCATTGTCGAGAACAGATATCGAATTGTCTGTGTGGATAGTGACCAATATTTCGTCGCAGTAGCCGGCGAGCGCCTCGTCAACGGCGTTGTCCACGACCTCAAACACCATGTGGTGCAGACCGGTCCCGTCGGATGTATCCCCTATGTACATCCCTGGGCGCTTTCGGACAGCGTCGAGCCCCTTCAGCACTTTGATGCTATCCGAGCTGTATTCGCTCGCGTCCGGCAGTATTCTTTCTGGTTCTCCCACCTTGCCTTACCTCGTGTTTCGTTCGATGTTAGATGCGCATTGGCATCACGACGTACTTGAAATTCTCTTCAGAAGCATAGGTTACAAGTGCGCTAGACGACGAATCGCCAAAACTGCACTCTACCGATGCGCCGGGGACGTTGATTAGAACGTCGAGTAGATAGTTAACGTTGAAACCAATATCGAGCGCATCGCCCGAATAGCTCACCTCGAGTTCCTCTTGTGCTTCCTCCTGTTCGGCGTTGGACGAGATGATCTTGAGGCTGCCATCCGTCAGCACCCAGCGAACACCGCGAAACTTCTCGTTGGACAATATCGCTGCCCGAAGGAGTGCTTGCCGCAGGACCTCGCGATCCAGAGTCAGTGTGTTCTTGTGTTGAGTCGGGATAACTCGCGTGTAATCCGGAAACTTTCCATCCACAAGCTTCGACACAAGCTCCACGGTACCGAAACTGAACGCCGCCTGGGTCGCCGAGAGTTCCACCCTGACCTCCTCGTCGTCGTCGGCCAAGAGCTTACTCAGTTCGAGCACCGTCTTGCGCGGCACGATTACCTCCTGGCGGGGCAATTCCGCGTCTAGGATCATCGACGCGAAAGCCAGACGGTGGCCGTCCGTGGCAACTAACTTCAACTCCTTATCCTCGACCAGCATCAGCAAGCCGTTGAGGTAATAGCGGATGTCCTGCTGCGCCATCGCATACTGGACGAGGCCGAGCAGCCGTCGCAACGCCTTCTGGGGCACACCGAAGCGAGCCACCTCGCCCGCCGGCTTAGAAAGACGGGGAAAGTCCTCCGCAGGCAAGGTCTGGAGTGTGAAGCGGCTCCTTCCCGCCTTTACGAGCATCCGCTTGTCCTGTTGCTGAAGCGTCACCTCCGCGCCCTCCGGCAAAGCACGAAGTATGTCCACCAGCTTTCTCGCCCCAACCGTCACGGCGTGTGCTTCTCCTGGCTGCTCGATCGGGGTGCCAGACGTAATCTGGATCTCGATGTCGGTTGCCAAGAACGAAAGTGCCGTGGCGCTTCGGTCAATCAGCACGTTGGAGAGGATCGGTAGGGTGTGACGACGCTCGATGATCCCGCTCACCGAAGAAAGCGGCCCGAGGAGCTCGTCTCGCTTCGCTTTAACTAGAACCATTCTCTTACCTTAGTAATAGTTAGTAGGTTTGCCGTTGGCTGGGGATATGTGCAAAACATCTGTGCGGGCCGGCAGTTGGGGAACATATTGGGCTTGCAAAAGCTGTGGAAGGACTGTGAAACCATGTGAATAGATTCGAGAAGCTTTCCAGGACGGCTGGCTTATGCACATTCTGTGAGGCGATCATGCACAGGTTATTCATCCTTTTAGAACTTGTTCCAGGACGAGGTAGTCGCGATTAATGACGGTGTCCTTCTTTCGTAGCGTCGCTATCGTGCGACAGGCGTGCAGCACGGTGGTGTGATCACGGTTGCCAAATGCCTCCCCAATCTCCGGCAAGCTCATTTGAGTGAGGTCCTTTGCTAGCGCCATGGCGACTTGTCTCGGGCGCGCCACGTTCCGGCTTCGCTTCTTGGAGTGCATGTCAGAAATCCTGATCTTAAAGTACTCGGCAACCGTCTTCTGGATGCCTTCAACCGTAATCTGACGGTTTGCTACGGTCAGGATGTCGCGCAATGCTTCCTTCGCCAAATCGAGGGTGAGTTCGCGAGCGGTAAAACGCGAATACGCAAGCACCTTCTTTAGGGCGCCTTCAAGCTCTCGGACGTTCGAGCGGATGTGCTTGGCGATGAAGAACGCGATCTCCTCGGAGAGCGCGAGCGACTCTGCCTCCGCCTTCTTGAGCACGATCGCGACACGCATTTCGAGCTCTGGAGGCTCGATTGCAACCGTGAGGCCCCAGCCAAAGCGCGAAATAAGCCGTTCCTCCATACCCGTGATTTCTTTCGGGTAGGTGTCGCAGGTGATGACGATTTGCTTGTGCGCTTCGACAAGTGCGTTGAATGCGTAGAAGAATTCTTCCTGCGTGCGTCCCTTGTTGGAGAAGAACTGGATATCGTCGATAAGCAGCAAATCGAGCGAATGATAGTAGCGCTTGAACTCGTCGAAGGATCTCTGCTGATATGCGCGAACCACATCGGTGACGTATTGCTCGGCGTGAATGTACCGAATGCGAGCCTGCGCCCGTTGCTCCGCCAGGTGATTCCCGATGGCTTGGAGCAAATGCGTCTTGCCAAGACCGACGCCGCCATAGATGAAAAGCGGGTTGTAAGAGATCCCCGGATTCTCCGCTACCTGAATAGCGGCCGCGCGAGCAAGTTGGTTTGCCTTGCCCGTAACAAAACTATCGAAAGTAAAGCCACGGTTTAGGCGAGCACGTTCCAAGACTGTGGGGGCTTCGTTGCTGTCGCGCACCGTAGGGGCTGGAACGCGGACGGCCGGATCGGCGCCACGGGCAAGAACGAACCGCAACCCCAGGTCTCGACCACTCGCTTCCGAGGCGAGCTTCTCGATACGTGTGGCGAAACGCTCACGCACGAGCTCGAGTACGAATCGATTCGGGGCCGCCAGGGTAAGTGTGCCTGACTCGGCGGCGCCCTCAGGTGAAAGCGGGCGGATCCAGGTGTTGAATTGCTGCGCGGGGAGTTCCTGCTCCAGTCGCCGCAGGCAGGCGTCCCACAGGTTCTGCATTACGTTGTCGGCCTCGTTTTTGCACTCGTTGCGGCGGGCTCGGAGGCGAGCGCGACAGGCTCACCGGCGAAGCTGGAATCTTACCTTTTTCGAATTAAGTTATCCACAGGGATGTCATGCTGGAGCGGCCAATTTGACAATGCCTATATGCGCACGCTCTAATACCCGCCTTTTTCGGATTGGTGCAGCGATGAAGCGTACTTACCAGCCGTCGAAAACGCGGCGCGCACGACGTCATGGGTTCCTGGTCCGCAGCCGCACGGCGGGCGGGCGCGCAGTCTTGCGCGCGCGTCGGGCGCGAGGTCGCAAGCGCCTCGGACTGTAGGAACTTCCGCCGGCGTGCTCGGCAGGCCTAAGCGGGCACGGCGGTACGGACTCGGTGCGGAGCGGCGCCTGACGCATAGCGCACTGTTTGTGCAGCTCCTGCGAGAGGGTAAACGCCATAGCATTGGCGGTTACACGTTCTATCTGGGGTGGCGCGAAGAGGGGCCACCGCGTCTTGGGATCCTTGTCACGCGAAAGCACTCAGCTCGGGCGACTGAGCGCAATCGCATCAAGCGCTGTATCCGTGAGGCATTTCGCCTCGAGCAGGAGAGCCTCGGCGCGTTGGACGTGTTGGTGCGACCGCCATATGGCGCCAAGCCGTCTGCGCAAATGATGCTGCGACTGCGAGAACTTTTTAGCAGGTTGAACCGATGATTTCCTCGCTGTTGCGTCTCGCCGTAAGGGGTTACAGATACCTTCTTAGCCCCCTGCTGCCACCTTCTTGCCGTTTTTACCCGAGTTGCTCCGAGTACGCCGAGGAAGCCCTCACCCGGCACGGCGCCTTGCGCGGCGGATGGCTGGCGGCTCGACGCGTGTGTCGCTGCGGGCCCTGGAACGCAGGCGGCCATGACCCGGTTCCCGGGCCGCGACGCTGAATCGAACGGCGTCTACCACATGGATACGCAACGACTCATTCTGTTGGTGATCTTCAGCTTTTCCCTGGTCCTGCTCTGGGATGCGTGGGAAAAGGCGAGCCAGCCGCCTCCGCAACAGGTCAGCGCACCGGCCGCGCAGCGGCAGGGCATTCCTACGCCGACGCCGCGGCCTGCCCCCAGCGCCGCGCCGACCACGGCGGCTTCGCCGGCGCGAGCCGGTGTCGTGCCGGGCACCGAGGCCGCCCCCGTCCAGGGAGAGACGGTGCAGGTGCGCACCGACCTAGTGGAGGCCACGATCAACACGGTCGGTGGCACGCTACAGCGTCTGGAGCTTCTGAAACACAAAGCCCAAGCCGACGAAAACAAGAATTTTGTGCTGCTCGGGCGGGACTACAACTACGAGGCCGAGAGCGGCCTGATCGGCGAAGGGCTGCCGACTCACCGGACGATCTGGCGCGTCCTGCCCGGACCGCGCGAGCTGGCCGCTGGCGCCGACAAGCTCGAATTGCGGCTTGCCGCCGACGGGCCTAACGGTCTGTCGGTGGAAAAAGTGTATACGTTCCACCGCAACCGCTACCTGATCGACGTCGCGTTCGAGATCAAGAACCAGGGAACATCGCCGGTGACGGCGGACGCCTACTTCCAGCTGGTGCGCAACGACAAGGACCCGCCGGGCCAGACACGTACACAGCGCACCTACTTCGGCCCCGTGCTGTACACCGAGCAGTCGAAGTTCAAGAAGATCAGCTTCTCCGACGTCGAGGAGGGCAAAGCCGAGTACCCCAAGCACGCGGACGACGGCTGGATCGGCATCGTGCAGCATTATTTCGTGTCGGCCTGGGTGCCGAGCGGAAAGTTGTCGCGCGAGTATTTCTTGAAGCGGCTGCCCGATGGGCTGTTCGCGGCCGGACTCATCGTCGCCGCGCCGCGCGTCGCCCCAGGCGCCAGCGCCCGCGTCGACGTGCCGATATTCGCCGGGCCGCAGGAACAGAAGCGGCTCAAGGCCGTGGCCCCGGGATTCGACCTGGTCGTCGATTACGGCTGGCTGACCATTATCGCGTGGCCGCTGTTCTGGCTGCTGGAAAAGTATCACGGCCTGTCGGGCAACTGGGGGGTGGCGATCATCCTGCTCACGATCACCGTCAAACTGGTGTTCTTCCCGCTCTCGGCCGCAAGCTACAAGTCGATGGCGAAGATGAAGCTCGTCACGCCGCGCCTGACGAAGCTGCGCGAGATGTACGGCAACGACCGCGCCAAGCTGAACCAGGCGATGATGGAGCTGTACAAGACCGAGAAGATCAACCCCCTCGGAGGCTGCTTCCCGATCGTGGTGCAGATCCCGGTCTTCATCGCGCTCTACTGGACGCTGCTGGCGGCGATCGAGCTTCGGCACGCGCCGTTCATTCTTTGGATCAAGGATCTCTCCGCCCTTGACCCCTACTACGTGCTGCCGATCCTGATGACGATCAGCATGGTGATTCAGACTCGCATGAATCCGAAGCCTCCTGATCCGGTGCAGGCGAAGGTGATGACCTTCATGCCGTTCGTCTTCAGCGTGTTCTTCTTTTTCTTTCCCGCCGGACTCGTTCTGTACTGGCTGGTGAATAACATCCTTTCCATCCTTCAGCAGTGGCAGATCCAGCGGATGTTTACCCGCGATAAACCTGCCCATGCCAAGCGCTGAGGACACGCCTACACGAGGCTCCACGCGCGACACCATAGCCGCCATTGCAACCCCTCAGGGCCGCGGCGGCATCGGCGTGGTGCGCGTATCCGGACCGGGTGTGGCAAGAATCGCGCAATCCATCCTCGGCGGGCTTCCGGCGCCGCGCCGTGCGGTCCACCGGCCGTTCATGGACGCGCGCGGCGAAACCTTCGACAGGGGCATTGCGCTGTATTTTCCTGCGCCGCACTCGTACACCGGCGAACCCGTCCTTGAACTGCAGGGCCACGGCGGGCCGGTAGTGATGCAGATGCTGCTCGGTGCCTGTCTGGACGCGGGGGCACGCATCGCCGATCCCGGGGAGTTCACACGGCGCGCTTATCTCGAAGGCAAGCTTGATCTTGCGCAGGCCGAAGCGGTTGCGGATCTCATCGACGCGGCGAGCCGCGAGGCGGCACGCTCGGCCTTGCGCTCTCTTGCTGGCGAGTTTTCCGCGGCGGTCAATGCGCTTGTGATGCGACTGACCGAGCTTCGTGCTTTGACCGAAGCGGTGCTTGATTTCCCGCAAGAGGAAGTTGACGAGCTGCACCTTGAGGACGCTCGAACGCGGCTGGCGCATGTTCGCGCCGCGCTCGATGAGGTGTTCGCCAAGAGCCGGCGGGGAAGTCTTCTGCGCTCGGGGATACATGTCGTGTTTGCCGGACGTCCGAATGTGGGCAAGTCGAGCCTGCTGAACAGGCTTGCTGGCGAGGACCGCGCAATCGTGACGCCGATCGCCGGTACGACGCGGGACGCTTTGCGCGAGGCGATTCAGATCGACGGAGTGCCGATTATCGTCGTTGACACCGCTGGCTTGCGCGAGTCACACGACCAGATAGAGCGCCTTGGGGTCGAGCGTGCTTGGCGCGAGGTGACCCGGGCGGACCTGGTGCTGGTGGTGCTCGAGGCCGGCGTCGGGATCGGAGCGGACGAGCACGAGATGCTCTTACGCCTTCCGGCAGAGGCCGCACGTCTCCTCGTGTTCAACAAGATCGACCTTGTGCCAGGGGCGGTCGCCGGGCGGCGGCCGCAGGCGCAGAACGAGGTTTGGGTCTCGGCGAAGACCGGTGCCGGGCTGGAGGAGCTGCGCCGAATGCTGCTCGAGGCAGCGGGCTGGAACGGCGCCGGGGAATCGCCATTTCTCGCTCGAGAGCGCCACTTGCGCGCTTTGGCGCGCGCACGCCGGCACCTGGAGCAAGCGGCGCAGCAGCTCGAGCGGTGGGAGCTCTTTGCCGAGGAGCTGCGCCTTGCGCAGAGCGCGCTGAGCGAGATCACGGGGGCCTTCACCGCCGACGATCTACTCGGAGAGATATTTTCGCGCTTCTGCATCGGAAAGTAGCCGCAGGGGCGGGTGCTACAATCAAATCGGCAGTGCAAATAGCAACAAGATACCGGCCCCGGTCACGCAGGGCCGTTTTGCTTTCTAGGAGACAATGAGATGACCAATCCCCAGCCAGCTCAAGTCGACGCTTCGCGCGACCCCGATTGGGTCCATCACGCGGGACTTCGCAGATGGGTTGCCGATATGGCGCGCCTTACGAAGCCCGAGCAGGTGATCTGGTGCGATGGGTCTCAGGCCGAATACGATCGCCTGTGCGGCGAGCTGGTGGCCGGTGGCACGTTCGTAAAGCTCAACCAGAAACTGCGCCCAGACAGCTATCTCGCGCGCTCTCACCCGACGGACGTCGCGCGGATGGAAGACCGCACCTTCATCTGCAGCGAGCGCAAGGAGGACGCGGGCCCGACCAATAACTGGGTGGATCCGCGAGAGATGCGCGGCACGATGAACAGGCTGTTCGACGGCTGCATGCGCGGGCGCACGATGTACGTAATGCCGTTTTCGATGGGGCCGATCGGTTCCCACATCGCGCAGATCGGGGTGCAGATCAGCGACTCCGCGTACGTGGTGGTCAACATGCGCATCATGACCCGCATGGGTCGCGCGGTGGCCGAGTGGCTCGGCGAGAATGGGGATTTCGTGCCGTGCATGCATTCGGTCGGCGCGCCGCTTGCGCCGGGTGCGAAGGACGTGGCCTGGCCGTGCAACGAGAAGGAAAAGTGGATCGTGCACTTTCCGGAGGCGCGCGAGATCTGGTCCTTCGGCTCCGGCTACGGAGGCAATGCGCTGCTCGGCAAGAAGTGTCTGGCGCTGCGGATTGCTTCGGTGATGGCCCGCGACGAGGGTTGGCTCGCGGAGCACATGCTGGTGCTCGGCGTCGAATCGCCCAACGGGGAGAAGTCCTACATCTCGGCTGCGTTTCCGAGCGCCTGCGGCAAGACCAACCTCGCGATGATGATTCCGCCCGCGGCATTCAAGGGTTGGAAGGTGACCACGATCGGCGAGGACATCGCCTGGATCAAGCCGGGGCACGACGGTCGCTTCTACGCCATCAACCCCGAGGCAGGTTTCTTCGGCGTCGCGCCGGGTACCTCAGAGGGGACGAATCCGAACGCGATGAAGTTGCTGCGCGAGAAAGTGATCTTCACCAACGTCGCGCTCACCCCCGAAGGCGACGTGTGGTGGGAAGGGATGACCACCGAGCCGCCCGCGCGCCTGATCGACTGGCAAGGCAACGAGTGGGCGCCGGGCTGCGGTCGCACCGCTGCGCATCCCAATTCGCGTTTCACCGTTGCCGCCGCGCAGTGCCCTTCGATGGATCCGAAGTGGGAGGACACCGGCGGCGTGCCCATTTCCGCTTTCATCTTTGGGGGCCGGAGATCGACCACGGTTCCCCTGGTAGTGCAGGCTCCGACTTGGGAGGATGGGGTATACATGGGTGCCACGCTCGGTTCCGAAACGACCGCGGCGATCACCGGAAAGGTCGGCGTGGTGCGTCGCGACCCGATGGCGATGATCGCGTTCTGCGGCTACAACATCGGCGACTATTTCGCGCACTGGTTGAGGATGGGCAAGGCCGTGCACCATCCACCCAAGATCTTCCGCGTCAACTGGTTTCGCCGCGATGCAAACGGCAAGTTCATCTGGCCCGGGTTCTCCGAGAACATGCGGGTGCTGGCGTGGATCGTCGGGCGCTGCCACGGCCGCGCGCAAGGGGTGGAGACACCGCTCGGCATCATGCCGCGCTTCGAAGACCTGGAGTGGGAGGGGCTGGAGAAGTTCTCGGCCAAGCAGTACCGCGAGATTGCGGCCGTGGAACCCGGGGCCTGGAAGGACGAGCTGAGCTCTCACGACGCCTTGCTAGGCAAACTTGGAAGGCACCTGCCGTCCGAACTCGAGGCCCGTCGCACCGCGCTGCACGGCCAGCTGGCGATCTGATGCATGTTATAACTATCTGAATTAGTTATATTAAATATGATTTCCGAGGCGGGCATACGCGCCCGCTGCGGCGGCGAGCGAGGCAATCGCCGCGGCCACGAGCACCGCAGCCGAACCTGCCGCCTCGAGGAGCACGCCTCCGGCCGCGAAGCCCAGACCGACGCCCGCGAGTAAGCCCGTCGCGGACCAAGTGAAAGCCTCGGCGGAAGACCCGGCCGAGCCAATCCTGGCGACCAACATCGACTGCATCGTGAGGGCCGGCGCCATGACGACGCCGGCCAACGCGGCAAAGGCCGCAAAGGCCCACAAGCCGGACAGCAGGGCCAGAGGCAGGATCCCGCCACCCATCAATGCGAGCGCGAGCGAGAACTGGCGCGCCAACGGCAGGTGCCAGCCGCGGCTGCCGTAAGCGAGTCCGCCCATCACGCTGCCGACGCTCATCAGTCCCAACAAGACGCCCGCCAATGCGGGACTTCCCGCCTCCGCCGCGAATCCGGTCACCCCGATCTCCACCAGGCCGAATGCAACCGAGTAACACAAGATTATCGCCAGCAGCGGCGGAAAGCCCGGCGTGGATAACGGCCCGAACAGGTTCGTGCCTGTGCGCGGCTCGACCTTCCATTGTTCCAGCGCGGGAGAGCGCAAGAACATGAACGTCCCGGTAACGCTGCAGCCGGCCGCGAACAGGACGGCCAGGGACGGGGACGCGAAAGCGACGAACAGTGCAACGAGCATCGGGCCAACGATGAAGATCGTCTCGATCAGGACCGATTCCAGAGAGTAGGCGGTTGCGAGCAGCGGATCTTTGCCCAGGCGCTGCTTTAGGAACGTCCGCATGCAGACCGTTATTGGAGGAAAAGAAGCTCCGGCCGCGACGGCAAGCGAGGGCGGTAGCCACGCCGGGGCGTGGAACGCAATCGACGCCACGAGGGCGGTGAGTGAGAGGGGGTAGAGCACGCCGCATGTGACTAGAACCCGTCGCGGTCCGCCTCGATCGATCAGTCTCCCGAGTACCGGCGCCAGGGTTGCAAGGCCGGCGATGTAGCCGGCGGTGGTGACGCCTGCGCGGGCGAACGATCCGCTTGTGGACTGAGCAAGCAGCAGGACCGCGAGACCGGCAATCCCGATCGGGAGTCGCCCGATCAGCGAAGCGACGACAGTCGCTGCGAGATCAGGAACGGCGAGCAAAGCCGCGTAGCGGGCGAGGGAGATCATGGACGGGCGGCGAGGCGGCGGATTCTCGCACAGCGGTGGCTGCATCGCGCGGCGGTTCCACGTGGAACATTTGCCGCCGCAAGGTTCCACGTGGAACGTCGCTCTCTGCCTAGTTTCACCGTGAGCCTTCGCGTATCATTGCGCCTCCCAAATTCGCCGGCGGAGTCGAACCTCGCCGGGCTCCATTCCGCCTCATGCTGTATCCGACCGAGTTTGAAGTGATCGTGGTTGGCGGCGGCCACGCCGGCACCGAGGCCGCGCTGGCGGCTGCCCGAATGGGTCGGCGCACCCTGCTGCTGACGCACAGCATCGAAACCCTCGGTCAAATGTCGTGCAATCCCTCGATTGGCGGTATCGGCAAGGGCCATTTGGTCAGGGAGATCGATGCGCTGGGGGGTGCCATGGCGCTCGCGGCGGACGAGGCTGGAATCCAGTTCCGCACCCTCAACTCGTCGAAGGGCCCCGCGGTGCGCGCTACCCGCGCCCAAGCCGATCGGGTGCTCTATCGCAAGGCGATCCGGGAACGGCTCGAGAGCCAGCCCGATCTCACCTTGTTTCAGCAGGCGGTGGATGACATTCTGCTCGCAGGCGACCGGGTGATTGGCGTCGTCACCCAGCTCGGAATCCGATTCCATGGCGAGGCGGTGGTGCTCACCACCGGAACATTCCTTTCTGGCCTGATCCACGTCGGTCTAGAGCATTACCAGGCGGGTCGCGCGGGCGACCCCGCATCGTTGACGCTAGCTGCGCGCCTGCGCGAAATGAACCTGCCGGTCGGACGCCTCAAGACCGGGACGCCGCCGCGCCTGGACGGTCGCAGCATCGACTTCTCGGTAATGATCGAGCAACCGGGAGATTCGCCCGAGCCGGTCTTTTCGTTCCTCGGTCGGCGCGAGATGCATCCCGCGCAGCGACCTTGCTGGATAACGCATACCAACGAGCGGACGCACGAGATCATTCGCCGCGGACTCGACCGTTCGCCCATGTTCACTGGAGTGATCCAGGGGATCGGGCCGCGGTACTGCCCGTCGATCGAAGACAAGATCCACCGCTTCGCGGGAAAGACGAGCCACCAGATCTTCCTCGAGCCCGAGGGGCTGGACACGCACGAAATTTACCCGAACGGAATCTCGACCAGCCTGCCGTTCGACATCCAGCTCGAGCTGGTGCGCTCGATTCGCGGCCTGGAGCAGGCACACATCCTGCGCCCGGGGTACGCGATCGAATACGACTATTTCGATCCCCGTAATTTGAAATCGTCGCTCGAAACGAAAACGGTGCGCGGCCTTTTTTTCGCCGGACAGATCAACGGCACGACGGGATATGAGGAAGCAGCGGCTCAAGGCCTGCTCGCCGGTATCAATGCGGGGCTGCAAGTTGCCGGGCGCGAGGCATGGTGCCCGCGACGCGACGAAGCGTATCTCGGCGTGCTGGTCGACGACCTGATTACGCGCGGGGTGTCCGAACCGTACCGCATGTTCACCAGCCGCGCCGAGTACCGCCTGATGCTGCGCGAGGACAATGCCGATCTGCGCCTGACCGAGGCCGGCCGTGCGCTCGGGGTGGTGGACGATCTGCGCTGGGATCGGTTCAGCCGCAAGCGTGACGCGATCGCCCAGGAGCGCGAACGGCTTCGGTCGACTTGCCTGACGCCCCGTAGCCTGCCGGCCGAGCAGGCCGTGCAGGTTCTCGGCAAGAGTATTGAGCGTGAGTACTCACTTACAGATCTGCTGTCGCGCCCTGGAGTAACTTATCGGAGTCTGATGTCGCTGCCTGGCGTGGGTCCCGGGGTGGACCAGGCGGACGTGGCGGAGCAAGTCGAGATCCAGGCGAAGTACCAGGGGTACATAGACCGCCAGCGCGACGAGGTCGCGCGCAGCGATACCTACGAAGGGGTGCCTCTCGCACCCGACTTCGACTACGGGCAGGTGCGCGGTCTGTCGATTGAAGTCGGGCAAAAGCTAGCTCACCACCGACCGGAGACGATCGGGCAAGCGTCGCGCATTTCGGGTGTGACGCCGGCCGCTATCTCGCTCCTGCTGGTTCATCTGAAGCGAGGTGCGGCTAGGCCCCGGCACAAGAAGAGCGCATGACGCCGCAGGCTGCGCTGGACCGCGGCCTGGCAGGGCTGGCCCTTGCGCTCCCGCCCAACGCCCGCGCCGAGCTGCTCGCGTTCGCCGAGCTGCTCGCCAAGTGGAACCGGACCTATAACCTGACCGCGATCCGTGACCCGATGAAAACGGTAAGCCATCACCTGCTCGACTCGCTCGCCGTATTGCCGCATCTACCGATGCCCGCGGACGGCACGCTCGCGGACGTCGGCTCGGGCGGGGGCCTGCCAGGGATTCCGCTCGCCATCGCGCGACCGCAATGGCGGGTGACCGTGAACGACAGCAACCGGAAGAAGACTACTTTCCTGCGCCAAGTAGCGATCGAACTCGGACTCGGCAATGTCAACGTCCATGCGGGACGGGTCGAGGACTGGCGTCCCGCCGAACGATTCAGGGTCGTGATCTCGCGCGGCTTCGCGGAACTCGCCGACTTCGTCTCTGCCAGCGGGCATCTGGTCGCCCCCGGCGGCGCCTTGGTGGCGATGAAGGGCGTGTATCCGCACGACGAGCTGGCGCGCACCCCAGCGGCGGCCCGCTGCAAAAACGTCGTACGCGTCGACGTGCCGTTGCTCGACGCCGAGCGCCACCTCGTGCTCTGCCGACCCGCGGGCGCGCCATGACACGCGTGCTCGCGATTACCAATCAGAAAGGCGGGGTCGGCAAAACCACCACCAGCGTCAACCTCGCCGCGGCGTTCGCGCGCGCCGGCAAGCGCGTTCTGTTGGTCGACCTCGACCCGCAGGGCAATGCGACGATGGGCAGCGGCGTCGACAAGCGCAACGCGGAGCGCACCGTCTATCACGTTTTACTCGGTCTGGTCGACGTTGCGACAGCGCGCACGCGCTCGCAAAGCGGCGGCTATGACCTGCTTCCGGCCAACCGCGAGCTTGCCGGCGCGGAGGTCGAGCTGGTGGGTCTCGACAACCGCGAAGGGCGGCTGCGCGACGCGCTGGCCGGTGTGGCGACCGAATACGACTTCATCCTCATCGACTGTCCTCCGTCCCTGTCGCTGCTGACGATCAACGGGCTGGTCGCGGCCCAGGCCGTGCTGATCCCGATGCAATGCGAGTACTACGCGCTGGAAGGATTGTCGGATCTCGTCGGCACGATCAAGCGGGTACGTGCCCGCCTCAACCCGGCGCTCGATATCGCGGGCCTTTTGCGCACGATGTACGACCCGCGCAACACCTTGTCGCAGCAGGTATCACAGCAACTCGAATCGCATTTCGGCGACAAGGTTTATCAAACGCTGGTGCCGCGCAATGTGCGCCTAGCGGAAGCACCCAGCTACGGCGCCCCGGCCGTCGTCTGGGACGATTCTTCCAAAGGGGCACAGGCCTATCTTGCGCTCGCGGACGAAATCCTTGCGCGCGGCAAGAATGAAGCGGGCGGCGGCAATTTGAGAACAATGGAAGCCACATGAGCAAGCCAAAGGGACTCGGACGCGGCCTGGATGCGTTGCTGGGGGGTGACGAGGCACCCAAGGATGCGCTCGCCACTCTGCCCGTAGGCCGCATTCGGCCCGGTAGGTACCAACCTCGAACCAGGATGGACCAGGAGGCCTTGGCGGAACTCGCCGCGTCGATCAAGTCTCAGGGGCTGATGCAGCCGCTCCTGGTGAGGCGTGTTGATCGCGACCGCTATGAGCTTATTGCCGGTGAGCGTCGCTGGCGCGCCGCGCAAATGGCCGGGTTGGAGGAGGTTCCTGCGCTTGTGCGCGAGGTCCCGGACGAAGCAGCGCTCGCGATGTCGCTGATCGAGAATATTCAGCGCGAAAACCTCAATCCAATGGAGGAAGCTGCAGGCCTGCAGCGACTCATCGACGAATTCAAGATGACCCATGAGCAAGCCGCCGATGCAGTCGGTCGCTCGCGCAGCGCCACCACCAATCTCCTGCGACTGCTGAAATTGCCGAAGCCGGTTCAAGCAATGGTCATGGAGGGGGTGCTCGAAATGGGGCATGCACGCGCGTTGCTGGCGCTGGACGGCGCGCGTCAAATCGAAGCTGCCAATCGCGTCGCGGGACGCGGACTTTCGGTGAGGGAAACCGAAGCCTTGGTGGCAAGGCAGCTTCGGGGCGCGGGAGCGCGCAAGAAGCGCAAGGCCGACCGCGACCTGGTGCGGCTTGAACAGGAAGCATCGGAGCGACTCGGCACCACGGTGGAGATCCGACCGGGCAAGAAGGGTGCGGGTAAAGTGATCGTCCACTACGCGGGGCTAGATCATCTCGAAACTTTGCTGCGCAAGCTGCGCTGACACGATCTTGCTTCGTTGCTGCAGTGCAACGCGTTGACCAGATATCCCAGTGAACGCTATACTCCGCAGGCTTCGCAGGGGGCGGGCCGTAACCACGCCATGTTTCGCTTCCTGAGCAAGCCGATACGCACCGTGTTGCGATGGCAGTTCGCCGCCACTGTCGCGTTAACGCTGGCCGCAGCGGCCGCTATCGGGCGCGACGGGGCGCTGTCGGCCGCACTGGGCGGCCTGGTGAGCATCTGTGGTGGGCTGGCGTCGGCGAAGGTGGCATCGTGGGGTAAGGCTGAGTCGGCAGGGGGGGTCCTGCTCGGCGCCTTGAGGGCCGAAGGCATCAAGATCGGTCTCATGGTGATCCTGTTGTGGCTGGTTCTGGCGACATACAGGGACGTCGTAGCGCTCGTCTTGCTCGGATCTTTTGCGGTGACCATGCTGATCTTCACCATGGCGTTTTTTGTGCGCGACTATTAGGGCGCTTTGAGTCGAAAGTCGAATACGGTTAAGCGATGTCCGCCGGCACTGAACTCACACCCACCGAATACATCAGCCATCACCTGACGTTTCTCGCCCAGCCGATCGGCAAAGGTGGCTTTTGGACGCTCCACGTCGATTCGCTGGTCACCGCCGTGATCCTCGGGGTGATCGGGGTCGGGTTCTTCTGGTGGATCGTGCGCGGCGCCACGTCCGGCGTGCCGAACAAGCGCCAGGCGCTGGTCGAGCTGGCGTTCGAATTCATCGACGAGCAGGTCAAGGGCATGTTCAGCCACGGCGACCGCAGCAAGTTCGTCGCCCCGGCGGCGCTCACCGTCTTCGTCTGGGTGCTGCTGATGAACGCGATGGACTGGCTGCCCGTCGATTTCATTTCGAAGGGCATGGGCGCGCTCGGCTTTCCCGAATGGCGCCCCGTTCCGACCGCCGACGTGAACACGACCTTCGCGCTCGCGCTTTCGGTCTGGGTGCTCATGATCTATTTCGCGATCAAGTCGAAAGGCCTGGGCGGCTGGATCCACGAGCTGTTCTGCGCCCCGTTCGGCTCCAATCCGCTGCTGTGGCTGCCGAATATTTTGTTCAACCTCGTGGAATACGTATCCAAGCCGCTTTCGCACTCTTTGCGACTGTTCGGCAACATGTTCGCCGGCGAAATCATCTTCATCTTGCTCTGGGTGTGGGGTTCGACGGGGTTGACCGGAGCCGCGGCGGGAACCGTCCTTGGTCTGGGCTGGGCGATCTTCCACATCCTGATCGTGGTGATTCAGGCATTCATCTTCATGATGCTCACCGTGGCGTACATCTCGATGGCGCACGAGCATCACTGACTTCGACCACTAACTGTCTTTTCGCTCTGGAAAGGGAATCAAAATGGAATTACTTCAAATGAAAGCGATGATCCAGGCCTACACCGGGATCGGCATCGGCCTCATGATCGGTCTCGGCGCCGCCGGTGCGTGCATCGGCATCGGCATCATGTGCAGCCGCTTCCTCGAAGCTGCCGCGCGCCAGCCCGAGCTGACCGCCTCCCTGCAGGCGAAGGTCTTCCTGCTGCTCGGCCTGATCGATGCCTCGTTCATCATCGGGGTCGGCCTCGCGATGCTGTTCGCGTTCGGCAATCCCCTGCTTGCCGTCATCAAGTAACCCGACGCGTCCCACTGGGAAGTAGGGGTCAGGCATGAACATCAATCTGACGCTGTTTACGCAGGCTGCCGCCTTTGCGCTGTTCATCTGGTTCACGGTCAAGTTCGTATGGCCGCCGCTGCTGCGCGCGATCGAGAACCGGCAAAAGCAGATCGCCGACGGCCTCGCGGCCGGCGAGCAGGGCAGGAAGTCGCTCGAAATCTCCAGCCGGGAAGCCGAGCAGGTGGTCCAGAAGGCTCGCGAACGCGCGGCGGAGATCGTCTCGCAGGCGGAAAAGCGCGGCACCCAAATGATCGAGGAGGCGCGCGCCGGAGCGCGTCTGGAGGGCGACCGCGAAGTGGCCGCCGCCAAGGCCGAGATCGAGCAGGAAATCACCCGCGCGCGCGAGCAGCTGCGCGACCAGGTTGCTCAGCTCGCGGTGGCCGGCGCAGAAAAGATCCTGCGCCGTGAAGTCGACGCCAAGGCGCACACCCAGCTACTCGATTCGATAAAGGCGCAGCTCTAGCCGCACATGGCCGAACCGATCACCATAGCGCGGCCCTACGCCGAGGCGGTTTTCCGGCTCGCCGACGGCGCCGGAAAACTCGCCGACTGGTCAGCGATGCTCGCGGAGCTGGCGCAGGTGTCCGGCGACGAACGCGTCCGCGCGGCAATGAGCGATCCCACGCTATCTGCGGCGAAGGTAGCCGGACTGTTCATTTCGATCCTCGCCGGCCGGCTCACGCCAGAGTGCGAGAACTTCGTGCGTGTGCTGGCAGACAACCGCCGGCTCGGACTATTGGGCGAAATCCGCACGCAGTATGAGGCGCGGAAAAACGAGCGCGAAGGCACGGTCGAGGCGGATATCCAGTCGGCATTCGAGCTAGACAGCGCGCAGCTCGCGGACCTCACGGCTCGGCTGGAGAAGCACACCGGGCGCAAGGTCCGCGCGCATGTGAGCGTCGACAAAGAACTGATCGGTGGCGTACGCGTGGTGATAGGTGACCAGGTCATCGACGCCTCGGCTCGCGCGCAGCTTGCCGCGCTGCAGAGCGCACTCAAGGCTTAAAACCCAAGGAATCCTTATGCAACTCAACCCGTCCGAGATTTCGGAACTGATAAAGAACCGCATCCAGAACCTCGATGCCGGCGCCGAGAAGCGCACCCAGGGCACGGTCGTGTCGGTTACGGACGGCATCGTGCGCGTGCACGGCCTGTCCGACGTGATGCAGGGTGAGATGCTGGAGTTCCCGCAGGACACCTTTGGCCTGGCGCTCAACCTCGAGCGCGACTCTGTCGGCGCGGTGATTCTGGGCGAGTACGAGCATATCTCGGAGGGCGACACGGTAAAGTGCACCGGACGCATTCTCGAGGTGCCGATCGGGCTCGAACTGCTCGGGCGCGTGGTCAACTCCCTCGGGCAGCCGATCGACGGCAAGGGCGCGGTAAACGCGAAGGAGCGCGACGTCATCGAAAAGGTTGCGCCGGGGGTGATCTGGAGGAAGTCCGTCTCGCAGCCGGTGCAGACCGGCCTGAAATCGATCGATGCCATGGTGCCGGTCGGGCGCGGCCAGCGCGAGCTGATCATCGGCGACCGCCAGACCGGCAAGACTGCGGTCGCGGTCGACACGATCATCAACCAGAAGGGCAAGGACCTGTTCTGCGTCTACGTCGCGATCGGCCAGAAGGCGTCGACGATCGCCAACGTGGTGCGCAAACTGGAAGAGCACGGCGCGATGGAATACACCATCGTGGTCGCCGCGTCGGCTTCCGAGTCCGCCGCGATGCAGTACATCGCCCCCTACTCGGGCTGCACCATGGGCGAGTACTTCCGCGACCGCGGCCAGGACGCGCTGATCATTTACGACGACTTGACCAAGCAGGCCTGGGCCTACCGGCAGATCTCGCTTCTTCTGCGCCGCCCGCCGGGACGCGAGGCGTACCCGGGCGACGTGTTCTACCTGCATAGCCGCCTGCTCGAGCGCGCGGCGCGCGTCAACGAGGCGTGGGTCGAGCGCTTCACCGAGGGCAAGGTGAAGGGCAAGACCGGCTCGCTCACCGCCTTGCCGATCATCGAGACCCAGGCCGGAGACGTTACCGCGTTCGTGCCAACCAACGTGATTTCGATCACCGACGGCCAGATTTTCCTTGAGACCGACCTGTTCAACGCCGGTATCCGTCCGGCGATCAACGCCGGGGTTTCTGTGTCGCGGGTGGGTGGCGCGGCGCAGACCAAGATCATGAAGCGGCGCGACACGGGCGGCGGCGTGCGCCTGGCGCTGGCGCAGTACCGCGAACTGGCGGCGTTCGCGCAGTTCGCGTCCGACCTCGACGAGGCGACCCGCAAGCAGCTCGAGCGCGGCCGTATGGTGACGGAGCTGATGAAGCAACCGCAGTACATGCCGCAGCAGGTGTGGGAGATGGCGTTGACGCTGTTCTCGGTCAACAACGGCTACTTCGACGACATCGACGTCAAGAAGGCCATCTCGGCCGAGAAGTCGATGCGCGACTACGTGAAGGAGAAGTACGCCGATCTGGTCGGTCGCATGGAGGACAAGAAGGACCTTACGGCAGACGACGAAAAGGCGCTCAAGGGCGCTATCGAAGACTGGAAAAAGAGCGGCTCCTTCTAGGCTGAGCCAGCGCCATGCCAGGCACCAAAGAGATCCGCAACAAGATCAAGAGTGTGCAGAACACTCGCAAGATCACCAAGGCGATGGAAATGGTCGCCGCGTCGAAGATGCGCAAGGCCCAGGAGCGCATGCGGGCGACGCGACCCTACGGCGAGAAGATCCGCAACGTCGCCGCGCACATCAGCCACGCCAACCCGGAGTACCGCCATCCGTTCCTAGTCTCGCGCGATTCGGTCAAGCGCGTCGGGCTCATCGTGATCACCACCGACAAAGGCCTGTGCGGAGGCTTGAACACGAACGTGCTGCGCATGACGCTGGGCCAGTACAAGCAGTGGCAGTCCGAGGGCGAAGAAATCGAAGCCTGCTGCTTCGGCAACAAGGGTCTGGGTTTCATGCAGCGCCTGGGCGCGAACATCGTGTCGCAGGTGGTCCAGCTCGGCGACCGGCCCCAGCTCGACAAGCTGATCGGTGCGGTGAAAGTCATGCTCGACGGATACGTCGAGGACCGCTTCGACCGCCTGATGCTGGTCTATACGCGCTTCATCAACACCATGAAGCAGGAGCCGGTGATCGAGCAACTGCTGCCGCTGTCCGGGGACCGCCTGGGCTCGCCGGAAGGCAGCTGGGACTACCTCTATGAGCCGGAGGCGAAAGCTGTGCTGGACCAAGTGCTCACCCGCTACGTCGAGACGATCATCTTCCAGGCGGTGGCGGAGAACATGGCCTCCGAGCAGTCGGCGCGGATGGTGGCGATGAAGGCCGCCTCGGACAACGCCGGCACGCTGATCGACGAGCTGACCCTGGTGTACAACAAGAATCGCCAGGCCGCGATCACCAAGGAGCTTTCGGAAATCGTCGGCGGCGCAGCCGCCGTGTAACGGATCAACGTCTAGGAAATCGTCATGGCACAAGCAGAAGGCAGCATCGTCCAGTGCATCGGCGCGGTGGTCGACATCGAGTTCCCGCGCGAATCGATGCCCGGCATCTACGAGGCGCTGGTTCTGGCGGACACGGGTGAGGCAGGGCTTGCGGAAAAGGGCCTCACCTTCGAAGTCGAGCAGCAGCTCGGCGACGGCGTGGTGCGCTGCATCTCCATGGGTTCGGGCGACGGCCTGCGCCGCGGTATGAAGGTAAAGGCCACCGGCATTCCGATCTCGGTACCGGTGGGCCAGGGCACGCTGGGGCGCATCATGGACGTGCTCGGCCGGCCGATCGACGAGGCCGGCCCGATCAAGACCGAGGAACGGCGCTCGATCCACCAGCCCGCGCCAAAATTTGACGAGCTCTCGCCCTCGGTCGAGCTGCTGGAGACCGGCATCAAGGTGATCGACCTGATCTGCCCGTTCGCCAAGGGCGGCAAGATCGGGCTGTTCGGCGGCGCAGGAGTCGGCAAGACGGTCAACATGCTCGAGCTCATCAACAACATCGCGACACAGCACTCGGGCCTGTCGGTATTCGCTGGCGTAGGCGAGCGCACTCGCGAAGGCAACGACTTCTACCATGAGATGGCGGAAGCGGGCGTGATCAAGCTGGACAACATCTCGGAGTCCAAGGTGGCGATGGTGTTCGGGCAGATGAACGAGCCGCCCGGTAACCGCCTGCGGGTGGCCCTCACGGGCCTCACCATGGCCGAGAGTTTCCGCGACGAGGGCCGCGACATCCTGTTCTTCGTCGACAACATCTACCGCTTCACGCTTGCCGGAACCGAAGTCTCGGCGCTTCTCGGACGCATGCCCTCGGCAGTGGGCTATCAGCCGACGCTGGCGGAGGAGATGGGCCGGCTGCAGGAGCGCATCACCTCGACCAAGACCGGCTCGATTACCTCGATCCAGGCGGTCTACGTGCCTGCGGACGACCTGACCGACCCCTCGCCCGCGACCACTTTCGGCCACCTCGACGCGACGGTGGTGCTGTCGCGCGACATCGCTTCGCTCGGCATCTACCCCGCGGTGGATCCGCTCGACTCCACCTCGCGCCAGGTCGATCCGAACACCATCGGCGAGGAGCACTACAACACCACCCGCGCGGTGCAGGCGACGCTGCAGCGCTACAAGGAGCTGCGCGACATCATCGCGATTCTCGGCATGGACGAGCTCGCGCCGGAAGACAAGCTGGCGGTGGCGCGCGCGCGCAAGATCCAGCGCTTCCTGTCGCAGCCCTTCACGGTGGCGCAGAACTTCACCGGCACGCCGGGCAAGTACGTGACGCTCAAGGACACGATCAAGGGTTTCAACATGATCGTAAACGGCGAGTGCGACAGCCTCCCGGAGCAGGCCTTCTACATGGTCGGCCCGATCGAGGAAGCGTTCGAGAAGGCAAAGACCCTTCAGTAGGCGGGTTTATGGCCAACACCATTCACGTCGATGTGGTCAGTGCCGAAGAGTCGATCTTCTCCGGCGAGGCGGAGTTCGTCGTGCTGCCGGGCGAGGTCGGCGAGTTGGGCATCTATCCCCAGCACACGCCGCTGATCACGCGCATCCGGCCGGGTGCGGTGCGCATCACGCCGGCCGGCGGCGGCGACGAACACCTGATCTTCGTGGCGGGCGGCATCCTCGAGGTCCAGCCCAGGGTGATCACGGTCCTGGCCGACACCGCAATCCGCGGCGCCGACCTCGATGAGGTCAAGGCCAACGAGGCGCTGAAGAAGGCCGAAGAAGCGCGCCGCAGCGCGCGCGACAAGCAGGAAATCGCCGCGGTCGAAAGCGAGCTCGCTTTGTTGGCGGCGCAGCTCGCGGCAATCCGCAGGTTGAGAAAGAAGTAGGGCGGCGACTGGCGCACAGGCTCTTAGAGATGGTCCGGACGCTTGCTTTCTTGTCTCTGTTTGCCCTTGCGGCGTGCGCGTTCGTGAAGCCCGCGCCGCCATCTCCTGGCCCGACCACGGCGCGCTCGGGGGAACTTGCCGCCGAACGAACGAAGGCTCGCGAAGCCATATCGCACGCCGCGGCGGCCGAGCGCCGGGCTGCCCGGCTGGAGCTTGAGCTGTGGGAGCAGGACGCAATGGTCGAGGACTTGCAGGCGCGGCTCGAAGACGCGCGCCGGGACGTGGTGCGCGCCATGGCCAAGCTGCGAACGCTCGCAACGCGCGCCGAAGCGGCCTCCGCGATGGCGGAGGCGGACGTTGCGCTGCAGTCGCTTAGCCGCACGGGCCGCGACGCGCAGGAGATCAAACAGGTGCGCGAGCTCATGCAGCAAGCTGCCGCGGAATTCGGCAAGCAGAACTACGGCGGCGCGCTCTATCTGGCAAATCAGGCCAAGACCCTGCTGGCGCGTTCGCCCAGGCTTGACGGAGCTGATCGGGGCGGCAAACGGCCAGGCGAAATCGCGTTCGTGGTGCCGGTTGATCTGCAAGTGACCGGTCCCGAAAGTGTCCGCGATGGGCCGGGTACGGGCTTTGGCGTGGTGTTTTCGGTCAAGTCGGGCGCGGAGCTCACGGGTCGCTCCTATCTTGGCGAATGGGTGCGGGTGAGCGACGAGGCGGGACGCGAGGGGTGGATCGCCCATTCGCGCGTCGAACGGCGCACCGAGTCGGCACGCTAGGCCGGCGGCTTCTTTCCCTTCTGTCTTCCCGCCGCCGCGCGCACGACGCGGTCGCGCCCGGCGCGCTTGGCCCGGTACAACGCCTCATCGGCACAGCCGATGATGGCGTCGGCGGTGTCGCCATGTGCTGGATACTCGGCCACTCCGATGGATGCAGTCACACGACCTCCGGTGAATGGTTCGGCTCGCACGCGTTCGCAGATTCGCTGCGCAACCGCGGCCGCGTCGTCCTCGCTCGTGGCGGAGAGCATCACCAGAAATTCCTCCCCGCCATAGCGCGCGGCGCAGTCATAAGGGCGAATAGTGTCGCCAAGCACTGCGCTGAACCGCGCGAGCACCTCGTCCCCGGCTTGATGCCCGTGCTCGTCGTTGAATTTCTTGAAATGATCGACGTCGAGCATCAAGACCGAAAAGGGGCGGCCGCCGCGCTTTGCGCGTGCGAGTTCCGCTTCGATGGCGCCCATCATATGGCGGCGATTACTGAGCCCGGTGAGGCTGTCGGTATTCGAAAGTCGTTCGAGTTCGGTGCGATGATCGCGCAGTTTGCGGACCATGGTGTTGAACACGGACGTCAGGTAGCCCACCTCTCCGCTGCCGCCCGCAGGAAGATCGACCGAAAGATCGCCCGCAGAAACCTTGTCAGCGGCGGCCGTCAGGCGATCTAGCGGCCGCACAATCAGTACCGCGAGCCGGTAGGCGATTAGCCCGACGATCACAAGAAGCGCGCCTACCACCAGTAGCGTCGTGTTTCTTAGGCGCGTGACCTGAGCGTAGGCGTTCGCAATTGGCATCTCGGCAATGGCGACCCAGGATGTTCGCGCCAGGCTGCGAGCGCTGCCCACCGAATCCTTGCCGTCCATTCCGCGGTACGTGAGGAGTCCTCCTTCCGCGGCGAGCAGGCGGCCGCTGTCGCGCGGATCCAATTCCCGACGCTGCGCGGGAACGGGCACGCCGCTCGAATCGGCGATCAGTCGCCCGTGCGCCGTGGTCAGGTACACGTGCGCCGACGCTTGAGAGCGTAGCGTTCCCAGCACCTTGCTCAATCCCGTGAAGTTGGCTCGCGCCAACAGCGCTGCGAGCGGCCGTCCCCCGGAGCGTTCGATTGGCACGCCGATGACGACGATTAGCTTGTGCGCCGCGTCGTCCCAGTAAGGCTCGCTCACCAGGCCTCGGGACGGATCGAGGGTCTTCGCCCATCCATCGGCGAGTCGCATCGGCCGGGCGTTTCGCATGCTGCTCGCGATCAATCGCCCCGCGGGGTCGACGAGCTGGAGCTCCTCGTAATCGCCAAATCGGGCGCCGACCGAGTTGAGGAAGTCCGCGAGGCGCCCGGCCCCGGCACGACGACCCAGGTTTTCGGATATCACGTACGAGCTCGCGAATACGCGCAGCTCGTAGATGCGCTCCCTCAGCCACGCATCGGTTTCGCGACTGGCCTGGGCGCTCGCCGTCACCAGCTCCTGAGTCACCTTCTCGGTCAGTGCGCGTCGATTCTGCGCGTACGAGATCAGCGCGGTAACGAGCGCGGGAATCAGTGCGGCCAGAACCGCGAAGCCCAGGATCTGGCCGCGGATGCTCGTCAAACGCAGGCGTGACATGGCCTGCACAATCACAGGAAGCGAACGCCGCACGAAGGCACTAATCGGATGCTGGCCAAGGGGAAAAGGAGGATCCCGTGTCCCCACCTCTGTGCTGCTACTGTATCAGCATAAGGCAGGCGCGGTCGCGCCCGTGACAAAGGATTGCGGTAGATCGCAGCGCCGACAGGCGCGCCGGGCCCCGTTTGATCTGCGTCAAACGCAATCGTGACCCTGGGGCGCAGCCTATGCAACACGGCGAGGAGAACACGACGATGGCTGCTCAACCGAAATCCGGCGCGGAAGGCACGCGCTTGCCCAAAGGGCCCGATCTCCTGCGCGACCCGCTGCTGAACAAGGGCACCGCATTCAGCGACGCCGAACGCGACGCGCTCGAGCTGCGTGGGCTGTTGCCCCCTGCAGTGATTACTCCCGCGCAGCAAGTGGCGCGAGTTCTCGACAACCTGCGCCGGCTCCCGACCGATCTCGACAAGTTCATTAGCCTCAACGCATTGCACGATCGCAACGAGACACTGTTCTTCCGCGTGGTAATGGACCACCCGGACGAGATGATGCCCCTTATCTACACCCCGACGGTAGGGCTCGCGTGCCAGCGCTTCGCGCACATCTTCCAGCGGCCGCGTGGAATTTGGGTATCGACCGCCGATCGCGGGCGCGTCGGGCAAGTGCTGCGCAACTGGCCGACGCGGGACGTGAAAATCATGGTCGTCACGGACGGAGAGCGCATTCTCGGACTCGGGGATCTTGGCGCGAACGGAATGGGCATCCCGGTCGGCAAACTCTCGTTGTACACGGCGTGCGCGGGAATTCATCCTGCGACCACGCTTCCGGTAATGCTCGACGTCGGTACCAACAATGCGGCGTTTCTGCAGGACCCGCTGTACATCGGACTCAAGCAGCCACGCATTCGAGGCGCCGAATACGATGAGCTGATCTCCGAGTTCATTTCCGCGGCGCAGGAGGTATTCCCAGGGGTGGTCATCCAGTTCGAGGACTTCGCAAACCTGAACGCGTTCCGCGTGCTGCATCAGTACCGTGATCGCGTATGCTGCTTCAACGATGACATACAGGGCACGGCAAGCGTTGCGCTCGCCGGGCTTTACTCCGCATTGCGGGTAACCCGCAGCAAGCTCGCCGCGCAGCGACTGCTTTTCCTCGGCGCGGGCGAGGCAGCCACCGGAATCTGCGACCTTGTCGTCGCCGCGATGGTCGGCGAAGGCTTGCCCGAGGCCGAAGCGCGCAAGCGCTGCTGGCTGGTGGATTCCAGGGGATTGGTAGTGAAATCGCGCACCGATCTGGGCGAGCACAAGCTTCCCTACGCGCACGATCACGCGCAAGCGCCCGATTTCATTTCCGCGATGAAGTCTATCAAGCCGACCGCGATCGTCGGTGTCGCCGCGGTGGGCAAGTCTTTCACGCGCGAAGTGCTGGAGGAAATGGCGCGCCTCAACGAACGGCCGATCGTGTTCGCGCTGTCCAACCCGACATCGCAAGCCGAATGTACCGCTCAAGAGGCCTACTTATGGACCGCGGGGCGCGCGTTGTTCGCGTGCGGCAGTCCTTTTGATCCCGTCACCATGGAGGGAAGGACTCATGTCCCGCGCCAGGGCAACAACTCGTACGTATTCCCGGGCATCGGCCTCGGGCTGATCGCCTGCAGCGCACGCCGCGCGACCGACGAGATGTTTCTCGCGGCGGCACGCGAACTGGCCGATCTCGTCACGGATCGAGACCTGGAACAGGGAAGCCTGTATCCGCCGCTGGCGCGGGTGCGTGAAATCTCGGCCCGCATCGCGGCGGCAGTGGTGGAAGTGGCATTCGCCCGCGGCCTGGCCGGCGTGCCGCGGCCCACGGATCCACTCGCGTTCGTGCGAGCAAAGATGTACGAACCCACATACCGCAGCTACGTGTAGGCGCTCTGGCAAGCTTGGCGCAAGCGCTATCTCGCCCGCGAAACGCCGCGGACGGGGAGTTTGTTATCCTCGGGGGCTGAGGGCCTCGGCCGGCGCGCGCACAGGCGGCGCCATGCGGCAGTTAAATCCGGCCGCATGAAGCGAGTACCGGCCTTCGCGGAATTTTGTGTGGGGAAGAGTTTGTCATGACGCGCCCGGCGAGCGGCGAACTATCGGAGTGGACTCTCGAGTCGGAGACAGCGGAGCGACTGCGCGCGCTGGTTCGCCGCCGCAAACTTGGAAGGGTGTGGCCGAGCGAGCACTCGCCGAGCCGACTGGTCGTGCTCGCGGTGCTGGTGGGCATCGCCGGCGGTCTTGGCGCGGCGCTCTTCCGCGACCTCATCGCCGTAGTGCACAACATGATGTTCCTCGGAACTTGGTCGCTGACCTACGACGCCAATCTGCACACGCCGGCGTCTCACTGGGGAGCTTGGATCATCGCGGTGCCGGTGATCGGCGCGCTGGTGGTCGCGTTTATCGTCAAGAATTTCGCGCCTGAGGCGAAGGGCCACGGCGTACCGGAAGTGATCGACGCAATCTACTACAGCGGCGGCACCATCCGGCCGGTCGTGACCCTGATCAAGGCGCTCGCCTCGGGGATCTCCATCGGCACCGGCGGCTCGGTGGGCCGCGAAGGCCCGATCATCCAGATCGCCTCGGCTTTCGGCTCCACGGTGGCGCGCCTGACTCGCATACCAGAATGGCAGCGGATCACGCTGGTGGCCTGCGGCGGTGCGGCGGGCATCGCCGCGACCTTCAACACTCCGATCGGGGGTTTGTTGTTCGCGATCGAGATCATCCTGCCCGAAATCAGCGCGCGCACCGTGATTCCCGTGGCGCTCGCGGCGGGCGGAGCGACCTTCGTCGGTCGCGCGTTCTTCGGCGACTACCCGGCGTTCGACATCCCGGCGCTCGCGCTGCCGGCGTCCTACCACATGTCGTTTGGGCCGATCGCCGCCTACGTCGTTCTCGGCGTGCTGTTCGGCGTCATGTCGTTCGCCTACATCCGCTCCATCTACGCCTTCGAGGACAGATTCGAAAAGCTGCCCGGCGGCTACTATGTCCAGCACGTGCTCGGGATGGCGATGGTCGGCGCGATGTTCTATCTGTGCCAGCGCTACCTCGGGCACTACTACATCGCGGGCATCGGCTACGCGACGGTACAGGACACGCTCACCCATATTCTCACCGACCCCTACATTCTGCTGCTGCTTTGCTTTCTCAAGCTGATCGCGACCGCGCTCACGCTGGGCTCGGGCGGCTCGGGTGGTATCTTTTCGCCCTCGCTGTTCATGGGCGCCACGTTCGGCGCGGCTTTTGCTCTGTTCGCGAACGCGTTCGTGCCCGGCCTGCATCTGGACGTGGCGGGTACCGCGGTGATCGGGATGGCCTCGCTCGTGGGCGCCGCGACCGGCGCGGTGGTCACCTCGATCGTCATGATTTTCGAGATGACGCGCGACTATAACGTCGTGGTTCCGTTGATGATCACGGTGTCAATCGCCTACGGCGCGCGCCGCCTGCTGATGACCGACAGCATCTACACCATGAAGCTGTCGCGCCGCGGCCACCTCATTCCCGACGCGTTCCATACCAACCTCTACATGCTTCGCTCCGTGGCGGACTTCATCCGCACGCCGATGCAGCTTTGCGACGCCGAGCTGCCGGTGGCGACGCTGTTCGAGGGCCTGCAGCGGCAGACGTTCGTACCGCACGTCTTGGTGACGCGCGAAGGAAAGGTGCACGGGGTACTATCGTCGCGCCGCATCGTGCACATGCTCAGGCGGGGCAACCGCTCTGGTACCGTGGGCGAGCACGCTCGCCCGGGTTACGCGGTGGTGAACGCACAGGACCTGATCTTCGACGTGCTGGCGCGCTTGCGCGAGAGCGGCGGCGATATCGCACTGCTTACGCGCGAAGGCAAGCTGGGCGGCGCCGACGACGTTACCGGTATCGTTACCTGGAACGACATTCTCCTGCACGGAAACATTCCGCTGCCGCTGCGCCGGCGCCGGCGCCCCGAGGCGCAGCGCGCCAGCTAGGGCCGACTCTCGCAGCGCAGGTTTGACCTGGGTCAAGCGGGCAGCCCGGCATGGCTCAGAATGCCGAATGTGGACAAGGGCGAGCGCATGGCGGCAGTCACCTACGCGGTCCGGCTGCGCGTGGTGTCGAAGTATTTCGGCCAGCTCGCGCTGCTGCAGGCGCTGCTGTCGTTCGCGCCACTCGCCGCTTCGCTGTATTTCCGCGAGTACCAGCTGAGCCTGAGCTACCTGGCGGTGAGCGCGCTGTTCGTCGCCGTCGGCCTGCCGCTTGCGCGCCTGCCCGAGCCTGCGCGCGTGCTGCCGAGCGAGGCGCTGGTGATCACCGCGCTCGCCTTCATTGCCACGCCGCTGGTCATGACCATCCCGTTCACGGATACCGGTCTCCCCTTCGGCGACGCGCTGTTCGAAGCCGTGTCGGCGATCACCACCACGGGTCTTTCGACGCTCGCCACGGTAGAGCACCTGCCGCAAACCTTTCTCTTCGCGCGCGCATGGACGCAGTGGTACGGGGGGCTGGGAATCGTGGTGCTGTCGCTTGCGCTTCTCGCGGGCCAGGGCGGCGTCGCACGCCGCCTCATCGAGCCCGAGACCGCGGGCGAGGGCCTGGCGAGCACGGTGCGCTCGCATGCACAGCGTGTGCTCGTCGTGTACCTCGCGCTCACAGCCTTGGGCATCGTCGCGGTGTGGGTCGCGGGGGCACACTCAGCCGCCGGCGTCGACCACGTGCTCGGCGCGGTATCCACGGGAGGCTTCTCGAGCTTCGACAAAAGCCTGGCGGGATTCGCCTCCGGCAAGGTGACAGCGGTGATCACGGCGCTTTCGGTGTGCGGTGCGATCGGGTTGCCGCTCTATTACCGCGCCTGGCATGCCGGCCCAGGGGCGCTGTGGCGCAATCCGGAGTTGCGTGCTCTTGCGTTCGCGTTGACACTCGTCGTTGCGGTGCTGACGGTGCTCATGGTCCTCGGCGAGGGGGTCGCTTGGCCGCAGGCGCTGCGCCGCGCGGCGGTGCTGGGCGTGTCGGCGCAGACCACCACCGGCTTCAGCGACTCTCCGATATCCGCGCTGGGAAACGCGTCGCTGCTCGTGCTGGTCGTTGCGATGATGGTCGGTGGTTGCGTCGGCTCGACCGCAGGCGGGGTCAAGCTGCTGCGTGTGCTGTTCCTGCTGCGCGCGGCGCACGTCGCGATTCGTCGCACGGGCGCGACGAGTCACGCGGTGATTGAGCCGATGCTCGAAGGCAGGCACATCGAGGACGCGGACCTTGCGCGCGCGCTGCTGTTGATGGCGTTGTATTGCGCAGTGGTGTTGCTGTCGTGGTTCACGTTCCTCGCGTATGGCCACGAGCCGATGCATTCACTGTTCGAAGTGGCGTCGGCGACCGCAACGGTGGGGCTTTCCACCGGGCTTACCAGCCCGACGCTTGAACCACCGCTGAAGGCCGTGCTCGGACTTGATATGCTGCTCGGGCGGCTGGAGATCGTGGCGCTGCTGGTGATGCTGTATCCGGGAACCTGGATCGGGAACAGGGACGAATCCTTATGAGAGTGGTATTCATCGGCGCGAGCTCGCTGGCGGTGTTGACGGCCAAGCTGATGCGCGAGCGGGGCGATGAGGTGGTCATTATCGAGCATGACAAAGACCACATAGACGCCCTCACCGAGGAGCTCGATTGCGGCTTCCTGCACGGCGACGGCAGCAAACCGGCGATTCTGCGCGAGGCCGATCCGAATGGCACGGACGTCCTGTTCGCGCTGACCGATAACGATCAGGCGAACATCCTCGCCAGCCTGGTGGGGCGCTCGCTCGGCTTCAAACGCGTGGTCACCAAGATCCAGGACGCCGAGCTCGAGCACATCTGCAAGGAGCTGGGGCTCGAGGACATCATCGTGCCCTCGCGCACGATAGGGCGCTTTCTCGCCGAGCGCTACGGGACCAAGGAAAAATGAATCCGGGCGCGATGGCAGAGGTGATTGGCGTGGGGCAGAATACGGCCTGTCAGTGGTCATGCCCATAACCGAGAGTGGCGACGTGAACTACGAATTCGACCAGTTCATCAAGGACGTCCGCACAACGTTGCGGCGCGGAAGTGGACCCGCCGAGCTGGAAAGCGTGCGCCAGCGGCTCGCGCAGCTGCTCGCCAACGGCGCTTTCGTCGAGCGGGCCTGCGGTCCAGTCGCGGAGGACGGGCTGCATCGCCTGCACGTCGATGACGAGCTCGGCTTCGAGGTGCTGGCGCACGTCAACGAGAAAGCGCGCAAGTCGCCGCCTCATGATCACGGCGAGTCGTGGGCGATTTACGGCCAAGCGATCGGCTACACCGACATGACGGAATACCGCCGCGTCGATGACGGCAGCAATCCCGAGCAGGCCAAGCTGGAGCAGACCCGACACTACAGGCTGAACCCGGGCCAAGTGGGGGTTTTCGCCGGAAGCGCGATCCATGCGATCGACTATCCGGACAAGTCGCGCTTCATCCGCGTCACCGGAACCAATCTGGATGCGATCGAGCGCGTGGCATACGACGAGCAGACCGGGCAGATCAAGCGAATGGGCGCGCAGCAGGCGACCTGATGAGCGACGCATACGGCATCCTCTCCTACGGCGCCTATCTTCCGAGGCGCCGGCTGCAGCGCAAGGTCATTGCCGCGGCGAACGGCTGGTTCAATCCCGGGCTGCGCGGCCTCGCCAAGGGAGAGCGCGCGATGGCGAACTGGGACGAGGATGCGGTTACGATGGCCGTCGAGGCGTCGCGCGACTGTCTCAGCGGGGTTCAGTCCGCCGATATCGGGCAGCTGATGCTCGCATCGACCACTCACCCCTACGACGACCGGCAAAACGCCGGGATCGTTGCGACTGCGCTGCACCTGGGATCGGCGCTACGGGTGCTCGACGTCACCGGCAGCCTGCGCGCAGGAACGTCGGCGCTCATGACGGCGCTCGGGACGGGTGGCAGCGCACTGGTGACCGCGGGCGAGCACCGGCTCGCAAAGGCCGCGAGCCCGCAGGAAATGCACTATGGCGACGGGGCCGCGGCGCTGCTGGTCGGGCACGGGGCGCCGATCGCGCGCTTGGTGGCGGCGCACAGCGAGACGGTCGACTTCGTGCACCAGTATCGCGGCCATGATCGCGCCCACGACTACGCCTGGGAAGAGCGCTGGATTCGCGACGAGGGCTACATGAAGATCGTGCCGGCTGCGCTGGCGGCGCTGTTTGCAGCGTCGAAGACCGCCGCGTCGTCGGTGACACACTTCTGCATGCCTTGCACGCTGCCGCGCGTAGCGACCGGACTCGCGAAACGCGTCGGTCTCGCCGAAAGCGCGCTGCGCGACAATCTGGGTGCGGTATGCGGCGACACCGGCGCCGCGCATCCGCTGCTGATGCTGGCGCACGCGCTGCAAGACGCCAAGCCCGGGGACCGAATCCTGGTCGCCGCGTTTGGCCAGGGCTGCGATGCGCTGCTGTTCGAGGTCACCGACGCGATCGCCAAGCTGCCGCCGCGCGCAGGCGTGAAGGGCGCGCTCGCACGCCGCAAGGAGGAAACGAATTACGAGCGCTTCCTTGCCTTCAACGACCACATCACGCTCGAACGGGGCATGCGGGCGGAAACCGATCAGGGCACGCCGTTATCTACCCTGTACCGCAACCGCGACATGATCATCGGTCTGGTCGGCGGGCGCTGCCGCAACTGTGGCACGCTGCAGTTCCCGCGCGGGCGCTACTGCGTCAACCCGAAATGCAACGCGCTCGACTCGCAGGACGATCAACCGTTCTCCGATTTGAGCGCAAAGGTGATGTCCTACACTGCCGACGTGCTGACCTACAGTGCCGATCCGCCCGCGTACTACGGCATGATCCAGTTCGACGGCGGCGGGCGCATGATGGCGGATTTCGCCGACGTCGACGACGGCAAAGTCGAGGTCGGCATGCCGATGCGCATGATGTTTCGCATCAAGGAAAACGACGCCACAAGGGGCTTCGTGCGTTATTTCTGGAAGGCCGCGCCGGCGGCAAACGGATAGGAGGTCCGATATGGCAAGCGGAATCCGCGACAAGGTAGCGATCCTCGGCATGGGCTGCTCGAAGTTCGGTGAGCGCTGGGACCGCAATGCCGAGGACTTGATGGTCGAGGCGTTCGAAGAGGGCCTCAATGACGCAGGCATCGAACGCGATCAGATCGAGGCGGCGTGGTTCGGCACCGCGATCGAAGAACAGCACGTGGGCAAATCGGGGATACCGCTGGCGATGACGCTCCGCCTGCCGTACATCCCCGTGACCCGGGTCGAAAACTACTGCGCCACCGGAACGGAAGCATTCCGCGGCGCGGTCTACGCGGTCGCCTCGGGCGCGGTCGACATCGCCCTTGCGCTGGGCGTTGAGAAGCTCAAGGACACGGGCTACGGGGGACTTCCGCAGCGCGGCCGCGGAGGCCTGAACAACTTCTTCTGGGCAAATATATCCGCCCCCGGCTCGTTCGCGCAGCTCGCCGCGGCCTACCGCGCCAAGCACGGGGTCGACGCCAAGGACCTGAAGCGCGCCATGGCGCACATCTCCGTCAAGAGCCACGACAACGGCGCGAAGAACCCCAAAGCGCACCTGAGGAACCGCATCACCGAGGAAGACGTGATGAACGCGCCCATGATCGCGGACCCGCTCGGGCTGTACGACTGCTGCGGCGTTTCGGACGGCTCGGCGTGCGCGATCGTCACCACGCCGGACATCGCGCGCTCGCTCGGCAAGAAGAACCTGGTCGCGGTCAAGGCGCTCCAGCTCGCCGTATCCAACGGGCAGGAGGTGCAGTTCGACGATTGGGACGGCTCCTATTTCGCCACCACCCGCGTCGCCGCCAAGCGCGCCTATCGCGAGGCTGGGATAGATGACCCGCGCAAGAGCATTTCGATGTTCGACGTGCACGACTGTTTCTCGATCACCGAGCTGGTGACCATGGAGGACCTCGGCATATCCGAGGAGGGCAAGGCGATCAACGACGTGCTCGACGGGTTCTACGACGCCTCAGGCAAAGTCCCGTGCCAGATCGACGGCGGGTTGAAGTGTTTCGGCCATCCGATCGGCGCCTCCGGCCTGCGCATGCTGTACGAGATGTACTTGCAGCTCTCGGGGCGCGCCGGCGAGAGGCAACGTCCCGACCCGGTGCTCGGCATGACCCACAACCTGGGGGGTTTCCCGAGCCAGAACGTCTCGTCGGTCACCATCGTCGGCAGCTACGGCGCCTGAAGGCTTGCCGAAGCCGGCGAGCGGCGGATCGAAGCCAGGGAGGAGGGCTAGCTTCGATCCGCGCGCTCGCCGCCGCGGTTCAAGTGTGCGCGCACTGTTGTTAAAATGACCAGAAACAAAGGGGGTAGGCCAAGCGCACTCGACTCCCAGCGGGATTTCGTCGTACGCGTTCACAGCGATCCCTGGCTGGCGAGCAGAAGCGCAACGCCCGCGAGCGCGACGCCTGTCGCCAGGCCGAGTGCTGCCGCCAGGGTCACGAAGGCAATCAGGTCCGCGACGATGAGTCGTCCGCGGGCAGTTTGTGTGGCGTCTTCCATAGCTTGCATTTAAGCCCCGGAATGCGGCGCGGCCTGGCGCGCGCGCGGGCAAGCTGGAGAGCAATTCTGGCAAACCGGTGGCAACGCTCTCGCCACCGGGATCGATCGGCTATATTCGTCGCATGGCCCGCCGCATCGCGATCGTCGAGGACGATCCCGCCATTCGCGCAAACTACGCCGACGCCCTGCGCAAGCATGGCTTCGAGATCTCAGCTTACGGCAGCCGGCCCGAGGCGCTCGCGGCGATGAAGGCCAGGCTGCCGGATCTCGCCATCATCGATATCGGGCTCGGCGCCGACATCGACGGCGGGTTCGAATTGTGCCGCGAGCTTCGAGCGCTGTCAGCGGCGCTGCCGATCATCTTTCTCACCGCACGCGACAGCGATTTCGATGTCGTTTCGGGCTTGCGCCTGGGCGCCGACGACTACCTCACCAAGGACATCAGCCTGCCGCACCTGGTGGCAAGAATCGCCGCCTTGTTTCGCCGCGCCGAGCTTGCGCACGAGCCGCAGTCGAGCGAGGAAACGCTCGAGCGCGGCCCGCTGATTCTCGACCTCAAGCGCTTCAGCGTGTCGTGGAACGGCAAGCCCGTGCCACTGACGCTGACCGAGTTCTGGATGGTGCACTCGCTGGCCAAATTCCCGGGTCACGTGAAGAGCCGCGAGCAGCTGATGCGCGAGGCGCAGCTGGTCGTCGACGACAGTACCGTGACGTCCCATATCAAGCGTATCCGCCGCAAGTTCTTCGCCGTCGATCAGGGCTTCGATCAGATCGACACTGCCTACGGCATGGGTTACCGCTGGAAGGCGTAGGCGCTGTCATGGCTCTGCGGATCAGCCTGCGCGCCAAGCTCGCGCTGGTATCCCTCGCGCTGCTCGCCCTGCCGCTGGCGGGCGCCCTGTACGTCAACGAAATGGAGCGCTTCCTTCTCCAGGGCGAGGAGCGGGCGCTGCTCGCCACCGCGCGCGCGGTGGCCACGGCGCTGCATGACCGGCCGCAGCTCCTTGCGGCGGCGCCCGAGCGCGACGACGACGCGCTGCGCCGGGAGGCCGAACAGGAACTGCGGCGGCTCGCACAGCGCGAAGGCCGCCCCGAGGAGCAAGCGCCGAGCGTGGCCTTGGCGCGCGAGGCGGCGGTCGACACCGGGCCGGCACAGCAGGAAATCGCCGCGATCCTGCGCGGAGTGCAGCGCTCGAGCTCGCGCATCTGGGTCGTCAATCGGCGCTACCAGGTGCTCGCGCTTTCCGGTAGCCTGCGCCGGCCCTCGCCGCCGCAGGAGCGCGGGGCCCTGCAGGCGTTGTGGCAGCGCGCCATCGGCTGGCTCATTCAACGTCCGACCGAAGACTTCGCCGAGGCCCTGCCCGACGACGTGCTAGCGACGGGACGCGACATTGCGGCGGCGCTTCAGGGCACGCCCGGCGCCCGCATGCGCCGCACGCCGGACGGACGCGCGGTGGTGCTCTCGGCCGCCTACCCGATCTGGAACGGGGACGAGGTGGCGGGAGCGGTCGTGGTGGAAGAGACGACCAATCCGATCGTCTCGCTGCGAAGCGCCGCGCTCGAACGCCTGCTGCTGCTTACCCTCGCCGCTTTCGCCGGCGCGGGCGCGATCCTTATCGCCTATGCCACGCGCTTGTCCCAGCGCATCCGCAGCTTGCGCGACGAGGCAGAGTCGGCGATCGACGCCCGCGGCCGCATCACCAGGCTGGCGGCCGGGTCCGACGCGCGCGACGAGATCGGAGATCTCTCGCGCAGCTTTTCCGCCATGCTCTCGCGGCTGGCGCAGCATCACGCCTACCTCGAGAGCATGGCCGACCGCCTTTCGCACGAGCTGCGCACGCCGATCGCGGTCGTGCGTTCGTCACTGGAAAATCTCGATCTCGCGCCGTCCGAGCAGGAGTCGCGACTGTACATCGCGCGCGCCGAGGAGGGTCTCGCGCGGCTGAATACGATCCTGCAGCGCATGACCGAGGCATCGCGTCTGGAGCAGGGACTGCGCACGTCGGAGCGCGAGCGCTACGACCTTGTCCCGGTGGTGCGCGGCTGCGTCGAGGGCTATCGCCTCGCGTATCCGAACGCGCGCATCGCGCTCGCGCTCCCGCAGCGGCGCGTCGAGGTCGAAGGCTCGCCCGACCTGGCCGCCCAGCTGCTCGACAAGCTGGTGGAAAACGCGGCCGACTTTTGCCGTGCCGGCGAGCCTATTCGGGTGAGCCTCGAAGAGCAAGGCGGCGAGGCGCTGCTCGCGGTGGAAAACAAAGGCCCGTTGCTGCCGGAGGACATGCAGGGTCGCCTGTTCGAGTCGATGGTTTCGGTTCGCGGCGAAAGGCGGCCCGGGGCGCCACACCTTGGGCTGGGTCTGTACGTGGCGCGGCTGATCGTCGAGTTCCACGGCGGGTCGATCGCCGCGGCGAACCTGCCGACCGCGGACGGCGTCGCGGTGCGCGCGCGCTTTCCCATCGCCTGGCGCTAAAATTCGGGGTTCACACCCTCTGCTCACCCCATTGCAAGACTACGATCTGCTGGTCATAGGCGGCGGCATCAACGGCGCGGGCGTCGCGCGTGACGCCGCGGGCCGAGGGCTTTCCGTTCTGCTGGCGGAAAAGGGAGACCTCGCTTGCGCAACCTCGTCCTGGTCGTCGAAGCTGATCCACGGCGGGTTGCGTTATCTCGAGTACTACGAATTCCGGCTGGTGGCCGAGGCGCTCGCCGAGCGCGAGGTGCTGCTCAAGGTTGCGGGACACCTGGTGTCGCCGCTTAGATTCGTCATGCCGCACGTGCCGGAGCTCAGGCCGCGCTGGATGATCCGCGCTGGACTGTTTCTCTACGACCACCTGGGCCGCCGGACCACGCTGCTCGGATCGCAGTCCGTGCGACTGGACCGCACGCCGTACGGCTCGGGCCTGAAGCCGACGTTCAAATACGGCTTCGTGTATTCGGACTGCCGCGTCGACGACGCCCGGCTCGTAGTCGTCAATGCCATCGCGGCTCACGCTCTCGGCGCCGAGGTTCTAACTCGCACCGAATGCATCTCGGCGCGGCGCGACGGCGGCGCTTGGCACGTAACGCTTCGCTCGGCCGACGACGGCGCGCGCGAGATCGGCGCGCGCGCAATCGTCAATGCCTCGGGCCCCTGGGTCAAACGGGTGCTGAACGAGCGCCTCGGGCAGCCGAGCCGCGACGACGTGCGCTTGGTGCGGGGCAGCCACCTCGTCCTGCCGCGGCTCTACGATGAGGACCACGCCTATATCCTGCAAAACGAGGACCGGCGCGTGGTCTTCATGATCCCGTTCGAGCGGCGCTATACGCTGGTAGGCACCACCGATGTGCCGCACGAGGGCGACCCGACGCGCCCGGAAGCGAGCGCGGAGGAGACCGAGTACCTTTGCGCCGCGGTCAACCGCTACCTCGCGCGGCCGACGTCGCCGGCGCAGGCCGTGTGGCGCTACGCCGGCGTGCGCCCGCTCTACGACGACGGCACGAGCGACCCCTCCGCCATCACCCGCGACTACACACTGCGCGTGGACGATCTTCAAGGCGACGCACCGGTGCTGTCGGTTTTCGGAGGCAAGATCACCACCTATCGGCGGCTCGCAGAGCACGTGCTGGAGAAACTCGAGCCGTACTTCCCGGACATGAAGCCGCAGTGGACCAGCCGCGTGCCGCTGCCCGGCGGCGACTTCGGCGGCCGCAGCCCGGCACAGGCCCTCTCCGCCCTCGCCTCGCGCTACGCCGCTTTGCCGCAGGAGACGCTCGACGGGGTGCTGCGCAGGCACGGGACGCTGGCGGCCGGGGTGCTGGGTGAGGCGCGCTCGGCCTCCGACCTTGGTGAGGATTTCGGCGCGGGCTTTTGCGAACGTGAGCTGGACTACCTCCAACAGCGGGAGTGGGCCCGGACCGCTGAGGACCTGCTGTGGCGCCGCACCAAGTGCGGCTTGGCGATGACCGCTGCGCAGCGCGCGCGGGTCGCCGACCGCGTCGGCCGATGACGCCGCTCGCCGAGCTGCGCGACCCGAAGCGCATTCGCGGGCTGCTGTTCGACATCGACGATACGCTCACCACGGACGGCCATCTCACTGCCGAGGCGTACGGCGCGATGGAGCGCCTGAAACGCGCTTCGAAACTGGTGCTGCCGATCACGGGAAGGCCCGCCGGATGGTGCGATCACATCGCGCGGATGTGGCCGGTCGACGCGGTCGTGGGCGAGAACGGCGCGTTCTATTTCTGGCACGACGCGGCGGCCGCAAAGTTGCGCAAACGCTACATCGACTCCGACGACGCGCGCGCGCGCCACCGCGCGGAGTTCGACGCGATCGCACGACGCATCCTCGCCGAGGTTCCGGGCTGCGCGCTGGCATCCGACCAGGCCTACCGCGAGAACGATCTCGCGATCGACTACTGCGAGGACGTGGCGCGGTTGCCGCTGGAGGACGCGGAACGGATTGCGGCGCTGATGCGCGCGGCCGGAATGAGCGCGAAGATCAGCTCGATTCACGTCAACGGCTGGTTCGGCCGCTACGACAAGCTGGCCACGACGCGGCTGCTGATGCAGGAGCGATTCGGCGTGGAGCTCGATGCCGAGAACGCCCGTCTCGCCTTCCTCGGAGATTCCCCGAACGACGCGCCGATGTTCGCCTTCTTCGATAACTCGATCGGGGTGGCGAACGTGGCGCGCTTCGTGGGCCGCCTTGCGGCGTCACCCAAGTACGTCACACGCGCAGCGGCCGGCGCCGGATTTGCCGAGCTTGTAGCGTGCCTTCTGGGAGAGTCCTGATGCACTGGTGGGCGGTCTATCTCGCGATCGGGGCCGCGGTCGGTTTCCTCGCCGGGCTGCTGGGTGTCGGCGGCGGCATGATCACGGTGCCGATCCTGGTGTTCGTCTTCACCGCAAAAGGCTTTCCGCCCGATCACATGATGCATCTGTCGCTCGCCACGGCGATGGCGACGATCCCCTTCACCTCCGCTTCCAGCGTGCGCGCGCATCAAGCGCGCCACGGGGTCGACTGGAGCGTCGTGCTCGGCATGTTGCCGGGCCTCGCCCTGGGCGCGCTGCTCGGCGCGCTGGTCGCCGGCGCGGTACCTTCGCGGCCGCTGGCGATCTTCTTCACAGCGTTCATCTTCTATGCCGCGTTCAATATGTTCCGCAACGTCAGGCCGAAGGCCGCGCGCGAGCTGCCCGGGCGGCTCGGCCTCGGCGTCGCGGGCGCGGTGGTCAGCTTCCTCGCCAGCTTCCTCGCGGCGGGGGCGGCGTTCATGACGGTGCCGTTCATGACCTGGTGCAACGTGCCGCTCAAACGGGCGATCGGCACCGCGGCGGCGATCGGCTTTCCGCTCGCGCTCGCCTCGACCGCCGGCTACGTGTATGCGGGCTGGAACGTGGCCGGGCTTCCCGCCGGCACGCTCGGCTTCGTCTACCTGCCAGCGCTCGTTCTGGTGGCCACGACCAGCGTGCTGACCGCGCCCTGGGGCGCGCGCGTGTCGCACCGCCTGCCGGTACGCAGGCTGCGGATCGTGTTCGGCCTGCTGCTGCTCGCGATCGCGCTGCGCATGCTGTCGGCTCTGTGGTAATAAGGTGCCTCTTGATTCCCGCTGGAGGACAGTTGCATGCCGGGCCCCCTATCGCACATTCGCGTCCTCGATCTGTCGCGCGTCCTCGCGGCGCCGTGGGCCGGGCAGAACCTCGCCGATCTCGGCGCCGAGGTGATCAAGGTCGAGCGGCCGCTCAAGGGCGACGACTCGCGCGCCTTCGGCCCGCCGTGGCTGAAGGACGCCGCAGGCAAGGACACGGGCGAGTCCGCCTACTTCGCCTGCGCCAACCGCGGCAAGAAGTCGATCACCGTCAATCTCGCCGCGCCCCCTGGCCAGCGCATCGTGCGCGAGCTGGCGACGAAGTGCGACGTGCTGCTGGAAAACTACAAGCCCGGCGACCTCGACCGCTACGGCCTGGGCTACGACGCGCTGAAAGAGGTGAATCCCAGGCTGGTGTACTGCTCGGTGACCGGCTTCGGCCACAGCGGCCCCTACCGCGACCGGCCCGGCTACGACTTCATGATCCAGGGTATGGGAGGACTCATGAGCGTCACGGGCGAGCGCGACGACCTGCCCGGCGGCGGGCCGCAAAAGGCGGGCATCCCGATTGCCGACATCATGACCGGGATGTACGCGACGATCGCGGTTTGCGCGGCGCTCGCGCATCGCGCGGAAACCGGGACGGGACAGCACCTCGACCTGGCGTTGCTCGACTCGCAGGTCGCCGTGCTGGCGAACCAGGGCGCCAATTACCTGGCGACCGGCGTTGCGCCGCGGCGGCTGGGGAACGCGCACCCGAACATCGTTCCTTACCAGACCTTCAAGACCGCCGACGGCGACGTGATTCTCGCCTGTGGAAACGACAACCTGTTCCGCAAGTTCTGCGACGTGGCGAAGTGCCAGCACCTGGTGGCCGACGCGCGCTTTGCGACCAACGGCAAGCGGGTGGAGAACCGCGCCGAGCTGACCGCGATCCTGGACGAGATCTTCGTCGGCCGCACCACCCGCGAGTGGACCGACTCGCTGCAAGCCGCCGGCGTGCCCAATGGCCCGATCAACAACCTCGAGCAGGTGTTTCGCGAGCCGCAGGCCGTCGCGCGCGGTCTCAGAGTCGAGATCGCGCACCCGCTGGCCGGAAAGGTGGCGCTCGTGCGCAGCCCGATGCGCTTCTCGCAAACCCCGCTCGAGCATAACGTCCCGCCGCCTCTGCTCGGGCAGCACAGCGACGAGATCCTGCGGGAGCTGCTGGGCAAGAGCGACGCGGACATCGCGCGGTTGCGGGCAGACGGCGCGATCTGAGCGGCTGGGCTACGCCGCGGCCTTGCTCGCAAGCAGCGCTTCGATCTCCGGAGCGGCGAACCCGAACTCACCGAGCACCTCGCGGGTGTGCTCGCCGTAGCACGGCGCCGGCCGCGCCACGCGCCCCGGCGTGGCCGAGAACTTGATCGGCAGCCCGAGCGCGCGGGTGCGGCCCGCGCGCGGATGCTCGAGCTCGACAACCATTTCGCGCGCGAGCGTCTGTGGGTCTGAGGCCATTTCGCCGATCGAATTGATCGGCCCGCAGGGAACGCCCTCGGCCTCGAGCAGCGCGATCCACTGGCGCACCGTCTTGTGCCGGAGCTTCGCGTTGATCAGCGGCACCAGGGCGTCGAGGTTTCTCATCCGGTCGGCATTGGTGCCGAAGCGCTCGTCCGCGAGCCACTCGGGAGCGCCCAGCACGCGCGCCAGCCGCTCCCAGTTCGACTGGTTCGCGCCGCCGATGGTGAGCCAGCCGTCCTCGGCACGGAACGCCTGGTAGGGCGCGGACAGAATGTGCGCCGAGCCGCTCGGCCCGGGCGAGCGCCCGGTGGCGAAGAAGATCGCCGACTGCCAATAGGTCTGCTGGATGCCGGCCTCGAAAAGCGAAGTGTCGACGAGCTGGCCTTGCCCCGTCCGGAGCCGGTGGACATAGGCCGACACGATTCCGAGCGCGCCCAGGATCCCGGCGTTGATGTCGCAGATCGGACTGCCTGATTTCACCGGCTCGCCGCCGGGCTCGCCGGTGATCGCCATCAGGCCCGATACGCCTTGCGCGATCAGGTCGAAGCCGCCCTTGTCGGCGTAGGGTCCGCTGCGGCCGTAACCGGAGATCGAGCAGTAGATGAGCGCCGGGTTGACCTGTTTGAGCGCTTCGTAGCCCAGACCGAGCTTTTCCATCGTGCCCTGGCGGTAGTTCTCGGTGATCACGTCCGCCTGCGCGACCATGCGCTTCAACGCTTCGCGCGCGGCAGGCAGCTTGAGGTTGAGCGCGATGCCGCGCTTGTTGCGATTCATCGCCATAAACGCCGCGGATTCTCCGTTGATCTCTGGCCGGTTCATGCTGCGCGTATCGTCACCGCCGGGAATGCGCTCGACTTTGATCACGTCCGCGCCGAGGTCGGCCAGCAGCATGCCGCAAGTAGGTCCCGCCATGATCTGCGCGAGCTCGATCACCTTCAGGCCGGCAAGCGGTCCCATCTCGAAGTTCCTCGCGCTCAGGCCGCGGCGCGCTGCCCGGTTCCGCGGAATTCGGCGAGGTACGCCATCGCCGCCAGCACCCCTTCTTTCTTCACGCCGACGCCGGCGAGTCCGAGCCCCATTTCGACCCCCGCAAGGGTGCCCATCAGCGCGAGGTCGTTGAAGTCGCCCAGGTGGCCGATGCGAAAGACCTTGCCGGCGAGCTTGCCCAATCCGGTACCGAGCGACATGTCGAAGTGCTCGAGGATGACCTTGCGTACGCGGTCGGCGTCCTGCCCCGCCGGCAGCAGCACCGCGGTGAGCGAGGCCGAGTACTCGAGCGGATTCAGGGCGAGGACTTCCAGCCCCCAGGCGCGCACCGCGCGCCGCGTCGCCTCGGCGTGACGCCGATGGCGCGCGAACACATTCTCCAGACCCTCTTCCTCGAGCATCGCGATCGCCTCGCGCAAGCCATAGAGCAGGTTCGTCGCCGGAGTGTAGGGAAAGAACCCGTTCCTGCCGCTCGCCAGCATCTCGTCCCATGCCCAGTAGCTGCGCGGCAGGGCGGCGCTCTTGGCGGCGGCGAGCGCCTTGGACGAGATGCAATTGAACGAAAGCCCCGGAGGCAGCATCAGCCCCTTCTGGGAGCCTGCCACGGTCACGTCCACGCCCCACTCGTCGTGGCGGTAGTCGATCGACGCAAGCGACGAGATGGTGTCGACCATGAACAGCGCCGGGTGGCCAGATGCGTCGATCGCCCGTCGAACCTCCGCGATGCGGGAAGTCACGCCGGTCGAGGTCTCGTTGTGCACCACGCAGACCGCCTTGATCTCGCGCTTCGCGTCCGCCCGCAGGCGCTTCTCGATCGCGCCGGGGTCCGCGCCGTGGCGCCAGTCGCCCTCGAGAAATTCGGCGTGCAGGCCCAGGCGCGTGGCGAGGCGTTGCCATAGCGCGGCAAACTGCCCGGTTTCGGCCATCAGGACGCGGTCGCCGGGCGAAAGGGTATTCACCAGCGCGGCCTCCCAGGCTCCCGTGCCCGAAGCCGGATAGATGACCACGTCACCCTGTTCGGTCCTGAAGATGCGCTTCATCCCGGCCAGAACCGACTTCCCCAGCTGGGCGAATTCCGGCCCGCGATGGTCCATCGTCGGCAGGTCGATTGCCCGCAATACACGGTCCGGCACGTTCGTGGGGCCGGGTATTTGCAGGTAGTGACGGCCAGCGATGCGCGGCATAGAGCCTCCGATTTGCATGCAAAATAGAATTGTTGCGCAACAAAGCTACGAACCACGGCTATGATCCCTTTTGGATTTTGCATGCAAAATGTCTTAGAATGCAAGCATGGGATCGATATCACCTCTGGCCATCCCCGGCGCAAGGCGGCCGCTGCACGAAGAGACGGTCGAGCAGCTGCGCGACCTGATCGTGCGCGGGGAGCTGGCCGCTGCATCCAGGCTCAACGAGCGCGTGCTGTGCGCCCGGCTGGGCGTCTCGCGCACGCCGCTGCGCGAAGCGATCAAGCTGCTCGCGACCGAAGGCCTGGTTCGCTTGCTGCCGAATCGCGGCGCGGTCGTTGCGCCGATCGAGCGCGAGCGCATTGCCGAGACGCTTGCCGTGATGGGGGCGCTCGAGAGCCTGGCGGGAGAGCTCGCCTGCGCTCAGGCGAGCGACGAGAACGTCGCCGAAATCCGCGCCCTGCACTTCGAGATGATGGCGATGCATGCGCGCAGGGACCTTGTCGGCTACTTCCGTTACAACCAGGCCATCCATCTTAAGCTTGTCGAGGCCTCCGGAAACGCGGTGCTTGCGCAAACCTACCGCCAGCTGAACGCGAACGTGCGCCGCGTACGCTATATGGCGAACCTTTCGCCGGAGCGCTGGGACGCGGCGGTGCAGGAACACGAAGCGATCCTCGCCGCCCTGGCCGCGCGCGACGCCGCGCGGCTCAAGCGCCTGCTGCGCGATCACCTGTCGGCCAAGCTCGCCACCGTGCTCGAGGCGATCGGCCACAAGCAGGTCGCGTGAGCGCGCTTGCCACGCGCCTGCGCGAGGAAGTCGACGGCGAAGTCCTGTTCGACGCGGCGAGCCGCGGCAGGTATTCGACCGACGCGTCGATCTACCAGGTCGAGCCGCTCGGCGTCGTCGTGCCGCGCAGCGAGGAAGCAGCGCGCACGGCGGTAGCGATCGCGCTCGAGCTGGGCGTGCCGATCCTGCCGCGCGGCGCCGGAAGCTCCCAATGCGGCCAGACAGTCGGCGCCGCGCTGGTAATCGACCATTCCAAGTACCTCAACCAGATCCTGGAGCTGGACCTCGAAGCGCATACCGCGCTGGTGCAGCCGGGATTGGTGCTGGACCACCTGAACGCGAAGCTGCGCCCGCACGGGCTGTGGTTCCCGGTGGACGTCTCGACCAGCGCGCAGGCTACTCTGGGCGGCATGGCCGGCAACAATTCCTGCGGCTCGCGCTCGATCGCATACGGCAACATGGTCCACAACGTGCTCGCAATCGATGCGTTCACCGCGACCGGCGAGCGGTGGCGCTTCGGGCCGATGGCGCAGGCCGCCGGGCCGGCGCGCTACCTCGACTTCGTCGCCAGGCTGCGCGCGCTCTACCAGCGCGAAAAGGACGAGATCGCGGCGCGGTTTCCCGACGTGCTGCGCAAGGTGGCGGGCTATAACCTCGACCACCTCGGGCCGCCGCACGCCAATGCGGCGCACCTGCTGGTCGGGTCGGAAGGCACGCTCGCGTATTTCGAGCGTCTCAAGCTCAAGCTCACGCCGCTGCCGCCGGCGCGCGCGCTCGGCGTATGCCACTTCCCGAAGTTCTATACAGCGATGGAGCTGACCCGGCGCATCGTCGAGCTCGGGCCGACCGCGGTCGAGCTGGTCGACCGCACCATGATCGATCTCGCGCGCGCGATCGGCGCGTTCCGCGGCACGGTCGAGGCCTTCATCCGCGGCGAGCCGGAAGCGATCCTGCTGGTCGAGTTCGCGGGCGAAGATCGAAACGCGCAGCTCGAAAAGCTCGGCCGGCTGGTGCAACTGATGGCCGACCTGGGCCTGCCCGGCAGCGTAGCCGAAGTGACGGATCCCAAGCTGCAAAAGGACATCTGGGAGGTGCGCAAGGCGGGCCTCAACATCATGATGTCGATGAAGGGCGACGGCAAGCCGGTGTCGTTCATCGAGGACTGCGCAGTGCCGCTGGAGCACCTGGCCGAGTACACCGACCGCTTGACGCAGGTGTTCGCCAAGCACGGCACGCGCGGCACCTGGTACGCGCACGCCTCGGTCGGCACGCTGCACGTGCGTCCGGTGCTCGACATGCGCCGCGACGGGGCGGCGAAGATGCGCGCCATCGCCGAGGAGGCGAGCGCGCTGGTGAAGCAGTACAAGGGCGCCTACTCGGGCGAGCACGGCGACGGGCTGGTGCGCTCGGAATGGATCGCGCCTTTCTTCGGCCCGCGACTCACCGCCTGCCTGGCCGAAATCAAGGGCTGGCTCGATCCGAAGGGACTGATGAATCCGGGCAAGATCGTCGCGCCATCCAAAATGGACGACGCGCGGCTGTTTCGCCACCCGCCGGGCTATGCGACGCAGGTTCCGCTGGCCGTTCTCGACTGGGGGGAATGGGGCGGCTGGGACAAGGCGGTCGAGATGTGCAACAACAACGGCCATTGCCGCAAGTTCGACGCCGGCACGATGTGTCCCTCGTATCGCGCCACGCGCGACGAGGCTCACCTGACGCGCGGCCGCGCGAACACTTTGCGTTTGGTGCTGTCCGGCAAGCTGCCGTTCGAGGCCGCCAAGCAAGCCCTCGAGTTGTGCGTGTCGTGCAAGGGCTGCAAGCGCGAATGCCCCACCGGCGTCGACATGGCGCGCATGAAGATCGAGTATCTGGCGCACTACCGCGCGCGCCACGGCCTGAATCTGCGCGATCGCCTCATTGCCTATCTGCCGCGCTACGCACCGTGGCTCGCGCGCGTCGCGCCGCTCGCCAATGCCGCCCAGGCGCTGGGCAAGCGCCTGTCAGGATTCGCCGCCGAGCGCTCGCTTCCCTCCTGGCGCCGCGATCCTTTCGCCGGCGAGACGCGCGCGGCCGGCGGCGGGCGCGAAGTGGTGCTGCTGGTCGATACCTTCAATCGCTACTTCGAGCCCGACAACGCGCGCGCCGCGCAGCGCGTGCTCGAGGCGGCCGGGTTCCGCGTGCACCTAGCGCAGCCGCTCGACGGCGGGCGGCCGCTGTGCTGCGGCCGCACCTTCCTGTCCGCGGGATTGGTCGACGAAGCGAAGCACGAAGCCAAGCGCGTCCTCGACGCGCTCGGACCCTGGGTCGAGCGCGGCGTGCCGGTCGTCGGGCTCGAGCCGTCGTGCCTGCTTTCGCTGCGCGACGAGTTCGGCGTGATGCTTTCCGGCAGCGAGGCGCTCGCGAAGCAGGCGTTTCTGTTCGAGGAATTCCTTGCGCGCGAAGCCGACGCAGGCAGGCTGGCGCTCAAACTCAGGCCGGTGGCGGACGAGGCACTGCTGCATGGTCACTGTCATCAGAAGGCCTTCGGCGCCATGGGCGCGGTGGAGAAGGTCCTGGCGCTCGTCCCCGGGCTGCGCGTCACGCCCATCGAGAGCAGCTGCTGCGGCATGGCGGGCAACTTCGGCTACGAGGCCGAGCACTACGCGATCTCGATGAAGATGGCCGAGGCCAGCCTGCTGCCGGCGGTGCGCGCCGCCGGTGCCGGCGTCCTGCTGGTCGCGGACGGCACGAGCTGCCGCCACCAGATCGCCGACGGCGCCGGGCGCGAAGCGCTGCACGTGGCGCGCGTGCTCGAGTCCGCGCTCGCCTAGCCCCGCCTCGCGCTCCAGGCGAACAGCGCTATCCCGGCGAGGATCATCGGCAGGCTCAACCATTGACCCATGCTGAGATGCAGCGCGAGGTAGCCGAGGAAGTCGTCCGGCTCGCGCGCGAACTCGGCGATGAAGCGAAAGCTGCCGTAGCCGATAAGGAACAGGGCCGAAACCTGGCCGCGCGGCCGTGGCTTCGAAGAGAACCACCACAGGATGGCGAATAGCGCCACTCCCTCGAGGGCGAACTCGTACAGTTCGGAGGGGTGGCGGGGGAGCGGGCCCGCGCCGGGAAACACCATTCCCCACGGCAGCGTGGTGACGCGTCCCCACAGCTCGCCGTTGATGAAGTTGCCGAGCCGACCGGCCGCGAGGCCGATCGGACAGAGCGGCGCGACGTAGTCCATCAGCGCCCACCAGTTCAGACGGAACTTTCGCGCCGCGATGCCCATCGCGGCCAGCACGCCGAGAAAACCACCGTGAAACGACATGCCGCCGTGCCAGACCTCGAGGATTTCGAGCGGGTGCGAGAAGTAGTAGCCCGGCTTGTAGAACAGCACGTAACCGAGGCGCCCGCCGAGGATCACCCCTAGGACCGCGTAGAACACCAGGTCGTCGAGTTGTTCGCGCGTTACCGGCGCGAAGCCCGCCTTGATGCGCCTCACCCCGAGCCACCATGCGGCCGCGAATCCGGCGAGGTACATCAGGCCGTACCAGCGCACGGCGAACGGTCCGATCGAGATCGCGACCGGGTCGAAATTTGGATGGATCAGCACGGTAGAATTCGATTCTATCGTTCGGAGGCAGACCATGGCTGACAATCGCAGGAGCCGGCTGATCACGCAGGGCGTCGCACGCTCGCCCAACCGTGCCATGTTGCGCGCGGTGGGATTCAGGGACGGCGATTTCGACAAACCGATCGTCGGCGTGGCGAACGGCCACTCGACCCTGAACCCGTGCAACGCCGGCATCCAGCCGCTGGTGGACCGCGCGATCGCGGCGCTCGAAGCCGCGGGCGCCAAGCCGCAGGTATTCGGCTTCCCGACCGTCACCGATGGCATCGGCATGGGCACCGAGGCGATGAAATACTCGCTCGTGTCGCGCGAGGTCATCGCGGACGCGATCGAAACCTCGGTCAACGGACAGGCGATGGACGGCGCGCTGGTGGTCGGCGGCTGCGACAAGAACATGCCAGGCGGCGTGATGGCCCTGGCGCGCATGAACGTGCCCGGAATCTTCGTCTACGCCGGCACCATCAAGCCCGGCAAGTGGAAGGGGCAGGACCTGACCATCGTCTCGGCTTTCGAGGCGGTAGGCGCCTACAGCGCAGGCAAGATGAGCGACGAGGATTTCGTGGGCATCGAGAAAAACGCCTGCCCGTCCGTCGGCGCCTGCGGCGGGCAGTTCACCGCCAACACGATGAGCTCGTCGTTCGAGGCGCTCGGCATGAGCCTGCTGGGCTCGAGCCAGATGGCCTCGCCCGATGCGGAGAAGGCGGACAGCGCGGCCGCCTCGGCCGAAGTCCTGGTGCGGGCGGTCCACAACAACCTCAGGCCGCGCGACATCATCACCCGCAAGTCGCTCGAAAACGCGGTTGCGCTGGTGATGGCGACCGGCGGCTCGACCAACGCCGTTCTGCACTATCTCGCGATCGCGAGCGCGGCGGGCGTGAAATGGACCATCGACGATTTCGAGCGCGTGCGCAGGAAAGTGCCGGTGCTGTGCGACCTCAAGCCTTCGGGGCGCTTCGTTGCGGTCGACTTCCACCGTGCGGGGGGAGTGCCGCAGGTGCTCAAGATTCTGCTCAACAACGGCGTACTGCACGGCGAATGCATGACGATCCACGGCAAGACCATGGCCGAGATGCTCAAGGACGTGCCGGACCAGCCGCGCGCCGACCAGGAAGTGATCCGCCCGTGGTCGAACCCGATGTATGCGCAGGGGCATCTGGCGATCCTCAAGGGCAACCTCGCGACCGAAGGCTGCGTGGCGAAGATCACCGGTCTCAAGAAGACCTCGATCACCGGCCCGGCGCGGGTGTTCGACTCCGAGCCTGCATGCATGAAAGCGATCATGGCGAAGAAGATCAAGCCGGGCGACGTGATCGTGATCCGCTACGAGGGCCCCAAGGGCGGACCCGGCATGCAGGAGATGCTGGCGCCGACCTCGGCCCTCGTCGGCCAGGGCCTGGGCGAATCGGTCGGCCTGCTGACCGACGGGCGATTCTCGGGTGGCACCTGGGGCATGGTGGTGGGACACGTCGCGCCGGAGGCCCACGTCGGCGGCAACATCGCGCTGGTCAAGGAAGGCGACTCCGTCACCATCGACGCGAAGAAGCGCCTGATCCAGGTCAACGTGTCGGCCAAGGAGCTCGCCGCGCGGCGCAAGAAATGGAAGGCGCCCAAGCCGCGCTACACGCGCGGGCTGATGGCGAAGTACACGCGCCTGGTGTCGACCGCGTCCAAAGGCGCGGTGACCGATCTCGACTAGAAGCCCGAGCCGGGCTGCTTCAGGAACTCGATCTCCTCGGGCGTGCTTGCGCGCCCGAGCGCCGCGTTGCGGTGCGGGAAGCGACCGAAGCGGCGCACGATGTCCCAGTGCCGCACCGCGTAGGAGAAGACATCGGCCATCCCGGGCCAGGGCGCGAGCGGACCGAACAGGGCCAGCGCGCGCCACTGGTCGTCCATCGACTCGCTATGCTCGAACGGCAGGTAAAGGAACTGCCGCTCGACCGGCAGCATGCCGGCGTCGTACCCCGCGTCGAGCGCGCGGCGCGCGGCACCGAGAGCGCGCGCATCGGAAGCGAAGGCCCTTGCCTCGCCGCGAAACAGGTTGCGCGGAAACTGGTCGAGCGCGATCACCAGCGCGAGGCACTCGCCAGGCAGCGCCTGCCATCGATCCATTTCGCCTGCGGCAGCCTGCTCGTGTAGCGGCAGAAACCTCGCACGGATTTCGCGGTCGAAATCGGAGTTCTTCTCGAACCAGGCTTTCCTGGCCTTGCCGTAGTCGGCGCCCTCGCCGAACCAGAAGCGCAAGACCTCTGCTGCGCGAGGGTCTTTGGCGTTTACCATGGGCGCATGCTGCATGAGCCGAAGGCTGCGAGCAACGCCATGCCCAACCGCCTAGCGAACGAAACCTCCCCCTATCTCCAGCAGCACGCCGGCAATCCGGTCGACTGGTATCCCTGGGGCGCGGAGGCGCTCGAGCGCGCGCGCCGGGAGGACAAGCCCTTGCTGCTCTCGGTCGGCTATTCGGCCTGCCACTGGTGCCACGTGATGGCGCACGAGAGCTTCGAGGACCCCGAGGTCGCGGCGACGATGAACCGGCTGTTCGTCAACGTCAAGGTCGACCGGGAGGAGCGCCCCGACATCGACCAGATCTACCAGACCGCGCACCAGATGCTCGCCGAGCGCCCCGGCGGCTGGCCGCTGACGATGTTTCTGTCACCCGACGGCACGCCGTTCTTCGGCGGGACCTATTTTCCCAAGAACGCGCGCTATGGACTGCCGGGCTTCGGCGATCTGCTCGAGCGCATCGCGGCGATCTGGCAGGAAAAGCGCGCCGAAATCGGGCAGCAGAACGAGCAGCTGCGCGTCGCCTTCGCGCGCACCGTCCCCAGGAGCGGCGGCCATCGCTCCGACTTCGACGCCGCGCCGACCCGCGCCGCGCTCGACAGCCTGCGGGAAAGTTTCGACCGGCGCTTCGGCGGATTCGGCGGCGCGCCCAAGTTTCCGCATCCGACCGACCTCGAGCTGTGCCTGCGCGCCTGGGCGAAGGACGGCGACCAGGGCGCGCTCGACATGGCGCGTGTCACGCTTTCGCGCATGTGCGACGGTGGCATCTACGATCAGCTCGGCGGCGGGTTTTGCCGCTACAGCGTCGATGCGCAGTGGGCGATCCCGCACTTCGAGAAGATGCTGTACGACAACGGCCCACTGCTCGGGCTGCTGGCTGACGCCTGGCTCGCTACCGGCGAGGCGCGCTTTGCGCAGTGCGCCGAAGAAACCGCGGGCTGGTTGATGCGGGAAATGCAATCACCCGAGGGCGGCTACTACTCGTCGCTCGACGCCGACTCGGAGCACGAGGAAGGAAAGTTCTACGTTTGGAGCCGCGAACAGGCCAAGTCTGTGCTGAGCGCGGAAGAATATGCGGTCGCGTCCGCGCACTACGGCCTCGACGGCGCCCCCAACTTCGAACACCGGCACTGGCACCTGTGTGTGGCGAAGCCCCTCGTCCCGGGCGGCGAGGCTTTGCTCGCGTCGGCCCGCGCAAAGCTTTTCGCCGCGCGCGAGAAGCGAGTGCGGCCGGGTCGCGACGAGAAAGTACTGGTGTCGTGGAACGCGCTCGCGATCCGGGGCATGTCGCACGCAGGGCGCGTGTTCGGCCGCGAGGCGTGGCTCGAGTCGGCGCGCCGCGCGCTGGACTTCATCCGCACACGCATGTGGAAGGACGGGCGCCTGCTGGCGACCTACAAGGACGGCAAGGCGCACCTGAACGCATACCTCGACGACTACGCGTTCCTGCTCGCCGCGCTGATCGAGATGCTGCAGGCGCGCTTCGCGCGCGCCGAGCTGGAATTCGGCGAGGAATTGGCCGAGGTGCTGCTCGATCAGTTCGAAGACCGGGAAGCGGGAGGCTTCTTCTTTACCGCGCGCGACCACGAGCGCCTGATCCACCGCCCCAAGCCGGGCCACGACAACGCGACGCCCTCGGGCAACGCGGTCGCCGCATGGGCGCTCGGCCGGCTTGCCGCGCTGACGGGAGAGGATCGCTACGCGCGCGCGGCCGAGCGCACGCTCGAGCTGTACTTTCCCATGATGCGCGACCATCCGGCCGGGTTCGGCGCGATGGCGCTGGCGCTGGACGAGATGATCGTTCCGCCGGCGCTGCTCGTGCTGCGGGGCGAACCGGACGCGCTGGCGGATTGGTCGGCACAGTTGGCGCGCGATTTCCTGCCCGACGCGCAGCTGGTCGCAATTCCAAATGGCGTCAGCGGGCTACCACCGGTCCTGGACAAGCCGGCGCGGCCCGAGCCGGTCAACGCCTGGCTATGCCGCGGCGTTACTTGCTTGGCGCCTATCACCGACCTCGCGAGCCTGAGACAGGCTTACAAGCAGGCCGCGATGCGGTAGCATGGCGCGCGCCCGACGCTGAATGCTGCGGTGCGATGGGAGTTATCTCTTTGTTGCATAAGGAGCTTGTGATGAAACGCCTCGTCCTTTCCCTCGCGGCCGCCGCGCTGGCCTTTGCTGCGGCACCCGCCAGTGCGGACCTCGCGATGGCGAAGAAATACAACTGCCTCGCGTGCCATGCGGTGGACCACAAGGTTCTGGGACCCGCCTACAAGGACGTGGCAAGGAAGTACGCCGGACAGCAGGACGCCGAGCAGAAGCTGGTCAAGAAGGTGGAAACCGGCGGCTCGGGCGTGTGGGGCACCATGATGATGCCCGCGAACTCGAGCGTCCCCGATGCAGACGTGAGGGCGCTCGTGAAATGGATTCTGTCGCTGAAGTGATGCGCTGACGCGGCATGCGCGAGGGCCGGCCCGACCGGCCCTTTTCATTTATCATCATGAGCGCGCAAATCGCCCAGCCTTTTTTATCCGGAGGTCGTATGCAGCACGTCAAGCACGTCTTCACGCTTCTCGCCGCCGTGGCCGCGATCGGTTTGACCGGTTGCGGCGAAGAGAAGAAACCCGAGGCACCGAAACCCCAGGCCGCGGCGCCGGCGGCGGAATCAACGCCGACGATCGAGATCAAGATCGGGCACGTCGCGCCGCTCACCGGCAGCATCGCGCACCTCGGCAAGGACAACGAGAACGGCGCGCGCCTCGCGATCGACCAGGCGAACGAGGCGAAGATCATGATCGGCGGCAAACTCGCGCATTTCGAGCTTCTCGCCGAGGACGATCAGGCCGACCCGAAAGTCGGCACCACGGTGGCGCAGAAGCTGGTCGACGCCAAGGTTGCGGGCGTCGACGGACACCTCAACTCGGGCGTTACGATCCCCGCGTCGGCGATCTACCACCAGGCCGGCATCCCGATGATCACCGGCTCGGCCACGAACCCGCAGCTCACCGAGCAGGGCTTCGACAACGTGTTCCGCGTGGTGGGCCGCGACGACCAGCAGGGTCCGGCGATCGCCAACTACCTTGCGGCGGCCGAAAAGCCCAAGGTGGTCGCGGTGATCGATGACTCGACGGCGTACGGCGAGGGTCTCGCGGACCAGGTCGCGATGACGCTCAAGGCCGCGGGCGTGAAGGTTCTTGCGCGAGAGAAGGGAACCGATAAGCAAACGGACTGGAAGGCCGTGCTGACCAAGATCAAGGGCGAGAAGCCCGATGCGGTGTTCTACGGCGGCATGGATGCCACCGGCGGGCCGCTGGTCAAGCAGGGGCGCGAGCTCGGCATCAAGGCCGTGTTCTCGTTCGGCGACGGCGCGTGCACCGACAAGATGCATGAGCTCGCGGGAGAGGCGGCTGAAGGAATGCTGTGCTCGCAGGCGGGGATCCCGCCGCAGGCCGCGTCCAAGGCGTTCCTCGAGGCCTACAAGGCGAAGTTCAACGTGGACCCGATCCTGTACGCGCCGTTCACCTACGACGCCGCGAACCTGATGATCGAGGCGATGAAGCAAGCGGATTCTGCGGATCCCGCGAAGTACCTGCCGTTCCTGCACAAGATCAGCTACAAGGGGGCGACGGGCACGATCGAGTTCGACGCCAAGGGCGACCGCAAGGACGCGGAAATCACGATCTTCGTCATGAAGAACGGGAAGGTCGTGCCGACCGCGGTGGTGAAGGCGGGCAAGACCGTGCCCTTCGACGAGTTCATGAAGAGCATGGGCGGCGCGTAGGCTTCGCGCCTGCGATGCGACGACGAAACGGCACCTGCGGGTGCCGTTTCGGTTTTGGCGGGTGGCGCGGAGTTTGCTAGGCTCTGCCGCGCATGGATATCTTTCTCCAGCAGCTGATCAACGGCATCACGCTCGGCGCGGTGTACGCGGTGGTGGCGCTGGGCTACACCATGGTCTACGGCATCATCCAGCTGATCAACTTCGCCCATGGCGAGGTGGTGATGATCGGCGCCATGGTTGCGTTCACGGTGATCAACGCGCTCGCAGGCTCCGGGTTGCCGCCGCTCGTGGTGGTCCTGATCGGCACCGGGTGCGCCATTCCGGTGTGCATGCTCGTGGGCTATACGATGGAACGGCTGGCGTACCGGCCCTTGCGGCGCGCGCCGCGCCTCGCGCCGCTGATTACCGCGATCGGGATATCGATCATCCTGCAGCACCTGGCGATGCTGGTGTGGAGCCGCAACGTGCTCGCGTTTCCGCAGATCATCGACACGAAGCTGTACACCATTGCCGGTGCGACGATCACCAACGTGCAAATCGTGATCATCCTGAGCTGCATCCTGATCATGGCCGCGCTCGCATTCCTGGTCTACCGCACCCGCCTCGGGACCGCGATGCGCGCCACGGCGCAGAACCCGCAGGTCGCGGGCTTGATGGGAATTGACATCGATCGCGTCATTGCCGCGACCTTCGCGATCGGTGCCGGGCTGGCCGCGGTGGCCGGGGTGATGGTGGGAACTTATTACGGCATCGCGCAGTACACGATGGGCTCAATTCTGGGCCTGAAGGCGTTCACCGCGGCCGTGCTCGGTGGCATTGGCAACGTCCCGGGCGCCATGCTTGGCGGCGTCGTACTTGGAATCGTGGAAGCGCTGGGCGCTGGATACATCGGCACCTATACCGACCTGTGCAAGATCTCCGGCATCTCCGACTGGCTCACTCAGCGCTGCGCGAACGACGGGCACTTCGTTCTGTTCGGCTCGAACTATCAGGATGTTTTCGCGTTCGCAGTGCTGATCATGGTGCTCGTATTCCGTCCCTCGGGCCTGCTAGGCGAGCGCGTGGGTGACCGGGCATGAGCGCGCGTGCGAAGCCACCGGCGGTCGTATTCTGGTCGGCGGTGGTGCTGATCGTCGCGGTTCTGATCGTGCTGCCGTTCGCGCTCACCCAGATCGGCACCACGTGGGTGCGAGTGACCAACCTCGCACTGCTCTACGTCATGCTCGCGCTTGGCCTGAACATCGTGGTCGGCTTCGCGGGGCTGCTGGACCTCGGCTACATCGCGTTCTATGGCATCGGGGCCTATACCTATGCCCTGCTTGCGAGCCCGCACTTCGGCCTGCACCTTCCGTTCTGGGTCATCCTGCCGATCGGGGCTGCGGTCGCCTCCTTATTCGGAGTGCTGCTCGGCGCCCCGACGCTCAAGCTGCGCGGCGATTATCTCGCCATTGTCACGCTGGGCTTCGGCGAAATCATTCGCATCTTTCTGAACAACCTGGCGCGGCCGGTGAACATCACCAATGGGCCGCAAGGAATAATCGGTATCGATCCCTTTCGCGTCGACGGATTCAGTTTCGCGTCCAACCAGAGGTTCTTCGGACTGGAATTCAGCGGACCGACAAAATACTACTATCTGATCATCGTGCTGGTGGCAGTGATCATCGCCCTCAATCTTCGGCTGCAGAACTCGCGCATCGGGCGCGCCTGGGAGGCGATCCGGGAAGACGAGACCGCTGCGCGCGCGATGGGGATCAACACCACCAATCTCAAGCTGCTCGCTTACGCCATGGGCGCCTCGTTCGGCGGTCTGGCTGGAGGCGTGTTTGCGGCGATCCAGGAATTCATCTCGCCCGAGAGCTTCGTCCTGGTCGAGTCGATCATGGTGGTCTCGATGGTGGTGCTGGGCGGAATGGGCAACGTATGGGGCGTGGTGCTCGGCGCGGTGCTGCTGTCCTTCGTTCCGGACATCCTGCGCTTTACGGTCCAGCCGGTGCAGCAATGGATGTTCGGGCGCATGCTGATCGAGCCGGAAGTCATCCGCATGCTGCTGTTCGGCCTGGCGCTGGTATTGGTGATGCTGTTTCGCCCGGCCGGGTTGCTGCCCTCGGCGGTGCGCAAGCGCGAGCTCGCGGAGCGCGCCGAATGAGCGATCTCCTGGTCGTCTCTCGTGTGGGCAAGCGCTTCGGCGGCGTACAGGCGCTGTCCAATGTCTCGTTCGCCATCCGACGCGGCGAGATCTACGGCTTGATCGGACCCAACGGTGCCGGCAAGACCACGCTATTCAACGTCCTTACCGGGATTTACGAGCCGGATGAAGGCGAGTTCAGCTTCGATGGCGAGCCGCTCGCTGAGCTCAAGCCGCACCAGGTGGCCGAACGCGGAATCGCGCGCACGTTCCAGAACATTCGCTTGTTCGCCAACCTCTCTGCGCTCGAGAACGTGATGATCGGCCGCCACGTGCGCACGCGGGCCGGGGTGGTTGGCGCGCTCCTGCGCGATCCGCGCACCCTCGGCGAGGAACGGGCGATCGAAAAGCGCGCCCTGGAGCTGCTCGACTATGTCGGCATTCGCGTGCGCGCGAACGACCCGGCCGGTAGCCTGCCCTACGGCGACCAGCGGCGCCTCGAAATCGCACGTGCGATGGCGACGGACCCGAAGCTGCTCGCGCTGGACGAGCCGGCTGCGGGGATGAATCCCTCCGAGCGCCTCGCGCTCGGCGAGCTGATCGGGCGGATTCGTGACGACGGCCTGACCGTGCTGCTGATCGAGCACGACATGCGCCTGGTGATGAAGGTCTGCGATCGCATGCTGGTGCTGGACTACGGCGAGCGCATTGCGGAAGGGCTGCCGGCGGAGGTGCAGCGCGACCCGAAAGTGGTCGAAGCCTATCTCGGGACCCCTGCGGCGACATGAACCTGCTCGAAGTCAAGGGCCTCGAGGTGCACTACGGCGGTATTCGCGCCGTAAAAGGGGTCGACCTCGTCGTCGACGAAGGCGAGCTGGTGTGCCTGATCGGCGCCAACGGTGCGGGCAAGACTTCGACCCTGAAGGCGATCTGCGGCTTGCTGCCGTCGCACAGCGGGAGCGTGCGTTACGCCGGGCAGGAGATATCCAAGAAGCCGGTATACGAGTTGCCACGGCGGGGTCTGGTCCTGGTGCCCGAGGGGCGAGGCGTCTTTCCTCAGCTTACGGTGGCGGAGAACCTCGCGATGGGCGCTTACGCGCGCCGCGACGCCGACGTGGCGCGCGACCTCGAGCACATGCACGGGCTCTTTCCGCGTCTGGCCGAGAGGCACACGCAGACCGCCGGCACGCTGTCGGGGGGAGAACAGCAGATGCTCGCCATCGGGCGGGCGCTGATGAGCCGGCCAAGGCTGCTGCTGCTGGACGAGCCATCGATGGGGCTCGCGCCGCTGATGGTCGCCAAGATCCTCGAGATCGTGCGCGAGATCGCGCGCCAGGGTGTGACCATCCTGCTGGTGGAGCAAAACGCCAAGCTTGCCCTCGAGATCGCCGGGCGCGGCTACGTCATGGAGTCCGGCGTGCTCGCGCTTGCCGCGGATTCGAAGAGCCTGCTCGCGGACCCGAGGGTGCGCGAAGCCTACTTGGGCGAAGGCGCGGCCTGAGCGAGGTCGGCCTGAGTAGTAAACGAGTCGGCGTAGAACTCGTCCTCGGGAAGTCCGCATTGCGCGATGAAATCGCGCTTTGCCGAGTCCACCATGACCGGCACGCCGCAGGCATAGACCTGGTGGCCTGAAAGGTCGGGAAGATCCTCCATCACCGCGCGATGTACGAAGCCGGTGCGCCCCGACCAGTCGTCCTCGGGCAGCGCGTCCGAGATCACGGGCACGTAGCGAAAGCCGGGATGCTCCGCCGCCCACTTGATGGGCAGCTGGTTCAGATAGAGGTCTTTCGGCCGCCTGCCTCCCCAATACAGAGTCATCGGCCGCCGCACTTCTTCCGCGAGCGCGTGCTCGATCACCGACTTGATGGGCGCGAACCCGGTTCCCGAGGCGACGAACACGATCGGCTTGTCCGAGTCCTCGCGCAGGAAAAAGGTGCCGTGAGGCCCCTCGAAGCGCAGGATGTCGCGCTCCTTCATCTTGCCGAACACGTGATCGGTGAAATGTCCTCCCGGTACGTGCCTGACGTGCAGCTGGAGCAGCTCGTCGTCGTGCGGCGGGTTCGCCATCGAAAAGCTGCGCCGCGATCCGTCGCGCAGCAGAAACTCGAGGTACTGGCCGGCGAGGAACTGCAGCCGCTCGTTGGCTGGCAGCTTCAGGTACAGCGCCATGACGTCGTCTGCCAGGCGCTCGATCCTTTGTATGCGGCAGGGTAGTGTCTTGATCGGGATGTCTTTCACCGCGCCGATGGTGCGCGCCTCGACCACCATGTCGGAGAGGGGCTTGGCCTGGCAGAAGAGCGCCTTGCCCTCCGACTTCTCGATCCTGGGCAGCGCCTTCTCCTGGTAGACGCCGTAATCGACCTGACCCTCGATGATCCTGCCCTTGCAGCTTCCGCAGGCCCCGTTTCTGCAGCTGTAGGGCAGCACGAAACCGTGCCGCAGCGCTGCGGCCAGGATCGATTCGCCTTGTTCGACCTCGAACGCGTGACCGCTAGGCTGGAGGGTGACTGTGAAATTGCTCATTGCGCCTGCTGGTTAGAATGCTTGCATGAATCGCCTACTGATCGCCGGCTTCGGCGACGTCGCGCGCCGCCTGCTGGCGCAATTGCAGGACCGGCCCGAAATCCGGCGGCTTTCGCGCCGCTCGGGCGGCGATCTCGACCGCCCGGAAACGCTCTCCGCCTTCGCAGGTTGGGCCGACGCCGTGCTGCATTGCGCGCCGCCTCCCGCCACGGGCGATGGCGACCCGCGCACCGCGAACCTGCTGGCGGTCCTGGAGCGCGGAATTCTACCCGGCCGCATCGTTTACGTCAGCACGAGCGGCGTCTACGGCGACTGCGGCGGCGCGCTGATCGACGAGTCGCGCGCGCCGAATCCGCAATCTTCGCGCGCCCGGCGCCGGGCGGATGCGGAGCGCCGTCTGCAGGAGTGGTGCGCCCAGCGTGGAGTGAAGCTCGCGGTTCTGCGCGCGCCCGGAATCTACGCCGCCGACCGGCTGCCGCTCGAGCGCCTGCGCGCCGGCACGCCGATCTTGCGTGAGGAGGACGACGTGTACAGCAACCACATCCATGCCGACGATCTTGCGGGTGCCGCGCTGCGCGCCCTGGCGGAGGACGCGCCCCAGGGCGTATACAACGCATCGGACGATACGCGCATGAAGATGGGCGCCTGGCTGGACCTGGTGGCCGACCGAGCAGGATTGCCGCGTCCACCGCGGATCGCGCGCCGCGGCGCGGAGAGTAGAATTCCCGCCGCGCTGCTCTCGTTCATGAACGAGTCGCGGCGCCTCGAGAACCGCAAATTGAAGGAGACGCTGGGCGTGCGACTGCGCTATCCGACGGTGTACGACGGCCTCCGCGGCGAGAGGGGGCCCGTGTGAGCGCGCTGCTGGTGCTGACCAACCTGCCGGACAGGGCTGCGGCGGAGGCACTCGCCGAACAGCTTCTTGAGCAGCGCCTGGCCGCGTGCGTCAACATCCTCTCCCCCTGCCGCTCGGTCTACCGCTGGCGCGGCGAAGTGCAGCGCGACGAAGAGCACCCGATGCTGATCAAGACCACTGTCGAGCGCTACGCGGCGCTCGAGCAGGCGATACGCGCGGGACATCCCTACGAACTTCCGGAGATTGTGGCGGTCCCAATCGAGCGCGGGCTTGCGGAGTACCTGCAATGGCTCGCCGAGGAAACCGCCCCCGCATGACGCAGTGGATTCGATGGTTCGCTTTGCTGGCCGCGCTGGCCGCGGCGCCAGCCCACGCGCTGCTCGGCTTCGGCGCCTCGTCGAACGAGCTGCTCGAGCCGGAGAAGGCTTTCCAGTTCTCCGCGCGCGCGCTGGGACCCGACGCCGTCGCGGTCGACTTCAAGATTGCGGACGGCTACTACCTGTACCGCGACAAGTTTCGTTTCGCCGTCGAAGGACCGGCGGGAACGAAGCTCGGCGCGCCCGAATTCCCGCCCGGCATCAGAAAGAAGGACGAATACTTCGGTGAGGTGGAAACCTACCGCAACGCGCTCAGCATCCGCGTCCCGGTCGAGCGTGCCGCGCCCGAAGCAACGACCCTGCTGCTCAAGGTCACTTCGCAGGGCTGCGCGGACCTCGGCGTTTGCTATACGCCGATGGATTCGACGGCCAAGATCCAGCTCGCCGCGCTCGGCGCGGGGCCCGGCGCGGGCCGACCGGCGTTGACCGAGGGCCCGCGCTCGGTCGCCCCGGCGCCGCGCTTCTCGCTCTTCGCAAGCGACCGCGACATCGCCGCCCTGTTCGAGGGCAGCCTGTGGCTGGTGATACTGGGCTTTTTCGGCCTCGGCCTGCTGCTGACGTTCACGCCGTGCGTGCTGCCAATGATTCCGATCATCTCGGGCATCGTCGCGGGCGAGGGCAAGAGTCTCAACAAGCTGCGCGCGCTTACCCTGTCCATCTCTTACGTGCTCGGAATGGCGGTGACCTACGCTGCTGCGGGCGTGGCGGCTGCCTATTCGGGATCCATGCTCGCCGCCGCGCTGCAGAATCCCTGGGTGCTCGGCGCGTTCGCGCTGGTGTTCATCTGGCTGGCGCTGTCGATGTTCGGTTTCCACGACCTGCAATTGCCCGGCTTGCTGCATCACCACGTCTCGAAAGCGCACCAGCGGTTGCGGGGCGGTCGCATCGTTTCGGTCGCGGCAATGGGCGTTCTTTCGGCACTGATCGTGAGCCCCTGCGTCACCGCCCCGCTTGCCGGAGCGCTGCTCGTTATTTCGCAAACTGGAGATGTCGCGCGGGGCGGCGCCGCGTTGTTTTCCATGGCGATCGGAATGGGCGTGCCGCTGATCGCGGTGGGCGTGTCCGAGGGCGCACTGCTGCCGAAGTCCGGACCGTGGATGGAAGGGGTGAAGAAGTTCTTCGGCGTGCTGCTGCTCGCGGTGGCGATCTGGATCGTCTCGCCGGTGGTCCCGCCGGCGCTGGAAATGCTTTCGTGGGCCGCGTTGCTGATCGGCTCGGCCATTTTTCTGCGCGCGCTCGATTCGCTGCCCGCGAACGCGTCTGGCTACGCGCGCCTGTGGAAAGCCGCGGGTCTGATGGCGCTGCTGGCCGGCGCCGCGATATTGGTGGGCGCGCTGGCGGGAAGCCGCGATCCGCTGCGGCCGCTGGCCGGCCTCGCGGGAGCGGGTGCGCCGGTCGCCGGACCCACGAACTGGGTGCGCGTCGGATCGGTCGCGGAGCTGGACCAGAAGCTGCGCGCTCCCGGCCGGCCGGTGATGCTCGATTTCTACGCCGACTGGTGCGTGTCGTGCAAGGAGATGGAGCGTTACACCTTCAGCGATCCGCGCGTGCAGGCTAAGTTCGACAACATGCTGCTGCTGCAAGCCGACGTTACCGCCAATTCGGAGCAGCACAAGCTGCTGCTGAAGCGCTTCTCGCTATTCGGCCCGCCTGGGATCATCTTCTTCGACGCCCGCGGGCGCGAAATAGAAGGATTGCGGGTGGTCGGCTACCAGGACGCGGAGCGCTTCCTCAAGACGCTCTCGCTCGCGACGGCGCCCTGACGTGCGGCGCGCGATCTCGGGCGTCGACCATGTCGTGATCGCCGTGCGCGACCTCGATCGCGCGCACGAGACCTACGCCCGCCTTGGTTTCACGCTCACGCCGCGAGGCTTTCACACTTTGGGCTCGGCGAACCACTGCATCATGTTCGGCCGCGACTACATCGAGCTCTTGGCGCTGCCGGCCGCGCATCCGGCGATGCGTTACTACGCGGACTTCCTCGCCCGGGGCGAAGGCCTCGCCGCCGTCGCGCTTGCCAGCGCCGATGCGGACGCGGCACATGCCGAGCTCGCCGCGGACGGGATCGAAGCGGATGCGCCGCTGGAATTCTCGCGTCCGGTGAGGCTCGCCGAAGGCGAACGCGACGCCGCCTTCCGCATCGTGCAGCTCCAGCCCGCGCAGACCCCCGGCTGCCGCAGTTTCGTGTGCCAGCACCGGACGCGGGAGCTGGTGTGGCGGCCCGAGTATCAGTCCCATGCCCTCGGCGCGACGGGGCTGGCCGCGCTGGCGGTCGTCGCGGAGGACCCGGTTAGCGCCGCGGCGGGCTACGCCAGACTGTTCGATGAGCGGCCGCGCAAGATTGACGAAGGCTTGCTGGTGGCCACAGGAAGCGCCGGGATCGCCGTGGGGCCGCGCGGGCGGATCGGCCGGCGCCTGCGCGGCGTGGAGCTGCCGCCGCGCCCGCGGCCGCTGGTCGCGGCGCTGTTCATCCGTGTGTCGGACCGCGCGCTTGCCGCCACGGTACTGCGCCGCGGCGGCTTCGAGCCGGTTGTGCTTCGCGACGGATCCCTCGCCGTCAGCGCCGGCCAGGCGCATGGCGTGGCGCTGGTGTTCGGCTAGCTGACCAGTTTCTTCGCGACGTCCATCGCGAAGTAGGTGAGGATGCCGTCGGCGCCGGCACGCTTCATCGCCAGCAGCGATTCGTCTATGCACGATTCGGGCAGCCAGCCCTTGGCGATCGCCGCCCGGAGCATCGAGTATTCCCCGCTCACCTGGTAGACGAACGTCGGCGCCTTGAATTCGTCCTTTACCCGGCGCACGATGTCGAGATAGGGCATCCCCGGCTTCACCATCACCATGTCGGCGCCTTCGGCCAGGTCGAGGCCGACTTCCCACAACGCCTCGTCGGTGTTCGCGGGGTCCATCTGGTAGGTCTTCTTGTCGCCCTTGCCGAGATTCTTCGCCGAACCGACCGCGTCGCGGAACGGGCCGTAGAACCCGGACGCATACTTGGCCGAGTAGGCCATGATCTTGGTGTGAATGTGGCCGGCCTTTTCGAGCGCGGCCCGGATGCGGCCGATGCGCCCATCCATCATGTCCGACGGCGCGACGATGTCCACGCCCGCCGCCGCCTGCGCCAGCGCCTGCTTCACCAGTATGTCGAGCGTGACGTCGTTGATGATGTAGCCGTTCGCGTCGATCACGCCGTCCTGTCCGTGCGAGGTGTACGGATCGAGCGCGACATCGGTCATCACGCCAAGCTCGGGAAAGCGCTTCTTGAGCTGTGCGACGGCGCGCGGCACCAGGCCTCGCGGGTTGTAGGCCTCGCGCCCGTCGAGCGACTTGAGCTTCTGGTCGACGACCGGGAACAGGGCCAGCGCGGGGATGCGCAGCCGGAGACAGCTTTCGGCCAGCCGCAGCAGCCTGTCGACAGTCATGCGCTCGACGCCGGGCATCGACGGCACCTTTTCGGCGCGATTCCTGCCGTCGAGTACGAACACGGGATAGATCAGGTCATCTGCGGTAAGCACGTTTTCGCGCATCATCCGGCGCGAGAATTCATTGCGCCGCATGCGCCGCATGCGCACGGCAGGAAAGCCGCCAAATACGTTCATCGTCGAATTACCTCGCGGAATTATCCTCGTCGCGTTCGGGGTTATGCGCGTGAGGCATTGATTCGTCTGACAGATTTCGAATGGGAACTTTTCGCAACGGGGGCCATCTTACTCGCAGGCGATGCATATCGTCTCCCGCTTCTCCTCCCTGAGCGGGTGCCTTAATCCAAATTAAGGCGTTTCGCCCCCGGTTCACATCCCCTTTACCGGGGGCCTTTTATTCCCGGCCGTGGGGGCAGTCCCCGCGGCCGGCCGGCCCGGAGCCACCCTTCGAGCATGGCGCGTGCCTCGTCGACGCCCTCGCCCGACGGGCTCGAGAACAACAGCACGTCGCCACGCGCGCTACTTTCGGCGAGCTTGCGCTGGGCGTTTGCGCGTGCCGCCTTGCGCTCGGCACGCGACAGCTTGTCCGCCTTCGCAAGCAACACCAGCAGCGGCAGGTGGAGCGGTGCGATCCAATCGAGCATGCCGAGATCGTGCGGCATGAACGGATGCCGTGCGTCCATGATCACTACCACTCCGGCAAGCGAGGCACGGTCCCTGAGATAGCCGCCGACCAGTGCGTCCCAGTTGGCGCGAACCGACTGCGGCACCCGTGCGTAGCCGTAGCCCGGGAGATCGACCAGTCGCGCCAGACCTCCGAGGTCGTAGAAATTGATGGTTTGGGTGCGACCCGGCGTCTTGCTGAAGTACGCCAGCCGCTTGCGTCGGGCAAGCGCATTGATGGCGCTGGATTTGCCGACGTTCGAGCGTCCCGCGAACACCAGCTCGGGAATGCCCTCCGGCGGCAGCTCCGAAAGCTTACCGACCGAAGCGATGAATGCAGCCTGCGAAAACATGCTCATGTGCCGACGAAGGAAGAGGAAACTGTAATAAAATTACCGGCTTTGACCCGGGACCGACGGAGCAGCCGAATGATTCGTGTACTGGCGTTCAGCGCGGGCGCCGCACTGTTGTGGGTCGGCGCTGCCTTCGCGCAAGATACCCCGAAACCCGATCCGGCGAAGGGTCAGAAGATCGTCGAGCAGGTCTGCGCGGCTTGCCATGGCCCGCACGGTAACAGCGTCGCGCCGGCGAACCCGAAGCTCGCGGGGCAATACGCCGATTATCTCCACAAGCAGCTGGCGAACTTCAAGGCGCAAGACGGCAAGAGGGCGGAGCGGGAGAACCCGATTATGGCCGGAATGGTCGCCAATCTCTCGGATACCGACATGAGGAACGTCGCGGCCTACTTCTCGCAACAGACGCTCAGGCCCGACGTCGCTCGCGACAAGAACCTGGCGGCGGCCGGCCAGAGGCTGTATCGCGGCGGCAATTCGGCGACCGGCGTGGTTGCCTGCGCGGGATGCCATGGGCCTACCGGCGCCGGGATTCCGGTCCAGTATCCGCACATCGCGGGCCAGTACGCCGAGTACATCGAGAGCCAGCTCAAGGCGTTCCGCTCGGGCGCGCGCGCGAACGACCCGAACGGCATGATGCGCGGCGTCACCGCGCGCATGACCGACGGCGAAATCAAGGCGTTGGCCCAGTACGTGGCCGGGTTGCGCTAACCGGCGCGCCGCGGGGCGCGTGCCTCGCGCACGATGTTCGACCTCCTCGTCATCGGCTCCGGCCCCGGCGGCTATCGCGCCGCGGTGCTGGCGGCGCAACGCGGTCTTTCTGTTGCGATCGTCGAGAAGGATGCCTGGGGCGGCGCGTGTCTGAACCGCGGCTGCGTGCCGAAGAAGGCCTGGTACAGCACTGCGCGCCTGGCGGCGTCTGCGCCGGGTCTCGCCGAGCGCGGGCTGCGCGGCGACCTGACGCCGGATCTCGGAGCGGCGTGGCGCAACCAGCGCAAGATCGCCGATACCGTGCGCGCCAGCTACATCGATTACCTGGCGCGACTGAATATCGCAAGCTTCAGCGGCGTCGCGCGTCTCGTCGACGGCGGGCGCGTGGTGATCGGCGGCGAAACGATCGCGGGCGGTCACATCGTCATCGCGACGGGTTCGCGTCCCGTCGTACCCCAGTCCGCGCGAGGAATACCGCGCGTGATCACCACCGATCAGCTGTTCGAGCAACCGCTGCCCTCTGGCTCGCGCGTCGCGCTGCTGGGAAGCGGAGCGGTAGGCACGGAGATGGCCTTCATCCTGCCGGCACTGGGTCTCGACGTGGTGTGGCTCACCGGCGGCGAACCGCTGGCACGCTCGCGATTTAGCGCAAGCGCGCGCAAGCGCCTGCGCGAAGCGCTTGCTGCGCGGGGCGTCGTTGCCCGCACCGGCAGCAGGCCGCTGCGCGCCGCGGCCGACGGGAATGCGGTGCAGCTCGAATTGCCGGGCGGAGCGTCAGAGCGCGTCGACTGGGTGCTCGCCGGCACCGGACGCAGGCCTAACACCGACGATCTCGGATTGCAGGCAGCGGACGTGCGAACCGACGATAACGGCTTCATCTCCGTCGATTCCGCGCAGCGCACTTCCGCACCGAGCGTGTTTGCGATCGGTGATTGTGCCAACCCTGCGATGACCGCCAACTATGCGCTCGCCGAGGCAAGCACCGCTGTGACGAGCATCGTCGCGCCCGGTTCCGCCGCGCCGGCGCGCGCCGACTGGGTCCCGGAGGTGGTCTACTCGGCTCTGGAGCTCGCGCGCGCCGGGGCGAACGAGGACGAGCTCGAGGATGCGGATGTCGAATACGCGGTGGGCTTCTCGGCTTTCGGCGCCAATCCGGCCGCGCTCGCGGACGGCTCGGCCGATGGCTACGTGAGACTGCTCGTGGACCGCGGCGACGGGGCGCTGCTCGGCTGCGAGTTCGCGGGTGCCGATGCGGGCGAGCTCATCCATCTGGCGCAGCCCGGCGCCGCGGCCGGCCCGCTGCTCGAGCGGCTGGCGCGGGCGCGATTCGCTCACCCTAGCCGCAGCGAGGAGTTCCTCAATGCCGCAGAGGCCCTCGTCGCGTCCTGGGGCGTTGCCACGGGCTGATGGCGCAGGGCGGAATAATGCGCGGTGGCGCCGTGTTGGCGGGGTGTCCGTCCGAACCGAGAGCAGGAGGCTCCCGATAGAATTGTCGCGCATGGACGAGCGGAACGCGATTGTCGACCTGATCCCGCGCCTGCGGCGCTATGCGCGCGCCCTGGTCGGCGATCGGTCAGTGGCCGACGACCTGGTGCAGGACACGCTCGAGCGCGCCTGGGCCAAGTTCCATCTCTATCGCGGCGGCACCGACCTGCGCGCCTGGCTCTTCACGGTCATGCACAACGTGCACGTGAACCGCGTTCGCGCGCTGCGTCCGACCGATGCCCTCACGGACGATATACCCGAAACGGCGCAGCGCGCTTCGCAGGGCGACTCGCTCATGGTGCGGGACCTGGACCGGGCGCTGGCGAAATTGCCGGAAGAGCAGCGCGAAGTGCTGCTGCTCGTCGCGCTCGAGGACATGAGTTACGACGAGGCGGCGCACGCCCTTGGCATTCCAATCGGGACGGTGATGTCCCGCCTCTCGCGCGCGCGTGAGAGGCTGCGTGCGATGATGCTCGATGGCCCGGCGTCGGCTAAGTTGACGGTCGTTAAGTGAATACATGAGATGAGCTCAGAATTGCCCATCACTGAATCGGATTTGCAGGCCTATGTCGACGGCCGCTTGGCCGAAGGCAGGCGCTGCGAAGTTGAAGCGTGGCTTGCGATGCACCCGGACGAGGCCGAGCGCATTGGCCAGGTCCGGGGTCAGAGCGACGCTCTGCGCGCCTTCTACGACCCGGTGCTGGACGAGCCCATCCCCGAGCGCCTTACGCGATTTGCGCAGCGCGGTCCGCGGTCGCGCGCGATTGCGCTTGCGGCGGGGTGGGTCGCGCTCGGTGCGCTCGCGGGCACGCTCGCGGGCTGGCAGCTGCACGCCTGGCAGGCGATCCGGACGCCGACCCTGAATGAAGGCGCTTCGATCGCACGCAACGCGGCGGTGGCGCACGCGACCTATTCGCCTGAAGTGAGGCATCCGGTGGAGGTCGCCGCGGATCAGCAGGCGCACCTCGTTGCCTGGCTCTCGAAACGGCTCGGCGCACCGGTGCGCGCGCCGACGCTGGAAGCGGTCGGCCTGTCGCTGATCGGCGGCCGCCTGCTTCCGGGTCAGGGTGATCCCGCGAACGGGCCGCAGCCCGCGCCGGTGGCGCAGTTCATGTACCAGGGCAGCCAGGGGCAGCGAGTCACGCTGTACGTGCGCACGGAAGCGCGAGACCACGGCGAGACGGCGTTCCGTTTCGCACGCGAAGGCGGCGTGCGCGTGTTCTACTGGATCGATCGCAGCTTCGGCTACGCGCTCTCGTCGGGCGACCTCGATCGCGCGGAGCTGCTGCGCGTGGCCAATCTGGTCTACAAACAGCTCAATCCCTGACCTGGATTGCGGCGCTCGCATCCGGCGCCGGACGGCGCACGTATCATCGGTATGTAAGGAGCGCGCCCTGCGCCCGACCAAGTAGCGAGGAAAATGCCCATGCCGATTGGTACTGCTTCCGACATCGCGCCCTCGGAGATTACGCCAAGGTCCGTCTACCTGCGCCGCCGCGACTTTCTGCGGCAGGCGGTGGCGCTCGGCCTCGTGGCGCCACTGCTGCCGGCCCAGGCACAGGCGGCCGGGGCACGCAAGCTGCCCGGCCGGCGCGGGCCGTTCAGCACCGACGAGAAGCCGACTCCGTACAAGGACGTCACCAGCTACAACAACTACTACGAATTCGGCACCAGCAAGGACGACCCGGCGGTCTACGCGCCGAAGATGAAGACCCGCCCCTGGACGGTAACGGTCGACGGCGAAGTCAGGCGTGGAGGCGTGTACGGTATCGAAGATCTGCTCAAGCTCGCGCCGATGGAGGATCGGATTTATCGCCACCGTTGCGTCGAAGCGTGGTCGATGGTCATCCCCTGGGTCGGCTACCCGCTCTCCGAGCTGATCAAGCGGGCGCAGCCCACGGGACGCGCCAAGTACGTCGCCTTCACGACCAAACTGGACTCCGAATCGATGGTCGGAACTCGCCTGCCGGTGCTCGATTGGCCCTACGTCGAAGGCCTGAGGCTGGATGAAGCGATGCACCCGCTGGCTCTTCTGACTTTCGGTCTCTACGGCGAAGTCCTGCCGAACCAGAACGGCGCGCCTGTGCGCGTGGTGGTGCCATGGAAATACGGTTTCAAGAGCGCCAAGTCGATCGTGCGCATCACTTTCACCGAACGGCAGCCCAAGACGGCGTGGAACGAGGCCGGGCCGAATGAATACGGGTTCTATTCGAACGTGAACCCGAACGTCGATCACCCGCGCTGGAGCCAGGCGCGCGAGCGGCGCATCGGGCAAGACGGCTTCTTCACACCCAAGCGCAAGACGCTCATGTTCAACGGGTACGCAGACCAGGTGGCAGGGCTCTACGCCGGCATGGATCTGAAGAAGTTCTTCTGAGGGATCGCCGATGTGGCAGCCGCGCAGGCGTCAACTCGCAGCGATCAAGTCCGCAGTGTTCGCACTCTGCCTGGTGCCTTTCGCGCACCTGGTCTGGGGCGTCGCGTACAACGCGCTGGGCGCCAATCCGGTCGAGGCGGTGACGCATTCGACCGGCTGGTGGACGCTGTTCCTGCTTTGCGCCACGCTCGCGGTAACGCCGTTGCGGCGCGCGACCGGCGCGAACTGGCTGCTCAAGCTGCGGCGGATGCTCGGCGTCTACGCCTTCTTCTACGCCGCGCTGCATTTCACCACCTATGTGTGGCTCGACCAATGGTTCGATCTCGCGGCGATGGCAAAGGACGTGCTGAAGCGTCCCTACATCACGGTAGGCTTCACTGCCTTTCTGCTCCTCATTCCGCTGGCGGCGACTTCGACCGACGCCATGCAGCGACGCTTGGGCCGCAACTGGCAGCGCGTGCACCGTTTCATTTATCTGATCGCGATGTTCGGCGTGCTGCACTTCTGGTGGCTGGTCAAGCGCGACGTCACCGAGCCCGCCGAGTTCGCGCTCGTGCTTGCCGGGCTGCTCGGGGTGCGCCTGGTCTGGTCCCTGCGCCGGCGCGCGCACGTGGCCCGGCCGGCGGTCGCTACATCGGGCGGATGAGGTAGCCGCCGGACTTCTCGTCGCGCTCGAGGGAAAGCAGATTTCGCTTCTGGGCCTCCTCGAGCAGGTCGGAAAAGGCGCGAAAGCCGTAGTAGGACTCGTTGAAGCCCGGATTGCGGCGCTTTAGCGCCTGTTTCACCATCGAGCCCCAGATCCGCTCGTCCTCGCCGCGCTCGGCGATCAGGGCTACCACCGTCCCCAGCACCAGGTCCATCGCTTCCTGGCGCTTGTCCTCGCCCGCGGCAGGCTCCTTGGCGGTGCCGGCGGGGCGCGCTTCCCTGCGCTTGCGCGCTGCACGCCGCTTCACCTCTTCTTCGCGCACCAGGTCGTCGTAATAGATGAACTCGTCGCAGTTCGCGATCAGCAGGTCGGAGGTCGAGTTCTTCACTCCAATGCCAATGACGACTTTCGCGTTCTCGCGCAGCTTGGACACAAGCGGCGAGAAATCCGAGTCGCCGCTGATGATCACGAAGGTGTCCACGTGCGACTTGGTGTAGCACAGGTCCAGGGCGTCGACGACCATGCGGATGTCCGCCGAATTCTTGCCCGACTGGCGCACGTGCGGAATCTCGATCAGCTCGAACGACGCACCGTGCATCACGCTCTTGAACTCCTTGTAGCGCTCCCAGTCGCAGTAGGCCTTCTTCACCACGATGCTGCCCTTCAGCAGCAGCCTCTCCAGCACGCGGCTGATGTCGAACTGGGCGTACTTCGCGTCGCGCACGCCGAGCGCGATGTTCTCGAAGTCGCAGAACAGCGCCATGTTCTTCGTCTCTTGCGGGGCAGGCATGCGACTAGTCTAGCGCCTTCGGCGCGTTCGGACCCGCGGGAATCGCGGCGCCGCCCATCATGCCGGCCGCAGCGGGCGTGTGCCGGCGTTGCAGCCTGTCCGAGAACTGCTCGAAGTAGACGTAAATGACCGGAGTGATATAGAGCGTGAGCACCTGCGACAGGAGCAGGCCGCCGACGACCGCGAGACCGAGCGGTTGGCGCGCGTCGCCGCCGACGCCGAATGCGAGAGCGATCGGCAGGCTGCCCATGAGGGCGGCCATCGTCGTCATCATGATGGGACGAAAGCGGATCATGCAGGCTTCGAAGATCGCGTCGTGCGGCGAGATGCGCTCCTTGCGCCGAGCTTCGATCGCAAAGTCGATCATCATGATCGCGTTCTTCTTTACGATGCCGACCAGCATGATGATGCCGACGAAGGCGTACATGTTGAGGTCGATGTGGAACAGCTTCAACGTCAGCAATGCGCCGAGACCCGCCGTCGGCAATCCGGAGAGAATCGTCAGCGGGTGGATGAAGCTCTCATAAAGGATGCCGAGCACGAGGTAAATGACGACGATCGCGAGCACCAGCAGGATGCCCATCCCCTGCAACGAATCCTCGAACGCCTGGGCGGTGCCCGAGAAGCTCCCGGTGAGCGTAGCCGGCACCCGTAGCTCGCGCATCGAGGCGCGAATGGTGTCGATCGCCTGGGACAGCGAGACGCCGGGCGTGAGATCGAACGAGAACGTCACCGAGGGCAACTGCCCCTGGTGGCTGACCGTCAGCGGACCGAGCCCGTAGGAAAGCTTCGCCACCGCGTCCAGCGGCACCAGGGCGCCGCTTGAGGAGCGGATGTACAGCGACGGCAGCGCTGCCGGACCGCGCTGGAAGCGCGGCTCGACCTCAAGGATCACCGCGTATTGATTGGTCGCGGTATAGATCGTGGACACCTGCTGCGAGCCGTAGGCGGCGCCGAGGGCGACCTCCAGTTGCTGCGCACTGACGCCGAGCGTCGACGCCTTGGCGCGATCGATGTCCACCCTCACCTGCGGCTGATGGATCTGCAGGTCGCTCGCCACGTCCACCAGCGTGGGAATCGATTTGAGCTTGTCTTCGATGATCGGCACCCAATGGTAGAGGTCGTCGGTGCTCGCGCCGCGCAACGTGTACTGGTAGGGGCTCTTGGTGAGCAGGCCGATGCGGATGGTCGGGATGTTCTGCATGAAAGCCTTGATGCCGACCAGCCCCTGGAGCTTGGGTCTGAGTTGCCGGATCACCTCGTCCGCCGACACCCTTTCCGAGCGAGGCTTCAGCGTGATGAACATGCGGCCGCGATTCAACGAGGGATTGAACCCGCTCGCCCCGATGAACGACATGACGCCTTGCACGTTGGGGTTGCGGCGCACGATCTCCGCTACCCGCTGCTGCAGCTTCGCCATCGCGTCGAAGGAGATGTCCTGCGGCGCTTCCGTGAAACAGAAGATCTGCCCCGTATCTTCGGTAGGCAGGAAGCCCTTCGGCATGCGCGAGAACAGGTACCCGGTGGCGACCGTGATGGCGAGGAACACGAGAATGACGAAGCGGCCGTGAGCGAGAGACCACCCCAGCGTCACGCGATAGGCGTCGCGCAGCGCGTCGAAGCCGCGCTCGGACATCTGGTACATCCAGCCGTGCGCGACGCCGTGCTGGGGCTTCAGCAGCCGGCTCGACATCATCGGCGTGAGCGTGAGCGACACGAAGCCCGAGATCAGAACCGCGGTGATGATCGTCACCGAGAATTCGTGCAGCAGGCGCCCGACGATTCCCCCCATGAAGAACACCGGAATGAACACCGCCGCAAGCGAGATGGTCATCGAAAGGATGGTGAACGAGATCTCTCTCGATGCGTCCAGCGTCGCCTGGAAGCGGGTCTTGCCGCTTTCCATGTGGCGCGAGATGTTTTCCAGCATCACGATCGCGTCGTCGACCACGAAACCGACGCACAGCGTCAGCGCCATGAGTGATATGTTGTCCAGGCTGTATCCCAGGGCGTACATCACGCCGAAGGTGCCGACGATCGACATCGGCAGCGCAACGCTGGGAATCAAGGTCGCTGAAAGGTTGCGCAGGAACAGGAAGATCACCATCACGACCAGCGTGAGCGCAAGCAAAAGGGTGAACTCGACTTCCTCGACGGACTGGCGGATCGTGACCGAGCGGTCGAACAGCACTTCCATCGTGACGCCCGCCGGCACCTCCGCGCGGAAAGTCGGCAGGAGCTTCTTCACCGCGTCGACCACCTGGATCGTGTTGGTTCCCGGCTGGCGGTAGATCCCAAGCACGATCCCGCGCTTGTCCTTGAACCACGCGGCGACCTTGTCGTTTTCGACGCCGTCGACGACGCGCCCGAGTTGCTCGAGATGCACCGGAGAGCCGTTGCGGTAGCTGACGATCACGGGGCGGAAGGCGGCGGCGTCGAACAGCTGACCGTTCGCCTGAACCGCGAACAGGCGGTCCTTGCCGTACAGCGTCCCCGTGGGCAAATTCACGTTGGCCTGGGCGATCGCCTGCTGCACCTCGTTGATGCCGACGCCGCGCGAGGCAAGCGCGCCCGGATCGACCTGCGCCCGCACGGCGTATTTCTGTTGTCCGTAGACCTGGACCTGGGCCACGCCGCTGATCGTCGAGATGCGCTGCGCGAGGAAAGTCTCGGCGTATTCGTCCACCGTCGAGAGCGGCATGGTGTCCGAAGTGAGGGCGAGGTAGAACACCGCGAAGTCGCCGGGGTTCACCTTGCGGAAGGACGGCGGCGCCGGCATCGCCGAGGGGAGCTGGCGCGCGGTCGCCGCGATCGCCGAGTTCACGTCCTGGGCGGCGGCGTCGATGTCCCGGTCGAGCGCGAACTGGAGCGTGATCTGGGTCACGCCCTGGCCGCTCACCGAGTACATCGAATCGATGCCGGCGATGGTCGAGAACTGCTTCTCGAGCGGGGTTGCGACCGCCGAGGCCATGGTTTCCGGGCTGGCTCCCGGGAGCTCGCCCCTGACCTGGATGGTAGGGAAGTCCACGTTCGGCAGCGAGCTCACCGGCAGGAGCCGGTAGCCGACGATACCGAACATGAGGATGGCGGCCATGACCAGAACGGTCATGACGGGGCGCCGGATGAACAGCTCGGAAAGGTTCACGACGCGTCCGGTCGGACCACGACCTTGACTCCCGGCGCCAGACGCAGCTGGCCGCGGGTGACAACGCGCTCTCCCTTGGCCAGGCCTTCGGCAATCACCGCGAGGTCGCCCTCGGTACGCGCGACCTCGATCTTGCGCACTTCGGCGGTCCCGTCAGCCTTGAGCACGAACACGAACTCGCCTTGCGGGCCGGTCTGTACCGCGACCGCCGGCACCACGATCGCATTCGCCTGATCGTAGAGCTTGAGGTTCACGTTGACGAACTGCCCCGGCCAGAGCGCGAGTTCGCGGTTCTCGAATTCGGCGCGCAGCTTGATCGTTCCCGTGCTGACGTCGACCGAGTTGTCGACGAATACGAGACGGCCGGTCGCAAGCGCCGCCTCGCGCGCGTCGGCGCTGTCGACCGTAACCTGCAGCGGGCCGTCAGCCATGTGGCGCCGGATTTCGCTCAGGCGCTGCTCCGGCACCGCGAACGTGGCGTAGATGGGCATGACCTGGTTGATGACCACGAGCGAGTTCGTATCGTTCGCTTTCACCAGATTGCCGAGCTGCAGCATGATCCGGCCGACGTAGCCGTCGATCGGCGAACGGATGGTGCAATATTGAAGATTCAAGCGCGCGGTTTCGACCGACGCTTCGCTTGCGTTGAGCGACGCCGCCGCGGTTTCGGCGGCAGTTCTGATCTGGGCGTAGGCCTCTTTCGACACGAAGTGCTTCTCGAGCAGATCGAAATAGCGCCGCTCCTGCGAATGCGCCTGGTCGCGGCTCGCCCTGTCTCGCGCCAGGTTCGCCTGCGCTTGGCGCAGCGCAGCCTCGAAGGGCCGCGCATCGAGCCGGAACAGCACGTCGCCCTTGCCTACCGCCTGGCCCTGTCGGAAATTGACCTCCACGATTTGGCCGTCCACGCGCGCCTTGATCGCGACGGTCGAGAAAGCGTCTACGTTTCCAATCGCGCGCAGAATGACCGGCATGTTGCGCTCCAACGCGACCGCGACCGAAACCGGAACCGCCGCCGGGCCCGCCGGATGTTTCTTCTCGATTGCGCCGCTGTCGGCCGCAAAGTGCGTCACCGCGGTTCCCGCGAGGATCACTGCCAGCGCGATTGCCGCCACCGATAGGGCTCGTGAGCGGGGAGTGATTGTCATCTTGGGCCCGGGGCAGGCCTTCGGGTCTGGGTTGGCTAGGAGGCTCGTGGTAGGGGTTCGCTCTGCGGCGCCGACAATCTACGGCAAGATTCTCTCGAGGGCAAAGAGATCTTCCACCGTCTCCCGGGTGCGGACGAGGTGCGCGTGGGCGCCGTCGACCAGCACTTCCGCGGCGCGCGGCCGCGAGTTGTAGTTCGAGCTCATGCTCATGCCATAGGCACCGGCCGACATCACCGCCAGCAGGTCACCGGCGCTGGCGGCCAGATTGCGTTCCCGGGCCAGGAAGTCGCTGCTCTCGCAGACAGGGCCGACCACGTCAAAAGCGGACGGGCGCGCCCCGGCCGGCGCTTCGCGTACGGCCCGCACCTCGTGCCAGGCGTCGTACAGCGCGGGTCGCAGCAGGTCGTTCATCGCCGCGTCGACGACCAGGAAGTTTTTCGCGGCCCCCCGCTTGACGTACTCGACGCGCGTCAGAAGCAGGCCCGCGTTGCCCACGATCGAGCGCCCCGGATCGAGAACCAGCCTTGTGCCCCCGGTGCCGACCGCGGCGATGGCGCCGGCGACGAAATCGGCCACCGGGCGCGGCGTTTCGTCGCGGTAGCGAATGCCGATGCCGCCCCCCAGGTCGACGTGCGTGACTGCAATTCCTGCCGCCGCAAGCCGTGCGGCGAGTGCGGCGACGCGAGTCGCGGACTCGACGAACGGCGCGGGCTCCATGAGCTGGGAGCCGATGTGGCAGCCGATGCCACGGATATCGATGTTCGGCAGTCGCGCCGCCTTGGCGTACAGGCGCTCCACGTCGTCGTGCGGCACGCCGAATTTGTTCTGCCTCAGACCGGTCGAGATATAAGGATGTGTTCTTGCGTCGACGTCAGGATTGACCCGGAACGCCACCGGCGCGCGTTTGCCGAGCCGGCCGGCAATCGCACTTACGCGCTCAAGCTCGGGTTCCGACTCCAGATTGATGCAAAGCACGTCCGCCTTGAGCGCCTGCTCGATCTCGAGCTCCGTCTTGCCGACGCCGGAAAACATCGTCTTGCGCGGGTCTCCGCCCGCGGCCAGCACGCGCGCCAGCTCGCCCCCCGAGACGATATCGAATCCTGCGCCCAGCCTCGCCATGAGCGCGAGCACCGCCAAATTCGAATTTGCCTTGACCGAGTAGCAGATGAGCGCGTCGCGCCCGGCGAGGGCATCCGAATACTCCGCATAGGCTGCCGTGATGGCGGCGCGGGAGTAGACGTAGCACGGCGTGCCGAAGCGCTGCGCCAGCTCGTCGAGCGGCAGCTGTTCGGCGCAGAGCGTGCCGTTTTGGTAGGCGAAGGCCACGCGGGCGGCTAGTTCTTGTCTGCCGCGCCGTCGCCGCGCCCGGTATCTGCAGGATAGGGCACGGGCTTGTAGGGCTCGGTCTTGCGCGGCTTGACGCCGGGCGGCGGAGAGTCGCGAAAGTACAAGTCCCCCCTTTGTCCGCAGCCGGAAAGAACCGCGAGAGCGGCGCTTAGGGCGAGGAGAAAAGCGAATCGCATCGCGTCGCGAACGGTAAAATATTCATGTTATCACGCACCCTCGCTGCCCAATGACGGACTCCGAATTCGAAGCACTCACGGACGCTGCGCTGGCACGCATCGAACATGCGATTGAAGCGAGCGGCGCAGACGCCGACGTGCAGTCCAAGGCGGGCGGCGTACTCGAGATCGAGTTCGCCGACGGCAGCAAGATGGTCATCAATCGCCACGGCGCGGCGCGGCAGATCTGGGTCGCGGCGAAGTCCGGCGGCTTTCATTTCCGCTGGGACGGTTCGCAATGGCGCGATACGCGCGACGGCGGCGAATTGTTCGCGGCGCTCTCCAGGCTTGTTTCGTCGCAAGGCGGCCAGGGCGTGGTGCTGCGCGCCTGACGCGCAAGCGTGGCCCGCGTGCCTTACTGCGCGGGCGGCTGCGGCGCCGGTTCGATCTTCGGCGCGGGTAACGGAGGCTGCTGCGGCGCCGCAGCCGGCGCCGGCAGCGGCGTGGGAGACGGTTCGACCGGAATGTTTTCCTGGTAGAAATATTCCGGCACGGGCTTTTCGTCGGGGATCGTCGGATCCGGACCGGTTTCCACCAAGACGACGCCGGGCGGCGGCGTAAGCTGCATTTCGGGCACGCCCTTCAGCGCTTGTCCCATGAAATCCATCCAAATCGGCAGCGCCACCGAACCGCCGGTCTGGTTGCGGCCGAGCGTCTTCGGCTGGTCGAATCCGGCCCAGGTGATGCCCACCAGCGTGGCCTGGAAGCCGCAGAACCAGGCATCGACGAACTCGTTGGTGGTTCCGGTCTTGCCCGCGATGTCGCTGCGTCCCAGGCGCGCGGCGCGGGCGGCGGTGCCGTAGCGCGTGACGTCCTGGAGCATGCTGTCGATGAGGAATGCGTTGCGCGCGTCGATCACGCGCAGACCGTCGTCCCCCGCATGCTGCGGGTGCGCAACGCCCAGCGGATTGCCGCGGTCGTCCACGATCTTCTCGATGAAGTACGGCTGCAGCAGATATCCGCCGTTCGCGAACACGGCGTACGCGCGCGCCATCTGCCACGCGGTGACCGAGCCCGCGCCCAGCGCCATGGTCAGATATGGCGGGTGCCTGTCGGCGTCGAAGCCGAAGCGCGTGATGTAGTCCTGCGCGTACTTGGTGCCGATCGCCTGCAGGATGCGTATCGACACCATGTTTTTCGACTTCGCAAGCGCCGTGCGCATGCGCATCGGGCCCTCGAACTTGCCGTCATAGTTGTTGGGCTCCCAGGGCTGGCCGCCTGTGACTTCGGGGTCGATCACAATCGGCTCGTCGGGAATGACCGTGGCCGGTGTGAACCCCTTTTCCAGCGCGGCAGAGTAGATGAACGGCTTGAACGACGAGCCGGGCTGGCGCCAGGCCTGAGTGACGTGGTTGTATTTGTTGCGTGCAAAGTCGAAGCCCCCCACGAGGGCCCGAATCGCGCCGTCTTGCGGGTCGACGGCGATGAAGGCGCCTTCGATCTCGGGCAGCTGCACGATCTCCCAGCGGTTGCGCCCCGCCTGCTCGACGCGCACGATCGCGCCCCGGCGTATGCTCGTCCGCGGCGGCGCGGAGGAACGAAGCGAAGAGGCCGCGAATTTCAGTCCTTCGCCGGTGATCTGGATCAGGTCGCCGTTGCGCAAGGCGGCCTCGACCTTGCGTGGCGAGGCCGAGAGCACGACCGCAGCGAGCAGGCCGCCGCTATCCGCGTGGTCTGCCAGCGCCTCGTCGTAGTCCTCGTCTCGCGGCGCGTCGGCGAGCGAGGCGAAACCCTCCGGCCCGCGGTAGCCATGTCGGCGATCGTAATTTTCCAATCCCTGACGCAGCGCCACGTAAGCCGCCTCCTGATCGGCTTTGCGGATCGTGGTGTAGACGCGAAAGCCCTTGCTATAGGCGTCCTCCGGATATTGTTCGTGCACGGCCCGGCGAACCATCTCGGCGACGTATTCCGCGTGCACGGTGTATTCGCTGGTTTCCTTGTGCGTGCGCACCGGGGCCGCGGCCGCCTGCGCATCTTGGGCGTCAGTGATGTAGCCCAGCTCGCGCATGCGCCGCAGGACATATTGCTGCCTTCTCTTCGCGCGCTGCGGGCTGGAGATCGGGTTGTAGCTGGACGGCGCCTTTGGCAGACCCGCCAGCATTGCCGCTTCAGCAAGGCTGAGCTGGTCGAGCGACTTGCCGAAATAGGTCTGCGCGGCGGCGGCGAAGCCGTACGCGCGCTGGCCCAGGTAGATCTGATTGATGTACAGCTCCAGGATCTGGTCCTTTGCGAGGCTGTGCTCGATCTTGAACGCGAGCAGCGCCTCGTAGAGCTTGCGCGTGAAAGTCTTCTCCGACGACAGGAAGAAATTGCGCGCGACCTGCATCGTAATCGTGCTCGCTCCCTGGCGCTTTCCGCCCGCGAGCAGATTCGAATACGCGGCGCGCATCACCCCGACGTAGTCGATGCCGGCGTGTTGGTAGAACCGTTCGTCCTCCGCCGAGATGATCGCGTCCTTGAGAAATTTGGGAACTTGCGCGATCGAGATTACCGATCGACGTTCCTCGCCGAATTCCCCGATTAGGGCGCCGTCTTCGGTGTAGATACGCAGCGGAACTTTCGGCTGATAGTCCGTCAGCGAATCGAGCGATGGCAGGTTCGGATAAGCCAGCGCAACGACCAGCGCAGCCACCACCAAACCGACGGCGCCGGCGCCCGCCAGCAGCGCCAGCGGAAAGGTCAAAAAACGATGCCACATCAAGGGAGTTAGAACAGCGGAAGAGGGGTAGACCCTCGAGTGCGAAAGGGGGGCATTATAGGGGGTCCGTCCGTGTGGAAAATTCACTAGACACTAACTGGAGTTGTTGCTAGCATTTAACGCAATTTCTACGTATTGCGCCTAAAGGGCCGGTACGCAAAGGAAAATAACGATGGAACTCGACATTTTCAAGCCGAAAGCTCTGCCCGTGTTCGGGCTGGATATCAGCTCGTCGTCGGTAAAAATGATCGAGATCGTCGACGCCGGAAAAGGCGCATATCGGGTCGAGCGCTACGCGATCGAGCCCTTGCCGCGCGAGGCGGTGGTGGACGGCAACATAAACAACCTCGAGGCGGTAGCCGAGTCGGTCAAGCGCGCGCACAAACGCCTGGCGACGCGCACCAAGCACGTTGCGATGGCGGTGCCGTCGGGCGCGGTCATCACCAAGAAGATCATCGTCCAGTCGGGACTGCGCGAGGACGAGCTCGAGATCCAGGTCGAGACCGAGGCAAACCAGTACATTCCCTTTGCGCTTGACGAAGTGAATCTGGACTTCCAGCTCATCGGCCCGGCGCCCTCCAACCCCGAAGAGGAGGAAGTCCTCATCGCGGCCACCCGCAAGGAGAAGGTCGAAGATCGGGTCGCCGTGGCGGAGTCCGCCGGGCTGAAGGCGCTGGTGATGGACGTCGAGTCGTATGCGCAGCAAAGCGCGCTCGCGCTCGTCGTGCAACAGCTGCCGAACGGCGGCAAGGACCAGAACATCGCGGTGGTGGACATCGGCGCGAACGTCATGAACGTCACGGTCTTGCGCAACGATCAGTCGGTGTATACCCGCGAACAGGCCTTTGGCGGCAATCAGCTGACGCAGGACATCGTCAGCCGCTACGGCATGAGCGTGGAAGAAGCGGAAAACGCGAAGCGCTCGGGGGGGCTGCCGGACGATTTCGAGACGGAGGTGCTGCGGCCGTTCATGGACAACCTCTCGATGGAGGTCCAGCGCGCGTTGCAGTTCTTCTTCACCTCGACGCAGTACAACGCCGTGGACCAGATTCTGCTGGCCGGGGGATCCGCCGTGATTCCGGGTCTCGATGAGGCCGTGAACACCCGCACGCAGGTGCCCACCACGGTGGCGAACCCGTTTGCCGCAATGCAGACCTCGTCGCGCATCCAACTCAAGCGCCTGATAGCCGATGCGCCGTCGCTGATCGTCGCATGCGGGCTCGCCATGCGGAGGTTCGATCCGGTATGACGATTCGCATCAATCTGCTTCCACACCGCGACGAGCGGCGCAAGCGCGCGCGCACGCACTTCGCCGTTATAGCCGGCATGACGGCCGCGCTCGGCGCCGTGATCTGGGGCGCGGGACACGTGGTGAATTCCAACCGCGTCGCGGCGCAGCAGGACCGAAACACGTTTCTAAAGGGCGAAATCGCGAAGCTCGACAAGCAAATCGCGGACATCAAGAAACTCAAGGACGAGATTCAGGCCCTGCTCGCGCGCAAGCAAATTATCGAGACACTGCAGGCGGACCGGGCCCAAACGGTGCATCTGCTCGATCAGCTCGTCCGCCAGATGCCCGAAGGCGTGTATCTCAAGAGCGTCAAGCAGAAAGGTCTGGCGGTTCACCTGGACGGCTATGCGCAGTCCAACGCCCGCGTGTCGACGCTCATGCGCAACATCGAATCCTCGCCGTGGCTGGAAAAACCCGAACTGGTGCAGATCAAGGCCACCGCCGTAGACAAGAAGCGTCTTTCGGAGTTCAACCTCAATCTGTCGCTTAAGCCGCTCAAGCCGGAAGAGGAGTCCAAGGGCGGCAAGGCGCAGGCTAAGAAAAAGGGCTGAGTCATGGCGATCGACATCAACAAGATCGTCGAGGACTTCCGGCGCCTCAACTGGCGCGATCCCGGCACCTGGCCGGTCTTGCCGAAGCTCGCGGTGCTGCTGGGGATACTGGTGGCGATACCGGTCGCGGCCTATTTCGTCGATTGGCAAGGCCAGCTCGACGAACTGGATCGCGGCAGGCAGGAAGAATCGAAGCTGAAGGATGCCTACGTCATCAAGAAGCGTCAGTCGATCAATCTCGATCTTTACCAGCAGCAACTGCGCGAGATCGACACCCAGTTCGGTGCATTGTTGCGCCAACTGCCCAACAAGTCCCAGATGGATGCGCTGCTGGTCGATATCAACCAGGCGGGCTTGGGACGGGGGCTCCAATTCGAGCTGTTCAAGCCGGCGGCCTCGGAGACCATGAGGGAGTTCTACGCGGAGTTGCCGATCCAGGTGAAGGTTGTCGGCACCTACCATGACATGGGTGCGTTCGCGAGTGACGTAGGCCAGCTGTCGCGCATCGTCACCCTCAATGACGTCCAGATAACGGCGGCCAAGAACGGCAGCCTGGATATGCAGGCCACGGCGCGCACCTTCCGCTACCTGGACGAAGACGAAATCGTCGCCCAGCGCAAGTCTCAGCGGAACGCCAAGCGAGGTGGCCGGAAATGAGAACGCTCCTAGTGCTGGCGGCCGTGATGCTGCTCGCGGCCTGTGGCGCCGACGAGCATAGCGACCTGCGCCAGGAGTTGAGCGGCTTGACCAAGGGGCTGCGCGGGCACGTGAATCCGCTGCCGCAGGTGAAACCCTATGAGCCGGTGCCATACACGGCGGAAGACCTGGTCGATCCGTTCCGACCGGACCGCATCATTATCGCGCAGCCGGGAAAGGGTGTCGGAGGCGCGCCGGGGCCGAACCTGAACCGGCCCAAGGAACCGCTCGAAGCATTCCCGCTGGAATCGATCCAGATGGTCGGCACCATCACCCAGGGCAAGCAGACCTACGGTCTGGTGAAAGCGGGCACAAACCTTTACAGGGTCAAGCAAGGCAACTACATGGGCCAGAATTTCGGCGTCATCACGTCAATCGACGAAGGCGAAATCAAACTGACCGAACTGGTCCAGGATGGTAGCGGCGAGTGGGTGCAACGCTCTAGCGCGCTGCAATTGCAGGAGGTGAGTAAACGATGAAAACGATAAACGCTCTCTATGCGCTCGCGCTCTGGCTTGCGGGAGCGGGCGCCGCCTTCGCCCAGGTGAACAGCATTGAGTCCTTCAACGTCTTGCAGCAGGACAACAAGACGGTCGTGCGCGTAACAACCAAGGATGCGCTGAAGAGCGTTCCGCCGAACTTCGCCATTACCTCGCCTGCGCGCATCGCGTTCGATTTCCCGAACACTCTCAACGCGCTCGGCCGCGCCAAGCAGGACATCGGGGAGGGGGCGCTGCGCAGCATGAATGTGGTACAGGGCGCCGGCCGCACCAGGATGGTGCTGAATCTCACCCGTCCCGTGCCGCACGAAGCCACCATCGAGGGCAAGGACCTCGTCATCACTCTGTCGGCGCCGGCCGTCGCGCAAGGCGGTGCAGGGGCGCACTTTGCCGAAGGCAAGGCCGACGTTACCCACGCCGTGCGCAATATCGACTTTCGCCGTGGAACGGCGGGCGCAGGCAGGGTAGTGGTCGACCTGTCCGATTCCTCCACCGGGATCGATATCCGCCAGCAGGGCCAAAACATCATTGTCGACCTGCTCAAGACTTCTCTTCCGGAGAATCTGCGCAAGCGATTCGACGTCACCGATTTCGCGACGCCGGTTCAGGTCGTCAGCGCGTACCAGCAGGGCGACAACGTGCGCATCGTGATCGAGCCCAAGGGCCAGTGGGAGCATAACGCCTACCAGTCGGACAACCAGTTTGTGGTCGAAGTCAAACCGGCGGTCGACGCCAAACAGTCGGGCCGCAAGTACACGGGCGAGAAGCTCTCGCTCAATTTCCAGAACGTGGAAGTCAGGGCGGTGCTGAATGTCATCGCCGACTTCACCGACCTCAACATCATTACCAGCGATTCGGTGACGGGAAACATCACGCTGCGCCTGAAAGACGTGCCTTGGGACCAGGCGCTCGACATCATCCTGCAGACGCGCGGTCTCGACATGCGCAAGACCGGCAACGTGATCTGGATTGCGCCGTCCGACGAGCTGGCGACGCGCGAAAAGCTCGCGCTCGAGGCCGCAAAGCAGATCGACGATCTGGAGCAGACGCACACTGAGTCGTTCCAGATGAATTACCAGAAGGCAGCGGACGTGCAGAAGCTGCTTTCCGATCCCACGCAGCGCATGCTGTCGAAGCGCGGAAGCGCGGTCGTGGACGCGCGCACGAACACGCTTTTCGTGCAGGACACGCCGAGCAGACTCGAAGAGGTGCGCAAGCTGATCGCCAAGATCGACGTCCCGGTGCGGCAGGTCATGATCGAGGCGCGCATCGTCGAGGCGAATGACACTTTCAGCAAGAACCTGGGCGCCCGTCTCGGGTATCACGACAACCTGGCCAACGGTGGACACAAGCTTCTCGGCGACTACAACACCCGCTTCACGTTTGGCGGCGGCCTGGCAGACACCGGGTTCCATACAGGTCAGACGTCGACGACCCCAGACTTTCTGGCCAATTCGACCAGTGTGAATCTGCCGGCCGCCGGCCTGAATTCCTTCACTGCCGGCCAGTTCTCGTTCATTCTGTTCGACAACGCGATGACGAGGTTCCTGAACCTGGAAATCAGCGCGCTTGAGGCCGACGGCAAGGGCAAGGTGGTCTCGAGCCCGCGCGTGCTGACTGCCGATCAGGTCGAGGCCGTGATCGAGCAGGGAACAGAAATTCCCTACCAGCAGGCGACTTCCTCGGGTGCGACCGCGGTGGCGTTCCGCAAGGCCAATCTCTCGCTCAAGGTGAAGCCCCAGATCACGCCGGACGGGAACGTGATCATGACGCTCGACGTGAACAAGGATCAGCCTGGCACGACCACGCCCGCCGGCGTGCAGATCAGCACCAAGCACGTCAAGACCGAGGTTCTGGTGGAAAACGGCGGCACGGTGGTGATCGGGGGCATCTACGAGCAGAGCGACCGCACCGACATAACGAAGATACCGGTGCTCGGCGACATGCCGCTCCTGGGCTGGATGTTCAAGAACAACCAGACCAGTACGAGCAAGACCGAACTGCTCGTGTTCATCACGCCAAGAATTGTGAACGAGCGCCTTACCGTTCGCTGATTTGCCGCGTCTCCTCTGGACGTTACGGCCGGGTCTCCCCGGCCGTTTTCTTTTTCGTCCTCGCCGTGGCTACAATAGCCTCGTGAAGCCGGGCGGCAATATCTATCTCGTGGGCATGATGGGCGCGGGCAAGACGACCGTGGGCAAGCTTATCGCCCGCCGGCTGAAGCGCCGCTTCCTGGACTCCGACCAGGAAATCGAGCGACGTTGCGGAGTCCGGATCGCGGTGATCTTCGAAATCGAGGGCGAGCAAGGATTTCGCAGCCGCGAGGAACACGCCATCGCCGAATTGGCGGCGCTCGACGGAGTCGTGCTTGCGACGGGAGGCGGCGCGGTACTCTCGGCCGAAAACCGGCGCCGGCTCGCCTCGGGCGGTACGACGGTCTACCTCCACGCGCGCGCCGAAGACCTCTACCGCCGACTGCGGCACGACAAGAATCGGCCGCTGCTCGAGACGCCCGATCCGGCGCAGCGGCTGCGGGATCTATACGCGGCGCGGGACCCGCTCTATCGCCAAGTTGCGGACATCGTCGTCGAGACCGGCACCCAGTCTGTCCAGGGCCTCGCCCGCGAGCTGCTGGCGAAGATCGAAGAGCGATGCAAAGTCTCCGTGTAGAGCTGGGCGAGCGCGCTTACCCGATCCACATCGGGTCCGGAATCTTCGATGAGGCATCGCTGTACGCCGAGTATCTCAAGGCGGGCCGCGTTGCGGTCGTGACGAATACGGTCGTCGCGCCGCTCTATCTCGCGCGCCTTCGGCGCGCGTTTGCCTCGACGGGCGTCGAAACGGTCGAGATCGTGATCGCCGACGGCGAGCAGGCCAAGGACTGGCGCACCCTGGATCAAGTGCTGGACGCCTTGATCGCCGGCCGCTGCGACCGGCAGACCCCGATCGTGGCGCTCGGCGGCGGCGTCGTGGGCGACCTTGCCGGGTTCGCGGCTGCCGTGTACCAGCGGGGCGTGCCCCTGGTTCAGGTGCCGACCACGCTGCTCGCGCAGGTGGACTCTTCGGTCGGCGGTAAGACCGCGATAAACCACCCGCGCGGCAAGAACATGATCGGCGCCTTCTACCAGCCGCTGGTCGTGGTGTCCGACGTCGCCACGCTGGCGACGCTCCCGCCGCGCGAGTTGCGGGCCGGCGTGGCGGAGGTGATCAAGCATGGGTTCGCTCTCGACGCAGAGTTCGCCGGCTGGCTCGAGGCAAACCTCGAGCCCCTGTTAGCCGGGGATGCAGACGCGCTCGCCTACGCGGTACGGCGCTCCTGCGAGCTCAAGGCCCTCGTGGTGGCTGCCGACGAGCGCGAAGGCGGCCGGCGGGCGGTGCTGAACTTCGGCCACACCTTTGCCCATGCGATCGAGACCGGTATGGGGTACGGCAGGTGGCTGCACGGCGAAGCGGTCGCCGCCGGCATGGTCATGGCGGCTGATCTGTCGGCGCGTGCCGGACTGATCGGTGCCGCGGACGTACGGCGGGTGCGCGAGCTGATCGCCCGCGCCGGACTGCCCGTGGCGGGTCCGGCGGAGATGTCGGCGCAACGCTATCTGGAGCTGATGGCGGTCGACAAGAAAGCCGCGCACGGCCGGGTGCGCTACGTGCTCCTCGAAGGCATCGGCCGCGCGGTCGTGCGAGCCGACCCGGGGAACGGCTGGTGCGAGAAGCGATCGCCTCGACCACGACTCCTGTTGCGGCGCGCTAACGTCGCCGGCACGCCAAACCCTTGTAGCACCAAGCCTGAGAAGGTATATTTCCCAGTTCGCCCGCCGTTTTTGTGCGCAGCGGCGAAAACTGAGAAGCTTATTTTCTTTCAAAGGGTTAGGCGTGAGCAACCGAATTTTCCCCGACTCACAGGGCTTGTACGACCCGAAACACGAACACGATGCCTGCGGCGTCGGATTCGTCGCGCACATCAAGGGCAAGAAATCGCACGCGCTGATCGGACAGGGGCTGACTATTCTGCGCAACCTGACTCACCGCGGCGCGGTCGGGCGCCGACCCGAAGGCAGCGACGGCGCCGGGATATTGGTGCAGCTTCCGGACAAGCTGTTCCGGGAGGATATGGCGAAGCAGGGCGTCAAGCTGCCGCCTTTCGGCCAGTACGGCGTTGGCATGGTGTTCCTGCCGCAGGAACCTGCGAGTCGCCTCGCCTGCGAATACGAAATCGAACGCGCGATCAAGGACGAGGGACAGGTTCTGCTCGGCTGGCGCGACGTCCCGGTCGACGGTTCCGACCTGGGAGAGTCGGTCAGACAGGTGGAGCCGGTGATTCGCCAGGTGTTCATCGGGCGCGGCAAGGGCGTCACGGTCACGGACGCACTGGAGCGCAAGCTCTACATCATCCGCAAGAGCGCCGCCCATGCGATCCAGGCGCTCAACCTCGAAGCACGGCAAGGAGTACTACGTTCCGTCCATGTCGGCGCGCACGATCGTCTACAAGGGCATGCTGCTCGCCGCACCAGGTCGGGGAATACTACCTGGATCTGCAGGACCCGCGCATGGAATCGGCGCTGGCGCTGGTGCACCAGCGCTTCTCGACCAACACCTTCCCCAGCTGGGACCTGGCGCACCCGTTCCGCATGATTGCGCACAACGGCGAGATCAATACCCTGCGCGGCAACGTCAACTGGATCCGCGCGCGACAGGGCGCGATATCGAGCCCGATTCTGGGCAACGACCTGAACAAGATCTGGCCGCTCATCTACGACGGGCAATCCGACTCCGCGTCGTTCGACAACGCGCTCGAACTGCTCGTCATGGCGGGCTATTCGCTCGCGCACGCCATGATGATGATGATCCCCGAGGCGTGGGAAAACCACGACGCGATGGATCGACAGCCGGCGCGCCTTCTACGAATATCACGCGGCGATGATGGAGCCATGGGACGGCCCGGCGGCGATCGCGTTCACCGACGGCCGCCAGATCGGCGCCACGCTGGACCGCAACGGCCTGCGGCCCTGCGCGCTACATCGTCACCGACGACGACCTGGTGATCATGGCCTCCGAGGTCGGCGTGCTGCCGGTGCCGGAGGAGAAGATCGTCAAGAAATGGCGCCTGCAGCCGGGCAAGATGTTCCTCATCGACCTCGAACGAGGGCGCATCATCGACGACAAGGAACTGAAGGAGTCGCTCGCGGCGGCCAAGCCCTACGCGAGTGGATCGAGCGCATCCGGATCAAGCTCGACGGGCTGCCGCGCCGAAGGAAAAGCGCGAGCCTGCGCGCGCGAGGCGCTGCTCGATCGCCAGCAGGCGTTCGGCTATACGCAGGAGGACCTCAAGTTCCTGATGATGCCGATGGCCGAGCAGGCCCAGGAGCCGGTCGGCTCGATGGGCAACGATTCGCCGCTGGCCGTGCTGTCGAGCAAGAACAAGACCCTGTACCAGTACTTCAAGCAGCTCTTCGCTCAAGTCACGAACCCGCCGATCGACCCGATCCGCGAGGCGCTGGTGATGTCGCTGGTGTCGTTCATCGGACCCAAGCCGAACCTGCTCGGGATCGACGAAATGAACCCGCCGATGCGCCTCGAGGTCTCGCAGCCGGTACTCGACTTCGAGCAGATGGAGACCATCCGTCACATCGAGAATTACACCGACGGAAAATTCAAATCCTACGAGCTCGACATCACCTACCCGCTCGCCTGGGGCAAGGAGGCGATCGAGGCGCGACTCGCGTCCCTGCGTGCGCAGGCGGAAGATGCGGTGCGAGCCGGGACGTTGATCATCATCATCTCGGACCGCCGCGTCGACCGCGACAACGTCGCGATCCCCGCGCTGCTGGCAGCTGTCGGCGATCCACCAGCACCTGGTCGGCAAGGGGCTGCGCACGTCAACCGGTCTCGTGGTCGAAACCGGTTCGGCGCGCGAAGTGCACCATTTCGCGCTGCTCGGCGGTTATGGCGCCGAGGCCGTGCATCCCTATCTGGCGTTCGAGACCCTGATCGAGCTCGCCGGCAAGGGCCGGCTGGGCCAGGGTATAGACGCGGACAAGGCCTGCAAGAACTTCGTCAAGGCGGTTGGCAAGGGTTTGGCGAAGGTCATGTCCAAGATGGGCATATCCACCTACATGTCCTACACCGGGGCACAGATCTTCGAGGCGGTCGGGCTGTCGCGCGCCCTGGTCGACAAGTATTTCAATGGGACGACCTCGTCGGTGGAAGGAATAGGCGTGTTCGAGGTCGCCGAAGAGGCGATTCGCGTGCACCGCGCTGCGTTCGACGAAGAAGACCCCGTCCTAAGAAACGCGCTGGATGCCGGAGGCGAGTACGCCTGGCGCGTGCGCGGAGAAGAGCACATGTGGACGCCGGACGCGATCGCAAAGCTGCAGCACTCGACGCGCCGCAGCTCGTACTCGACCTACAAAGAGTACGCGAGCATCATCAACGACCAATCGAAGCGCTACATGACGTTCCGCGGGCTGTTCGAGTTCCGTTTCGACCGCGCGCAACCGGTTCCGATCGAAGAGGTCGAGCCCGCCGCCGAGATCGTCAAGCGATTCTCGACCGGCGCCATGTCGCTCGGCTCGATCTCCACCGAGGCGCACACCTCGCTCGCGGTGGCGATGAACCGGATCGGCGGCAAGTCCAACACCGGCGAGGGCGGCGAGGACCGGCGGCGCTACGCGCCGGTCAAACTGGGCGAGACGCTTGCCTCTCGCCTGGGCAAGGGGCGGGTCGAAGCCGACATCGCGCTCAAGGAAGGCGATTCGCTCAAGTCGAAGATCAAGCAGGTCGCTTCCGGGCGCTTCGGCGTCACCGCCGAGTACCTGGCGTCGGCGGCGCAGATCCAGATCAAGATGGCGCAGGGCGCGAAGCCTGGCGAGGGCGGCCAGCTGCCGGGGCGCAAGGTTTCCGAATACATCGCGGAGCTGCGTTTTGCGACCCCCGGGGTCGAGCTGATTTCGCCGCCGCCGCACCATGACATCTATTCGATCGAGGACCTGGCGCAGCTGATCCACGACCTCAAGAACGCGAATCCGGCGGCCTCGATCAGCGTCAAGCTGGTCTCCGAGGTCGGGGTCGGCACGGTCGCGGCGGGCGTGGCGAAGGCCAAGTCCGACCACGTGACGATTTCCGGCCACGACGGCGGAACCGGCGCATCGCCCTGGTCGTCGATCAAGCATGCGGGCACGCCATGGGAGCTAGGCTTGGCGGAAACCCAGCAGACCCTGGTTCTCAACCGCTTGCGCGGCCGCATCGCGGTGCAGGTAGACGGACAGATCAAGACCGGGCGCGACGTGGTGATCGGCGCCATTCTCGGGGCGGACGAGTTCGGCTTCGCCACCGCGCCGCTGGTGGTTCAGGGCTGCATCATGATGCGCAAGTGCCATCTGAACACCTGCCCGGTCGGCGTCGCGACCCAGGACCCGGTGCTGCGCAGGAAGTTCTCGGGCAAGCCCGAGTACGTGGTGAACTTCTTCTTCTACGTCGCCGAGGAAGTGCGCGAGCTGATGGCGAGCCTGGGCATCCGCAAGTTCGACGACCTGATCGGCCGCACGGCGCTTATCGACATGCGCAAGGGCATCGAGCACTGGAAAGCGAAGGGGCTCGACTTCTCGAAGGTGTTCCACATGCCGAGCATGCCGCAGGAAGTGGCGCGCTTTCACAGCGAGGCCCAGGACCACGGGTTGGAACGGGCATTGGACAACCGGCTTATCGAGCTGGCGCGTCCCGCGATCGAGGATGGCGAAGCGGTTTCGATCGACATTCCGATCCGGAACATCAACCGCACGGTCGGCACGATGCTGTCGTCCGAGATCGCGCGGCGCTACGGGCACGAAGGCCTGCCGGACGACACCGTCCACGTGCGTCTGGCGGGATCGGCGGGCCAGAGCTTCGGCGCCTTCCTGTCCAAGGGCGTGACGCTGGACCTGATCGGCGACACGAACGACTACTGCGGCAAGGGGCTGTCGGGCGGACGCATCAGCGTGCAGCCCTCGCCCAAGTTCCGCGGCGACCCGGCGCTGAACATCATCACCGGCAACGTCGTGCTTTACGGTGCGATCGCCGGCGAGGCCTACTTCCGCGGTGTCGCCGGCGAGCGCTTCGCGGTGCGCAATTCCGGCGCGCACGCGGTGGTGCAGGGAGTCGGCGATCACGGCTGCGAGTACATGACCGGCGGCACGGTGGTGGTGCTGGGCTCGACCGGCCGCAACTTCGCCGCCGGCATGTCGGGCGGCATCGCCTACGTGCTGGACGCTGAGGGCGACTTCGTCAATCGCTGCAATCCCTCGATGGTCGATCTCGAGCCGGTGTTGTCGGAATCGGAGCAACAGGCAAAGCTGGCCGCCGAGCTGTGGCATCTCGGGCAGGCGGACGAGGCGATTCTAAAGCGGTTGCTCGAGAAGCACGTCCGCTACACCGGCAGCAGCAAGGCCCAGGAGATCCTGGACGACTGGGCGTCGCATCGGTCGCGCTTCGTGAAGGTGTTCCCGCGCGAGTATCGGCGCGCGCTGGGGGAGCTTGCGGCGGCGCAAAAGAAGGCGGCGGCGTAGATGGGCAAAGTCACCGGTTTTCTCGAGTACCGGCGCCTGCAGGAAGCGAGCGAGGACAGGGAGTCGCGCAAGAAGCATTACCGCGAATTCATCCTGCACCTGAGCGACGACGAGGCGAAGGTTCAGGGCGCGCGCTGCATGGATTGCGGAATCCCGTTCTGCATGTCCGGCTGCCCGGTCAACAACATCATTCCGGACTTCAACGACCTCGTCTATCGCCAGGACTGGAAGGCGGCGATCCAATCGCTTCACTCGACGAACAATTTCCCCGAGTTCACCGGCAGGGTCTGCCCTGCGCCGTGCGAGGAGGCCTGCACGTTGCGCATCAACGACGACCCGGTCGGGATCAAGTCGATCGAGCACGCAATCATCGACAAGGCCTGGGAAGAAGGCTGGGTCGCGCCGCAGCCGCCGTCGCACAAGACCGGCAAGAGAGTCGCGGTCGTCGGCTCGGGGCCGGCTGGCCTCGCCTGCGCTCAGCAGCTTGCGCGCGCCGGGCACGCCGTGGTGGTGTTCGAGAAGAACGACCGCATCGGCGGGCTGCTGCGCTACGGCATTCCGGATTTCAAGATGGAAAAATGGCTGCTCGACCGCAGGCTCGGACAAATGGAAGCCGAAGGGGTCGAGTTCCGCGTCAATCACGTGATCGGGCAGACGCCGGTCGGAGCGGGCAACAAGCAGGCGAAACCCGTCAGCCCGAAGAAACTGCTGGCGGAATTCGACGCGGTGGTGCTGTCCGGCGGCGCCGAGCTGCCGCGCGACCTGCCGGTGCCCGGGCGCGAGCTCGACGGCATTCACTTCGCGATGGACTTTCTGCCGCTGCAGAACAGGCGCGTCGCCGGCGACAAGAACGTCGAAGACCTGTGGGCGAGTGGCAAGCACGTGATCGTGATCGGCGGGGGCGACACCGGATCGGACTGCGTCGGGACCTCCAACCGCCATGGCGCAGCATCGATAACGCAATTCGAACTGCTGCCGATGCCGCCCGACCTCGATTGCAACCCTGTGTGGCCGTACTGGCCGCAACGGCTCAGAACGTCCTCCTCGCACGAAGAAGGCGCCGAGCGCGACTGGTCGATCGCCACCAAGGAATTCATCGGCGAGAACGGAACGGTCAAGGGTCTCAAGGCGGTGCGCCTCGAATGGAAGGACGGCAAGATGAGCGAGCTGCCGGGCAGCGAGTTCGTGCTGCCAGCGGACCTGGTGCTGCTTGCGATGGGCTTCGTTTCGCCGGTGCAGGCGGTGCTGGACGGGTTCGGTGTGGACAAGGATCCGCGCGGCAACGTCAAAGCGACGACCGACGGCGAAGGCTGCTATCTGACCAGCGTGCCCAAGGTGTTCGCGGCGGGGGACATGCGCCGCGGCCAGTCGCTGGTGGTGTGGGCGATCCGCGAAGGGCGCCAGTGCGCGCGCGCAGTCGACGAGTTCCTGATGGGTTTTTCCGAGCTGCCGAGATGACATCCTGCGGCGGGCTGTTGCGACGCGAACGACGACGAAACGCGGTCTTCGAGGGCGAGTAACGTTCGTTCGACGTGAAAAGCCACGGACCGCGGGGTCCGTGGCTTTTCTCTTTTCTGGAGACGCGGGATGAAGGCGGCAGACTCACTGATGTTCGTCACGCAGCGCCCCGACGTGAGCTTCGTGCGCGGCGAGGGATCGTGGCTTTACGACGCAAGGGGACGGGCTTATCTCGATTTCGTGCAGGGCTGGGCGGTCAATTCCCTCGGTCATGCCCCGCTGCCGCTGCGCAAGGCGCTTGCGGCGCAGGCGGCGAAGGTGATCAACGTCAGTCCGGCCTACTACAACGAGCCCATGCGCCGTCTGGCGAAGCGTCTGGCCGCCCTCAGCGGGCTCGAAAGGGTGTTCTTCGCCAACAGTGGCGCGGAGGCCAACGAGGGCGCGATCAAGCTGGCGCGCAAGTGGGGCGCCCTCAAGAGAGGCGGCGCGTTCGAAATCGTGGTGTTCGAGGATGCGTTCCACGGTCGAACGCTCGCCACGATGTCGGCTTCCGGCAAACGCGGATGGGAAGGCTTGTTCGAGCCCAAGGTTCCCGGCTTCGTTCGCGTACCGCGCAATGACATCGACGCTGCGGCGCGCGCGCTGGGCCCGCGCACCTGCGCGGTGATGCTGGAGCCGATCCAGGGCGAGTCGGGTGTGATCCCGTTTACCGCCTCGTTCATGCGCCGGCTCCGCGCGCTGACCGAAGAGCGCGGCGTGCTGCTGGTACTGGACGAGATCCAGACCGGAATCGGCCGCACCGGCCGCATGTTCTGCTACGAGCACCTCGGCATCCGACCGGACATTCTCACGCTCGGCAAGGGCATCGGCGGCGGCGTCCCGCTCGCCGCTCTGCTGGCGCGCGCGAGCGCAAGCGTATTCGAAGCCGGCGACCAGGGCGGAACATTCAATGGCAACCCGCTCATGACCGCCGCGGGCGAAGCCGTAGTCAGGACGGTGTCCCGGCCGGCGTTCCTGGCCAGGGTGCGCGAAGCCGGCGAGTACCTGATGCAGCGCCTGCGCGCGCTGTCTGCCGAGACGGGCCTGGGCGCGGTGCGCGGCCGCGGCCTGCTCGTCGCGCTCGAACTCGGTCGACCGACGGGAGGCGCAGTGGTGCAGGCGGCGCTCGAGCGCGGCTTGCTCGTCAACTCGCCGCGTCCGGAGTGCCTGCGCTTCATGCCGGCGCTCAACGTGACGCGCGGTGAAATCGACGAGATGCTTGTGCGCCTGCGGGCCGCCCTTTAGCATTCCGCTTCCATGCCTCTTTCCGTCATCGTGCTCGCCGCAGGCCAGGGCAGGCGCATGCGCTCAACCCTGCCCAAGGTGCTGCACCGTCTGGCGGGGCGTCCGCTGCTCGCGCACGTGCTGCAGGCGGCGCGAGCGCTCGATCCGGCCCGCACCGTGGTGGTCCACGGCCACGGCGGCGCGGACGTCAGATCGACATTCGCGGACGCCGGCGTGACCTGGGTGGAACAGCCCGCGCAGCAGGGCACCGGGCATGCGGTGATGCAGGCGCTGCCCGAAGTCCCGCCGGACGACGACGTGCTGATTCTCTACGGCGACGTCCCGCTGATCCAAGTCGACACGCTCAGGCGGCTGGCGCAGTCGGCGCGCGGTGGGCTGGCGATCCTCACCGCGCAGGCGCCGGACCCGCACGGCTACGGCCGGGTCGTGCGCGACGCCCGGGGGAGCGTGCTGCGCGTCGTCGAGCAGCGCGACGCGAGCGCGGCCGAGCTCGAGCTGCAGGAAGTGAACGCCGGGTTCCTTTGCGCCCCGGCGAAGCGCCTCGCTGGCTGGCTCGCCGCCGTGCGCAATCGCAATGCGCAGCAGGAGTACTACCTTACCGATGTCGTCGCGCTCGCGGTCTCCGACGGCGTCGCGGTCGCGGCGGTCAAAGCGCAAACGTGGACCGAGGTAGCGGGAGTGAACTCCAAGCGCGAGCTCGCCTCGCTCGAGCGCGAGGTGCAGCGGCGCGAGGCGGAGCGCCTGCTGGACGCCGGCGTGACGCTCGCCGATCCCGCGCGCGTGGACGTGCGTGGCAGCCTGGAGTGCGGGCAAGACGTCACGGTCGACGTCAACTGCCTGTTCGAGGGGACGGTGCGGCTGGGCGATCGGGTGCGCATCGGGCCCAACTGCGTTCTGCGCAACGTGACGATAGCCGCGGACACGCAAGTGCTCGCATTCTGCCTGCTCGACGATGCCGAGGTAGGCGCGCGCTGCCGCGTCGGGCCGTACGCGCGGCTGCGTCCCGGCGCAAGCCTCGGCGAGGAGGTGCACATCGGCAATTTCGTCGAGGTGAAGGCAAGCCGCCTGGGCGCGGGCTCGAAGGCGAACCACCTTGCCTACATCGGCGATTCGGAGATCGGCGAGCGAGTCAACATCGGGGCGGGGACCATCACTTGCAACTACGACGGCACCGCCAAGCACCGCACCGTGATCGAGGACGATTGCTTCATCGGGTCCGACGCGACCCTGGTGGCGCCGGTGAGGATCGCCAAGGGTTCGTACATCGGCGCCGGCTCGACCATCAGCAAGGACACGCCGGCGGGCCAGCTCACGGTCGCGCGCGCCAAGCAGGTTTCGATCCCCGCCTGGAAGCCGAGCAGGAAGAAGAGCTGAATTCATGTGCGGCATCGTCGCCGCGGCGTCGCGCCGCGACATCGTTCCCGTCCTGGTAGAGGGTCTGCGAAGACTCGAGTACCGCGGCTACGATTCGGCCGGCATCGCGGTGCTCGACGGAACCGACAAGCCGAAGCTCCGGCGGCTTCGCGCCGCCGGCCGCGTCGCCGAGCTCGCGAAGCAGGTCGACGCGCAGGCGATTGCAGGCGAAACGGGCATCGCGCACACGCGCTGGGCGACGCACGGCGCGCCGAGCGAGAAGAACGCCCATCCCCACGTTTCCGGCGGCCTGGCAGTGGTGCACAACGGGATCGTGGAGAACTACGAGCAGATCCGCGCGCGCCTGATCAAGGAAGGCTATGTCTTCGCGTCCGAAACCGACAGCGAGGTCATCGCACACCTTGTTGCCCACCTGCGCAAGACCAGCCCGGATCTGCTTGCCGCGGTAATTCGGGCAGCGGGCGAGCTGGTGGGCGCGTTCGCGATCGCCGTGATTTCGGAAGACGATCCTCACGCCGTCGCACTGGCGCGCAAGGGCGCGCCGCTGCTGCTCGGACTGGGAAAGAACGAGAATTTCGCCGCCTCCGATGCCGCGGCCCTGGTCCAGGTCACCCCGCGCGTGATCTACCTCGAGGACGGGGACTGCGCCGAGATCCGGCCGGAGGGCGTGCGCGTGATCGACGCCGGCGGCGCCCGCGTCGAGCGGCCGGTGCACGTATCGGAGATGACCGCGCAGGCAGTCGACCTCGGCCCGTATCGGCACTACATGCAAAAGGAGATCTTCGAGCAGCCCGGGGCTCTCGCCAATACGCTCGAGACGGTGGCCGCGGCCAACTCGGTGCAGCCGGGATTGTTCGGCGCCGACGCGGCGGCGATGCTTAAGGACGTGTCGTCGGTCCAGATCGTCGCCTGCGGCACCAGCTACCACGCGGGAATGGTGGCGCGTTACTGGATCGAGTCGATCGCGCGCCTGCCGGCCCAGGTGGACGTCGCCAGCGAATACCGCTACCGAAAAGTGGTGCCCGACCGGCACGGGCTGTTCGTCACGATCTCGCAGTCGGGCGAGACGGCCGATACGCTCGCGGCCCTGGAATACGCGAAGTCCCTCGGAATCGAGCGCACCCTGACGATTTGCAACGTGCCGGAGAGCTCGCTCATTCGCGCCTCGCAGCTTCGCTTCCTGACGCGCGCAGGCCCCGAAATCGGCGTCGCTTCGACCAAGGCTTTCACCACGCAGCTCGGCGCGCTGTTCCTGCTCGTGCTGGTGCTGGCGAAGCTCGGACGCCATCTCTCGCCGCAGGACGAGGACACGCTGCTCAAGGCGCTGCGCCACGCGCCGGCCGCCCTGCGCAAGGTGCTCGATACGGAACCCCAGGTGGAGCGCTGGGCCGCCCGTTTCGCGCAGAAGCAGCACGCGCTGTTCCTCGGGCGCGGCATCCATTGGCCGATCGCCATGGAAGGCGCGCTCAAGCTAAAGGAGGTTTCGTACATCCATGCCGAGGCCTACGCCGCAGGCGAGCTCAAGCACGGGCCGCTCGCGCTGGTCGACCGCGACATGCCGGTGGTGGCGGTGGCGCCGGGTGACGCGCTGGTGGAAAAGCTCAAGTCCAACCTGCAGGAGGTGCGCGCGCGCGGCGGCGAGCTCTACGTGTTCGCCGACCACGAGACGCAGATCGAGGAAAGCGAGGCGGTGCACGTCATCCGGCTCGCCGAGCACGCGGGCCCGCTGTCGCCGATCCTGCACGTGGTGCCGCTGCAGCTGCTCGCCTATCACACTGCGCTCGCGCGCGGCACCGATGTCGACAAGCCACGCAACCTGGCGAAATCGGTCACCGTGGAGTAGATCGCGCTCCGTGGCTAGTTCTCGAAGCTCAGGAACTGGCGACGCGAATTGACCACCTTGACCAGATAACGGCGGGTCTCCTGGTAGGGAAGATGGCGCCGCAAGCGGTCGTAGACGGCGGGCGGCTGCATGGCGTTGATGCGGTTGACCGCGGCGACGCGGTCCGGGGCGAAGGCGCGCAAGACGTTTCCCGGACCGGTGTTGTAGGCCGAGATCACGCAATACTCGCGGGACGTCGGGTCGGTGACGACGTCGAGCTGATCCTGGAACAGCACGCCAAGATATGCGGTGCCGAGCTCGATGTTGTTGCCCGCGTCGAACAGGAATTCGCGCGTGGGCATCTCGTCCTGGCCGCGGGCGCGCCTGTATCCCTCCCGGCCGCCGCTGGCGGGAACCAGCTGCATCATTCCGTATGCGGGCGCCGAGCTCACGGCGAAGGGGTTGAAATTGCTCTCGGTGCGGATGACGGCGAAGACCAGGCTCGGGCTGAGATGGTTCTGCGCGGCGTATTTCTCCACCAGCGGCCGGTACTTCATCGCCTGGCTGCTCTCGAAGTTGGGAGTCATCCGGAACTTGACGAACAGCGCCTTCCTCGCGCCACCCTTCAGCTTTACGCTGCGCGTCCCCGAGCTCGCGCGCAGGAGGTCATCGGCGAACCGTTCCGCGCGCGCGGGACTGTCGATTGGCATGCCCTCGTGATCAAGGACCAGTCCCAGAAGATAGGGTTGATCGGAGCCGCTCAACGCGATCGACTTGTCGGAGTACAGATCGACCGCGCGCGGATCGTCGGGCGTAAGCAGCGTGGTGACGATTGCGCTCTTCAGGCTCGCGCGCGGCGCCGTCTGGTCGACGGTTTCGACCGTGATCTCGCCGGCGTCGAAATTCACCACGGCGCGGCTCTGGTAGTTCTGCGTGTACTTGACGTAGCGCGTGCGGCTTGGCAACTTGACTTCCTTGGGCCCCCAGCTTGCGCTCGCCTTGCCGGAAAGGAATGCCTCCAGGCGCGCGAGTTCTCGCTTGAGCGCGCGCAGATCCGATACCAGGACGCGCGGGTCCCGCTCGTAGCGTTGCGCGCGGTGCTTGAGCGCTCCGCGCAACGCCGCCTCGGGGTTGCGAGATGCCGCGATGTTCGCCAGCGTCAGCGGAGACGGACCCGATTGGCAGGCCGCCAGCAGCGCGGCTGCGCAGGTGCAGAGCACGACGCGATTGATCATGTCCACGGGTTTACGCTGAGTTATCCTTGTGTGGCAAGCCTAAACATATTGGGACGGGCCATGTTCAGAATTCTGGCGGTGACGATGATCATCTACGCCGGCGCGGCGAACGCGGCGCCGGACCTGTTCGCATTCGGCGATCCGAAGCAGGGCAAGACGCTCTATGGGCACAAGTGCGCCGCCTGCCACGCGGCGCAGTTCGGCGGCGACGGATCGCAGGTATTTACCCGGGCAGATCACAGGATCCACACGCCCGCAGCGTTGCTGGCGCAGGTTCAGGGATGCAATCAGCGTACCCACGCGGACCTGTCGGCGGAGGACGAACAAAGCGTCGCCGCCTGGCTGAACCAGCGCTACTACAAGTTCAGGTAGGAACGACCGCGGTCGCCTCGAGCTCGATCTTGGCCGGATGATCGAGCAGATCGGAGACGAAGATCATGCTCATCGCGGGGAAGTGCCGCCCCATGTGCCGGCGCCAGATCGCGCCGAGCTCGGCGCGAGCAACGAGGTAGGCCGGCTTGTCGCAGCAGTACGCCGTGATGCGGCAGATATGCTCCGGGCGGCCGCCGGCGAGCGCCAGCACCGCGAGCACGTTCCGGAGCGCCTGCTCGAACTGGGGCGCGAGCGCTTCGGCCTGAAACTTCTGCCGCGAGTCCCATCCGACCTGGCCCGCGATGAACACGAGCCGGCCGGGCGTCGCGGCGATGCCGTTCGCGTAGCCGACAGGCGGCGCCCAGCCCGCGGGTAGAAGTACGTCGTGGGGCGCAACCATGGCCGCGCTCAGTCCGAATTGACCGGCGGATCCGGATCGCGGTCCCAGCCCGGCTCCGGCTTGGGCACCCGCTTCATCCAGTCAAGGATGAGCCGCACGTGTTCGCCCTCCTCTTCGGCCATTTCGGCCGCGATCTTCTTGATCGCAGCCGGCGTCTTTGCGGAGCGAACCATGCGCGCGAAGAACTTTTCCGCGCGGCGCTCGTTCCTGAGCGCGATTTCCAGTGCGTGCCAGGGCTGCATGAGGTAATGCAGGTCGGTGACTGTCGCGGTTTCGGGCGGCTCGGCATCGTCCCAGCGCCACGCGAGCGGCGCGCCGGGGGGCTGCTTCCAGCCCATTTCCTTGAGAATGCGTTTCGCGTGCAGGCCTTCGATGCGCGACAGCTTGCCGAACAGCTGGGCGACTTCCGGATTGTTGTGAACCTCCATCTGGTCGGCGAACTCGGCATAGCGTTCCGAGGCGTCGATCTCCATGACGTACGCTCTGGCCATGAACTCCGCGAAAGCGGCCTCGGGTCGCTTCTTCCTCTTGGCGGCGGTCACAGGGCGAACTCCTTCTCGAGATCCTCGACCGTGCGCGACGCACGGCCCGCGGGCGCGTACGGGCGCCGCGCGCCCCTGTAGAGCACGCCCAAGTTGAAGCCGTCGTCGGTCATCAGACGTCGCGCCGCGCGCGCCGGGTCGTCGGTCGGCTCGACCGGCGAAGGCCGCACCGCTTCCTTCCAGGCGCGCTGCTCGGGTCGAAACGTGACGCAGGGCGACAGGACCTCGATGAACGAGAATCCGGGATGGCGGATCGCCTCCGCGATGAGCGTCGCCGTGCCGCTGGGATCGCCCGAAAACGAGCGTGCGATGAAGTTTGCGCCCGACGCGAGCGCGATCACGAGCGGGTGGAACTCGCGCAATCCGGTGCCGCCGGGCGAGATCTTGCTGTTCCAGTCCGGTTCGGTGGTCGGCGAAGGCTGTCCCTTGGTCATGCCGTAGACATGGTTGTCCATCACGATATAGGTGAGATCGACGTTGCGGCGGCAGGCATGCAGAAAGTGGTTGCCGCCGATCGAGTAGCCGTCGCCGTCGCCGCCGGTCACCAGCACTGTCAAGTCCGGCCGCGCCACCTTCAGTCCGGTGCCCGCGGCGAGCGCGCGACCGTGCACGCCGTGAAAGCCGTAGCACGCGGTGTAGGCCGGGATGCGCGACGAGCAGCCGATGCCCGACACCACGGCCACGTTCTCGGGCCTCAGGGCGAGCGCGGCGAGCGCGCGGGTGATCGAGGCGAGCACGGTGTAATCCCCGCAGCCCGGGCACCACACCGGCTTGTAGTCGGACTTGAAGTCCTTGGCAGCGAGCGTCGCGACCGTCGCGGGGGCGTTCATGGGCGGCTCCATGTGAGAAGCAACTGGTGGATCTCGTCCGGGCGGAAAGGCAGGGGGCCGGGCCGGCGCACGCTCCGCACTTCGCCGGGAAGGTCGTACTCGGAGCGCAGGTAGCGGTAGAACTGGCCGCTGAAGCTCTGCTCCACGACCAGCACGCGCCTGACGCCTTCCAGCGCCTGCTTCAGGCGCTCGGGCTGCGCCGGCGCCAGCAGCCTGAGCGAGACCAGGCGCGCCTTGACGCCGTCGGCCAGCGCGCGTTCAAAGGCCTCGCGCACCGGTGCCGTGCACGAGCCCCAGGTCACCACCGCGATGTCTCCTTCGCCTTCGACGCTGGCCCAGTGCTCGGCGCAATCGAGCGAGGCGAGTTTGCGTTGGCGCTTCTCGAGCTGGGCCAGGTGATCGCTCGCCTGTGACGACGGCGTGCCGCGTTCGTTGTGCTCGAGGCCATCCGCGGTATACATCGTTCCCGGCGTGCCGGGAATCGCCATCGGCGAGACGCCGGAGTCGGTGATGGCGTAGCGCCGGTAGTCCGCGGCATCGTTGCCGACGCTCAGGCGCACGGCCTTGATGCCTGAATCCGGCGGGCGCTCGACGATCGCGCGCGCCTGCCCCAAGTACTGGTCGGAGAGCACGATCGCGGGGACCTGGAGCGATTCCGCGAGCGCCACCGCCCACTGCGTCGCGCTCAGGCAGTCCGAGACGGAATTCGGCGCCACTACCACGTGCGGCGCGTCGCCATGCAGACCGTAGAGGGCGATGTTGAGATCCGCCTGCTCGGTCTTGGTCGCGATGCCGGTCGACGGCCCGGTGCGCATCACGTCGACCACCACGATCGGCACTTCGGCGGCGACGCCGAGACCGATCGCCTCGCTCATCAGCGCGAGTCCCGGACCGGAGGTCGCGGTCAGCGCCGGCACTCCGCCGTAGGAAGCGCCGATGATCATGTTGATCGAGGCCAGCTCGTCCTCGGCCTGCACCAGCGTGCCGCCGACCTTGGTCAGCGCGGGCGACATCCATTCCAGCAACTCAGTGGCGGGCGTGATCGGATACGCGGCGACGAAGCGCACGCCCGCGCGCAGGGCGCCGTAGCCCGCGGCCTCGTTTCCGCTTATCAACCAGCGCGCGCCGCCGCCCTTCGCTGCGGCCAGGGGAAACTGCACATCCAGCCTGGCCGCCTCCGCCATGCCAAGCTTCAGCGCGGCGAGCGCGGCCTTGAGCGCGTCGCCGCCCTTCTTCATCGCCTTCTTGATCGCGTGCTCGAGCGCGTCCCCGGGCAGACCGATCAGGCCGCCGAGCACGCCGAGCGCAACCATGTTCGGCCAGCCGCCGGCGATCTGCTTGGCGAGCTCCTTCAGCGGCACCGGCGCATAGCGCGCGCCCATGTCGGTAAAGCTAGCGGGCGGCTCGCCCTGCGACGGATCGCCGACCAGCAGGCTGCCCGACGCGAGCGGAATTTCGGACGAAAAGCGGCCGACGTTCTGCCAGTCGATCGCCGCCAGCACGTTGAAGCGGTCGTCCTGGCTGTCGGTGGCGAAGGTCGACACGCGCAGCATCGCCGCGGCTTCGCCGCCGCGGATCTGCGGTCCGCTGGTGCGCGTCATCAAGCCGTAGTAGCCCGCCCGCGCCGCGGCCTCGAGCAGCATGTTGCCGGCGGTCATCACGCCCGCGCCGCCGGAGCCCGCGAGGGCGATCGAAACGCTGTGATGCCGGCCGGCGCCTTCGGTTCGAACGTTCATGCCGATCCTCCTGATCCCGCATGCTCTCGCATCGAACCGCGAAAACCTTGCTTTGGATCAAATTGCGCCCGCGCGCGGGGCGTAGAAAGAGGGTTCATCGCTGCATCCGGGGCGTTGACGCCGCGGGGCTCCTCGGCTAAATTGGTAATGTGGTACGCTAATACCACAATAGGTGAAAACGCGGCGCGGATCAAGTGGAGAGAACGAAGATGGTGGCGGAGACCCACGCGCAACGCTGGCTGATGACGGCGCCCAAGGCGCCGTTGGTGCTCGAGGCTTTCGACGCCTCGCCCGGCGCGGGCGAAGTGGCGGTCGGCGTCGCGGGCTGCGGCGTGTGCCACACCGATCTGGGTTACTTCTACGACGGCGTGCGCACCAATCACCCGCTGCCGCTCGCGCTCGGCCACGAGGTCTCGGGCCGCGTCGTCGCGGCCGGCGCCGGCGCCCAGGAGTGGCTCGGCAAGGCGGTGATCGTTCCGGCCGTCCTGCCCTGCGGCGAATGCGACCTGTGCAAACGCGGCCTCGGCACCATCTGCCGCAAGCAGAAGATGCCCGGCAACGACATCCAGGGCGGCTTCGCGACTCACATCGTGGTCCCCGCGCGCGGCTTGTGCCAGGTCGACGAGCGTCGTCTCGCGGCGGCCGGCCTCGAGCTGAGCGAGGTGTCGGTGGTGGCAGACGCGTTGACGACCCCGTACCAGGCAGTCCGACGCGCAGGCGTGGGGCCGGGCGCGCTCGCGGTGGTCATCGGCACGGGCGGCGTGGGCGGCTATTGTGTGCAGGTCGCGAGCGCCTTCGGGGCCAAGGTCGTCGCGGTCGACGTGGACGACATCAAGCTCGCGGCGATGAAGCCCTACGGCGCCGGCCTGACCCTGAACGCCAAGACCCTCGAGCACAAGGCACTCAAGGCGGCGATCGCCGATTTCGCCAAGCAGAACGGGCTGAGGCCCACCGAGTGGTTCATCTTCGAATGCTCGGGAACCGCCGCCGGCCAAACCACCGCCTGGGGGCTGTTGGTACACGGCGCCACCCTGAGCGTGGTCGGCTTCACGATGGACAAGGTCGAAGTGCGGCTTTCCAACCTGATGGCGTTCGACGCGCGCGCCCTCGGCAACTGGGGTTGCCCGCCGGAGCAATACCCGGCGGCGCTCGAGCTGGTGCTGGAGGGCAAGGTGAAGGTCAAGCCTTTCGTCGAGCCGCTGCCCCTCAAGGACATCAACCGCGTGTTCGAGGCCGTGCACCAGCACCAAATCTCGAAGCGCGCGGTGCTCGTACCCTAGGAGACGTAGATGAAGAATCATGATTTGGCCGAGCTCGCGGTTCAGGGCGTAAGACTCGAGAAGCGACCCGCCCGGACACCCGACGGCAAGGAGGTGGCGGGCCTCTATAACGCCTGGATCTGGCTCGACAACGCGCCACAGTTCAATTCCTACACCACCGAGATGGTGAAGGGCGTGATCCTCGCCTTCCGCGCCGCGTCCAACGCGCGCGACGTCAGCTCGGTGGTCTTCACCGGCGTGGGCGACAAGGCGTTCTGCACCGGCGGCAATACCAAGGAGTACGCCGAGTACTACGCCGGGCATCCGCAGGAATACCGCCAGTACATGCGGCTGTTCAACGACATGGTCTCGTCGATCCTGGCCTGCGACAAGCCGGTGATCTGCCGCGTCAACGGCATGCGCGTCGGCGGCGGGCAGGAAATCGGCATGGCGTGCGACTTCTCCATCGCGCAGGACCTGGCGCGCTTCGGCCAGGCCGGCCCCAAGCACGGCTCGGCGCCGATCGGAGGCGCCACAGACTTCCTGCCGGTGGTGATCGGCGCGGAGCGCTCGATGGCCGCCTGCGTGCTGTGCGAGCCGTTCTCGGCGCACAAGGCCTACTACTGGGGAATCCTGAGCGACATCGTCCCGGCGCTCAAGGTGGACGGAAAGTTCGTCGCCAATCCCCTGGTCGAAACCGGGCGCGTGTTCGACGAGTTCGGGCGGCTATCCTTCGGCGAGTCGAAGAGCGGCGAAGCGCTCAAGGAAGGCAAGGCCTTGATGGCGAAGGGGACGGTCGACCTGTCGCTGCTCGACGCGAAGATCGAGGAGCTGTGCGCCAAGATTCTGCTTACCTTTCCGGACTGCACTGCCAAGACGCTCGAAGAGCTCAGGAAGCCCAAGCTCGAAGCCTGGAACCGCAACAAGGAGGATTCGCGCGCCTGGCTTGCCCTCAACATGATGACCGAGGCGCGCGCCGGCTTTACCGCCTTCAACGAAGGCGGCAAGGACAACCGGGAGGTGGATTTCGTGGCGCTCAGACAGGCGCTCGCGCGCAACGAGAGCTGGGTCGGTCCGCTGCACGACCGGATCCAGCCCAAGGCGAGGCGCGGGGCCTGAGCGTGGCCGAGACGCCCCTCAAGGTCTGGATCGAGCGCGAGGGCGCGATGCTCAGGCTGCGCCTGGCGCGGCCCAAGGCCAACATCCTGGACGCGGCGATGATCGCCGCGCTCGGCAATGCCTTTGCGGCCCACGCCGGGAATTCCGCGCTGCGCGGCGTGCTGATCGACCACGAAGGTCCGCACTTTTCCTTCGGCGCGAGCGTCGAGGAGCACCTGCCGGGGAAGTGCGAGGCGATGCTCAAGGGGCTGCATGCCCTGGTGTTGCGCATGCTGGCGTGGCCCGCGCCGATCCTCGTCGCGGCGCGCGGCCAGTGCCTCGGAGGCGGGCTCGAGCTCGCCTGCGCGGGAAATCTTCTGTTCGCCGCGCCGGACGCGCAGTTCGGTCAACCGGAATTGAAGCTCGCGGTCTTCGCGCCCGCAGCGTCGTGCCTTTTGCCGCCGCGCATCGGGCAGGCGCGCGCCGAGGACCTCCTGTTCTCGGGCCGCTCGATCGACGCGCCGACGGCCTTGGCGTGGGGCCTCGCCAACCAGGTGGCCGATGACCCGGCTGCCGCCGCGCTTGCGTACTTCGACGCGTACCTGGCCGGCAAGAGCGCCAGCTCGCTCTCCTACGCGCTGCGCGCTGCGCGCGGGCCGCTGATCGAGCAGCTTCGCCGGCGCCTCGCGGAAGTCGAGACGCTCTATCTCGACGGGCTGATGAAGACGCGCGATGCGGTCGAGGGTCTGCGGGCCTTCGTCGACAAGCGCACACCACAGTGGGAGCACAAATGAACGTCAAGGACATCGTCGGGCGCTGCGAGGCGCTGTTCGAGGACTTGCACTTCAACGCGGTCAAGCAATGGAAGGCGGCGGCGCCGGGGCGCAAGGCGATCGGCTACATGCCGATCTACGTGCCGCGCGAGATCGTGCACGCGGCCGGCATGCTCCCGGTGGGCATTTTCGGCGGCGGCGACCAGATGGAGGTGATCCAGGGCGACGCCTACTACCAGAGTTACATCTGCCGCATCCCGCGCTCGACCCTGGAGCTGGGCCTCACCGGGCGCCTGGACGTGCTCGACGGCATGCTGTTCCCGTCGATCTGCGACGTGATCCGCAACCTCTCGGGCATGTGGCAGATCCTGTTCAAGGACAAGTACGTCAAGTACTTCGACGTGCCGCAGAATTACGACGACTCGATCGGCGGCGAGTTCTACGTGCGCGAGATGCAGGTGATGCGCGAGGATCTCGGCAAGCTGCGCGGCAAGCCCATTACGGACGACGAGCTGCGTGCCTCGATCGCGCTCTACAACGAGAACCGCCGCGCGCTGCGGGAGCTGTACGCCTACCGGGCGGAAAAGCCTTGGCAGGCCCCGACCTCCGAGGTGTACCTGGTGCTGCGGGCCGGCTGCGTGCTGCCGCCGGAAGAGCACACCCGGCTGGTGCGCGAATACATCGCGGCCGCCGACGCCGAGAAGCGCGCCGTGCGCGACAACGCGCGGGTCGTGCTTACCGGCGTGTTCTGCGAGCAGCCGCCGCTCAGCCTGATCAAGTCGATCGAGATGGCCGGCTGCTACATCGTCGACGACGACTTCATGCTCGTCATGCGCTGGTTGCTCGACGACGTGCCGGTCGTCGGCGATCCGCTCGAGGAGCTCTCCAAGGCCTTCCTGCACCGCTCGGCGTCGACGTCCTCCAAGTACGACGAGAAGAAGGCCGACAAGGGTCAGTACCTGCTCAAGCAGGTCAAGACCAACGCGGGCGAGGGGGTGATCTTCGCCGCGCCGTCCTTCTGCGATCCGGCGCTGCTCGAGCGCCCGATGCTGCAGGAGGTGCTTGCGAAGCACAAAGTCCCTTACACCGCGTTCAAGTACGCGGAGAACACCGGTCAAATGGCCCCGATACGCGAGCAGGCCGGCACTTTCGCCGATTCGATCAAACTCTGGAGCGCCGCATGAGTACTCCCGCGATGCAACCCCAAGTCACGCCGAAGGCCAAGCCCGTGGTGCAGAAGGAAGACGCAATGCTGTTGCAGAAGGAGCTGATCAACGGCAATTACCACGAGCTCGCAAACGCTCGCGCGCTGGGGAAGAAAGTCTCGGCGACCTTCGTGCCAGGCAATTTGAACGAGCTGCTGATGTGCTTCAACTTTGCGCGCAGCCTGCCCGAGACCAACGCGCTGCAAAGCGGCATGCGCAAGAAATCCGGCAAGTTCATCATGGACGCCGAGCGCGACGGCCATTCCGAGGACGTGTGCACTTACGTCAAGACCGATCTCGGCATGATGCTGCAAGGCCAGATTGGCCCCACCGGCGAGCCACTCCCCACGCCCGACGTACTGCTGCTTTCCTACACCGGCTGCTTCACCTTCATGAAGTGGTTCGAGCTGGTGCGCCAGAAATACGACTGCGAAACGGTGATGCTGCACGTGCCCTACCAGGGCGATGGCCATATTTCGCCCAGCATGCGCGACTACGTGGTCAAGCAGCTCAAGGAGAAGGTCATCCCGACGCTGGAAAAGGTGTCGGGCGTGAAATTCGACATCGACCGGCTGCGCCAGTACATGAGGGAGTCGGCCAAGGCGGAGGAAGACCTGGTCTGGACGCTGCAGTCGGCCAAGCACAAGCCCTCGCCGATCGACGGCTACTTCGGCGCGGTGTACTACATCGGCCCGATCTTCACCGCCTTTCGCGGCACGCCCGAGGCGACGCAGTTCTACCGCGTGCTGCGCGGCGAGATCGAGCAGCGCATCCGCGACGGCAAGGGCCCGCTCACGCCGGAAGGCGAAATGGCGGAAGAGAAGTACCGCCTGGTGGTCGAAGGCCCGCCAAATTGGACCAGCTTCAGGGAATTCTGGAAGATGTTCTACGACGAGGGCGCGGTGGTGGTGGCCTCGACCTATGCCAAGGTCGGCGGCGTGTACGACTTCGGCTTCCGCCACGACCCCGACCACCCGCTCGAGTCGCTCGCGGAGTACTGCCTGGGCTGCTACACCAACCTCAATTTCCCGCAGCGCATCGACATGATCTGCAAGTACATGGATGAGTACCAGGCCGACGGTCTGCTGATCAACTCGATCAAGAGCTGCAACAGCTTCTCGGCCGGGCAGCTGCTGATCCTGCGCGAAGTCGAAAAGCGCACCGGCAAGCCGGCGGCGTTCATCGAGTCGGACCTGGTCGATCCGCGCTACTTCTCGGCCGCGAACATCAAGAACCGCCTCGAGAGCTACTTCCAGATGATCAAGCAAAAGCGCGCAGCGGCGCTTCACTGACCATGAGATGCTTCATCGGGATCGACCTGGGATCGACCACGACCAAGGCGGTCGTGATCGACGAGCAGAAGAACGTGCTCGGGCGCGGCATCACTAACTCGCGCTCGAACTACGATACCGCGGCGGCGATCGCGAAACAGGAGGCGCTGCTCAACGCGCGCTTCCATCTGTTCCGCGAGGCCTTGGCGCGATCGGGCGCGCTCAGCGGCGACCGGTTGGACGAATTCGTGGGGCAGCTCGAACGCGACTTCCGGCTCGAGCAGTTCCTCGAGCAGTTGGCCGATCTCGAGGCCACCTGCCGGCGCAACGCCGAGGGCACGCGTTTCGGCGATGCTGCGGCGGGGGTGCTCGCGGCGCTCGACGAGGTGTTCAAGCGACTGCAAGTCGAGGCGCCCGAGCTGTTCGCGCCGGGAGCGAAGCGCAAATCGGACTTCTTCCGCGACATCGCCGGCAGCCGCTATCTCGCCGTGGGCGAGGTGGTCGCGAAGCAAGCGGGAGTGCGCTACGACATGCTGCTCAACGTTTTCGACCGCTCGATCATCGAGGTCGAGAACCGCGTCTACGGCGACTCGATCAAGCCCCACCTGCTCGCCGCGCTGGACCGGAGCTTTGCGGTGCTGACGAATGATTCGAAAACCCAGGACGCGGTGCGTGCGCCCATAGAGGGAGTGCTCGATACGGCGCTGGATGAAGCCTACGTGGTCGGGACCGGGTACGGGCGCGCGCGGCTGCCGTTCTCCAAGGAGCACATCCGCTCGGAGATCCTGTGCCATGGCCTGGGCGCGCACGTGATGTACCCGCAAACCGCGACGGTGCTGGATATCGGGGGACAGGACACCAAGGCGATCCAGGTCGACAAGCACGGCATCGTCGAATCCTTCCAGATGAACGACCGCTGCGCCGCGGGCTGCGGCCGCTACCTCGGTTACATCGCGGACGAGATGAACATGGGCCTGCACGAGCTGGGACCCTTGGCGATGAAATCGACCAAGACGGTGCGCATCAACTCGACCTGTACCGTGTTCGCCGGGGCGGAACTGCGCGACCGTCTGTCGCTGGGAGAAAAGCGCGAGGACATCATGGCGGGACTGCACCGCGCCATCATCCTGCGCGCGATGTCGATCCTGGCGCGCTCGGGCGGCATCCGCGACCAGTTCACCTTTACCGGCGGCGTGGCGAAGAACGAGGCCGCGGTGAAGGCGCTGATGGAGCTGGTCAAGGAGAATTACGGCGAGGTGACCCTCAACATCAACCCCGACTCGATCTATACCGGCGCGCTCGGCGGCGCGACTTTCGCCTGGCGCGCGGTGGTCGAGGAGGGCAGGATCGCGGAGGCACGCCAATGATCCATACCGTCGGCATCGATATCGGCTCCGGAGTGGTCAAGACGACCTTGTTCAGGACGGACGGGTCGGGCGCGAACGCCAAGAGCGAATGGCTCGCAAGGCGCTGCGAGCGCATCCGCAGGCGCGACAACATGCAGCTCGCCAGGGACGGCTACGACGAAGTGCTCGAGGAAGCCGGCCTCAAGCCCGGTGACGTGGACTACGTCGCCACCACGGGCGAAGGCGAGAACGTGAAGTTCGCCACCGGGCACTTCTACTCGATGACGACCCACGCGCGCGGCGGGGTCTTCCTGCAGCCCGACGCCCGGGCGGTGGTGGACATCGGCGCGCTCAACGGCCGCGCGATCTACATCGACGAGCGCGGCAAGGTGCTGTCCTACAAGATGACCAGCCAGTGCGCTTCCGGCTCGGGCCAGTTCCTGGAGAACATCGCGCGCTACCTCGGGGTGGCGGTGGATGAAATCGGGCCGCTCTCCCTAAGCTCGAAGAATCCGGAAAAGGTGAGCTCGATCTGCGCAGTGCTTGCCGAGACCGACGTGATCAACATGGTTTCGCGAGGCATAGCCACGCCGGACATCCTCAAGGGCATTCACATCTCGATGGCCTCGCGCCTGGTGAAGCTGCTCAAGGTCACCGGCATCAAGAGCGGAACCGTGCTGCTCAGCGGCGGCCTGGCGCTGGACGCCGGCCTGCTCGCCGCGTTGCGGGAAGAGCTGGTGAACGAGAAAATCACCGGGCTCGAAACGGTCAACCATCCCGATTCGATCTACGCTGGCGCGATCGGCGCCGCCCTGTGGGGCGCGTTCCGCCACGACAAGCTCAAGGCGCTGCAGGAAAAGGCCGCCGCCTGAACCCCTACGGAGATTCGAAATGGCACTCTTGATCGACGACAACTGCACCGCCTGCGATGCCTGCAAGCCGGTGTGTCCGAACGAAGCGATCAGCGTCGGCGATCCGATCTACGTGATCGATCCGCTCAAGTGCACCGAGTGCGTCGGCGCCGAGGACGAGCCGCAATGCAAGCTCGTCTGCCCCGCCGACTGCATCGTGCAGAACCCGGACTACGCCGAGACGCCCGAGCAGTTGATGGAGAAGTACCACGGGCTTCACGGCTGAGCGCCGGCGCGCATGAAGATCAAGCTAAGGCCGCTCGCCGCGGCCGATCTCGAGGCGGTGGTCGCGATCGACTCCTCGATCAGCGGCCGAACGAGGCGCAGCTACTTCGAGCGGCGGCTGGCGGTAGCACTGCGCGAGCCCAAGCTGCATGTGCAGTTCGCGGTGGACGATGAAACGGGGCTGGCCGGCTACGTGCTCGGGCGGGTGCTGGAGGGCGAGTTCGGCCGCATCGAGCCGGCGATGCGTCTCGAGGTCGTGGGCGTGAACCTCGATGCGCGGGGACGCGGGATCGGCCTTGCGCTCGAGCGGGCGATCGAGGACGAATCGAGGCGCCGCGGCCTGAAAGAGATGCGCACCGGCGCGGGCTGGCGCGAGCACCAGATGCTGCGCTTTCTCGACGCCGCAGGCTACCGGCTGGGACGCAACCAGGTCGTCGACTGCGCGATCGCCGAGGCGAAGCTCGGATCGAGGGAAGACGAGCCGGTGGTGGTCGAGGAACGCGACCGCCCGGGCGACCGCAACGACTATAGCGCCACGTCGGCCAACGACTTCGAGCATCTCGCGCGCGACGTCGCCGACGTGCACTCGCTTGCCGAGGCCGATCTGGAAGCGGTCACGCGCATCGACCACCGCCTGACCGGCCACGACCGCGGCGCGTATATCCGCCACAAGTTCGAGCAGGCGCTGAACGAGTCCGCGCTGCGCATTTCGCTCGTCGCCCACAAGGACGGCGCCACCGCCGGTTACCTGATGGCGAGCGCCGACTACGGCGATTTCGGCCGCGCGGAGCCGGTCGCGGTGATCGACACCATCGGGGTCGACCCGGGCTTCTCGCACGCCGGTATCGGGCGTGCGCTGCTGTCGCAGCTGTTCGTCAATCTCGACGCGCTGCGGGTCGAGCGCGTCGAGTCGGTGGTGGCGAAGGAGCACTTCGAGCTGCTCGGCTTCCTCTATCGCGCCGGCTTCGGCCCGTCGCAGCGCCTTGCCTTCGTCAAAACGCTCGCCTGAGAACCACTTTCAGCCCGCGTAGGCGAGCGCGAGCCGCGCGTCGGTTTCCTCGTCCAGCAGATCCTCGATCGCGGGCAGGAGCGCCAGCTCCTCTTTCTGCACGTGCGAAGCGAGCCGCTCGGAGAGCTCGAGCCCGGCCGCCCGCAGCCGCTGCCAATCCTGCACTTCAAGCGCCTCGCTGAAGCCGCGTGCCGCGGCGCGGATCGCCACGTGCTCTTCCGCGAGCAGCTCGGCGATGCTGGCCTCGCCGCCGTCGACGAGGCGCGGGAACAGTTCCGATTCCTCGAATTCGAAGTGACGCGAAAGCTCTTCGGCAAGCGCGACCGCGCAGCCCCTGAGCAGATTTGCGACATCGGAGTCCTCGGGCGCGGGCGGCCAGGCGCGCGCGCGCACCGTCGTGGCCTGCTCGAACCGGCTCCACAGTGCGAGCGTCGCCATGTGCTCTTCGTGCAGCCGGCGGTTCACTTGCCGATTCATCTCGATTGCCCCCTGTTCAGTGATTGAGCGGCTGCCCCCGCACCGGGAACTGCGGCAGCGAGAACCCCTGGTTGTAAGCCGCGCGTCTGACGAGCACGAACTTGAGCCTCCAGCCCGCGGCCAGGGCGGCCAGGCCGGCCAGGATATCGGCGCCCGGGGCGAGCCCGGCCAGCATCAGGCCGATCGCCAGCAGCGCGAGCGGCGCGGTGGTGCCGGCGTAGAGAAGCACCCGGCCGCTTGCCTCCAGCGCCGCGCGCCCGGCGCCGGGCGCGACGCGAGCGCGATAGCGGGACCAGGCCGCGGCGCGCGCGGCCAGCGCAAGCGCGAACGCGACCAGCCAGGGCGTCGACGGCGGGCCCGAGGCCCACGCCGTCGCGGCGACGAGCAGCCCGCCGCCCTCGGCGAGCGCGGTAGCGACGATCAGGGCCACCACTCCCCGCGCGCGCCAGGCCGGAACGCCCTTGGCGCCGAACAGGATCCGGCCCTGGCAATAGACGAAGGCGAGCGCAGCGAGCGCCGCCGCCTGCGCGAGGACCACCCGCCCCAGAACCAGGGCCGATATTCCCAGCGCGAAAACCAGCAAGGCGGCGTAGGCCTCGCGCGTCATCCAGGAGGTGCGCGGGTTGAACAGCACGTTGATCGCGCGCAGCTTGCGTCCGATCTCGAGCCACACGGTGCCCAGGCCGACCGCGATCAGCGCCATTCCGGCCGCCAGCGGCCAGCGCCAGCCGGGCTGCAGCGCGGCCGCCAGCAGCAGGCCGCTGCCGGTGCCGCCGAGGATGAAGTTCGCCGCCGCACGCAGATCCCAATGCGCCTGCAGCCAGGGCTTGGGGCCGTAGTTCGCGCTGACGCTCATCGTTGCTTGTCCCACAGGTAGTAGAAGCCGGGTTCGGTGCCGAGCTCCTCGTGCATGCGGAAATGCTGGTTTTCCGCCAGCAACCGGGAGATGTTGCTCTGCGGATCGTCGGCGTCGCCGAAGTGGAGCGCCTTGGCGATGCAGGAGTTGACGCAAGCCGGCGTCGCGTCCGGATCGATCCCGGGCACGAGGCCTTGCGCCAGGCCGGCGTCCAGGCGGTCCGAGCAGAAAGTGCATTTCGTGGCGACCCCGATGCGGCGCGCGTCGAACGCCTGCTGCTCGGAAGGCATCGCCTCGCCGTAGGCGAAACTCGGATCGTCGGTCTTGTAGCGCGCCTGGTAGGGACAGGCCACCGCGCAGTAGGCGCAGCCGATGCACAGCTCGTAGTCGATGGTGACGATGCCGTCGGCGCGCTGGCGGGTCGCAGTCGAAGGGCAGACGTGCATGCACGGCGGATCCGCGCAGTGCATGCAGCCGACCGGAACGAACGCACGCCGAACATCGGGGTATTCGCCCATTTCCATGTCGAGCACGCGCCGCCATTGCACGTCGGGCGGGGTGGAATTGGCGTGCTTGCACGCCGCAGTGCAGGTCTGGCAGCCGACGCAACGGCGCAGGTCTGCAACCATGGCCCAGCGGGTCACGCCGTCCTCCGCAGCGAGACCCGCACCACGTCGGCACCGGAGCCGGTGGCATCGGTGAGCGCGAGCGACATTGGCACCAGTTTGTTCATGCTCGGCATTTCGAAGTCCTTGGCGAACGGCGTCGCCCAATGGTCGAACTGCCCCAGCAGCAACAGCGTGTCGGGGCGGATGCCTTGGCGCAGGACCGCGTGCGCCCGCACGCTCGCCTTGGGCGTGGCGATCTCGACCAGGTCGCCCTCGGCGATATCGAGCCGCTGCGCGGTGCTCGTGTTCAGGATCACGCCCTTGTGTCCGGCGATGTTGTCGGCCACCTCCTTGATCAGCTGCATGCCGACGTTGCCGCCCCAGGCGTATTGCATGCTGCGCGCGGTGAGCAGCCAGTAGGGAAAGTCGTCCGGCTGGCCTCCCATTGCGCGCAGCGACGTTTCCCACATGCCGGGGAAATCCTTCCATGCCGGAAGTGCCTGGTATTCGGTCAGCTGCGCGTCCCACCAGCGCATGTCGTGCTCGTGCAGCCGGCGCTCGAGCTCCTTGCCCACGCGCAGCAGGCGCTCCTGGTAGGGCAGCTCGAAGCGCAAGCCCTGCTCGACGAAGGTCGGATACAGGTACCAGTCGAGGCGCGAGAACGGCCTGGTGCGAAGCCCGTGCTCGCGCCACCAGTCCAGGCCCTGCGACTCGGCACCGTCGGTCAGCTCGGCGCTCGCCGCCCGGCATACCGAGTCCCAGATCTCGGCAGCCTTGTGAATCTTCCCGGTTTCAAGCGAGAAGTCCCACTTGTCCGATTTCAGCGGGACTCCCGCCACGCCGCGGTTGATCGCGGCGTTGTACTTCTCCAGCAGGCCGACGCGGCGCGCGAGCTCGGTCGCGATGTCGCTGAAGTCGCGCGCCTCGCCCTGTGGCGCGACGGCGGGCTGGCGCAGTGCGAAGCCCTCGTGGTCCCAGAATTGCTCGATGAACTTGGAGCCGCCGATGCGGATCAGCTGCGTACTTTCAAGGTCGACCGCGTCGGGCAGCAGGATGTCGGCGAAATGATTGGTCTCGTCGCGCGTGTAGGCGAACCCGACCGTGAACGGGAAGCGCGCCATCTGCCTGGCGAGGCGGTCGGTGTCCCAGAACGAGATCGCGGGGTTGGTGCGGTAGACGAACCAGACCTCGGGCAGGGTGACGCGTGGCAGGCCTGCCGGCGTCTCCTCGAGGAACATCCACGAGAAGTGCGTCGGCCCGAGCGCCTGGCTCCAGGGCCCGTCGCCGGCGAGCGGCACCATGGTGCGGTAGGCGTTGCGGATGTTGGGCTTCGGGCTCCAGTGCTGGCGATCGGTGGGATTGAGCGGGTAGGCCATGAACCCGTCCGTGCCCGGGCGCACGCTCTTCAAGCGCTCGCCCAGCGGCTTGTTCAGGCGCACGGTGGTGCCGAGGATGCCGCCGGGAACTTCCAGTGCGCCGACCAGCGACGAGAGCACGGTACGTGCCCAGCAGCACTCGTAGCCGCCCCAGCCGTTGGCGACGGTCTTGCCGAGCGTCACGGCGACCGGGCGCAGGGGCAATACCTTGCCGTCGATCGCGACCGTTGCGCCGACCTTTGCGTGCGTCAGATATTCGCCGGCGATGCGCCGGATGGTGGCCGCGGGGACGTCGCAGATGCGCTGCGCCCATTCGGGCGTGTAGGAGCGCAGGTGCGCGGCGAGCTTCGCGAACGCGGTTTCCCCTGCCAGCTCGCCTTCGGCCAGCACTTCCTGGTCCGGTCCGATTTCAACCGCCGCCGCCGTGTACGGGCCGCCCTCGAGCGCGGGCACGGCCTGCGGCGCGTCGAACGGCGCCGCGGCGCCGCGCGCGGCGTCCCACAGCAGCGGCTTCCTGGTCGCCGGATCGCGCAGGTAGTAGCCGTTCGGCCCGACCAGATACGGCGCGGAGGTGCGAGTGGCGAGGAACGCGAGGTCGAGCCGCTCGCGCGCATGCTCGTGCAGCAGGCAATGCGCGAGCGCGAACAGGAACGCGGGATCGGTCTTGGGCTTGATCGGCACCCATTCGGCCGAGCACGCGCCGGTCACCGACAGGTGCGGCTCGACCTGGACCCGCTTCATGCCGCGCTCGCGCGCGTTGGCGTGGCGCCATACGCCGACGACGCCGCCCGAGGCCTCGATGTTCGCGCCGCAGGAAATGTTGTAGTCGCACGACGGCGTATCGGCCGAGACGGTGAAGCCGCGATGCCAGAACTCGCCGTACAGGTGCTCCGAGTGATAGCACTTGACGCCCTGGCCGGAGCCGAATCCCATGTCCATCGGCCCCCACGCGGCGAGGAACGCCGGCAGCGTCCCCATGTACGACTGCGGCGTTCCGCCGCCGCCGAAGCTTGCCGCGACCCGCGGGTAGCCCGACTCGTCGAGCAGGCCGCGTGCGCGCACGTCGTTCAGCTTCGCGGCGATGGTCTCGAACGCCTCGTCCCAGGAGATCGGCACGAAGCCCGGGTCCTCGTCGCGGCCCTTTTTGGGATTGGTGCGCTTCATCGGCGAGAGAACGCGGTTCGGGTTGTACAGCTTTTGCACCAGCCCGTAGGCCTTGACGCAGACCTTGCCGCCACCGGGGTGCACCGAGGCGGCGCCAAAATGCGGCTCGATCGCGGTGGCGACGCCGTCGCACACCTCGACCGTGAGCAGGTCGGGGCCCGCGACGCACTGGTAGCAGTAGGTCTTGAGCTTCACTTGAGGCCGGCCTTGCGGGCTTTGACGGCCAGGCGCTGCTCGGTCTGCCCGACGTCGACCACGAAGCGCATGTGGCGGCCGCGGCAGATCGTGTCGACGCCGTCCGAGCCGGTCAGCTCGAACGTCACCGCGCGGCCCTTCACTTCGCCGACGGTGGCCTCGATGCGCACGGTCATGCCGAGCAGCGTGGGGGCCATGTGATCGAGCTCGACGCGCGTGCCGACCGAATCCTCGCCCGGGTCCAGGTGCCCGAGGAGAAACTCGCGACAGGCGACCTCGACGTCGCGCACCAGCATCGGCGTGGCGTAAACGCGCGCCGCCTCGCCCATGAAGTCGATAGTCCGTTCGCGGTCGACCGTGAAGCTGCGCGAGGTCGACAACCCGGCTAAAAGCGTGCTTTTCATTTTCTCGAGCCCTCCGCTCCAAGCGTCAATCCCATCACGTCACCGCGCCCCGCTGTTTGATCCATATCAACCGGCTCCGCCTGCTACAAACCGAGGTATGCGGCCTGCACGCTCGTGTTGGCGAGCAGGTCGGCGCCGCTGCCGCTCAACACGATGCGCCCGGTTTCGAGCACGTAGCCGCGGTCCGCGATGCCGAGCGCCGCGCGCGCGTTCTGGTCGACCAGAAAGATCGCCGTGTCAGCGGCGCGCAAGCCGCGCACGCAAGCGAAGATTTCCTCGACCAGGCGCGGTGCGAGTCCCATGCTGGGCTCGTCGAGCAACAGCAGCCGGGGCCGCGCCATCAGGGCGCGGCCGATCGCGAGCATCTGCTGCTGGCCGCCCGAGAGGCTCCCAGCGGGGGCCAGTCTGCGCTGACGCAGCACCGGGAACATCGCGTACACGCGCTCCAGCGTCGAGGCGGACTCCGGCGCGGGCCGTGTATAGCCGCCGAGCCGCAGGTTGTCCTCGACCGAGAGCGGGCCGAACATCTGCCGGCCCTCCGGCACCTGCACGATGCCGAGCCGCACGCGGCGCTCCGGCGGCGCGCTCGTGATATCGGCGCCCTGGTAGCGCACGCGGCCGCCATTCACCGGCTGCACGCCGGACAGCGCGCGCAGCAGCGTCGTCTTGCCGGCGCCGTTGGCGCCCACCAGAGCGACCAGCTCGCCTGCGCGCACCGCGACGTCGATCCCCTTGAGCGCGGGGATGCGCCCGTAGCGGCTTTCGAGGGCATTGACTTCAAGCATGCGCCTGGGCCTCGCCCCCGAGATAGGCTTCGATCACTTTCGGGTCGCGGCGTACGGACTCCGCGTTTCCCTCGGCGAGCTTGCGGCCATAGTCGAGCACCAGAACTTGGTCGGAAACGCCCATCACCAGCTTCATGTTGTGCTCGACCAGCACGGTCGTGATCCCGCGCGGGGCCAAGCACTGGATCAGGCGCACGATCTCCCGCGTCTCGGTCGGGTTGAGGCCCGCCGCCGGCTCGTCGAGCAGCAGCAGGCGCGGGCGCGCGGCGAGCGCGCGCGCGATCTCAAGCCGCTTGAGCGCGCCGTAGGGCATGCTGTCGGAGGCCGCGCGCGCGTAGCCCGCGAGGCCGACGAATTCGAGCAGCTCGAGCGCTTCCGCGCGGCAGGCGCGCTCCGCACGCACCTGGCTCGGAGAACGCAGCAGCGCGGCGACCAGGCCGCAGCGCTCGTGCAGGTAGCGCCCGACCATGACGTTCTCGAGCGCGCTCATGTTGAAGAAGATCTGCAGGTTCTGGAACGTGCGGCCGATCCCGGCCGCCGCGTAGAGATGTGGCGCGCGCCCGGTCAGCTCCCGATCACCGAACCAGATGCGGCCGGCGCTGGGACGGTACACGCCGGTGAGCAGGTTGAGCAGCGTAGTCTTGCCGGCGCCGTTTGGGCCGATGATCGAATACACGCCCTGCGCGGGGATCTCGAACTGGAGCGCCTGCACCGCGTGCACGCCGCCAAACTCCTTCGACAGGCCTTCGACGCGCAGCAGGTTCATTGCCGCTCCCGGGCCGCAAAGCGCGCCGCGAGGGTCGGAACGAAGCCCTTCGGCATGAAAATCATGGTGAGCATCATCACCGCGCCGAACACCACCATCTCGTAGTCCTTCAGCACCGCGAGCAGCTGCGGCAGCGTGGTGAGCACGGCCGCGCCCACCACCGCGCCGAAGGTCGACGCCAAGCCGCCGAATACCACCATCGTGACCAGCTCGATCGAGTGCAGGAAGGTCGCCCTGCCCGGGGTGATGAAGCCGGAGTAATACGCGGTCAGCCCGCCGGCGAAGGCCGCGAACACCGCCGAGAGGACGAATACCATCACCTTCTGGCGTACGCTGTCGATGCCGACCACCTCGGCCGCGGTCTCGGAGCCGTGCAGCGCGCGCAACGCGCGGCCGGCGGGCGACTCGACCAGATTGAGCGCGAGCCAGACCGCGAGCAGCAGCAGCGCGCCGACCACCCAGTACCAGGCCTTCTCGCTCGAGAGCGCGTGGCCGAAAAGCGCGAGCGGCGGCACGCTCATCCCGTCGGGCCCCCCAGTGAGGCTGTCTTCGTTGGAGATGACGATCGAAATGATTACGCCCAGGCCGAGGGTCGCCATCGCCAGGTAATGCCCGCGCAGGCGCAGGATCGGCCGTCCGACCAGCCAGGCGAGCAGCGCCACGCCGGCGGTCGAGGCCGCCAGCGCCGCGAGCGGCGGCCAGCCGTAGCGCGCGGTTAGGATCGCGCAGCCATAGGCGCCGAGGCCGAAGAAGCCGGCGTGGCCGAGGCTGACCTGGCCGGCGTAGCCGATCAGCAGGTTCAGGCCGATGCAGACTATCGCGTTCAGCCCGACCAGGACGGCGACGTCGTAGAAATAATTGTTCGCGAGCGCGAGCGGCAGCAGAACGATCACCGCGCCGAGGGCGAGCATTCCCCCGCTGCGCGCCGTGCGAAGTGCGGCCGGCATCGGTGCCGACGCTCTAAACGCGTTCGGCCGAGCGGCGGCCGAGCAGTCCGCTCGGCATCAGCACCAGCACCGCGAGCATGATGCCGAACGCGATCACGTCCTTGTAGGCCGAAGACACGTAGCCCGCCGAGAGCGACTCGAGCAGGCCGAGCGCGAGCCCGCCCAGCACCGCCCCCGGGCCGCTGCCCAGGCCGCCGAGAATCGCGGCGGCGAACCCCTTCAGGCCGAGCATGACGCCGACGTCCCAGGCAGTGAAGGTGATCGGCGCGATCAGGATGCCGGCCAGCGCGCCGAGCGCGGCGGACAGGCCGAAGGAAACCAGCAGCACGCGCCGCACGCTGATGCCGACCAGTTGCGCGGCGAGCCTGTTGTGCGAGGTGGCGAGCATCGCCTTGCCGTGCAGGGTGCGGTTGAAGAACCACCACAGCGCCGCAACCACGGCGAGCGTCACCCCGATCACCCAAAGGCTCTGCGGCACGATGGTGGCGCCGCCGATCGCGATCGGCCGCTCGCCGCTGAACGCCGGCAGGGCGTGCAGGTTCTTGTCCCACACCAGGCCTGCCAGGCCGCGCAGCAGGATCGAAGCGCCGATGGTGATGATGATCAGCGTTACCACCGACTCGCCGCGCACGCGCTCGACCGCGAACTTCTCCAGTGCGAGTCCGACCAGGGTCGTCGCGGCGGTAGCGAGCGCCGCGGCGATCGGTAGCGGCAGCCCGGTCGCGATCAGCGACACGGTGGCCATGCCGCCGATCATCACGAACTCGCCCTGGGCGAAATTGATGACCTGGCTCGCGTTGTAGATGATCGAAAACCCGAGCGCCACCAGCGCGTAGATCGCCCCGACGGTCAGCCCGCTGAGCAGATACTGCAGCAGCTGCGCGCTCATCGCCGGGGCGCGTGGCTCAGTGCGCCAGGGTCCAGTCGCCGTTCCTGATCTCGAGCATGCGGAACGCCGACAGGTCGAGACCCATATGGTCCGTGGGCGACATGTTGTACTCGCCGTCGACGCCCATCCAGCCGCGGGTCGACTCGATCGCGTCGCGCACCTTGGCCTTGTCGGTGCTGCGCGCCTTCTTCATCGCGTCGACCACCAGGTAGAGCCCGTCGTAGGCGTGGCCGCCGAAGGTCGACACGTCCTGGTGGTAGCGCGACTCGAAAGCGTGCTTGTAGGCCTCGACCACCTTCTTCTGCGGGTCGCTCGCGCTCAGCGCATCGGCTACCAGCAGGGCAGCGGCCGGCAGGCGTACGCCGTTTGCGGCACCGCCGGAAAGCTCGATGTACGTCTTGGAGGCGACTCCGTGCGACTGGTACAGCGGCACGGTCATGCCGATCTGGCGGAAGTTCTTGGTCACGATCGCCGGCCCCGCGCCGAAGCCGGCGTTCAGCACCGCCTGGATCTGCGCATTCTGGCGCATCTTGGTGAGCTGCGCCGTCATGTCGGTGTCCTTGGCGCCGTAGGTCTCGTCGGCCACGATCTCGATGCCGTACTTCCCGGACACCTCCATGCACTGCGCGCGCATCGACTTGTCGAAGCCGCCGGAACCGGAGATCAGGCCGATCTTGGAGATGTTGCGCGCCTTCATGTCGACGAAGATCTTCTCGCAGGCCATGCGGTCGGTATGCGGAGTCTTGAACACCCACTTCTTGACCGGCTCGACGATCACCACCGCGCCGGCAAGCGAGATGAAGGGCATTTCGGCCTGCTCGACCAGCGGAATCACGGCCATGGTCTCGCCCGTGGTCGAGCCGCCGACGATGGCGTCCACCTTGTCCTCTTCGATCAGTCGCTTGACGAAAGTGCGCGCCTTGTCGGCGTTGCCGGCGGAGTCGTAAGAGACCAGGGTCAGCTTTCTTCCGAGCACGCCGCCGGCGGCGTTGATCTTGTCGACGTACAGCTCGAGGGTCTTCTGCTCCGGATCGCCGAGGAAGGCGGCCGGGCCGGTGACCGAAAGGAAAGAGCCGATCTTGATCGGTGGCGCCGCATGCGCCGCAAAGGCGATCGTGGCGATGGCCGCAAACCGGGTGAACGCGGTAAAGCAGTTCCTGGGATTCATGACGCCCCTCCTCGAACGTTGGAATGCGCGCACGGGCCGTTGCACGCGGCGCGGCTGCGCGGTAAGGTATTTCGGTACTCCAAAGCGTATTTGAACGCTAGCGCAGCTGCATAGGGAGCAATTTGATCTACCGCAAGAAAAGCAGCAGTGCGCCGGCCGGCGGCCCGGCCAAGCTGAGCGTGCGCGGCGTTCTCCCGCGCGATCTCGAGCAGGTGATCGAGATCGACACTGTGGTCACCGGGCTGCGCAAGGCGCCGTACTGGGCCGAGATCCTGAGCCGCTACGGCGGCGGGCGCCGCCAACGCTACTTCCTGGTCGCCGAGGCGGGGGGCAGGATCGAGGGCTACGTCATCGGCGAGGTACGCGACTGGGAGTTCGGCTCGCCGCCCTGCGGCTGGGTGTTCGCCATCAGCGTGCGGCCCGACGCCCGCCTCGCGGGAGCCGGAACGCGGCTGCTGGAGGCGATCTGCGACAGCTTCAGGCGCGCGCGCGTGTCCAAGCTGCGCACCATGCTGGCGCGCGACAACCAGCTGATCCTGTCGTTCTTCCGCAGCCAGGGCATGATGGCCGCGCCTTTCATCGCGCTCGAGAAGGACCTCTGAGGCGGATGCGGTGAAGCTGCAGAAGAACACCCTGCTCGCGCTTTACAGCGTGCTCGAGTTCGCCGCCAACCCCGGGCGCCACCTTTCGGCCGCCGAGGTCGCGCAGAAGTACCGCGTCTCGCCCCATCACCTGGCGAAGGTATTGCGTACGCTCGGCCGCGCGCGGCTGGTCGAGGCGGTACGGGGGGTCGGCGGCGGTTACCGGTTCGCCGGCAACGCGAAGCGACTTACGCTGATGGACGTGATCGACCTGTTCGAGGACATCAGCGCGCCGCGGCGCGAGGCGCCGCGCCCGGCGCGGCGCGCCCGCGGCGCCGAGAGCGGGATCGCGGCGCCGCACGAGGTCGAGGCGGCGCTCGGCGTGGTGCTCGAGGAGATCGACGAGATCGCCAAGGCGACCTTCCGTTCGATCACGCTCGACACGATGCTCAAGCTGGTCGGACGCAGGCGCGGCGCGCGCGGATCTTGACCCGCGTCAAGCGCTCGCGCGCGGGACGAAGTAGGCTCGCTGCATGCTGGCCAGGGATGTCATGACCACCGCGGTGGTTACCGTTCTTCCGGGCACCGAGGTGCGCGAAATCGCGGCGCTGTTTCTCGAGCGCCGCATCAGCGCGGTCCCGGTGGTCGACTCCGCGGGCGGCCTGCGCGGAATCGTGAGCGAAGGCGACCTGCTGAACCGGCCGGAGGCGGGGACACAGCACCGCAGATCGTGGTGGCTCAGGCTGTTCTCGGGATCCGACGATCAGGCGCGGGAGTACCTGCGCGTGCACGGCCGGCGGGCCGAGGACGTCATGACGGAGAAGGTCGTCACGGTCCCGGCCGACATGCCGCTCGGCAAGATCGCCTCGCTGCTGGAACGGCATCGCATCAAGCGCGTGCCGGTGATCCGCGACGGCAAGCTGGTCGGCATCGTCAGCCGCGCCAACCTGCTGCAGGGGCTCGCCGCGTGGCAGCCGGCGGCTCCAGTCAAACGCGAGGACCGCGACATCCGCGATTCCCTGCTCGGGGCCTTCGCCGAGGCCGGCCTGCCGATGCACCAGGTGAACGTGATCGTTTCCGAGGGCGCCGTGCAGCTCTGGGGCGGCGTCGAAAGCAAGGCTCAGCACCAGGCGGCGCTCGCGGCCGCGGAAGGGACTCCGGGCATCAAGCAGGTGGACGATCACCTCGGCGTCATTTCCTCTATGGCGCGCGTCGCCCACGGCGGCGTCTAGGCGCACTGATTAATCTCCACGGTCACGTGAGCGAGCTCCTCATGCTCGCGCAGCTTCGCCTTGACGCGCTCTGGAGTCAGCTCCGGGTCATGGGTGACCAGGCTCAGGATGCAGGCGAATCGCGACTTTCCGACGCGCCAGAGATGAAGATCTGCAATGCGGGTGGATTTGGTGTGATCTAGATCCGCGATCGCCTCCTGGATCTCCGTGGTTACCGGGTTGTCCATTTCCCGGTCGAGCAGGATACGGCTGGTGTCGCGCAGCAACCCCCAGGCCCAGCGCGCAACAAGGATTGCACCGACGATTCCCATGACCGGATCCAGCCAGTTCCATCCGTATAGCATCCCGCCGGCGAGGGCGACGATGGCGAGCACGGACGTGGCCGCGTCGGCGATTACGTGCACGTAGGCCGATCGCAGGTTCAGGTCATGGTGCTGATGATGGGTCGCGTGATCGTCATGGGCGTGATCAGGATGATTCCCGGCCCGTCCGAGAATGAGTGCGCAGGCGATGTTGACGATCAGGCCGACGGCGGCGACGCCGATCGCTTGCGGGAAGTGAATCGTCTGCGGGGCGATGATCCGCTCGACCGAGGCGAAGGCCATCATCGCGGCGACGCCGAGCAGGAACACCGCGCTGGTGTAGCCGCCCAGAATCTCGATCTTCCAGGACCCGAACGCGAAGCGCGAATCCTGCGCATGGCGGCGCGCCGCGACATAGGTGTACGCGCTCAGGCCGATCGCGACCGCATGCGAGCTCATGTGCCAGCCGTCGGCCAGCAGCGCCATGGAGTTGAACCACCATCCGGCCCATATCTCCACCACCATCATTGCTGCGGTGATCCACATCACCGTCCTGGTGCCGCGCTCCGCGGCGCGGCTGCCGGAGTCGAACACGTGGCTATGGGTCCAGGGGCTCAGGTCGTGGGTGTGCATCTATCGTGCTCCTCTAATGCCCGCACGACGCCGCGGATTTGCGCTCGCTGTTTGCGGCAGAAACAGCGGCTGGCGCGGCAAGCCCGTCCAGGATCGGACACTCCGGCCGATCGTCTCCATGGCAGTGCACGGCGAGAGCCTGGAGGGTGCGCTTCATGGCTTCGAGCTCGACGATGCGCACGTCGAGCTCGGCGACGTGCGCCAGCGCGAGCGCCTTCACCTTGCTGCTTGGGCGGCGCTGATTGCGCCAAAGGCCGAGCAGCTGCTCAATCTGCTTGATCGAGAATCCGAGGTTCCGTGCCTGGCGGATGAAGCGCAGGGTGTGGATGTCGTTTCCGGAATATTTGCGGTAGCCGGAATAGGTGCGCGCCGCTTTGGGGATCAGGCCTATCCCCTCGTAGTGGCGGATCATCTTGGCCGAGACGCCGGAATGCCTGGCTGCGTCCCCGATGTTCATCTGCGTCGTGTCCATGATTAACCTCCAATCGGCCGCCAGCGGCGCAGCGTCAGGGCATTCGTGACCACGCTCACGCTGCTGAAGGCCATCGCCGCCCCGGCAATAATCGGATTCAGGAACCCGAACGCGGCGAGCGGAATGCCGACCGCGTTATAGAAGAACGCCCAGAACAGGTTCTGCCGGATCTTGCTGTAGGTGCGGCGCGAGATGCTGATCGCGTCGGCCACCAGCCGCGGGTCGCCGCGCATCAGGGTGATGCCCGCGGTGTGCATCGCGACGTCGGTGCCGGTGGCCATGGCGATGCCGACGTCGGCGGCGGCAAGCGCCGGCGCGTCGTTGATGCCGTCGCCCACCATCGCGACCACCTTGCCCTTGCCGCGCAGATCGGATACGGCCTGCGCCTTGTCGGCGGGCAGCACTTCCGCCCTGACCTCGTCGATGCCCAGGGCCCGCGCCGCGGCCTCGGCGCTGCCGCGGTTGTCGCCGCTGAGCATGACGGTCCTGACGCCCTGCGCCTGAAGCTGCGCGATCGCCTCGCGCGCGCCGGCTTTGAGCGCGTCGCCGAACGCGAGCAGGCCGACCAGGCTGCGCGCGCCGTCCGCCTCCGCGGCGAGCCAGGAGATCGAGCGGCCCTCGCGCATGAGCGCCTGCTCGCGCCCGGCCAGCGCCGCGGTGTCGACGCCGAGCTCCTGCATCAGCCGCGAGCTGCCTAGGTACAGCGTGCGCCCCTCGACGATAGCCTGCACCCCGCGACCCGGCAGCGCCTTCGATTCACTCGCCGCGGGCGGGGAAACGCTTTCGGAGGCCGCTTTTTCGATCACCGCGCGCGCGAGCGGGTGCTGGCTTCCTTGCTGCAACGACGCGGCGAGCCGCAACAGCTCGCCCCGGTCGCCGTGCAGCGGCTCTACGGCGAGAAGCTGCGGGCGGCCCTCGGTCAGGGTGCCGGTCTTGTCGAACGCCACGGTGGTGATGGCGTGCGCGATCTCGAGCGCTTCGGCGTCCTTGATCAGCACGCCGTGGCGCGCCGCCACGCCGGTGCCCGCCATGATCGCAGTGGGGGTGGCGAGCCCGAGCGCGCAGGGGCAGGCGATCACCAGCACTGCCACCGCGTAGAGGGTGGCCGAAGTCCAGTTTCCGGTCGCGAAGCCCCAGGCGAGCAGTGTCACGAGCGCGAGCGCCAGCACCACGGGCACGAAGACCGCGCTCACCTTGTCGACGATGCGCTGGATCGGCGCCTTGCCCGCCTGCGCGTTCTCGACCAGGCGGATGATGCGCGCGAGCGTCGATTCCGCGCCGATGGCGCGCGTCTCCACCAGCAGCAGGCCGTCGGCGTTGATCGCGCCGCCGGTCACCCGGTCGCCCGCGCCCTTGGACACCGGCAGGCTCTCGCCGGTAATCAGCGATTCATCGACGTGGCTGCGGCCCTCGCGGATCTCGCCGTCGACCGGAACGCGCTCGCCCGGGCGCACCACGACCAGATCGCCGACCGCGACCGAGGCAAGCGGCACCTCGACGTCCTTGCCGTCGCGGCGCACCAGCGCCCGGTCGGGCCGCAGCGCGTTGAGGGCGCGGATCGCTTCGGTGGTCTGGCGCTTGGCGCGCGCTTCGAGCCACTTGCCGAGCAGGATGAACGTGATCAACGCGGCCGAAGTCTCGAAGTACAGGTCGTGCGCCCCGGCGCTGCCGGCGAGCAGCCCGTACAGCGACAGGCCGAAGGCGGCGCTGGTGCCGAGCGCCACCAGCAAGTCCATGTTGCCGGTGAAGGCTTTGACCGCCTTCCATCCTGCGCGGTAGAAGCGCGCGCCGAGCCAGAACTGCACCGGCGTCGCCAGCGCGAGCTGCAGCCAGCCGGGCAGCGCCCAGTGCGCGCCGAAGGGCAGCCCCGCCATCGGCAGGATCAGCGGCAGGGTCAGCAGCGCGGAAACGGCCACCGGCCACCAATCGGGCAGGCCGCGCGCGGCTGGGGCCGCGCCGCTTGTCTCAAGATCCGCAGAGCCTGCTTCGTAGCCTGCCGCGTCGACCGCCGCGCGAAGGGAATCGATTCCGGTCCCTGCGACGGCGACCACGTGCGCGCGCTCGGTCGCCAGGTTCACGGACGCCGACAGCACCCCGGGCACCTTGGCGAGCGCCTTTTCGACTCGCCCCACGCAGCTCGCGCAGGTCATGCCGCGGATCGCGAGGTCGAGCTCCTCGTGCGCGATTTCGTAGCCGGCGCGCTCCACCGCTTTCGCCAGCGCGTCGATCGTGACCGACGGCGCGCGCTTGACGGTAGCAGCCTCGGTGGCGAGATTGACCGACGCGGACTGGACCCCGGGAACCGCCGCCAACGCCTTCTCGACCCGCGCCACGCACGAGGCACAGGTCATGCCCGCGATCGGCAGGCGCAAATCGTAGCTTCCCGCTTTCGGGGCGGCGTTGGCCGCCGCAGCGGCGATCGAGGCAGACATCGTCATGCTCCTTGTTACTTGAGACCCAGACAGTAGTCTGAAGGTTCCCATGGTAGGAAGGTCAAGCCCGCCGTTCGCTCTCAAGGCGGAGCTTGACTTTCCCATCATGGGAAGGTGCAAAGTGTTCTGCAGTTTATGCCTTAACTTCGAAGAGCACTTCGTGATCGAACTGCGTGTAGACGGCATGGTGCCTGTGATGATCCTGGCCCTGAAGGCTGTTCCGGTGAGCCACGATCCTTCCGCGCCGGAATTCTGGTTCGTCATGTCCATGGCCCTTCTCGTCGGCTTCATCGCCGCGTATCCGATGAATTGGTGGCTGGTATCGCGGCACTTGAAGCACGGCATGATGACCGTAAGGACACCGCACGAGCCCGCGAGCGGTGGGGCAACGAAGCGCAAGACGCCGATGGCGGGTGAGATGCGTCCGGTATCGAATAGCGCCCTCGCCGGGATGGCCGTCCTCTCGGCGCTGGTATTTGGGCTGGGGCTGTCGATCGCGGTTGCTTTTGGCGGCTGACGGGGGACGGCGCCTGTGCGCATCAAATTCCGACCGTTTACGGCGTTCGCTGCCGCACAGATGCCTGTGGCATGTCGGCGTAAACTAACTTGCGTGGCGTGTACTTCGAATTCTCATGATTCCGCTAGAAATTCACCGATGCAGCTAGAAATTCACAGTAACGACCCGGTAGCCGGAGAGCGCGCATGACCTACCACTTCACGAAGCTGTCCAAGCTTTCGTTCGACGCGACCTTGCTGAAGCTGACCGAGGACCTGAAGCAGGAGGGCTTCGGCGTGCTGACCGAGATCGACGTCGGTGCGACCTTGAAGAAGAAGCTGAACGTCGATTTCCGAAAATACCGCATCCTCGGAACCTGCAACCCGCAATTCGCCTACCAGGCGCTCCAGGCCGAAGACAAAATCGGAACGATGCTTCCCTGCAATGTCGTCGTCCAGGAAACATCCGACGGCAAGGTAGAGGTTTCGGCGGTCGATCCGGCGGCGTCGATGCAAGCGATCGAAAATCCGAAGCTCGCCGCCATTGCCGAGCAGGTGCGTAGCAAGCTGAAAGGCGTGGTAGAGCGCTTCTAACGCGTCAGGCATGCTGACTTTGACCTGGATCAAGCGCCCGCGCACGCGAAAGCCGATCATTCAGCCAATAGCCGCCACGTGAGACGGGTGGCTTACCGGATATGGAATATACGCTGACCAGAGTTCGAGGTCGCCCCGACCGCCGACGCAGCCTGCTGCGCTCGGCGAGTATGCTGCTCGCCCTGCTTTTCGTTCTGCTGCGCCCGGTGTGCGATGCGTTCGCGTCGACCGGCGACGGTCATGCGGCCGGGACAACGCCGCAAGGGTACGTTCATGTGTCCGGCGCCGCGTCGGGCGGGCACGCGCACGACGATATTTGCTGCTCCAGCGTCGATGCCGACGCGCTTGTGGTGCCTGCGGTTCCGCCACTGCCGGGCGCCTTCGCGAGCGGACTCGCCGCGCCTTCCGGCGCGATTCTCCAGTTCCCTATCCCGCTCGCTCAGCCGTCGAGACTTGTCGCGCGACGCGATCCCGCCCCTCCACTCTCGTACCACGCCCGCTCGCTGCGCCGGCTCGATTGAGCCGCTGGAGCCGTCGCGCGCCGCGCGGCTAAATTCGTCCGATTGAATGTTTCGCGTTCGGCCGCGCATCGAGCGCTATCCGAGAAGGAGCTGCAAATGTGGGGCTACATGGGAAACGAGGGGTGGGGCTACGGTTGGGGACTCCTCGGCGTAACGCACATGGTGCTGTGGTGGATCCTTCTGATCCTCGGCATCGTGGTGCTAGGGAAATGGCTGTTCGGGCGGGGATCGGACCAGAAGCTCTCTCCTCATCAGCGCGCGCTGGAGATCCTGGCCGAGCGCTACGCGCGCGGTGAAATCAACAAAGACGAGTTCGACGCCAAGAGGCGCGACCTCAATGGGTAGTGACACTTGAAAGGAGATTCACCATGAAGATCAAAAGCACGACTGCACGCAGAACCCTGGTTGCCCTGATCGCGAGCATCGGCCTGGCGGCCGCTGCGACGCCGAGCTTCGCGGATTCCCAGGCGGACTATCCGCCGATGATGGGCGGATACGGCCCCGGCTACGGCGCTGGCCCCGGAATGATGGGGGGCCCCGGCTACGGGCGCGGCTATGGGCCGGGCTACGGCGGGGCGCAGGGTGCCACGGGCGGCTACGGTCCGGGCTATGGCATGGGGCCGGGGATGATGGGCGGCTACGGTCCGGGCTACGGCATGGGTCCGGGGATGATGGGCGGCTACGGTCCGGGCTATGGCATGGGTCCCGGGATGATGGGCGGCTACGGCGGCTATGGCATGGGTCCCGGGATGATGGGCGGGTACGGCGGCTATGGCTACAACCCGCTCAACCTCAGCGATGCGCAGCGTACGAAAATCCGGAAGATCCAGGAGGACGCCGCACGCTCGCAGTGGGAGATCATGAACAAGATGCACGAAGCGATATCCCAGGGCTGGCAAGACGCGCAGAAGAAGATCGATGCCTTGCTCACCAAGGAGCAGCGCGAGCAACTCCAGCGCGGCTGGCGTGGCCGCTAAGGAGAAGCCATGGCACACGAGCGCGCGTACTGCGGGAAGGACGGCTGAGGCCGCTCATGTGCCATCTCATCCTCGTCGGCTCGTCGTGATTGTTCGTCGATCACGTTTCATCGCGCGACTGGCGCTCGTGCTTGGCATTGGGCTTGGACTCGCGACGTCGATGCCGGCGCGGTCCCAGGGCATGGGTCCGGGAGGCTCGGGCGGCTATGGTCCGGGATCAATGGGCGGCGGAATGATGGGCGGTGGCGGAATGAGGAGCGGAGGGATGATGGGCGGCTACGGTCCGCGCAACGAAGCGCCCGGCCAGGGCAACGCGTCCACTGCGGAGCGGGAACTCTTTTCCTACGTCCAATCGAATGGGCTGCCATGCATGAGTTGCCATACCTTCTCGGGCAGAGGCGCCGGCCCCGCCTATTTCGATATCGCGCATCGATTCGCCGGGCAGGAAAATGCCGAAACCGAGCTCACCCGAGCCATCAGCGAAGGAGTGTACGGCCGGTGGCCCGGCTATCCGCCGATGCCAGGCGGGCTCGCGAGGCCGGCACAGGCCGGCAAGCTGGCCGAGCTTATTCTTCAATTGGCGCGCTGAACCGAGGCTTGACCTTCCCATGGATGGAAGGTCTAGCGTCGATGCTGTTTCCAACCCGTCGTAGGAGATTCGCCATGATCGAACTGACCGTCAAGGACATGACCTGCAACCATTGCGTAAGCGTCGTGACAAAGGCCGTTATGTCTGTCGACCCGAACGCCACCGTGAACGTGGACCTGCCGAGCAAGCGGGTTCAAGTAGACAGCGCGAGCGGCGTCGGCGCGTTCACCAAGGCGCTCGAGGAAGCCGGCTATCCGGCGAGCCCGGTGGCGGCTTGAGGCAAATCAATTGCCTGCAGTGGCAACGGTAAATAGAGACCTCAAAATGAAGCGTAAACATCTAGTCATCTTTTCCGCCATATTCCTGATTGTTGCTTTCGTCGCCGGCGCGATCTTTTACCAGAGCCAAAGTTCGAAGGCGGCTGCCGAAGCTTACCGGCATGACCGGGCGACCTTTGTCCGCGACTACTCGCCATCGACCGGCAGTTCGAGTGCAAAGGTCGAGATCGTCGAATTCTTCGACCCCGCCTGCGATACCTGCAAGGCGTTCTATCCCAAGGTGAAGAAACTGATGGACGATCACCCTGGCAAGATCCGACTGTACGAGCGCTATGCGCCGTTTCACAACGGCTCGGATTCTGTGGTGAAGATTCTTGCCGCAGCACACATGCAGGGGAAGTTCTGGCAGACCCTGGAAGCCGTCTTCGCGGCCCAGTCCGACTGGGCGCCGCACCATCGTCCGCAGCCCGACCTGGTCTGGAATTACATCGGCGGCGTGGGTCTCGATATGGAACGCCTGAGGCAGGACATGAATTCTCCGCTCATGGACCAGATCGTGCGGCAAGACCTTGGTGACGCGCAAAAACTGAACGTGACGGCGACGCCCGAGTTCTTCGTCAACGGCAAGCCGCTGCCCAGCTGGGGCTGGGAGCAGTTGCAGAGCCTGGTCGAAAGCGAGCTCTCCGCCGCCTATTAGCTCGGCGATCCGTACGTCCGTACCGGCGCGGAAGTGAGCGACCTGGCGAGTCTCGGATTGGTGACGGCGTTCGCGGCCGGGCTAATTTCGTTCCTGTCGCCGTGCGTGCTGCCGCTGGTGCCGGCCTACTTGTCATATGTCGCCGGCCAGTCCCTGCATAAGAGCGTGAGCGATGCGCCGACCGATGCGCGCTCGCGCGCCTCGGCGGCGCTGCTGAGCGGCTGTTTCATCCTCGGCTTTTCCGCCGTTTTCATCGCGCTCGGCGCGAGCGCCTCGGTGCTGGGCAGGATCCTGCTGCAATACCGCTACGAGGCCGGCATCGCCGGCGGCGCCCTGGTCACGCTGTTCGGACTGTTGATGCTGATCGGCACGGGACGGATTCCGTTTCTGCAGCGCGGGTTTCACTTCCACATCGAAGGGGTCGCGGGAAAGCCGCTTTCGGCCTTCGCGCTGGGGCTCGCGTTCGCGTTCGGCTGGAGCCCGTGCATCGGCCCGATCCTGGGGGCGATCCTGACCGTGGCGGCGGTGGCGGAATCGAGTGCCGCGGGAATCAGGCTGCTCGGCGCCTACTCGCTCGGGCTGGGCGTGCCGTTCCTGCTCTGCGCCCTGTTCCTGCACGAGATGACCGGGCGCTGGAAGCGCTTGCGGGGGGCGGGGCGCTCGCTGCAGACGGTCGCCGCAGTGGTGATGGTGCTCATGGGCGTGGCGATCATGAGCGGCGAGATCACGACCTTCAGTTATTGGCTGCTCGAGACCTTTCCCGCATTGGGCAAGATCGGTTGACGCGGCACCGCTGAGCGGTGCGGCACGGGCTTGACAGTGGGCCAACGTTTCCATATTATTGGAAATATGGAAACGAAACAGGTGGTCGACGCGCTCGGTGCGCTGGCGCAGGAAACGCGGCTGGCGGTGTTCCGCATGCTGGTCGAAGCCGGGCCCGCGGGACTGCCCGCGGGCGAGATCAGCGCTCGGCTCGGGCTGCCCGCCGCCACGGCCTCGTTCCATCTCGCGCAACTCAGCCGCGCCGGACTGCTCGCCTCGCGCGCGCAGGGGCGCTTCGTCATTTACTCGGCCGACTACGACCGCATGAATGCGCTGCTCGGCTTCCTGACCGAGAACTGCTGCGGCGGGGAGTCCTGCGCGCCGGCCGCCCAACCGGTCAAAGTCCTTGAAAGGAAGGTCTCATGAAACGCCTCCACGTGCATCTCGGGGTCGCCGACCTCGATCGCAGCATCCGCTTCTACTGCGCGCTGTTCGCCGCCGAACCGACCGTGCGCCAGGCCGACTACGCCAAATGGCAGCTGGATGATCCGCGCGTCAATTTCGCCATCTCGACGCGCGGCAAGACCGCGGGTCTCGACCACCTCGGCATCCAGGCCGAAAGCGAAGCCGAGCTCGAAGAGCTCGGGGCGCGGCTCGCGCAGGCGGATGTGTCGGTGCTGCCGCAGAAGAACGCGTCGTGCTGCTACGCCAGGAGCGACAAGGTCTGGACCCTCGATCCGCAGGGCATCGCGTGGGAGTCGTTCCATACCCTGGACTCGATCCCCGTGTTCGGCGCCGATACCGCGCCGCGGGCGCAGCAGGAAACGGCGAGCGCCTGCTGTTCCCCGGCGCCGAAGGAGCCGGCGTGAGGCCATACAACGTCCTTTTCCTGTGCACCGGCAACTCGGCGCGCTCGATCCTCGCCGAGGCCTACCTCAACGCCGCGGCCAAGGGGCGCTTCGCCGCTTTCAGCGCGGGCAGCCAGCCGCAGGGCAGGGTCAACCCGTTCGCGCTCGAGCTGCTGGCGAAGAACCGGCTCGACACCGCGAACCTGCGCTCCAAGAGCTGGGACGAGTTCGCGCGCCCCGGCGCGCCGGTGATGGATTTCGTGTTCACGGTGTGCGACCAGGCGGCGGGCGAGGCGTGCCCGATGTGGCCGGGACAGCCGATGACGGCGCACTGGGGCGTGGATGATCCGGCGAAGGTCGAGGGCACGGACGAGCAAAAGCGCAGGGCCTTCAGGCGCGCCTTCTCCGAGCTCTCCACCCGCATCAACCTGTTCCTCAGTCTGTCGCTCGGCAAGCTCGAACGGATGGCGCTGAAGAAGAAGCTGGCGGAAATCGGGCGCATCGGCACCGAAGCGAAGACAGAGTAGCGATGAGCTTTTTCGAGCGCTGGCTCACGCTGTGGGTCGCGCTTTGCATCGTTGCCGGCGTGATTCTCGGCCAGCAACTTCCCGGACCGGTGCAAGCGCTCGGGCGCATGGAGTTTGCCCAGGTCAATATCCCGGTCGGGGCCCTGATCTGGGTGATGATCATCCCGATGCTGGTGCGGGTCGACTTCGGCGCCCTGCACCGGATCAGGGAGCACGTCCGCGGCATCGGCGTCACCCTTGCGGTCAACTGGCTGGTCAAGCCGTTTTCGATGGCACTGCTCGGCTGGATCTTCATCCGCCACCTGTTCGCGCCCTGGCTGCCCGCGGGGCAGATCGACAGCTACATCGCGGGCCTGATCCTGCTCGCGGCGGCGCCGTGCACCGCGATGGTGTTCGTCTGGAGCCGGCTCTCCGGCGGCGATCCGCTCTTTACCCTGTCGCAGGTGGCGCTCAACGACACCATCATGGTGTTCGCCTTCGCGCCGATCGTGGCCCTGCTGCTCGGCATCTCGGCGATCAGCGTGCCGTGGGCCACGTTGTTCACTTCCGTGGTGCTCTACATCGTGGTGCCGGTGATCGCGGCCCAGCTCATCCGCCTCCGAACGCTCGCGCGCGGCGGCGAGGGAGCGCTGAAGCGACTGTTGGAGCGCCTGCAGCCGTGGTCAACGCTCGCTTTGTTGGCGACGCTGGTGCTGCTGTTCGCCTTCCAGGGCGACGCCATCATCGCCCAGCCGCTGATCATCGCGCTGCTCGCGGTACCGATCCTGATCCAGGTCTTCTTCAACGCCGGGCTCGCCTACCTCGCGAACCGGGCACTCGGCGAAAAGCATAGCGTCGCCTGCCCGTCGGCGCTGATCGGAGCGAGCAACTTCTTCGAGCTGGCCGTCGCCGCGGCGATCAGCCTGTTCGGCTTCGATTCGGGCGCCGCGCTCGCCACCGTGGTGGGGGTGCTGGTCGAGGTGCCGGTGATGCTGGCGGTGGTGAAGATCGTCAATGGCAGCGCGCGCTGGTACGACCGCGGCGTCGCCCGGTCCCCCGTTTGACGCGGGTCAACACCGTGCGCGCGGGCAGTGCCAGACTGGAACACATGTCGGATTCCGAAGCGAAGTCCCTTGCTTATGTGGTGCGTACGCGCCGCATGGACGCGCTCGGCAGCGAAGCCTCGTGCAAGGAGGCGCGCCTCACGCTCGATACCGGCATGGCGGGTCGCAGCGACGCCTTCAATCCCGCGGAGCTGCTGCTCGCGGCGCTCTCGGCGTGCATGATCAAGGGCATCGAACGCATCGCGCCGATCATCAAGTTCGACTATCGCGGCGTCGAGGTACGCCTGTCCGGCGTGCGCCAGGACGCGCCACCCAAGATGGCAAGCATCGACTACGAGATTCTGGTCGACTGCGATGAGCCGGAGCGCAAGCTCGAGCTATTGCACGAGAACGTGCGCAGGTACGGAACCGTCTTCAACACCGTGGCGCCGGGAACCGTGCTCACCGGCACGCTTCGACGGCAGATGCAGGGTTGAGCGCTGAATTCGTCGCGCGCCGAATGGGCCCACATGTCGCATAGCACCGCATACTTTCCCAACTGGAACCTGACAAGTCGCTGGCTCGCCGGGCTGCTGCCGGCGGCCGTACTGTGGGTATTCGTCTATAGCCGTCTTAGCGATCTCGCCGACGGTATCGTCGCTCTGTTGGGGCTGTCGCGCGACACGCGCATGGGCGAAGCGCTGCATTTCTTTCTCTACGACACCCCGAAAGTGCTGCTCCTGCTCAGCGGCATCGTGTTCGCGATCGGCGTGATCCAGACTTTCTTTTCCCCCGAACGCACCCGCGCACTGCTTTCCGGCCGGCGCCTGGGCGCAGGCAACGTCATAGCCGCGAGCCTCGGCATCGTCACGCCGTTCTGCTCCTGCTCTGCGGTGCCGCTGTTCATCGGCCTCTTGTCGGCGGGCGTGCCGCTCGGTGTCACCTTCTCGTTCCTGATCTCCGCGCCCATGGTCAACGAGGTGGCACTGGTCCTGCTCTTTGGCATGTTCGGATGGAAGGTGGCCGCGCTCTACCTTGGCCTCGGGCTGCTCGTTGCGATTGCCTCCGGCTTCGTCATCGGCCAGCTGCGAATGGAGCGCCACCTGGAAGACTGGGTGCAGGCGATTCTCGCGGGCGAAGCCGCCCAATCCGCCGGTGAGACGATGAATTGGGCGGATCGCTTCGGCGCGGCTGCGCATCACGTCAGGGACATCGTCGGCAAAGTCTGGCCCTACGTGATTGCGGGGATTGCGCTGGGGGCGGCAATTCACGGCTACGTGCCCGAGGACTTCATGGCCTCGATCATGGGCAAGGGGGCGCCGTGGTGGTCGGTGCCGGCGGCGGTCGCGCTCGGCGTCCCAATGTACACCAACGCGGCGGGCATCATCCCGATCGTCGAGGCGCTGATCGGCAAGGGTGCGGCGCTCGGCACGGTGCTCGCCTTCATGATGAGCGTGATCGCGCTCTCCGCTCCCGAGATGATGATCCTGCGCAAGGTGCTCAAGCCAGCGCTCATCGCCGTCTTCGCGGGTGTCGTGGCGGGCGGGATCCTGCTGGTGGGCTACGTGTTCAATCTGATTCTCTAGAGGAAGAAACCATCATGAAAGACATCAGGGTGCTCGGCTCGGGCTGCAGCAGATGCAAGAGCACGATCCGGCTGATCGAAGAGACGGCGAAGGCGAGGGGTGTCGAGGTGCGGGTGGTTAAAGTCGAAGACGTCAAGGACATCGCAGGCTACGGCGTCATGAGCACGCCTGGCGTGGTGATCGACGGCAAGGTAGTTCACGCCGGCGGCGTGCCGAGCCGAGAAAAAGTCGATCAGTGGCTCGGCGCGCTCTAGGTGGCCACTGAACGGCGACGCTAGCGGCGACTCAGTTGCACTGGCGGGCAGGGCAGGCTGCCGTAGCTGCAGAACACGCAGCAGTCGCCTTTGTTCGGCGTGATGCGCACGCCGCACGCCGGGCAGGTGAGCGTGCTTTCCAGTTGAACATTCGCGCTCATATGTCCCATCCGGCGACGGACCGGTAGCGCCGCCGGTTCCGCAGGCGTCCCGCTTCGAACGCCGCGTCGAGGCCCAGAACGAAGGCCGAAGGCGGCAGCTCGCCGCAGCCGGCCGCCAATCCTGCCGACCCGAAGAAGTGCACGTGGCGGCAGAAGCTCGCCACGACGTCGCTGCGGACGGCTTCTGCAGCCGGCAGCACGAACGAGAGCACGAGGCCCGCGGGGGATGCCACATCTACCGCGTCGGGCCCGACGGTCAGCCGTACCGGCGCGCCGCTTGCGCGGCAGGTGGAATGCACCTCGGCGCGCGTCCCCAGCAGCGCGGGAAGGAACAGCGTATCCCAGGCGCACCACGCGTAGAGGCCGATCTCCCCAATGCGCAGCCGATGCCGGGTGGGAACGATCGTGAGGCCCCAATGGCCGACGATTCGCCGCTGCTCGTCGTAGTGGACCGCGTGCCACTTGCCCAGCCGGCCGGCAACGTCGTCGCTGCCCGCATCCACGCGCGCCGCAAGCGCGTGCACCGCGACGGGCTCGCCGCGCGCGAGCTCGCGGTAGAGCGCGATCGAGAGGCGCTGATCGATCTCGTCCAGCTCGGGGAACGCGCCGAGCATGTGCTGCGCCACATCTTGAGCGGTCGTCACTGCTGTGGCGCGCGCGCTGTCAGGGTATGAAAGCGCTTCAGGCTTGCGCCGGAGGCGGGAAAGTCCTCGTGGCGCGAAAGGAGTACGTTCCAGCCGGCGAACGTCTGGCTGAGCTCGTCGCGGCCGAACAGACAATAGGCCTCGGGGTCGAACATTTCCATGTAGGTCGTGCCCTCGATCAGCACGTTGACCGCGGCCAAGCCGCCCGGACGCACCGCTTCGCGCATGCGCGCGAGCAGGCCCTGCGCGTCGACGCGCTGCATGAACATCAGCAGGCCGATCGACACCACGCAGTCGTAATCGCGCGCCGGAACGTAGTGGCGCAGGTCCGCGCAATGCGCTTCGATGGCCAGGCGATTGGCGTCGGCGCGCCGCGCGAGATCAGCGATCGCCATCGCGCTGGAATCGAGCGCGGTGACGCGGCAGGCCCGCTCGGCGGCCGCGAGCGCGAGGTTGCCCAGCCCGCAGCCCAGGTCGAGCACGTCGCCCGTTAGGTGCGGCAGGACCGCGCGCTCGAAGGGATTGAGTGCGTAGTCTTGCGCTTCGGCCTGCCGGCGGAACTGGTGGTCGAAGTATTCGAGCGCTGCCCGGCGCGGGGGCTCTATTGTGGTGCTCATGGGGACGAAAACCGTTCGTGCTTGACCTCAGTCAAATCGGTGCCGGCTGGATCGGCGAGCATATCAGCATCGACTTATGGAGAGCACCATGACCCTGCTCGAATTTGCCCGCGGTCCGGCGCTGACGGTAGCGCTGACCGTATTCGTCGTCGGCGTGCTGTGGCGCATTGTGAGCCTGGCGACGCGCCCCGCGCCGCCCGATCGCTCGGTGCCGCGCGTGGACGCGGCGGCGGCCAGTGCGCTGCATGGCATCCTGCGGCGCTTCTGGCCGCACCCGCGCTTCGGCGGGCGCATCGGCTTCTCGGTCTTCATCGGCTACCTGTATCACATTGGCCTGGCGGTGATCGTATTCGCCTATCTGCCGCATATCGAGTTCATCCGCAAGCTGATCGGGGTGGGCTGGCCGGCCCTTCCCGCGCCGGTGACCTACTTCGCGGGCGGCGTCACCATGTTCGCCCTGCTGATCGCGCTCATGCTGCGTCTCACCGACCCGGTAAAGCGGCTGCTGTCGCGCTTCGACGATTATTTCAGCTGGCTGGTGGTCTTCCTGCCGGTGGCCACGGGCATGGCCGCATTCGACACCGCGGCCGGCGGTTTCAACCAGACCTATATCGCGCTGCACCTGCTGACGGTCGAGCTGTTCCTGCTCTGGTTCCCGTTCGGCAAGCTGATGCACGCGGGGCTGGCGTTCTGGTCGCGCGGGATAACGGGCGTCAAGTACGGGCGCCGGGGAGCGATGCCATGAGTCTCGAAAGCAACCGACCGGCGCCCGAGCGCGTCGCGGCCGCGATGCAGGCCTTCACGCGCGACTTCACGCGCGAGGCTGCGGTGCACATGGACGCCTGCATTCGCTGCGGGCACTGCGCCCAGGCCTGTCACTTCTACACTTCGACGCTTGACCCGAAGTACACCCCGATCAACAAGCTCGAGCCCTTCCTGCACGCGTACCGGCGCACCAGCGCGCCGTGGGCGCCGCTCGCGCGCCTGCTCGGCGCCGAGAAGCCGGTCACGCTCGAGGAGCTCGAGTCCTGGCAGGAGCTGATCTACGACGCCTGCACCATGTGCGGGCGCTGCACCCTGGTGTGCCCGATGGGGATCGACATCGCGGCGCTCATCTCGCGCGCGCGCCACGGCATGTTCGCCGCCGGACTCGTGCCCGAGGATCTGCGCGCGGTGGCCGAGCGCGCCGAGAACGAGATAAGCCCGCTCGGCGCGACGCCGAAGGTGCTGAAGGAGCGCATCGACTGGCTAGAGAGCGAGCACGACATCAAGATCCCGCTCGACCTGCCGCAGGCCGACGTGCTGGTGACGTTCTCGTCGGTCGAGATCATGAAGTACCCGCAGGCGGTGGTCGCGATGGCGAAGGTGCTCAAGCACGCGGGCGAGAGCTGGACCGTTTCGACCAAGGGCTACGAGGCGACGAACTTCGGCATGCTGTCGGGCAACCGCGACTGGCAACGCGACATGAGCGAGCGTGTCATCAAGGCGGCGATCGCCTGCAAGGCGAAGACCGTGGTGCTGCCGGAGTGCGGACACGCCTACGGCGCGCTCAGATGGGAGGGCGCCAACGTGCACGGCGCGTCGCTGCCGTTCGAGGTGCTGCATATCTCCGAATACGTCGCCTCGCTGGCCGATAAGGGCCGGCTGCGGCTCAAGCCGCTCGCCAAGTCGCTCACTTTCCACGATCCCTGCCAGGTGTCGCGCCGCGGCGGCGCGGCCCAGGCGCCGCGCGCGGTGCTCGCCGCGCTCGGCGTCGAACTGCGCGAGATGGGCGACCATGCCGACGCGGCCTGGTGCTGCGGTGGCGGCGGCGGGGTGGTGGCGATCAAGCGCGCCGACGACCTGCGCCGCGGCGCGTTCCGCATCAAGATGGAGGAGATCGACGCCACCGGCGCCGAGCTGCTCGCCACCAGCTGCGCCAACTGCCGCATGAGCTTCGACGACGGTGCTGCCTTTTACAAGTGGGACAAGTCGATGCAGAGCCTCACCGAGCTGGTGGCCGACAGGCTCGAGGCCTAGCTATACTCCGGGACGGGGAACGCCGCACGGCGGCGGCAGCCGTGCGTTGACGTTTACGTAAACGTCAAGTAGCCTAGCGCTCCCCGGAGGCCCCTCGATGACCGACCTGTCCGAGTCGAGCAATCTGGTCTACAAGGCCAAGCACAAGATCCGCTTCGTCACCGCGGCGAGCCTGTTCGACGGCCACGACGCGTCGATCAACATCATGCGCCGGATCCTGCAGGCCTCCGGCGCCGAGGTGATCCACCTCGGGCACAACCGCTCGGTCGAGGAGGTCGTCAGCGCGGCGCTCGAGGAGGACGCGCAGGGCGTCGCGGTCTCGTCCTACCAGGGCGGGCACATCGAGTACTTCAAGTACATGATCGACTTGCTGAGGCAGCGCGGGGGCGAGCACATCCGCGTGTTCGGCGGCGGCGGCGGCGTGATCGTGCCGGACGAGATCCGCGTCCTGCACGACTACGGCGTGGCGCGCATCTACACGCCCGAGGACGGGCAGAAGATGGGCCTGCAGGGCATGATCAACGACATGCTGGCGCGCTGCGACTTCGACCCGACGCAATACGCGCCGAAGGATCTGAAGGCGCTGCAGGCAGGCGACCGCCGGGCCCTGGCGCAAGTCATCACCTCGCTCGAATCGGGCTCTTTCGACCAAGACCTGAAGAAGGAGCTTCTTGAGTGCGCGGAGTCCAAGTCGGCCCCGGTGCTCGGGGTCACCGGCACCGGCGGCGCGGGCAAGAGCTCGCTCACCGACGAGCTGGTGCGCCGCTTCCGGCTCGACCAGGCCGACCGCCTGAAGATCGCGATCGTCGCGGTCGATCCTTCGCGCCGGAAAACCGGCGGCGCGCTGCTCGGCGACCGCATCCGCATGAACGCGATTGACGGCAACCAGGTTTTCATGCGCTCGCTCGCGACGCGCGCCTCCGGCGCGGAGATCGCCGCCGCGCTGCCCGAGGCGGTCGCCGCCTGCCGCGTCGCCGGGTTCGATCTGGTGCTGGTCGAGACCTCCGGCATCGGCCAGGGCGATGCCGCGATCGTGCCGCACGTCGACGTGTCGCTCTACGTCATGACGCCCGAGTTCGGCGCCGCGAGCCAGCTCGAGAAGATCGACATGCTCGATTTCGCCGATTTCGTCGCGATCAACAAGTTCGACCGCAAAGGGGCCGAGGACGCGCTGCGCGACGTCAGGAAGCAGGTGCAGAGGAACCGCGAGGCGTTCAAGACCTCGCCCGAGGAGATGCCGGTGTTCGGCACCATCGCCTCGCGCTTCAACGACGACGGCGTCACCGCGCTGTACCAGGCGATCGCCGCGAAGCTCGCCGCGAAGGGCCTCGCGCTCGAGCCCGGATCGCTGCCGAAGGTCGAAACCAAGGTCTCCTCGAGCGTTCACGTGGTGATCCCGTCCAAGCGCCAGCGCTACCTGGCCGAGATCGCCGAGGCGGTGAGGGGCTATCACGCGCACGCGCGCCAGCAAGCGGGCTTCGCGCGCGAGCGCCAGCAGCTGATCGCCGCCAAGTCCATGCTGCTCAAGGCGGGCAAGGAGGCGCGCGAGCTCGATTCGCTCATTGACGAAAAGAACTCCGCGCTCGACGCGCGCGCGAGGAAGCAGCTCGAAATGTGGCCCGAGACGCTGAAGGCCTATTCGGGCGACGAGTACGTGGTGAAGATCCGCGGGCGCGAGATACGCACCAGGCTCACCCACACGACGCTGTCTGGCACCAGGCTGCCGAAGGTGGCGCTGCCGCGCTACGAGGACCACGGCGAGATCCTGCGCTGGCAGATGCGCGAGAACGTGCCGGGCTCCTTCCCGTTCACCGCCGGCGTGTTCGCGTTCAAGCGCGAGAACGAGGATCCCACGCGCATGTTCGCCGGCGAGGGAGACGCGTTCCGCACCAACAAGCGCTTCCATCTGCTGTCCAAGGACATGCCGGCCAAGCGCCTGTCGACCGCGTTCGATTCGGTCACGCTTTACGGCTTCGACCCCGACGAGCGGCCCGACATCTACGGCAAGGTGGGCAACTCCGGCGTGTCGATCGCGACGCTCGAGGACATGAAGGTGCTCTACGGCGGCTTCGACCTGTGTGCGCCGAACACCTCGGTCTCGATGACGATCAACGGCCCGGCGCCGACGATCCTCGCGATGTTCTTCAACACCGCGCTCGACCAGCAAATCGACACGTTCCGCGCCGAGAACGGGCGCGAGCCGACCGAGGACGAGGCGGACAAGATCCGCGAATGGACGCTGGCCACCGTGCGCGGCACGGTGCAGGCCGACATCCTGAAGGAGGACCAGGGGCAGAACACCTGCATCTTCTCGACCGAGTTCTCGCTCAAGGTCATGGGCGACATCCAGGAATATTTCATCCGCAACGGGGTGAAGAATTTCTACTCGGTGTCGATCTCCGGCTACCACATCGCCGAGGCGGGAGCGAACCCGATCAGCCAACTCGCGTTCACGCTTGCCAACGGCTTCACTTTCGTCGAGGCCTACCTCGCGCGCGGCATGCACGTCGACGATTTCGCGCCGAACCTCTCCTTCTTCTTCAGCTACGGCATGGACCCGGAATACGCGGTGCTCGGACGCGTCGCGCGGCGCATCTGGGCGGTGGCGATGAAGAACCGCTACGGCGCGAACGAGAGGAGCCAGAAGCTCAAGTTCCACTCCCAGACTTCGGGGCGCTCGCTGCACGCGCAGGAGATCGCATTCAACGACATCCGCACCACGCTGCAGGCGCTGATCTCGACCTACGACAACACCAATTCGCTGCACACCAACGCCTACGACGAGGCGATCACCACCCCGACCGAGGACTCGGTGCGGCGCGCGATGGCGATCCAGCTCATCCTGAACAAGGAGTGGGGCCTGGCGAAGAACGAGAACCCGAACCAGGGCTCGTTCATCATCGACGAGCTGACCGACCTGGTGGAAGAGGCGGTGCTGAAGGAATTCGAAGCGATTTCGGGGCGCGGCGGAGTGCTCGGCGCGATGGAGACCGGTTACCAGCGCGGCAAGATCCAGGAAGAGTCGCTCACCTACGAGCACAAGAAGCACGACGGCTCCTACCCGATCGTCGGCGTCAACACCTTCCGCAATCCGCACGGCGACACGACCCCGGCGAAGATCGAGCTGATTCGCTCGAGCGAAGAGGAAAAGCAGTCGCAGCTCAAGCGCCTGCGTGAATTCCACAAGAAGAACGCTGCGCGATCGAAAGCGATGCTCGAGCGCCTGCAGCAGGCAGTGATCCGCGACGAGAACGTGTTCGAGGTGCTGATCGACGCGGTGCGGGTGTGCTCGCTGGGACAGATCACGCACGCGCTGTTCGAGGTCGGCGGCCAGTACCGGCGCAGCATGTAACGTAAGCCGCGCGGGGCCGGACGGCTCAGCGAAACGGCCATTTCTATGTAAGAATATTCGGCAGAGGGTCCGGCCGGCCGCCCTGCGGTCCCCGCGCCGGTCCGGAGCGCAAACCCTGGAGGAGGAAAGCGCGATGGCGGAGTCTTTGTCCGGGCTCGAGACGTTCCCGAAGCTGCTGCTGCACCACGCCCGGGTGCGCGGCGACCGG
>CAWHUZ010000025.1:0-77819 GCA_963832685.1 uncultured beta proteobacterium
CTCGCTAAAGCAGGATCAAGAGCCAGATCAGGGCGGCCGCGGCCAGAGAAAGCATGACCGCGGCGCTGCCGAGATCCTTGGCGCGCTTGGCGAGCGGATGGCGCTCCTCCGAAATGCGGTCTACCGCTGCCTCGACCGCGGAGTTCAGCAGCTCGACCATCAGCACGAGCAACACGCTGCCCGCGAGCAGTGCGCGCTGCGTGCCGTCGTCGCCCAGCCAGATTCCGAGCGGCACCAGCACGACGGCGAGCGCGAGCTCTTGGCGGAAAGCAGCCTCGCCCTTGAACGCTGCAATGAGTCCTTGGGCGGAGTAGCGCGTCGCCAGGATGATGCGGCGCAGGCCGAGCATGTCCTTCATGACGGGGTCGCCAGCGTGAAGAGCAGCTCTTCCTGCGCCGAGCGGCGCCGGCCGCGGCGCGGCCTGACATGCTCGTAGCCGCCTTCGGCGTCCATCATCCAGGCCTGGCAGTTGTCGTCCAGGTAGGGTTGCAGCCCCTCGCGGATCACGCGCCGCTTGAGCGCGGGGTCGAGCACCGGAAAGCAAAGCTCGATGCGGCGGAAGAAGTTGCGATCCATCCAGTCGGCGCTCGCGAGGTATACGTCGTCGTCGCCCCCGCTGTGGAAGCAGAACACGCGCGAATGCTCAAGGAAGCGGCCCACGATCGAGATCACGCGGATGTTGTCCGACAGGCCGGGGATGCCCGGCTTGAGCGCGCAGACGCTGCGCACGATGAGGTCGATCTTCACTCCGGCCTGCGACGCCGCGTACAGCTCCTCGACGATGGCCGGTTCCAGCAGGGAATTCATCTTCGCGATGATGCGCGCGGGCTTGCCCGCGGCGGCATTCGACGCTTCGTTGCGGATCGCGGCGACGACGCGCTTGTGCAGCGTGAACGGCGATTGCCAGACGTGGCGCATCCTGCTCGCACGCCCGAGTCCGGTGAGCTGCTTGAACACCTCGTTCACGTCGCTGCAAAGATCTTCGTTGGCCGTCATCAGGCCGAAGTCGGTATACAGGCGCGCCGTGCGCGGGTTGTAGTTGCCGGTCGCGAGGTGGACGTAGCGCTTGAGCTGGGGCTTGCCGCCCGGGCCTTCCTCGCGGCGAACCACGAGCGCCATCTTGGCGTGCGTCTTGTGACCCACCACGCCGTACACCACGTGCGCGCCGACTTCCTCGAGGCGGGCGGCCCAGTTCAGGTTCGCCTCCTCGTCGAAGCGCGCCATGAGCTCGACCACCACGGTCACTTCCTTGCCGCGCCGCGCGGCGTCGATCAGGAGCTCCATCAGCTCCGAGTCGGTCCCGGTGCGGTACACGGTCTGCTTGATCGCGATCACCTGCGGGTCCGTGGCGGTGGCGCGGATGAAGTCGATCACGGGCACGAACGACTGGTAGGGGTGGTGCAGCAGCACGTCCTGGCGCGCGAGAACCTCGAACAGTTCGTCGCGCTTGTCGAGCGGCGCGGGAATGCCGGGCTGGAACGGCGCGTAGTTCAGGTCCGGGCGGTCGACCTGGGCAGGCACCTCGCGCAGCCGGTAGAGGTTGACCGGTCCTTCGACGCGGTAGAGGTCGACGTCGGCCAGGCTGAACTGCTGCAGCAGGAACTCGACCATGGAGGGCGAACAGTTGTCGGCCACCTCCAGCCGCACCGCGTCGCCGAAGTGCCGGTGCAGCAGCTCGCCTTGCAGCGCGATGCGCAGGTTCTTGATCTCTTCCTCGTCCACGAACAGGTCGGAGTTGCGCGTGACGCGGAACTGGTAGCAGCCCAGCACCTTCATGCCCGCGAACAGCTCGTCGACGTGCGCGTGAAGGATCGACGAGAGGAACACGAAGTCGTATTCGCCGCCCGAGATCTCGCGCGGCAGGCGGATGACGCGTGGCAGCACGCGCGGAGCCTGCACGATCGCCGCGCCCGAGCTGCGCCCGAACGCGTCCTTGCCCTCGAGCTCGACGGCGAAGTTGAGGCTCTTGTTCAGCACCTTCGGAAAAGGGTGCGCCGGATCGAGGCCGATCGGCGTCAGCACCGGCAGGACCTCGCGCAGGAAATAGTCGCGGATCCACTGCCGCTCCGCGCCCCAGTCGTGGCGGCGAAGGAATCGCACGCCTTCCTCGGCCAGCTTGGGCAGCACGACCTCGTTCAGCAGCCGGTACTGCTCGGCCACCAGCGCGTGAGCCTCGCGCGCGACCTCGGCGAAGACTTCGGCCGGGCTGCGGCCGTCAGGTCCGGGTTCGGGAATATCGAGCTTGATCTGCTCCTTGAGGCCGGCGACCCGGATCTCGAAGAACTCGTCCAGGTTCGACGATACGATGGTCAGGAAACGCAGGCGCTCGAGCAGCGGCGCGGATTCGTCCGCGGCCTGGGCGAGCACGCGCCGGTTGAACGCGAGCAGGCCGAGCTCGCGGTTCAGGAAATGGGCGCTGGGGTAGGCTTTCTTCATTCCGGGGATCCGCCAGTTTACCGCTCCGCCGCGACAACGCCATGACCGTCATCGGGCTGAAACGTCGCTGTCACAATCAGCCGCTAGCATTGCCTCCGCATGAGCTCCGTCCAGACCCCCCACACCTCGCGCGAGTTCGACCAGCAGCTGGACCGGGCGAGGGATCTGGTGCTGGAGATGGGCGCGCGAGCCGAGCGGCAGGTGATCGACGCGCTGCAATGCCTCGCATCCGGCTCCGGCGAGCTGGCGGACCAGGTCCTGCGGCACGAGGCGGTCATCAACGCGCTCGAGCGCTCCATCGACGAGCTGGTCGGCCAGATCATCGCGCGCCGCCAGCCGGCGGCGGCGGACCTTCGGCTGCTCACCGCGCTGATCAAAACCACCACCGATCTGGAGCGCATCGGAGACGAAGCGAAGAAGATCGCGCTCTGGGCACGCAAGATCTGCACCGAGAACCGGCCGCTGCTGCCGCCCTATGTCGAGCTCCGGCATATGGCGCGCGTCGCGCAGGAGATGCTGCGCGCGTCGATGGCCTCGCTCGAAAAGCTCGATCTCGAGCGAACGGCCGAGATCGTGCGCATGGATGACGAGGTGGACGACGCCTTCCGCGCCGCGCTGCGCCAGCTCATCACCTTCATGATCGAGGATCCGCGCACCATCTCGGGCTGCCTGGACATCGTGTTCGTCGCCAAGGCGCTGGAGCGCATCGGCGACCATGCCAAGAACATTTCCGAGTACGTCGTCTATGCCGTCAAGGGAAAGGACGTGCGCCACATTTCGGTCGAGGAAATCGAGCGCGAGGTTGGCTCCGTGCAGTAGCGATTGCCGGCGCCTGGCGCCGGCGCTAAGCTGCTTACCGCGATGGCGCGCCATGAAACCCTAGCTGCGGTCGACCTCGGCTCGAACAGCTTTCACCTGCAGGTCGGGCGCGTGGAAGGGGGCCAGATCTACCCGCTCGATTCGCTGCGGGAGGTGGTCCGGCTCGGCGCGGGGCTGACGGCCGAAAAGCGCATCGACCGCGCCACGCAGGCGCGCGCGCTGGAAGCGCTGCGCAAGTTCGGAGAGCGCCTGCGGGGCCTGCCGCGGCAGGCGGTGCGCGCGGTCGGCACCAACACGCTGCGGGTGGCCAAGAACGCGCCGCAGTTTCTGCGCGAGGCACGCCAGGTTCTCGGTTTTCCGATCGAGGTCATAGCGGGACGCGAGGAAGCGCGCCTGATCTACGTCGGCGTGGCGCACGCGCTGCCTGCGGCGGCACACCGCCGGCTGGTGGTCGACGTCGGCGGCGGCTCGACCGAGCTCATCATCGGCACCGGCTACGAGCCGCAGCTCACCGAATCGCTCTACATGGGTTGCGTCAGCTACAGCCTGAAGCACTTCCCGGAGGGCAAGATCGACAAGGGCCGCATGAAGCGCGCCGAGCTGGCCGCGCGCCAGGAGCTGGGCGGAATCGTGCGCGCCTATCGCAGCGCGGGCTGGGACGAGGCGGTAGGCTCGTCCGGCACCGCGCGCTCGATAGAGAGCATCCTGCGCGAGAACGGCTTCTCCGAGGACGGCATCACGCGCGACGGCCTCGACCGCTTGCGCGGCCTGCTGATCAAGTACGAGCGCGCCGACCCGGAGCGCATCGCGGGTCTGCGCCCGAACCGCGCCCCGGTGCTGCCCGGTGGCGTGGCGATCCTCGGCGCCGCGCTGGAAGAGCTCGACATCGAGGCGATGCGCGTGTCGGACGGAGCGCTGCGCCACGGCGTGTTGTACGACCTGCTCGGGCGCGTTCAGCACCACGGCGACATGCGCGAGGCGACTGTCGTTCAGTTCATGCGCCGCTACCACGTCGACGCGGCGCAGGCCGAGCGCGTGCGCGTCCTGGCGCTGGGCATCTACGATGCGCTGACGGCGGACGCCGAGCGCGACCAGGAGGACGACCCCGACCGGATGCTGCTCGACTGGGCGGCGCGCCTGGCGGAGATCGGCCTTTCGATCGCGCACGCTCAGTACCACAAGCACTCGGCCTACGTGCTGTCCAACGCCGACATGCCGGGCTTCTCGCGCATGGAGCAGCAGCGCCTCGCGCGCGTGGTGCTCGCGCATCGCGGCAAGCTGGCCAAGGTCGAGGACGCGGGCCCCGATTCGACCGACTGGGCGCTGGTGTGCGCGCTGCGGCTCGCCTCTTTGATCCTGCGCCGGCGCGCGGACCTCAAGCTGCCGCTGCTGCGGGTGGCTGCGGACGCGGGCGGCTTCGCGCTCGAGCTGCCGCAAGCATGGCTGGACGAGAACCCGTTGACCGCGGCCGCGCTCGAATCGGAGGCCGACTACTGGAAGGCGGTCGGGATGAAGCTCAGCGTGAGCGGGTTGTCGGAAAAGAAGGTCGCGGTGCTCAGCCGGCCGTAGTCAGAGCAAGTCCGGCGCGATGACCGCGCGCACCACGACCTGGGACTCGTCGTCGCGCACCCGGTTCGTCAGCCACCAGAGGCCTCCCTTCTTGATCGTCCATTCGTCCCTGCCGCCACACACCAGGTAGGCCGCGACCTGGCCCAGTGTCGGCTGGTGTCCGACCACGACCACGGCGCCTTTGCGCTCCGGCCATTCCGCGGCGGCCAGGACGTCGGCAGCCAACGCCCCCGGCGCGAGCCTGGGGGAAGTCTTGAACTTGACGCCGAGCGACTCGGCGGTCTGGCGGGCGCGCCAGGCCGGGCTGGCGAGCAGGGTGAACTTCGACGGCAGGCGCTGCAGCAGCCAGGCGGCGACCCGGGCAGCGTGCTTCTGACCCCTCGAGGTCAGGCGCCGCTCCAGGTCGGGACCGCCTTCATCCGCTTCAGCGTGCCGCCAAAGGATCAAGTCCACCGCGATGTCTCCATTGCCCTGTTGGACAAGCCGTGACGAAGCTTGTTCGGCAAACGTGACGCCCGCGTTACGCCGTTGAGGGAACAAGCCAGGATACGCTAGAATCGCCACCTTTCAGGCGCGTAGCTCAGCTGGTTAGAGCACTACCTTGACATGGTAGGGGTCGTTGGTTCGAGTCCAATCGCGCCTACCAGCTTCCGCCCGGAAGGAGTGTCGAAGAAAGTGCGGCGCGACCGCACTTTTTTTTGCCTCCCGAAGGGCCACGACAGATGCCGAACATCCGCTTGCCCGACGGCTCGCACAAGAGCTTCCCCGGCCCGGTCACCGTGGCCGAGGTCGCGCGCTCGATCGGCGCCGGGCTGGCGCGCGCGGCGCTGGCGGGCAAGGTCGACGGCAGGCTGGTCGACGCCAGCTTTTCGATCGATCACGACGCCGAGCTGTCGATCATCACCGAACGCGACCCGCAAGGGCTCGAGATCCTGCGCCATTCGACCGCGCACCTGCTCGCACACGCGGTCAAGGAGTTGTTTCCCGACGCGCAGGTCACGATCGGGCCGGTGATCGAAAACGGCTTCTATTACGACTTCGCCTACAAGCGGCCGTTCACGCCCGATGATCTCGCGGCGATCGAAAAGCGCATGGGCGAGATCGCCAAGCGCGACATCCCGGTGGTACGCAAGCTCATGCCGCGCGACGCCGCGGTGAAGTTCTTCCGCGACCAGGGCGAGCTGTACAAGGCCGAAATCATCGCTTCGATCCCGGCCGGGGAGGACATCTCGCTCTACGAGCAGGGCAATTTCATCGACCTGTGCCGTGGGCCGCACGTGCCTTCGACCGGCAAGCTCAAAGTCTTCAAGCTGATGCGGCTGGCGGGCGCCTACTGGCGCGGCGACTCCAAGAACGAGATGCTGCAGCGCATCTACGGCACCGCGTGGGCGAAGAAAGAGGATCAGGACAGCTACCTCAAGATGCTCGAGGAGGCGGAAAAGCGCGACCACCGGCGTCTCGGCAGGCAACTGGACCTGTTCCATCTGCAGGACGAGGCGCCTGGCCTGGTGTTCTGGCACGCCAAGGGCTGGACCCTGTGGCAGCAGGTCGAGCAGTACATGCGCCGCGTCTACCGCGACAACGGCTACCTCGAAGTGCGTTGCCCGATGATCCTCGACCGCAGCATCTGGGAGCGAACCGGGCACTGGGAAAACTACCGCGAGAACATGTTCACCACGGCTTCGGAGAACCGGGATTACGCGGTCAAGCCGATGAACTGCCCGGGTCATATCCAGATCTTCAACCAGGGCGTCAAGAGCTACCGCGACCTGCCGTACCGGGTGGGCGAATTCGGCACCTGCCATCGCAATGAGCCCTCAGGCGCGCTGCACGGGCTGATGCGCGCGCGCGGCTTCGTGCAGGACGACGGGCACATCTTCTGCACCGAGAGCCAGATCCTCGGCGAGTGCGAGGCGTTCACCGCGCTGCTGCAGAAGGTCTACCGCGACTTCGGCTTCCCCGACATCATCTACAAGGTGGCTACTCGCCCGGACAAGCGCATCGGCGCCGACGCGCTGTGGGACAAGGCTGAGGCCGCGCTGATGGAATCCCTGCGCAGGGCGGGAATCGATTTCCAGGTGTCGCCTGGCGAAGGGGCCTTCTACGGCCCGAAGATCGAATACTCCCTCAAGGACGCAATCGGGCGGGTCTGGCAGTGCGGCACGATCCAGGTCGACTTCTTCATGCCCGAGCGTCTCGGTGCGGAGTACGTCGGGGAGGACAACGCGCGCCACGTGCCGGTCATGCTGCACCGCGCGATCGTCGGCTCGATGGAGCGCTTTCTCGGCATCCTGATCGAGCACTATGCCGGGGCGTTCCCGCTCTGGCTGGCGCCGGAGCAGGTGGTGGTGATGAGCATTTCGGAGCACCAGGCGGACTACGCCGCGGCCGTGGCCGAGCGCCTGCGCGGTGCCGGCTGGCGAGCTGCGGCAGATTTGCGAAGCGAAAAAATTTCCTATAAAATTCGGGAACATAGCTTGCAGAAGCTCCCTTACCAACTGGTGGTCGGGGACAAGGAAAAGCAGGCTGGGAACGTGGCCGTGCGCACGCGCGGCGGTGAGGACCTCGGCGCCATGAGCCTTGAGGCCTTCATTGCACGCCTCAAAAGTGAGGCGGAAGCGCTGGGCACGGCCTGATTTTTCGCGAAACCGGGTTTCGCACGGTCAGAGCGGCGACCGCAACGAGCCGCCTGAAGAGGAGATGCACACATCACACTCGAGAAAGCGCAACGACTCAACGGGGAGATCACCGCACCTGAAGTGCGCCTGGTGGCAGACAACGGAGATCAGCTCGGCATCGTGCCGATAGCCGACGCAATGCGGATGGCAGAGGAGCAGGAAGTCGATCTGGTAGAGATCGCACCGCTCGCCAAGCCGCCGGTTTGCAAGCTGATGGACTTCGGCAAGTTCCGCTACCGTGAGCAGAAAAAGGCGCACGAAGCCAAGCTCAAGCAGAAGCAGATCCAGGTCAAGGAGATCAAATTCCGGCCGCGCACCGATGAGGGCGACTACAAGATCAAGCTGGGCAAGCTGGTCCAGTTCCTTGAAGAGGGAGACAAGGTCAAGGTGACCCTGCGCTTCCGCGGCCGCGAGATGGCGCATCAGGAATTCGGCTTCCGGGTTCTCGAGCGGGTGAAGGCGGATCTCGAACCACACGGCGTGCTCGAGCAGTTTCCGAAGATGGAGGGCCGCCAGATGGTGATGGTGATGGGGCCCAAGAAGAAGGTGGTTCCGACGAAGGCGAAGAAAACCGCCGTTTCCGGAGCGCCGAAGCAGGCAGCGTAGTTTTTCGCGTCGCGCCCGACAGAGGCGCGGAGCGACACAAGTGATGACCGGGTATCAAGCGCTCGCGTAGCGGGTCACCCGGCGTCAAGCTAAAAGACGGGAGCAGAAATGCCCAAGATGAAGTCGAAGAGGAGCGCCTCGAAGCGGTTCAAGGTCCGCTCGAGCGGTACCATCAAGCGCTCGCACGCCTACATGCGCCACATCCTGACCAAGAAGTCGCAGAAGAGAAAGCGCCAGCTTCGCGGCACGGGTTCGGTACACGCCAGCAACAAGCGGCAGGTCCGCGAGATGCTGCCGTACTCGGGCTGAGGAGAGCGCTATGCCACGAGTCAAGAGAGGCGTAACTTCCCGCGCGCGCCACAAGAAGGTTCTCAAGCAATCGAAGGGATTCCGCGGGCGCCGCGGCAACGTCTATCGCGTTGCCAAGCAGGCGGTGATGAAGGCGGGTCAGTACGCCTACCGGGACCGCCGCCAGCGCAAGCGCGAGATCAGGTCGCTCTGGATCACCCGGATCAACGCCGCGGTGCGCGAGCTCGGCCTGAGCTACAGCACCTTCATGGCGGGCCTGAAGCGTGCCAATATCGAGATCGATCGCAAGGTGCTGGCGGACCTCGCGGTGCTCGATAAGCCGGCTTTCGCGAAGATCGCGAATCAGGTCAAGTCCAGCCTCGCACACTGAGCCCGGCGCCGGAACGCGCAACGATCAGAAGCGAGGGCCAGACCCTCGCTTCGCATTTCTGGACATGCCAAACGTTGAATCCATCGTCGAACGCGCGCTCGCCGACCTGAGTCGGGCGACGGATCCCGCGGCGCTCGAAAACGCCAAGGCGCGCTATCTCGGCAAGGGGGGCGAGCTGACCGCGCTGCTGAAGTCACTCGGGCGTCTGCCGGCCGAGGAGCGCAAGAGCGCGGGACAGGCGATCAACGCGGCCAAGGAGCGTCTCGAGCAGGCGCTCGAAGCGCGCCGCGCCTCGCTCGCCGAGGCCGCGCTGAACGAGCGCCTGGCGGTCGAGGCGCTGGACGTCACGCTTCCGGGACGCGGCCGCGGCGGCGGGGCCCTGCACCCGGTGACGCGCACCTGGCGGCGCGTGGAACAGATCTTTCGTTCGATCGGCTTCGACATCGCGGACGGACCCGAGATCGAGACCGACTGGTACAACTTCACAGCGCTCAACAATCCCGAGAACCATCCCGCGCGCTCCATGCAGGACACGTTCTACGTCGACCTGAAGGACGCGCAGGGGCTCAACCTGCTGCTTCGCACCCATACCAGCCCGATGCAGGTGCGCTACGCGCGCATGCACCAGCCGCCGATCAAGGTCATCGCGCCGGGGCGGACGTACCGCGTCGATTCCGACGCGACGCATTCGCCGATGTTCCACCAGGTGGAAGGCCTCTGGATAGACGAGGACATCAGCTTCGCCGACCTGAAGGGCGTATACACCGATTTTCTGCACCGCTTTTTCGAGACCGACGCGCTGGAAGTGCGTTTCCGCCCCTCTTTCTTCCCTTTCACCGAGCCGTCGGCCGAGATCGACATGATGTTCGACAGCGGCCCGCTCAAGGGCCGCTGGCTCGAGATCTCCGGCGCGGGCCAGGTGCATCCGAACGTGGTGCGCAACTTCGGGCTCGATCCCGAGCGCTACATCGGGTTCGCGTTCGGCAGCGGGCTCGAGCGCCTGACGATGCTGCGCTACGGCATCGACGACCTGCGCCTGTTCTTCGACGGCGACCTGAGGTTCCTGAGGCAGTTCGCCTGACCCGCCATGAACGTTCCCGAAAGCTGGCTGCGCCGCCTGGTCGATCCGTCGCTGACGACGGAGGAGCTGTCGCATCTGCTCACCATGTCGGGCCTCGAGGTCGAATCATGCGCGCCGCTCGCGCCGCCGTTCGAAGGCGTCGTCGCGGCGCGCGTGCTCGAGGTCGCGCGGCACCCCAATGCCGACAAGCTGAGCGTGTGCCAAGTGGACGCGGGCGGCGAGACGCTCTCCGTCGTGTGCGGCGCGCCGAACGTACGGGCGGGCATGCTCGCGCCGCTGGCGAGAGTCGGCGCGCGGCTGGCGGACAGAGAGATCAAGCTCGCCACGATGCGCGGCGTGCAGAGCCGGGGCATGCTGTGCTCGGCGCGCGAGCTGGGGCTGTCGGACGATCACTCGGGGCTGCTCGAGTTGCCGTCCGGGGCGGCGCCTGGAACCGACGTGCGCGGGCTGCTCGAGCTCGACGACCACGTGCTGACGATCAAGCTGACGCCTAACCGCGCGGACTGCCTGTCGATTCTCGGCGTCGCGCGCGAAGTGGCCGCACTGAGCCGCGCGAAGCTGCATGCCCCGTCCGTCGCCGCGGTACCGGCGCGCAGCGACGCCCGTCATCCGGTGAGAATCAGCGCTCCGGAGGGCTGCGGCCGCTTTGCCGGCCGGGTCATCCGGGGCGTCGACGCGGGGGCGGCGACCCCGGACTGGATGCGCCAGCGTCTCGAGCGCTCCGGTCAACGGTCGATTTCCGCGCTGGTCGACGTCACCAACTACGTGATGCTCGAGCTGGGGCGGCCGCTCCACGTCTACGATCTGGACAAGCTGAACGGCGCGATCGACGTTCGTTTCGGCCGGAAGGGGGAGAAGGTGCTGCTGCTGAACGAGCAGGAGGTCGCGGTCGACGAATCGGTGCTTTGCATCACCGACGCCTCGGGCGTGATCGGCCTGGCCGGGATCATGGGCGGCGACTCGACCAAGGCGGAGTCGGAAACGAAGAACATCTTCCTCGAGTCGGCGTTCTTCTTTCCGCAGGCGATCGCGGGGCGCGCGCGCCGCTGGGGCTTCGGCAGCGACGCCTCGCACCGTTTCGAACGCGGGGTGGACTTCGACAACAACGTCGAGGGCATCGAGCGCGCGACGCAGCTGATACTCGAGATCTGCGGCGGCGAGCCCGGCCCCACCGACGACCTCGTGGCGCGATTGCCGCAGAGGAGGCCCGTCTCGATGCGCGTGGCGCGCGCCCAGAAGGTGATCGGAGTGCCGATCAGCGGCGAAGAGATGGCAGACGTATTTACCCGGCTCGGCCTGGCTTTCGACTGGCGGGGCGAGAACTTCGTCGTCACGCCACCCAGCTACCGCTTCGACCTCGAGATCGAGGAAGACCTGATCGAAGAGGTCGCACGGGTGCACGGATTCGAACGCATACCCGCGCACCCGCCGCGGGCCGCCGCCAGGATGAGCGCTCTGCCCGAGGCGACGCGCCCGCTGCACGCGCTGCGCGAGCGGCTTGCCGCCCGCGACTACCAGGAGGTGATCAATTTCAGCTTCGTCGAGCCCGAGTGGGAAGCCGACTTCGCCGGCGAGGCGAATCCGATCAGGCTGCTCAACCCGATCGCGAGCCAGTTGTCGGTGATGCGGACTTCCCTGATCGGCTCACTCGTGGGCAACCTGCGCTACAACCACGCCCGCAGGCAAGCTCGCATCCGCGTGTTCGAAGTCGGGCGCGTGTTCCTGCGCGAGCCGGCAACCGGCGACGGCCCGCTGTCGGTCGCCGGCGTGCGCCAGCCGATGCGCGTCGGCGCAGCCGCCTTTGGCCCGGCGGTCGACGACCAGTGGGGCGAACCCGCGCGACCGGTGGATTTCTTCGATCTCAAGGCGGACCTCGAGGCGCTGCTGGCACCGCGCGTCGCGCGTTTCGAGGCTGCGCCGCACCCGGCTTTCCATCCTGGCCGCTCGGCCCGGATCGTGCTGGACGGAAGCGTCGCCGGCTGGTTGGGCGAGCTGCATCCGCGCTGGCAGCGGCGCTATGAATTGCCGCAGCCGGCAGTGCTCTTCGAGCTGGACGCCGAGGCGCTGCAACGGCTCGAGATTCCCCGGCCGCAGGTGCCCTCCAGGTTCCCGCCGGTGGTGCGCGACGTCGCGCTTCTGGTCGATGCCGGACTCCCTGCGCAGGCCCTTATGGACGCGATCGAGGCCGCAAAGCCCGCGATCGTGCAGGAAGTCAGGATATTTGACCTGTACCAGGGCAAGAGTCTGCCAAAGGGGAGAAAAAGCCTTGCTTTTCGGGTAGTTATGCAAGATACTGAACGCACGCTCACGGATGCCGAGGCAGATGCCGCCCGGGACGATATTGTCGCCCTGCTGGCGGATAAATTTTCGGCAACCCTGCGTACTTAAAAGATAAAACAGCACTGGGGAGCTCGAGTTGTGGCAATGACTCTGACCAAGGCCGAATTGGCGGATCTGCTATTCGAAAAGGTCGGGCTGAACAAGCGCGAGGCCAAGGACATGGTCGAGGCGTTCTTCGAGGAAATTCGCGGCGCGCTCGAGCGCGGCGAGAGCGTCAAGCTGTCCGGCTTCGGCAATTTTCAGCTGCGCGACAAGCCGCAGCGTCCGGGACGCAACCCCAAGACCGGCGAGGAAATACCGATCAGCGCACGCCGGGTCGTCACCTTCCACGCCAGCCAGAAGTTGAAGTCCATGGTAGAGAAGGCGCGCCATGGAGCCGAACCGCAAGAAAGCTGACCTTCCGCCGATCCCCGCCAAGCGCTACTTCACCATCGGTGAGGTGAGCGAGCTGTGCGGGGTGAAGCCGCACGTCCTGCGCTACTGGGAGCAGGAATTCACACAGCTCAAGCCGGTCAAGCGCCGCGGCAATCGGCGTTACTACCAGCATCACGAAGTTCTGCTGATCCGCCGCATCCGCGAGCTGCTGTACGAGGAGGGCTTCACCATCAGCGGAGCGCGCAACCGCCTGGACAATGGCCTCGCGCCGGAAGGTCGCGCGGAGCAAGTCGGGCGCAACGAAGGCCGCGCGCCTGCCGGCGGCGCGGCGGATCTGTCCGCGATCAAGCGCGAGCTGCGCGAGATACTCGACAGCCTGAGCGCCTGAGCGCGGCTGATATAATTCGCGCCTTCGGGGCGTAGCGCAGCCTGGTAGCGTACCTGCATGGGGTGCAGGTGGTCGTGAGTTCAAATCTCACCGCCCCGACCAGAGAATTCCAAAGGCTTCCGTCAGGAGGCCTTTTTCGTTTCTGGCGACTCCCAGTCGCCACTCGTGCGGCGTCCGGCCGGCCCGATGCGTTGCCTCGACTTCCGATTCGAATGTGTACAGCGCGTATGATCGTCACGTGCTTCAATCCGTTGGCCGCGGACACGGAAGCTGAGTATCTGCGACACCTACGCTGAGACGCACGGAATGGAAGTCATCGCATGACAGGTGACAAAAAGAAGGCGGCCGCGGCCCCGTCATCGCATTCCGGATTGCGATGGGCGGACGGTCGGTCCGTGGCATGGGTCGTCCTGACGATCGGAATCGTCCTGTCCGCCGCGGCGTGGTACTTCGCTCAGTCCATGGTCGAGCGCGAGGCGCGCTTCAAGTTCGAGTCGGCCGCGATCGGCGTCGCGGCGACCGCTCAGACGCGCATACGAAGCTATGCCGATCTGCTGTACGGCGTGCAGGGGTTGTTCGAGGCCGACCCCGAGGTCAGCCGCGCCGCCTTCGACGACTACGTCTATAGCCTCGATCTGCCTGCGCGCTACCCCGGTGTGCACTCGATTGCCTATGCGCGTCTCGTGCCCGCTTCCGCGAAAGCGGAATATGAAAGGAAATTGAGCGCCGATCCGGAACTCATCCGGCGCGGGTACGGCAGGGTCGCAATCAGGCCGGCCGGGGAGCGCCCCGACTACCTGGTGCTCGAGTATGTCGAGCCGTTGCAGGTCGCGAAATCGGCACTGGGTTTTGACCTGGCTTCGGACAAGAAACGCATGGCGTTGATCGCCCGGGTACGCGACACGGGCATGCCGGCCGCGACGGGGCGCCTAGTCCTGGCGGGTGACCCGAGCAGCGCCGACGTCGGGATCGTCATGCGTCTGGCGTTGTATCGCAAGGACGCATTTGCAGTCGATGTGGCGCGACGCCGAGAGGCCTTCGTCGGTCTTGTAAACGTGACCTTCGTAGTGCACGAATTGGCGCAGCACATGCTGTCCGGCGCAGCACACGAGATGTTCACCTTGAGCATTCTCGATACCGGATTCGCCGACAGCAATCCGAAACCGGCGCCGGTCGAGTTGTACTCGGACGCGGCTCTTCGCCCGTCTCGCGGCGCGATCTTTCAGAATTCGCTCTACGTTGATGTCGGGCAGCGCCGCTGGGAACTGAAACTGAGCGCGCCGCAAGAGTACTTCTTGGGGGCCGCCAACCACGCGCTTCCCTGGGTCGCACTTAGCGCGGTGTTGGTGGTCAGCCTGCTGTTGAGCGGTCTGATCCGCTCGCTGGCGGGCTCCCGGCAGCGGGCGAACAGGTTGGCGGCGCGAATGACCGTCGATTTGCTCGAGAGCCAGACCAAGCTCAACGAAGAGCAGCGCCGGACCCAGGAACTGATTGAGGTCCTGCCGAACCCGGTCTATTTCAAGGGTACCGACGGTCGCTATCTCGGCGTAAACAAGGCCTGGGAGACCTACTTCGGCACTGCGCGCCAAGCATTCCTGGGCAAGACCGTACACGACCTTTACCCCGGCGACCCGGAAACGGCGCAGCGTCTGGACGCGGACGACCGAGCGCTGTGGAACCGTCCCGGGACCAAGGTCTACGAAACGACCATTACTACCCCCGACGGGAATACTCGCAACACGATCTACTACAAGGCCACCTTTACGGGCAGCGATGGCCGCACCGCCGGCCTGATCGGCACCATCGTCGACATTACCGAGCGCAAACAAGCCGAGCGCCGGCTCGCATTGGAGCACGCGGTGGCGCGTCTGTTGTCCGACTCCGACCAGTCGAGCGAGGTAATCTCCAAAGTCATTCGAGTCATCGGGGAGGCCTTGGGTTGTGACTGCGGCGCATACTGGAGCGCGGACCTGCGGGACCAGGTAATGGAATGCGCCGAGACCTGGAGCGTCCCGATCGAGGAAATCGTCGAATTCGCCGCGAGCAACCGCGAGTTCAAGCATCCGCTGCATCTGCCGGGCGGATTGTTCATGCGCGTGTGGAGTAGCGGCGAGCCGGTGTGGGTGAACGATCTAACCCAGCGCGCGGGGTTCCGGCGCGCCGCACTCGCGGACAAAGCGGGGTTGCACGGGGCCTTCGCATTTCCGGTCCGGTCGCGCAGCGACACCCTCGGCGTGATGGCATTCTTCAGCCGCGCTAGCCGTCCGCCGGACGAGGCGCTCGTTGGGAAGCGCAGTCGCCATCGGCACTCAGGTCGGCCACTTCATGGCGCGCAGGCAGGCCGAAGAGCGCGTGCATCATCTCGCGCACTATGACGAGCTCACCGGGTTGCCCAACCGCAGCATGTTCAACCAGCGGCTGGAGCCAGCGCTCGCCCAGGCGCGGCGCGAGCGACGAGCCGTTGGCGGTCCTGTTCATCGACCTCGACCGTTTCAAGAACATCAACGACACGCTCGGTCACGAGGCCGGAGACGCGTGCTCGAGGGAAGTCGCGACGCGGCTGCAGGGTTGCCTGCGCGAAGGCGATACCGTCGGCCGCCTGGGCGGGGACGAGTTCGTGGTGCTGATCGAGGCGACTGCCACGAACCGATGCACGTCGCCGCTGGTGGCGCAGAAAATCCTCGCCGCCGTCGCCGAGCCGTTCATCGTCGACGCGCAGGACATTCAACATCACCGCGAGCATCGGCATCAGCACCTATCCCGAGCGACAGCGTAAGACATGCAGGGCCTGCTGAAAAATGCGGACATCGCGATGTACCGCGCCAAGGAGCAGGGCAAGAACAACTACCAGTTCTACTCGGCGCAGATGAACATCCACACTCTCGAGCGCCTGGCGCTGGAGTCTGGCCTGCGCCGCGCGCTGGAGCGCGACGAGTTTCGTGCTGCATTACCAGCCCAAGGTCGATATCGTCAGTCGGCCGCATCGTCGGCATGGAGGCACTGCTGCGCTGGCAGCATCCGACGAGCGGCCTCATCCCGCCCGCTCAGTTCATTCCGGTGGCCGAGGAAACCGGGCTTGATCGTCGCCGATCGGCGCGTGGGTGCTGAGGACCGCCTGCGCCCAAAGCAGATCCTGGCGGGAACAGGGGCTGCCGCCGCTGCGCATCGCGGTCAACCTGTCGCCGCGCCAGTTCGCTCATGAAGGTCTGCTGCAGGACGTGGAAGCGATGTTGAGGGAAGCCGGGCTGGCTCCGGCTGCGCTGGAACTCGAGATCACCGAAAGCATGGTGATGCACGATCCGGAGCGCGCGGCGAAGCTGCTGGGAAAATTGAAAACCATGGGAGTCATCGTTGCAATTGATGATTTCGGCACCGGCTATTCGTCGCTGAGCTATCTCAAGCGCTTTCCGATCGACAGTCTGAAAATCGACCGCTCGTTCATAAAGGATCTTCCACTGGACAGCGACGATGCCGCGATTACCCTGGCGATCATTGTCATGGCACACAGCCTGGGACTCAAGGTCATCGCCGAGGGGGTCGAGAACGAAGACCAGGCACGCTTTCTGCGAGCAACGGTTGCGACGAGATGCAGGGATACTATTTCAGCAAGCCCGTGCCTGCACATGAATGCGCGCGCCTGTTGCTGTTGCAGGGCGGGTCCGGCACGCTGCCGGAGGACAATGCGATCCGAAAGATTTGCTAGCGGTAGGAAGTGAGCTGCCACACGATCGCGTCGTGCTCGACCTGCGGATTTCTCCCCATCTCCTGCCGCCTGCTGCGCCATTCGACGCGCACCCAGCGCTTCACCGCTGGCGCGTACCACAGCGTTTCACGCGTGTAGGTTTCGAACCAGATGTTGGTGCGGTCGCCGAGGTTCCGGTTGCGCTCGATGCGCAGCGCGACGAAATCGCCCGCCGGAGTGCTGACGCGCTCCCAGCCGAGTGCCCGCCCCCAGGTCTGCTGCCGGCGCGTCTGGCCCTGCCAGTCGGTCGCAGTGAGCGTTTCCAGCCAGTGCGTGCCGGGCGCGATCGGGAAGGGAATCACGGTAAGGGCGGGGGAATAGCCGTATTGCGTCGCGCCGGTCCTTTCCGCCGCGATGCTCCAGGGCCGCGGCCCGGACTGCAGCTCGGGCGGATCACCAGGGCGGTCGCTATGGCGCACGAGGGTATATCGCCCGCCCGCAGCCGCTTCGACGGTATCGGTCAGCGTGCGAACGCGCAGGTTGTTATAAGGATTGATCTGTTCGTACACCCAGCGTTCGGTGCCGTCGAGCCGGGGCGCCGACACGCTCGCCACCGGCGCCGGGGCCGTCGGGTACGACGCGCAACCGGCAACCAGGACCAGCAACGCCGGCGCCAGCAGGCGCGGCTTCACGGCAAGCATCGCGATCGCACCTCCGAGCCTGAAGTATAGATCGCCGCGACACGATCCGGCCGGAAGCCGGCGCGTCGGCTAGAATCCGAAGGTTCCGCGATGCGCATCCTCATCTCCAACGACGACGGCTACTTCTCTCCCGGGATCACGGCGCTGGCCGAGGCGCTGCGCTCGATAGGCGAGGTCACGGTGGTGGCCCCCGAGCGCGACCGCTCCGGCGCCTCCAATTCGCTTACTCTCGACCGACCGCTGAGCGTGCGCACGGCGGCGAACGGTTTCTATTTCGTGAACGGAACGCCTACCGACTGTGTGCACCTGGCGGTGACCGGCTTGCTCGACTTCCTGCCCGATATGGTCGTCTCGGGCATCAACCTGGGCGCCAACATGGGCGACGACACCATCTACTCGGGAACGGTCGCCGCCGCAATGGAGGGGTTTCTGCTCGGCATTCCGTCGCTCGCGGTATCGCTGGTGGGCAAGACGGGCAAGCATCACGCGACCGCCGCCGAAGTGGCGCTGGGGATGGTTGAGCGCTTCAAGCGTCTGCCCGTGCCGCAGCCGGTGCTCCTGAACGTCAATGTGCCCGATGTCCCGCACGCCGCGTTGCGGGGCCGCGTGGTCACGCGGCTGGGCAGGCGGCATAAGGCCGAGCCCGTGGTCCGGATCGACACCCCGCGCGGCGACATCGGATACTGGATAGGGGCCGCAGGAGGCGCCGCGGATGCGGGCCAGGGTACCGATTTCCACGCAGTCGACAACGACCATGTTTCGGTAACGCCTCTGCAGGTGGACCTGACCTACCATGGCCAGCTCGCCATGCTGCGCGATTGGCTCGCGAAGTGAACGCGCGCAACCCGAAGAATATTCCCGGCATCGGCATGACCTCCCAGCGCACGAGAGTGCGCATGGTCGATCGGCTGCGGGAGAAGGGCATCCGGGACGAGCGGGTGCTGGCGGCGATGGGGGCGGTGCCGCGCCATGTGTTCGTCGAGGAAGCGCTCGCGAGCCGCGCCTACGAGGACAGCGCGCTCCCGATCGGATTCTCACAGACGATTTCGCAGCCGTACGTGGTCGCACGCATGATCGAGGCACTGCTGGCCGACAGGCCGCGCAAGCTGGGCAAGGTGCTCGAGGTGGGCACGGGCTGCGGCTATCAGGCCGCGGTTCTCGCTCAGCTGGCGCACGAGGTGTACTCGATCGAACGCATCCGGGGCCTGCTCGAACGCGCCCGGGCGAACCTTCTGGGGCTGAAGCTTTCCAATCTGAGGCTGGCGCATGGCGACGGCAACGAGGGTCTGGCCAAGGCCGCCCCATTCGATTCGATCATCGTCGCCGCCGCCGCGATCAGCGTGCCGGAGGGCCTCTTACGACAGCTCGCCATGGGTGGCAGAATGATACTTCCGGTGAAGAGCCCCTCCGCTGGGCGCGACGTGCAACGCCTGTCGCTGATCGAGCGAAGCGCGCGCGGCTTCGTCGAGACCGAGCTTGACGCGGTGCGATTCGTGCCGCTAGAAATGGGTAAGGCATGAAGATTCCGACCAACCGATCCCTACGCGCCCTCGCGGCCCTCGCGGCGCTCGCGGTCGCCGGCTGCGCCAACCAGCCCACGGGTGCGCCCGTGGTCGATCGCGCGCCGGTCGCCGCGGCCGCGACCAAGTCCCCCGTCGCGCAGCTGGCGCCCATACCGGGCGCGGGGTCGGGCACCTACGTCGTGCGGCCCGGCGACACGCTCTACAGCATTGCGCTGGAACAGGGCGTGGACTACCACGATCTCGCGCGATGGAACAGGCTCGACGACCCGACCAAGATCAGCGTCGGCCAGACCCTCTTGACGGCGTCGCCCGCAGAGCAAGGCGGCGCCGCAATGGTCACCGTCGGCGCCGCGCGCGGCTCGGGGCAGGTGGAATCACGCCCGCTCGGCGCGTCCGCTGTCGCGTTGCAGGGTGGCGGGGACGGCAGCACCAAGACCGGTCCGAAGGCGCTGCGGCTGCCTTATTCGAAGGACAACTACGCCCTCCTGTCCAAGAGCACGCAGGCACCGTCCGAGTCCGCGGCGCCGCCGGTCGCTGCTGCGCCGGTCCAGCAGCAACCACAACCGCAGCCGGCGCCCGCCGCCAAGCCGCCAGGCGGCGCCGGCGGCATCGCGTTTATCTGGCCGGCGAACGGCAAGCTGGTGGCAGGCTTCTCCGAGGCGAGCAACAAGGGCGTGGACATCGGCGGCAAGATCGGCGATCCGGTCTTTGCGGCAGCCCCCGGTCGAGTCATGTACACCGGCACGGGAATTCGCGGCTACGGCAAGCTGATCGTCATCAAGCACGAGGACGGGTTCAACAGCGTGTATGCCCACAACAGCCAGATCCTGGTGAAGGAGGGGCAGACCGTGAAGCGCGGCGAGCGCATCGCCATCCTGGGCGATAGCGACGCCGACAAACCGAAGCTGCATTTCGAGATCCGCAAGTCGGGCAAGCCCGTCGATCCGCTGAAGTATCTGCCCGGGGACCGGCCGGCGTCCTGACGAGGGGCGAGCCGCTCTAGGGCGAGGGCTTAGTCCGGGCGGCGCGCAGCGCCTTCGCCAGATCGGCCACCGCGGAGGCGTAGAAAGGACTGTTGTTGTAGCGGGTGATGACGTAGAAGTTCTGCAGCCCGAGGCGATATTCGCTCGGCGCGTTGGGCGTCTCGAGCTCGACCAGCACGGCGCGTGTGTCGTGGCCGGACGGATCCGCCGGACCTTCCGGCACGATGCCCGCCTTGGCCAGCTCGGCGAGCGGATGGCGGGGCCGCAGCCCTCCGTTGAGGAAGGAGCGGAATCCGCTTCCGTTGATGCGGACGCCGTATTGGACGGCTGCGCCCGATTGCCAGCCGTGCCGCTTGAGATAGTTGGCCACGCTGCCGATGGCGTCGGCAGCGCTGTCGCTCAGGTCGGCCACGCCGTTGCCGTCGAAGTCGACCGCGTACCTGCGGTAGCTCCCGGGCATGAACTGGGGGATCCCGATCGCCCCGGCATAGGAACCGCGCACCGAGAACACGTCGATTCCCGCGTCGCGCGCATAGAGCAAATAGTTCGCCAGCTCGCCGCGGAAGAATTCCGCCCGCGGCGGATAATCGAACGCGAGGGTCGCGAGCGCGTCGACGACTCGCCAGCGGCCGGTATGTCGGCCGTAGAACGTCTCCACGCCGATGATCGCGACGATGTATTCCTCCGGTACGCCGTAGATCCGATGCGCGCGCGTCAGGGCGTCCGTGTGCTGGGTCCAGAACTCGAGCCCCGCTTGAATGCGCTTCGGGTTGACGAAGATGCTGCGGTACAGTTCCCAGGACTGCTCGACCTGCGACGCGGCCGGCTGGATCGCGTCGAGCACCGCCTGCTCGCGCTTCGCACGCGAAAAGAGCTGGCGCAGCTCCTGGGCATCGAACGCGTGGCGCTTGACCATCTGCTGGATGAACGCCTGCACTTCCGGGCGTCCGGCGAAGCCGTCGGGTTCCGGCGGGCTCGCCTGCGCCGAAACGCAAAGGCCGAGCGCGAGCAGGGCTGCGCAGCGTCGGATCATGTCAGGCGCAAGTCTCTCACCAGACGCCTGAGTTCGTCTACGCGCGGACGCGGCGCGGCCGGACCGTAGCGCAGCGCAAGGTAGAGCTCCGCGATGCGGCGAATCGTCCCCTGTAGCTGCGGCAGGTCGCGCGCCGCGCGCTCGGAATAATCTCGCGGGCCCTCGGACGCAGAGCGCACGATGCCGCGCGCGCCGAGCTTGCGGCAGAACGCGTGCCAGGCCTTCTGCACCGGATCCGGACGCACCAGGCGCCGCAGCGACCAGACGAGCAGCAGCGCGGTGAGCAGGCCGAGAACCGTAAACAGGATTGCGGTGAGCTGGCGCCAGTCGGCGTCTCGCATGCCGATCAGCGACATCAGCTCGCGCTGCCGCTCGGGGTCGTAGCCCAGCACCCAGATGTTCCATTTGTAGCTAAGCGCTTCCCACTGGTAACGCAGCGAGCGCAGCCAGTGCAGCTGCGGGCGCATCAAAAGCGGGAGCGCCTCGCCCTCGGGCACGGCGCGCGCGAGACCCGAGGCGATGCGGCCGGGCACGGCCGCGGCGGTCGGATCTACGCGCACCCAACCCTGCCCGCGCAGGTAGACCTCCGCCCATGCGTGAGCATCCGACTGGCGCACCGTGACGATCTGGTCCACCGGGTTCACGTCGCCGCCCTGGTAGCCGGTGACGACCCGCGCCGGCACGCCCGCGGCGCGCATCAGGAATACGAACGCCGACGCAAAGTGCTCGCAGAACCCCGCCTTGGTGTCGAACAGGAACTCGTCTACCGAGTCGGCGCCCAGCAGCGGCGGCTCCAGCGTGTAGACGAAATGCCCGACACGCAAGAATTCGACCGCGCGCGCGACGATCGCGGCGTCGCTTGGGGCGCTGTCGCGCCATTGATGCGCCAGCGCAACCGAGCGCGGATCGAAGCGGTCGGGCAGGCGCAGCGCGCGCCGCAAGGCGGCGGGATCCCGCGCCGGCTCGGGCCCGGCATTCGTGACCGATTCGAGCTCGTAGCGGATTCGCTGGCGCACGGGCCTGCGCGCCAGTATCTGCCCGTCCTCGGTATAGCGCGCTCTAGGCGGCAGGCTCGCCGCGGTCTCGAGCGAGAACAGCCACTGCCGGTCGTGCGGCTCGAGAACGACGCTGTAGCGATAGCTCTGGCCGCCGCTCTTGGGCGGCTCGAATTCGGCCAGCACCGTGGGTCCCATGCGCCAGGTCCGGCCGTCGAAATCCCACAGCACCGGCCCGCGCCAGTAGCGCAGGCGCGGCGGCGGCGGCTCGCCCTGGAACTCGACCCGGAACGCCGTTGCGTCCGACAGCGCGAGGTGCGCCAGATTGCCCGGCGACATGGTGTCCGAGAGGCCGCTGACCCCCGCGTAGGCGTCCTGCGGCAGACCCCAGAGCGGGCCCTGCACGCGCGGAAACAGCAGGAACAGCAGGAGCGCGGCGGGCGCGGCGTGCGCGAGCAGCAATCCGGCCGTGCGCAGATTCGCCTGCGAGGGTCGCTGGGGCGCAGCAAATCCGACCAGAGTGGTGGTGACGGCGACCAGCGCGACGCACATCACGAAAGCGGTGGGGATGCTCTGCGAATAGAAGAAGTTGGTGATGATCAGGAAGAAGCACAGGAACGCGACCACCGTCGCGTCGCGATGGCTGCGCATCTCGAGCAGCTTCAGCCCGGAGAAGAGACAGAGCAGCACGATGCCCGGCGAGCGGCCGAACAGGGTGTGGTATTGGCCCCAAATGCCGATCATTGCGGCGCCCGCGAGCCCCAGCAGAAGCCAGCGCGAAGGCAGCGGTGCGCGCACGGCCCACAGGTAGACCCGCCAGGCGTAGAGCGACAGCACAAGGATCGTGAGCCACCAGGGCGCGCGCTCGGCATGCGGCGCCAGCACCAGCAGCAGCGAAGCGATGAGCGCCGCCAGGTCGCGCCCGCTCACGACGCGCAGTTCCGGTGCGAGCGGGTGCGGCAGCGGGTTCACGGCAACTCGAACAAGGCGAGGGCGCTCAGGCAGGCCGCTCGCTGCGCGTCCCCGCGCGCGGGAGGGATCTCGGTACCCGGCAAGCGCAGACCGTAGAGCATGCCCGCCTGCTGTGCGGCGAGTACCCAGCCGGCGAGGCACGACAGGCGACGCTCGAGATCCAGTCCCGCCGGCAGTAGCCGCCAGTCGAGCCAGAGCTCGCCCGCAGCCTCGCCGGAGAACTGCTTGGTAAGCATGTCCTGCGCGCGCGCGACCGCTTTCCACGCGACGTGACGCGGTGAGTCGGAAGGCTGGTATGCGCGCAGCGCGGAAAAGTCGTCGCTGCCCGCCGCTTGGGCCCGCGCCGCGCCGGTGCGCACGTCCGCGCTGGTCGGCGGCAGCGGGGTGCGCTCGGGCCGCGGGTAAACCAGGCAGCGCGCGTCGAGTTCGACGTAGCTCCAGGCGCGGAACAGGCCAAGCGGGAAGCGCGTTTCGAGCATCACGCGACCGAGGGGCTGCCAGCCGCGCTTTGCCGCGGGCACCGCGAGCACGACCTCGGCGACCGCGAGCGGCGGGACGTCGGTCACGAGCTGCGCGCCGCCGGCGACGTGCCGCACCAGGATCGAGGGGCGCTCGAACGGCACGCGGCTGTCGAGCAGAAGATGGAACTGCGCCGATTCTCCGGCGTAGACGGGTTCCGAACGTCCGGCGCTCACCGCGGTGCGCGCGAGGTTGCGCGCGGTGTGCACCATGCCGGCCAGCCCCAGGCCGGCCAGCAGGAAGGTCAACGCGAAGCCGAGCGAAAGCGCATAGTTGATCGAGCCGATCAGCAGGATGACAAGCGTTGCGCCGTAGAGCCATCCCACTCGCGTCGGCACGATGTACACCCGGCGGTGGCGCAGGACCACGACGCCACGCTCGGGCGGGGTGAAGCCGTAGAGCCAGTTGGCGAAGCGCGGGTAGGTCAGTAGCGTGCGAATCACTCTAGTCCTAGTTTGTCGGGGCGTCGTAGCTCCAGCGCTGGCGCCAGGCTTTGATCACGTGGGATGGATATCGCGCCTGCCCGAGGGTTCCGTTGTAGCGTCCCAGAGCACGAAAGTAGTTGCCCTTCTCGATGTCGAGGTAGTGGCGCAGGATGACGCAACCATAGCGCAGGTTCGTTCTGAGGTGAAAAAGGTTGTCCCGCGGCAAACCGATCAGCTTGGTCCAGAACGGCATGACCTGCATATAGCCGCGGGCTCCCGAGGAGGATACGGCGTACTTGCGGAACTTGCTCTCGACGTCGATGACGCCGAGCACCAGCTGCGGATCGAGACCCGCGCGGGTGGCCTCGTACTGCACCGACTTGAGCAGGCGCAGCCGAACGGCGCGGTCCGGAATGCGCTTCGCCAGCCGCCGCGACATCTCGAACAGCCAGCGGCGGGCGTCCTCCGGCTGGCGGAAGTTGAGCGTCGGTGGCGCATGGTCGCTGACAGCCGCGCTGAGCGCCGCGCGCACGCTGTTGGCGAGCGGCTCGTAGATCTGGGCCCCGGCGAGCGCCTGGAAGGGTACGAGCAGGGCCAGTGCAAGGCAGTATCGGCGCAGCGCGGCCCGGCGGTTCATGCCTTGACGAGTCGTTCCTTGAGAAAAGCCACGGTTTGCGCGAGAGGCACACTTTGCGGCTGAGCGTCGTGCCTGCCCTTGTACTCCGCCGCGCCGGCGCCCAGGCCGCGCTCCGAGAGCACCAGGCGGTGCGGGACGCCGATCAGGTCCATGTCCGCGAACAGCACGCCCGGCCGCTCCTCGCGGTCGTCGAGCAGGACGTCGACGCCCGCCGCCGAAAGCTCCGCGTAGAGCCTGTCGGTCGCTTCGCGCACCGCGGCGCTCTTGTGGTAGCCGATCGGCACCAGGCTCGCGTCGAACGGCGCCATCGGGGGCGGAAACGCGATCCCGCGCTCGTCGTGGCTCTGCTCGATCGCCGCCGCCACGATGCGCGTGACGCCGATCCCGTAGCAGCCCATCTCCATCGGCCTGGTCTCCCCCTTGTCGTCGAGAAAGGTGGCCTTCATCGCCTCGGAGTACTTGGTGCGCAACTGAAAGATGTGCCCGACCTCGATACCGCGCATGATCTGCAGGGTCCCCTTGCCGTCGGGGCTGGCGTCTCCTGCGACGACGTTGCGCAGATCGTGCACCCGTTCCGGGTCGTCGGGCAGGTCGCGCCCCCAGTTGACGCCGGTCAGGTGAAAGCCGGCCTCGTTCGCACCGCAGACGAAGTCGCTCATCGCCCAGGCGGTGCGATCGGGGAACAGCGCGACCTTGTCGCCGACGCCGACCGGGCCGATGTAGCCGGCACGGCAATTCAGCTCCTGCTGGATCTCGTCTTCGTTCGCGAAGCGGAATGCGCCGAGCGCCTTCTGGGCCTTGACTTCGTTCAGATCGTGGTCGCCGCGGATCAGTACCAGCGCGAAGTACCCGGGCGTTCCGTAGGGCACCGATTCGCGCACCAGGGCGATCGCCTTGACCGTCCGCTCGAGGGGGATCTTCAGCAGCGCCGCGACGTCCTCGCAGCGCGTCTTGCCGGGCGTTGCGACCTTGGCCATGGCCTGCGCGGCGGGCGGGCGAGGGGTGGCCGGCGCCAGCGCCTCCGCGAGCTCGATGTTCGCCGCGTAGTCCGATCCCGGGCAATAGGCAATCGCATCCTCGCCCGAGTCCGCCAGCACGTGGAACTCGTGCGAGCCGGTGCCGCCGATGGCGCCGGGGTCGGCCGCGACGGCGCGAAACCGCAAGCCGAGCCGGGTGAAGATGCGCGCGTAGGTGTCGTACATGTTGCGGTACTCGCGCTCGAGGTCCGCGAAGTCGGCATGGAAGGAATAGCCGTCCTTCATCAGGAACTCGCGCGCGCGCATGACGCCGAATCGAGGGCGAATCTCGTCGCGGAACTTGACGTGCATCTGATAGAAGTGCACCGGGAGCTGGCGGTAGCTGCGGATCTCGCGCCGCGCGATATCGGTGATCACCTCCTCGTGCGTGGGGCCGAACAGAAAATCGCGCTGATGCCTGTCCTTGATCTTCAGCAGCTGCGGGCCGAACGCTTCCCAGCGCCCCGTCTCCTGCCACAGCTCCGCTGGAATCACGCACGGCAACTGCACCTCGAGCGCGCCGGCGCGGTTCATCTCTTCGCGCACGACCGCCTCGACTTTGCGCAGCACGCGCAGGCCGAGGGGCATCCAGCTGTACAGTCCCGAGCCGAGCCGTCGGATGAGGCCGGCGCGCAGCATGAGCTTGTGGCTGGCCAACTCCGCTTCCGCGGGGGCTTCCTTGATGGTGCCGATGAAATATCGCGAGGTTCGCATCGTGGTTCACCCGCGCGCCCCGGGGCCTCGGCGGGGAACGTTGTGTTTGCCGGTTGGCTGTGGAAAAATCGTTGCGAATTCTAACTTAAGGCGGTGCGTCCATGCTCGATAAAGACGGCTACCGTCCCAATGTCGGCATCGTCCTCGCGAACCAACGCAGCGAGGTGTTTTGGGGCAAGCGCATCAATCAGCACGCCTGGCAGTTCCCGCAGGGCGGCATCAAGCACGGCGAGACGCCCGCACAGGCGATGTATCGCGAGCTCGAGGAGGAAATCGGGTTGCTGCCCGAGCATGTGAAGATACTTGGGCGTACGCGCGATTGGCTGCGCTACGAGGTGCCGGAGCAATGGGTGCGGCGCGACTGGCGCGGCACCTACCGGGGACAGAAGCAGATCTGGTACTTGCTGCGGCTCGTGGGCCGCGACTGCGACGTGCGGCTGCGCGCCAGCGGCCACCCCGAGTTCGACGCCTGGCGTTGGCACGAATTCTGGGTTCCGCTCGATGCCGTGATCGAGTTCAAGCGCGACGTCTACCGCCAGGCGCTGGCCGAATTGCACCGTTTTCTTGGCTCCGACCGCCGCCAGGGCCGGCAACGCGCGGAGCCTGTCTCGGGCTGGCGTTGAACTTTGTCCTGGGTAAGCGCTCCCTACCAGTATGGGTACAGGAGGTGGCATGGAACGGAACTTCTTGTCGCTGCCGAGCCACAGTCTTGGCGACAAAGCGGGATTCAGGCGTCCGAGTCAGCCGAAGGTCGCGCTGGAGTCGCCGGCACTGACGGTGATGACGGACTTGTCGCGGGTCAGTCCGGCGACGATCGGGCCTGACGCGTCGATCGAAGGCGCGAACCGGTTCATGATGATGCGCGGCGTGCGTCTGCTGCTGGTGGTGGACGAGCGGGAAGACGTGCTGGGGGTGATCTCGGCCACCGACATCCTGGGCGAGCGGTCGATGAGAGTCGCGACTGGGCGCGGCCTGAGACGCGATGAGCTGGCGGTCGCCGACATCATGACGCCGGCCGAAAAGGTGGAGGTGATCGCGCTCGCTGCCGTCGAGGGCGCGCGCGTGGGACACGTGGTGGCCACCCTGATGCGCGCCGGACGCCATCATGCGCTGGTGGTGGACAGCGAGCCGGCCACCGGGCGCCAGATGGTGCGCGGAATCCTGTCGCTGTCCCAGGTCGCGCGCCAGCTCGGCAGGCCGCTCCAGCTGAGCGAGGTCGCGCGCACCTTCGCCGAAATCGAGGCCGTCCTCGGCCATTAGCCGAGCCGAAGAGATAGTAAGTTTCAATTGCGAGTATTGTGAAAATCGATTTGATCAATCGATTCCGGGCGGTTACTCTCCCCCCGCCACAACCAGAGACGGCACAATCATCAGGAGGCACGCAATGAAGCTCAAAGGAACCAAGACCCACGACAATCTCAAGGCCGCGTTTGCGGGCGAGAGCCAGGCAAACCGCAGGTACCTCTACTTCGCCGCCAAGGCCGACGTCGAGGGCCAGAACGACGTCTCGGCGCTGTTCCGCTCGACGGCCGAAGGCGAAACCGGCCACGCGCATGGGCACCTGGAGTACCTGGAGCAGGTAGGCGACCCGGCGACCGATCTGCCGATCGGCAAGACGCGCGACAACCTGAAGTCGGCGGTCGCGGGCGAGACGCACGAGTACACCGACATGTACCCCGGAATGGCCAAAGCGGCGCGCGACGAGAAGTTCGACGAGATCGCGGACTGGTTCGAGACCCTGGCCAAGGCCGAGCGCTCGCACGCCAACCGCTTCCAGAAGGCGCTCGACGCGCTGCAAGACTAGATCGAAGCATGTGCTCGGGGAGCGGTCGCGACGGCCGCCCCGATTCGCAGCTAGAGAACCCGTATGCCGCAGATTGCAAAAGACAGCCTGATGACGCTCGAGGACTACGCGAAGCAGCGTAAGGCGTTTCGCAGCAAGGTCATCGATCACAAGAAGGTTCGGACCGTCCACGTCGGAGAGCACGTCACGCTTCAGTTCGAGGACGAGCTGACGATTCGCTATCAGGTCCAGGAGATGCTGCGCATCGAGCGCATTTTCGAGGAGCAAGGCATACAGGATGAACTGGACGTCTACAATCCGCTGATCCCGGACGGAAGCAACCTCAAGGCGACCATGATGATCGAGTATCCGGACGCCGAGGAACGTCAGCGCATGCTTGCCACGCTCAAGGGAATCGAGGACCGGGTCTGGGTTCAGGTGGAGGGCTGCGAGCGAGCGAACGCCATCGCGGACGAGGATCTCGAGCGCGAGAACGAGAGCAAGACCTCGTCGGTGCATTTCCTCCGCTTCGAGCTGAGCGATGAGATGCGCAAGGCGCTCAAGTACGGTGTGGGCATCGCGGTCGGAATTGACCATCCGGAATATCGCGCGAGCGTCGCATCCCTCGCGCCGGAGGTGCGCGCGTCCTTGGTCTCGGACCTGCGCTAAAGGCCTAGTGCGCGCGCTCGTCCCGATCGTGCTTTGCCTAGTGCTGGCCGCGTGCGCGGGAGACACCCCGGAGCAGAGCGACTGGGAGCGGGCGCAGGAGGCGCAAAGCTGGCACGAAAACAGCGTGTCGCTGCCGCCCTATCCGAGGGCGTCGAACCTGGTCGCATTGGTCGTCGATGCCGGGCCCGACTTTCGTTTCCTGGCGGATCCCGCGTCGCTGAGCGTAGGGTCGGACGGCGTGGTGCGCTACGTGCTGGTGGCGCGCAGCCCGGAGGGAGCCGAAAACGTCAGCTTCGAGGGTCTGCGCTGCAGGGACGGAGAATTCAAGATCTACGCCACCGGGCGTGGGGACGGGACCTGGCTTAAGGCCCGCGAGCCGCGCTGGCGGCCGGTAGAGCAGCGCGCCGACAGCTGGCACCGAACGTTGGCGAACGACTACTTCTGCCCCAGGAGAGAGCCGATCCGCACCGTCGCAGAGGGCGTCAATGCGTTGCGCCGCGGCGGAAACCCCAGAGCCATCGATCTCCTGCACGGCCCCTGAGCGGCGCTACAGCAGCACCAGGTTGTCGCGGTGAATGAGCTCGGGCTCCTCGACGTAGCCGAGGATCGCCTCGATGTCGCTCGACGGGCGGCGCATGATGCGCCGCGTTTCCGACGCCGCATAGTTCACCAGCCCGCGCGCGACCTCGCGGCCGTCCGGGTCGGTGCAGGCCACGACTTCTCCGCGCTCGAAGCTTCCGCTGACATCGACCACGCCGATCGGAAGCAGGCTCTTGCCGTCCCGCACCAGGGCCCGGGTGGCCCCGGCGTCCAGGCGCAGGCGCCCGACCACCGTCAGGTGGTCTGCCAGCCATTGCTTGCGCGCAGCAAGCGGAACCGTGCCCGCCGTCAGCAGCGTTCCCAGCCGCTCGCCCCGCGCCAGTCGCAGCAGCACGTCCGGCTCCCGGCCCGAAGCGATCACCGTGTGCGCGCCGCTGCGCGCCGCGCGCTTCGCCGCCAGCACCTTGGTGATCATTCCGCCTTTGGCGAGCGCGTGGCCGGTTCCCCCCGCGACGGCCTCGAGGCGCGGGTCCTCCGCGTTTGCGTGCTCGATGAGCTTGGCGTCCGGATTTCGGCGCGGGTCGGCATCGTAAAGACCGGACTGATCGGTCAGGATGATGAGCGCGTCGGCTTCGACCAGGTTCGTGACCAATGCGCCCAGGGTATCGTTGTCGCCGAACTTGATCTCGTCGGTGACTACGGTGTCGTTCTCGTTGATCACGGGGATCGCGCCCATGTCGAGCAGCGTGCGCAGCGTCGATCGCGCGTTGAGGTAACGCCGCCGGTCCGCCAAGTCGGCATGCGTGAGCAGCACTTGCGCCGTCGGCAGGCCGTGCTCCCGGAAGCAGGATTCGTAGCACTGGACCAATCCCATCTGCCCCACCGCCGCCGCGGCCTGCAGCTGATTCATCGCGTGCGGGCGGCGGCTCCAGCCCAAGCGCTGCATGCCTTCCGCTATGGCCCCGCTCGAAACCAGCATCGTTCGCTTGCCAAGGCGGTGCAAGCCGGCGATCTGGGACGCCCAGCGCGCGATCGCCTCGACGTCGAGGCCGCGGCCCTCGTTGGTCACCAGCGAAGTGCCGACCTTGACGACCAGAGTCTTTGCGGCTGAGATCTGTGCGGACATATTGGCCGAGGTCTCAGGCAGCGCGGCTCGCCCGCGACTCGGGCTTTTTCCCGCTGCTCAGAAAGCGGAACGCCGCCGCGGAGACTTCGCGGCAACCGGCGCCGCTGAGGGCGGAGACGGCGAACCAGGCGCCTTTCCAGCGCAGCACCCGCAGGATACGGCGGATCCTTACTTCCGCATCGGGCGCCAGGTCCGTCTTGTTGAACACCAGCCAGCGCGGCTTGCGGTACAGGTTCTCGTCGTACTTTCGCAGCTCTCTTGCGATCGCGCGCGCGTCGCGCACCGGGTCTGCGCCCTCGTCAAGCGGCGCGATGTCGACCAGATGCAGCAGCAGGCGCGTGCGCGCGAGATGCCGCAGGAACTGGTGCCCCAGCCCCGCCCCCTCCGCGGCACCCTCGATCAGCCCCGGAATGTCCGCAACGACAAAACTCGCGTCTTCGGCGACGCGCACGACGCCAAGTGATGGATTGAGCGTCGTAAACGGATAGTCGGCCACCTTGGGACGAGCGCTCGATACCGCTCTGATGAAGGTGGACTTGCCCGCGTTGGGCAGCCCGAGCAGCCCGACGTCGGCGAGAACGCGCAGCTCGAGCGCCAGCTCGCGGCTCTCGCCCAGTCCGCCGCGCGTGAACTGCCGCGGCGCGCGGTTGACGCTCGATTTGAAGTGCAGGTTTCCGAGTCCCCCGGCGCCGCCCTTCGCCAGCAGCGCCCGCTCGCCGTTTTTCGACAGGTCGGCCAGCAGCTGACCCGTTTGCAGGTCGCGGATCATGGTGCCGACGGGCATTCGCAGCACGATATCCCGCCCCCCCTTGCCGTAGCAGTCCGAGCCGTGGCCCTTCTCGCCGTTCTGCGCCCGGTGAATGCGCGCGTAGCGGTAGTCGATGAGCGTATTGATGTTTCGGTCGGCGATCGCGTAGACGCTGCCGCCACGGCCGCCGTCGCCGCCGTCCGGTCCGCCGCGCGGGATGTACTTTTCGCGCCGAAACGACGCCGCCCCGTCGCCGCCCTTGCCGGCGTGTACCTGTATTTTGGCTTCGTCTATGAACTTCATGGCGGTGGAAACAAAAAAGCCCTACCGCGAACGATAGGGCTCTTCGCGGGTCGGCGCGAGGTCAGGCCGGGTCGATGCTGACCGTCGACTTGTTGCCGGCGCCTTTCACCGCGTACTGCACCTTGCCGGAAACCTTGGCGAACAGGGTGTGGTCGCGCCCCATGCCCACGTTGGCGCCGGGGCTCACTTGGGTGCCGCGTTGGCGGACGAGGATGACGCCCGGGCCGACGTGCTGCCCGCCATAGATTTTGACGCCGAGCCGCTTGGCCTGCGAGTCACGCCCGTTGCGCGAACTGCCGCCGGCTTTCTTGTGTGCCATGCTGAATGTCCTCCGAAACGATCAGGCGCCGGCGACGATGTCGTCGATTCGCACTTCGGTGTACGACTGCCGGTGCCCCTGCGATTTCTGAAAATGCTTGCGCCTGCGCATCTTGAAGATCTTGACCTTGTCGCCGCGCCCGTGAGACACGACCGTCGCCTGCACCTTGGCGCCCGAGACGAACGGCGCGCCCACGCGTACCTGTTCGCCCACTCCGACCATCAGCACCTCGTCGAAGGACACCGCCGCGCCAACCTCCGCGCGCAGCAGCTCGACACGCAACTGCTCGCCGGAGCTGACCCGGTATTGCTTCCCGCCGGTCTTGATTACCGCGTACATGACGAAAATCCCGTTCGTGGCCCGCAAAGACTTGGAATTATAGGGGATTTCGCGTGCGTGCGTCAAAACCGTCTATGCTAAGCTTCGCGCCCCGTCGCCGCCCGCGAGAACGCCGAGGCGGGGCGGGCTTCCCTCCATGGCCACTCTCACCGAACTCGAGCCGATAAGCCAGGAAATGCAGCAAGTCGACGTCCTGGTCCGCCAGCGGCTGGGCTCGGACGTGCCCCTGGTCAGGCAAGTGGCGCAATACATCGTTGCGGGCGGCGGCAAGCGCCTGCGCCCGGCGCTGCTGCTGCTCAGCGCCGGCGCCGCCGGATACCGCGGCGAGGCGCATCTCGAGCTCGCAACGGTGATCGAATTCATTCATACCGCGACTCTGCTGCACGATGACGTGGTAGACGAGTCGCGCCTGAGGCGCGGCCGCGAAACGGCCAACGCCGCTTTCGGCAACGCGGCATCGGTGCTGGTGGGCGACTTCCTCTATTCGCGCGCGTTCCAGATGATGGTGAGCATGGACAATATGCGGGTGATGCAGGTGCTCGCCGATGCCACCAACACCATAGCCGAAGGCGAAGTCCTGCAGCTGATGAATTGCCACGATCCCGACGTCGACGAGCAGCGCTACCTGGAGGTCATCCGGCGCAAGACCGCCAAGCTGTTCGAGGCGGCGGCGCGCCTCGGCGGCGTGCTGGCCGGCGTCCCGCCGGAGCTCGAAGAGGGTCTGGCGAACTACGGCACGCACGTCGGCACGGCATTCCAGCTGGTCGACGACGTGCTCGACTATTCGGGCGACGCGGGCGCCATAGGAAAGAGCCTCGGCGACGATCTGGCCGAGGGCAAGCCGACGCTGCCGCTCATCCACGCCATGCGCACCGGGACCCGGGAGCAATCGGCGCTCGTGCGAAGCGCGATCGTTGATGGCGGGCGCGAGCGATTTCCGGGTGTGCTCGACGCGATCAGGGCGAGCGGGGCGCTGGACTACGCCCGAACCGTCGCGGAGCGCGAAGCCGGGCTTGCGCGGCGCTCGATTGAGCGCCTGCCGCATTCAAAGTACAAGATTTCTTTGCTAGAATTGTCGGCCTTTTCCGTGACGCGCCGCAGCTGATCTGCGCGCCGCGGCCTTGCCGTCGGGGTGTAGCTCAGCCTGGTAGAGTACTGCGTTCGGGACGCAGGTGTCGGAGGTTCAAATCCTCTCACCCCGACCAATTTCCCCGCGCCGCAGGCGCCGCCCGCAACATTGATCATAATAGCGGGCCATGGGACGCCTCCTTATCTTCGCGCTCGCGGTCTTCGGCCTGATCTGGCTGCTGAAGCGCGCACTGGGCGATCACGCCGACGGCGGCGGCGCGCAGACTCGCGGCGAGCGAGGCGGCCAGGGCGAGCTGGTGCGTTGCGAGCACTGCGGACTGCACCTGCCGCGCGCGGAAGCGCACGAGGCCGGCGGGCGACAGTACTGCAGCATCGAGCACGCGCGGCTGGGCCCGAAGGGGCGGTGATGGCGGCGCAGAGCGGCTACGCGGGACTGTTCGCGCGCGAGGAGCGCACTTCCGAGTCGTTCTGGATTTCGCTGCGCTATTTCAACCTGTACCGCATCGTCGTGGCGGCCGTGTTCCTCGGCACCGCGCTCGCCTACGACGACTCGCTCAATCTCGGTTCGCGCGACCTGGATCTGTTTCGCTACGTGAGCGTGGGATATCTGTTTCTCGGGATCGCATTCCAGGTGGTGCTGCGAAAGCTGCATGAAGGCTTCAACCTCCAGCTCTCGATCCAGGTCTGCGTCGACATTACCGCGATCACGCTGCTCATGTACGCCAGCGGCGGCGTGCGAAGCGGGCTCGGGGTGATGCTGTTGATTACGCTGACTGCCGCCGCGCTCGTGGCGCCGCGCCGCCTGACGTTTCTCTACGCGGCGCTCGCGTCGATCGCCTTGCTGCTGGAGCAGACCTACTGGGTGCTGCTCAAGGACGCGTCGACGGCGGATTACCTGCAGCCGGGGCTGCTGGCCATCGGCTGCTTCGCAAGCGCAGGCATTACCGGATGGCTCGCGCAGCGAGTCACCGCGAATGAAATGCTCGCGCGCCGCCGCGGCCGCGAGCTCGCGACGCAGACTCGCGTCAATCAGCTTGTGATCGAGGACATGCACGACGGGGTGCTGGTGCTCGACCGTGATGGTCGCGTCGTCCAGCACAACCCCCAGGCTCAGCGCCTGCTCGGGGCAGACCCCCTGCTGGGGATCGAGCTCGTAAGCCTGATTCCCGCGTTCGCTCCGCGCTGGCGCAACTGGAGGGAGGGCATCGAAGGCGATCCCGGGGCGAGCACCGACTTCGAGGTGCGCGGACGCGGCATCCGTCTGCGGTTGCTGGACACTGGCACGGAAGAGGAATTCTCCGTTCTGTTCATCGAGGACATGACCCGCACGCGGGAACAGGCGCAGCAGCTGAAGCTGGCCGCGCTAGGCCGCCTTACGGCCAATATCGCGCACGAGATCAGAAATCCGCTTTCCGCCATCAGCCACGCGTCGGAGCTGCTGGGAGAAGAAAAGCGCGGACGGGATCGAGAGCGTCTGTACCGGATCATCCATGCCAACACCCAGCGTCTCGACCAGCTGGTGTCGGACGTGCTGCAGCTGAGTCGCCGCGACCGGGCGTCGAGCGAGAAGATTCATCTGAACGCCTGGCTAATGGCGTTTGTCGACGAGTTCGTGGCCAATGAAGCGGTGCCGGCGGAGCGTTTCCAGGTCGAAACCTCGCGCGACGCCTGGGTAGTGTTCGATCGCGAGCAACTGCGCCAGGTGCTCTGGAACCTGTTGCGCAACGCGGTGCGTCACGCGCGCGACGAGCCGCGCAGCGTGCGCATTGCGCTGGGCGCCTACGGCAATCAAGTAGAATTGAGCGTCATCGACAACGGCGCGGGCGTGCCGGCCGGGAACCAGGGACAGTTGTTCGAGCCCTTCTTCACCACGGAAAGCAAGGGAACCGGGCTGGGTCTGTACCTGGCGCGCGAGCTGTGTGCCGCGAATCGCGCCCTGCTGGAGTACGTGGACGACATGCCGGGAGCGCATTTCAGGATCCTCTGCCAGGAGGCGCAGGCCGAATGAAGCGAACGGAACGTCGCGGAAAGCCGCGCGACAGCCGGGTTCTCGTGGTCGACGATGAGCCCGACATCCGCGAGCTGCTGGAGCTCACCCTGGTCAAGATGGGTCTGGGCGTGACGGCGGTGGGAACGGTCGCCGAGGCGAAAGAGCATCTCGGCGCGGAACGCTTCGATCTGTGCCTTACCGACATGAGGCTGGGCGACGGCGAGGGCCTGGACCTGGTGCGCCATATCTCGACCTTGGGCATCGATCTGCCGGTGGCGGTCATTACGGCCTATGGCAGCGCGGAAAACGCTGTCGCGGCGCTGAAGGCGGGGGCGTTCGACTACGTCCCGAAACCCGTCGGGCTGGAGCAGCTGCGCACGCTGGTCAAGTCCGCCCTGTCGCTTCCCGACGACTCGCATGCGGCGGCGCCGGGCCAGCAGTTGCTCGGCGAGAGCCCTGCGCTCAAGGCGGTGCGCGAGGTGATCGCCAAACTGGCGCGCACCCAGGCCCCCGTGTACATCTCCGGCGAGTCGGGCAGCGGCAAGGAGCTTGCGGCGCGATTCATCCACGCTCACGGCGCGCGGCGCGACAAGCCCTTTGTGCCGGTCAACTGCGGCGCGATCCCCGAGACGCTCATGGAGAGCGAATTCTTCGGCTACAAGAAAGGCGCCTTCACGGGGGCGGACCAGGACAGAGACGGCTTTTTCCAGGCTGCCAACGGCGGAACCCTGTTCCTCGACGAGGTCGCGGATTTGCCGCTCGCGATGCAGGTCAAGCTGCTGCGCGTGATCCAGGAAAAGAAGGTGCGCAAGGTCGGGGCAACGCACGAAGATCCGGTCGATGTGCGGATCATCTCCGCCACCCATCAGAGCCTCGCCTCGTGCGTGGAGACAGGCCGCTTCCGGCAGGACCTGTACTACCGCCTGAACGTGATCGAGCTCAAGATGCCGCCGCTGCGCGAGTGCCGCGAGGATATTCCCGTGATCGCTGCGAGCATTCTGGCGCGAATCGCCTCCCAAAGCGGGTCCGAGCCCGCGAAGATTGCGCCGGAGGCGCTCGACGAACTGGTGCGCTACGACTTTCCGGGCAACATTCGCGAGCTGGAGAACGTGCTCGAGCGGGCGACCGCGCTGTCGTCCGCCGATGTCATCGTTCCGGTAGATCTGCGCCTGAAGCCGCTCGCCGAGGAGCACGAGCCGGAAGACGCGGCGCGCGCGGACGGGAACCTGCCCGTCGGATCGCTGCCGGCGTATCTCGACCAGGTCGAGCGCGAGGCCATACTCGGGGCGCTCGCCAAGACGAACTTCAACCGGACCGCGGCCGCAAAGGCCCTCGGCATCACTTTCCGCCAGCTGCGTTACCGGATGCAGCGGCTCGAGATTCGCGAGCCGGATGCGCACGGCGAGGGCGGCCACTGATGAAGATCGGCGCCGACGGTCTCGCCGCCGGTGTCCAATACCTTGCTTCGCCGAATTGCGACCCTCGCCCGGCCGGGCAGGTCGTCTCGCTGCTCGTTGTGCACTCGATCAGTCTTCCGCCCGGAACCTACGGTGGCGAGGGGATCGAGCGTCTGTTCACCAACCGGCTAGATCCGCACGAGCACCCTTACTACGCCGAGATCGCGCACCTGCGCGTCTCCTCGCATATGTTGTTGCGGCGCAACGGAGACGCGATCCAATTCGTTCCCGTGCACATGCGGGCGTGGCACGCGGGCGATTCGGCATGGCGGGGCCGGCCGCGCTGCAACGACTTCTCCGTCGGAATCGAACTCGAAGGCAGCGACACGGATATCTACACCGATGCACAGTACGCGCGCCTGGTCGAGCTGACCCGGTCACTGTGCGAGGAGTTGCCGCTGCGATACTTCGCGGCTCACAGCGACGTCGCGCCCGAGCGAAAGACCGACCCCGGCGCACGCTTCGACTGGGCGCGATATCTCTCAGCGCTCGCGCGCCGCTAGTCGTCGCGCAGCGCGCTTCAGCGCGCACCACTCGATCGCGCCGACGTGAATAATTCCACTTGCAGCTCCCGTTCGTGCCGATAGCACTTGCAAATTCTTGTTGCAATGGTAAATTGCGCGCACTACACTTAGTTCAATGCGGCTGGCGGTACACTAGATATAGTAGTCGCCGCCGGGAGAGGAAGGGGACGCTATGCAGATTGCTCAGGAGAACGCGACAACTGACTTGGCAGTGAGCGTAAACGTTCCTGAGCCAGGTGCCGCCCAAGCGGCACATTCGGAGTACAAAGTGATCCGCCGCAACGGCGCGGTAGTCGGCTTCGAGCCGGGCAAAATCGCGGTCGCGATGACGAAGGCGTTTCTGGCGGTCAACGGCAGTCAGGGGGCGGCGTCCGCGCGGGTTCGCGAGCTCGTGAGCGGGCTCACCGACGGCGTCGTCGGGGCCCTGATGCGCCGCCATCCGCGGGGCGGCACCTTCCATATAGAGGACATCCAGGACCAGGTCGAGCTCGCGCTGATGCGGTCAGGCGAGCACGACGTGGCGCGCGCCTACGTCCTGTACCGGGAGGGCCGTGCCAAGGCGCGCTCGCAGGAAAAGACGGCGCGGCAAGCTCAGCAGGGCGGCGGGGCCGTCCTTCACGTCGTGGAACGCGGCGAGCGCCGAATCCTCGACCGGGCGGCGCTCGAGCGCCTGGTCGGCGCCGCCTGCACCGGCCTGGAGCACTCGGCGACCCCCGACGCGATCCTCGAAGCCACCCTGCGCGACCTGTACGACGGGGTGCCGATGGAGGAGGTGCGCAAGTCGGCGATCATGGCGGCGCGGGCGCTGATCGAGAAGGACCCGGCCTACAGTTACGTCACCGCGCGGCTGTTGCTGAACACGATCCGACTGGAGGTGATCGGCGAGGAGGTGAGCCAGGCCGAGATGCGAAGCCGCTACGCGGAGGTCTTCCCCCAGATCATCGAGCGCGGCATCGCGGCGGAACTGCTCGATCCGGAGCTGGCCAAATTCGACCTGGACCATCTCGGCAAGGCGCTGTCGGCGGAGCGCGACCTCCGCTTCGGCTACCTCGGGCTGCAGACGCTGTACGACCGGTACTTCCTGCACGTGCAGGGTCGCCGGATCGAGTTGCCCCAGGCGTTCTTCATGCGCGTCGCGATGGGGCTCGCGCTGAACGAGCGCGAGCGCGAGGCGCGGGCGATCGAGTTCTACAACGTCCTTTCGACGTTCGATTTCATGAGCTCGACGCCCACGCTGTTCAACTCGGGCACCCTCCGGTCTCAGCTTTCGTCCTGCTATCTGACGACCGTATCGGACGACCTCGAGGGGATCTACGACGCAATCAAGGAAAACGCCCTGCTGGCGAAGTTCGCGGGAGGGCTGGGCAACGACTGGACGCCCGTGCGCGCGCTCGGGTCCCACATCAAGGGAACCAACGGCAAGTCCCAGGGCGTGGTCCCCTTCCTGAAAGTCGTGAACGACACGGCGGTGGCCGTGAACCAGGGCGGCAAGCGCAAGGGCGCGGTCTGCTCCTACCTCGAGACCTGGCACCTGGACGTGGAGGAGTTTCTCGAGCTGCGCAAGAACACCGGCGACGATCGCCGCCGCACGCACGACATGAACACGGCGAACTGGATCCCGGATCTTTTCATGAAGCGCGTGCTCGACAACGCGGAGTGGACGCTGTTCAGCCCGTCCGACGCGCCCGAGCTGCACGACACCTTCGGCAAGGCGTTCGAGGAAGCCTATCTGCGCTACGAGGACAAGGTCGCGCGGGGAGAGCTCAAGCTGTTCAAGAAGATCCCGGCCGTGCAGCTGTGGCGCAAGATGCTCAGCATGCTGTTCGAGACCGGGCATCCCTGGATCACGTTCAAGGATCCGTGCAACCTTCGCAGCCCGCAGCAGCACGCGGGCGTGGTCCACAGCTCCAATCTGTGCACCGAGATCACGCTCAACACCTCTGGCGACGAGATCGCGGTCTGCAATCTCGGCTCGGTCAACCTGGTGGCGCACCTTACCGAGCGCGGGCTCGACTTCGACAAGCTCCAGCGCACCATCCGCACCGCGATGCGCATGCTCGACAATGTCATCGACATCAACTACTACGCGGTGGACAAGGCGAGGAACTCGAACCACCGCCACCGGCCGGTCGGCCTGGGGATCATGGGGTTCCAGGACTGCCTGCACCGGCTGCGCATCGCGTACGCCTCGCCCGAGGCGGTCGAGTTTGCCGATCGCTCGATGGAGAATGTGGCGTACTGCGCCTATCTGGCGTCGACCGAGCTGGCCGAGGAGCGGGGTCGCTACGGCTCGTTCTCGGGCTCCCTGTGGGACAGCGGGGTGCTGCCGCAGGACACGCTCGATATCCTGGCCGACGAGCGCGGCGGATATGTGGAGCTGGACCGCTCGTCGACGCTGGACTGGGACGCGCTGCGGGCGCGCATCAAGCAGCACGGCATGCGCAATTCGAACTGCCTGGCGATCGCCCCGACGGCGACCATCGCCAACATCGTCGGCGTCTCGGCTTCGATCGAGCCCACCTACCAGAACCTGTATGTGAAATCGAACCTCTCGGGCGAGTTCACGGTAGTCAACGAGTACCTGGTGTCCGACCTGAAGAAGGCCGGACTTTGGGACGAGGTGATGATCGCCGATCTCAAGTACTTCGACGGTAACCTGGCGCGCATCGACCGCGTGCCCGCGGAGCTGCGCAGGCTGTACGCGACCGCCTTCGAGATCGAGCCCAAGTGGCTGGTCGAGGCCGCGGCCAGGCGGCAGAAGTGGATCGACCAGTCGCAGTCGCTCAACATCTACATGGCGGGTGCGTCCGGGCGCAGGCTGGACGAGACCTACAAGCTGGCGTGGATGCGCGGCCTGAAGACCACCTACTACCTGCGCACGATGGGTGCGACCCACGCCGAGAAGTCGACCGTCAAGACCGGGCAGCTGAACGCGGTTCCGACCGACGGCGGGATGGCCGGCGCGGCCGCGGGCCCCGCCGAACCGGCGTTCTGCTCGATCGACGATCCGGAGTGCGAGGCGTGCCAGTAAGAAGAACACGACCAGGAGAGGGCGCCATGCTGAGCTTTGAGGAAGAGGGAAAGTTCGAACTCGATCCCGGGACTGTCGCTGCAGACGAAAAGCGGATTCGTTCCCGCGTCGGCGCGGTGTGCAGCCGAGGCGGACGCCCGGTTCGCGGCCGGAAACGAGTTCCGCCGCATCTCGGTCGAGGACAAGTCGCATCATCAACTCCAAGGCCGACGTCAACCAGCTCGTACCGTTCAAGTACAAGTGGGCCTGGGAGAAGTACATCGCCGCCTGCGCCAACCACTGGATGCCGCAGGAGGTCAACATGAGCCGCGACATCGCGCTCTGGAAGGACCCCGACGGCCTGACCGAGGATGAACGGCGCATGGTCCGGCGCAATCTGGGCTTTTTCGTCACCGCCGACTCGCTCGCGGCGAACAACATCGTGCTCGGAACTTACCGTCACATCACCGCCCCGGAATGCCGGCAGTACCTGTTGCGCCAGGCTTTCGAGGAGGCTATTCATACCCACGCCTACCAGTACATCGTCGAGTCCCTCGATCTCGAGGAAGGCGAGGTCTTCAACGCGTATCACGAAATACCGTCGATCCGCGAAAAGGACGAATTCCTGATCCCGTTCATCGATACCCTCACCGATCCGGGCTTCAAGACCGGCACCCCGGAGAACGACCAAAGGCTGCTCAAGAGCCTGATCGTGTTCTCGTGCCTCATGGAAGGGCTCTTCTTCTACGTCGGCTTCGCCCAGATTCTCTCCCTCGGCAGGCAGAACAAGATGACCGGCGCGGCCGAGCAGTACATGTACATCCTGCGCGACGAATCGATGCACTGCAATTTCGGCATCGACATGGTGAATCAGATCAAGCTGGAGAACCCGCATCTCTGGACGCCGCAGTTCCGCGAGGAGCTGCACGAGCTGTTTCGCAAAGCGGTCGATCTCGAATACCGTTACGCGGAAGACACGATGCCGCGCGGCGTGCTGGGATTGAATGCTCCGATGTTCAAGGAATACTTGCGGTTCATCTGCAACCGGCGCAGCCAGCAGATCGGCCTCGATACGCTCTTCCCGGGCGCGAGCAATCCCTTTCCCTGGATGAGCGAGATGATCGATCTGAAGAAGGAACGCAATTTCTTCGAGACCAGGGTGATCGAATATCAAACTGGCGGAGCGCTGAGCTGGGACTGATCCCGGCTCTTTTTTGCCAACGCGACAGAATGCGACAGGGGACGAGCAAGATGCACCGAGTCACCGACTGCAAGGCCGAGGAGGACTACAAGCTCTGGCTTCGATTCGACGACGGCCTGGAGGGACGCGTGTTTCTCGGCAACTTGCTCGAGATCGGCGCCTTCAAGCTCTGGCGCGACGTGCGCGAGTTCGAGAAGGTGAGCGTGGATCCGGAATCGGCGACGGTAACGTGGGAAGGAGGCATCCGGCTCGATCCGGACATCCTGTACCACGACCTTGCGGCAAGGCTGGAGCGATGAAGCGCAAGGGCAACGCATTCAGTCCGTTTGAGGAAATGGTTTCCTCCGACGGTTGAATAGTCCGGGCCTGTACGGCCGGGCTTCTTTTGTAACTACTATCAAGGAGATAGTTATGGCAACGAAGAAAAAAGCGAAGAAAGCGAAGAAGCCCGCTAAAAAGAAGAAGGCTGCGAAAAAGAAGAAGAAGAAGACGGCTAAGAAACCTGCCAAGAAGAAGAAGGCAGCGGGTAAGAAGAAAGCCAAAAAAAAGAAAAAGGCAGCCAAGAAAAAGCCTAAAAAAGCTGCCAAAAAGAAGAAAGCGGCGAAGAAACCCGCGAAACCTAAGGCCAAGCCTGCGGCCACTATGACGTCGGTCGAAGTCTCGCCGCCGTCAACCGCTGCGACCCCCGGCGCGAGAACCGCGCTGAATCCAGCAGCCGCATGGCCGTTTCCAACCGGCTCCCGGCCGTAACCGGGAACCGATCGGGAACGCGGTGGGGGCGAGAGCCCTTCACCTGGCCTTTGAAGCCGAGCGGACCGCCTTGGTCATTGGCCTTGACGCAAAGATCAAGGTCGGTCCGCGAAGCTTCCCTTGAACCCGGCCGAGGGGTCGGCTGGGCTCAATCTCGCATCCATATTTTACCGGGGCGGGAAGCCCAGCGACAAAGAAAAAGCAGTGCCGGAACAGGCAGTTCGCAGCCCTATCCCAACTCGGTGTCAGGTTGCGCAGAAGTAATTGACGCAACACAGATTTTAACGTTATCATTGCCTTCGCTGCACTGCAGCAACCGGGGCTTGAAGTATGCTTCCGGCCATGGCATTCCGGGTTCGCCCGGGACCTGAATTTGCACCCCTGTGAACTTTTACCTTCCAAAGTGGCTCGATCGCGCCCGGGGGGGCGGCGAGGGGTCGGAACGCGGCGCAATGAGCAAGGAGGCGCAGGATGGAACTAGTCAATAGCGACGTCGCAATGGGCGGGCCGGCAATGGCGGTCCCCGGGCTGTCGGGCGTGGGGCGGCTGCTGTCGCTCGCGCGCGGGGTGTTCGCGCTGATCGGCCTCGGCGCGGTGCTGGTGGTCGCCGTGCCGACATCGCGCGACGTCCTGATGCAGCAGGCCGACGCGATCGTCCGCGCCAACCAGTCGATCGCCGACAACGCGACCCCGTCGATCGCCGACAACGCGACCCCGTCGATCGCCGACAACGCGACCCAAGCGAACGCCGAGAACGCAACCCGGACGGCGACCCAGAATGCGGTGCCCGCCGCGGCGCCGGTCCAGGTCAGCGCCCAGCAGGCCGAGGCCAAGCGCGAGCAGGAGGCCGTGACGGCGTTCATTGCCAGGCGCTACCGCGTGGCCGACGAGGCGATCGCGGGCTTCGTGGCCGCGGCCTACCGTGCCGGCAGCCGGTTCGCGGTTGACCCGCTGCTGATTCTCGCCGTGATGGCGGTCGAGTCGCGCTACAACCCGGTCGCGGAGAGCGTGGTCGGCGCAAAAGGGCTGATGCAGGTGCTGCCCAGGTTTCACCAGGACAAGCTTGAGGTCCACGGCGGCGAAGAAGCACTGCTGGATCCGGACGTCAACATCGAGGTCGGGACCCAGATCCTGCGCGAGTATCTGCGCCGCTTCGGCAAGACCGTGACCGCGTTGCAGATGTACGCGGGCGCGATGGACGAGCCCAACGCGGAGTACGCGAACAAGGTGCTTACGGAGCGCTCGCGCCTGGAGCAGCTCCTGCGCCGCGTGCGGCGCAAGGCCTAGCGCTCGCGGTCCGGTTCAGGATCCCGCGCAGAAGCGCGTGATGCGCAGCGCGCCCTCCTGCAGGTCCTCCATGCTGCGCGTGTAGGCGAAGCGCAGGAATTGCCGGGTCCGGTTGGCGCCGAAGTCGATCCCCGGGGTCGCCGCGACGCCGCCGCGCTCGAGCAGACCCAGGGCGAAGTGCTTTGCGTCCCGGTCCAGGCGCGAGCAATCCGCGTAGACGTAGAAAGCGCCGTTTGGCATGCACGGGACGGCCAGCCCCGCGCGCTTGAGCTCGGGCACGATGAAATCCCGCCGGCGCTCGAATTCCCGGCGGCGGCCCTCGAGAATTTCCATCGCCGGCTGCCCGAACGCCGCCAGCGCGGCGTGCTGGGCGGCTGCGGACGCGCAGATGAACAGGTGCTGCGCCAGGTTTTCGAAGCCGCGCGTGCTCGGCTGCGGCAGCACCGTCCAGCCCAGCCGCCAGCCGGTCATGCAGAAGTACTTGGAGAAGCTGTTCACCAGCACGACCTCGCCAGGCAGGTCGAGCGCCGTGGACGGCGCCTGGCCGTAGACCAGTCCCTGGTAGATCTCGTCCACGATGAGCACGCCGCCGCGCTCCGCCACGAAGTGCGCGATGCCGCGCAGCTCCGCGCGCGGGAGAAGCGTTCCGCTCGGATTCGAGGGCGAGCCGACCACCAGACCGCGCGTCTTCGGTCCCCACGCGCGCTTTACCGAGTCGAGCGTGGGCTGGAACGCCGACTCGGCGCCGACCGCGATCGCCCTGGGCACGCCCTCGAAGGCGCGCACGAACTGCCTGTAGCCCGGATAGCCGGGGTCGGGGACCAGGATCTCGTCGCCCGGGTCGACGTACAGCGCGACCACCAGCAGCAGCGCGCCCGACGCGCCGGCGGTGACCGCGATGCGCGAGGCCGGGACCGCGACGCCGTAGCGGCTCGCGTAGTGCGCGGCGATCGCCTCGCGCAGCGCGGGCAAGCCGAGCGCCGGGGTGTACGCGGTCGATCCATCGCGCAGCGCGCGCACCCCTGCTTCGACGACCGGCTCGGGCGCGGTGAAATCCGGCTCGCCGATCTCCATGTGGATCACGCGCTGGCCCGCGGCTTCCAGCGCCTGGGCGCGCGACTGCACCTCCATGACCTCGAACGGCTGGATTTCCGCGGTGCGGCGTGAAGTTTTGATGCAGGTTCGAATGGCGATCGGGATTATACGGACATCCGCCTCGCGCCCGCCCAGGCGCGGGCAGGGCGCGAGGACCGGTGCGCTATAATTTCGGCCCCCCCAGGAGCCGAACGTGGACGAGCAACTGAAGAAGAGCGCGCTCGAATACCATCGCCTGCCGCGCCCGGGCAAGATCTCGATCCTGCCGACCAAGCAGCTCACCAACCAGCGCGACCTGGCGCTGGCCTACACGCCCGGCGTGGCCGCGGCGTGTCTCGAAATCGTGCGCGACCCCGCCGAGGCGGTCAACCTGACCTCGCGCGCCAACCTGATCGGCGTGATCACCAACGGCACCGCGGTGCTTGGCCTGGGCGCCATCGGCCCGCTCGCCGCCAAGCCCGTGATGGAGGGCAAGGCGGTGCTGTTCAAGAAATTCGCCGGCATCGACTGCTTCGATATCGAGCTCGACGAGCGCGATCCCGACAAGCTGGTCGAGATCATCGCCGCGCTGGAGCCGACCTTCGGTGGCATCAATCTCGAGGACATCAAGTCGCCGGAGTGCTTCCAGATCGAGCGCAAGCTGCGCGAGCGGCTCAAGATCCCGGTGTTCCACGACGACCAGCACGGCACCGCGATCATCGTCGGCGCGGCGATCCTGAACGGACTCAAGGTCGTCGACAAGGAGCTGGCCAAGGTGAGGCTGGTCACCTCGGGCGCGGGGGCGGCCGCGCTCGCCTGCCTCGACCTTCTGGTGAAAATGGGAATGCCGCTCGAGAACATCACGGTGACCGACATCAAGGGCGTGGTGTACCAGGGCCGCAAGGAGGAGATGGACCCGGACAAGGCGCGCTACGCCAGGAAGACGGATGCGCGCACGCTGACCGAGGTGCTCGCCGGAGCGGACGTCCTGCTCGGCCTTTCGGCCGCAGGCGCGGTCAAGCCGGAGATGGTGAAAGCGATGGCCGAGCGGCCGCTGATCCTGGCGCTCGCCAATCCCGAGCCGGAGATACGGCCCGAGCTCGTCAAGCAGGTACGGCCGGACGCGGTCATCGCGACCGGCCGCTCCGATTATCCCAACCAGGTGAACAACGTGCTGTGCTTCCCGTTCATCTTCCGCGGCACGCTGGACGTCGGCGCCACCGGCATCACCACGGAGATGGAGCTGGCCGCTGTGCGCGCGATCGCGGACCTGGCGCAGGCCGAGACCTCGGAGCAGGTCGCGCAGGCCTACGGCATCGAGTCCATAAGCTTCGGTCCCGAGTACCTGATCCCGAAGCCCTTCGACCCGCGCCTGATCGCGCGCATCGCGCCGGCGGTCGCCAAGGCTGCGATGGATTCCGGCGTCGCGGCGCGCCCGCTCGCCGACTTGGACGCCTACCGCGAGTCGCTGACGCAGTTCGTCTACCATTCCGGGCTGATCATGAAGCCGCTGTTCTCGGCGGCCAAGGCGGCGCCACGGCGCGTGGTGTACGCCGAGGGTGAAGACGAGAGGGTGCTGCGCGCGGTGCAGATTGTCGCCGACGAAGGCATCGCGCATCCGGTACTGATCGGGCGGCCTGCGGTCATCGAGCGGCGCCTGGAGCGCCTCGGGCTGCGCATGCGTCCGGGCTGCGAGTTCGATCTCGTCAACCCCGAGTTCGACCCGCGCTACCGCGACTACTGGAGCACCTACCAAAAGCTGACCGAGCGCAAAGGCGTTTCGCCCGAGTACGCGAAGATCGAGATGCGGCGCCGCAATACCCTGATCGGCGCCATGCTCATGCTCAAGGGCGAGGCGGACGCGATGCTGTGCGGCACCTTCGGTACGCACGCCCTGCACCTGCGCTACGTGGACCAGGTGATCGGTCTGCGTCCCGGCGTCACGCACTACGCGGCGATGAACGCGCTCTTGCTGCCCAAGCGCATGGTGTTCATCTGCGACACTTACGTCACCGCCGATCCGGACGCGGAGCACGTGGCCGAGATGACGATCCTCGCCGCGGAGGAAGTGCGGCGCTTCGGCATGGCACCCAAGGTGGCGTTGCTGTCCGCGTCGAACTTCGGCTCGGTCCGGCTGCCTTCGGCCGCGAAGATGCAGCGCGCGCTCGCCATCCTGCACGAGCGCGCGCCGGAGCTCGAGGTCGAGGGCGAGATGCACGGCGACGCGGCGCTGTCGGAGGAGATCAGGCTCAAGGTGTTCCCGAACTCGCGCCTGAAGGGCGAGGCGAACCTCCTGATCATGCCGACGCTGGACGCGTCGAACATCGCGTTCAACCTGCTCAAGACCGCGTCCGGCGACGGCGTCACCATCGGGCCGATCCTGCTCGGCGCGGCGCGCACGGTGCATATCCTCACGCCCTCGGCCACCGTGCGCCGCATCGTCAACATGACCGCGCTCACCGTGGTGGACGTGAACGCACCGCGCGGCCAGGACCAGAGCCTTTTCTAGGGCGGGGATCCGGCCCGGGCATGGAGAGCGCAGACACCGCGGCACGCGTCGCACCGTACCCGGGGCGCGCGCGCCCGCGCGCCGGCCTGGTGCTGACCGGAGGCGGCGCGCGCGCCGCCTACCAGGTCGGCGTGATCAAGGCGGTGCGCGACATTCTCGGCGGCCCGACCAAGAACCCGTTTCCGATCCTGTGCGGGACCTCGGCGGGCGCGATCAACGCCGCGATCCTCGCCGCCCAGGCGGACGATTTCAGCGCCGCGGTCTCGCGCCTGCTCGAGCAGTGGGAGAACATGCGCTGCGAGAAGGTCTACCGCACCGACGCCTGGAGCATCCTCAAGAGCGGGGCGCGCTGGCTGTCGTCGATGATGCTGGTGTCGCACCGCAACCCGATCTCGCTGCTCGACAACGCGCCGCTCAGGCAGATGATCGAGAGCGGCCTTTCGTTCGAGCGCATCCAGGACAACATCGATTCGGGCGCGCTCTATGCGGTATGCGTCACCGCGTCGGGCTATACATCGGGGCAAAGCGTTTCCTTCTTCCAGGGAGGCTCCGGCCTCGAGGGATGGGAGCGCAACCAGAGGATCGGCGCCGCGGTGTCGATGAAGCCGGAGTACCTGCTCGCATCCTCGGCCCTGCCGTTCATCTTTCCCGCGGTAAAGGTGCACCGCGAATATTTCGGCGACGGCTCGATGCGGCAGATCGCGCCGGTCAGCCCGGCGCTCCACCTGGGAGCGGACCGCGTCCTCGTCGTCGGCACCGGGCGCCAGCCGCTCGAGCAGGCGCGGGCGCGCTCGAACATCTACCCGTCGCTGGCGCAGATCGCCGGCCACGCGCTGAACAGCATCTTTCTCGACAGCCTGATGGTCGACATAGAGCGCCTGCAGCGCATCAACCGGACGCTGGAGGCGATCCCGACCGAGGCGCAGGCGAGCGCCAACGTGCCCCTGCGGCCGATCAAGGTCCTGTTCATCGCCCCGTCCCAGCCGATCGAGCGTTTCGCGGCGCGCTTCCTGCACGAGCTTCCGCGCACGGTGCGGTTCCTGCTGCGCCCGACCGGCGCGATCAGCCGCTCCGGGTCCAACCTCGCGAGCTACCTGCTGTTCGAGGAGCCGTTCTGCAGGGCGCTCATCGACCTCGGCTACCAGGACACGCGTGAGCGCGAGGCGGAGGTGCGCGACTTTTTCGAAGGCACCTAGAAACGCAGCCGAATTCGGGAGATGGCATGAGCGACAGCAAACCGACCCAGGACCCGTTCGAGATGTTCCGCAGGCTGTGGGGCCCGCTCGGCCTGCCGGTGCCGGGGATGGCGATGCCCACGCTGGACCCGCAGCAAGTCGAGAAGCGCATCGCCGAGCTGCGCTCGGTCGAAGGCTGGCTGTCGCTCAACCTGAACATGGTGCGCTTCTCGATCCAGGGTCTCGAGGTGCAGAAGGCGGCCCTGAACGCCATGCAAGGCGGTGCGCAGCCGCCCGCCGGCGGTGGCGGGGAGGCAGGCGCGAACGCGATGCTGTGGCCGTGGGCAATGATGCAGCAGGCAAAGACCGAGCCGAAAGCCGAACCCAAGGACGACTCGAAGGACGAGCCGAAGGACGAACCGAAAGAATGACCCGCTTCGCCTACGCGCACGCCGCCGGCGCCGACTGGCAACACTGCGTCGCCGAGTGCGCCGAGCGCATCGGCCGCGGGCGGCAGGGACTCGGCTTCGTCTATTTCACCGAGGCGCTGGCGCCGCAGGCCGAGCGCGTCGTCGCCGCCCTGCGCGAGCGCACGGGGGTGGAAGACTGGGTTGGCACCGTAGGCGTGGGGGTGCTTGCGACCGGCGTCGAGTACCAGGAGGAGCCCGCGTTGGTGGCGATGGTCGCCGCGCTCGAGCCGCGGGACTACCGCGTGTTCTCGGGCCGCATGCGGCTGCCGCCGCCGGGCGAGCAGGCAGCGCACTTCGCGGTCGTGCACGCCGACCCGCACACGCCGGACGTCGCCGGACTGGTCGCGGACATGGCGTCCAAGGTCGACAGCGGCTATCTGGTGGGCGGGCTGTCGAGCTCGCGCACGCAGACGGTTCAGGTGGCGAACGACATCGTCTCGGGCGGACTGTCCGGGGTCGTGCTCGCGCCCACGGTCAAGGTTTCCACCCGCCTGACGCAGGGCTGCGCGCCGCTGCCCGCGCCCGGCAGCGCCTCCGGAGTCGGCCGCTACCGTGTCACCGCCTGCGAAGAAAACGTCGTCGCCGAGCTGGACGGGCGGCCCGCGCTCGATGTTTTTCGCGATGCGGTGGGCGAGCTGCTCGCGCGCGACCTGCGGCGCGCGGCGGCCTACGTGCTCGCGGGCCTGCCGGTGCGCGGCTCCGACACCGGGGACTACCTGGTGCGCAACCTGGTGGGCATCGACCCGCGCAACAAGCTGATCGCGATCGGCGACGTGGTGGAGCAGGGCGACGAGATCATCTTCTGCAAGCGCGACGCCGCGAGCGCCGAGGAAGACCTGCGGCGTATCCTGGGCGAATTGCGCGCCAGCGGCCCCGCGCCGCGCGGCGCGCTGTACTACTCCTGCCTCGGGCGCGGCGAGCACATGTTCGGCCGGCGCGGCGCGGAGATGGAGCTGGTGCGCGAGGCGCTTGGCGACGTGCCGCTGGTAGGATTCTTCTGCAGCGGCGAGATTTCCCACGACCGGCTCTACGGCTACACCGGCGTGCTTACGATATTTCACTGAGGAGGCATAGATGGCAAAGGCAATGCGTTTTCACAAGGCCGGAGGGCCCGAGGTTCTGCAGCTCGACGATGTGCAGGTCGGCGACCCGGGGCAGGGGCAGGTGCGCATCAAGCACACCGCGATCGGAGTCAACTTCGTCGATACCTACCAGCGCTCGGGGCTGTACCCGATGCCGATGCCGCAAGTGGCGGGCAACGAGGGCGCGGGCGTGGTGGAGGCGGTGGGCGCGGGCGTCACCGACCTCAAGGCGGGCGACCGCGTCACCTATACCGGACTGATCGGCTCGTATTGCGAGTCGCGCCTGGTGCCGGCCGACCGCATGGTGAAGCTGCCGCAGGGCATCAGCGAGGAGCAGGCCGCTTCGATGCTGCTCAAAGGCCTGACGGTGCACTACCTCATCTTCTCGACCTACGCCGTGAAGAAGGGCGACACCGTGCTGTGGCACGCTGCGGCCGGCGGCGTCGGCCTGATCGCCTGCCAGTGGCTCAAGGCGCTCGGCGTCACCACCATCGCCACCGCCGGCTCGGACGAGAAGACGGCGCTCGCCAAGGCGCACGGCGCCGATCACGTCATCAACTACTCGAAAGAGAACTTCGTCGAGAAGGTCAAGGCGATCACCGGCGGCAAGGGCGTGCCGGTGGTCTACGACGGGGTCGGCAAGTCGACCTGGGAAGGCTCGCTCGATTGCCTGCGCCCGCGCGGCCTGATGGTGACCTTCGGCAACGCCTCGGGCCCGGTGCCGCCGGTCAACCTGGGCATCCTGTCGGCCAAGGGCTCGCTCTACGTCACGCGCCCCACGCTCGCCACCTACATCGCGAGCCGCGCCGACCTGGTCGAGCGCGCGAACGCGTTGTTCGAGGTGGTGAAGTCCGGCAAGGTCAAGATCGAGACCACGGGGCGCTACAAGCTGGCCGACGCGGCGCAGGCGCACCGCGACCTCGAGGGGCGCAAGACCACCGGGTCCATCGTCCTCACGCCGTAGCGCGACGCATGCGCGCCAGGCTCGTTCACCGCGGGGCGGTCGAGCTCGACGTGGAGGAGCTGCGCCGGCGCCTGGCCGCCCCCGCGCCCGGCGCGGCCGAGCTGCCGGGAGACCCCGGGGTGGAAGGTCCGTCCCCCGGGCTCACGCCGGCCTCGGTGCTGATGCCGATCATCGAGCGCGAGCACGAGCTGACCATGCTGTTCACGCGCCGCACCGAGCAGCTGCGCAGCCATTCCGGGCAGATCAGCTTTCCCGGCGGGCGCGCCGAGCCCGCGGATCCGTCGCCGGAGTTCACGGCGCTGCGCGAGACGCACGAGGAGATCGGCCTCGCGCCCGACAGGGTGCGCCTGCTCGGGCGGCTCGCCGACTACAGCACGCGCACGGGCTACCTCATCACGCCGGTGATCGGGGCCGTGGCGGCGCCTTTCGAGCTGCGTCCCGACGCGGGCGAAGTGGACGAAGTGTTCGAGGTCCCGCTCTCGTTCCTGCTCGACCCGCAGAACCACCTGCGCCATTCGCGCGTGTTCCAGGGCGAGACGCGCTGGTTCTACGCGATTCCGTATCGCGACTACTACATCTGGGGCGCTACGGCCGGGATGCTGGTCAACCTCTACCGGCATCTATGCTATCTTGACGCGTCCCCGAGCCGGTCCTTGCCATGAGCATCATCGCGATCATCGCTGCGCTGGCCCTCGAGCAATGGCGCCCGCTCGGTGACCGCAAGATCTACTTCGACCTCCTGGCGGACGCGGCGAGCCGGCTCGAGCGCGCCTTCAACGCGGAGCAGGGTGGACAGGGCCTCATCGCCTGGCTGGTGGCGGTGGTGCCGGTGGCGCTGGCGGCGTGGCTGCTGCATGCGCTGCTGCACGCGGCGAGCCCGCTGCTGTCGCTGCTGTTCGACGTCGGCGTGCTCTACCTGACGCTCGGCTTCCGCCAGTTCAGCCACTCGTTCACCGCGATCCAGGGCGCGCTCAAGGCGGGCGAGCTCGACCGCGCGCGCGAGCTGATCGCGGACTGGCGCGGCGAGCCGGTCCTGCCGCGCGCGCGCGAGGAGATCGCGCGCCTGGCGATCGAGGAGGCGCTGCTCGCGTCGCAGCGGCACGTGTTCGGCGTGCTGCTTTGGTACGTGCTGCTGCCGGGCCCGAGCGGGGCGGTGTTGTACCGGCTCGCCGTGTTCCTGTGCCGGCGCTGGGGCGGCCTGGGAGCGTTCGGGGAATTCGCCCGGCGCGCCCTGTTCGTGCTCGAGTGGCCGGCGGTGCGCCTGAGCGCCGCCGCGTTCGCCGTGGTGGGCGACTTCGAGGACGCCGTGTACTGCTGGCGCACCCAGGCGCGCGGATGGCCCGATCCGAACGCCGGCGTCGTTCTCGCGACCGGTGCCGGCGCGATGGGCGTGCGGCTCGGCATGCCGCTCGCGGGCGAGGACGACCAGGCGCGGCCCGAGCTGGGCGTGGGCGAAGACGCCGACGTGCCCGCGCTGGACGCCACGGTCGGGCTGCTGTGGCGCGCGCTCGTGGTCTGGATCTTCGTCCTGGTCCTGCTTTCGCTCGGGCGGGTGCTCGGCTAGCCGCGCCGCGCTCACTCGCTGCGGAACGCGCCGCAGCGCCAGCACTGCGTGAACTGGGCCTCGGAAACCTCGCCGCATCCGCCGCAGCGCCAGACCTTGCCGCGCTCTTCCGGCCGCAGGGTGCCGGAGCGCAGGATGCGCTCGGCGCGCTCCGCGTCGGCTTCGTTGACCACCCAGAGCTCGATCTGGCACTCGATCGGCGGCAATTGACCGATCCCGGAAGAGATCGCCTCGTTGCGCACCCGGGCCCGGATGCCCTCCACTTCGAGCAGGTTCTTGGCGTGGTGCACCGCGGCCAGGTTCCAGGAGCTGAAGATCCGCCTCACCGCGCCTCCGCGCCGCTGCCCAGCTCCTGCTGCACGATGCGCTGGTACAGCGCCAGGCGGCGCGGGTGGACCGCGCCCGAAAGCGTCGCCTCGCGCACCCCGCAGCCGGGCTCGGACAGGTGGCGGCAGTCCTGGAAGCGGCAGCGCCCGGCGTACGCGCCGAACTCGCGGAAGCAGGCCGAGATCCCTCGCGCGTCGAGCCCGGCGAGACCGAACTCGGACACTCCCGGCGTATCCACGATCTCGCTCGAGTCGTCCAGCACGTAAAGGCGCGCGGCCGTGGTCGACTGGCGCCCGCTGTCGAGAAAGCGCGAGATCTCGCCGATGCGCACTTCGGCCTGCGGCACGAGCGTCTTCACCAGGGTGGATTTTCCCATCCCGGACTGCCCGGCGAGCAGGCTGCGATGGCGGTGCAGGTAGGGCAGCAGCGGATGCGCGTCGTGCTTTCCGGCCAGCTCCACCAGCGGGTAGCCCAGGCCGCGGAACGGCTCGAGCATGCGCAGGGCATCGTCGCGCCTCTCGGCGAGGTCGGTCTTGTTGAGCGCGATCAGCGCGGGCAGGCCGGCGAGCTCGGCCGCCGCGAGGAAGCGGCACATCAGCTCGTCGGAGAACGACGGCTCGCAGGCCACCAGCACGACCACCTGGCTGACGTTCGCGGCCAGGACCTTGGTGCGGTGCCGGCTCGAGCGGGAGAAGACGTTGCGGCGCGGATCGATCGCCTCGATCACCGCGCGCCCGGCGCCGACCCCGGACAGCATGACGCGGTCGCCGCAGACCGGCTGCAGGTCGCGGCTGCGCGCCGTGGCGCGCAGCAGCTCGCCGCCGTCGGCCCGCACCACGGTCTCGCGGCCGAAGCCGGCGACGACGGTGCCCGCGGGCGCCGGCGCGCTCACTCCGCTAGAGCCCGAACAGGGCGTCGCACTTTGCCGCGCAGATGAAGTCGTTCTCGGACAGTCCGCCGATCGCGTGCGTCCAGTATTCGACGCGGCACTTGTTGTAGCCCACCATCAGGTCGGGGTGATGATCCTCGCGGTGCGAAACCCAGGCCAGCGCGTTCACGAACGCCATGGTCTGGTAGTAGTTCGTGAACGGGTAGAGCTTGACCAGCTTGCCGTCCTCGATGATCCAGCCCTTGAGCTGGCCGAGCATCTGCGCCGCCTGCTGCGGCGTGTAGGGCGGCACGCCGCCTTCGCAGGGCTTGCACTTGCGCTGCGCGAGGTCTTCCATGTTCAGCTCCCGGAGTGTTGCAGCCGCGCGATGCGGGTGGCCGCCGGCGGATGCGAATCGTAGAACGCCGAGTGCAGCGGATCGGGGGTGAGCGTCGCCGCATTGTCCTGGTAGAGCTTCACCAGCGCCTTTACCAGCTCGGCCGCGCTGGCGTGGGACGCGGCGTAGGCGTCCGCCTCGTACTCGTGGCTGCGCGAGTACAGGCTGGTAAGCGGGTGCAGGAGGAAGGTGAACACCGGCATCACCAGCACGAACAGCAGCAGCCCGGTCGCCGCGGTGCGGGTCGATACGTTCAGGCCGTCGTAGAACCAGGCCTGGCCGATCAGCTGGCCGAGCAGCCACAGCAGCGCGAGCGAAAACACGAACAGCAGCAGCACGCGCTTCCAGACGTGGTGCCGCTTGTAGTGCCCCAGCTCGTGCGCCAGCACCGCCTCGACCTCGGGCGGCGCGAGCCGCGCCAGCAGCGTGTCGAACAGCACGATGCGCTTGGAGGCGCCGAAGCCGGTGAAATAGGCGTTGCCGTGGCTGGAGCGCTTCGAGCCGTCCATCACGAACAGCCCCTTGGAGCGGAAGCCGCAGCGCGCGAGCAGCGACTCGATGCGCCCGGCGAGCGCCGGGTCGGCCAGCGGCGTGAACTTGTTGAACAGCGGTGCGATGAAAGTCGGGTAGATCAGCAGCACCAGCAGGTTGAAGCCGGTCCAGGCGAGCCAGACGTAGAGCCACCACATGCGGCCCATCTCGCCCATCAGCCACAGCACCAGCACCAGCAGCGGCACGCCGAGCAGCGCCGCGAGCAGCGCCTGCTTCGCCAGGTCGGCGATGAACAGCGCCGGCGTCATGCGGTTGAAGCCGAAGCGCGCCTCGACCACGAAGGTGCGGTAGACCGTGAGCGGCAGCTCGAGCGCCGAGTACAGCACCACCACCGTGACCACGAGCGCGGCGCCGTGCGCGATGCCGCCCGACGGGAACGCGCGCGCCCATCCGGCCGAGACGAGCTCGAGCAGGCCGCCGAGGGTGAGCGCGAGCAGCGCGGCCGCCGCGATCAGCACGTCCAGCGCGCCCAGGCGCGCCTTCGCGACCGTGTAGTCCGCGGCTTTCTGGTGCGCGGCGAGCGAGATCGTGGCCGCGAAGCTGCGCGGCACCTCCGCGCGGTGCGAGCGCACGTGACGGATCTGGCGCAGCGCGAGCCACAGGCGCACGCCGGTCGCGGCCGCGAGCGCCGCGAGGAAGATCCAGGTGAAGGCATTTGGCATGCAGCGAGAGAATAACGCGCGCCGCCCCGCGCTACCAGCGAAAGGACTTGTCGGCTCCTCCGGTATCGACGATCGCGACCCACCTGGCGCCGTCCTGCTCGATCTCGCCGACCAGCTCCGCGCCGAAGCGCTTCATGTGCTCCACGCGCAGCAGCACGTGGCGCTTGCTGGGCCCGTACACGATGCGCTTGAAGCCGAGCTCCTCGACGGTGCATCCGTCGTCGACCTCGGGATCGCTGCCGCCTGCGCGCGCCTTGGCCTGATAGTCGGACAGCTGCATGTCGTCCGACGAATCGCCTTCGGCCTCGCTGGCGGGGAGGGTGCAGGCCGCGGTCCAGCGGTTGCCGACGGCCACCGCCTGGGTGACGACTTTCGAGCCGCGCGCGACGTAGCCGGTGAGCGCGGCGTCGACTTCCTCGCGCGTATCGCCGGTCAGCATCAGGCTGCTGCCGGCATCCAGAACCTTGAGCGCCATGACGCGAGCTCCGGTCGAAGGGCGATGAAGTATATGCTCATTGCCTTCGGAGATGGCATGACCCCGGATAGACGGTCGCTTGTCCTGCTCGCCGTGTCGCTTGCACTCGCGGCCGTTCCGGCGTGCTCGGTCCTCAAGCCGATGAGCGCGGAGCAGGGGGACGAATTCAAGTACGGCGGCTACCCCGACAGCCAGGACCGCAGGGACTGCGTGCGCGAAGCCGACGCGATGCTCGAAAAGACCGGTCCGAGCGGCGACATGTACGACGACTCGCGCCGGCGCCTGCGCTGGGACCTGATCGGTCAGTGCATGAAGAAGCGAGGGCGGTAAGGCGTCACGTAGCTGCGCTCAGTGCTTAGGGTCGCATTGGTACTTGTAATAAACCTCATAACCGCTCGAAGTCTGCCGCGCCCCCGCACCATAGTAAGTCAGCGTAGTTCCAACAGGGCATACGCACGACACTTCGTGCCCCTTCCGCACGCTCATCAAAGTGGCTACCGCGCATTGCCTGGGTACCGCGCACTGAGAATAGTGAATATTCTTCCCTTGATCCTTTCTCATGCCGGCCGGACAGGTGCAGTTGATGTAGCGCGTATCCAGGTTCCGAAACTGCTGACCGGTGGGGCAAATTGGAATTCCGCAGTGTGCGAGCGTGCCTGTACCAGGCCGGCTCTTCATCGTCCCTGGCCGGGCCTTGGAGAACTTCTTGACCTTTCCAGGTGGACAGACGCAGTCGGGGTGGAGACTGTCGTCGAATTCTCTCGCTGGACAGCGCTGCTCCATGGGCAGCATGGCCCAATCCGGCACGCATTCATACTTGTATTCCTGGTCGACTTCGGAAAATCCCACGAACTTCAGTGTCTTTGTTCTTGGACACGTGCAATGAGGCGGATCGAAATGAGGAGAGAAATAATGACTGTTGAACCGGCCGGACGGGCACGCCGGCCAGTCCGCTTCACTGGATCTGGGTGCGGCCCGCGTGGGAGCGCCGCCGCGAAGATCAAGAACCCGGCGATCGTGAGTCCATGGGCGCTTGATGGCATGATGAGCAGCGCTCGTTGTTTCGCAGGTGCAACTCTGCGAATTGTAGCCCGGTGGCGCAACGGGGGCCACGCGCGGCCCTGACGCCGATCAGTGCGCGAGGCATTGCTATACTCGACCAACTCAATATTGAAAAGCACGCAATGGCGCAGGACCAGAACAACCTGATCTGGATCGACATGGAGATGACGGGGCTGCTGCCGGACTCGGATCGCATCATCGAGATCGCGCTGCTGGTCACCGCGTCCGACCTGAGCCCGGTGGCCGAGGGGCCGGTGCTGGTGGTGCACCAGCCCGACGAGGTACTCGAGGCGATGGACGCCTGGAACAAGAGCACGCATAGCCGCTCGGGCCTGATCGACAAGGTGAAGGCTTCGGCGCTGGACGAGGCGCAGGCCGAGCGCGCGGCGCTCGAGTTTCTCGCGCAGCACGTGCCGGCGAGCGCCTCGCCGATGTGCGGCAGCTCGATCTGCCAGGACCGGCGCTTTCTCGCGCGCTGGATGCCCAAGCTCGAGGCGCACTTCCACTACCGCAACCTGGACGTCTCGACGCTCAAGGAGCTGGCCAAGCGCTGGAAGCCGGAAGTGATGAAAGGCTTCGTCAAGCAGAGCAAGCACGAGGCGCTGGCCGACATCCTCGAGTCGATCGAGGAGCTGAAGTACTACCGCAGCACCATCATGTCGATCTAGCGCCGCTTTTTCGCGGCGCGTTTCTTTCTCGGCGCGGGACCCACCTCGACGATGACTTCGATCTCGACCGGGATTCCGTTCGGCAGCGATCCCATCCCGACCGCCGAGCGCGCGTGGCGCCCGCGCTCGCCGAACACCTCGACCAGCAGGTCGGAGCAGCCGTTGATCACCTTCGGCTGGTCGCTGAACTCGGGCACCGCGTTCACCATGCCGAGCAGCTTCACCACCCGCTTGACGCGGTCCAGGCTGCCCAGCTCCGAGCGCATCACCGCCAGCAGCGCGAGGCCGGTCGAGCGCGCGAACTTGTAGCCCTGCTCGAGATTGAACTCGCGCCCGAGCTTGCCCGCGGGCCGCAGGCCGTCCACCGCCGAAGGTCCCTTGCCGGCGAGGAACAGCAGGTCGCCGCTGCGCACCGCGTTGACGTAGTTCGCCAGCGGGGGCGGGGTCTGCGGCAACTCGATCCCCAGCTGCTTGAGCCGTTTTTCGGCGCTCATCAGAGCGTGACGACCTTGCCCGGGTTCATCAGGTTCTCGGGGTCGAAGGTGCGCTTGATGTCGCGCATCAGGTCCACCGCCTCGCCCAGCTCCTCGGCCATCGAGCCCTGCTTGCCCATGCCCACGCCGTGCTCGCCGGTGCAGGTGCCTTCCATCGCCAGCGCGCGCCGCACCAGGCGCTTGTTGAGCGTCTTGGCGAGCTCGAGCTCCTCGGGCTTGTTCGGGTCGATCAGGAAGATGAGGTGGAAGTTACCGTCGCCGACGTGGCCCACCATCGGCACCGGCACGACGTAGCTCTTCACGTCCTCCATGGTCTCGTGCACGCACTCGGCCAGGCGCGAGATCGGTACGCAGACGTCGGTCGACAGGGCGCGCGCCCCGGGGCGCGTCTGCAGGCAGGCGAAGTAGGCGTTGTGCCGCCCCTCCCACAGCAGGTTGCGCTCCTCGGGCCTGGTGGCCCACTGGAAATCCATGCCGCCGTTCTCGCGCGCGATCTCCTGTACCGTCTCGGCCTGCTCGATGACGCTCGCCTGGGTGCCGTGGAACTCGAAGAACAGCGTCGGCGCGACGCGGTAATGGGTCTTCTTGTACTTGTTGATCGCGTCGATGCTGTGCTCGCACACGATCTCGCAGCGCGCCACCGGAACGCCGGCCTGGATGGTCTGGATCACGGTCTTGGTGCAGCCGTCGATCGTGTCGAAGGCGCACACCGCGGCCGACATCGCCTCCTGCACCGGGTAGAGCCTGACCGTCACCTCGGTGATGACGCCGAGCGTGCCCTCGGCGCCGACGAACAGGCGCGTCAGGTCGTAGCCCGCGGAGGACTTCTTCGCCCGGCGCGCGGTCTTGATGATGCGCCCGTCGGCCAGCACCACCGTGAGCGAAATCACGTTCTCGCGCATCGTGCCGTAGCGCACCGCGTTGGTGCCCGAGGCGCGGGTCGAGGCCATGCCGCCGATCGTCGCGTCGGCGCCCGGGTCGATGGGAAAGAACAGGCCCGTGTGCTTGATGTACTCGTTGAGCTGCTTGCGCGTGACGCCGGCCTGCACCACGGCGTCGAGGTCCTCCTCGTGCACCGCGAGCACCGCGTTCATCTGCGACAGGTCGATCGTCACCCCGCCCTCGATCGCGAGCACGTGCCCTTCGAGCGAGGTGCCGACGCCGAACGGGATCATCGGCACGCGGTGGCGGCGGCAGATGTCGACCACGTCGCGCACTTCCTCGGTGCTGTGGGGGAAGACCACGGCGTCCGGAAGCGCGTACGGAAAGTAGGATTCGTCCTTGCCGTGGTGCTCGCGCACGCTGGCCGAGGTGGTGACGCGCTCTCCGAGCAGCGCCTTCAGCTCTGTCACCACGGACTGGTCGAATTCCCTGGCCTTGTTCATCTGAATTCCCCTCTGCCAGCAATGGATAACTGCAAAATCAGGGATCGGCGGAGGTTCATTTTAGCCTGATGTCCCCGTCGAAGGGCACCTTGACCCCGAGCGAGGGGATCTCGAGCGTGACGCGCGCGGCGACGCTCTCGTCTCCCTTGAGCTTGCCGCTCTCGACCGCCTTGCCGATCGCCTGCTCGATCTCGCGCTGCGAGTTCACGCCCACCATCTTGAGGAACTTGCGGATGCTGAGGTTGAAGGTTTCCTGGTCCATGCTGTCTCCGTCTGAAGGGTGGGACTATCGCTTGAGTTGGTAGAGCCTGATGCGCTCGTCGCGGTCGCCCGGGCGGCCGACGTCCGCGAGCTTGGTCCACCCCGGCCCGGGCGCATCGGCCTCTTGCGCCGACGAGCCCTGCGTCAGCAGCAGCGGGCAGGGTCTGAGCGGGTCGCGCTCGCGCGTGACGATGCCCGCATGGTAGCTCAGCGCGGCGCGCTGCGCCGGGCCGAGCTTGTCGCGCGCGATGCACGTCGCGCCGGGCGGCAGCAGCGACTTGATCTGCAGCGCGACCGGGCGGTAGCTGCTCAGGTAGTCGGCATAGGGCAGCCACAGGGTGGCGAAGGCGGCCCACAGCAGCGCGACGCCCGCGGCCCAGCGCGTGACGCCGCGCGTGGCCGAGGGCGCGGTGAACAGCACCAGGTAGAGCCAGCCGAGCGTCGCCGCGAGCGCGACCGCGAACGACAGCGGGTGGAACTGCGCGCTGAAGCCCGGCGCGAGCTTGGCGAAATTGTGCGCGATGCGCGGCGGCACGCCGGCGATCATCGCCACGTAGCCGAGCCAGACCAGGCCGGCGAAGACGCCGAAGGTCATCACGCCGAACCAGTCGAGCGCGGCGGCCGCGCCGCGGCGCAGCCGCGCGATGCCGGGCGCCGCGAGCAGCGCGAGGGGCGCCAGCAGCGCGATCGCGTTCACGTCCTGGTCCGGGCCGGCGAGCGAGATGCCGGCGAGCGAGGCGAGCGCCGCCGCGAGCGGCACGAACAGGCGCGGCTCGCGCCAGCGCAGGCGCCGGGTCCAGACCGCCCAGGCCGCGAGCGGCCACGACGGCCAGGCGAACCAGCTTGCGAGCACCACGTAGTAGCGCAGGTTGTGCGCGAAGCTGCCGCGCAGGCGCGCGGTGTGCGCCCACCATTCGCCCAACAGCGCGGGCGAGCGCAGCCACAGCGCGAGCGGCCAGCTTGCGGCGAGCGCGAGCGCGACCAGCGCCGCGGCGGCGACGAACAGCGCGCCGCGCCGGGTGCGCCATTCGTCGCAGGCGAGGTGCGCGGCCAGCACCGCCGCGGCGAGCGCGAGCGGCACGACGAAGCCGGTGGCAAGGAAGGCGGCCCCGAGCGCCGCGCCGAAAGCGGCGCCCGCCGCCAGCGGCCGGCGCGCGGCGAGCGGCAGCGCGGCGAACGCGCCGCAGGACGCCGCGAGGCTCGCGAGGTCGTCGACCGCCTCGTGCGCGTGCACCATGAGCCCGACCGAGCCGATCAGCAGCAGCACCGCGCAAGCCGCCGCGGCGCGGCGCTCCCCGTCCTCCGCCCACTGCCGCGCGGCGAGGTAGAGCAGGCCGAGCGCGGCGAGCAGGAACACGCCGCTCGCCAGCCGCACCGCCTCGTGAAACTGCACCGCCCAGCCGAGCGCCTTGGCGAACGCGAGCGCGACCCAGGGATAGAGCGGCGGGTCCTCGAGCCAGGGCTGGCCCGCCACGCGCGGCACCAGCCAGTCGCCGCTGAGCTGCATCTGGTGCGTGATCTCGATCGTGATCGCGTCGAAGGTCTTCCAGGGGTCGTGCCCCGCGAGACCCGGCAGGACGAACGCCAGCGCGATCAGCGCCAGCACCGCGATCGATGGCGGTAGCGCGAGCCTGCGGAACATGCGGCTATTCTAGGCGGCGCGAGCGCGGCGCGGAAAGCAAAAGGGCGGCCTCAGCCGCCCTTGTTTCAGCGCCAAAGGTCTCTAGGCGCTCTTGTCCGTCTCCTCGGTCTTCTCGGTCTTCTTGGTCCGCGTGTAGCGGCGCTTGAACTTCTCCACCCGGCCCGCGGTGTCCATGATCTTGTGCTTGCCGGTGTAGAACGAGTGCGACTCCGAGGACACCTCGACCTTGATCACCGGGTACTCCTTGCCGTCCTCCCATTTCATCTTGTCGCGGCCCTTGGTGTCGATCGTCGAGCGCGTCAGGAAGGGGTGGTTGGAGGCGGTGTCGAGGAAGATCACCGTCTGGTATTCGGGGTGGATTCCGGTTTTCATGGCTGACCTGCGGCGGAAAAGGCGCGAATTATACGGAAAACAAGGGCTTAAGGCAACGCCGGGCTAGCCGCGGCGCATCGAGTCGAAGAACTCGGCGTTGTTCTTGGTGGCGCGGATCTTGTCGATCAGGAATTCGGCCGCCTCGAGCTCGTCCATCGGGTAGAGCAGCTTCCTCAGCACCCACACCTTCTGCAGGATTTCGGGCTTGATCAGCAGCTCCTCGCGCCGGGTGCCGGAGCGGTTGACGTTGATCGCGGGGTAGATGCGCTTCTCGTGCATGCGCCGGTCGAGGTGGATCTCCATGTTGCCGGTGCCCTTGAACTCCTCGTAGATCACGTCGTCCATGCGGCTGCCGGTGTCGATCAGCGCGGTGGCGATGATGGTGAGCGAGCCGCCTTCCTCGATGTTGCGCGCGGCGCCGAAGAAGCGCTTCGGGCGCTGCAGCGCGTTCGCGTCGACGCCGCCGGTGAGCACCTTGCCCGAGGCCGGCACCACCGTGTTGTAGGCCCGCGCCAGCCTTGTAATCGAGTCGAGCAGGATCACCACGTCCTTCTTGTGCTCGACCAGGCGCTTGGCCTTCTCGATCACCATCTCGGCCACCTGCACGTGGCGGCTGGCCGGCTCGTCGAAGGTCGAGGCGACCACCTCGCCGCGCACGGTGCGCGTCATCTCGGTCACTTCCTCCGGGCGCTCGTCGATCAGCAGCACGATCAGCGTCGCCTCGGGCTGGTTCGCGATCAGCGCGTGCGCCAGGTGCTGCAGCATCACGGTCTTGCCGGCCTTGGGCGGCGACACGATCAGGCCGCGCTGGCCCTTGCCGACCGGGGCGATGATGTCGATGATGCGGCCGGTGATGTTCTCCTCGGCCTTGATCTCGCGCTCGAGCTTGAACTGCTCGTTCGGGTGCAGCGGGGTCAGGTTCTCGAACAGGATCTTCGACTTCGCGTTCTCCGGCAGCTCGCCGTTGACCTTGTCGACCTTGACCAGGGCGAAGTAGCGCTCGCCGTCCTTGGGCGTCCTGATCTCGCCCTCGATCGTGTCGCCGGTGTGCAGGTTGAAGCGGCGGATCTGCGACGGGCTGACGTAGATGTCGTCGGTGCTCGCCAGGTAGGAGGTGTCGGGCGAGCGCAGGAAGCCGAAGCCGTCGGGCAGCACTTCGAGCGTGCCGTCGCCGAAGATCGATTCGCCCTTCTTCGCCTGGTGCTTGAGCATGGCGAAGATGAGATCCTGCTTGCGCAGGCGGTTCGCGCCGTCGATCTGGTCGGCGACTGCCATGTCGACCAGCTCCGTGACGTGGAGGGATTTCAGTTCCGAAAGGTGCATAGACCGCAGTAGAAAGGACGAGATTGAGGCGGGATCGACCCGTGGCTTGCCGGGCCTGATAACAACGGGGAAGAAGGCGCGCCCGAGACTGGCGGCGCTGGAATCTGACTGCGCCGATCCCTAGCCGGCGCAGGATTCTTCGGTCAGAGCGTAAGGCGTTTAAATATTGCTGTCAAGGAACGCGGTCAACTGGGACTTCGAAAGCGCGCCGACCCGGGTCGCCTCGACGTTGCCGTTCTTGAACAGCATCAGGGTGGGGATGCCCCGGATGCCGAACTTGGCCGGCACCTGCTGGTTCTCGTCCACATTAATCTTTGCGACCTTCAGGCGGCCGTCGTATTCCTTCGCCACGTCCTCCAGGATCGGGGCGATCGACTTGCACGGCCCGCACCACTCGGCCCAGTAGTCGACCAGCACCGGGACTTCGGATTTGAGGACCTCGGGGTCGAAGCTGTCGTCTGTAACGTGATTGATGGTGGAACTGCTCATGGCTCCTCGAACGGGGTACAGGGGGGATATGGTCAATTATGGGGCCGTACCCGCGGAACGCAAGCGGGTTCCCGTGAACCGGTGCTAAACTACGGATTCCCTTAACCTTTTCGTGCGCACGGGAATTCCCGAGAATGACTTACGTCGTCACCGAAACATGTATCAAGTGCAAGTACACCGACTGCGTGGACGTCTGTCCGGTGGACTGCTTCCGCGAAGGCCCCAACATGCTCGTGATCGACCCGGACGAGTGCATCGACTGCACCCTGTGCGTGCCCGAGTGCCCGGTCGAGGCGATTTTCGCCGAGGACGACGTGCCCGACGATCAGCGCGGCTTCATCCCCCTCAACAAGGAGCTGGCGGCGAACTGGCCGCCGATCATCGAGCGCAAGCCCGCGCCCGCCGACGCCGACGAGTGGGCCAAGAAGAAGGACAAGAAGGACCTGCTCGAGAAGTAGCCCCGGGGCCGCGCCGGCCGCAGATTTAACGCCGTCTTTACGCCCGCGGCGCTAGATTGCCGTTCTCGCAATCCGGCATCGGGGGGCGGCCTTGGATCCGTTGTTCCTCATCCTCGCGGTGGCGCTGTTCGGCCTGACCGTCGGTCTCGCCCTGCTGTGCGCGCGCCTCATGGAGCGCAAACCGTGACCTGGCTCGCCTGGCTCGCGCTGGCGCTGGCGCTCGCGCTCGGCGCCTATCTCGTCTACGCCTTGCTGAACGCGGAGGATTTCTAGGTGAACGCGTTCCTGCAATGCGCCGTCTACGCAATCGTCCTGCTCGCGCTGGCGAAGCCGCTCGGCGCCTACATGGCGAACGTGTACGAAGGGCGCTATCGGTTTCTCGCGCCGCTCGAGAACCTCATCTACCGCGTCGCCGGCGCAAGGCCGGAGGACGACATGGACTGGAAGCGCTACCTCTGGGCGACGCTCTGGTTCAATTTCATCGGCTTCGCCGCGGTGTACGCGCTGCAGCGCCTGCAGGGCCTGCTGCCGCTCAACCCGCAGAAGATGGCGCCAGTGTCGCCCGATTCGGCGTTCAACACCGCGCTGAGCTTCGCCACCAACACCAACTGGCAGGGCTACGGCGGCGAGACGACGATGAGCTACCTGACGCAGATGCTGGGCCTGACGGTGCAGAACTTCCTTTCGGCGGCGACCGGGATGGCGGTGCTGATTGCGCTCGCGCGCGGATTCGCGCGCAGGCAGGCGAGCGGCATCGGCAATTTCTGGGTCGACCTGACCCGCTCGACGCTCTACATCCTGCTGCCGCTTTCGCTGCTGCTCGCCGGCGCGCTGGTAGCGCAGGGCGTGGTGCAGACCTTCGCGCCGTACAAGACGGTGAAGCTGGTGCAGCCGCTGCAGTACCGCGACGGCGGCAAGACGCTTACCGCGACCGAGCAGACCGTCGCCGTCGGCCCGGCGGCCTCGCAGGTCGCGATCAAGCAGCTCGGCACCAACGGCGGCGGCTTCTTCAACGTCAACTCCGCCCACCCGTTCGAGAACCCGACGCCGCTGTCGAACTTCCTCGAGATGCTGGCGATCCTGCTGATCCCGGGCGCGCTCTGCTACACCTTCGGCCGCATGATCGGCGATACGCGCCAGGGCTGGGCGCTGCTCGCGGCGATGACGATCGTCTTCGTCGCCCTTCTCGCCGTTTGCGTCGCGTCGGAGCAGGCCGGCAACCCGGTCCTCGCGAAGCTCGGCGTCGCGCAGCCGCTCGGCAACATGGAAGGCAAGGAGGTGCGCTTCGGCGTGACCGACTCGGCGCTGTGGGCGACCGCCACGACCGCGGCGTCCAACGGCTCGGTCAACTCGATGCACGACTCGTTCACGCCGCTCGGCGGCCTGGTGCCGATGATCATGATGCAGCTCGGCGAGATCATCTTCGGCGGCGTCGGCTCGGGCCTCTACGGGCTGCTCGTGTTCGCCATCGTCGCGGTGTTCATCGCCGGCCTCATGGTGGGGCGCACGCCGGAATACGTCGGCAAGAAGATCGAGGCGTTCGAGATGAAGATGGCGGCGCTGGCGGTGCTGTTCCCCTTCGCCGTGGTGCTGGCCGGCAGCGCGCTGGCGGTGGTGATCGAGCCGGGGATCTCGAGCATGGCGAACCCCGGCGCGCACGGATTTTCCGAGGTCCTGTACGCCTTCTCCTCGGCCGGCAACAACAACGGCAGCGCCTTCGCCGGCCTGAACGCGAACACGCCCTTCTACAACGTCGCGCTCGGGATCGCGATGTCGGTGGCGCGCTACTGGTTGATCGTTCCGGTGCTCGCCCTGGCGGGCAGCCTCGCGCGCAAGAAGTTGGTGCCGGCCGGCCCCGGGACGCTGCCGACGCACACGCCGCTGTTCGTCGGCTTCCTCGTCGGAACCCTGCTGGTGCTGGGCGCGCTCACTTTCGTGCCCGCGCTCGCGCTCGGCCCGGTGGTCGAGCAGCTGCAGCTCTGGGGCCGCTGAGATGCGTTCCGCCACGCTAAGCACGCTCAGCGCGCCGATCCTCAGGCGCGCGGTGCGCGACTCGTTCGTCAAGCTCGACCCGCGCGTGCAGTGGAAGAACCCGGTGATGTTCGTGGTGCTGGTCGGCAGCGCGCTGGTGACGCTGCTGTGGATCGCCGGAACCGGGACGGAGCCGCGCGCGTTCGTGCTCGCGGTGGCGCTGTGGCTGTGGTTCACCCTCTTGTTCGCGAACTTCGCCGAGAGCATGGCCGAGGGCCGCGGCAAGGCGCAGGCCGCCGCGCTGCGCGGCACGCGGCGCGACGTGATGGCGAAGAGGCTGCCGGAGCCGCGGCGCGACGCGCCCTGGAGCATGGCGTCCGGCTCGAGCCTGCGCAAGGGCGACCTGGTGCTGGTCGAGGCCGGCGACCTGATCCCCGCCGACGGCGAGGTGATCGAGGGCGCCGCGACGGTGGACGAATCCGCGGTGACCGGCGAGTCGGCGCCGGTGGTGCGCGAGTCGGGCGGCGACTTCTCGTCGGTCACCGGCGGCACGCGCGTGCTGTCCGACTGGCTGGTGGTGCGCGTCACCGCCAACCCGGGCGAGACCTTCCTCGACCGCATGATCGGGCTGGTCGAGGGCGCCAGGCGCCAGCGCACGCCGAACGAGATCGCGCTCTCGATCCTGCTCGCCAAGTTCACGCTCATCTTCCTGCTCGCCTGCGCCACCCTGCTGCCGTTCTCGCTCTACGCCGTCAGGGCGGCGGGCCATGGCAGCCCGGTGTCGCTCACCGTGCTGGTCGCGCTGCTGGTGTGCCTGATCCCGACCACGATCGGCGGGCTGCTGTCGGCGATCGGCATCGCCGGCATGGACCGCATGATCCGCGCCAACGTCATCGCCACCTCCGGGCGCGCGGTCGAGGCCGCCGGCGACGTCGACGTGCTGCTGCTCGACAAGACCGGCACCATCACGCTCGGCAACCGCCAGGCCTCGGCCTTCTGGCGCGCGCCGGGCGCGCGCGACGAGGAGCTCGCCGACGCGGCGCAGGTCGCCTCGCTCGCCGACGAGACGCCCGAGGGGCGCTCGATCGTTGTGCTCGCCAAGCAGAAGTACGGCCTGCGCGAGCGCGATCTCAGGGCGATCGGCGCGCAGTTCGTGCCGTTCTCGGCGCAGTCGCGCATGAGCGGAGTCGATCTCGGCGAGCGCCGCATCCGCAAGGGGGCGCCGGACGCGCTGCGCGCCTGGGTGGAGTCGCACGGGCGCGCCTACCCGGATGAAGTCGTCGAGCTGGTCGAAACCGTGTCCCGCCGCGGCGCCACGCCCCTGGTGGTGGCCGAAGGCGGTCGGGTGCTGGGCGTGATCGAGCTCAAGGACATCGTCAAGGGCGGCATCCGGGAGCGCTTCGCCGAGCTGCGCCGCATGGGCATCCGCACGGTGATGATTACCGGCGACAACCGGCTGACCGCGGCCGCGATCGCCGCCGAGGCGGGAGTGGACGACTTCCTCGCCGAGGCGACGCCCGAGGCGAAGCTCAAGCTGATACGCGACGCGCAGGCGGGCGGACGCCTGGTCGCGATGTGCGGCGACGGCACCAACGACGCGCCGGCGCTCGCCCAGGCCGACGTCGCGGTGGCGATGAACTCGGGCACCCAGGCTGCCAAGGAAGCGGGCAACATGGTCGACCTGGATTCGAACCCGACCAAGCTGATCGAGGTGGTCGAGATCGGCAAGCAGCTCCTGATCACGCGCGGCTCGCTCACCACCTTCTCGATCGCGAACGACATCGCGAAATACTTCGCCATCATCCCGGCCGCGTTCGCCGCCACCTATCCGCAGCTGAACGCGCTCAACGTCATGCATCTGGCGACCCCCTCCTCGGCGATCCTGTCGGCGGTGATCTTCAACGCGCTGATCATCGTCGCCCTGATCCCGCTCGCCTTGAGGGGCGTGCCCTACCGCGCGGTGGGCGCGCAGGAGCTGCTGCGCCGCAACCTGTTCGTCTACGGGCTGGGGGGGATCGTCGTGCCGTTCGTCGGCATCAAGCTGATCGACCTCGTCCTCGTCGCCCTGGGGCTGGCGTAGGGAGAGCGCGATGCTCAAGGAACTGCGTCCCGCGCTGCTCGTGTTTCTGGTGCTGACCGTGCTCACCGGGATCGTCTACCCGCTCCTGGTGAGCGCCTTCGCGCAGCTCTTCCCGCGCCAGGCGGCGGGCGATCCCGCGCTGATCGGCCAGCCGTTCAGCGACGCCAGGTACTTCTGGAGCCGGCCCTCGGCGACTTCGCCCATGCCCTACAACGCGGCCGCGTCCTCGGGATCGAACCTCGGGCCGACCAACAAGGCGCTCGCCGACGCGGTCGCGCAGCGCGTGAAGGCCCTGCGCGAGGCCGACCCGGGAAACGACAAGCCGGTTCCCGCCGACCTGGTGACCGCCTCGGCGAGCGGCCTCGACCCGCACATCAGCCCGCAGGCGGCCGAATACCAGCTCGCGCGCGTCGCGCGCGCGCGCGGCCTGCCCGAGGGCCGGGTGCGCGCGCTCGTCGCCGCGCACACCGAGGGCCGCGCGCTCGGTCTGTTCGGCGAGCCGCGGGTGAAGGTGCTCGAGCTGAACCTCGCGCTCGATGCGATAAAGTAGCCCGATGAGCGACCCGCGCCCCGATCCGGACGCGCTGCTCGCGCGGGTGCAGCGCGAGGAGGCGAAGGCCGGGCGCGGCAAGCTCAAGGTCTTCTTCGGCGCCATGGCGGGCGTCGGCAAGACCTACAAGATGCTCGAGGATGCGCGCGCCCTCAGGGCGAAGGGCGTGGACGTCGTGGTCGGCTACGTCGAACCGCACGGCCGCGCCGAGACCGAGGCGCTGCTCGAGGGGCTCGAGCGCCTGCCCTACCTGCTGGTGCGCTACCGCGGCACGACGCTGCGCGACTTCGACCTCGACGCCGCGCTCGCGCGCAAGCCGCAGGTGCTGCTGGTCGACGAGCTCGCGCACAGCAACCCGGTCGAGGGCGAGCCGCGCCCGCGCCACGCCAAGCGCTGCCAGGACGTCGACGAGCTGCTCGCCGCCGGCATCGACGTCCATACCACCGTCAACGTGCAGCACATCGAGAGCCTGAACGACGTGGTCGCCGGGATCACCGGCATCCGGATGCAGGAAACGGTCCCGGACCGCGTGTTCGAGGCGGCGGACGAGGTCGAGCTGATCGACCTGCCGCCGGACGAGCTGCTCGAGCGCCTGCACGCGGGCAAGATCTACGTTCCGGAGCAGATCCGGCACGCGATCGACAACTTCTTCCGCAAGGGCAACCTGATCGCGCTGCGCGAGCTGGCGCTGCGCACCACGGCCGACCGGGTCGACGCCGCGATGCGCGAGTACCGCGAGGGCGAGGGCATCCGCGCCACCTGGGCCGCGGGCGAGCGGCTGCTGGTGGGGATCGGGCCGGACGAACAGGCCGAGCGTCTGATCCGCGCCGGCAAGCGCATGGCCGCCGCGCTGCACGCCGAATGGATCGTGGTCTACGTCGAGACGCCGAACCTGCTGCGCCTGCCCGAGGGCGAGCGCGACCGGCGCATCGCGCTGCTGCAGCTCGCGGAATCGCTCGGCGCCGAGGCGGTGACGCTGGGCGGCTCGTCGGCCGGCGGGGAGCTCGCCAACTACGCGCGCGAGCGCAACGTCACGCGCGTGCTGATCGGGCGGCCGCGGCGCGCGCTGTGGCAACGGCTGTTCCGGCCCTCGACCTACGGCGAGCTGCTCGCGCGCACCGACGGCATCGATATCCACGTCGTCGGCGGCGCCGGGGAGTCCGCGGCGCTGCGAAACCCCGTGCTCGCGCGCAGCCAGGCCTACCTTGGGATGGCCCCTGCGAGCGGCAAGACGCGCTGGCCGGGCTACGCCTGGGCCGCGGCGGCGACCGCGCTGTGCACGCTGCTCGGGATGGCGATGAGCCCGCTGTTCGAACTGGTCAACATCGCGATGGTCTACCTGCTGGCGGTGGTGGTGCTGGCGGTGCGCTTCGGGCGCGGGCCGGCGGTCGCGGCCTCGATCCTGAACGTCGCGGCGTTCGACGTGTTCTTCGTTCCGCCGCAGCTCACCCTGGAGGTCGCCGACGTGCAGTACGTGGTGACCTTCGGCATCATGCTCACCGTCGCGCTGGTGATCTCGAACCTCACCTCGAGCGTGCGCCTGCAGGCGCGCGTCGCCGGCCACCGCGAGCGCCGCACCGCGCTGCTGTACGCGATGAGCCGCGAGCTCGCGGCGACGCGCGGCGATGAGGCGATGGCGCAGGCGGCGGTGCGGCACGTGAGCGAGGTGTTCGACGCCCAGGTCGCGGTCCTGCTGCCCGGCCCGGACCGGCGCATCCGCTACCCGCGCGGGCAGAGCATCAGCGGGTCGTTCCACGGCGCCGACCTCGCGCTCGCGCAGTGGGTGCAGGACCACGGGCACCCGGCGGGCTGCGGCACCGACACGCTGCCCGGCGCCGAGGCGCTGTACCTGCCGCTGCGGGGCAGCCAGGCGGTGCTGGGCGTGCTGGCGCTGCTGCCCGCCAACCCGCGCCGCGTGCTGCTGCCGGAGCAGTTTCACCTGCTCGAGACCTTCGCCGGGCAGGTGGCGCTCGCGCTGGAGCGCGCGCAGCTCGCCTACCAGGCGCACCGCGCGAGCCTCGCCGCCGAGACCGAGGGCCTGCGCAACGCGCTGCTCGCTTCGATCTCGCACGACCTGCGCACGCCGCTCGCGGTGATCTCGGGCGCGTCCTCGAGCCTCGCCGAGCGCGGCGAGCGACTCGCGCCGGAGGAGCGCAGCGCGCTCGCGCGCAGCATCTTCGAGCAGTCGCAGCAGATGGCGCAGCTGGTTTCGAACGTGCTGCAGATGACGCGGCTCGAGGCCGGCGCGATCGAGCCGGCGCGTGACTGGCACCCCCTGGGCGAGATCGCCGGCGCGGCGCTGCGGCGCCAGGGCGAGCGCCTCGCGGCGCACCGGGTCGAGGTCGAGCTGGACGGCGCGCTGCCGCTGGTGCGCGTGGACGCGGTGCTGATCGAGCAGTTGTTCGCCAACCTGCTCGAGAACGCCGCCAAGTACACCCCGGCCGGCACCACCGTGCGGCTGCGCGCCGAGCGGCGCGCGGGCGAGCTGCTGGTCTCGGTCGAGGACGACGGCCGCGGGCTGCCCGCGGGCGACCCGGAGCAGCTGTTCGCCAAGTTCTACCGCGGCGCGGCCGAGGGGCCGATCGCCGGCGCGGGCCTGGGGCTCGCAATCTGCCGCGCCGTGGTGTCGCTGCACGGCGGGCGGATCTGGGCCGAGCGCCTGCCCGGGCGCGGCGCGGCGTTCCGCTTCACCCTGCCGCTGGAGGAGGCGCCGGGCGTGCCGGCGGAGGCCGCTTGAGCGAGCAGCGCGCAACGGTGCTGGTGGTCGAGGACGAGCCCGAGATCCGCAGGTTCCTGCGCAGCGCGCTCGGCAGCGAGGGCTACCGCGTGATCGAGGCCGCGGACGGCGCGCGCGGCGCGATCGAGGCCGGCACGCACAAGCCGGACCTCGCGATCGTCGACCTCGGCCTGCCGGACATCGACGGCGTCGAGCTGATCCGGCGCATCCGCGCCTGGTCGCCGATGCCGATCGTCGTGCTCTCGGCGCGCGCGCAGGAGCAGGCCAAGATCGGCGCGCTCGACGCCGGCGCGGACGACTACGTCACCAAGCCCTTCGGCGTGGGCGAGCTGCTGGCGCGGCTGCGCGCGGCGCTACGCCACGCCGCGCGCCGCGCGCAGGGCGCCGCGCCGCTGCGCTTCGGCGACGTCGAGCTCGATCTCGAGCGGCGCCGCGTCTCGCGCGCCGGGGCCGAGGTGCGCCTCACGCCGATCGAGTTCCGGCTGCTTTCCTGCCTCGCGCAGCACCTCGGCCTGGTGGTGACCCACCGCCAGCTGCTGCGCGAGGTCTGGGGCCCGTCGCACGTCGAGCACGCGCACTACCTGCGCGTGTACATGAAGCAGCTGCGCGACAAGCTCGAGGCGGACCCGGTGCAGCCGAAATTCCTGCTCACCGACACCGGCGTCGGCTACCGCCTGGTGGCGGACGACCTCTAGCCGCGCTCAGGGCTTGAGCTTGGAGTAGGTCTCGCCCGCGGCGATGATGACGTGCTTCTCCAGCCCGCGCTCGCGGTGCGCGTTCGCGCGCGCGTACTCGGGCGAGGCCATCATGTCGAGGAAGGCGGCGCGCGAGGGATAGCGCACCAGCACCACGTAGTCCCAGCGGTTCTCGCCGGCCGAGCCGAAGGCCACGCCCTCGGCGTTTCCCGCCCACAGCACGGTGCCGCCGCGCGCCTTGATGAGCGGCATGGTGAGCTCGCTGTAGCGCTTGTACTCGGCGCGGTCGCGGTAGCGAACGAGATTGACCATCACCACCGGCCCCTCGTCGGGCAGGCTGCCGATCAGCTCGGCGTTGATTTCCTTCGGGCCGGTCACGCTCAGGCCCAGACCGGGTAGCTGACGCGCCAGCAGTAGGGCGAGAAGCGCCGCTCGTCTTCGGCGCCGGCGAGGTCCCACAGCCTGATCGTCACGCCTCTCCCCGCGCCGGGTAGTCCTTCGTCAGGGCGAAGTCGATCGCGGCCGCGATCTCGGCGAAGTGCGGGCGCGCGAACGGCATCGTGCTCCAGTTGCCCCAGTACAGCGTGCCGTCCGGGCGCACCAGGAACAGCCCCGGCTCGGAGAACAGCGCCGGTTCCTCGACCCCGGCCGAGGTCTTGCCGCGGCTGCTCGAGACGTACAGGCCCCACTCGCGCGCCGAGTCGAGCGCCAGGCCGTAGCCCAGCTCGAGCGCGTCCAGGCCCCACTTGTCCTTCGTTTCCTGCGCGCGCTCGCGCGTGTCGGACGAGAGCACCAGCGTGTCGACCCCGCGCTTGGCGAACTCGCCGATCATGCCGTTCAGCTCGCCGGTGTACTTGCGGCAGATCGGGCAGTGCAGCCCGCGGTAGAACACGAGCATCGTGAAGTGCTGCGGCTTGCGTTCGGCGAGCCTCCAGCGCCCGCCCCCGAGGGTGTCGACCTCGAGCGGCGGAACCGGCTTGCGCGGCATCAGGTGCATGGCGTTTCCTCCTGCATTGCGGTCCCCCGGATTGTCACGCATTATCGCCCGCATGTCGTTCGCGTCGCCCCAGATCGAGGACGAGTACCGCCAGGAGCGCTTCGCCGAGTACCGCGCCTTCTCGATGCGGGTCGGCCTCGCCGGGGCGCTGCTCACGATCGGGCTGTGGCTGCGCGACTACGCCGACGACCCGGCGGGCGCGCAGCGCACCTTCGAGATCCGCTTCCTGATGGCGGCCGCGGTCCTGGTCTACGTCGCCGCCCTGTGGCGCGGGGTGCGGCGCGAGCTGGCGCTGCTCGCAGGCTACGCCGCGATCGTGGTGATCGAGTTCGTGGTGCTGCTGATCTGGGAGCGGCTCGCGGGCGGCTACCGCGCCGGCTTCCCCGGCTACATGTACATCTACCTGCTCACGCCGCTGATGGTGATGCCGTTCACCCTGACGGAGGTGCTGCCGGTGCTGGTGCTGATCGGGCTGGTGCCGAACGCGCAGGCGGCGCTCGGCATCGCGCCCGGGTTCCCGCTGCTCGCGTTCAACGTGCTGGTGTGGCCGGCGTGCGCGATCGTCGCCTTCTCGCTGTACGAGTTCGACCGCGTGATCAGGCGCCTTTTCGTCGCCCAGCGCCAGGTGATGGAGCAGGCGGTGAAGGACCCGCTCACGGGCCTGGGCAACCGGCGCTATTTCGAGGAGCGCGCCAAGGCCGCGCTCTCGCGCATCCGCCGCCGCACCCGCCCGTTGTCGCTGCTCATGATCGACATCGACAATTTCAAGTCGATCAACGACCACCACGGCCATCCCGCGGGCGACGAAGTGCTGCGCGCGCTCTCCGCCACGCTCGCCGCGTCGCTGCGCGCGGGCGACGTCTGCGGCCGCCTGGGCGGCGAGGAGTTCGCGGTGGTGCTGCCGGACGAGGACCGCGAGGGCGCGGCGGCGAGCGCCGAGCGCCTGCGCGCCACCGTCGAGCAGCTCGGCGTCGAGGCGCAAGCCGCGCGCGGGCGGATCGGGTTCACGATCAGCATCGGCGTCTCCACCCTGCCGCAGGACGGCTATACGCTCGACGAGCTGCTGCGCCACGCCGACGAGCGCCTCTACCTCGCCAAGGAAGGCGGCCGCAACCGCGTGGTCGCCGCCTCCTGATGCCAGGCGCCTTCTCACCTCGCGCGCTCGAACGGGAATACCTCGAGGCGCGCTACGCCCAGTACCGCAGCTTCTCCCTGCGGCTGGGCATCGTCACCGTTTTCTTGCCGCTCGGGCTGTGGCTGCGCGACTACCTGAACGATGCGGCCGGCGGACGGGCCACGCTCGGATTTCGCCTGCTGATGTCGGCCGGGGTGCTCGCCTACGTGTTGACCCTGGCGCTGCGCGCGCCGCGGCGGCTGGCGCTGCTTGCGGCCTTTTTAGGCGTGCTGCTGATCGACGTCGTGGCGTCGATGGGCTGGGGCCTGGTGCCGATCCACGCCATCGTGGGCTTCGCCGACTACATGTACCTGATCCTGCTCGCGCCGCCGCTGCTGATGCCGCTGTCGCTGCGCCAGGTCGCGGCGGTGCTGGTGACGGTGGGCCTGGTGCCCAACCTGCAGGCCGCGTTCGGCGTCGAGCTGCACTACTCGCTGCCCCTGTTCAACCTGGTGATGTGGCCGGCGTGCGCGATCGCCGCGTTCTGGCTTTACGAGTTCGACCAGGTGTCCCGCCGCCTGTTCACGGTGCAGCGCCAGATGCGCGAGCAGGCGATGAACGACGTCCTGACCGGGCTCGGCAACCGGCGCCATTTCGAGGAGAGCGCGAGCGCGCTGCTCGCCGGCGCGCGCCGCCGCGCGCGCAACTTCGCGCTGCTGATGCTCGACATCGACCACTTCAAGGCGATCAACGACCGCCACGGCCACGCCGCGGGCGACGACGTGCTGCGCGAGCTCGCGCGCGTGCTGCGCCGGGCGCTGCGCGCGAGCGACCTCTGCGGCCGCATCGGCGGCGAGGAGTTCGCCGTGCTGCTGCCGGACGAGGACCTCGAGGGCGGCCGCATCGCCGGCGAGCGCCTGCGGCGCGCGGTCGAGGCGCTGCTGGTCGAGTCCGCGAGCGCGAAGGGGCCGATCTCGTTCACGGTCAGCGTCGGCGTATCCGCCTACCCGCGCGACGGGGAGGACCTGGCGCCGCTGCTGCAGCGCGCCGACGAGCGCCTGTACCTGGCCAAGGAAGCCGGGCGAAACAGGGTGGTCGCCTCCGGCTGAGCGCCGCGGCGGCTATCATCCGGCTCATGCCGGACGCCGCGCTGACGAAGCAGGAGCTGTTCGAGCGCCTCGCCGCGGGGCACGCGGCGAAGCTCTGCGTGGTCACCCCCAACCGGCGCCTGGCGCAGGAGCTCGCGCGCGAGTTCGACGCGGGGCAGGCGGACAAGGGCTTGGCCGTCTGGGAGAGCGCCGACATCCTGCCGCTGTCCGCCCTGGTCGAGCGGCTGTACGAGGACGCGCTGTATTCCGAGCTCGCGCCGGCGCTGCCGCTGCTGCTGACCGAAGCGCAGGAGATCGAGCTGTGGGAGGCGGTCGCTGCGCGAGGACGGCGCGGCGCTGCTCGCGCCGGCGCAGGCCGCCGCCGAGTGCCGCCGCGCCTGGCGCCTGGCGCAGGGCTGGCGCATCGCCGGCGCGCTCGGCGCCTTCCCGGGCAACGAGGACGCGGCCGCGTTCGCGCGCTGGGCCGCGCCTACGCGAAGAGCGATGCGACCGACGCCGCGCGCCTGCCCGACGTGGTCGCGCCGCTGCTCGGCCACGCCGCGCTCAGAACGCCGAAGACGCTCGTCGCCTACGCCTTCGACGTCCTCACGCCGCAGGAGCGGGAGTTTCTCGATGCCTGCGCCAAGCAAGGCATCGAAGTGCGGACTGCCGGACCGCGAGCCGTCGATTCCTCCCACAGGCAGATACATTTTCCAGTCCGCCCGCCACGAGCTCGAGGCGGCGGCCGCGTGGGCGCGCTCGAAGGTCGAGGCGGGCGCGAAGCGGGTCGGGGTGGTGGTGCCCGAGCTCGCGACGCGCCGGCGGGAGGTAGTGCGGGTGTTCGCGCGCACGATGAGCCCCGCGCACGCCCTGCCCGGAGCCGGGGCGCGCGCGCTGCCGTTCAATGTCTCGCTCGGCGAGCCGCTCTCGGAGACCCCGCTCGCGCACGCGGCGCTCGCGATCCTCGCGCTCGCGCTGGGCGAGGTGCCGTTCGAAGCCGCGAGCCGGCTCATCCGCTCGCCGTTTCTCGGCGGCGGCGAGGAGGAGATGGCCGCGCGCGCGCGGCTCGACGCGAAGCTGCGCAGGCACGCGCCGGCGCGCCTTTCGCTCGGCAAGCTGGTGGGCCTGGCCGAGGGCTGCCCGCTCCTGCGCCGGCACCTGGAAGCGGTGTTCTCGATCCCGAGGCTCGAGACCGGCTCGCCGCACGAGTGGGGCGGGCGTTTCACGGCGCTGCTGGACGCCGCGGGGTTTCCCGGGCCGCAAGCTCGACTCGGCCGAGCACCAGGCGCGCGCGAAGCTGAACGAGACGCTGGCCGAGTTCGCGAAGCTCGAGCGCGTCGCGCCGAAGATGAGCGCGGCGCGCGCCCTGTCGCGCTTCGAGCGCCTCGCCCGCGACACGCTGTTCCAGCCCGAGTCGCCCGAGGCGCCGGTGCAGGTGCTCGGCGTGCTCGAGTCGGCCGGGCTCGCGTTCGACGCGCTGTGGCTCGCCGGCATGACCGACGAGGCCTGGCCGCTCGCGGCGCGGCCGAACCCGTTCCTTGCGCCCGCGCTGCAGAAGAAGGCCGGCATCCCCGAGGCCTCGGCGGAAGAAACGCTCGCGCGCGGCAGGCGCATCACCGAAGGCTGGCTTTGCGCCGCGCCCGAGGTGGTGGTCTCGCACCCGGCGTGGGAGGAAGACCGCAAGCTCGTGGTCTCGCCGCTCGTTGCCGCGATCGCCGCGGCGCCGGCGCCCGAGCCGTCGGCGCCGCGCTGGCGCGACCTGATCTTCGCCGCGCGCGCGAGCGAGTCCGCCCCCGACGGCAAGCGCGCCCGCGCTCGCGACGAAAACCCCGCGCGGCGGCACCGCGCATCCTCGCCGACCAGGCGGCGTGCCCGTTTCGCGCCTTCGCGCGCCATCGGCTTGCCGCCGAGGCGCTCGAAGAGCCGGCGGCCGGGCCCGATGCGCGCGCGCGCGGCATTGCTGCTGCACGCGCTGATGCGCGAGCTGTGGGGCGAGCTGAAGGACAGCCGCGCGCTCGAGGCCGACTGCGCGCCGGCGATCGAGCGCGCCGCGCGCGCCGCGGTGGCCGAGGCCGAGCTGGAGGAGCCGTTCGCGCAACTGGAGCGCATGCGCCTTTCGAAGCTCGCGCGCGACTGGCTCGACATCGAGCGCAAGCGCGCTCCGTTCGAAGTCGCCGCGCGCGAGGACAAGAGAAAGCTCGCGGTCGCGGGCCTGGAGCTCTCCGGGCGCATCGACCGGCTCGACAAGCTCGCTTCCGGCGGGCACGCGCTGATCGACTACAAGACCGGGCGCCCGACGCCCAAGGCCTGGGATGGCGAGCGCCCGGACGACCCGCAGCTTCCGCTCTACGCCCTCTCGGCGCCGGAGGAGATCGCCGCGGTCGCCTACGCCAAGCTTCAGACCGGCGGCATGAAGTACATGGGCTTCGCGCGCGACAAGGACAAGGGCTTCGTCGCGCAGGCCAAGGACTGGAGCACGCTCGCCGGGGGCTGGAAGCAGTCGCTCGAGGCGCTCGGCGCGGGCTTCGCCGCGGGCGAGGCGCGGGTCGATCCGAAGAATGGCCTTGCCACCTGCCGCTATTGCGATCTGCAGACCCTTTGCCGGGTGCACGAGCGCCTCGAAGCCCTGAGCGAGGAAGAAGGAACGATGTCGACGACTGAGATCGCCGACGCGAAAGCGCGCGCGCGGGCGCTCGACCCGCAGCGCTCGTTCATCGTCCAGGCGCCGGCGGGCTCGGGCAAGACCACGCTGCTGGTCGAGCGCTTTCTCGCGCTGCTCGAAGACCGTGCAAGCAGCCCGAGGAGATCGTCGCGATCACCTTCACCCGCAAGGCCGCGGCCGAGATGCGCGAGCGGGTGCTGGAGAAGATTTCGCCCGAGCTCGCGCCGCGCCTCAGGATCCAGACCATCGACGCGCTGTGCGCGGCGCTCACCGCGCAGATGCCGGTGCTCGCGCGCTTCGGCGCCCAGCCCGCGGTGTCCGAGGACCCGCAGGCGCTCTACCGCGA
>CAWHUZ010000026.1:0-29977 GCA_963832685.1 uncultured beta proteobacterium
GTCTGCTTCTCGCGCTCGCGCTCGCGCAGCTCGCGCGCCGAGTTCTCGACGATCTGCTCGAGCAGCTTCTGGCGGTCTTCCAGCGCGAGCTGCTGGCGCCGCAGCGTGAGCAGGTTGCGGCAGCGCGCCATGCATTCGCGCACGTCCACCGGCTTGGAGAGGAAGTCGGTGATCCCGGCGTCGAGCGCGCGGTAGCGCACCTCGGGCTCGTCGTTCACGGTCACCATCACGATCGGCACGGTCTCGTAGCCCGGCATCGCGCGCAGGCGCCGCACCAGCTCGGTGCCGTCCATGTCGGGCATCGCGAAGTCGACCAGCACCAGGTCGGCGACGTGGCGCGTGGCCCACACGATGGCGTCCACCGGGCGCGCGAAGCCTTTCACCATGATGCGCTCGTCGAGGCTGCGCAGGACCTGCTCGAGGATGGCGCGGCCGGTCGACTGGTCGTCGACCACCATCACGGTGTTGCTCGCGAGCGGCACCACCGTGGATTGCAGCTTGGCCTGCGGCTCGGCCATCCCCCGTTCTGTCCGATGTGAAAACTGCTGTCCGAGAGTACGCTGCGCGCGTTGCGCTGTCCAGCGCACGCCGGCTATTCGTTGCCGAAGGTCGAGGGCTGCACCTGCGGCGCGCTCGCCGCGCGGCGCGCGAGCCACCAGCCCGCGGCCGGCGGCACGACGGCGAAGGACTGCTCGGCGCCGAGCTTGCGCGCGGCGTCGAGCGCCCAGTTCGGGTTGTAGAGCATCTCGCGCGCGAGCGCGACCAGGTCGGCGCGCCCCTCGGCGAGGATGCGCTCGGCCTGGTGCGCGTGCACGATCAGGCCGACCGCCATGGTCGCGATGCCGGCTTCCTTTTTTACCTTTTCGGCGTACGGCACCTGGTAGCCGTAGGCGGGCGCGAGCGCCGGCGGCTTGGCGACCAGGCCGCCCGAGCTGCAGTCGATCACGTCGACGCCGAGCGGCTTGACCGCCTTCGCCAGCGCGACGCTCTGCGCGGGGCCCCAGCCCGAGTCGTCCTCGGCCGAGATGCGCAGGAACAGCGGCTTGTCCCCGGGCCAGCTCGCGCGCACCGCCTCGCACACCTCGAGCGCGAAGCGCATGCGTTTCTTGTCCGAGCCGCCGTACTCGTCGCCGCGCTGGTTCGACGCGGGCGACAGGAACTGGTGGATCAGGAATCCGTGCGCGCCGTGGATCTCGACCGTGTCGAAGCCCGCGGCGTGGGCGCGCGCCGCGGCGCGGCCCCAGGCCTGCGCGAGCGCGGCGATCTCGCCGCGCTCGAGCGCGCGCGGCACGCTCGAGGCGGCGTCGAAGGCGATCGCGCTCGGCGCGACCAGCTCCCAGGCGTCCCAGTCGGCGATCGCGTCGGACTTGTGCAGCGGCCGGCCGCCCTCCCACGGGCGCTGGATGCGCGACTTCCTGCCCGAGTGGCCGAGCTGGATGCCCGCCGCCGCGCCGCAGGAATGCACGAAGTCTGCGCAGCGCGCGAGCGCCGGCACGAACTTGTCGTGCCACAGCCCGAGGTCGCCCACGGTGCCGCAGCCGCGGCGCTCGATCTTGGTCGACTCCATCATCACCAGCCCCGCGCCGCCGGCAGCGTAGCGCCCCGCGTTCATCAGGTGCCAGTCGGTGGCGAAGCCGTCGCTGCCCGCGTACTGGTGCATCGGCGCGGTCACGACGCGGTTCTTGAGCGTGAGCGAGCGCAGCGGCAGGGGCGTGAAGAGCAGAGGCTGGTTCATGATGGCTGTTGCTGTCCTGGTTGAAGAGGAGCGATCAGCTCCGGGTCGTCGTTCTTGGCGGAGTTGAGCCGGGTGCTCACGGCGTAGTGCTCGAAATTCGACTGCGCGAGGCCCACCATGCCGGCGACGTCCTCGGCCTTGTCGACGTCCGGGCGCACCCAGCGCAGCAGCAGCTCGTCCGGCAGCACGACTGGCATGCGGTCGTGGACCTGCGCCACCGGCGCGGAGGCCGCGCGCGTGAGAATGGCGCAGGTCAGCTGCGCCGCGGGCGAAGTCTCCATCAACGCGGCGAAGCAAACCGGCCTGCGGTCGCGGCGGAAGATGTAGTGCGGCTGCTTGTAGGCGCGCGCTTCGCCGGTCGCGGGGTCGGCGCGCTCGCGCGCCTGCCATTCGAACCAGCCTTCGGCCGGGATCAGGCAGCGCGCATGGCGCCAGGCGTGGCGCCACATCGGCTTGGCCGCCGCTTCTTCGGCGCGCGCGTTGATCGAGTACGACGGCGGCTTGTCCTGCTTCCACCAGGACGGGATCAGGCCCCAGCGCGCCTCGGCCAGCTCGAGGCCGCGGCCGCCGGGCGCGGCCACCAGGATCGGGATCGCCGTCGTCGGCAGGACGTTGTAGCGGCGGCCGAACGGGTTGCTGTTGCCGCGCCCGACCTGCCAGGCGCGCTCGATCGCCGCGCGCTCGGGGCTGACGTATCTTCCGCACATGATCGTGCATCATAATGGACGCGCGATGAGACTGGTCCCGCCTACCGTGACCCCGCCCGGGCGGCCGCTCGGGCGCGCCGCGTTCGCCGCGCGCTTCGTGCGCAACCCGCTCGAGGTGGTGCCGCGCGAGGCCTACGAAGCCGATTTCCACCGCGCCGGCGAGGACGCCGCGCGCGCCTGGGTCACCGCGCCCGCGCTGCTCAAGGCGGTGCTGCTCGACGAGCGCGAGAATTTCCGCAAGCTGACCCAGATCCGGCTGCTCTCGCCGCTGCTCGGCCACGGCCTGCTCACCAGCGAGGGCGCCCAGTGGCGCTGGCAGCGCCAGGCCTGCGCGCCGATGTTCCGCCACCAGGACCTGCTCGGCTTCGTGCCGGTGTTCGTGCGCGCCGCCGAGGGGCTGCTCTCGCGCTGGCGCGCCGCGCCGCAGGCCGCCGTTCAGCCGATCGACCGCGACGTCACGCGCGCGACCTTCGAGGTGATCTCGGCCACGCTGCTGCCCTCGGCCGACGGCACGATCGGCCCGGTGCTCGAGCAGTCGATGACTTCCTTCCAGCGCTCGGGCGGCTGGGCCCAGCTCTACGCCTCGCTGCGCGCGCCGCGCTGGCTGCCGCACCCGGGCGCGGCCGCGGGGCGGCACGCCGCGATCGCGCTGCGCTCGGCGGTCGCGGCCCTGATCCGCGAGCGGCGCGCGGGCGGCGGGCCGGACGACCTGATGCACCGCCTGATGGCCGCGCGCGACCCCGAGAGCGGACGCGCGATGGACGACGCGCAGCTGGCCGACAACCTGCTCACCTTCTATCTCGCGGGGCACGAGACCACCGCGCGCGCGCTCGCCTGGACGCTGTACCTGCTTTCGCGCTCGCCCGAGTGGAGCGCGGCGCTGGAGGAGGAGGTCGCGCGCGTCACCGGCGGCGCGCCGGTGGAGGCGGCGCACGTCGAGCGCCTCGTGCTGGTGCAGCAGGTGCTCAAGGAATCGATGCGCCTCTACCCGCCGGTGCCGATGATGAGCCGCCAGGCGGTCGCCGGCACTTCGCTCGGCGGGCACGCGATCCGCGCCGGGAGCTCGGTGCTGATCCCGATCTACGCCATCCACCGCCACCGTGCGCGCTGGGAAGATCCCGACGCCTTCGATCCCGCGCGCTTCGCGCCTGACAAGGAAGCCGCGATCCCGCGCTACCAGTACCTGCCGTTCGGCGCCGGCCCGCGCATCTGCATCGGCATGGCCTTCGCCATGATCGAGGCCACCGCGATCCTCGCCGCGCTGCTGCAGCAGGCGCGCTTCGCCCCGGTCGAGGGCCGCGAGCCCTACCCGGTCGCGAGCATCACCCTGATTCCGCGCGGAGGGGTGCCTCTGCGAGTGTCATTCAAAGAATAATCGGGGTCAGAGTCGCTTTATTTCGCACGCCAGCCGCCGTCGACCACGAGCGCGTGGCCGCTGACGTACTTCGCATCGTCCGAACACAGAAAAGCAACCGCCGCGGCGACGTCTCCGGGCGTGCCGCGCACGCCGGCGGGCACCAGCGCGCGCACCTGCTCGTCGCTCACCGCCACGCCGCGCCCGCTCATGTCGGGCACGCCGGGGCCGAGAATCGACTGCGAGTTCGCGCGCAGGCCGGTCGGGATCGCCCCCGGGCAGACGCAGTTCACGCCGATGCCGCGCGCGGCGTAGCGCACCGCCATCTGGCGCGTGAGCCCGACCACGCCGTGCTTGGCGGCGATGTAGGCCGCGCCGCCGCCGGTGCCGTTCAAGCCCGCGACCGAGGCCATGTTGACGATCCGGCCGCGCCCGCGCGGCAGCATCTCGGCCAGCGCGCGCTTGCAGCCGAGGAAGGTGCCGGTGAGGTCGATCTCGAGCACGCGGCGCCAGAGCGACTCGTCCATGTCGTCGACGTCGAAGTAGCCGTCGAGCACGCCCGCGTTGTTGACCATGATCTCGAGCGGCCCGAGCGCCGCGACCGCTTTCGTGATCGCCGCGTCGAGCTCGGGCGCGCGGCTCACGTCCGCACTGTAGGGCTCGGCGCGCCCGCCCGCGGCGGCGATGCGTTGCGCGGTCTCGCGCGCGGCGGCCGGGTCGATGTCGATCGCCGCCACCGCGGCGCCCTCGGCCGCGAGCCGCTCGGCGATCGCGCGCCCGAGCCCGGATCCGGCCCCGGTCACGGCGGCCATTCGCTTGTCGAGTTTCATTCTTCCTCCTCCGGATTAACCCGAATTGGCTTGGCTTGCGTTTAAGCTCTTACCCACAACGCAAAGGAGTTCGCATGCGACCCATTGTGACATTCTGCCTGCTCGCTTTCCCGCTCGCCGCCGCGGCCGCGGGCGACGCGCTCACCATCTACAGCTCGGCCCAGCCCGGCGCGATCCGGCCCGAGCAATACCGCGACGGCGGCGGCGGCGCGGTGCCCGGCTACGCGGTGGTGCGCCACCTGCGCGAGCTCGTGCTCGAGCCGGGGCGCAACACCGTTCGCTTTTCCGACGTCGCAGCGCTGATCGATCCGACCACGGTGGCATTCGAATCGCTCACCGACCCCAAGGGCACGCGCGTGGTGGAGCAGAACTTCCAGTTCGACCTGGTCAACACCCAGAAGCTGCTCGAGAAGTACATCGACCGCACGATCAGCGTCGACCAGGTGCGCGGCAGCGGCGTGGAGACCTTCCGCGGCACGCTGCTCTCGACCGCGGGCGGCTACGTGCTGCGGCGCGAGGACGGCAGCGTGCAGCTGCTCTCGGGCAGCGCCGGGGTGCGCCTGCCCGAGCTGCCGGGCGGGCTGATCACGCGCCCGACCCTGGTATGGGACATCGCCGCGTCGCGCGGCGGCAAGCATCACGCGCGCGTGTCCTACCAGACCGGCGGCATCACCTGGTGGGCCGACTACAACCTGGCCTATGCCGAGGGCGCGAACGCCAACGCCTGCAAGCTCGACGTCGGCGCCTGGGTCAGCATCCTCAACCGTTCGGGCGCGGGCTACCACGACGCGAAGCTCAAGCTGGTCGCCGGCGACGTGCAGCGCGCGGCGCGCCCGGGCTACGCGGTCGGCGCGATGGCGCCGCGCGCCCTGGCGGAGTCCAAGGTCGCCGGCTTCGAGGAGAAGGCGTTCTTCGAGTACCACCTGTACACGCTGGGCCGCCCCACCACGCTGCCCGACCGCTCGACCAAGCAGATCGAGCTCTTTCCGGTCGCGCGCGGCGTGCCGTGCGAGAAGAGGCTCGTCTACTACGGCCTCGCGCCCGGCTGGCGCGGCTTCGGCCCGAACCCCATCACCGACCGCAACTACGGCGTGCAGACCAACAAGAAAGTCGACGTCTACCTCGCGTTCCAGAATTCCAAGCGCAACAACATGGGAATGCCGCTGCCGGCGGGGCGGGTGAGGGTGTCCAAGGCCGACGACGACGGCACGCTGGAGTTCATCGGCGAAGACACCATCGACCACACGCCCAAGGACGAGCGCGTGCTGATCAAGCTCGGCTCGGCCTTCGACGTGGTCGGCGAGCGCAGGCAGCTCGCGTTCACGGTCGACAGCTCGCGCCGCACGATGAGCGAGCAGATCGAGGTGCGCCTGCGCAACCACAAGGACCAGCCGGTGACGGTCGAGGTGAAGGAGAACCTCTACCGCTGGGTCAACTGGGAGATCACCGAGAAAACCCACGCCTTCCGCAAGGACGACGCGCGCACGATCGAGTTCCCGCTGCGCGTGCCGCCGGACGGGGAGCAGGTACTCCGGTATACGGTGCGCTACAGCTGGTAGTGCAGCGCAACAATCGCCCTGTTTCGACCCAAGTTCGCGCGCGGCATTGTCGGCACCCCCGGGCAGGGGCCACAATGCGGATGTAAGCTGGCGGTCCAAGAAACTTCAATCAGGGAGAAGGGACGAATGAAAGCAACCACGCGCACACTGAGGCGCTCGCTTTGCATCGGGGCGGGCTCGTTGGCGCTGCTGCTCGCGGGATGCGGCGGCGGCATGATGATGGCGGACAAGGGCGTGCACGTCGATCTGGGCGGCGGCCAGGAAGTTCCCGCGGTAAGCGTAGACGGGACCGGCAGCGGCAGCATCATGGTCGCCTCGGACGGCTCGGTCAGCGGCAGCGTCACCACCAACGGGGTCGACGGGATCATGGCCCACATCCACATGGGCGCCATCGGCAGCAACGGCCCGGTGATCATCCCGCTCAAGAAGACCGCGTCCAACGTCTGGAGCGTTCCCGAAGGCGCCAAGCTGAACGCGGCGCAGATGGCCGCCTACAAGAAAGGCGACCTGTACGTGAACGTGCACACCGCCGCCCACCGCGGCGGAGAGGTGCGCGGCCAGATCATCCCCTGAGCGCGGCGCTTCCCGAAACGGTAGAGGTCGAAACCGCCGCGCGGCCCGACGCGGCGGTGATCTGGCTGCACGGCCTGGGCGCCGACGGCCACGACTTCGAGCCGCTGGTGCCGATGCTCGGGCTGCCGCGGCGCCTGGGCGTGCGCTTCGTGTTCCCGCACGCGCCCGAGCGCCCGGTGACGATCAACATGGGCATGCGCATGCGTGCCTGGTACGACATCGTGCGGCTGGGCGGCGGGGCCGAGGACTCGGCCGGCATCCGCGAATCGCAGGCGCTGCTCGAGGGCCTCGTCGCGCGCGAGCGCGAGCGCGGGGTCGAGCCGGGGAGGATCGTGCTGGCCGGGTTCTCGCAGGGCGGCGCGATCGCGCTGCACACCGGCCTGCGCCACGCCGAGCGCCTGGCCGGCATCATGGCGCTGTCCACTTACCTGCCGCTGCCGGGCACGCTCGAAGCCGAGCGCAGCGCGGCCGACGCCGACGTGCCGATCTTCATGGCGCACGGCCTGCACGACGAGATGATCGGCATCGAGCGCGCGCTCGCCGCGCGCGACGCGCTCGAAGCGCTGGGCTACGCGCCCGCCTGGCACGAGTACCCGATGGCCCACGCCGTCTGCCCCGAGGAGGTCACCGCGATCGCGGCCTGGCTGGCCGGGATTCTCTGAGGCGTGAAGCTCAGGATCTCCGAGAACTCGCTCTACTCGGTGCTGATGCGCTCGCCGTGGTGGGTGAGCTTCCTGGTGGCGGCGGTGGTGTTCGCGCTGGTGCGCTTGTTCATGCCCGCGGGCTACGCCGCGTTCGCGATCTCACCCTTCGTCGTGATCGGCGTGATCGCCGCCTGGCGCCAGCTGCGCGGCCCGCCGCGCGGGGCGGCGCTGGAAAAGCGGCTCGAGTCGCTGCGCGGCCTCAGCTGGGAAGCGTTCGCCCCGCAGCTCGAGCAGGCGTGGCGGCGCGAGGGCTACCAGGTCGCGCCGTTCGCCGGCCCGGGCGCCGACTACGAGCTCTCGAAGGCGGGCCGCAGCACGCTCGTCGCATGCAAGCGCTGGAAGGCCTCGCGCACCGGCGCGGAGCCGCTGCGCGAGCTCGCCGCGGCGGCGAAGGCGCGCGGCGCGAGCGAATGCGCCTACCTGGCGCTGGGCGAGGTGACCGACAAGGCGCGCGAGTTCGCGGCCAGCAACGCGATCAAGCTGCTGCAGGGCGCCGACCTGGCGCAGCTGCTGTCCTGAAGGCCCGCCCGCAAGCTCAGCGCTGATTGCGGTAGAAGCGCTCCAGGACCGTGTCGTCCGGCGGCTCGGTTTGCGCGGGCGCGGGGGGCGGCGCGGCGACCCCCGCGGAAACTTCGGGCGGCGACACCCAGCCCGAGAGCAGCGCGTCGCGGTAGCCTTCGGCGAGCCGCGCGTCGTCGCCGCGGGCAGCGCCCGCGGAGGCGCAACGTCTGACGAAACCGAGCAAGCGGCACATGTTCGTATCCGTTCGTCCAGATTCGATTGAACTCCCGATTCGCGCGCCGCGCTGTCAAGCATTGCAAGGCGCCGGTAGACTTCGTGTCGTGCAGCACAACCATTACAGGACATCACCAATGAAGAATGCCGTTCTCGCCCTTGCGCTCCTGCTTCCCCTCGGCGGCGCCCACGCCGCCGGCATGACCGAGCAGCAGAAGGTCTTCTACGCCGTGGGCCGGGTCCTGGCCGAGCAGGTGGGAGTATTCGCGCTCACTCCCGAGGAGCTGAAGGCGGTGCAGCAGGGGCTGCACGACGGCGTGACCGGCGCCAAGAGCGCGGTCGAGATGACCGTCTACGGGCCGAAGATCAAGCCGCTCGCCGACGAGCGCAGGGCCGCGTCGGCGCGCAAGTCCGAAGCCGTGGGCAGCGCGCTGGTCGCCCGCGCGGCGACCGAGAAGGGCGCGCGCAAGGGCGACGGCGGGATCGTCTATCTCTCTCTGCGCGAGGGCAAGGGCGCCTCGCCCACGGCGGGCGACACCGTGACGGTGAACTACCGCGGCACCCTCGCCGACGGCACGGAGTTCGACAGTTCCTACAAGCGCGGCAAGCCGATCGACCTTCCGCTGCACGGCGTGATCAAGTGCTGGACCACCGGCCTGCAGATGATGAAGGTCGGCGGCAAGGCGAAGCTCACCTGCCCGCCGAGCACCGCCTACGGCGATCGCAACGTCGGCGGCGTGATCCCGCCGAACTCGACCCTGACGTTCGAGATCGAGCTGCTCGCGATCAAGGCCAAGTAGCGGTCGGCCTGGACGCGGCGGGGCGAAAGACATCGAGCGGGCTCGGTGTATCGTGGCTAACAAGCGTGACGGGGTCGGCAGCAAGCTGGCCGAGATCCACGCCCGCATGCGCGACGACATCGAGGGGCTCGACCGCATCGCCGTCGCGATGTACGACGAGGAAACCGATCACCTCACCACCTATGTGCATTCGACCGCGGGCGAGTCGCCGCTCAGCCACTTCGACGCCAGGCTGGCCGACTTTCCGTCGCTGCGCGAAGTCGCCGAAAGCGGCCGGCCGCGCATCCTGACCAATCCCGGCGGCCCGGTCGCGGCCCGCAGCGACGCCGCGCGCCGCGTGGTGGGCTCCGGCGTGCGCTCGAGCTACACGCTGCCGATCCGCGACGACGGACACCTCTACGGCTTCCTGTTCTACGACTCGCCCGACGAGAGCCTGTTCACGCCCTCGATCGTGAAGCGGCTGTGGATCTACTCGGAGCTGATCCGCCTGCTCGTGGTGCACGAGGTGGGCCCGATCCGCACCCTTGCCGCGGCGGTGAAGACCGCGCGCGAGTTCAGCCGTCAGCGCGACGAGGAGACCGGCGCGCACCTCGAGCGCATGTCGCGCTTTGCGCACCTCGTCGCGCTCGCGCTTGCCGGGCGCTACGGTCTGTCCGACGAGCAGGTGGAGCTGATCCAGCAGCTCGCGCCGCTGCACGACCTGGGCAAGATCGGCGTGTCCGACGCCGTGCTGCTGAAGGAAGGTCCGCTCGACCCGGCCGAAGTCGCGGCGATGAAGGCGCACGTCGCGAAGGGCCTGCAGATGATCGAGGTCATGGTGCGCGAGTTCGGCCTGAGCGGCGTCGCGCACGTCGACATGCTGCGCAACGTCGTCGGCTGCCACCACGAGAGTCCGGACGGCAGCGGCTATCCGCGCGGCCTGAAGGGCGACGCGATCCCGGTCGAAGCCCGCATCATCAAGGTCGCCGACGTGTTCGACGCCCTGACCAGCGAACGGCCGTACAAGAAGGCATGGAGCAACCAGGCTGCCATTGCCTACCTCGAGCAGAACGCCGGGCGCCTGTTCGACGCCGAGTGCGTCGCAGCGCTCGCCGGCGCCGGGGACGAGGTCGCGGCGATCCAGGCCCGCTTTCGCGAACAGGCCGGGCGGCAGTAGAAAACGGGGTCTGACCCCGTTTTCGAAACGGCGAAAACCGGGGTCAGACCACAATTAGAATGGCTGCCGTGAACACTCCCCGCCGCGGCCCGTCGCGCAACGTCGTGATCGTCGTCGTCGTGCTGGCGGCGGCGCTCGCGTTCGCCGCCTACGAGGTGCGCGAGCGAACGTTCTACCTGCACGAGGAGGACGCGCGCATCCGCGCCGACATGGTGACGGTGGCGAGCCGCGTCGCGGGCTGGATCGTGCGCCGCCCGGTCGAGGAGGGGCAGGCGGTCGGCCCGGGCGAGGTGCTGGTGGCGCTCGACCAGCGCGACGCCGCGCTCGCGCTCACCGAGCTCAGGGCGCAGCTCGACGCGGTCGGCGCCGACAAGGCGCGCCTGGGCGCCGACGTCGAGCTCGCGCGCGCCCAGACCGACACCCGGCTGCAGTCGGCGCGCGCCGAGCTCGCCTCGGCCGAGGTCGTCGTCTCGAGTCTCGAGCCGCAGCTCAAGCTCGCGCAGAGCGAGTTCGAGCGCACCATGCGCCTTTACCGGCAGAAGATGGCCTCGCAGGCGGCGCGCGACCAGTCCGAGGCGCAGCTGCAGAAGATCGAGCGCGAGCACCGCATCGCGCGCGCCAACCTGCGCAGCGCCGAGGCGAAAGCGAAGCAGGCCGAGGCCGAGCGCGCGCGGCTGCAAGTCCTCGCCGCCGAGCGGCAGGTGCTCGAGCAGCGCAGCTCCGAGCTCGCGGCGAAGCTCGGCCGCCAGCGCCTGGATCTCGAGGACCGCATCGTCAGGAGCGCCGCGAAGGGCGTGATCGACCGCACTTTCGTCGAGCCGGGCGAGTACGTGAGCGCGGGCCAGCGCCTGCTGCTGATGCACGATCCGGCGAGCGTGTTCGTCGAGGCGAACGTGAAGGAGACCCAGCTCGCGCGCCTCGCGCCCGGGCAGCGGGTCGAGGTGCACGTGGACGCCTATCCGGACGCCGAGCTCGAGGGCCGCGTCGAGCGCATCGGCCACGCCGCCACCAGCAGCTTCGCGCTGCTGCCCACGCCCAACCCGAGCGGCAACTTCACCAAGGTGACGCAGCGCGTGCCGGTGCGCATTTCGATCGCGCAGCTCGACGGCAGGCTGCGCCCGGGAATGATGGTCGAGGTGCGCATTGCAACGGGAAAATGATCCCTCCCGCTGGCCGCTGGTCTTCGGCGGCCTGCTGGGCGCGATGTCGACCGTGCTCTCGGCCACCATGGTCAACGTCGCGGTGCCGAGCATCATGGGCGCCTTCGGCGTCGGCCAGGACCTCGCGCAGTGGGCCGCCACGGCCTTCCTCGCCACCATGGTCGCGAGCCAGCTGCTCAACACCTGGGCGGTGCAGGCCTTCGGCCAGCGCACCGCGTTCTGCCTCGCGCTCGTGATTTTCGCAGTGGGCGCGCTGATCGGCGCGGGCGCGCCCAACATCGAGACGCTCGTGTTCGGCCGCATCCTGCAGGGCTTCGCCGCCGGGCTGGTGCAGCCGCTGGTGCTCACCGCGGTGGTGAACGCTTTCCCGCCCGAGCGGCGCGGCCTCGCGGTCGGCATCTACGGCATGGCGGTGACGCTCGCGCCGAGCTTCGGCCCCTGGATCGGCGGCCTCGCGATCGACGCCCTGAGCTGGCGCGAGATGTTCCTCGTGCCGCTGCCGTTGGTGGCGGTCGCCTTCCTGCTCGGCGCGCTGACCATGCCGGGCAGGAAATTCTCCTGGCGCCTGCCCGCGTTCGACTGGGCCGGCTACGCGCTGGTGTCGCTCGCGCTGCTGGGGGTGATGAGCGCGATCGGCAACGGCCAGCGCTGGGGCTGGTCCTCGAGCGAGACGCTGCTCGCGTTCGCGCTCGGCGCGGGCGCGGCGCTCGCTTTCGTCGCCTCGCAGCGGCGCGCGGCGAACCCGCTGCTGGACGTGTCCCTGTTCGCCGACCTGCGCTTCACCTCGGCCATGTTCATCGCCTTCGCCTTCGGCGCGGGCAATTTCGCCACCAACTACGCGATCCCGGTCTTCACCCAGACGGTGCAGGGCCTCACCGCGACCGACGCCGGCGCGATCCTGCTGCCCGCGGGCATGCTGCTGGTGGTGCTGATCCCGCTCTCGGGCCGGCTGGCCGACAACTTTCCGGCCCACGTGCCGATCATGGCCGGCTGCGTGATGTTCGCGATCGCCGCCTGGCTGCTGTCGGACGCCGACGTCAACACCCCGTTCTGGACCCTCGCCGCGTTCGCCGTCCTCAGCCGGCTCGCGCTCGGCCTGGTGATGCCGAACATGGGCAAGGTGGCGATGAGCGCGGTGCCCGCGGGCAAGCTCAACCAGGCCGCCGGCACTTACAACTTCATCCGCCAGATGGGCGGCGCCTTCGGCGTCAACCTGACGGTGGTGACGCTGGAGCTCTCGACCGCGCGCCACGCCGACCTGCTGACCGCGACCCAGACCCCGGACAACGCCCAGAGCATGGAGCTGCTCGCGCGCGTGGGCGAGCTGATGCACCGCGCCGGCGTGCCCGACGCGGCGCTCCGCCCCGGCGCGCTCGACTACCTGGGCGACGTGATCTACGCTCAGGCGCTCGGTCTGGGCTTCCAGGACGCTTTCTTCCTCATCTGCTTCGCCTTCGTGCTCGCGCTCGTTCCCGCCTGGCTGCTCGGCCGCGCGGGGCGGGCGCGGCCCGTGCTGCAAAGGAGCCATGCATGAAAATCTCCCGCTTCGAGGCCTGGATCCTGCGCGCGCCCGACACCGGCCGGCCGCACTGGGTGAGCAACTTCATCGTGCCGCGCGCGAACGAGATCCTGGTGCGGCTCGCGACCGACGACGGGATCGAGGGCTTCGGCATCGCCACCAGCTATACCCCGATCGAGGCCGCGATCCACACGCTCAAGAGCGGCATCGGCGAGCAGATCGTCGGCGCCGACCCGACCGCGCCCGAGCGCCTGTTACCAGAAGCTGTTCGGCCTCACCTGGCAGCGCCTCGCGCACGAGAAGGGCTGGAGCCGCGAGGCGCTGATCCGCATCGCCGCGGCGACCGACATCGCCTGCTGGGACATCGTGGGCAAGGCGGCGGGCCTGCCGCTGTACCGCCTGTTCGGCGGCTTTCGCGACGCGGTGCCGTGCTACGTTACCTGCGCCTACTACCGCGACGGCAAGGACATGGCCGAATTGAAGGACGAAATGCAGATGCTCAAGGCCCAGGGCCACCGCGGCTTCAAGGCCAAGGCGGGCGGCCTGCCGCTCAAGGACGACATGCCGCGCCTGGAGCTGGTGCGCGAGGTGATCGGCTGGGACAACGACCTCATGATCGACGTCAACCGCGGCTGGGACCTGGACACCGCGATCGAGGGCGCGCGCCTGATCGAGCCCTTGAAGCCGCGCTGGCTCGAGGAGCCGGTGCGCTGGGCCGACGACCGGCGCGAGCTGAAGCTGCTTTCGAAGCAGACCCGCATCCCGCTCTCGGCCGGCGAGAGCGAATTGACGAGCTGGGGCTGCCGCGCGCTGCTCGAGGAAGAGGCGATCCGCATCCTGCAGTTCGATTGCACCATGTCGGGCGGCTTCACCGAAGGGCGCAAGCTCGCCGCGTTGTGCGAGCTCAACCACGTCCAGGTCGCGCCGCACCACGACTGCTTCATCCACTGCCACATCGTCGCCGCCAGCCCCGCGGGCGTGATCGTCGAGTCGTTCACCGATCCCGAGCGCGACCCGCTGCAGGCCGAGCTGTTCGAGAATCCGCCCAGGATCGCCGACGGCTGGCTCACGCTCAACCAGGCGCCGGGCCTCGGCCTCACGCTGTCGGACAAGGCGCTGAACAAGTTCGGCCAGAAGGTGCTCTGATGCGCTTCGCGATTTTCGGCAGCGGCGGGCTGGGCGGCTACTACGGCGCGCGCCTGGCGCAGGCCGGGCACGAGGTCGCGTTCGTCGCGCGCGGCGCGCAGCTCGAGGCGATGCGCCGCGACGGCCTGCGGGTGCTGAGCCCGCTGGGCGACATCCACCTCAAGCAGCCGATCGCGAGCGACGACCCGCGCGAGCTGGGCGAGGCCGACTGCGTGATCGTCGCGGTCAAATGCTGGCAGGTGGGCGATGCGGCGCGGGCGATGAAGCCGCTGCTCGGCGGCGAGTCGGTGGCGCTGCCGTTCCTCAACGGCGTCGAGGCCGCCGACCAGCTCGCCGAAGTGCTCGGCGCCGAGCGCGTGCTGGGCGGGCTGTCCAAGGTCTTCAGCCTGCTCGAGGCGCCGGGGGTGATCCGCCACGCGAGCGCGGGCGCCTACGTCGAGCTGGGCGAGCTCGACGGCGCGCGCTCGGTGCGCGCGCGCTCGCTGTGCGCGGCCTTCGCCGCGGCGGGCGTGGAAGCCGCGCTCAGCGGCGACATCCGCGGCGCGCTGTGGAAGAAGCTCGTGACCGTGAGCTCCTGGGCCGGGCTCGGCGCGCTCGCGCGCAGCCCGATCGGCGAGCTGCGGAAGTATCCCGAGACGCGCGCCATGATCGACCGCGCGATGGACGAGGGCATCGCGGTCGGCGCCAAGCGCGGCCACGCGCTGAGCGCGGACTTCAAGGGCGAGCTTTGGCGCTACTACGACGCGCTGCCCGAGGGCGCGACCGCCTCGATGCAGCGCGACCTGATGGCCGGGCGCCCGTCGGAGCTCGAGGCCTGGAACGGCGCGGTGGTGCGCTTCGGCGCCGAGGCCGGGATCGAGACCCCGGTGCACCGCTTCACCTACCACGCGCTGCTGCCGATGGAGCGCCGCGCGCGGCGCTAGACTGGCGACGGAACGCTCGGCATGGAAACCGAAACGCTGGTCGTCGCGCTGTTCGTCGTGATCGCGGTGTGGGCCGCGTGGAACGCCGCGCGCCGCGCGCGCTACGAACGAGATCGCCTCGACGCCGAAGGCGAGCTGACCGAGGGCGAGGTGCTCAAGGTCTGGCCCGAGGGAACCGCCTACCGCGTGCGCTACCGCTTCACGCCCCGGGGCGCGGCCGAGCCGGTGGTGAGGAACGAAATTTCCGCCTGCCTGCAGGTGCTGGTGCCCGAGCCGGGCGACCGGGTCGAGGTGCGCTACGACCCGGGCAAGCCGAAAGAGCGCGCACGGATCGTGCGCGCTTACGAGAAGCCGCGGCCGCTCAAGCCGCCTTCTTGAGCGGCGGCACGTGCGGCGGCTGCTTCGGGTCGTCGCCGCTGTCGCGCGGCGCGAGCGCGGACCACCTCGGCGAGCGCGCCCTGCGCACGCAGCGCCCAGGCCTTGAGCGCGCGCGCGAGCGCGACGTAGGCCGCGATCACCGCGGCGAGGCCCGCGACGGTGGCGAGACCGGTCGCGCGCCAATCGCCGCCGATCAGCCACGAGCCGAACGCGGCGACTCCGCCCGCGAACAGGGTGACGATGCCGGGCGCGATCGCGTATGCGCTCATGTTGTCGCTCGCCCACCAGGGCGGAGGCTGCATCGGGATGCCGATTTTCGCCGCGCGGCCGAGCAGGATCGCCGCGAACATCATCGCCAGACCGACTATCGCCGACATAAACGCTCCCCTGGAGAATGAAGGCGGCAGGATTGTAGCGACGCGCCTTCGCGCTTGCCTGTCTTGGCAGTCAGAAAAAGCGTGACTGCGGTCAACGTTGCCGCAAAGCGCGCTTGATCGCCGCGCGGCAGGTGCTATCTTGATACTGAGCCTGTGAGGGCGGCCAGAACACCGGTCAAGCGGGATTCCGAGCAATCGTCCGGGTACCGTGCCCTCGGCACCGCGATCGCAAGGTCGCGGCGGCAGCCAGGCCCAGCCGCGGCATCCGCCGCGGGATGAAAGCGCCGATATGGCGCCGCCCGACGCAGTCGGGCATCAGGCCCCGCCTTGAGCGGGGCCTTTCATTTGGCTGCCATCGTCGCGATGCGTCTCTCGATGAAGGCGCGGATCTCGTACAGCGGGACGTCGCTCGTGACGAAGCCAGTGCGGCGCAGCTCCATCATGTCGAGCACGAGGCCGAGCGCCTTGAGGCTGGGGACGTCGCGCACCTGCTCGGCGGCCTCGCGGATGCACACCGTGGCCAGGGGGCTCAAAGGGGGATACGAATCCATCACCTCTCTCCTGAAGTTCAACGCCCCCTGTCCGCATTGTGCACGCTCGCGCGCGATTCATCATCTGTCGCCGGAGAGCGACAGACGCAGGAACTCCAGCACCTTGCTCCAAGCGTCCTCGCTCGCCTTCTCGCGGTAACGCTCCGGGTTGTTGAACGACTGGAACGCGTGCCCCGCGCCGTCGTAGCGGTGGAATTCGTGCGCCGCTCCCGCCGCCGCGAGCGCGCGCTCGTATTCGTTCACGTCCTCGGGCGAGGGATTGGTGTCGTCGTTGCCGAAGAAGCCGATCACCGGGCCGCGGATCTTCGGCGCGAGCTCGATCGCCGGCGGCGTGCCCGGCCCCATCGGCAGCCGCACCCGCCCGCCGTAGAACACCGCGAGCGCCGCGTAGCGCGGATCGGTGCCCGCGCCGAGCCAGGCGACCCGACCGCCCCAGCAGTGGCCGACGATCGCGATGCGCTTCGCGTCGACGCCGGGCTGCTGCGCCAGCAGGTCGAACGCCGCCTCGAGATCGAGCGCGGTCCAGTCGTCGCGGAACTCGTCGCGCTTTTTCTGCATCTCGTCGCTCTTCGCCCACCAGTGGAAGATGAACGGCACCGCCACCGCGTAGCCGTTCTTCGCGTAGCGCTCGGCGGTCGCGAGCGTCACCGTGTCGTTCTCCACTCCCGTGTGCCCGACCGGGATGTGCTGGCACAGCACGATCCCCGCGTGCGGCCCCGCCCCCGGAGGCGAAAACAGGAACACCTCCATCGGGCTGTCCTTCACCTTCACCGTCTCGATCCGATACGCCATCGCTCCTCCCGCTCGCGCCGTCAAGTCCCGCGCCGGATTTTGCCTGAGGCGAGGAACAGGCGGTCGAACACCAGCAGGTGCAGCGTCACCGCGGCCGAGACGACCAGCAACAGGACGCCCAGCGCGAGGAACAGCGGCGCGAGCATCTGGCCGCGCCTGAGCCAGCGCGTCGCCTCCAGCAGCCGTCCCATCCAGCGCGTCGACTGCAGCTTCTTCAGCAGCCAGACCAGCGCCGCGGCGGCGAGCGCGCTCGCCGCCCCGCCCAGGGTGATCGAGATGGCGGGAATTGCCAGCGCCAGGTTGCGGTAGTGCCATCCCAGCCAGGCAAGGGCGCAGGCCGCGATCACCGCGAGCGCGATGGCCCAGGGATTGCCGAGGCGGAACACCTTGAAGAACTGCTGGCCGCCGACGCGCAGATGCTTGAGCAATTCTCCCAGCCGCGCGGGCTCGAGCAGCGTCGTGATGCGCAGGAACCGCCACGCCTCGGCCCCGGCGCTGCGCGCGGGGAGCGTGGCGTCGCCGCCGATGCCCGCGGCGAACAGCTTTTCGTTGCCCAGGCAATAGCCGTCGTACATCAGGCTCGACGCTTCGATGTCGCTGAACGAGTCCAGGTCGGTGCGGATGTTGGAAAGACGGTAGACGTGCCCGCCGTCGCCGGTCTCGCGGTCGGCCGGCCCGGGAAAGGCGGGATAGCCCGCCTGCGGCGCGAAACTCTCGCGCAGGTGAAAGAACGCGAACCTGTCGACGCGTTCGCTCTCGGACAGCTTGTCGTAGCCGTCTTCGCGGATGCGCGCCATCATCACGCCGTTGGCGCGCATGGCGACCGCGAACGACTGGCTCGAAGGCGCGAGCAGGTCTTCGAGCTGGCCGGAAGCGTCGCTGCAGATCATCTCGGTGCAATCCTGCACGTAGAGCGCGTCGATCCCCTGGTTGTCGAACACGCCGCCGTCGACCAGCTCGACCACGATCTCGCGCCCGTCGCTGTTCCAGTACAGGTCGTGGATCGACATCGGCGTGAACACCCCCGGCACGCAGGCCGACGCGGCCACCGCGTCGGTGAGGGTGAGCCCCTGCAGCATCGCTTCGCGCTTGGCTTCGTTGTCGGCGTTCGCCAGCGCCGGGCGCGGCTGGTCGGGGTTGGCGCGGCTGCGGTGGTCGAAGCGCAGTTGTCCGAGCGTGCAATTGCTGTCCAGCGTCCGCCCGTTGGGGCCCCTTGCATCCGGCTCGCCGACCCATGACGAGGTGAAATGCCAGGAATGCCCGGTGTTGAGCGAAGTGGCGTTGATCACCAGGTTGGGAATCTTGTGCCCGGCGCTCGCGTTGTAGGCGGCCAGCTCGAAGCCCGCCGTCTGGTCCGGGGGCGTGATCTTTATGTCCTTCAGCGGAACGTCGTCTCCCGCGTTGCCCATCGCGCGCCAGAGCGGAAGGTAGAGCAGCTCGTTGTACAGCTCGGCCATGCGGTCGCTGCTCGAGTAATCGTCGCTCAGGAACATGCGCGCGGTCTTGTACGGGTTCCACAGCGCGCGCGTGCGCAGGTTCTTCTGCACCGCGGCGAGGAAATCCCGTTCGATTTCCGCGACGATCCTGAGGTAGGCCTCCCGGCTGGGCCGGGGGAAGTCGGAGCGCTTGCCCTCCAGCAGCTGCTTCACCTTGAGGTAGTAGTAGGCGCCGAGGATCGATCCGCCCGACACGGTCGAGATGACCTCGATGTCCTTGAGCCGGTCGAGCTCGGCGAGCCGGGCGAGAACCCCGATATGGAACAGCGAGGCGCGGAATCCGCCCCCGGACAGCGCCAATCCGAGTTTTTGTCGTGCCATGCCACCCTCCCCGGTGTCGACGGCGGGACTGTGAGATAAATCGCGCGTTATGCTCTCGGTTCACGCTACACCCGGGGGAAAACGCGGGTCAATGAAGCGCGCGATCACCCTGAAACCGGGGTCAGACCACGATTTCCGGACACCATGCCCTACGCCCACACCGTAGACGGCGCCACCTGGCGCTTCCCGGACCTGCGCACGCTGCTCGCGCGCGCCTCGCCCGCGCGCTCGGGCGACGCGCTCGCCGGCGTCGCGGCGAAGAGCGCCGAGGAGCGCATGGCCGCGCGCATGGCGCTCGCCGACGTCCCGCTGACCGCGTTCCTGTCCGAGGCGGTGGTGCCCTACGAGGACGACGACGTCACGCGCCTGATCCTCGATGCGCACGACAAGGCCGCCTTTGCGCCGGTGGCGAGCCTGACCGTGGGCGAGCTGAGGGAATGGCTGCTCGGCTTCCGGTTCCGAGCAGATCGCTTCGATCGCGCAGGGCCTGACCCCGGAAATGGCGGCCGCGGCCTCGAAGCTGATGCGCAACCAGGACCTGGTGTCGGTGGCGCGCAAGTGCCGCGTGACGACGCGCTTTCGCAACACCATCGGCCTGCCCGGGCGGCTGTCGGTGCGGCTGCAGCCCAACCACCCCACCGACGACCCGCGCGGCATCGCCGCCTCGATGCTCGACGGCCTGCTCTACGGCTGCGGCGACGCGGTGATCGGCGTCAACCCCGCGGGCGACGGGCTCGCCGCGCTCGTGCCGCTGTGGCGCATGATGGACGAGCTGATCGCGCGCTTCGCGATCCCGACCCAGTCCTGCGTGCTGACCCACGTCACGACCCAGCTCGAGGCGATCGAGGCCGGCGCGCCGGTCGACCTCGTGTTCCAGTCGATCGGCGGCACGCAAAAGACGAACGAGTCCTTCGGCGTGAGCATTGCGCTCCTCACCGAGGCGATGGCGGCGGCGCGCTCGCTCAAGCGCGGCAGCGTGGGCCAGAACGTGATGTACTTCGAGACCGGGCAGGGCAGCAGCCTCTCGGCCGGCGCGCACCGCGGCTGCGACCAGCAGACCCTGGAGGCGCGCGCCTACGGCCTCGCGCGCGCCTTCGAGCCGCTGCTGGTGAACAGCGTGGTCGGCTTCATCGGCCCCGAGTACCTGTTCGACGGCAAGCAGATCATCCGCGCCGGCCTGGAGGACCACTTCTGCGGCAAGCTGCTCGGCCTGCCGCTCGGGGTCGACGTGTGCTACACCAACCACGCCGAGGCCGACCAGGACGACATGGATACGCTGCTCACGCTGCTCGGCGTCGCCGGCGTGACCTACGTCATGGGCGTGCCCGGCGCGGACGACGTGATGCTCAACTACCAGAGCACCTCGTTCCACGACGCCTTGTACCTGCGCGAGGTGATGGGCCTCAAGCGCGCGCCCGAGTTCGAGGATTGGCTTTCGAAGATGCAGATCGTCGGCGCCGACGGCAGGCTGCTCGACACGCCGCCGCCGGCCCTGCTTTCCTATTCGAACGAATTGAAATGAAACCCGTCGTCTCCAGCGCTTGGACTTCCCTGCGCGCGCTCACCCCCGCGCGCATCGCCCTCGGCCGCGCCGGCAGCGGCCTGCCGACCGCGGAGCTGCTGCGCTTCGGCCTCGCCCACGCCCGCGCGCGCGACGCGGTGCACGCCGCGCTCTACGCCGAAGTCCTCGCCGAGCGCCTGGTCGAGCTCGGCCTCGCGCCCATCGTCGCGAAGAGCGCCGCCCCCGACCGCGCGAGCTACCTGCGCCGCCCCGACCTCGGCCGCCGCCTCGCGCCCGGCTCGCTCATGCCGAAATCCAAATCCGCCTTCGCCCTGGTCGTCGCCGACGGCCTCTCCGCCCACGCCGCCGAGCGCCACGCCGTCCCCCTCGTGCGCGCGCTCATCGCGCTCGCCCCCCAGCGCTGGGCCGGCGCCGCCTGCTGCGTCGCCGTGCAGGCCCGCGTCGCCCTGGGCGACGACATCGGCGAGCGCCTCGGCTGCCAGTTCGTCGCCGTCCTGATCGGCGAGCGCCCCGGCCTCAGCTCGCCCGACAGTCTCGGCGCCTATCTCACCTACGCGCCGAAAGTCGGACGGACGGACGCCGAGCGCAACTGCGTCTCCAACATCCGCCGCGAGGGACTGAGCTACGAAGCCGCCGCGCGCAAGATCGACTGGATCGCCGCCACCGGCGTCGCGCGCGGCTACACCGGCGTGAAACTGAAAGATGAAAGCGCCCAAGCCTGAGCGGCCGGCCAAGCCCAGGCGCCCGCCCAAGCGCCAGCACCACAACGTCTACGTCGTCGAGCTCTCGCCCGAAGTCCTGCAGCACGCGCGCTTCCGCAAAGCCAACCCCGGCTACGACGCCGTCAAGCCCTGCGTCTACGTCGGCATGACCGGCCTCACCCCCGAAGCGCGATTCAAGAAACACAAGCAGGGCGTGCGCTCCAACAGCTACGTCGAGCGCTACGGGATGCGGCTGCTGCCGCGGCTCTACGCCTATGCCAACCCGATGCCGTACGAGGCGGCGCGGGAGATGGAAGTGGAGCTTGCGATCGGGTTGCGGGAGGAGGGCTACGGCGTGTGGCAGGGCTAGGCGCGGAGAAGCTCACGAAGCCGAAGGGCGCAGACCCGAAGCGGAAGAATGCCCGGCGCCGCCGCCGTGCGCGCGGTCGCGGACCGCGATCCACAGCGCCGCGATCCCGCTCGCCGCGAGCCCCCAGTCCTGCGGCACGCCGAGCAGGAACGCCGCGCTTCCTCCGACCAGCGACCACAGGAGCGGAATCGCGAGCAGCCACCACGGCACCGGCCGCGCGAGCAGCAGCAGCCCGAGGGTGAAGATCGTCACCGGGCAGGGCGTGATGCCGAACATCGGCGCCTCCGCGAGCGTATGCCCGCTCGAGAGCCCGATCAGCGGATACAGCACCAGCGCGTAGCCGACCATCGTCCAGCCGGCCCAGGCGTGCAGGCCGCGCGAAGCCCTGTATTTCTCGTGCCCCCGGATCGCCCCCGAGTACAGGAACAGCGCCGCCTGCAGCACGAACAGCGCCGCGAACGCCGGCGCCGCATCGTTGATCGAGGCGAAGTATTGCCAGTGGTAGACGATCCCCGTCCAGCCCCACATCGCCGCGAGCCCGACCCCGACGATCCGGTTCCTGCCGCGCGAGCGCACGAACAGCAGGACGATCATCGCGAGCCCCAGCGCGAAGGCGACGATCTGCGCCGGCCAGACGTCCTTGTTGTACTGCACGAAGAGGGCGAGGAACTGGTCGCGGGTGAAGGGCAGCATGGCACGCCTCCCGTTTGCTGCCGACCAGCCTAGCGCGCCCGCGGAACTCCGTTCTGATGCACGTCAAAAGCCGTCTACACCGCCTCCACGATGGTGGCGTTCGCGATCCCGCCGCCCTCGCACATCGTCTGCAGCCCCCAGCGCTTGCCGCGCGCGTGCAGCGCGTTGATCGAGCGTCGCCATCAGCTTCGCCCCGGTCGCGCCGAGCGGGTGGCCGAGCGCGATCGCGCCGCCGTTGACGTTGAGCCGCGCCGGATCGGCGCCGGTGCCCTTGAGCCAGGCGAGCGGCACCGAGGCGAAGGCCTCGTTCACCTCGAACAGGTCGATGTCGCCGATCTTCATCCCGGCGCGCTCGAGCGCCTTCTTGGTCGCCGGGATCGGCTCTTCCAGCATGATCACCGGGTCGCCCGCGGTGAGCGCGAGCGTGTGGATGCGCGCGCGCGGCTTCAGGCCGAACGTCTTCAGCGCGCGCTCGCTCACCACCAGCGCGGCCGAGGCCCCGTCGCAGATCTGGCTCGCGTTCGCGGCGCTGATCCGCCCGCCCTCGCGCAGCAGCTTCACCGCGCCGATCGATTCGGGCGTGGCGTCGTAGCGGATGCCTTCGTCCGCGTCGTGCATCATCGTCTCGCCGTCGACCTCCACCTCGAGCGGCACGATCTCGTGCCGGAAGGCGCCCGCCTTCGTCGCCGCCGCCGCGCGCCTGTGGCTCTCGAGCGCGAACGCGTCGAGCACCTCGCGCGAGAGGCCGTACTTCTCGGCCATCATCTCCGCGCCGACGAACTGGCTGAAACTCGAGACCCCGAACTTCTCCTGGATCCGCTTCGACCACGGCCCCACGCCGATGCCCTGCTTGGTCGGCAGCGCGGCGGAGGTCCCCATCGGCACCCGCGTCATGCTCTCCACGCCCGCCGCGATCACCACGTCCTGCGTGCCCGACATCACCGCCTGCGCGGCGAACTGAATCGCCTGCTGCGACGAGCCGCACTGCCGGTCGATCGACACCGCCGGCACGCTGTCGGGCAGCCTCGAGGCCAGCACCGCGTTGCGCCCGATGTGCAGGCTCTGCTCGCCCACCTGCCCGACGCAGCCCATGATCACGTCCTCGATCGCCTTCGGGTCGATCCCGGTGCGCTCGACCAGCGCATTCAGCACCTCGCCCGCCATGTCCGCCGGATGCCAGCCGGCGAGCCTGCCGCCGCGCTTCCCGCCGGCAGTGCGCACTGCCTCAACGATATAAGCCTCTGCCATAGCCGCTCCTTTCGCTCGAGCGATTAGCTTACGCCGATACCTCCCGAGCCGCGCGACCCTCAGCGCGGCTCGAGCACCCGCTTCACCGTCGCGACGCATTCCTCGTAAGTTGGCTGGAAGCCCAGCGTTTCCAGCGCAGCGAACGTTTTGCGCAGCGGGGCGTCGTGCGTTTCCAGGCGGGAGCGAATCGCTTCGCGCTTTGCGTCGAGAATGTGCCGTATGACCGATAGGGCATCCGGTTCTCTCGTCGCGACGAGCGCAAGATCGAACAGGTCGCGCGAGGTGAACTCATCGCCGCGGTGCTGAACCTTTTTCGCGACGATCTCCGCGCTGGTCTCCACAAGAACGCGTCTGCCGAGAATCGTTTCTTCTGCCACCGGATGCGGAGTCAAAGAGCGGGAGACGACGAAATCGATTTCGCCCTCCGGAAAGAAGAGCTTCACGAAGCCCGATTGCTCGATGTACTTGGTCGTGAGTGCCTCGGCCTTGGTGCTCACGCGCGGGCTCAGATAGGGCAGGTACTGTGGGTCGGCGATGAAGATGTCGACGTCCTTGCTGTAGCGGTGGTGGTAGCGGCGCATCAGCACCGTGCCGCCGCCGAACGTCCAATGCTCGAGCGGCGGCGCTGCATCGGCGACCGAATCGATCAGCGCGAGCGCGCGGCCGAACAGCACTTCCCAGCTTTTCAGGCGGTCTTCGGCCACGCTTCACCGCGGATAGTGACGCCGAGCTGCTTGGCGATCCTCGCCAGGTTCTTCTCGACCTTGCCGGGTTTCGCCCATTTGCCCACCTGCTGGATCAGCCCGCTCAGGAGCGAGGCCGGCGCCTCCTCGATGAGCGCAATGAAGTGCGCTTCCTTGCCCGGGGTCGGCTTTCCCGACAGCAGGGCGTGCACCAGCTCATCGGGCGTCAGCGTCTGCTTGAAGCTCACGCTCGCGTTGGTGCAGGCCATGCCGATGAAATCCGGTTGCTTGGCCTTTGCGCTGATCGGTTCGACGACGAGCTCCATCTCCAGTTTCTCCAGGATGGCCTCAGCCTTTTTCACGCCGAGGTCCGGAAACAACCCATTCTCTAGGCGGTTAAGCGTATTGCGCGAGAGTCCTGCCGCCTCCGCGAGGCGGGCCTGGGTCCAGCCGCGCGCGATCCGTCCCCTGCGGACTGCTCGACCAAGCTCTTGAATCAGCATTTCTGCTCACTGAAAAGCACAATATATTGTGCATTATAGGGATCACTTGGAAGAATTCAAGTCGGCATAAATCTCGTGCTATCGCCTCATACAAGCAGTGGTCTTATAGAAAGCGAGTGCTCACATAATTCGCACTGAACGGGCACGGGACGCCCAGGAGCGCGCCCGAGTACCATCAGGTTCGGCCAAAGCGGAGCAACCGCCATGAACAAACCGATCCGCCGCCGCAGCTTCTACGGCTGGGGCTACGAGAACGAGCCGCTCCCCGCCGGCGAGCTCGAATGGTTCGAGCGCGCCTGGGCGGGACTGCTCGGCATCGATCATTTCGAAGCCGCGCCCATGCCGCGCGAAGACGAGATCGCGCTGCGCGCCCCGCGCGTGATGCCGCCCGCGAGCCTCGCCGCGGTCTGCACCACCGACCACCACGCGCGCCTCGCGCACAGCTACGGCCGCTCGACGATCGATCTGTCGAAGATGATCCACCGGCGCGACTTCGCGAACCCCCCGGACGTCGTCGCCTATCCCGCAGACCGAGCTCGACATCGTCAGCCTGCTCGACTGGTGCGGCGCGCACGGCATCGCCGCGATCCCCTTCGGCGGCGGCTCGAGCGTGGTCGGCGGCGTCAACCCGCCCGCCGACGCGAAGGCCGTGCTGACGCTCGACCTGTCGCATTTCAATCGCGTGCTCGAGATCGACAAGACCTCGCAAGCCGCGCGCGTGCAGGCGGGCGTGCTCGGCCCCAGCCTCGAGAAGCAGCTCAAGCCCTCGGGCCTCACGCTGCGCTTTTTCCTGCAGGCCTGGGAGTTCTCGTCGCTCGGCGGCTGGATCGCCACCCGCGCCGCCGGCCACTACGCCACCGTCTACACCCAGATCGACGACCACGTCGAAGCGCTGCGCGTGGTCACCCCCGCGGGCACGCTCGAATCGCGCCGCCTGCCCGCCTCGGGCGCGGGCCCGAGCCCGGACCGGATGTTCATCGGCTCCGAGGGCTCGCTGGGCATCATCACCGAAGCCTGGATCCGCCTGCACCGCCGCCCCACCTTCCGCCAGGCCACCACCGTCGGCTTCAAGGACTGGGAGCAGGCGGTCGAAGCCGTGCGAGCGCTCTCCCAGTCCGGCCTCTACCCGCCAACGCGCGCCTGATCGAAGCCGACGAGGCCCGCTTCACCGAGGCGGGCGACGGCACGCCGCCATGTCCTGGTACTTGGCTTCGAGGGCGCCGACCACCCGCTCGATGCCTGGATGAAGCGCGCGCTCGAGCTGTGCGCCGACCACGGCGGCGAATGGGACGCCAAAGCGCTCGCCGACCCCGAATCGCAAAAGAGCGGCGCCGCCGGCAACTGGCGCGACAAATTCCTGCGCGGCCCCTACCTGCGCGAGCACGCCATCGCGCGCGGCGTCATGCGCGACACCGTCGAGACCGCGATCCCCTGGAGCGGCTTCCTCGCCCTCGAACGCAAAGTGAAAGCCGCGACCCTCGCCGCCATCCGCGAAGCCACCGGCCGCGAAGGCACCTGCACCGTGCGCTTCACCCACCTCTACCCCGACGGCCCGGCGCCGTACTTCACCTGGCACGCCTACGGCGACAAGGCCAGGCTCCCCGAGCAGTTCTGGGCCATCAAGTCCGCCGCCTCGCAAGCCATGATCGACGCCGGCGGCACCATCACCCACCACCACGCTCTCGGGCGCGACCACCGCACCTGGTACGACCAGCAGCGGCCGGGGCTGTTCGCCGAGGCGTTCAGGGGGGCGAAGCAGAAGCTCGATCCGCGCGGCGGTGATGAACCCGGGCGTAATTGTCGACAATTAACGCGCATCGGGCGCGCGCGTTTAAACCTGATACGGCTCGTCCCAGTACAAGGGTTTGCGCGGGAGTTTCGGTTTGTACCGGGCGAGCTTGCTGTCCATCCGCGCCGCGACGGACGGGTGGATCAGATCGGCCGCCGCCACGGTGCGGGCCTCCTCGCCGAATGCCTTCCAGATCCCCTCGTAGGATTGGTGCATCGGCCCATCGGGCCGGGGATCCAGCTCGTAGAAATCCTTCTCCTTGAAGTCCAGCCCATGTTCGAGGCCGCGCAGGACCATCCACTGCAGCGTGATGTCGGATAGCCCGGTTGCCGCGTAGCCGCCGCCGACGTCGGCGTGGACCCCGGCAAACCAGACCTGGATCACGCGCGGGTCGGTGTCCCATCTCAGGACCGGGAAGACCTTGCGCTTCTCGTCGATCGCCATGGCGTGATAGCCCGCGACGACGTTGTGGCTCAACTCGTTGTCATGGTAGTCGGCATCGTTGGTGGCCTTGACCGTATCCCACACGCCCACCATCTCGACCGTGATGTCGAAGAAGCGCTTGCTGCGTTTCAGATTGGGCGGGCTGTCGAAATCGCGCATCTTGTACATCTCCAGGCCGAGTTCCGTATCCTCGACCCTGGCCGGAATGCCGCTGTGCGCGATGAGCCCGCTCAGTCGCCGCGCCGCGTACGCTCCGCGACTGAAGCCCAGCAGGAATACCTTGTTTTCTTCGCGCTTCCAGTCCGAATCGGAAAAGCGCTGGCAGAGGAAGCGGTAGGCGCCGAGGACCTTCTCGTCGAGGCCGAAACCATAGATGCCGCCGCGGACCGCCTCCCACATGCCCGTGCCCACGCCTTCTTCGTAGTGAATTCTTTGCCCGCGCTTCAGCAGTGAAATGAATTTGGCGACGTTGGTCGGCGCGGCTTTGCCCGCGTCGAGCTGAGCCGGGTCATTCCAGGTGCCATCCAGACCGACGATGAGGTTTCGCACCGCTGCCTCCGCCACCTGTCCTCCTCAGTTCGTCGTGCGCTTCCTGAGCTTCAGCGACGGACCTTGATCTTCGCCCGGGTCTTCGCGTGGCACGCACCACCATTCCACGGACTGCGGAACGTACAACCCGAGCGTCGCCACCGACGCCAGAACGAACAGCGCGTTCTGGTGGACCTTGATGCGGTAGAGCTCGCGATTCTTATCGCATTTGACGACGTTCCGCGCGCTCCAGCTGAATCCCCAGAACGAACCTTGAACCGTCTCTTCCACCTTCTGTGCGCCGGGCCCCTTGTCAATGTCGCCGGAGCCCTCGATCAGGAAAGTCGTGCAGCCGGCCGCGCTGCCCAGCAGGATGACGAGAATGAATGCGCAAGCCGATCGCTTCGACATGGCCCCTCCATTCGCCTGCATGTATTTAGGGCAACAATAGCGAAAAACGGGGGCAGCGTCGATCTTCAGACGGCCTCGACGATGGTGGCGTTCGCGATGCCGCCGCCCTCGCACATCGTCTGCAGCCCCCAGCGCTTGCCGCGCGCGTGCAGCGCGTTGATCAGCGTCGCCATCAGCTTCGCCCCGGTCGCGCCGAGCGGGTGGCCGAGCGCGATCGCCCCGCCGTTGACGTTGAGCTTCGCCGGATCCGCGCCGGTGCCCTTCAGCCAGGCGAGCGGCACCGAGGCGAAGGCCTCGTTCACCTCGAACAGGTCGATGTCGCCGATCTTCATCCCGGCGCGCTCGAGCGCCTTCTTGGTCGCCGGGATCGGCTCTTCCAGCATGATCACCGGGTCGCCCGCGGTGAGCGCGAGCGTGTGGATGCGCGCGCGCGGCTTCAGGCCGAACGTCTTCAGCGCGCGCTCGCTCACCACCAGCGCGGCCGAGGCCCCGTCGCAGATCTGGCTCGCGTTGGCGGCGCTGATCCGCCCGCCCTCGCGCAGCAGCTTCACCGCGCCGATCGACTCGAGCGAGGCGTCGTAGCGGATGCCTTCGTCCGCGTCGTGCATCATCGTCTCGCCGTCGACCTCCACCTCGAGCGGCACGATCTCGTGCCGAAAGGCGCCCGCCTTGGTCGCCGCCGCCGCGCGCCTGTGGCTCTCGAGCGCGAACGCGTCGAGCACCTCGCGCGAGAGGCCGTACTTCTCGGCCATCATCTCCGCGCCGACGAACTGGCTGAAACTCGAGACCCCGAACTTCTCCTGGATCCGCTTCGACCACGGCCCCACGCCGATGCCCTGCTTGGTCGGCAGCCCGGCGGAGGTCCCCATCGGCACCCGCGTCATGCTCTCCACGCCCGCCGCGATCACCACGTCCTGCGTGCCCGACATCACCGCCTGCGCGGCGAACTGAATCGCCTGCTGCGACGAGCCGCACTGCCGGTCGATCGACACCGCCGGCACGCTGTTCGGGCAGCCTCGAGGCCAGCACCGCGTTGCGCCCGATGTGCAGGCTCTGCTCGCCCACCTGCCCGACGCAGCCCATGATCACGTCCTCGATCGCCGCCGGGTCGATCCCGGTGCGCTCGACCAGCGCATTCAGCACCTCGCCCGCCATGTCCGCCGGATGCCAGCCGGCGAGCCGGCCGCCCCGCCGCCCGCCGGCGGTGCGCACTGCCTCGACGATATATGCCTCAGCCATGGTCCTTCCTTTTGCTCGAGCGGGTAGCTTACGCCGGAGAAAAGGGGCCAGGCTCGATTTATTCTCTTACGCGGGACCCGGCAGAGGCGCCTTGGACTGCGAATCCACTAACGCGGCCACAAAGCGCGCGAAGGGCTCGATGTTGTCGAATGAACTGGCCTGCTCGAGCGCCGTCATGTATTCGTCTCGCCGCTCGACCGGGATGACGGTCCAGACGTATCCCGCCGAAACGAGCATGAGGTTCATCAGGAACCTGCCTAGCCGGCCGTTGCCGTCCATGTAGGGGTGGATATAGACAAGGGAAAAGTGCCCGAGCACCGCCCGCACCGAAGGCTCCTTCTCGTGTTCCAGCAGCTCGAACAGGACCGGCATGCAATCCCTGACCGCCTCCTTGGAGGGCGGCACGTGCAGCGCACCGCGAATGAATACCTGGTCGTTTCGATAACCCGCGAGGTCTCCTGGCTTCAGAATGCCGGCCCGCACGCTCGGGCTGAACAGCGCCTGAACCCAGCGCGGCAGCGCATGGCGAAAGACCGTGCCCGGATTCTCGCCCTTCACCGCGCGGACGAGATCCTCCTTGACGAGCTTGTGCGTTTCGAAATATCCCCGTGCCGCCATCGCGTCGCGCGTCTTGCGGTCATTCTCGTCGCCTTCGGGATTCCAGCTGCCGTCGCGCACCTTGTCGATAAGCGCCGCGCTGACACGATAGCCTTCGATGGAGAGCGAGTGATAGGCATCCGTGACGTAGCGCGCCTCGACATCTTTCAAGAGCCGCTCGATGTCGGTCGGGGAGGCCGGCCTCGCGGGGAGTGCCTCGATCACGGTTTCGCGCATCTCGGCCCACATCAGCCGCAAGCGCTGCACGTAAGGCGATTCCGGCCGCCCGCCAGGCAGGACGCCTGGAACGGGACGTTCGAAGGGATTCGCTTCGTTGATCGCGTATCCGGCGCTACGCATCGCACCGACGATTTCGTCTGCGAGCGCCGCGCGCTCGATCGCCCGGAACGCACCCGCAAGTCGCCCGGCCACG
>CAWHUZ010000027.1:0-56092 GCA_963832685.1 uncultured beta proteobacterium
TCGCCGCCCGCGCCGACTCGAGCGGCGCGGTCTCGATGTCGGCGAGTACGATTTTCATGCCTGCCTGCGCGAAACGCGTCGCCAGCGCGAGCCCGATGCCGCTCGCCGCGCCCGTCACCACCGCCACCTTGCCCGCAAACTCGTTCATCATGCGGAGAACTCCATTACGCCGTCGTCGATGCGCCCGAAGCGCAGCGTCATGATGTCGCGCGCGTAATTCTGGCGCAGCCTCCAGGGCGGCTTCGAGCCCTGCTTCGGGAACAGGTGCAGCGAGCGCTGGATGTAGCCCGAGGAGAAATCGACCCAGGGCTCGCCGGCGAGATCGGCGTCGGCGTTGCGCGGCGTGCATTGCAGGTAGCCGTGCTTGTGCATGTAATTGAGCAGGCGGCAGACGTATTCGCAGGTCAGATCGCACTTCAGCGTCCACGACGCGTTGGTGTAGCCGAACGACGAGGCGAGGTTGGGCACCCCGCTGTACATCAGGCCCTTGTAGTTGTAGGTCGCGGCCGGATCGACGCGCTCGCCGTCGACCGTGATTTGAAGGCCGCTCAGCACTTCCAGGTTCAGTCCGGTGGCGGTGACGATCAGTTCCGCCTCGAGCTCCGCGCCCGAAGCGAGCCTGATGCCGGTCTCGGTGAAGGTCTCGATCCGGTCGGTGACCACCGACGCCTTCTTGCTCCGGATCGCCATGAACAGGTCCGCATCGGGCACCAGGCACAGCCGCTGCTCCCAGGGGTTGTAGCGCGGCGTGAAGTGCCGCTCGACGTCGTAGTCGGGACCGAGATAGGCGCGCACGCCGCCCAGGATCAGCTGCCTGGCACGCGCCGGGTTGCGCCGGCACAGGTTGAAGAAATACTGCTGCAGCAGCACGCGCTTCCAGCGCGTGATGCCGTAGGCGAGCATCGACGGCAGCCATTTGCGCAGTCTGATGGCTGCTTCGTCTTTCGCCGGACGCGCCACGACCCAGGTGGGCGAGCGCTGCAGCATGGTCACGTGCGCGGCCTTCTTCGCCAGTTCCGGCACCAGGGTGACCGCGGTGGCGCCGCTGCCGATCACGATCACGCGCTTGCCGGCGTAGTCGATGTCGTCGGTCCACTTCTGCGGGTGCACGATGCGGCCGGCGAATCGCTCCGCGCCGGGGAAATCGGGCGTATAGCCCTGCGCGTACTTGTAGTAGCCGCCGCACAGGAACAGGAAGTTGCAGCTGAACTGCAGCGCCTCCTTCGCGCTGCCGCGCTCGGCCGCGAGAGTCCAGCGCGCGTCCTGCGACGACCACGAGGCGCGCTTGACCTGGTGACCGAAGCGGATCCGGCGCTCGATGCCGTGCTCGCGCGCGGTGTCGCGCACGTACTTGAGGATCGACGGACCGTCCGCGATCGCGTTGGCTTGCTCCCACGGCCGGAACGAATAGCCGAGCGTATACATGTCGGAATCGGAGCGGATGCCGGGGTAGCGGAACAGGTCCCAGGTGCCGCCGATGGCATCGCGGCCCTCGAGAATGGCGTAAGTCCTGCCGCGGCAGCGGGTCTGCAGGTGGTAGCCCGCGCCGATGCCCGATAGCCCCGCGCCGACGATCAGGACGTCGAAATGCTCGATGGTCATTTGCCGTAATCCTCGCTCAAGCGGCCAGTGCGATGGCGCGCAGCGCCTCGTCGGCGAGCGGCATGCTCGCGGTGAGTCCGGGCGACTCGATGCCGAACAGGTTCACCAGCCCGGGCACGCCGTGCTCGCGCGGGCCCTGGATCACGAAGTCCGCCGCGGGCTCGCCCGGGCCCGAGATCTTGGGACGGATGCCGGCGTAGCCCGGCGCGAGCGCGCCGTCCGGCAGTCCCGGCCAGTAGCGCCGGATCGCGGCGTAGAAGCGCTCGGCGCGCTTAGGGTCGACCCGGTAGTCGATCGCGTCGACCCATTCCACGTCCGGCCCGAAGCGCGCCTGTCCGGCGAGATCGAGCGTGACGTGCACGCCGAGGCCGCCGGGCTCGGGCACCGGGTAGACCAGGCGCGAGAACGGCGAGCGGCGGGTGAGCGCGTAGTAGTTGCCCTTGGCGTACAGCTCGCGCGGCGCGCTCGCCGCCGGATAGCCCTCGATCCGCCGCGCCACGCTCGGCGCCGTGATCCCCGCGCTGTTGACGAGAAACCGGGTGAGAATGGGATCTGCCCCCTGCACGTGCAACTCGATTCCATCGTTGCGAACGACTGCATTTTCCAGGCGGCTGCGCAGCGCGAGCATGGCGCCGTGGTCCTCGGCCTCGCCCAGGTAGGCGAGCATCAGCGCGTGGCTGTCGACGATGCCGGTCGAGGGCGAATGCAGCGCCGCGTGGCAGCGCAGCGCGGGCTCCCAGGCGAGAGCCTGCTCCCTGGTCACGAAATCGACGTCGTGCACGCCGTTGGCGCGCGCGCGCTCGCGGATCCGGTTCAGCTCGCCCGACTGGGCCTCGTCGCTCGCGACGATCAGCTTGCCGCAGCGCCGGTGCGGCACGCCGCGCGCGGCGCAGTACTCGTACAGGCGCCGGCGGCCGGCGACGCAGCTGGTCGCCTTGAGCGAGCCCGCGGGGTAGTAGATGCCGGCGTGGATCACCTCGGAGTTGCGCGAGCTGGTGTGGCTGCCGATCGCGTCCTCGGATTCCAGGATCACGACTTCGCGCCCCGCGCACGCCAGCGCGCGCGCCACCGCCAGCCCCAACAGCCCGGCGCCGATCACCACCGCTTCGATTCTGTCCATGGCACGGGGATTGAAGGCGGGCGCCAATGTATCACGATTAGAATCGCGTTCTCATGGCCCGGGATACGAGCGAGCGCGGCTGGCAGTTCTGGATCGACCGCGGCGGCACTTTCACCGACGTCGTCGCGCGCCGGCCCGACGGCGCGATCCTCACGCACAAGCTGCTGTCCGAGGACCACGCGCGCTACCCGGACGCCGCGCTCGCCGGCATCCGCCGCGTGCTCGGGCTGGCGCCGGGACAGGCCATCGCGCCGGGAACCGTCGACGCGGTGAAGATGGGCACCACGGTCGCGACCAACGCGCTGCTCGAGCGCAAGGGCGAGCGCACCGCGTTGTTCGTCAGCAAGGGCTTTCGCGACGCGCTGCGCATCGCCTACCAGAACCGCCCGCGCCTGTTCGAGCGCCACATCGTGCTGCCCGAGATGCTCTATTCGAAGGTGGTCGAGGTCGAGGAGCGGGTAGGCGCGCACGGAGAAGTGGTTGTGCCGTTGAACCTCGAGCAGACTTTGGAAGACCTGAAGCGTGTCTACGATGAAGGCTTGCGCTCCGTTGCGATCGTGTTCATGCACGCCTACCGCTTCCCCGCGCACGAAATCGAAGTCCACCGGATCGCCGCGAAAATCGGCTTCCCGCAGATCTCGGTCTCGCATCGCGTCAGCCCGCTGATGAAGCTGGTGGGGCGCGGCGACACGACCGTGGTCGACGCCTACCTCTCGCCGATCCTGCGCCGCTACGTCGACGGCGTGGCGGCCGAGCTCGAGGGCGTGCGGCTGCTGTTCATGCAGTCGAACGGCGGCCTCGCGGACGCGCGCCGCTTCCAGGGCAAGGACTCGATCCTGTCCGGCCCGGCGGGCGGCATCGTCGGCGCGGTGCGCGCGTCGCTCGCGGCGGGCTTCGAGCGCATCATCGGCTTCGACATGGGCGGCACCTCGACCGACGTGTCGCACTGGGCGGGCGAGTTCGAGCGCGAGTTCGACGCCAAGGTGGCCGGCGTGCGGGTGCGCGCGCCGATGATGAGCATCCACACCGTGGCGGCGGGCGGCGGCTCGATTCTGCACTTCGACGGCGCGCGCTACCGGGTCGGGCCGGATTCCGCCGGCGCCGCCCCCGGGCCGGCGAGCTACCGCCGCGGCGGGCCGCTCACGGTGACCGACGCCAACGTCATGCTGGGCAAGATCCAGCCGCGCTATTTCCCGCACGTGTTCGGGTCGGAAGGGAACGAGCCGATCGATGCCCGGGTGGTGAATGAAAAATTCATTCAAATGGCGCGAACGATCGGCGACGGGCGCTCGCCGGAAGCCGTCGCCGAAGGCTTCGTCCAGATCGCGGTCGGCAACATGGCGAACGCGATCAAGCAGATCTCGGTCCAGCGCGGCCACGACGTCACGCGCTACACGCTGTGCTGCTTCGGCGGCGCCGCGGGGCAGCACGCCTGCCTGGTGGCCGACGCGCTGGCGATGAACACGGTCTTCATCCACCCGCTCGCAGGCGTGCTGTCGGCCTACGGCATGGGGCTCGCCGACCAGGTCGCGATGAAGGAGAAGTCGATCGAGCTGAATTTGAATGAAGATAATTTTCCGATTTTGAAACGTGAAATCGAAACGCTTTCGCGCGCGGCGCGAGAGGAATTGCTGCGCCAGGGGGCCGAGGGCTCGCGCATCCGGGTGCTCGAGCGCGCGCACCTCAAGTACGACGGCACCGACACCGCGCTCGCGGTGGCGCTCGGCGGCGTGGCCGCGATGACGGCCGAGTTCGAAGCGGCCTACCGCAAGCAGTTCTCTTTTCTCATGCCGGGGCGCGCGCTGATCGTCGAGGCGGTGTCGGTCGAGGCGCTCGCACCGGGCGACGCGCCGCCGGAGGCGCGCGCGAAAGAGCAGGCGACCGGCGCGCCGCGCGCCGCGGAGACGGTGCGCATGTTCAGCGCCGGCGCCTGGCGGCCGACGCCGCTCTTCCGGCGCGAGTCGCTCGCGCCCGGGCACGCGCTCGAGGGCCCGGCGGTCATCGCCGAGGCGAACGCGACCACGGTGGTGGAGCCGGGCTGGGGCGCGCGCGTCACGCCGCTCGGGCACCTGGTGCTCGAGCGCGTGCAGCCCCGGCCGCGGCGCACGGCGATCGGCACGCAGGCCGACCCGGTGAGGCTGGAGCTGTTCAACAACCTGTTCATGTCGATCGCGGAGCAGATGGGCGCGCGGCTGCAGAACACCGCCTACTCGGTGAACATCAAGGAGCGGCTCGATTTCTCCTGCGCGCTGTTCGACGGCGAAGGCGGGCTGATCGCGAACGCGCCGCACATGCCGGTGCACCTGGGCTCGATGGGCGAGTCGGTCAAGACCGTGATGCGCGAAAACCGGGGCAGATTGCGCCCGGGCGACGTGGTCATGCTGAACGCGCCCTACAACGGCGGCACCCACCTGCCGGACGTTACGGTCATCACCCCGGTATTCGACGCCGCGCAGAAGGAGATCCTGTTCTACGTCGGCTCGCGCGGGCACCACGCCGACATCGGCGGCATCACGCCGGGATCGATGCCCCCCGGCTCGACCAGCGTCGAGCAGGAGGGGGTGCTGATCGACAACTTCCTGCTGGTCGAGCAGGGGCGCCTGCGCGAGGCCGAGACGGTCGCGCTGCTGTCCTCGGGACGTTGGCCCGCGCGCAACCCGGCGCAGAACGTCGCCGACCTGCGGGCGCAGGTGGCGGCGAACGAGAAGGGCGTCCAGGCGCTGGGAGAGATGGTGGCCCAGTTCGGCCTGGAGGTCGTGCGGGCCTACATGCGCCACGTGCAGGACAACGCCGAGGAATCGGTGCGGCGGGTGATCGGGGTGCTGAAGGACGGCGAGTTCGAGTACCCGCTCGACAACGGAGCCGTCATCCGCGTCAGGGTTCGCATCGGCGCCGACCGGCGCAGCGCGAGGATCGATTTCGGCGGCACCTCGGCGCAGCTGCCGAACAACTTCAACGCGCCCTCCGCGGTGTGCATGGCGGCGGTGCTGTACGTGTTCCGCACACTGGTGGACGACGACATCCCGCTCAACGCGGGCTGCCTCAAGCCGCTCGAGGTAGTGCTGCCGGAGGGCTGCATGCTCAGGCCGCGCTACCCGGCGGCGGTGGTCGCGGGCAACGTCGAGACCTCTCAATGCATCACCGACGCGCTCTACGGCGCGCTCGGGGTGATGGCGGCGGCACAGGGGACCATGAACAATTTCACCTTCGGCAACGCGCGCTACCAGTATTACGAGACCGTGGGCGGCGGCTCGGGCGCCGGCCCGGGCTTCGACGGCGCGGACGTGGTGCAGACCCACATGACGAACTCGCGCCTGACCGACCCCGAGGTGCTCGAGTGGCGCTACCCGGTGCGCCTCGAGAGCTTCGAGATCCGGCGCGGCTCGGGCGGCCGGGGCCGGTGGCGCGGCGGCGACGGCGCGGTGCGCAAGCTGCGCTTCCTGGAGCCGATGACGGCCGCGATCCTGTCGGGGCATCGCCTGGTGCGCCCGCACGGCATGGCGGGAGGAGGCGCGGGCGAGGCGGGTCGCAACAGCGTGCTGAGGGCGGACGGTTCGCGCCTCGATCTGGGGCCTTTCGACCAGGTCGAGATGGGGGCGGGCGACGTATTCGTGATCGAGACGCCCGGCGGCGGCGGCTACGGGGCCTGACCGGGGCATCTGCTTATAATAGATGCCGGGATAACAGCAACGAACACATGAACCCGACAGCGATCTACTCAAAGACCGGAAAAGGCGTACAAGAGGCCTCCGGCAAGACGAGCAATCTGTCGCGCGCCGATCGCGCGGTGCTCTCGGCGATAGACGGCAAGACGAACGTCGGCGCGCTGTACAGGAAGTTCGATAAGATCCAGCCGCCGAAGTTCGACCAGCTGGTTGAGCGGCTCGACCGCGAAGGCTACATCCGCGAGGCTTCGCCGGGGGTCAGCGCGCCGCCGCCCCGGGCCAGCGCCCCCGCCGCAAGCAAGCCGATGGACGTGGTGTCGGACCTCGACTTCACCGGCGTGTTCACGCCGCCGGGCTCGCCGGCGCCGTCGGCGCCCAAGGGACCGGCCGTAGACCTCGCGGCGAAGGCGCGCGCCGATGCCGAGCGACGCGCCCAGGAAGGCGCGCTCGACTACAAGGCGCGGGAGGCGGCGGAGGCGAAGGCCAAGGCCGAGGCCGAGGCGCGCGAGCGCGGGGCCGCGAGCGTGCGCTCGAGGGCGGAAGCCGAGGCGCGGGAGCGCGCCGAGGCGGAAGCGAAGCTCAGGGCGGCGCAGGAGATCGCGCTGCGCGTCGCCAGCGAGGAAAAGGCGAGGACCGAAAAAGCGAGCGCGGAAGCGGAAGCAAAGCAGAACGCGATCGCCGAGGTCGAGGCACGCAAGCGCGCGGAAGAGCAAGAGCGCCAGCGCAAGGAAGACGAGGCGCGCAAGGCGCGCGAGGCCGAGGAGCGGCGGCGCAAGGAGGAGGAAGAGCGCAAGCGCAAGGAAGAAGAGGAGCGCAAGCGCAAGGAAGAAGAGGAGCGCAAGCGCAAGGAAGAGGAAGAGCGCAAGCGGCGCGAGGAGGAAGAGGCGCGCAAGCGCAAGGAGGAGGAAGAGCGCAAGCGCAAGGAAGAAGAGGAGCGCAAGCGCAAGGAAGAGGAAGAGCGCAAGCGCAAGGAAGAGGAGGAGCGCAAGCGGCGCGAGGAGGAGGAGGCGCGCCGGCGCAAGGAGGAAGAGGAGCGCAAGCGCAAGGAGGAGGAGGAGCGCAAGCGCAAGGAAGAGGAAGAGCGCAAGCGGCGCGAGGAGCAAGAGGCGCGCCGGCGCAAGGAGGAAGAGGAGCGCAAGCGCAAGGAGGAGGAAGAGCGCAGGCAGCGCGAGGAGCAGGAAGCGCGCCGGCGCAAGGAGGAAGACGAACGCAAGCGGCGCGAAGAAGAGGAGGCCCGCAGGCGTCGCGAGGACGCCGAGCGCCGCAAGCGGGAAGAAGAACAAGCGCAAGCCAGCGCCCCGGCGCCGAGCGGCGACGGGTTCGCCGATTCGCTGCTGGCCGACCTGAACTCGTTCGCGCAGCGCGACGAGGCGGAGCGCAAGGCGCAGGACGAGGCCGGGCTGAAGGCGAAGGAGGAAGCCGGGCGCTCCCGACGCGAGCAGCAGGCGCGCGCCCAGCGCGAGGAGCAGGAGCGCAAGCAGCGCGAGGAAAAGGAACGGGCGCGGCGGGATCGCGAGCGGCGCGCGCGCGAGCTGGAGGAATCCGGCGTGCGCGGGGCGGTCGATGCGGCCTCGGACAGCCGCGCCAAGCGCCGGCTGGCGGCGATCGTCGCCGCCGACATCGTCGGCTACAGCCGCTTGATGGGGATCGACGAGGAGGGCACGCTCGCGCGCTTCAAGCGCATGATGCGCGAGCTGATCCAGCCCAAGGTCGACGAGCACGAGGGCCGGATCGTGAAGACCGCGGGCGACGGCCTGCTGATCGAGTTCCCGAGCGTGGTCGACGCGGTTCGCTTCGCGGTCCAGGTCCAGACCGCGGTGGCAAACGATGAAGCGGAAATCACGCCGGCGCGGCAGATCGCCTTTCGCATGGGAATCAACCTGGGCGACATCATCGGCGAGGACAACGACGTCTACGGCGACGGGGTGAACGTCGCCGCACGGCTGGAGCAGCTCTCGGACAAGGGCGGGATCTGCATCGCCGGAGTGGTCTACGACCAGATCCGGGACAAGGTCACCTACTCGATCGAGGCGCTCGGCGAGCAGAAGCTGAAGAACATCACGCGCCCGGTGCTCGCCTACAAGATCAAGGGCGACTGGGAGACGACGAAGCTGCGCCGTTCGGTCGATCCGGGCAGCATGCCGCACGCCGCCGCGGCCCGAGTGCTCGCCAGGGAGGCCGAGGACGACGTCGTGGTGCGCGACGAGGACCTCGACCTGGACGAGGTCAAGCACGACGAGCGGGCGCTGACCAAGGAGGCGCGCAAGGCCCAGCGCGCGCGCGAGCGCGAGGCCAAGCGCAGGAAGAAGGCGGCAGACGCGGACGCGGCGCCGATCAAGATCCGCCGGCGGCGCAAGTGGGGCAAGCCGCTCACGATCGGGCTGCTGGTCGCGCTGGTCGCGGCCGTAGGCGCCGTGCACGTGGTTCCGGTCGCGACCGACGGCTACGCGAAGATGGCCAGCGCCGCGCTGGGGCGGCGGGTCATCATCGGCTCGGCGCACTATTCGCTGGTGAACGGGCCGGAGCTGCGCCTCGAGGGGGTACGGATCGGGCAGGTCGTGGTCGAGACCGTGCGCGCCTTCCCCGAGCTCACTTCGCTGCTCGGCGACAAGGCCGCGTTGAGCCGCATCGAGCTGATCGGCGCGCTGGTGCCGCAAAGCGAGCTCGGCGGCATCCTGCTGGGAAAGATCAAGAGCGGCGTGCTGAGGATCGACCGCGTGAACGCGACGCAGGTCAGGCTGCGCGGGCCGGTTGCGCTTCCGACGCTGGACGTCAAGGCGGTGCTGTGGCCCGACGGTGCGCTCAAGTCGGCCGTGCTGACCGGCGCGGACAAACTGGAGGTGAAGCTGGCGCCGGAGAACGACCATTTGTCGATCGAAGGCAGCGCGGCCAGCCTGGCGCTGCCTTTCGCGCCGCAGGTGACGCTCACCGATTTCTCCTTCAAGGGCAGCACGACGCGGGAGGGGATGACGCTCAGCGACTGGGAAGGCTCGGCGCTCGACGGCATCGTGTCGGGAACCGCGCACATCACCTGGGGCGCGCAGTGGCGCATCGAAGGCGCCCTCAAGGTGAAGAACGTCAACGCCGCGGTATTCGCGCCCGCGCTGCTGTCGGAGGGCAAGGCCAACGGCACCGGGCGCTACCTGATGCAGGGCGCGGCTCCGGCCAGGCTCGGCGCCGCGGCAAGGGTCGAGGGCGGCTTCACGGTCAACAAGGGCGTGCTCGGCAGCTTCGACCTGTCGCGCACCATCAGGACCTCGGGCAAGGAGACGGCGGGCAGGACGCTGTTCGCGGAGCTGAGCGCCAAGGGCGCCTACGAAGGCGGCGCGGTCGCTCTGCGCGAGGTGAACGTCGCGGCGGGCGCGCTTAACGCCGGCGCGACGCTGGACATCGCCCCCGATGGCGCGCTGTCCGGGCGCATCGTGGCCGACGTCAGGACCGCGGGCCAGATGCTGCGCGCGACGATCAACCTGGCGGGAACGGTGACGCGGCCGGAGGTCAAGAAGTAGCGGATGGGCACGATCCTCAAGCTCCGCGGCGCACGCGCGCTGTCGGAGTTCCGACTCGCGAAGCTCCTTCCCTCCTTGCAGCAGGTCGCCCCCGGTGTGCGCCGGGTGCACGCCGAGTACTGGCATTTCGCCGAAGCCGAGGGCGAGCCCTCGGCCGCTGACGGTGCGCTGCTCGAGCGCCTGCTGCGCTACGGCGAGCCCGCGCCGGCCGAGCCGCCGCGCGGCGCGCTGTTCCTGGCGGTGCCGCGCCTGGGCACGATCTCGCCGTGGTCGTCCAAGGCGACCGACATCGCGCGCAACTGCGGCCTGACGGGCGTGCTGAGGATCGAGCGCGGCGTCGCCTACACGCTGCAGGCCGACGGCGCGCCGCCGCGCGCGCCGCTCGCCGCGCCCGAGCGCGCCGCGCTCGCCGCGCTTCTCCACGACCGCATGACCGAGACCGTGCTCGCCTCGCCGGACGAGGCCGAGCGGCTCTTCCGCCACGTCGCGCCGCGCCCGCTCGAGCGCGTGCCGCGCGGCGCGCTGCGCGAGGCCAACCTGCGGCTCGGGCTGGCGCTGTCGGAGGACGAGATCGATTACCTCGCCGCGGCCTTCGAGGCGCTCGGGCGCGACCCGACCGACGCCGAGCTGACGATGTTCGCGCAGGCGAACTCCGAGCACTGCCGCCACAAGATCTTCAACGCCGACTGGATCATCGACGGCCGCAAGCAGGACCAGTCGCTGTTCGCCATGATCCGTCACACGCACGCGGCCAGCCCGCAGGGCACGATCTCTGCCTACGCCGACAACGCGGCGGTGATCGAAGGCAGGCAAGCTGAAAGGTTCTACCCGACGAACAACATATATGGGAGAACCCGGGATCTGACGCATGCGGTCATAAAGTGCGAGACGCACAACCACCCGACTGCGATCTCGCCCTTCCCGGGCGCGGCGACCGGCGCCGGCGGCGAGATCCGCGACGAGGGCGCGACCGGCCGCGGCGCGAAGCCCAAGGCGGGCCTGGTCGGCTACTCGGTGTCGAACCTGCGCATCCCGGGCGCGCTCCAGCCCTGGGAAGGCGACGATCCGGGCAAGCCGGAGCGCATCGTGTCGGCGCTCGCGATCATGCTGGAGGGGCCGATCGGCGCCGCCTCGTTCAGCAACGAGTTCGGCCGCCCGAACCTGGCGGGCTATTTCCGCAGCTTCGAGACGACCTCGGGCGGCGTGCGGCGCGGCTACCACAAGCCGATCATGCTCGCCGGCGGACTCGGCAACATCTCCGACGCGCACACCGGGAAGTGCGCGCTGCCCGAGGGCACGCTGCTGATCCAGCTCGGGGGCCCGGGAATGCTGATCGGCATGGGCGGCGGCGCGGCTTCGTCGATGGGCGCGGGCGCCAACACGGCGGACCTCGACTTCGACTCGGTGCAGCGCGGCAACGCCGAGATCGAGCGCCGCGCGCAGGAGGTGATCGACCGCTGCTGGCAGCTCGGCGCCGACAACCCGATCCTGTCGATCCACGACGTGGGCGCCGGCGGGCTGTCCAACGCGCTGCCCGAGATCGTGCACTCTGCCGGCCGCGGCGCGCGGCTCGACCTGCGCGCGGCGCCGTCCGAGGACTCCGGCATGTCGCCGCGCGAGATCTGGTGCAACGAGGCGCAGGAGCGCTACGTGCTCGCGATCGCGCCGCAATCGCTGGATCGCTTTCGCGCGCTCGCCGAGCGCGAGCGCTGCCCGTTCGCGGTGCTCGGCGCCGCGAGCGCCGACGGCAGGCTGCTGGTCGAAGACCCGCTGCTCGGGCAGAACGCGATCGACGTCGGGCTCGACGTGATCCTGGGCAAGCCGCCGAAGATGCTGCGCGACGTCAGGCGGCTCGCGCCGCGCGCCGAGCCCTTCGCGCTGGACGCGGTCGAGCTCGAGCAAGCGGCCTTGCGCGTGCTGCGCCATCCTTCGGTGGCGAGCAAGACCTTCCTGATCTCGATCGGCGACCGCACGGTCGGCGGGCTGTGCGCGCGCGACCCCTTCGTCGGCCCCTGGCAGGTGCCGGTAGCCGACTGCGCGGTCACGCTGCTCGACTACGAAGGCTACGCGGGCGAAGCCTTCGCGCTGGGCGAGCGCTCGCCGCTCGCGCTGATCGACGCGCCGGCGTCGGGCCGCATCGCGGTCGGCGAGGCGATCACCAACCTCGCCGCGGCGCGCATCGACGCGCTCGGGCAGGTCAAGCTCTCGGCCAACTGGATGGCGGCCGCCGGCTACCCCGGCGAGGACGCGGCGCTGTACGACACGGTGCGCGCGGTCGCGCTGGAGCTCTGCCCGGCGCTCGGGATCTCGATCCCGGTGGGCAAGGATTCGCTGTCGATGCGCACCGCCTGGGACGGCAAGGAGGTGGTCGCGCCGCTGTCGCTGGTGGTGACCGCGTTCGCGCCGGTGTCCGACGCGCGCGGCACGCTCACGCCGCGGCTGCGCAGCGACGCGGGCGAGACCGAGCTGCTGCTGGTCGACCTCGGACGGCGCCAGAACCGCCTCGGCGGGTCGATCCTGGCGCAGGTGCACTCGCGCCTGGGCGAGCGCTGCCCCGACCTGGACGACCCGAAGCTGCTCGCCGGGCTGTTCGCGGCGGTGCAGCGCCTGGCGCGCGAAGGCCTGCTGCTCGCCTATCACGACCGCTCCGACGGCGGCCTGTTCGCCAGCGCGTGCGAGATGGCGTTCGCAGGGCACTGCGGGGTGACGCTGAACCTGGACGAAATCTGCTACGACGCCTCGATGAACGACGTCGACGGCCTCGAGCGCCGGCCCGAGCTGCTCGCGGGGCGCTTCAAGGACCGCGTGCTCGGCGCGCTGTTCGCCGAGGAGCTGGGCGCGCTGCTGCAGATCCGCGCCGCCGAGCGCAAGCGCGTGATGGACGTGCTGCGCGCCGAAGGGGTGCACGAGTGCGCCTACGTGATCGGCTTTCCGAACCAGCGCGACGAAGTGCGCGTGACGCGCAACGCGAAGGCGGTATTCGCGCGCAAGCGCGCGGAGCTCCAGCGCGCCTGGAGCGAAACGACCTGGCGCATGCAGGCGCTGCGCGACAACCCCGACTGCGCGCGCGAGGAGTTCGACGCGCTGCTCGACGCGAACGACCCTGGCCTGTCGGTCGCGCTCACGTTCGAGCCGAAGGAGGTCTTCGTCGCCGCCCGGGCGCGGCCGCGGGTCGCGATCCTGCGCGAGCAGGGGGTCAACGGCCAGGTCGAGCTCGCCGCGGCCTTCGACCGCGCGGGCTTCGAGGCGGTCGACGTGCACATGTCCGACATCCTCGCCGGGCGCGCGGAGCTTTCCGGCTTCAGGGGCGTCGCCGCGGGCGGCGGCTTTTCCTACGGCGACGTGCTCGGCGGCGGCCAGGGCTGGGCCAAGTCGATCCTGTTTCACGCCCGCGCGCGCGCCGAGTTCGAGGCCTTCTTCGCCCGCGCCGACAGCTTCGCGCTCGGGATCTGCAACGGCTGCCAGATGATGGCGGCGTTGAAGGAGCTGATTCCGGGCGCGGCGCACTGGCCGGCGTTCGTGCGCAACCGCTCGGAGCAGTTCGAGGCGCGCTTCGTGATGGTCGAGATCGCCGACAGCCCCTCGATCGTGTTCGCCGGCATGGCCGGCAGCCGTATCCCGGTGGCGACCGCGCACGGCGAGGGCCGGGCGGCGTTCGCGCCGGGCGAGCTCGAGCGGGCGATCGTGGCGATGCGCTTCGTCGACAACAATGGCAAGGCCACCGAGCGCTACCCGGCCAATCCGAACGGCTCGCCGCTCGGCGTCACCGGCCTGACCACCGCCGACGGCCGCTTCAGCATCGTGATGCCGCACCCCGAGAGGGTGTTCCGCAGCGTGCAGATGTCCTGGGCGCCCGACGGCGCGCCCGAGGACTCGCCCTGGATGCGCATGTTCCGCAACGCGAGGCGCTGGGTCGGATGAAGCTCGACGCGCCCCTGTACACCGAGGATGAGCTGGACGCGCTCGAGCGCGACAACCCGCGCGAGGCCCTTCGCATCGCGCGCGAGCAGGAAGGTTTGAAGAGGAAGCTGGCGGCGGAGAGACCCGAGGGAAGTAGCATTCCCGCTACGGAAGACATCAAGTCAACGCTTGAAGAAGCAAGGAAGATCCTGTTGCGCGACGGAGGAGACCTCGAATTCGTCGCTCTCGAAGGCGACGTGGTGGTGGTGCGGCTGAAGGGCGCCTGCGCCGGCTGCCCGCGCGCGGCGCTCGACCTGAAGGGGGTGGTGGAGGCGCTGTTGCGGCGGCGCTTTCCCGCGATCCGCGAAGTCAGGAACCTGTACTGAGGCCGCATGGCGCACGCCCACGCCCATTCGCATTCCCGCCTGAGCGCCGCGGTCGCGGTGACGCTCGGCTACGCGCTGGTCGAGGCGCTGGGCGGCTGGTGGAGCGGCTCGCTCGCGCTGCTGGCCGACGCCGGCCACATGGCGAGCGACGGCGCGGCGCTGGCGCTCGCCGCGCTCGCGGCCTGGGCCGCGCGCCGGCCGGCTTCGGAGCGGCATTCGTTCGGCCTCGGCCGGACCGAGATGTTCGCCGCGCTCGCCAACAGCCTGGTGATGCTCGCGGTGGTGGCGCTGCTCGCGTTCGAGGCCGTGGCGCGGCTGTCGCAGCCGCAGCCGGTGCAAGGCGCGGCGGTGAGCGCGGTGGCGGCGGTCGGCCTGGCGCTCAATCTCTACGTCGCCCGCCTGCTCTCGGGCGGCGCGCGCAACATGAACACGCGCGGCGCGCTGCTGCACGTGCTGGGCGACATCCTCGGCTCGGTGGCGGCGCTCGCCTCGGGACTGGTGATCGCGTTCACCGGCTGGACGCCGATCGACCCGCTGCTGTCGCTGTTCATCGCCGCGCTGCTGGTGGTCTCGAGCCTGAGACTGCTGCGCGACGCGGTGCACGCGCTGATGGAAGGCGTGCCGCCCGAGCTGTCGCTGCCCGAGGTGGGCGCCGCGATGGCGGCGGTGCCAGGCGTGGAGTCGGTGCACGACCTGCACATCTGGATGCTCTCGGGCGAGCGGGTGTCGCTCTCGGCGCACGTGGTCGTGCCGGACCTCGCGCACTGGGAGGACACCCTGCGCGCGCTGCAGCATCTCGCGGCGGACCGCTTCCGCATCGAGCACGTCACGCTGCAGCCCGAGCCGCAGTGCCGCGTCCTGCGGCGCATCGACGCGCCGCGCTGACCGCGTTCAGGCCGCCTGCGCGACCGACGGCAGTCCGGCGAGCGCCATCGCCAGCTCGCCTTCGTCGTACTGCTGGTCGGTGAGCTTGCCCGAGAAGTAGTCCATGTAGGCCTGCATGTCGAAGTGGCCGTGGCCGCAGAGATTGAACAGGATCACCTCCGACTTGCCCTCCGCCTTGCAGCGCAGCGCCTCGTCGATCGCGCCCTTGACCGCGTGGTTCGCCTCCGGCGCGGGCAGGATGCCTTCGGCGCGGGCGAACTGCACCCCGGCGGCGAAGACCTCCTTCTGCTGGTAGGCCTTCGCCTCGAGCAGGCCGAGCTCCTTGCAGTGCGACACCAGCGGCGCCATGCCGTGGTAGCGCAGGCCGCCGGCGTGGAATCCGGGCGGGGTGAAGGTCGAGCCCAGGGTGTGCATCTTCACCAGCGGGGTAAGGTGCCCGGTGTCGCCGAAGTCGTAGGCGTACTGGCCGCGCGTGAGGCTGGGGCAGGCCGCGGGCTCGATCGCGACGATGCGCCGCTTCCTGCCGCCGCGCAGTTGCGCGCCGAGGAAAGGGAACACCAGGCCGGCGAAGTTCGATCCGCCGCCGGTGCAGCCGACCAGCACGTCGGGGTCGTCGCCCGCCATCTCGAGCTGCAGCATCGCCTCCTGGCCGACCACGGTCTGGTGCGTCAGGACGTGGTTCAGCACCGAGCCGAGCGCGTACTTGGTGTCGTCGTGCGTCGCCGCGACCTCGACCGCCTCGGAGATCGCGATGCCCAGGCTGCCGGGATGGTCCTTGGCTTTCTCCAGGATCGCGCGGCCCGACCGGGTCTCGGCCGAGGGCGAGGGGATGCAGCTCGCGCCGTAGGTTTCCATCAGCGCGCGGCGGTAGGGTTTCTGGTTGTACGACACGCGCACCATGAAGACCTTGATTTCGATCCCGAACAGCGCCCCGGCAAAAGCGAGCGCCGAGCCCCACTGGCCGGCCCCGGTCTCGGTGGTGATCTTCTTGATTCCGGCCTGCTTGTTGTAGAACGCCTGCGCCACCGCGGTATTGGGCTTGTGGCTGCCCGCGGGCGAGACGCCTTCGTACTTGTAATAGATCTTGGCCGGCGTCTGCAGCACCTGTTCCAGCCTGCGCGCGCGGTACAGCGGCGAAGGGCGCCACTGGCGGTAGATGTCGCGCACCGGCTGCGGGATCTCGATCTCGCGCTCGGCGCTCACCTCCTGCATGATCAATTCCATCGGGAACAGCGGCGCGAGATCGTCCGGCCCGACCGGCTGCTTGGTGCCCGGGTGCAGCACCGGCGGCGGCGGCGAGGGCAGGTCCGCCATGATGTTGTACCAGTGCTTCGGAATGCGGCTCTCGTCGAGCAAGTATTTGACGCTGTCGGTCATTGCAAATCCTCCCTGTCTGTCCCAATCCTAGCCTAAAGAAAAAAGTTCAGCACGCCGTCAAGTCCGGCGTGGTCGAGCGCGAAGTCGGCGAAGTCGCGCGCCACCGGCTTGCCGCGGAACGCGACCGACATGCCGGCCTCGGCCATCAGCGGCAGGTCGTTCGCGCCGTCGCCGATGGCGAGCGTCTGCTCGCGGCGCGCGCCGATCGCGCGCGCGGCCTCGCGCAGCCGTTCCGCCTTGGCGCGCGCATCGACGATCTTGCCGACCAGCCCGCCGGTGAGTCGTCCATGCTGGATTTCGAGCTTGTTGGACAAGCTGTCGTCGAGCCCCAAGCGCGCGCGCAGGCGCTCGGTGAAGAAGGAAAACCCGCCCGAGACCAGCAGCAGCTTGATGCCGGCCGCCTTGCAGCCGGCGACCAGCCGCTCGGCGCCGGGCGAAAGGCGCAGCTTCTCGTCGTAGACCCGCTGCAGCGCCGACTCCTCGACTCCCGCGAGCAGCGCCACGCGCCGGCGCAGGCTCTCGCCGAAGTCCAGCGCGCCTCGCATCGCGGCCTCGGTGATCGCGGCGATCTCGGCCCGGCGGCCCGCCGCTTCGCCGAGCTCGTCGATGCACTCGATCGTGATCAGGGTCGAGTCCATGTCGATCGCCACCAGCCTGAGGTCGGCCAGGCGCAGATCCGCGGGCACCCAGGCGAAGTCGAGCGCGCGCGCGCTGCACCACGCGCCGACGCCGTCGCGCCTCGCGGCGCCGCACAGGCGGAACGCGGTCTGGCCCAGCTTTTCGACCGCGCGCGCGCCGCTCAGCTGCGCGAGCTCTTCCGCCTGCGCCGCGGTCGCGCCCGGCCCCTGCACGACGAGGTTCACGGCGTGAGCTCGCGCAGCACTTCCCTCACCGCCTGGGCGCGCTCGCGCCAGCCGGGCATCTTCGCCTCCAGCCGCAGCCGGTCCTGGCCGGCGAGGCGCGCGCCGCGGCGGCGCTGCACGAAGTCGATCACCCTCTGCGCCTCGACCGGCGGCCGCGCGACGAACTGCAGCTGCAGCGCCTCGTGCGTCGCGTCGATGCGCGCCACGCCCAGCGGCCGCGCGGCCAGACGCAGCGCATGGCACTCGAGCAGCGCGCGCGCCGGCTCGGGCAGCGCGCCGAAGCGGTCCACCAGCTCTTCGTGCATCGCCTCGAGCTCGTCGGGCGTGTCGCAGTTCGACAGCCGCTTGTACAGCGTCAGGCGCTCGTGCACGTCGCTGCAGTAGTCCGCCGGCAGCAGCGCGGGCTGGTGCAGGTTGACTTCGGTCGAAACATCGATCGCACCCTCGAGCTCGGCGCCTTTGCCCGCCTTCAGCCGCTTCACGGCGGATTCCAGCATCTGCGCGTAGAGCGAGAAGCCGATCTCCTGGATTTCGCCCGACTGCGACTCGCCCAGCACCTCGCCCGCGCCGCGGATCTCGAGGTCGTGCATCGCGAGGTAGAAGCCGGAGCCGAGCTCCTCCATCATCTGGATCGCCTCGAGGCGCTTCTTCGCCTGCGCGCCGACCGCCTCCTCGTCCGGCGTCAGCAGGTAGGCGTAGGCCTGGTGGTGCGAGCGCCCGACCCGGCCGCGCAGCTGGTGCAGCTGCGCGAGGCCGAACTTGTCGGCGCGGTTGATCACGATCGTGTTGGCGGTCGGGATGTCGATCCCGGTCTCGATGATCGTCGTGCACAGCAGCAGGTTGTGGCGCTGGGCGGTGAACTCGCGCATCACGCGCTCGAGCTCGCGCTCGCGCATCTGGCCGTGCGCCACCGCGATGCGCGCCTCGGGCAGCAGGCGCGAGAGGCGGTCGTGCATGCGCTCGATGGTCTCGACCTCGTTGTGCAGAAAGTAGACCTGGCCGCCGCGCTTGAGCTCTCTCAATACCGCCTCGCGGATGCGCCCCTCGGACCAGGGCGCGACGAAGGTCTTGATCGCGAGGCGCTTCTGCGGCGCGGTGGCGATGACCGAGAAGTCGCGGATGCCTTCGAGCGACAGCGCGAGCGTGCGCGGAATCGGCGTCGCGGTCAGGGTCAGCACGTCGACCTCCGCGCGCAGCGCCTTGAGCGCCTCCTTCTGGCGCACGCCGAAGCGGTGCTCCTCGTCGACGATCGCGAGCCCCAGGCGCGCGAACTTCACGCCTTTCGAGAGCAGCTTGTGGGTGCCGATGACGATGTCGATTTCCCCGGATTCGACGTTCTTCAGAATTTCACTCGCCTGTTTGGAAGTCTTGAACCTGGAGAGCTCCGCGATTCTCACCGGCCAGTCCGCGAAGCGGTCGGAGAAGGTCTGGAAGTGCTGCTCCGCGAGCAGGGTGGTGGGGCACAGGATCGCGACCTGCTTGCGATCCGCCACGGCGAGGAAGGCGGCGCGCAGCGCGACCTCGGTCTTGCCGAATCCGACGTCGCCGCAGATCAGGCGGTCCATCGGCTTGCCGCTGACCATGTCCTTGACCACGGCCTCCACCGCCGCGGCCTGGTCGACCGTCTCCTCGAAACCGAAGCCGTCGGCGAAGGCCTCCAGGTCGTGTTGGTTGACGGCGAAGGCGTGACCCTCGCGCGCCGCGCGCCTGGCGTAGAGCGCGAGCAGCTCGGCCGCGGTGTCGCGCACCTGCTTCGCCGCGCGCGCGCGCGCCCGGTCCCACTGCCCGCTGCCGAGCTTGTGCAGCGGCGCGGCCTCGGCCTGCGCCCCCGAGTAGCGGCTGATGACCGCGAGCTGCGACACCGGCACGTAGAGCTTGTCGCCGCCTTCGTACTCGAGCAGCAGGAACTCGTTGCGGCCTTCGCCCAGGTCGAGCTCGACCAGGCCCTGGTAGCGGCCGATGCCGTGCTGCGCGTGCACCACCGGGTCGCCGATCTTGAGCTCGGACAGGTCGCGCAGCACGCCCTCGACCGAGGTCGCCTTGTCCCTGGCGCGCCCGCGGCGGCGCACGGTGCCGGCGTAGAGCTCGGTCTCGGTGACCACCGCCCAGCCTTCGTCCGGCAGGGCGAAGCCGCTGGCGAGCGGCGCCACGGTGAGCGCAAGGGCCGTCTTGCTCTTTAGAAAAGAATCAAAATCAGGAACGACTTCAGGACGAACGCCGTATTCCGCCAGGTACGACGACATCGTCTCTCGCCGGCCGGCGGACTCGGCCGCGAGCAGCACGCGCAGCCCGCAGTTCGCGAGCCAGGCCTTGAGCGCGGTGAGCGGGTCGGCGGCGCGGCGCTCGACCGCGAGCGCGGGCAGCGCCGCCGCCGCCAGCGGCTGGTCGAGCGCCTCGGGCTCGGCTTCGCGCAGCAGGTCGACGCGCGCGAAGCCGCGCGCGCGCAGATAGAACTCCTCCGCCGGCACGAACAGCTGCGCCGGCGGCAGCAGCGGCCGGTCCGGGTCGCCGCCGAGCAGCCTGAAGCGCGACTGCGCGTCGCGCCAGAACTCCTGCAGCGCCGCCGCGACGTCGTGGTGCAGCGCGAGCGTGGTCTCCGGCGGCAGGTAGTCGAACAGCGTCGCCGGCGCGTCGAAGAACAGCGGCAGGTAGTACTCGACTCCGGCCGCGGGGACGCCGTTCGAGATGTCGCGGTAGAGCGCCTTCTTCGACGGGTCGCCCTCGAACAGCTCGCGGAAGCGGCTGCGAAAGCGCGCCCGCCCCGCCTCGTCGAGCGGGAACTCGCGCGCCGGCAGCAGCCGCACCTGCTGCACCGGGTAGAGCGTGCGCTGGCTGTCGACGTCGAAGGTGCGGATGGCGTCGATGCGGTCGTCGTCGAGATCGAGCCGCAGCGGCAGCGCGCTGCCCATCGGGTAGAGGTCGATGATGCCGCCGCGCACGCAGTATTCGCCCGGCGCGACCACCTGGGTCACGTGCTGGTAGCCGGCGAGCAGGAGCTGGCCGCGCAGCGCGTCCGCGTCGAGCCGCTCGCCGAGCTCGAGAAAGAAGGTGTGCGCGGCGAGGTAGGACGGCGGGCACAGGCGCACCAGCGCGGTCGGCGCCGGCACCAGCGCGAGGTCGAACTCGCCGCGCTGGACGCGGTAGAGCGTGGCGAGGCGCTCCGAGACCAGGTCCTGGTGGGGCGAGAACTGGTCGTAGGGCAGCGTCTCCCAGTCCGGCAGCAGGCACACGCGCAGCCCGGGCGCGAACCACGCCAGCTCTTCCTTCAGGCGCTGCGCGTCCTGCGCGGTGGCCGACACCACCGTGACCGGGCGCTCGGCGGCGGCGAGCCGGGCGAGCGCGAGCGCGTCGGCCGAGCCTGCGAGCCGGGCGTAGCGGCGGCGCGATTGCGGATGAGGGAGATCTTCTCGGTGCATGAAGGTGGAGCGCGGCTTGTTCGGCGGGGCGCGCCGTGCAATTATACCGGCCTGAATTTTCGAAGGTTTTGCGGTGAGCTTCTACGCCCTGATTCCCGCCGCCGGCGCCGGCACGCGCATGGCGGGCGGGCAGCCCAAGCAGTACCTCGCGCTCGCCGGCAAGCCGATGCTGTGGCACGCGGCGCACGCCCTGTGCGTGCCGCAAGTGGAATCCGTGTTCGTGGTGCTCGCGCCGGGCGACGAACGCTTCGCCGCCTGCGACTGGGGCGCGCTCGGCGGCAGGATCGAGCCGCTCTACTGCGGCGGCGCGACGCGGCGCGACTCGGTCTACAACGGCCTGGTGGCGGCGATGGCGGCGGTGGACGCGGACGACTGGATCCTGGTGCACGACGCCGCGCGCCCCTGCCTGCCGCGCGCCGACCTCGAGCGCCTGATCGAGGAGTGCGAGGCGGACCAGGTCGGCGGCATCCTCGCGCTGCCGGCGGCCGACACGGTCAAGCGCGCGGCGAAGGACGAGGCGGGCGCGCTGCGCGTCGCCGGCAGCGAGGACCGCGCGCAGCTGTGGCTCGCGCAAACGCCGCAGATGTTCCGCGCCGGGCTGCTGGCGCAGGCGCTCAAGGACGCGAGGAGCGGGCTCACCGACGAGGCGAGCGCGGTCGAGGCGATGGGCTTGAGGCCGCGCCTGGTGACCGGCAGCCGGGAGAACCTGAAGGTCACTTTTCCGGAAGATCTCGGCATCGCCGAGGCCATCATCGCGAGGCGAAAATGAGAATAGGGCAGGGCTACGACGTTCACGCGCTGGTGGACGGGCGCAAGCTGGTGATCGGGGGCGTCACGATCCCGCACCACAAGGGCCTCGCGGGGCATTCGGACGCCGACGTGCTGCTGCACGCGATCTGCGACGCGCTGCTCGGCGCCGCGGGCCTGGGCGACATCGGCGCGCACTTTCCCGACGGCGACCCGCAGTATTCCGATATCGACAGCCGCATGCTGCTGCGCGAGGTGGCGCGCAAGCTCGCCGCGCGCAAGCTGCGCGTGGGCAACCTCGACGCCACCGTGGTGGCCGAGGCGCCGAAGCTCGCGCCGCACATCCCGCGCATGATCGGCAACATCGCCGCCGACCTGGGCGTGGCGCCGGCGCGCGTGAGCATCAAGGCCACCACCACCGAGCAGCTGGGATACATCGGCCGCGGCGAGGGCATCGCCGCGCTCGCGGTGGCGCTGCTCGAGGGCGCGTGATGTACTCGCCGCCCTACAACCGGGTCGAGGACCGCGCCGAGCTGGCCGGCTTCATGCGCGCGCACGATTTCTGCCTGCTGGTGACCGGCGCCGGGGGCGAGCTCGCGGCTTCGCACCTGCCCTGCCTGGTGGAACAGCGCGGCGACGGGCTCGTGCTGGTGATGCACATGGCGCGCGCCAACCCGCAGTGGCAGTCGTTCTTCGGCGACGACGCGCTGGTGGTGTTCTCCGGCCCGCACGCCTACGTCTCGCCGCGCTGGTACGAGCGCGCGCCGGCGGTGCCGACCTGGAACTACGCCGCAGTGCACGCCTACGGCAGGCCGGTCGTGCTCGAGGCGCGCGAGGCGAAGCATGCCTCGCAGCGGCGCCTGGTCGAGTCGCTCGATCCGCAATGGCTGCCCGCGTTCGACGCGCTGGCGCAGGAGTACCTCGACCAGATGCTGGGCGGCATCGTCAATTTCGAGATCGAAGTGACGCGCCTGGAGACGCGCTGGAAGCTGTCGCAGAACCGCGGCGCGCGCGAAATGGAGCTGATCGCGTCGCAGCTCGAGCAAGGCAGCGACCAGGCCGGGCGCGCGCTCGCCGCGCTCACCCGCAAGCACATGGTCTGAGCGGTGCGGCTGTTCTTCGCGCTCTGGCCGCCGCGCGAGGCCGCGGGCGCGCTGCACGAATGGGCGATGAAGGCCTCGCGCCTGACCGGCGGGCGCGTCACGCGCGCCGAGACCATCCATCTGACGCTGGCGTTTCTGGGTGAAATCGAGGAATCAAGAATTTCAAGCTTGAAAAGGATCGGGCAAGCGAGCGTCGGAAAGGCCCATGTGCTGCCCATCGAGCAGGCGCGCTGGTGGGCGCACAACCGCATCGTCTGGGTCGGCCCGAACGAGACCCCCGCGCCGCTGGCTGCGCTCGCGGCCGAATTGAAATGCAGTCTCGCGCAAGCCGGATTCGAGCTCGAAGCACGCGCTTTCGCCGCGCACGTCACGCTGATCCGCAAGGCGCGCGAGCCGCGCGCGGCGCTGCCCGGGCTGGCGCCGCTCGACTGGCCGGTGGACGAATTTGTGCTGGTGCGCTCGGCGCTGTCGCGCGAAGGCTCGCGCTACGAGGTGCTGGAGCGCTTTGCGCTCAGAGGTGGCGCGCGGCCTGGTAGAAAGTGAAGCTCACCAGCCAGGCGAGGGCGAGCGGCCAGGCCACCGCCAGCACGCTGAAGGCGCGGCTGCGCGCCTCGCTGCGGATCGTGGCGATGGTCGACAGGCAGGGCGTGTAGATCAGGGTGAACAGCATGAAGCTGTAGGCCTGGACCCAGTCGATCTGCTGCGCGATCGTGCTCACCAGCGCGCCGCCTTCCTTGGCGTAGATCACCGCCAGCGAGCCGATCACGATCTCCTTCGCGACGAAGCCGAAAATGAGCGCCAGCGTGAGCTTGGCGTCGATCCCGAGCGGCCCCAGCACCGGGCTGAGCCAGGCGCCGAGCTGTCCGGCCAGGGTGTCGGCGCTGCCGGGCGCGGCCGACGCCGGAAAGTTCGTCAGCAGCCACACCAGCACCACGCCGGCGACGATGAAGCGGCTCGCGCGGTGCAGGAAATGCCTCGCCTCGTGCCAGCCGCGCAGCGCGATCTGGCGCAGCGTCGGGAAGCGGTAGGGCGGCATCTCGAGCACGAACGGATCGCTGTTCGCGAAGCGGCGCTTGAACATGAGCGAGGTGAGCATTGCCGCCGCGATGCTTATGACGTAGAGCGAGAACAGCACCAGCGGCGCGGTGCGCGGCGGAAACAGGGCCGCGATGAAGAACAGGAACACCTGCAGCCGCGCCGAGCAGAGCGAGAACGGGATCGCGAGCATGGTGAGCAGGCGCAGCCCGCGCGAGCGCATCACGCGCGTGCCCATGAGCGCCGGCACGTTGCAGCCGAAGCCCATCAGGATCATGACGAAGCTGCGCCCGTCGAGCCCGAAGCGCGCCATCAGGGCGTCGATCAGGAACGCCGCGCGCGACAGGTAGCCGGTGTCCTCGACGATCGCCATGCAGAGGAAGAACAGGATGATCAGCGGCACGAAGCTCGCCACGGTCGAGAGGCCGTTGTAGACGCCGTCCAGCAGCAGGCCGTGCAGCAGCGGCGGCGCGGCGGCAAGGGCGGGCTCGAGCGCGCCCGCGCGCAAGGCGGAGAAGCCCGCGGCGAGCGCGTTCTGCAGCGGCGTGCCGATCCAGAACACCGCCTCGAACAGCACGAACATGACGCCCAAGAACAGCGGCAGGCCGAGCCAGGGGTCGAGCATCACGCGGTCGATCTTCTCGGTCAGCCGGTGCGAGGCATGGGCCGGGACGTGGACCGCGGACTTGACCGCCGCCTCGATCAGAGCGTCGTCGGGCAGCGCCGCCTGCGCCGGCGCGCGCAGCGCGCGCACCACCAGGCCGCGCAGCTGCTCCATGCCCTGGCCGTGCTTGGCCGAGACGAGGCAGACCGGAGCGCCGAGCCAGCCGGCGAGCGTCTCGCGCTCGATCGTGATGCCGAGCGCGGCGGCCTCGTCCGCCATGTTCAGCACCAGCACGAGCGGGACGCCGAACTGCGCCAGCTGCGCGAACAGCGGAAGCTGGCGCTCGATCTGCGAGGCGTTCAGCACCACCAGCACGACGTCGACCTTCTGCTCGCGCAGGAAGGTCGTGACCACGTGCTCGTCCTCGGAGAATCCGCGCAGGTCGTAGATGCCCGGCAGGTCCACCAGCTGCACCATCTGGTCGCCCAGCAGCAGCTTCGCGCTCAGCAGGTCGACCGTGATCCCCGGCCAGTTGCCGACCTTGGCCTGCGCGCCGGTGAGGCGGTTGAACAGCGTCGACTTGCCCGTGTTGGGCATGCCGACGAGAGCGATGCGCTTCATGCGGGTGCGACGCGCACCTGTATTCGGCGCGCGTCGGGCGCGCGCAGCATGAGGTCGGTGGTTCCCACCCGAACGTGGAACGGCCCGCCGAAGCGGGCGCGGCGGATCATGTGCACCGTCTTGCCCGCGCGCAGGCCGAGCGCCGCGAGGCGGTGGTAGAGGGCCTGGCCGGCGTCGAGCGCGAGGATGGTGGCGCGTTCGCCCGCGCGCAGGGCGTCGAGAGTGTGGAGGGAAGAGCGGGGCATGGCGCGATGGGGTCCGTAATGAGAATGATTATTTATTGACAACGGTTGCCAGTCAAGCGCAATCCTCGCCTTGTTTGATCTAAATCAGGGTTTTAGGCCTCACAGGGCCCAGCCCATGGCGCCGCCCCCCAGCGCGCACAGGAGCACCACCCACAGCGGCGGGAGCTTCCACCACGCGAGCAGCGCAAATCCCGCCAGCGCAAGGCCGAAATCGGCCGGCCCGTGCACCGCGCTGGTGAAGACCGGGTGGTAGAGCGCCGCGAGAAGGATGCCGACCACCGCGGCGTTGATGCCGTTCAGCGCGGCGCGCATGCCCGCCATGCGGCGCAGCGCGTCCCAGTGCGGCAGTGCCGCGAACACGAGCAGGAAGGCAGGCAGGAAGATCGCGCCCAGCGCGAGCAGGCCGCCCGCCCATCCCGCGGGCGCGACGCGCATCGCCGTGCCGAGATAGGCGGCGAAGGCGAACAGCGGCCCCGGCAGCGCCTGGGCGAGGCCGTAGCCCGCGAGGAAGGCGTCGTCGCCGATCCAGCGCGGCACCACTTCCGCGCGCAGCAGCGGCAGCACCACGTGGCCGCCGCCGAACACGAGCGACCCGGCGCGGTAAAAGCTGTCGAACACGGCGAATGCATGGTTCGCGTGCGCGAGCGGCGGCAGCGCGGCCAGCAGCGCGAAGAACGCCACGGCGCAGGCGAGCGACAGCCCGCGGCCGATCCGGAACCGCGCGCCGTGCGCCGCGGGCGCGACGCCGCGCGGCAGCCAGCGCCAGCCGATCGCGCCGGCGGCGGCGATGGCGGCGATCTGCGCCGCGGCGCCGCTCCAGGCGAGAACCGCGAGCGCGGCGCCGAGCGCGAGCGCGGCGCGCGCGCGATCCGGGCAAAGCCGCGGCCACATGCCCCATACCGCCTGCGCCACTACCGCGACCGCGGCGAGCTTGAGGCCGTGCAGCCATCCCGCGGTGGTGGAAAAGTGAAGCAGGCGCAGGCCGACTCCGGCCAGGATCATGAGCAGCGCGGAGGGCAGCGTGAAACCGGCCCAGGCGGCGAGCGCGCCGGGCGCGCCGGCGCGCAGCGCCCCCAGTCCGATGCCGACCTGGCTGCTCGCGGGACCCGGCAGGAACTGGCACAGCGCGACCAGGTCGGCGTAGGCGGCGTCGTCGAGCCACTTGCGGCGCCGGACGAACTCCTCGCGGAAATAGCCCAGATGCGCGATCGGCCCGCCGAACGAGATGCAGCCCTGCTTGAGGAAGGCGAGGAACACGGCGACCGACTCGGAGCTCATCGCATGCGCGCCGCGACCGCGGTGAGCCCGAGCGCGGCGACGATCAGCGCCATGCCGGACCATTCGGCCGGGGTCAGGCGCTCGCCGAGCAGGGCGACGCCGAACCCGGCGCCGAGCACCGGCACCGACAGGATGCCCAGGCTGGCGAGGCCGGCGTCGAGCTTCTGCAGCGCCCAGAACCACAGGAACCAGCACACCGCGCCGACCAGCACGCCGTTGTAGAGCACGGCGAACACGAGCATCGGCGACCAGTGCATCGGGCGCGAGGGAAAGGCAATCGCGAGCGCGACCAGGCCCGCGCCGCCGAGCAGCGTCTGCCAGGCGCTGAGCGAAAGGGTGTCGACCCGCTCGCGCGTCTGCAGCCGCTTGGTGACGACCACGCCGAGCGCCCAGGCCACGCCCGAGGCGAGCGCGAGCAGCTCGGGCATGCCCGCGCGCGCTCCCGGGCGCACCAGCAGCGCGAGGCCGGCGATCGCGAGCGCGATCGCCGCCCACTGCGCGCGCGCCGGGCGCTCGCCGAGCACCGGCCAGGCGAACAGCACGACCCAGAACGGCATGGTGTAGTTGAGCACCGCGCTCTTGCCGGCGGCGCCGGCGACCAGCGCCCAGGTCACCAGGGCGAAGGTGGCGGTGGTCTGCAGCAGGCCGATCAGCAGCACCTGGGGCGCGTGGGAAAGGCGCAGCGGCCGCCCGAGCGCGGCGAGCGCGGCGAACAGGCAGGCACTGGCGACGCCGAAGCGCCAGGCGAGGAACTCGAACGGCCCGGCCTCGCGCATCGCGAGCTTGAGCACCACCCAGTTGTAGCCCCACACCAGCGCGATCACGCCGAACACCAGCGCGGAAAGCCCGCGCCGCGAAGGCCCCTCAGGGCGCGAGGCCAAGCGTGATCCTGGCGATCAGCCCGCCGCCCTCGCGCGGCAGCAGCTCGAGCGTGCCGCCGTGCGCGCGCGCGACGCGCTCGACGATCGCGAGGCCCAGCCCGGCGCCGCCGGCGCCGCCGCGCGAGGCGTCGAGCCGGGTGAAGGGCTGCTTCAGGCGCTCGGCCTCGCCCTGCGGCACGCCGGGCCCGCGGTCCGTCACCTCGATCAGCGCGCCGCCGCGCAGCGCGCGGGTGCGCAGCTCGACCGGCTCGCCCGCGTAGCGCAGCGCGTTGTCGACCAGGTTCGCGATCGCGCGCCGAAGCGCCGGGCGCGCGAAGCGCAGCGGCGCGACGCCGCCGGGCGCGAACGACACGCGCTTGCCGCGGCGCGCGTAGTGCTCCGCCAGCTCGCCCACCAGGGCGTCGAGGTCGTCGCGCGCCTGCTCCTCGTTCTCGCCGCGCGCGAAGTCGAGGAACTGCCCGATCACGGCGTCGATCTCCTCGATGTCGAGCTCCATCGCCTCCGCGGTGGCGCGCTCGCCGCCGAGGATCTCGAGCCCCAGGCGCAGCCGCGCGAGCGGGGTGCGGATGTCGTGGCTGATGCCGGCGAGCACCATCGCGCGCTCGCGCTCCATCGAGGCGAGGTCGCGCGCCATGCGGTTGAAGGCGGCCGACACGGTGCGCAGCTCGCGCGGCCCCTCGACCGGCAAGGGCGCGGGCGTCTCGCCGCGGCCCAGGTGCGCGGCCGCGCGCGTGAGGGCGGCCAGCGGGCGCGCGATGCGCGAGGCGATCAGCGCCGCGCCGAGCAGCGCGAGCGCGAGCAGCGCGGCACCCCAGGCGAGCCATTCGACGCCGAAGCTCGGCTCGAAGCGCCCGCGCGGCAGCATGACCCAGAACTCGTCGACGTCGATCATGAAGCTGACCCAGAACCCGTCCAGCCCGTTGCGCACGAAGGCGAAGCGGGTGCGCGCGCCGAGCGCCGCGCGCACGCGGTCGGCGACCATCCTGAACAGCGGATCGTCGGGCAGCGGCTCGAGCTTCTCGCCGGGCGTCAGCGGGTAGACGCGGATGCCCTCGCGCTCGTTGAGCTCGATCAGCAGCTCGGGCCGCAGCGCGGGGTCGGCGTTGATCAGCGCCGCGCGCGTGAGGTTCACCACGCTCACCGCCTGCTGCGCGAGCTCGCGCGAGAGCGGTTCGCGCTCGTACAGGCGGTAGAGCTGGAACGCCGACAGCACCGAGACCACCAGCAGCAGCGCGATCAGCAGGAACGAGCGCGCCAGCAGCGAGTCGGGCGCGGCGATCCGGCGCGCGATCACTTAGCTTCGCCGTCGGGGACGAACACGTAGCCGAAGCCCCACACGGTCTGGATGTGGCGCGGATGCGAGGGATCCTGCTCGACGATCTTGCGCAGGCGCGAGATCTGCACGTCGATCGAGCGGTCGAACACTTCGTACTCGCGCCCGCGCGCGAGCTCCATCAGCTTGTCGCGCGAGAGCGGGTTGCGCGGGATGCTCGACCAGCACCTTGAGCACCGAGAACTCGCCGGTGGTGAGCTGCACCGGCTTGCCGTTGCGCGACAGCGAGCGCGTGGCGAGGTTGAGCTCGAACTCGCCGAAGCGGTGCGGCGCGCCGCCCGGCGCCGGGGCCCCGGGCGGGCCGGCCGGGGCGCGCCGGCGCAGCACCGCGTTGACGCGCGCGACCAGCTCGCGCGGGTTGAAGGGCTTGGGCAGGTAGTCGTCGGCGCCCATCTCGAGCCCGACGATGCGGTCGACGTCGTCGCCCTTGGCGGTCAGCATGACGATCGCGAGCTCGGGCGTGCCGGCGCGCAGGCGGCGGCAGATCGCGAGCCCGTCCTCGCCCGGCAGCATCAGGTCGAGCACCAGCAGGTCGTAGCGCTCGCGCGCGAGCATCTTGTCCATCGCCTGCGCGTCGGGCACCGCGCGCACCTCGAAGCCCTGCTCGCCGAGGTAGCGCAGCAGCAGGTCGCGCAGGCGGCGGTCGTCGTCGACTACCAGGATTCTCGTCTTGAGCTCGGGCATGGCGCAGAAACACATTGTTACAAAAATTCGCCGCCTCGGCACACCTTCCGGCGCCGGGTTCCGTAACATCGGCATCGTCATGGTCCCGGCGCGCCGCGCACTGCTCGTTCTCGCCTTCGCCGCCGCTTTCGCGGCGGCGAGCGGCGGCGCGTTCGCGCAGCGCCCGGACCCGCGCGAGCGCCCGATGAGCCCCGCGGCGCGCGAGCGCCTGCGCGAGCAGCTGGAATCAGCGCGCCGCGACGCCTACCGCCATCCGCGCCAGTGGCGCGGGCGCGAGCGCGAGCGCGAGCGCCTGACGCCCGCCCAGCGCGAGCGGCTGCGGCGCGACATCCAGGACGCGAACCGCGACCTCGAGCGCCGCCGCCGCTAGGCGGCGGGCGCGGCGCCGGCGAGGAACAGGCGGTAGCAGTTCTTGCCTTCCTGCTTGGCGAGGTACATCGCGGCGTCCGCGTGGCGCATCAGGTCGCGCGCGTCGTCGGCGTCGTCCGGCAGGATGCTCACGCCCACGCTGGCCGAGACCTGCGCCGGCACGCCGTCGGGCAGGGTGCAGGGACGCGCGATCTCCGACAGGACCTTGCGCGCGACCGCAGCGGCCTGGCCCGCGTCGCGCAGCTCCTCGATCAGCACCACGAACTCGTCGCCGCCCAGGCGCGCCACCAGGTCGCTCGCGCGCAGGCAGCCGCGCAGCCGGCCGCCGATCTCGACCAGCACCTGGTCGCCGGCGTCGTGGCCCTGCGCGTCGTTGATCTGCTTGAAGCCGTCCAGGTCGACGAACACGAGCGCGAGCTTGCGCCCGTAGCGCAGCGCGATGTGCACCGCGTGCTCGATCGCGGGCGCGAGGCCGGTGCGGTTGGCGAGGCCGGTGAGCGGGTCGCTGTAGGCGAGCGCGGCGACGCGCTCGCGCGCCGCGACGATGTCGGTGACGTCGCGCCCGATGCCGCGGTAGCCGCTGAAGCGCCCGCCGGCGTCGAACGTCGGCTCGCCGTGGGACACGAACTGGCGCGCGCTGCCGTCGGGCGCGATGCGCGCGAACTCGAAATCGCGGAACGGGAGGTGCGCATCGAGCAGCGCCCTGTGTTGCGCCCAGCCTTCCGCGTCGGGCCTGGACGAGGGGATTTCCCACGGGGCCTTGCCGAGATAGGCGTCGCGCCCCTGGATGGCGACGTAGCGCGGACCGTGAATCCACTCGCTGATGCGGTGCGCCGAATCCGTTTCCCAGTAGAAGTCGCCCGACAGCCGGAGCATGGTCTCGAAGCGATCGTACAGCGCCGCGTGCGCCAAGGCCCGCCGTTCGCCGCCCATGTAGTGACCTCCCTGGCGCGAATCTACCGGACGTCTATCTGGCCGTCCAGAGGGAAAACGCCTAGCGCCGCGCGCGCTGCAGCAGGTAGAGGCCGCTGCCGATCACGATCGCCGCCCCGGCCGCGACCGGCCAGCGCGGCACGTCGCCGAACACGACGTAGCCGAAAATCGCCATGTACAGCACCTGCGGGTACATGAACGGCGCGAGCGTCGAGGCCGAGGCGTAGCGGTGGGCGAGGGCGAGGAAGTAGTGCCCCACGCCGCCGAACACGCCCAACATCAGCACCATCGTCCAGTGCAGCGCGTCGGGCGGCGTCACCCACACCGCGATCCCGAACGGCGCCAGCCCCACCGCCGGCACCAGCGCCGACAGGAACTGCGTCGTCTCCGGCGGGTCGTAGGCCGCCAGGCGGCGCGTCATCATGTTGAACACGGCGTAGATGAAGGCGTTGATCACCGCCAGGATCATCGCGGGATGAAAGCCCGACCCGAACGGCCGCACGATCACCAGCACGCCGCAGAACCCGACCACGATCGCGATCCAGCGCCGCGCGTCCATGCGCTCGCCCAGCAGCGGCACGCTCAGCAGCGCGATGATGATCGGCACCGAGAAGAAGATCGACGAGGTCACCGTGAGCTGCAGGTACTGCAGCGCGGTGAAATTGATCGCCGTCATCGACACCATCAGCAGCCCGCGCACCACCTGCGTCTTCAAGCGCCTGCTGCGCGCGAGCGCCAGGCCGTGGATCGGCAGCAGCAGCGCCGCCGACAGCACCGCGTGCGACAGAAAGCGGATCCACACCACCTCGATCACCGGCAGCGCGCGGATCAGCCACTTCGCGTTGCCGTCGAGCAGCGTGAAGAAGACGTAAGTGAGCGAAACGAAGCCGATCCCGACCAGCCGGTTGCGGGCGCTGTCTGCTCGAAGCAAATCGATTCCCGGGCGAGGTCGCACGCGCAATTATGAACCGCCGCGCGGTCAAGCTCCGCGGGCGCGCCAAGCGCCTCCGCGCCGTCTGGCGCCCCGCGCAGAAAGTCTGGGAGCTCCACTGGGGCGACGCACGCCGCCTCGGCCTCAGCGCGCGCGTAGTCGCTCCCTGACCCTCCACCTTATCCCTCAGTCCCATCTACCCGCATACATATGCCGGCGGATGCCTCCATCCCCATACATATGGTTGCATCCACATATATATGCTTCTAGCATCCTCTGCATGCAGGCTAATCACTAGTTGAGGTCACGAATGGCCGACCAACATCAGCTCGCGGATACCGACGGAGAAGTCCGGCTCTTTTACCAGGTGAGCGTCGCCGACATCGCTTTCTTCAAGAACAGAAGTGGTCCGTGACCAACTATGCGGTGGGCTGCCTATGCCGAATTACTTGTAATCGTTCACCAATGGCTACTTTCACCGCTGAAGTCGTGGCAAGTGTGGCCGGTTATCGTTCTTGGCTGGGCGATATAAGCTGGTCGCTGTCGTTTCCCGCCTTGGGAGCATCAATTCTGGTCGTCGTATTCGCCTTGAGCGAGTGCGCGCAAAATTTGGCAAGTTGTCTAAGGAGCTGGTCTATCCCAAAGCCACACGACGACACGTATTGGCTATTTTATGCATTCATGTCTGTCGGCGCGGGGCTCGTTACATGGTCGGTATAGCGACCAAGCGTGACCTTTAACCCTTTGATGCAGCCGCGGCCAAAGTCGGCCGGCGGTTGATTAACACGTTAGGCCGCAGACATGGCGCGAAGATCATCGGCGTCCGCACGCGCGGTGAGTGGCCTGGGCTTCGGCTTTGCAGTACTGCGGGTGGGGGCTGCTCCTCTCGGTCGACCTTCGACGTCGACTGATGAGGCCCGCTGCACTGTGGACCTAGTGTTCGCATCAGCCGAGAGCGCGAACTCAGGATTCAATCGACTAGAAAAGGAAGACAGAAGGTTGTCCTCCTTCTCCTGGCGATGATGGAAGAGCTGAAGACAATGAATATCACGGTGTGGCTTCTTCACGGTACGTCGGCAAGCCGCAGGCCGTGGACACGCGATGGATCTCCTCTAAGGAAAGCATTGCAGGACGGGCTGAATGATGAGGTCACATTTGTACAAATGCCGTGGAACGGAAACAACAGATGGCTGACCGAGCTGATGCCACCAATCAGCTCTTGTCGTCGCTTAGAGCTCGCAAGTCACACAACAGCATGAGTTTAATCGGTCGCAGACAGCCACGGCGGCAACATTGCGGCTAGCGCAACGTTGACCGAGGAAGAAGGAGACTATGGTACATCGAATCTGATCGACAGCGTGATTAATGCTGAATTCAGATCTTCCTGTACCATGAGCATTCGGTGCAGCGGATGGTGAGGCGATTATTCACCTAATAGCACTCATAATTGGCATAAACGTAGTCGTCTATTCTCTAATGCCTTTTGGTCAAGCAATAAAGACCTTGCTCTCCTTCGCGTTGACGGCGCTACTGGCGACCGTATTCTGGGTACTCCCCTTTGTCTTTCAGAAACGCAGTGTGCAAGCGTTAGAAGGAACGCCAATGGTTTCCAATGTTGCCTTGCGCCCGCGTGCCGCTTCACCCAGCGCTATCCTGTGCATCCACACCTTAGATGATGAGGCATTTGGTTGGTTGGATTTCCTAGATAGTGTCTTGAACGCCCCGCATTTGTTCTTTCACAAAATTGCGTTACCTGTAACGCTTGTTGGAATTGCGGTGGCACATTACTCTCTTTCGCTGGCGATTTCTTGGGGGTAGGTGACCTTACGGCACATTCCGCTGAGCTATATGAAAATCTCAGTACCGGGGTACTACTCCTCTTGCTAACGTTGTCTACGGTTAATTACTTTCTCTGGACATGGACAATCCTCGCGTTAGGGTCTCTAGTAACTACGTACCTAGTTAGAGCACTAGCGTTTGGGGAAGGCTTCTCACCATTAGCTCTGACTAAGGCAATGGCCTTGAGACTAAAGGTTTCGTTGACCCCGTTGTATCACCGTAATGCTCAGCTCTTGGTGTCAGAAGGCCAGTTGAAGGGGTGGCTTCGGCACAGCGACGTATATGACAATCCAAAAGTACTGAAACGCATAGTGCAGTGGATGAATTACCGCATTGAGTCGGTGACTGGCACAGGCGCGCGGGCGGAGGCGCCCGGCGCCGAAACTATAGCGTGATCTTTATCTCGTTGCCTATCTGCTTGCACCGCTGCTGGAGACGTTTATCAAGGAACGTTGAGCGCAAATGACCGAGGCGTTTGATGCCGTGAGCTCTAACCCTCCGGTCAACGCGGACGCGCGCGACGTGCCGGCGCCTGCTTAGCGACCGCGCTGCGCGCGCTGGTTACCGGGCGCGTTAGCCGTCAATTTCCAGCCATCGAGGTTTTCATGAGCGACGAAGTCGTAGTCGTATTGGGTGTCTACCGCCGACTCGACAACAGGTTCGAGAATCTAGCAGATGACTCGCCGCGCGCTCTCGAACTTCACAATCGACGCCGAGACGCGCTTCATTCGGCCTTCGACGGCGCCGGTGAAATCAAGGTTGTCTCGTGGGGTGATACGAATGATGTCAAACCACATGAATTCGTTGAGTTGAGTTTGGCCGGGGTGGCGGGAGCGGTATTCACGTATGCGGTTGTACCTGGCCTGCAATGGTTGGGGAAGAAGCTCGCCGAGAAAGCGGTGGACACGGCACTGTCGGAGCTAGCAAAAGCAGTCGTCACAAAACTCCGGCCGAAGCAGGAAGCGAGGCAACTTCTCGACTTTCAGATCAACTTGCCGGATGGCACCAGGATTTCTGTAGATCCACCGGACGGCAACGCGACAATTACCCTAACCTTCAATGACGGCAAGATATCGTCCTTCAACTACTCGTCTGGCACAGAAAGCGGATGACGGCTAACCCCTTGCTACACCCGACGTGCTACGGCCCGTGGCCTCCGCACGCGGTTGAGGTCAAACGTTAGTCGTCATCAGGCGCGCATGGTCGAAGCCACGTACACGCTCAGAAACGCTCGGCCAGCTGATGCGCAGCGCATCCACGAGCTACATACGGCGTCAGTTCGTGGGCTGTGCATGGGGCACTACTCCCAAGAGGTGATCGACGGTTGGCTGCAGAATCGATCTCCGCAGGGTTACCTCCCGGGAATCGAAAAGGGCCAAACCTTCGTCGCCGAAGACGGAGGCACAATTCTGGGCTTCGGGGAGGCTGCGCCTGGCTGTGTTATCGCGGTGTTCGTGGAGCCACGGGCGGCTGGACGCGGAATCGGGGCTGCGCTCGCGGAGCACGCACTACATCTTGCGCGCCGTGGCCATATGGGCCGCATCCAGCTTGAGGCAACGCTAAATGCGGTCCCCTCTTATGAACGCCTTGGTCTTCGGCAAACGGAAAGAACGACAGTTACGCGAAATCGAGTGTAGGTGCCGATCGTCGTGATGGAACACAATGACGACTAACATGACGTTGGTGCGGACGCGCCGCGAGCCAGCTCGCTTATTCAGACCGCGTGCCGCGGCGCGCGGCACAACTCCACGTTGGGCGCCGGATAGATAGTCATGGCACTTTCGGTTTGGGCAAAGGCCGCTGTGCTGTGGTGCGGCATCCTCGTTCTGGCGATCCTCAATGGCGCTTTGCGAGATAAGGTCCTCGTCTCAAGCGTGGGCTCCTTCGGCGCGTTCGTCGCCAGCGGCGTGATCCTTTCGGGGTGCATATTCGCGGTGGCGTTCCTGTCGGCGCCCTGGTACGGGCGGCTGTCGGCGGCGCAATGGTTCGTCGTGGGATGCTTCTGGCTGCTCCTGACGTTGGCTTTCGAGTTCGGTTTTGGCTACTACGTGCAACACAAGCCATGGGCCGAGTTGCTGCAGGCCTACACGTTCAAGGGCGGCAACGTCTGGTCCCTGGTGCTCGTGGTTACGCTCTTTTCGCCCTGGCTCGCGGCCAGGTGGCGCGGTCTCGCGTAAGCTTGGAGGCGAGGCACAATCGCGGTATGTCCACATTCAGGTTTTCGCAGGTCAACGTGTTCTCGGCCGATGCGCTGGGCGGGAATCCGCTCGCGGTGGTGCATGCGGCAGAGGGACTTGGCGATGAGCGCATGGCGGCGCTCGCGCGCTGGACGAATCTGTCGGAGACGACGTTCCTGCTGCCGCCGACGGACCCGGGCGCGGATTACCTGGTGCGCATCTTCACGCCTTCGCGCGAGCTGCCATTCGCCGGGCACCCGACGCTCGGCTCGTGCCATGCCTGGCTCGCGGCGGGCGGCAAGCCGCGCGCGGCGGGAACGGTGGTGCAACAGTGCGGCGCGGGGCGGGTGCGGGTGCGCTGCGACGGGCCGCGGCTGGAGTTCGCCGCGCCGCCGGTGAAGCGCAGCGGCGCGCTCGAGCCCGAGGTGCTGGCGAAGATCGCGCGGGCGCTTTCATTGGCGCCGTCGGACATCGTGCGCCACCAGTGGGTCGACAACGGCCCGGGCTGGTGCGCGGTGATGCTGGGCTCGGCGCGGCAGGTGCTCGCGCTCGAGCCGGACTGGGCGGCGCTCGATCCGCTCAACCTGGGCGTGATCGGGCCGCACGAGAAGGGCGGCGACGCGGACTTCGAGGTGAGGGCGTTGATCGGCGCCGGCGGCTTCGAGGACCCGGTCACCGGCAGCCTGAACGCGAGCCTCGCGCAGTGGCTCACCGGCGCCGGGCTCGCCAAGGCCTCCTACGTCGCGGCCCAGGGCGCGGTGCTGCAGCGCGCCGGCCTCGTCTACCTGCGCCGCGACGGCGCCGAGGTGTGGGTCGGCGGCGAGGTGGTCGACGTCGTGCGCGGCGAGATCGAGCTCTAGTTGAAGGCGCGCACGCAGCGCGCGCCCGGCGAGCGGGCGAAGGACGTGCTGCAGAGCGTCGGCATCCTCTGCAGCGGCGGCCTGTTCGCCATGATCGCCCACAAGGCCTGCGTCGACATCGCGTCGCTCGGCGCGAAGTACTCGGGCGCGGAGTTCTGGGCGCGCTTCGCCCGTTACGTGATCGCGAATCTCGGCGGCTAGGCGCCCGCCGAGCGATTCTGCTTGCATGTCAATATGATGACCGCGAGCGAACAAAATTTATTGTTTCCGGCCGCGAAAAGTGACAGCATCGACCGGTGCGCAAGCGTGCCGTAATCGCAGTTCTCGTCCTGGCGGGTGTCGTCCTCGCGGTCCCGGCGCCCGATGCGGGCGCGCAAACGCCTGCGCCGCCGGTCTCGTCCCGCTTCTACCCGTTTATCGGCTACTGGAAAGGGCACGGCCAGCTCGGACAGCCCGGCAAGGATCCCGTGCTGCTCGTGGTGTCCTTATCCTGCCGCAAGGCGGTGGGCGGCTGGGCGGTGCGCTGCGACCTGGTCGGGCGCAGCGATACGCTGACGATGATCGAGGCCGACCTGATGGCGGTCGACCCGGTCACCGGCATCGGGCACTGGTACGCGGTCAACAACCAGGGCGACACCCACGATCACATCGCGGAGTGGACGGACGCCAAGACCATGATCGCGCACTACGAGTGGGAGCAGAACGGCAAGCCGATGCGCGAGAACACCGTGTTCAGGTTCACGCAGCCGAAGGAAATGGATTTCCGCAGCGTCGTGACCGAGAACGGGCAGGAAGTCGGCGCGTTCTTCGGCAAGCTGGGCCGCTAGGCGCCGATCCAGGCGTCGGCCTCGATCTCGACCAGCATGTCGGACGAGATGAGGCGCGAGACCTGAACCAGCGTGGTCGCCGGGCGGATCTCGCCGAAGGCCGCCGCATGCGCCCTGGCGACCTGCTCCCAATGCTGGATGTTGACCACGTAGATCCGGGTGCGCACCACCTGCGACATCCCGGCCCCGGCCCTGATCAAAGCGGTCTCGATGTTGCGCAGGCACTGCACGGTCTGCGCGTAGGGATCGCTCAGGCCGACAATCCCGCCCGAACCGTCGATCGCGGTGGTGCCGGACACGTGCACGTAGTCGCCGGCCTTCACCGCGCGCGAATAGCCCACCAGCGGCTCCCACGGCGCGCCCGACGAGTAGTTGGTCCTTGGCATGGCTGCCGCGACCGGCCCGGTTGTGGTTCCGCCCGCGTGCGAATACTCTAGCGCAATCGGGCCGACGCATGCGCTGCATCCTGCTTTTCCTGCTCGCCTTGCAGTCTTTGACATTCGCGGCGGCCGCCACGCGGATCCAGCGCGACGTCGCCTACGGGCCCGATGCACGCCAGCGCTTCGACGTCTACGCGCCGCAGCAAGCGCGCGGCGCGCCGGTGATCTTCATGGTGCACGGCGGCGCCTGGGCGTTCGGCGACAAGGGCTCGGAGACGGTGGTGCGCAACAAGGCCGCGCGCTGGGTGCCGCAGGGCTTCGTGTTCATCTCCGCCAACTACCGCATGCTGCCCGACGCGGCGCCTCTGGAGCAGGCGCGCGACGTGGCGCGCGCGCTCGCCGCGGCGCAGGAGCAGGCGGCGTCCTGGGGCGGCGACGGCGCGCGCTTCATCCTCATGGGCCATTCCGCCGGCGCGCACCTGGTGTCGCTCATCTCGGCCGTGCCGGGCATCGCGCTCGACCTGGGCGCGCGGCCCTGGCTCGGGACGGTGGAGCTCGACAGCGCCGCGCTCGACGTGGAGAGCATCATGCGCGCGCGCCACCTGCGGCTGTACGACCGCGCCTTCGGCCGCGACCCCGCGGGCTGGGCCGCGGCGTCGCCGCTGGCGCGCCTGTCGCGGCGCGGCGCGCCCTTCCTCGCGGTGTGCTCGACTCGCCGCCGCGATTCATGCCCCGCGGCGAGGGCTTTCGCCGCGAAGGCGCGCGCGTTTGGAACGCGCGCGAACGTGCTCGAGGAGAACCTCACCCACCGGGACATCAACGCCAGGCTGGGAGAAGACGGCGATTACACCCGCGCCGTCGACGCCTTTCTCGAGACGCTGCTGCGCTAGGCGGCCTTTTTCGCCTCGCCGCGCGCGGCGTCGGCGATCGCGGCGCCGACGTCCATGGTGCTCGCCTTGCCCTTCATGTCCGGGGTGTGCGGGCCTTCGACGATCACGCGCTCGAACGCGCGCAGCACCGCGGCCGCCGCGTCCGGATGCCCGAGGTGCTCGAGCATCAGCGCGCCGGACCAGATCGCGGCGATCGGGTTGGCGATCTTCCTGCCCGCGATGTCCGGCGCCGAGCCGTGCACCGGCTCGAAGATCGAGGGGAAGGTCCGCTCGGGGTTGATGTTGCCCGAGGGCGCGATGCCGATCGTGCCGGCGGTCGCGGGCCCGAGGTCCGACAGGATGTCGCCGAACAGATTGCTCGCGACGATGACGTCGAAGCGGTCGGGGTTGAGCACCGCCTGGATGCTGAGGCCGTCGACGTGGTACTGGTCGGCGCGGATGTCGGGGTAGTTCTTCTTCATCTCGGCGAAGCGCTCGTCCCAGTACGGCATGGTGATCGAGATGCCGTTCGACTTGGTGCAGGAGGTGACGTGCTTCTTTCTCGTCTTCGCCAGCTCGAAGGCGTACTTCATGATGCGGTCGACGCCCTTGCGGCTGAACACCGCCTGCTGGGTCACGATCTCGCGCTCGGTGCCCTCGTACACGCGGCCGCCGACGTTGCCGTACTCGCCCTCGGTGTTCTCGCGGATCACCATGTAGTCGATGTCGCCGGGCTTGCGTCCAGCGAGCGGGCAGGGCAGGCCCGCGAACAGGCGCACCGGGCGCAGGTTCACGTACAGGTCGAACCAGCGCCGGAAGTTGATCAGCAGGCCCCAGGCCGAGATGTGGTCGGCGACGATCGCCGGGTTGCCCACCGCGCCGAAGAAGACCGCGTCGAACTTGCGCAGGATCTGCGGCGCCTCGTCGGGGCACATCTTGCCGTGCTGCCGGTACCAGTCGCAGCTCCAGGGGAACTCCTGCCAGTCGAACTCGACGCCGTACTTGGCGCCGACGGCCTCGAGCACGCGGATGCCCTCGGGAATGACTTCCCTGCCGACGCCGTCGCCGGGAATGACTGCGATGCGGTGCTTCGCCATGCTCGCCTCCTTCACGAAGGGCGAAATTCTAGCAGGCGATAGAATGACACCCGATGAATTTCGCGGCGATCGAGACTTCGAGCGAGTGGTGCTCGGTGGCGCTATGGGCCGACGGCGAGATCGCCGCGCTCGAGCGCCGCGCCGGGCATCGCCACGGCGATCTGGTGCTGCCGATGCTCGAGCGCCTGCTCGCGCAGCGCGGCCTGTCCGCGCGAGCGCTCGACGCGGTGGCCTTCGGCGCCGGGCCGGGCGCGTTCACCGGCCTGCGCATCGCCTGCGGCGTGGCGCAGGGGCTGGCGCTGGCGCGCGGCATCCCGGTGCTCGGGGTGTCGACGCTCGAGACGGTGGCGGAGGAATCGGGCGCGCAGCGCGCCGTGGTGTGCATCGATGCGCGCATGCGCGAAGTGTATTATGCGGCGCTTGAGCGCACGCCCGGCGGCTGGCGCGAGTCGGTCGAGGCGCAGTGCGTCGCTCCCGCGGCGGCGCCGCTGCCCCCGGGTGGCGGCTGGCTCGGCTGCGGCAGCGGCTTCGCGCAATACGGCGCAGCGCTGCGCGCCAGGCTCGGCGCGGCGCTGGAGCGCGTGAGCGCCGAGGCGCATCCGAGCGCGGTCGCGCTGGCGCGGCTGGCCGAGCCGCGGCTGGCGGCGGGGCAGGGCGTCGACGCCGCGCTCGCGGCGCCGCGCTACCTGCGCGACAAGGTGGCGCGTACCGTGCAGGAGCGCGAAGGCAGATGAGCGCAGTACCGAGCGATAACCCGCAGTTGGCGCCGATGCGCGAGGCCGACCTGGCGCACGTGGTCGCGATCGAGCGCACCATCTATACGCACCCCTGGACGCGCGGCAATTTCGCCGACGCGCTGCGCGCCGGCTACCAGTGCCGCAGCTTCCGCCTGGGACGCGAGCTGGTCGGCTACTTCGTGCTGATGGTGGCCGCGGGCGAGGCGCACCTGCTCAACCTCTCGATCTCCTCCGCGCACCAGCGCCGCGGCCACGGCAGCGCGCTGCTGCGCCAGGCGCTCGCCATGGCGCGCGAGGGCGGGGCGGCGAGCCTGTTCCTCGAGGTGCGCCCGAGCAACCTCGCGGCGATCGCGCTCTATGCGCAGTTCGGCTTCAAGCGCATCGCGTCGCGACGCGGCTATTACCCGGCACACGGCGGGCGCGAGGACGCGCTGGTGTACGCGCTCGCGCTATGACCGCGCGCCGGCTCGCGGTCCTGAAGGAGATGGGCCTGTCGCCTGTCTGGCGGCTCAGACAGAGGACAGAGGTTCCCGAGACGCAGGAGTCGGATTGGATCCGTCTCGAGCGCGAGGTTCCCGCGTGCACCGCTTGCGCGCTGCACGGCTCGCGCACCCAGACCGTGCTCGGCGTGGGCGACCGCAACGCCGACTGGCTGCTGGTGGGAGAGGCGCCGGGCGCGGAGGAAGACCGCCTGGGCGAGCCGTTCGTGGGCCAGGCCGGCAGGCTGCTCGACAACATGCTGGCGGCGATCGGCCTCGCGCGCGGCGAGAACGTCTACATCGCCAACGTGCTCAAGTGCCGTCCGCCCGGCAACCGCAACCCGGAGCCCGGCGAAGTGGCGCGCTGCACCCCGTTCCTGGAGCGCCAGATCGCTCTGCTCGAGCCGAAGATCATCGTCGCCATGGGCCGCTTCGCGGCCCAGACCCTGCTCGGCAGCGACGCCACGATCGCCAGCCTGCGCGGCCGCGTGCACCGCTACGCCGGCGTGCCGCTGGTGGTGACCTACCATCCGGCCTATCTGCTGCGCAACCTGCCGGACAAGGCGAAGGCCTGGAGCGACCTGCTGTTTGCGCGCCGAACGCTGCGCGGCTTGTAGTCCGTCGCCGCGCCCCCATCTCTGCCCCGCTCACCCTCGGAGGACAAGTCTCCATGCGCAAGCTCATCCTTGTCGTTCTTGCCGTCGCCAGCGCACTGCTGGGCGGCTGCGGCTACAACGAATTCCAGCGGCTGGACGAGCAGGTCAACGCCGCCTGGTCCGAGGTGCTGAACAACTACCAGCGCCGCGCCGACCTGATCCCGAACCTGGTCTCGACGGTGCAGGGCGCGGCCGACTTCGAGAAGAGCACCCTGGTGGAGCTGACCAATGCGCGCGCAGCCGTCGGCCAGATCAAGGCCACGCCCGAGCTGGTGAACGACCCCGAGGCGTTCAAGACTTTCGAGGCGGCGCAGGCGCGGCTCGGCGGCGCGCTCTCGCGGCTGCTGGCGGTGTCGGAGCGCTATCCTCAGCTCACGGCCACCAAGCAGTTCGGCGAGCTGCAGGCGCAGCTCGAAGGCACCGAGAACCGCATCACGGTGGCGCGCGGGCGCTACATCAGGGCGGTGCAGCAATACAACGTGCTCGCGCGCGAATTCCCGACCAACCTGACGGCGAAGATGTTCGGCTACCACACCAAGGCCAACTTCACGGTCGAAAACGAGAAGGCGCTCGCCGTCCCGCCGAAAGTCGATTTCTCGCATCCGGCGCCGGCAAAGAACTGAGATGACGCGTGTTCTCGCCATGCTGCTGGCGCTCGCGGCGTGGCTGCCCGCCGCGCGCGCGGAGGTGCCGGTGCCCGCGCTCGCCGCGCGCGTCACGGACCTCAGCGGCACGCTGAGCGCGCGGCAAAAAAGCGCTCTCGAGAGCCGCCTCGCGGCCTTCGAGGCGAACAAGGGCAGCCAGATCGCGGTGCTGATCGTGCCGACCACCAGGCCGGAGACGATCGAGCAGTACTCGATCCGCGTCGCGGAGCGCTGGAAGCTTGGGCGCAAGGGCGTCGACGACGGCGTGCTGCTGCTGGTGGCGAAGGACGACCACGCCCTGCGCATCGAGGTCGGCTACGGCCTCGAGGGCGTCATTCCGGACGCGATCGCGTGGCGCGTGATCAACGAGATCATCGTGCCCCGCTTTCGCGCCGGCGACTTCGCGGGCGGGGTAAACGCGGGGGTCGAAGCGCTGATGCGGCTGGTACAGGGCGAGCCGCTGCCCGCCGCGGCGCGCTCGGCGGCGCGCGGCCGGTCCGGGCTTTCGCTCAACGCGGTGTTCTTCGCGGTCGCGGCGGCGCTGGTGTTCGGCGGGGTGCTGACCGCGATGCTCGGGCGCGTGCTAGGCGCGGGACTCGGCGGCGTCGCGGCCGGCGGCATCGCGTTCCTTGTCTTCGGCCTGCTCGGCGGAGTTCTGATCGGGGCCATCGTGTTCTTCGTCCTGCTCACGGCCGGCGCGCGCGCCGGTTACGGCATTGGCCGCGGCGGCTTTGGCGGATTCGGGGGAGGTTTCGGCGGCGGTGGGGGCTCCTCGGGCTGGTCGGGGGGAGGCGGCGGCTTCGGCGGCGGCGGCGCGTCGGGCAGATGGTGAGCGCGTCGCGCCTGCTGCGCCACCTGTTCAGCGACCGCGCCGCGGCGCGGCGCGCGTTTCCGCCGCGCGTGCTGCGCGCGATCGAAGCCGAGATCGAGGCGCAGGAGTCGCGCCACCGCAGCGAGCTGCGGTTCGCGATCGAGGCGTCGCTCCCGCTCCGGCACCTTGTGCGGCGCTCGAGCCCGCGCGAGCGCGCGCTCGAAGTGTTCGGCCGGCTGCGGGTCTGGGATACGGAGGAAAACTGCGGCGTTCTGATCTACGTCCTGCTCGCGGACCGCGGCGTCGAAATCGTCGCCGACAGGGGCATCGCCGGGCGCGTGCCGCAGGCCGAGTGGGACGCCGTGTGCGGCGCGATGGGGCAAGCGTTCCGCGCCGGCGAGTTCGAGCGCGGCGCGCTGGACGGGCTGCGGCGCGTCGGCGCGCTGCTGGCACGCCACTTTCCGCCCGGTGCGCGCGACCGCGACGAGCTTCCAGACGCGCCGGTGATACTCTGACTCAGCCGACCCAGGCGTGCGGCGCGAGGTCGAGCCGCAGAGTCTGCAGGTACTGCTCGCCGCCGCCGGCGACGCGCAGCGTGACCAGCCTCGAGCCCGGGCGGTCGAACCTGAGCTCGCAGGAGAAGCGCCCGGGGCGCGCGACGCTCGCCTCGGCGAGCACTCCGCCGCGCGCGTCGCTCACCGTGCAGCGCGCTTCGCCCGTGCCGTCGAGCAGCGCCTCGAGGCGGAACGGCTCGCCCGCGACGCGCCGGTAGGCCTGCGGGTCGCGATTCGCGTTGTACTGCAGCCCGTTGACTTTCACCATGCGGACCAGGGGTTTCTGCATGACTGACTCCATAAGACCCCGCTAATATATCGCATGGGCGAAGAACTGGAGCGGATTGACGCGCAGCTTGCGGTCTGGGAGCGGAAGCTCGCCGCGGGCGAGCCGCTGGCGCTCGAACCGGCGCTCGAGGCGGCGAGCGGGGCGGCGCTTGCGCTGATCCGCGCCTACGTCGCGGCGGAAGGCAGCAAGCCGGTGCCGGCCGGGGACGCGGACCTGCTCGAGGCGTTCAAGGTGCTGGTCAAGGGCGACCCGACCTGGAACGCGATCCGCGACAACCTGCGCGAGCTGGTCTATTACCGCAACTGCCTCGCCCTCGGACGCGCCGACGCGCTGCCCGCGGCGCCCGGGAAGATGGCGCTCCGCCTCGCGCGCCACCTCTATCTCTACGTGCGGACGCGCTGCGTCAAAGAGGGAAGAATCGCGGCGTGATCGCGCGCTTCATTTCCTCGCCGCGCTTCGCTTCGCGCGGCTACGGCCGCAACCACCCGCTCGCGATCCCGCGCGTCGCGCTCGCGCAGCAGCTCGCCGAGCGCTGCGGCCTGCTCGGCGAGGGCGAGTACCTGGAAGCGCGCCAGGCGAGCGAAGCCGAGCTGGCGGCGTTCCACGATCCCGCCTACGTCGCCGCGGTGCGCCGGGCGGAAGACGCGCGCGAGGTGGCGCAGGCCGACCGCGAGCGCTACGCCCTCGGCGTGCTCGAGAATCCCTGGTTCGCCGACGTCTACACGCGCCCGGCGACCGCCGCGGGCGGCAGCCTGCAGGCGGCGGACGAGGCGCTCGCCGGGCGGCGCGCGTTCAACCCCGCGGGCGGCATGCACCACGCGCGCCCGGACCGCGCGCAGGGCTTTTGCTACTTCAACGACAACGCGCTCGCGGTGCTGCGCCTGCGCGCGGCGGGGCTGCGCGTGCTGTACGTCGATCTGGACGCGCACTTATCCCGACGGCGTGGCCGAGGCGCTGCGCGCCGACCCCGGGGCGCTGGTGCTGTCGCTGCACATGGACACCGCCTACGCCTATCCCTTCGCCGGCGGCGCGCTGCAGGACCCCGACGCCGTCAACCTGCCGCTGCCGCGCGGCGTGAACGACGCCGAGTACCTGTACGCGTTCGACGCGGTATGGGATCGTGCGCTCGAGTGCTTCGCGCCGGACGCCGTGGTGCTGCAGGCCGGCACCGACGCCATCGCGCCGGACCCGCTCGGCAAGCTCGCCGTGACCACGCAGGGATTTCTCGCCGCGGTGGCGCGCGTGGCGCGGGACGCGCCGCGCCTGCTCGCGACCGGCGGCGGGGGCTACCACCCGCTGCTGGTGGCGCGCGCCTGGGTCGGCGTCTGGGCGCTGCTCTCGGGGCGCGCGCTGCCCGAGACGATGCCGCCGGCGGGCGCCGCGCTGCTGCGCGAGGTGCGCTGGGAGCACGACGAGGACCAGGTCGCGCCGTGGATGTTCGAGTCCTTCGCCGATCCGCCGGGCGCGGCCGCGATCCGGGCCGAAGTGCGGGCGCTGGCGCGCGCGGCGGCGCGCCATCCGAGGCTGGCATGATTCCCGGCCACGCCACCCGCGCCGGCACCGAGGCCTACGCCGCGTCGTTCGGCGCCTCCTGCGCGCCCGGGCACTACAGCGATTTCCTCAACCAGCACCTGAAGCTGTCCTCGCTCGGCGTGGGCAGCTTTCCCGGCGCGGCGGACGACGCCACCGACGAGGCCGTGACCGGCATCGTCGAGCGCGCGCTGCTCTCGGGCCTGAACGTGATCGACACCGCCGTGCACTACCGCTACGGCCGCGCCCTGGTCGCGCTGCGCGCGGGGCTCGAGCGCGCGTTCGCCTCCGGCGTCGCGCGCGAGCAGGTGTTCGTCGCGGTCAAGGGCGGTTTCCTGCTGTTTCCGGAGGGTCAGCCGGAGAATCTCGAGCGCTGGTTCGACGCCCACATCGCGGCGCGCGGCCTCGGCACGCGCGCCGACCTGGTCGGTGCGCACCTGCTGTCCGCGCCCTATCTCGCCTGGCAGCTCGAGCTCGCGCGCGCCGCGCTCGGGCTCGAAACGCTCGACGCGTTCCTCATCGACCAGCCCGAGATCCACGTGCGCGCGATCGGCAAGCAGCAAGCCAACCGCAAGCTCGAGCGCGCCTTCGCTGTCCTCGAGCAGGCGGTGAAGGAGGACCGGCTGCGCGGCTACGGCGTCTCGAGCTTCGACGCGATGCGGGTCGAGACCGACGATCCGCTGTTCCAGTCGATCGCGTCGCTGCAGGGGCTGGCCGAGCGCGCGGCGCAGACGGTGCGCGGTGATTCGCGCGCGCGCCACCACCTGCGCCTGCTGCAGCTGCCGTTCAACCCGGCGATGACCGAGGGCTTCACCCGCTTCTCGCAGGCGACCGGACAGGGCAACGTCGCCTCCACGCTGCAGGCCGCGCACCAGCTCGGGGTCTACGTCATGGCGAGCCATGCGCTCGGCAAGGGGCGCTTCGCCGCCGAGGACCCGCTCGCGGCGGGCATCGGCGGGCTCGCCAGCCCGGCGCAGCGCGCGCTGCAGTTCGCTCGCTCGACGCCCGGCGTGGGCAGCGCGCTCGCGGGCATGAGCGCGCCGGCGCACCTGGACGACATGCTCGCGGTGGCGCGCACGCCGCCGCTTTCGAAGCAGGAGTACGCGAAGCTGTTCCGCCGCGCGGAGTGAGGCCGCCTACGACTCGGAGCGGAAGCGGCGGTGGTGGTGGTAGTCCTCGGAGCGCGCGAACGACAGCAGGCGGTCGATCTTGCGCCGGTGCAGGCGCCGGTTGCGCAGGTACCACAGTCCCACCAGCGTCATGGTGCCGGCGACGAACAGCCCGAACAGCACGATCACGCCGTAGATCGACAGTCCGCGATGCAGCAGCCAGGAGTACAGCGCAATGATCGCCAGGATCGACAGGTTCTCGTTGAAGTTCTGCACCGCGATCGAGCGTCCGGCGCCCATCAGGTTGTGACCGCGGTGCTGCAGCAGCGCATTCATCGGCACCACGAAGAAGCCCGCCAGGGCGCCGATCAGGATCATCAGCGGTATCGCGATCCAGACGTTGCGCACCACGACCATCGCCATCACCACCACGCCCATCGCGATCCCCATCGGGATCACCCGCACCGAGTGGTGCAGCGGGATGCGTACCGAGGCCGCGATCGCGCCCGCGGCGATGCCCAGCGCCACCACGCCCTGCAGCAGCGCGGCCTGGGACAGGTCGAAGCCGAGCGCGGTGCGCGACCACTCGATGACGATGAACTGCAGCGTCGCGCCGACGCCCCAGAACAACGTCGTGACCGCGAGCGAGATCTGGCCCAGCTTGTCGCGCCACAGCCTGAGGTTGCAGCGATAGAAGTCCTTCAGGGTCGCGAGCGGGCTGCCATGCAGGTGCTTGATCGGCGCGCCGGTGAGCGGCACATAGAGGTTGAACAGCGCCGCCACGACGTACACGAACGCGATCACGCACAGCGCCGCCTCGGGCGCGGTGTCGACGCCGGTATCGATCAGCGGCAGGTCGAAGGCGAGCAGGTGCACGGCCACCGCGTGGTTGATCAGCACGCCGCCGAGCACGGTGCCGAGGATGATCGACGCCACGGTCAGCCCTTCGATCCAGCCGTTGGCCAGTACCAGCCGGGTCGGCGGCAGGTATTCGGTCAGGATGCCGTACTTGGCCGGCGAATAGGCCGCGGCGCCCAGGCCGACCAGCGCGTAGGCCGCGAGCGGGTTGACCCCGACCAGCATGATGCCGCAGCCGGCGATCTTGATCCCGTTCGAGATGAGCATCACCTGGCCCTTGGGCAGGCGGTCCGCGACGGCGCCGACGTAGGGCGCGAGGATCACGTACGACAGGACGAAGAAGAACTTCAGGTACGGCGTCAGCCACGACGGCTCGTGCGACTGCATCAGCATGGCGATGGCGGCGACCAGCAGCGCGTTGTCGGCGAGCGACGAGAAGAACTGCGCCGCCATTATTATGTAGAAGCCGAGGTTCATCGGACTTTTCGCGTGCCGGTTTATAGCACGGCGAAGCGACTCGCTAGTCGCGGCGCAGATAGATTTGCATCCGGATCGCCTTGTTCAGGCGCGTGACGCGCGCGTCGATTCGGGCCAGGTCGTAGAGCGCGGCCGCGACGAGCGCCAGCGCGGCGAGCGCGGCCGCGCGGCGGTCGATCAGCAGCAGGCCGAGCGCCGCGGCGCTGCCGAGGCGGAACGTCCAGGCGCCGGCGCGGTCATGCAGGTAGGCGCGGTGCGCGCCGAGGGGAAAGGCGAGCCACAGCAGGTAGGCGGTGCGGCGCCGGCGCAGCGACGCGGCCAGCCGCAGGTTGGCTTCCTGCAATCCGCCGCCGGACAAGTCGATGCGTTTCCAGGCGTCGCTCACGCGCCATCATAAGCTATCAATCGAGCCGAGTTTATGCTTGAATAAGGATGGTCTCAACACGCATTCATCGGATTGATTGAAGATGGCCGACCGGCGCCTCCAGGTATTCCATGCCGTTGCCAAGCACCTGTCCTTCACCAAGGCGGCGGAGGCCCTGTTCATGACCCAGCCGGCGGTCACGTTCCAGATCAAGCAGCTCGAGGAGCATTTCAACACGCGCCTGTTCGAGCGCGGCCACGGCCGCATATCGCTCACCCTCGCGGGCGACATCGTGCTCGACTACGCCGAGCGGATTCTCGGCCTGTCGGCCGAGCTCGACACCCGGCTCAAGGAAATGACCGGCCAGATCGGCGGGCTGCTGCTGATCGGCGCGAGCACCACGATCGCCGAGTTCCTGCTGCCGCAGGTGCTGGGCGACTTCAGGTCGACCTACCCCAACGTGGTGCCGCGCCTGTTCGTCGCCAACTCGGGCGCGGTCGAAAACCGCGTCGCGGAGCACACGCTGGACATCGGCTTCATCGAGGCGCCCTCGCATTTGACCACGGTGGCGACCGACGTGTGCTGCGAGGACGAGCTGGTGGTGGTGTGCGCGACAACGCACCCGCTGGCGAAGCAGGCGCCGATCACTCCCGGGCAGCTGGCCGGGTATCCGTACATCAGCCGCGAGTCGGGCTCGGGCACGCGCGAGGTCACCGACGCCTACCTGCAGAAGGCCGGCGTGCGCCCCGAGTCGCTCAACGTGGTGATGGAGCTCGGCAGCCCCGAGGCGCTCAAGGGGCTGGTGGCCACCGGCCTGGGCTTCACCATCATGTCGCGCGCCACGGTGCAGAAGGAAGTGCGCCTGGGCGAGCTGGTGGGCCTGCCGCTCTCGCCGCGCCTGATCCGCAGCCTGTCGGTGGTCTACCCGAAGGAGAAGTTCCGCTCGCGGCTGGTAGACACTTTCGTCCAGTTCGCCAAGGAAAGGCTGGCGGAGAAGCTCCCCGGTTGAGGCGCGCGGGCCCGTGAAGCGCTTTCTCGCGGTCCAGCACAGCTTCGCCGAGTTCTTCGGCGCGCTGGAGGCGCAATGGGAGGCGCGCGGAATCGGCTTCAAGTACGTGCGGCCGGTGACCGGCGAGGACGTCGCCGGCACGCCTTCGCAGTTCGACGCCCTGTGGCTGCTCGGCGCGGCCTACGCCGCGGCCGACCGCGAGCATTGCCCGTGGCTGGACGACGAGATGCGCCTGGTGCGCGCGTTCGCGAAGTCCAGGCGGCCGGTGGTGGGGCTCGGCTTCGGCGCCCACGTGCTGGCGGCGGCCTACGGCGCGACGCTGTCGGCCGAGCCCGAGCACGACGCGCGCTTCGCGCTCGCGCGCGCATTGGTCGCGGATGACCCGGTGGCGCAGGCGATCGACGGCCGCCGGGTGCTGGTGATGGCCAACGGGCGCGCCGAGCTCGGTCCCGGGCTCGAGCCGGTGGCCGCGGACGGGGAGGGCCGCTGGCTCGCGTTCCGCACGCCGCAGGCCGGCTACGGCCTGCTGTTCCGGCCCGAGCTCAGGCCGGGGATGCTGGAGGACATGGTGATGGAGGACGAGCGGCCGCTGCCGCAGGACATCGGCGAGCTGATCGAGGCCGCGCGCGCGCAATGGCCCGAGATGCAGGAGACCACGGACCGGGTGGCCGCGGCGCTGGTGAGCGCGCTCGGCCTGATGGACGAGCGCCCGAAGGCGCCGGTGTTCCGCATCGTCGAGCGGCGCTGAGGCGCGCGTGCCGCGACCGATCCGCGCTTCCATCTCGCTCGGCGCCCTGGCGCACAACCTCTCCCGCGCGCGCGCGCACGCCGGCAGCGCCAGGGTTTGGGCGGTGATCAAGGCGAACGCCTACGGCCACGGGCTGCGCCGCGCGGCCGCGGCGCTCGACGCTGCCGACGGCTACGCGCTGCTCGACTTCGAGGAGGCGATCCGGCTGCGCCTGGCCGGCGTGGACAAGCCGATCCTGCTGCTGGAGGGCTTCTTCAGCGCGCAGGACCTGCCGCTGGTGTGCCAGTACCGGCTCACGCCGGTGGTGCACAGCGCGGCGCAGCTCGAGATGCTCGGCAAGACGCCGCTCCCGGCGCCGATCGACGCCTACCTCAAGGTCAACAGCGGCATGAACCGGCTCGGCTTCACGCTCGACAACGTGCGCCTGGCGTGGAACGCGCTGGAGGCGAACCCGATGGTGCGCGAGGTGACGCTGATGACCCACTTCGCCGACGCCGATGGAAAGGACGGCGTCGAGGCGCAGCTGGCATGGTTCGACGAGATCGTCGCGCCGTTCGCCGGCGCGCCGCGCTCGCTCGCCAATTCCGCCGCGCTGCTGCGCTTTCCCGAGACGCTGCGCGGACTGGGTGCGGCCCGGGATCATGCTCTACGGCTGCTCGCCGTTTCGCGACCGCAGCGCGCTCGAGCTCGAGCTCGAGCCGGCGATGACCCTGCGGACCGAGATCGTCGCGCTGCAGCGGCTGCAGCCGCGCGAGCGGGTCGGCTACGGCTTCAGCTACGAGGCGGCGGGCGAAATGACGCTCGGCGTCGCGGCCTGCGGCTACGCCGACGGCTACCCGCGCCACGCGCCCTCGGGCACGCCGGTGCTGGTCGACGGGGTGCGCACGCGCAGCGTCGGACTGGTGTCGATGGACATGATCTGCGTCGACCTCAGCGGCATCCCCGGCGCGGGCATCGGCTCGCAGGTGACGCTGTGGGGCGAGGGACTGTCGGCGGACGAGGTCGCGGCCTCGGCCGGGACGCTGAGCTACGAGCTGCTGTGCGCGCTCGCGCCGCGCGTGCCCGTGGTCGAGGTCCCCTGATGGCGCGCGCGAAGTCGGTCTACGTCTGCTCCGAATGCGGCGCGAGCGCATTGCAGTGGTTCGGCGCCTGCCCCGCCTGCGGCGCCGCCGGGACGCTGACCGAGACCATCGCCGAGCGCGCCTCGGCGCACCGCTACGCGCCGCCGGTGCCGGCCGCGGCGCCGGTGCCGCTGGCGCAGATCGAGACGCGCGAGCTCGGCCGCCTGGCGAGCGGCATCGGCGAGCTCGACCGCGTGCTCGGCGGCGGCCTGGTCGCGGGGCAGGTGGTGCTGCTCGCGGGCGACCCGGGGATCGGCAAGTCGACCCTGCTGCTGCAATGCGCCTCGGCGCTGAAATCGTCCTCGCTCTACGTGTCGGGTGAAGAGTCGGCGGAGCAGATCGCGCTGCGCGCGCGGCGCCTCGCGCTGCCCGCGGGCAGGGTGCGCCTGCTGGCCGAGATCCAGCTCGAGCGCATCGTCGCGGCGCTCGAGGCCGAGCGGCCGCAGGTGGCGGTGATCGATTCGATCCAGACGCTCTACTCCGAGCAGATGCAGTCCGCGCCGGGCTCGGTGGCGCAGGTGCGCGAATGCGCCGCGCAGCTCACCCGGCTGGCCAAGCGCAACGGCACCGCGATCCTGCTGATCGGGCACGTCACCAAGGAAGGCGCGATCGCCGGGCCGCGCGTGCTCGAGCACATCGTCGACACCGTGCTGCACTTCGAGGGCGATCCTCACTCGGCTTTTCGCCTCGTGCGCGCGATCAAGAACCGCTTCGGCGCGGTCAACGAGCTCGGGGTGTTCGCCATGACCGAGAAGGGACTGCGCGCGGTGAGCAACCCTTCGGCGCTGTTCCTGTCGCGGCACGAGCGCGACGTCGCGGGAGCGTGCGTGCTGGCGACGCTCGAGGGCACGCGGCCGCTGCTGGTCGAGATCCAGGCGCTGGTCGACAAGGCGCAGGCGCCCACGCCGCGCCGGCTCTCGGTCGGGCTGGAGCAGAACCGGCTCGCGATGCTGCTCGCCGTGCTGCACCGGCACGCCGGGATCGCGACCGTGGACCAGGACGTGTTCGTCAACGCGGTCGGCGGGGTGCGCATCGCCGAGCCCGCGGCCGACCTCGCGGTCTCGCTCGCGGTGGTGTCCTCGCTCACCGGGCGGGCGATCCCGGGACGCACGGCCGCGTTCGGCGAGGTGGGGCTCGCCGGCGAGGTGCGCCCCGCGCCGCGCGGCCAGGAGCGCCTGAAGGAGGCGGCCAAGCTGGGCTTCGACAGGGCGATCGTGCCGAAGGCGAACCGCGCCAAGGCGGTCGCCGGGATCGAGCTGATCGAGGTCGAGCGCGTCGACCAGGCGGTCGAGGCGTTGCGCGGGATCTAGCCGCGCTGCGCGAGGATGAACAGGCGCCTGAACGGGAACAGCGTGCTGCCGTCGGCTTCCGGCGCATAGGCCCCGAGCACTCGCGCGCGGTAGTCGGCCTCGAACGCGCCGCGCTCGGGCTCCTCGAGGCGGTCGAGGAAGGGCTTGAGCCAGCTGCCCTTGACGAACTCGGCCACCGGATTGTCGCCGCGCAGCACCTGCAAGTACTCGGTTTCCCAGATCTCGAGCGCGGCGGCCTTCGGCGCGAGCAGGTTGCGGTAGTGGCGCGGTTCCGCCACCGGGCTCGCGCGCAGGTGGGGCTCGAGGCGCGCGCGCCACGGGCCGCTCGCGATCGCGTCGCGCACCGCGGTGTGCGACGGGGCGCCGAAATTGCGCGGCATCTGCACCGCGAGCCAGCCGCCCGGCGCGAGCGCATCGAGCAGATCGGGAAAGAGCCGGTCGTGCCGTTCGAGCCAGTGCAGCGTGGCGTTGCTGTACAGAACGTCGGGCGGCTGCGCGGGGCGCCAGGCGCCGACGTCGGCCTGGACGAACTCCGCCTGCGGATGATCGGCGCGCGCTTGCGCCAGCATCTGCGGCGAGCCGTCGACTCCGGTCAGTCGCGCCTGCGGCCAGCGCTCGCGCAGCAGCGGCATCAGGTTGCCCGCGCCGCAGCCCAGGTCGACCACCGTGCGCGGCGCGGCCGCCGGCACGCGCGCGAGCAGATCGAGCGCCGGGCGCAGCCGCTCGCCCGAGAATTTGAGGTATTGCGCGGGGTCCCAGCTCATTGGATTCGAGCATAGCAAAGGCGCGCGGCGCGCACGCCGCTGCGCGCGGCCGCTTCGAGCGTCGGCGGATACTCGGGATCGGTATAGTCGCCGGCGAGGAAAACGTCCGGCCACGGCGTCTCGGGACCCGGGCGCGCGACCCCGGGCGCGCATTCGACGGTGGCGCGCTTTTCCACGATCACGCGCGACGAGAGCGGCGCGGGCAGGCGGGGCAGCGCCTGCGCGAGCTCGCGCGCGCAAGCCGCCGCGAGCTCGTCCCGGCTCATGCGCAGGTGCTCGCCCTCGGCGCTGATCACGCACGCGAGCCGTCCGCGCTCGCCGAGCAGGGCGCCGCGGTCGAACACCCACTGCACCATGCCGGCGTCGAGCCCGAGCATCGGCAGCGGCAGCCGCACGCGCTCCGGGTACTGCAGGTAGCAGGTGGCGATCGGCTGGTAGGCGAACTCGGGCGCGGTCCCCGGCATGAGCTCCGCGAGCTGGTGCGGACCGACCGCGACCACCACCGCGGCGTGCTCGCGCCGCAGCGCGTCGAGCACGCGCACGCGCGAGTTGAGCCGCAGCTCGCCGCCGTGCGCGGCGAGCCAGTCCGCGGCGGGCTCGGGAAACAGCCGGCTCAGGTCGACGCGCGGCAGCAGGAGATCGCTCGCGCCCCCGCCGCCGGCGAGCGTGTCGCGCAGCACCGCGGCGAAGGCGCCGGCGGCGGCGCGCTCGGGCGGGGTGTTGAGCGCGGATACGCACAGCGGCCGCCAGAGATAGCGTCCGATGCGGCCGTCCTGGCGGTGCTTGCGCAGCAGCTGCGCCACGGTCTCGTGCGCGCCGGCGCGAAAACCGGCGCGGCGCAGCGCCAGCACGAAGCGCACCGCGCCCACGCGCTCGTCGAACGGCGCGCCGCGCGCGGCGAGCAGGCCGCCGAGCAGTCCGAGCGGCGCGGGCAGCCACAGCGCGCGCAGCGCGAAGCCGCCGGCGTAGCGCAGCTCGAGCGGCATGCGCAGCAGCGCGTCGCTCGGCACGCCCACCCGCCGCATCAGCCCGAACAGCTCGCGGTATGCGCCGATCAGGATGTGCTGGCCGTTGTCGAATGCCTCGCCTTGCGACACCACGCGGCGCGCGCGGCCGCCGGGGACGGGACCCGCTTCGTAGACCGTGACCGGCGCGCCCTGCGCGGCGAGCGTCACGGCGCAGGCCATTCCGGCGTAGCCGGCGCCGATGATCGCTACGCGCCTCCGCGAGTCCGACGGTACTACGCGGACAGCCACGTCTTCCATGCGATCCACAGCTTGCGCAGCGGGGTGAGCGAAGTGCGCCGGTCGAGCACCTTGAAGCCGTCGCGCTCGATCTCCGCCAGCAGCGTGCGATAGATCGCGGCCATGATCAGGCCGGGCCGCTGTGCGCGCCGGTCGGCCCGCGGCAGCGCCGCGAGCGCGCGCGCGTAGAACGATTCCGCGCGCCGCGCCTGGAAGCGCATCAGCGCGGCGAAGGCGTCGCTGTAGCGCGCGTTCAGGATGTCGGCCGCGCTCACCCCGTGCGCCTTGAGGTCCTCCATCGGCAGGTAGATCCGGTTCTTGCGCGCGTCCTCGCCCACGTCGCGGATGATGTTGGTGAGCTGGAACGCGGTGCCGAGTTGCTGCGCGTATTCGAGCGTGCGCGGATCCGAATAGCCGAAGATGCCGGCGGAGAGGATCCCGACCACGCCCGCGACGCGGTAGCAGTAGCGCTCGAGGCCCTTGAAGTCCAGGTAGCGCGACTGGTCGAGATCCATCTGCATGCCGTCCACGATCTCGTTCAGGCGCCCGTCGCTGACGCCGAATGCCGTCGCGGCGGACGCCAGCGCGCGCGTCACCGGATGCTGCGGCTTGCCGGCGCTGAGGTTCGCGATCTCCGTCCGCCACCAGTCGAGCTTGGCGCGCGCGAGCTGAGGCTCCGAGACGCCGTCCACCGCGTCGTCCACCTCGCGGCAGAAGGCGTACAGCGCGGTGATCGCGCGCCGCCGCTCGGGCGGCAGGAAGACGAAGGCGTAATAGAAGCTCGATCCGCTCGCGGCCGCCTTCTGCTGGCAGTACTCGTCCGGGGTCACAGCGCGCGCCAAAGCAGCAGGGGCCAGTCGTACCATTTGAGGACCGGGCGGCGGCGGAACGCGTCGCCGCCCGCCGCGCCGAGCTTTTCCAGCACGCGCAGCCCGCCCTGCACGGTGGCGCGGATCTCCAGGCCGATGCGCCCGGGCAGGCGGCGCCCGAGCGGCGCGCCGGCGCGCAGCATCTCGCGCGTGCGGCCGATCTCGAACCCGATCAGCGCGCGCCAGGCGTCGTCGCAGCGGCCCTCGGCGACGTGGCGCTCGCTCACGCCGAAGCGCGCCATCTCGTCCTGCGGCAGGTAGATCCGCCCCTTTGCGTAGTCGATCGACACATCCTGCCAGAAATTCGCCAGCTGAAGCGCGCTGCATACCGAGTCCGAGTGCGCCAGGTTCTCGGGCGTCGCGGCGCCGAACAGGTGCAGCAGCAGGCGGCCGACCGGATTGGCCGAGCGCCGGCAGTACTCGAGCAGCTCGGTGAAGTTGGCGTAGCGCTGCTTGACCACGTCCTGCGAGAAGGCGTCCAGCAGGTCGTGCAGCGGCTCGAGCGGAAGGCCGCGCTCGCGCGCGAGGCGCGCGACGTCGCGCAGCACCGGCTCGCCGGGATCCTCGCCGCGCGCGATGCGCCGCAGCCCGGCGCGGTAGGCGTCCAGGCGCGCAAGGCGCTCGGCCGGCGCGGCATCGCCCTCGTCGGCGAAGTCGTCGGCGCTGCGCGCGAAGCGGTAGATCACGCCGATGGGCCGGCGCTCGGCCGCGGGCAGCAGCAGCGACGCGACCGGGAAGTTCTCGTAGTGGTCGATGGACACCGGTTGATTCTTAAAGGGAAAACGCGCCGCGGGCGGCGAAGCCGGCACATTTTCCACAGTATAATGGAGCGCTTGTGCGGCATCAGCGCGTGGCGAAGGTGGCGGAATTGGTAGACGCACTGGATTTAGGTTCCAGCGCGGAAACGCTTGTGGGTTCGAGTCCCACCCTTCGCACCAAAGTAGCGCAGAAACGCGCGGAAAGCAGCCGGCGCAGAAGCACGC
>CAWHUZ010000028.1:0-92985 GCA_963832685.1 uncultured beta proteobacterium
CATTACCTCCTGATGGCGTTGGACGGCCGGCCCACGCTCCCGGCACGGGTCCCAGTGTAGACGCTCGCGCGGCGGCGAGGCAACCGGGCGCGCCCCGCGTCCCGATCAATAGGTCTGTCTATACTCGAAGGTCGCATGCGCCGGGCGCGCGCCGGGCCGCGTGACCGTCACCATGATCCAGTAGGTATCGATCACCGGCATGCGAAAATAATTCGCGAAGCCCGCGCGATCACCGATCACCGTCGGCCACAGCGACTTCGTCACACCGTCGAAGCCGACTTCCTCGACCTGCGCCTCGACCCGTGCGTCGCGGATCGCGTCGCCGCTTTTCCCGTCCAACAGCGAAACGTCGACCCGGTAATAGTCTTCGCCCGCCGGGACCGCGATCCGCGACGCGCGTTCCGCCTGGCCGCGCATCGCGACCGCGCGAATCCGCGCCGCGTCTACCACGCCGACGTAGATTTCCATCCCGCCGACGAACCTGTGATTCGATTCCATGCGCTCGACGAAAGTCGCCGCCTGCGCCGAGAACGCGGCGGCGAAGCTCAGCATGGCAAGCATTTTGGGCATCCACGTCGTCATCGGGTCCTCGCTGGGTGGGCGTTGCGCTCCTGCGCTTGAGCGAAATCATACGCGAGCAGGGTTTTTGCAGTAAACGTGCGGCCCTGTTATCGTCGACCAGGGATTGCGCTGCAGCATGACACGAGTTCCTGACATGAATCTTCGCGTGCTGGCGCGCGGGCTGCGCTTTCCGGAAGGCCCGGTCGCGCTGGCCGACGGCAGCGTGGTGCTGGTCGAGGTCGCGCGCGGCACGCTCTCGCGCGTGGATCCGGACGGTCGGGTCGAGGTGATCGCCGAGCTGGGCGGCGGGCCGAACGGCGCCGCGCTCGGGCCCGACGGCGCGGTCTACGTGTGCAACAACGGCGGCTTCCGCTGGCACGAGGACCGGCACGGCCTGCGCCCGCTGGCGCAGGCCGACGACTACCGCGGCGGGCGAATCGAGCGCGTCGACCTCGCGACCGGCGCCGCGCGCGTGCTCTACGACGCCGGCCCGAACGGTCCGCTCAAGGGTCCGAACGACATCGTCTTCGACCGCGCGGGCGGGATGTGGTTCAGCGACCTGGGCAAGGCGCGCGCGCGCGACATGGACCGCGGCGGGGTGTATTACGCGCGCGCCGACGGCAGCGCGATCGAGGAGGTGATCTACCCGCTGCTGACCCCGAACGGCATCGGCCTTTCGCCCGACGAGACGCGCCTGTACGTCGCCGAGACCCATAGCGGGCGGCTGTGGGCGTTCGACCTCGAGTCGCCTGGCGTGGTCAAGCGCCGCCGCTACCCGTCGCCCAACGGCGGCGAACTGGTCGCGGGACTTCCCGGCTTCCAGCTGTTCGATTCGCTCGCGGTCGACGCGGAGGGCAACGTCTGCGTCGCGACGCTGTTCAATGGCGGCATCACGGTGATCTCGCCCGACGGACGCCGCGTCGAGCACCTGCCGATGCCGGACGACTACACCACCAACATCTGCTTCGGCGGCGCGGGCCTGCGCACCGCTTACGTCACGCTCAGCATGTCGGGCCGCCTCGCCGCGCTCGACTGGCCGCGGCCCGGGCTGGCGCTGAACTTCGCGCGCTAGGGGCCAGCGCTCCCGCGCTCCACTTGCATCACTTCAGCTTCCCGCAGTCGGGCCCGAGCCACTTGGCCGAATAGCTGCCGTGACTGATCAGCGTATGGCGCCCGTCGCTTATCTTCACCGTCGACGTGCCCTTGACGCGCTCTCTCGATTCGGCCGTCACGTTCATTTCGATTTCGGTCGTGCGCGCGCCGCGGGTGCACACCGTCTTTCCCTCCCACCGCGTGCGCGACTGCGAGACCATGTGCGTCGTGCACTTGGCGCTTGAATCCTCCATGCCGGAGAACGGCTCCCGGGCGAGCTTCTCCTTGGTCATGCACGATTTCACCGTCCGGGTGCGCGGGCCCTGGGCCTGCCGCCGCTTGATGAGCGCCTCGATGCGGGCCTTCTGCTCGGGGCTGAGGCTGCTGGTGTCTATCGGCGGCATGCCGCTCGATTCGGTCGTGACGCCGTTCTCCCACAGGCCGAGCCTGACGTCGAGCGGGGAGGCGGACGCGGTCGCGGCGGCGAACAGGAACAAAGAGGCGAGCAGGGCGGCATGGCGCGCGGCGGTCATTGACGGTCTCCCGGACGGGTTGGGTGCAGCGGGATTGTGTTCGCGGCGCGGGGATTCGTCTACCGGGTAGAGTTGCGCCCATGGACGAAAGCGATCAGCTCGAGGCCGCGCGCGGCTGGGTCGGCGCGGCGCGCAGGATCGTCGCGCTCACCGGGGCGGGCATCTCGACCGATTCGGGCATTCCCGATTTCCGCGGGCCGAACGGGGTGTGGACGAAGAATCCGGCCGCCGAGAAGCTCTCGACGCTGCAGCACTACCTTGCCGACCGCGACGTGCGCAAGGCCTCCTGGCGCGGCCGCCTGGAATCGCCGGCCTGGAGCGCGCGCCCGAACGCCGGCCACCTCGCGCTCGCGGCGCTCGAGCGGCGCGGCAAGCTGCACGCGCTGATCACGCAGAACATCGACGGCCTGCACCAGAAGGCTGGCAACTCGCCCGGGTGCGTGATCGAGGTGCACGGCACGATCCACCACGTGACCTGCTGGGGCTGCGGCTGGAAGGGCCCGATGCAGCCGGTGCTCGAGCGCGTGCGCGCGGGCGAGGAGGACCCGGCCTGCGAGGCCTGCGGCGGAATCCTCAAGAGCGACACGATCTCCTTCGGCCAGCAGCTCGTGCCCGAGGTGATCGCGCGCGCGATGCGGGCGGCGGAAGAGGCCGACCTGCTGCTCGCGGTCGGCTCCAGCCTCCAGGTCTACCCGGTCGCCGGCGCGGTGCCGGCGGCCAAGGCCGCGGGGGCGCGGGTCGTCATCGTGAACGCCCAGCCGACACCCTTCGACGGCATCGCCGACGCCGTGCTCAGCGGCGCGCTGGGCGAGATCTTGCCGAGGGTCTGCGCCGAGTAATCGGCGTCAAAGTCCTATCAATGAAATAAAAAAGCCCGACGGGACCTGCTCGTCGGGCGGGATCGATGGATGATAACAATGAGGAGGAGACTTGTTCTGCATCCCGATCCAAAGTGCGATACCGAAATCCCGCGTCCACGCGAGGGCGCGGGTGGAGCCGCGCGCCGCCGGCTCCCGGAGGAGCCGGCGACCTTCGCAAGCAGGCTGGCCTACAGCGGCAGCCGCCCCTTCAGCATTTCATCCATGATCTTCTTGTACGGCATGGTGATGCCCTTCGGTTTCTCGTTCGCGAGCTTCTTCCACGGCGCGTGCTTGTCGGACAGCCACTTGGCCGGATCCGATTTCGGGTTGAGCTTGGGACCGCACGCGCCCTGCAAGCCGGACTTCTCGATGCGCGCCATGACCTCGTCCTGGGCTTCGGCCAGGTTGTTCAGCGCCTGCTCGGGGGTGACCTCGCCGGCGACCGCTTCGCCGATGTTCTGCCACCAGAGTTGCGCCAGCTTGGCGTAATCCGGAACGTTCAGTCCGGTCGGGGTCCAGTACTTGATGCCGGGGCCGCGGAAGAACTGGATCAGCCCGCCCCACTTGTCGCCCTTGGGATCGTCGAACGACGCATCGTGGATCGTGCTCTTGCGGATGAACGTCAGCCCGACGTGGGACTTCTTCAGGTCCACGACCTTCGAGGTGACGAACTGCGCGTAGAGCCACGCTGCCTTGGTGCGCTCCAGCGGGACGTTCTTCAGCAGCGTCCACGAACCCTCGTCCCGGTAACCCGCCTTCATGCCGGGCTTCCAGTACGGGCCGTGGGGCGTCGGAGCCATGCGCCACAGCGGCTTGTCGTTCGCGTCGACCGTGTTGTTGCCCTTGCTGTGCGGCTCGACCATGCTGGCGGTGAACGCGGAGTACCAGAAGATCTGCTGCGCGACGTTGCCCCTGGCGAGGCTGGGCAGGGACTGGTAGAAGTCCATGCCGAGCGCACCCGGGGGCGCGTACTTGCGCAGCCACTCCATGTACTTGCGCAGCGCGAACTGGGCGGCCGGGCCGTTGGCGGCACCGCCGCGGCTCACGCTGGAGCCCACCGGACGGCAGCCGTCCATGCGAATGCCCCACTCGTCGATCGGGTAGCCGTTCGGAACGCCCACGTCTCCTTCGCCCGCCATGCCGAGCCAGTCGTCGGTGAAGCGCCAGCCGAGGTCGGGCGCCTTTTTGCCGTAGTCCATGTGGCCGAAGATCGCCTTGCCGTCGATCTGCTTCACGTCGTTGGTGAAGAATTCGGCGATGTCCTCGTAGGCCGACCAGTTCACCGGCACGCCGAGCTCGTAGCCGTACTTCTTCTTGAATCTCTTCTTCAGGTCGGGCCGCTCGAACCAGTCCTCGCGGAACCAGTACACGTTGATGAAGGACTGGTCCGGCAGCTGCCACAGGCTGCCGTCGAACCCGCGCGACTTCAGTCCGGTCGCATCGGCCAGGCCGACGAAGTCCTGCAGATCGAAGTACGGATCGGTCACGTCCTTGCCTTCGTCCGCCATCCACTTCGTCAGGTTGCGCGTGTACGGGTAGCGCGCGTGGAAGCCGATGAAGTCGTCGTCGTTGATGTAGGCGTCGTAAATCGGCCTGCCGGTCTGCACCTGCGTCTGCAGCTTCTCGACGACGTCGCCCTCCTGGATCACGTCGTGCACGACCTTGATGCCCGTGATCTCCTCGAAGGCCTTGGTGAGCACCTTCGATTCGTAGGCGTGGGTCGGGATCGATTCGGAAACCACCTTGATGGTCATGCCCTTGTAGGGCTCGGCCGCCTTGATGAACCATTCCAGCTCCTTGAGCTGATCGGCCTTGCTAATGACCGAAGGCTGGAACTCATCGTCGATCCACTTCTTGGCCGCCGCCACGTCCGCGCTTGCCGGGGCCGCGAAGGCCGCCAGCAGGGACGCGGCGACGCAGCTCAAGGCGATGCCTCGCAACTTCCTCCTGCTTGCCGTTGTTTTCATGTCCGCTTCTCCATGGTGGCCTCCGATATCGAGCCGGTTTCCCGGCACGCGCCGTCGGTGCGAAGGCCTTACACCGAACGACGCTGCTTGATGCATGTCCTTGTGCGCTCAGCCCCAGCGCATGACTAGCCCCATCCAGATGAGCGAAATCCCGAGCGCGATCCAGAGGCTCGCGTGCGTCAGCCCGAGCCAGGCCAGGTGCACGTAACCGCTGACCAGCAGGCCGACGAACAGCCGGTCGCCGGGCGTGGTCGGGATCGGCAGGAATCCCCGCCGCTCCGGGCTCGGCGCCAGCACCTGCCACACCGTCATCGTGACCAGAATCAGCGCGATCACCACGAAGAAGATCGCGGTGGGTTCGGTCCAGACCATCCATCCCAGGCCCATGGCGTCGTCCCTCCCTCAGACCCTGCCGAGGGCGAAGCCCTTGGCGATGTAATTGCGCACGAAATAGATCACCAGCGCTCCGGGGACGATGGTCAGGATGCCGGCCGCGGACAGCAGGCCCCAGTCGAGCCCGGAGGCGCTGACGGTGCGCGTCATGACCGCCGCGATCGGCTTCGCCGCGGTGATGGTGAGCGTGCGCGCGAACAGCAGCTCGACCCAGGAAAACATGAAGCAGAAGAACGCGGTCACGCCCACGCCGGCGCGGATCAGGGGGATGAACACGGTCAGGAAGAAGCGCGGCAGCGAGTAGCCGTCGATGAACGCGGTCTCGTCGATTTCCTTCGGCACGCCCGACATGAAGCCCTCCAGGATCCAGACCGCGAGCGGCACGTTGAACAGGGTGTGGGCGAGCGCCACCGCGATGCGGGTGTCGATCAGGCCCAGGGCCGAATAAAGCTGGAACATCGGCAGCAGGAACACCGCCGCCGGGGCCATGCGATTGGTCAGCAGCCAGAAGAACAGGTGCTTGTCGCCGAGGAACCGGTAGCGCGAGAAGGCGTACGCCGCGGGCAGCGCCACGACCAGGCAAATGACGGTGTTCATGCCGACGTAGGCGAACGAATTGACGTACCCCATGTACCACGACGGGTCAGTGAAGATCTCGACGTAGTTGTGGAGCGTCGGTCGGTGCGGATAGAACGCCAGGTGGGACATGATGTCGTTGTTATCGCGCAGCGACATGCTCAGCATCCAGTAGATCGGCAGCAGCAGCACGACGAGGTAGACGATCAGGCCAGCGTCACGAGTGCGCAGTCTCATTTGCTTTCTCCCGTGCCGACGCGCTGCAGGACCTGATAGAAGACGTAACTGAACGCCAGCACGATCATGAAATAGATGATCGAGAAGGCTCCCGCCTTTCCGACGTCGAACTCGCCGACCGCGATCTTGACCAGGTAGATCGACAGGAAAGTCGTCGAGTCGCCGGGTCCGCCGCCGGTCAGCACGAACGGCTCGGTGTAGATCAGGAAACTGTCCATGAAGCGCAGCAGCACTGCGATGGTCAGCACGCCGCGCATCTTGGGAAGCTGGATGTAGCGGAACACCGCCCAGGCCGACGCGCCGTCGATGTGCGCGGCCTGGTAGTACGCGTCGGGAATCGCGCGCAAGCCCGCGTACGCCAGCAGCGCCACCAGCGGCGTCCAGTGCCAGACCTCCATCAGCATGACCGAAATCCAGGCTTCGATCGGCACCGTCGGATAGTCGAACGGGATACCGAGGGTGTGGACGATGAAGTGACCGAGCAAGCCGATGTCCGGCCGCAGGAACACGACCCAGATGGTCCCGATGACGTTCCAGGGGATGAGCAGGGGGAGGGCGATCAGGACCAGCGTCAGCGAGGTCGCCCAGCCGCCCTTTTTCGGCATCGTGAGGGCAATCGCCACGCCCAGCGGGATTTCGATCAGCAACACCAGTCCGGAAAAAACGAACTGGCGCCACAGCGCGTTGTGCAGGCGCGAGTTGTGCAGCATTTCCCGGTACCAGTCCGCGCCGACGAACGCCCTGTGAGTGGCGTCGAAGACGTCCTGCACCGAGTAGTTCACCACGGTCATCAGCGGGATGATCGCGTTGAACGCAACGAGCAGCACGACGGGCAGGACGAGAAGCCAGGCCCGGTTGTTGATCGTCTTCTGCACCGCGTTCCCCCTTATCTCACTACGTCGTCATTGGCGTACAGGCGCGTCCACTCCGGCGGGAACGAGAGCCAGCCCGATCCGGTCGCGATGCCCGTGCTCTCGCTCACTTTCACCTTCACCAGATGGTTTCCCAGTCGCGCCGTCGCGATCTTGTAGTTGCCCAGATCCTCTATCGCGGTGACTTCGGCAGGCATGTAGCCGGCCGTGGCGTGTGGCTGGTAGCGGATGAACTCGGGGCGGATGCCCAGCTTGAGCTCGCCGCCCGCCCGGCGCGCCCGCTCAACGTAGGCGGGCTCGAGCGCAATGGAGTGGGCGTCGACGCGCACTCCGCTGCCCTCGAGCTCGCAGGGAAGCAGGTTCATGCCCGGGCTGCCGATGAAGTGCCCGACGAAGGCGTGGGCCGGATTCTCGAACAGGTCGGTCGGACTGCCCACCTGAACCACGCGACCCTCGGACAGAACCATCACTCGATCCGCGATCGTGAGCGCCTCGGCCTGGTCGTGGGTCACGTAGATCAATGTGAGCTTGAACTCCTTGTGGATCTGCTTGAGCTTCAGGCGCAGCATCCATTTGACATGCGGGTCGATCACGGTGAGCGGCTCGTCGAACAGGATCGCCGCGACGTCGCTGCGAACCAGCCCGCGGCCGAGGGAGATCTTCTGCTTGGCGTCCGCCGCCAGGCCGCTCGCCCGCTTCCTCAGGTCGTGCGCGAGGTCGAGCAGCTCCGCCACGTTCTCCACCCGCGCGCGGACCTCGACTTCGGGGACCTTCCGGTTGCGCAGCGGGAAGGCGAGATTGTCGAACACCGTCATGGTGTCGTAGATCACCGGGAACTGGAAAACCTGCGCGATGTTCCGCTGCGCGGTCGACAGGCCGGTGACGTCTTCGCCGTTGAACAGGATCCTGCCCTCGCTCGGGCGCACCAGCCCGGAGATGATGTTCAGCAGGGTCGTCTTGCCCGAGCCGGAGGGACCGAGCAGAGCGTAGGCGCCGCCGTCCTCCCACACCAGGTCCGACGAGCGCAGGGCATAGTCGTCGGGCGCCGCCGGCGACGGCTTGTAGCTGTGGGCGACGCCCTTGAGCTCGATGCGCGCCATCAGCCCGCTCCCGCTGCGCCGCGCGCCGGGCCGGCGGCGAGCCGTCCGGCGCCGTCGAACACGAACAGCTGGCTCGGATCGAAATGCAGGCTGACCGGATCGCCGAGCGCGAATTCGCGCACTCCCTCGAGCAGCGCGATCATCGTGAAGTCGCCGTGCCGGGCATGGATGAAGGTCTCCGAGCCGTTGATCTCGGCGAGCTCCACGGTCGCGCGCACCACGCCGGCGCTTCCCGCGCGGTCCACCACGTCGATCTGGTTCGCGCGCACGCCCACGCGGTAGTCGCCGGGGACGAGCGAGCGCATGTGCTCGGGGAGCGGGAATGCGACGCTGGGCGACAGCCGGCAGCCGTCCGGCCCGATGCTCGCGCGCACCAGGTTGATTGGCGGGTCGCTGAAGACTTCGCTTACCCTGAGCGTCGCGGGGCGGTGGTACACCTCCAGCCCCGGCCCGTACTGCAGCAGGCGCCCCGCGTCCAGCACGCCGGTCTTGCCGCCGAACAGCAGGCCTTCGGTGGGCTCGGTCGTGGCGTACACGACGGTCGTCATGCCGCGGTTGAGGATCTGGCGCATCTCGCTGCGCAGCTCCTCGCGCAGCTTGTAGTCGAGGTTCACCAGCGGCTCGTCGAGCAGCAGCAGCGGCGCGTCCTTGACCAGTGCGCGCGCGAGCGCGACGCGCTGCTGCTGGCCGCCGGAGAGCTCCGCCGGCAATCGGTCCAGCAGGCTCTCGATGCGGAGCATTTCCGCCGTCGCCCTCACCTTGGCGTCGATTCCCTGCGCGCTCAGGCGCTTCGCCAGGCGCAGCGGCGCGGCGATGTTCTTGTAGACGGTGAAGGAGGGATAATTGACGAACTCCTGGTAGACCATCGCCACGTTGCGCTTGCGCACGTCGACGCCGGTGATGTCGTTGCCGTCCTCTAGAATTCGCCCCGCGCTCGGGCGGTCCAGCCCCGCCATCAACCGCAGCAGCGAGGTCTTGCCCGCCTGGGTCGGGCCGAGCAGCACGCTGAAGGACCCCGGCTCGAGGTCCAGGTCGATGCCGTACAGCTGGGTCTCGCCGGCCACGACCTTGCACACGTTCTGCAGGGTCAGGCGCATTGCAGCTCCCGCTCGAACTGCGACGCGCGACCGTTCGCCGCCAGCCATTCACCCAGCCGCCGGCGCGTGTCGGGCGAGGCGCGCAGCCCCAGCTTCGAGCGGCGCCAGAGCACGTCGTCGGCGGTGCACGCCCACTCGTACTGGGCCAGGTAGCGCAGCTCGAGCTCGTACAGGCCGTCGCCGATCGGCGCGCCGAGGTCGGCGAGGCCGCTCGCGCCGCCGAGCAGCCGCTCGGCGCGCGTGCCGTAGGCGCGCGCGTAGCGTCGCGCGAGCTCAGGCGGCAGCCACGGGTGGCGCCGCGCGAGCCGGGCGAGGAAGCGCTCGAAATCGGCTCCCGGGATGTCGCCGCCGGGCAGCGGAACGCCCGCGGTCCAGGCCGGCCCGGTGATGCCGAGCGGCCCTTGCAGCAGCGCGAGCGCCTCCTCGGCGAGGCGACGGTAGGTGGTGAGCTTGCCTCCGAACACCGACAGCAGCGGCGCCTTGCCCTCGCCGGCGTCGAGCTCGAGCTCGTAGTCGCGCGTCACCGCCGACAGGTCGTCGGTCTCGTCGTCTAGCAGCGGCCGCACCCCGGAGTAGCTCCACACCACGTCCGCGGGCGCCACCTGGCGCACGAAGAAGGCGTTGACCGCCGCGCACAGGTAGGCGACCTCGTCGTCCGAGATCGCGACGTTCCTCGGATCGTCGCGGTACTCGACGTCGGTCGTGCCGATCAGCGTGTAGTCCGACTGGTAGGGGATCGCGAACACGACGCGCTTGTCCTCGTTCTGCAGGGTGTAGGCGCAGTCGTGGTCGAAAAGCCTGGGCACCACGATGTGGCTGCCCTTGGCGGCGCGCAAGTGGCGCCTTGGCTCGATGCGCAGCGCGCCGCGCAGCACCTCGGTCACCCAGGGCCCCGTCGCGTTGACGATGCAGCGCGCCCTGACCGAGCGCTGCGCGTCGCCCTGGCCCGAGCGCAGCGTCGCCCGCCACAGGTCGGCGCCGCGCTCGGCCGATGCGACGCGGGTGCGCGTCAGGATGCGGGCGCCGCGTTCGGCGGCGTCGAGCGCGTTCAGCACCACCAGCCGCGCGTCGTCCACCCAGCCGTCGGAATAGGCGTAGCCCTTCTTCGCGCGCGGCTTGAGCGGCGCGCCGGCGGGATGGCTGCGCAGGTCGATCGATTCGGAGCCGGGGAGCAGCTCGCGCCTGCCAAGGTGGTCGTAGAGGAACAGTCCGATGCGCATCATCCAGGCGGGCCGCAAGCTGCCGACGTGCGGCATCACGAAGCGCAGCGGCGCGATCAGGTGCGGCGCGGCGCGCAGCAGCACCTCGCGCTCCTGCAGCGCCTTGCGCACCAGGCTGAATTCGTAGTGCTCGAGGTAGCGCAGTCCGCCGTGGATCAGCTTGGTGCTGGCGGAGGAGGTGTGGGCCGCGAGATCGTCCTGTTCGCAAAGCAACACCGACAGTCCGCGCCCGACCGCGTCGCGCGCGATGCCTGCCCCGTTGACGCCTCCCCCGATGACCAGGAGGTCGTAAGCAGACCCCTCGTCCCCCATGTGCGGTTCCTCCTCCGCCGCTCGGACCCTGTGCGCCGAGCGAGGGGGAAGATAGCACATGAATGTTCGAAAGCAAACGCGAGATGGTCGGAAACGAACATATACGATTCAAATGTTGGCGCAAATCGTTGTTTATTGAAAAAAAGCTTTGTTTTAGCTATTCGGCGACGTGCACGACGGTTTTCGCGTCGGCGAACACGGTCGCCATCTCGGCGGCGATCGGGCGATCGGTGAACAGCGCCGCGATCTGCGACACGTGCGCCAGCCGCACCAGGGCGCGGCGGCCGAACTTGGAATGGTCGGCCACCAGGAAGACCTTGCGCGAGTGAGCGATGATCGCCTCGGCGACGCGCACCTCGTGGTAGTCGAAATCGCGCAGCGTGCCGTCGGATTCGATGCCGGAGATGCCGATGACGCCGAAATCGACCCTGAACTGGTGGATGAAGTCGATCGTCGCCTCGCCGATGACCCCGCGATCGCGCGAGCGCACCACGCCGCCGGTGACGATCACCTCGAAATCGGGATTGGCGCACATCACGGCGGCGACGTTCAGGTTGTTGGTGATGACGCGCAGGCCCTTGTGGCGCTGCAGGGCCTTGGCGACCTCCTCGGTGGTGGTGCCGAGATCGATGAACAGCGAAGAATTGTCCGGGATGTGCTGGGCGGTCAGCTTGGCGATGCGGCGCTTTTCCTCGATGAACAGCGTCTGGCGCGTGATATAGGCGAAGTTCTCGATGCTGGACGGAAGGCCGGCGCCGCCGTGGTAGCGCTTCAGGAGCTTGAGATCGGAAAGATGGTTGATGTCGCGCCGGATGGTCTGATGGGTGACCTCGAAATGCTTCGCCAGGGCTTCGACCGATGCGAAGCCCTCGCGTTGCACCTGGGTGAGCAGCTCCTGCTGGCGTGCATTGACGGTCTTCAATGTTCGGATTCCGTCGAAGTTTGTTGGATTATGAGCTAATGGAAGCACGAAAAACAACAAAATGTACTCAATCGAGCGGTACTGCCGGCCGCCGCGCCCAGCGAAATACGAGCGGTCCGGCGAGCAGGATCAGGAACACGCGGAACACGTTATGCACGGTGACGAAGGCCGGCTCGACGCCGAGCGCGAGCGCGACCAGCGACACGCCGGACATCCCGCCCGGAGAGAGCGCAAGCAACAGCGCCGGGAACGCGACGCCGGTCAGCGGCGCCAGGGTCCAGGCGAAAAGCAGCGATAGCGCCAGCATGTAGACAGTGGAGAGCAGCGCGATCAGCCCGCTGCGCAGCAGCTCGCGCGGGCCGATGCCGCTGAACTGTGCGCCGATGCCGCTGCCGAGAACCAGCTCGGCGAACAGCAGCGGCGCGGTCGGCAGCGGCGCGCGGGCGACGCCGGCGAGGCTCGCCGCCGCCATCGCCAGCATCGGCCCGAGCATCGCCGCGGCGGGCAGGCGCGCCAGGCGCGCGAGCCACCAGCCGCCGCCGCCCAGCAGCACGAGCAGCGCGGCCTCGCGCGCGCCGAGCGCGCCGAGCGGCACCCAGCGCGCCGGCCCGGCGCCGAGCGCGACGTGGTAGGCGGTCACGAGCGTGAACACCACGAGCACCAGGCGCACCGAGTGCGCGAGCACGATGTTGCGCTCCCGGCCGCCGAGCGCGCCGCCGATCACCGTCATCGCCATGAACCCGCCAGGCGCGGCGGAGAAGTACGCCGTCACGGCATCGAAGCCGGCGAATCGGCGCAGGAACCAGTACAGCGTCGCGGTCACCACCACCACGTAGGCCGCGACCGCCGCGAGCGTGAGCGGCCAGCGCGCGTACAGGCCGGCTTCGCCGCCGTGCAGCGTCGAGCCGATCATGAGGCCCAGCACCGCGAGCACCGGGTCGCGCAGCCAGCGCGGCGTGCGGACGCGCGCGCCGAGCATCGCGGCGAGCGCCGCGCCGGCGATCGAGCCCAGCAGCCACGGCACCGGCATGTGCGCGACGCTGAAGACGAGCGCTCCCGCCGCCCCGGCGGCCAGCGCCGCGAGGGCCTGCGCCGGCATTAGCATTTCCTGGATCGCACGCGTTTACTTTACAGTACGCACATGCGCGTCGCCGTCGTCGGCGCGGGGCCCGCCGGGCTGCTCTACGCCCTGCTCGCCAAGCGCCGCTTTCCCGAGTGGCAGATGGAAGTCCTGGAACAGAACCCGCCCGATGCCAGCTTCGGCTTCGGGGTGGTGTTCTCGCAGGGGGCGCTCGCGTTCCTCGAGCGCGACGCGCCCGAGCTGCACCGCGAGCTCGGCGCGCGCATGGAGCGCTGGCCGATGCAGCGCATCGCGCACCGCGGCGAGCGGATCGACATCGACGGCAACGGCTTCTCCGCCGTCTCGCGCCTGGCGCTCAACCGACTGCTGCTGTCGCAGTGCGCCGATGCCGGGGTGAGCGTCGCGCACGGCCAAAGAGTCGACTCGCTCGAGCCGCTCGCCGGCGCCGACCTGGTGGTCGGCGCGGACGGCGTGAATTCGACCGTGCGGCGCGTGCGCGAGCGCGAGTTCGCCCCGCACGTGCGCCAGCTGACCAACAAGTTCGCCTGGTACGGGACCCCGCAGCGCTTCGACTGTCTGACGCTCACCTTCCGCGAGAACGGCGACGGCGCCTTCGTCGCGCATCACTACCGCTACGCGCCCGACATGAGCACCTTCATCGTCGAGTGCGACGCGGGCACCTGGCGCCGCGCCGGGCTCGACCGCATGTCCGACGCCGAATCGCGCGCCTACTGCGAGCGGGTGTTCGCCGCCGACCTGGGGGGCGAGCCGCTGCGGTCCAACAGGTCGATCTGGCGCCAGTTCCCGCTGCTCGCCTGCCGCCGCTGGAGCGCGGGCAATACGGTGCTGATCGGCGACGCGCTGCACACGGTGCACTTCTCGATCGGATCGGGAACGCGGCTCGCGTTCGAGGACGCGATCGCGCTCGAGCGCGCATTCGCCGAGGCGGGTGAGGACGTGCCCGCGGCGCTCGCGGCCTTCGAGCGCGCGCGCCGCCCGGTGGCCGAGAAGCTGCTCCACGCAGCCAGCCTGAGCTCGTTCTGGTACGAGGATTTCCCGTCCAAGCTGGCGCTCGAGCCGGTGAGGCTCGCCTACGACTACATGATGCGCAGCGGGCGCATGAGCGACGAGCGGCTGCGCGAGACCGCGCCGGAATTCATGTCGAAGGTGGAGCGCGCGCGGCGCTAGTCACCCAGCAGCGCGGCGGGCGTGACCTCGCTTGCGACGAGCGGCGCGCGCGGCGCCACGTAGGTCAGGCGCGCGCGCTGCGCGAGCGCCTCGACCTCGCCTGCGGCGAGCATCCGGTCGAGCGCCGCGTTCACTTTGCGCAGCAGGCCCGACTCGCGCGCGAGCGCGACGAAGCCGATGTTGAACGCGAGCGAGTGGTAATAGCCGGTGGCCTGAAGCCCGCTGTGCGGGTGCGCGGCGCGGTAGGCGTCGAGCCGGCTGAGCTCCACCAGCACCGCCTGATAGGCGCCGGCCTGCAGCTGGCGGAGGATTCCCGCGCCCGGCAGGACGTGGGCCACCTGGGACGCAAGCCCGCCGCCGGCATAGCGCATCAGAATGGCGCAGCTCAGGGTGTCGTTCTCGCAACCGAGCTTCTTGCCGGCCAGGTCGCCCAGGCTGGTGATCGGCTGCTTCCCGACGCCCGGCCCGAGCACCACCGTGAACGGCGAGCGGCGGTAGGCATGGCTCGGCGCGAGGACGCCGAGCGCGACCGGGCGATGGCGCTTCGCGCCCGGCGCTGCATCGTCGTCATCGGGAAGACTCGCCGCGGATACGTTCGGCTTGCCCAGCGCGTCGGCGGCGAGCGCGTAGCCCCCGACCAGCTCGCACGCGCCCGCGGAAAGGAGGGCGTTGACCTCGCGCGCGGGAACGGCATCGAGGTCCTCGTTGTAGCTGAACCAGCGCACGACGAGGCGTCGCCCGAGGCGCTCGGCCACTGCGCGGGACATCGCGAGGTCGAAGCCGGAGCCGGCGTCGCGGCCGCGCTGCGTCGAATTGAGGCCGTTGTTGCGGTCCAGGCAGACCCGCAGGCTGCGCGGCTGCGTCGCGGCGGCGTGCGCCGCGACGCCTGCCCCGAGCAGCAGCGCCGCGGCGGCGAGGCGCGCCGCGCGCAGCGTCATCGCCTGCCGCCGCTCTTCACGTAGGCCCAGAGCTCGCTGATCTCGCTCGGCTTGAGGAGGTCTCCCCATGCCGGCATGTCGCCCTTGCCGTGAGTGACCGAGTGGCGGAAGCGCTTTTCGTCGCGGTGCGGAAACTTGCGCAGGTCGAACGCCGACGTGCCCGGGTTGACCATGTCGAGGCCGTGGCAGTGGGCGCACATCTGGTTGAACAGCGCCTTGCCGTCGGAGACCATGGCCGCGTTTCCCGCCCGGGCCGGGGCGGGAAGCGCGAAGGCGAGACCCAGCAGGCCCGCGGCGGCGGCGCGCGCCGCGCTCACCGCCTGGGTAGCGCGAAAGTCCACACCGAGCCCCCCGGCGGGATCTGCGCGAGACGCTCATCGCCCGAGAAGAGCGCGTACACGCCGCCGATCCCGCTCGTCACGGTGACGTACTGGCGCCCGTCGTGCGACCAGGTGATCGGCTGGCCGACGATCCCCGAGCCGGTCTGGAATTGCCACAGCTCCTTGCCCGTCTCGGCGTCGTAGGCCTTGAACGCGCCGGTCTCGGTGCCGGTGAAGACCAGGCCGCCCGCGGTGCTGAGGGTGCCCGAGTAGTTCGGCAAATCGCTCGCGATTTCCCACTTGGATTTGCCGGTCATCGGATCGATCGCCTTCAGGTAGCCGCGCGGCCCTTTCGGGAAGGCCCACGCGAACTTGGCGCCGAAATAGAACACGCCGGCGCGGTATTTCGGCACCTGGGCCTGGTAGGTCCAGCCGAAGTTGAGGGTGTTGGCGTAGGCGAGCCCGGTGTGCGGGTTGTACGACATCGGCATCCAGTTCTTGCCGCCGAACGCCGACGGCCAGATCTCGACCTCCTTGCCGGCATACATCTGCTCGGTGAGCGCGGACTTGATCGGGCGCCCGGTCTGCATGTCCACGCCGTCGGCCCAGGTCACCTTGACGAACGGATTGGCCGCAAGGAGCTTTCCGTTGGCGCGGTCGATGACGTAGAAGAAGCCGTTGCGGTTCGCTTGCATGAGCACCTTGCGGTCCTCGCCGTTGACCTTGAGGTCGGCGAGGATCAGCTCGTTCACGCCGTCGTAGTCGAAGGCGTCGTTGGGCGTGAACTGGTAGTGCCAGACGATCTCCCCGGTCTTCGGCCGGATCGCGATCACGCTGTTGGTGTAGAGGTTGTCGCCCTTGCGAACCAGCGCGTTCCAGGAGCCCGGATTGCCGACGCCCCAGTACACGAGATCCAGCTCGGGGTCGTAGGACCCGGTCAGCCAGGTCGCGCCGCCGCCGTGCTTCCATGTGTCGCCCGGCCAGGTGTCGCCGCCCTTCGCGCGCGGGCTCGGCACGGTGTAGCGGCGCCAAAGGTGCTTGCCGGTCTGCGGATCCCAGCCGTCGAGGAAGCCGCGGATGCCGTACTCGCCGCCGGATATGCCGGTGATGACGACGCCGTCGGCCACCAGCGGCGCGACGGTCATCGAGTAGCCTGCCTTGAAGTCGATGGCTTTCGACTTCCAGAGCTGTTTGCCGGACTTCATGTCGTAGGCGACGACGTGAGCGTCGAGCGTGGTGCGGAACAGCTTGCCGTCGTATGCCGCGAGGCCGCGGTTGACGATGCCGCAGCAGGCGACGCGCGGCGTGGCAGGCGGATACTCGACCTTGGCCTTCCAGATCTGGCGCCCGGTGTAGGCGTCGATCGCCATCGTGGCATCGTGCGTCGTGAGGTACATCACGCCGTCGATCACCAGCGGCTGCGATTCCTCGCCGCGGTTGTCGTTGAGACTGTAATTCCAGACCGGGACCAGGTGCTGCACGTTGCTGGCATCGATCTGCAACAGCGTGCTGTAGCGCTGCAGGTCGTAGCCCATGCCGTAGGTCAGGACGCTCTCGGTGTTCTTCGCCGAGTTGACCAGGTCCTGCGCGGTTTGCGCATGCGCCGCGAGCGGCGCCAGGATCGCTGCCAGTACAGCCAATGCGGACTTTCTCATCTTGGCCTCCTCCTCTAGGTTACTTGCTATTTTGTAACACCGTCACCGCGCCTGGGAATAGGCTTGCTTCGCTTGGCCCTCGTCGGTTCGTGCAGGGCACGAAGCGCGGCGCGCAGCGCCTCGATCTCGGCCTCGACCCGCGCCCGCGCCGGAAACGGGCGCCCCGCGCGCCGGTACCAGTAGCGCGCGTTCGATGCGTCTCCCTCCATCAGGTGCACGATTCCGTGCGCCCAGCAGGCGAGGGCGCCTTCTTCGTCGCGCTGCACAATCCCGTGCGCGGCGTTCCAGTCGCCCCGTTCCAGGTGGCGCAGCGCAGTGGAGAGTTCGTCCGCGTTCAAGTTCTGCATCATAATGCAAGGGCGTTGCGCGGGCCTGGCTTGGCATCGATTCTCCGATAAACTGGCCTGCGCTTGCTCACTCCAGGAGGGGGGTATGAAAGACAGCATAACGATGTCGGCGCGTTCGCGCCGCAGATTTCTCAAGACCGCGGCAGGAGCGGCGGCGCTGACCGCCGGCACCCTGCACGCGCCTTACATCATGGCGCAGCCGTCGAAGGTGAAGGTCGGCTTCCTGCTGCCTTACACCGGGACCTACGCGCGGCTGGGGACGGCGATCACCGACGCGTTCAAGCTGCACGTGAACGAGCACGGCGGCAGTCTCGGCGGGCGCGCGATCGAGTACGTCCAGGTCGACAGCGAGGCCAACCCCGCCAAGGCGACCGACAACACCAACCGGTTGGTGAACCTGGAGAAGGTCGACGTGATCGTCGGCCCGGTGCATTCGGGCGTCGCGGTCGCGATGGTGCGCGTGACGCGCGAATCGGGCACGCTGACGATCGACGCCAACGCCGGCGCCGGCGTGGTGACCGGCGCGCTGTGCGCGCCGAACGTGTTCCGCACCTCGTTCTCCAACTGGCAACCCTCGTTCCCCATGGGCAAGGTGCTCGCCGACCGCGGCATGAAGAAGGCGGTGACGCTGACCTGGAAGTACGCCGCGGGACAGGAGGCGATCGGCGGCTTCGTCGAGAACTTCACCGCGCACGGCGGCACCGTGGTGAAGGACCTGTGGGTGCCGTTCCCGAAGGTCGAGTTCCAGTCGCTGCTGACCGAGATCGCCTCGCTCAAGCCCGACGCGGTGTTCGTGTTCTTCGCCGGCGGCGGCGCGGTCAAGTTCGTCAAGGACTACGCCGCGGCGGGGCTGCACAACCGCATTCCGCTGTTCGGCTCGGGCTTCCTCACCGACGGCACGCTCAAGGCGCAGGGCGACGCGGCGCAGGGCCTCGAGACGACGCTGCACTACGGCGACGGCCTGATCCTGCCCAAGAACCTCGCCTTCCGCGAGATGTACGCCAAGGCCGCCGGGCGCGAGGCCGACGTCTACGCGGTGCAGGGCTATGACGCGGCGCAGCTGCTGCGCATCGGCCTGGAGGCGGCGCACGGCGACGTCATGGCGAAGAAGGCCATGATCGGCGCCATGGAAAGCGCCGTGATCGACAGCCCGCGCGGCAAGTTCACCCTGTCGAAGGCGCACAACCCGATCCAGGACATCTACCTGCGCAAGGTGGTCGGGATGGAGAACACGGTGCAGGGCGTGGCGCACGCGGCGCTCGCCGACCCGGCGACCGGATGTAAGATGGCCTGACCGCGCCCGGGCCTGCGGGGCGGTTGCGCAGAGAAAAGCCGGCAGCGCTCCTGCCGGCTTTTTATTGGCTGAAATGGATTTTCCGACCTTCCTGATCCAGCTGCTGAACGGCGTGCAGTACGGGCTGCTGCTGTTCCTGATCGCCAGCGGTCTGACGCTCATCTTCGGCATCATGGGCGTGATCAACCTCGCCCACGGCAGCTTCTATATGGTGGGCGCCTACCTCGCATTCTCCCTCGCGGGCGCGCTCGGCAGCTTCTGGCTCGCCTTGCCGGTCGGCATCGCGCTCGCGGTGCTGCTCGGGATCGCGCTCGAGTGGCTGCTGATCCGGCACCTGTACCGGCGCGACCACCTGTACCAGGTGCTGCTCACCTACGGCCTGATCCTGGTGTTCGAGGAGCTGCGCTCGATCCTGTTCGGCGACGACGTGCACGGGGTCGCCGTGCCGGCCCTGCTGAACTTCTCGATCCGGCTCACCGACACGCTGTCCTACCCGTTCTACCGGCTGGCGATGTCGGGCGTGTGCCTGCTGCTGGCGGCCGGCATGTACTGGCTGATCGCGCGCACGCGGCTGGGCATGATGATCCGCGCCGGCTCGGTCAACCGCGACATGGTGCAGGCGCTCGGCATCAATGTCGGGCTGCTGTACCGGCTGGTGTTCGCGCTCGGCGTCGCGCTCGCGGCCTTCGCCGGCATGCTCGCCGCGCCGGTGGCCTCGGTTTATCCCGGCATGGGCAACCAGGTACTGATCATCTGCTTCGTGGTGATCGTGATCGGCGGCATCGGCTCGGTGCGGGGCGCGCTGGTGGCGGCGCTGCTGATCGGGCTGGCCGACGTGTTCGGCCAGGTGGTGTTCCCGCAGATCGCCGGCATGACGGTCTACCTGGTGATGGCGGCGGTGCTGCTGTGGCGCCCGCGCGGGCTGTTCGGGAGCGCGTGATGGAAGCCCCGCGCGCATTGCGTCTGCTGCTCGGCCTGATGCTGATCGGACTGCTGCTGTTCCCGCTGATAGGCGAGCGCTTCTACATCCAGTACGCGACCAAGATCATGATCATGGCGATCTTCGCCATGAGCCTCGACCTGCTGGTCGGCACCACCGGGCTGGTGAGCCTGGGGCACGCGCTGTTCTACGGCATCGCCGGCTACGCGCTCGCGCTGGCGGGCGGCGATGCCGCGGTGAGCCTGTGGTGGTCGCTGCCCGGGGCGATGCTGGTGTCCGCGCTCGCCGCGCTGGTGGTCGGCGCGCTGGTGCTGCGCACGGGCGGGATCTACTTCATCATGGTCACGCTCGCCTTCGCCCAGATGACGTATTTCTTCATCCGCGACTCGGAATACTTCGGCGGCTCGGACGGCATCTACCTCAACGCCAAGCCCACCATGTCGCTGTTCGGCTGGAGGCCGATCGATCTCGGCAACCAGCTGCACCGCTACTACCTGACCCTGGTGCTGACCGTGGCGACCTATGTCCTGCTGCGCACGGTGCTGCGCTCTGCGTTCGGGCGGGTGCTGATCGGCATCCGCGACAACGAGCCGCGCATGCGTTCGCTCGGCTTTCCGACTTTCCGCTACAAGCTCGCCTGCTTCGTGCTCGCCGGCGCGCTCGCCGGCCTGGCGGGCTACCTGACCGCGGTTCAGGACGGGATCATGAATCCCGAGCAGCTCGGCTGGCACCGCTCGGGCGAGGCGCTGGTGATGGTGATCCTGGGCGGCATGGGAACCCTCGCCGGCCCGGCGCTCGGCGCTGGCGCCCTGATGCTGCTCGAGCTCGTGTTCTCGATCTGGACCAAGTACTGGCAGCTGCTGCTGGGCGGCTTCATCATCGCGGTCGTGCTGTTCCTGCCCGGCGGCCTGGGCAGCATGTTCGCGCGGCGGCGCGGCGGCGGAGCGGGCCATGGCTGAGGCGGCGCTGCGCACCGAGGGCTTGAGCCGCTCCTTCGGCGGCCTGGCCGCCGTGTCGGGCGTGTCGCTCGAGTGCCGCAGCGGCGCGGTGCACGCGGTGATCGGGCCGAACGGTGCCGGCAAGACCACGCTCATCAACATGCTCTCGGGCGACCTCGCGCCGAGCAGCGGCCGCATCGAGCTGTTCGGCGAGGACGTCACCGGACTGCCGCCCGAGCGGGTCTCGCAGCGCGGCGTCGGGCGCAGCTACCAGAAGACCAACATCTTCCTCGGTTTCAGCGCGTTCGAGAATTGCCGCCTCGCGGCGCAGTCGCGCCTGCCGAGCTCGATGCGCTTTTTCCGCCGCGTCGAGCGTTACCACGCGGTCAACGCGGCGGCCGCGCGCGCGCTCGCCGCCGCCGGGCTCGGCGACCGCGGCGACACGCGCGCCGCGGCGCTTTCGCACGGCGAGCAGCGCCAGCTCGAGATCGCGATGACGCTCGCCACCGCGCCGCGCGTGCTGCTGCTGGACGAGCCGCTCGCAGGCATGGGGGCGGAGGAATCCGGGCGCATGGTGGCGCTGATCCGGGCGCTCAAGGACGAGCACGCGATCCTGCTGGTGGAGCACGACATGGACGCGGTGTTCGCGGTGGCCGACGTGCTGACGGTGATGGTGAACGGCGCCGTGCTCGCGAGCGGGCCGCCGCCCGAGATCCGTGCCAGCCGCGAGGTGCAGCAGGCCTACCTCGGGGGCGACGAAGACAATGGCTGAGATGCTGGTGGAAGCGCGCGGGCTGCACACTTACTACGGCGCGAGCCACGTCCTGCACGGGGTGGATTTCAGCGTCCGGCGCGGCGAAGCGCTCGGCCTGATGGGGCGCAACGGCATGGGCAAGACCACGCTGCTGAAGACCCTCCTCGGGCTGGTCGGGGCGCGAACCGGCAGCGTGCGGGTCAAGGGCGAGGACATGACCGGCGCGCCGACGTATCGCCTCGCGCGGCGCGGCATCGCCTACGTGCCCGAGGGGCGCGGCATTTTCCCCAACCTGAGCGTGCGCGAGAACCTGGTGATGGCCGCGCGCGCGGGCGAGGACGGGCGGCGCGACTGGACCCTCGAGCGCATTCTGGCGACCTTCCCGCGCCTGGCCGAGCGGCTCGGCCACGGCGGCGCGCAGCTCTCGGGCGGCGAGCAGCAGATGCTCACCATCGGCCGCGCGCTGCTGACCAATCCCGAGCTGCTGATCCTGGACGAGGCGACCGAGGGCCTGGCGCCCAAGATCGCGCACGAGATCTGGCGCATCGTGCGCGCGGTGGCGGAGTCGGGCATCGCGACCGTGATCGTCGACAAGAATTTCGCCGCGGTGAACGCGATCGCGGACCGCAACATGATCCTGGTGAAAGGCGAGGTCGTGTTCGACGGGCCGGCGGCCGAGCTGCGATCCCGGCCCGAAGTCCACCGGCGCTACCTGGGCGTCTGATGCTGAAACTCGAGCGCGTCGGCAAGCGCTTCGGCGAGCGCATCGTGCTGCACGACGTGTCGCTCGAGGTCGCGGCGGGCGAGTACGTCGCGGTGATCGGCGAGTCGGGCATCGGCAAGTCGACCCTGCTCAACGTCGTCGCCGGCCTCGAGCCGCTGGATAGTGGCCGGGTCGTGTTCGAGGGCACCGACGTCAGCGCGCTGGACGACGACGCGGCGACCCGCCTGAGGCGCGACCGGTTCGGCTTCGTGTTCCAGGCCTTCCACGTGCTGCCGCAGCTGAGCGTCGAGCGCAACGTCGCGCTGCCGCTGCTGCTGCGCGGCGTGCCCGAAGCCGAGATCGGGCGGCGCGCGCGCGTCCTGGTCGCCGCAGTCGGCCTCGCCGGGCGCGAGCAAAGCCTGCCGCGCGAGCTCTCCGGCGGCGAGCTTCAGCGCGTCGCCATCGCGCGCGCCCTGGTCGGCGACCCGAAGCTGGTGCTCGCCGACGAGCCGACCGGCAACCTCGACCCGGTCAATGCGCGCCAGGTGCTGGCGCTGCTGCGCGAGCAGGTGAAGCGGCATGGCGCGGCGGGGATCCTGGTGACGCACTCGGAGGCCGCCGCCGCGAGCTGCGATCGCCGCTACCGGCTCTCGACCGCGGGGCTCGACGCGATCGCCTAGCGTTATTGGCGATTGTCGACGCGTCGTCTGTGGCGGCGGCATTTCTCGTGCTACCTTAGCGCGCGCAGGGCGGCGCGGGCGTTCGGAGTCGGGTGTTCGTTCGCTGAGGTCGAAGATGCCGAAGCATGCTGGTCGTGCGAGCAGGTTGCGTCTTCCGATGGGCATCGGTGCGCGGCTGCTCATGCTGGCTCTCGGCCTCGCGGTGCCCGTCGTGGCGATTCTCATTTACCTGTTGTTTGCGTACCTGAAAGCCGAGATCGACGATGGGCGCGACCATCTCCAGCGTCTGGCCGATCAGTACGCGGGCAGGGTCGGCAGGGATGTCAGGGACGCGAGGCTTACCCTGTCCCGGATCGCGTCCATGCCGAGCGCCAGGAAGATGGACCCGGCGCAGTGCGGCCCGGCATTCAGCGTCATTCCGGCGCTCGATCCGCTGGTCGATCAGCTTGCGCTGCGCAGGCTCGACGGCACTCTGGTGTGCTCGCACCTCGACAAGGCGGTGGCGGTGGTTCCGCCGCAACGCCCGTGGTTCGCGCTGGCACTGGAGCGCGGAACCTTCACCGCGAGCGACGCCTGGCTCGGGCGCAACACCGGGCGCTGGGTGACCGTGCTGACCTTCCCGGTGCGCGACGAAAGGGGCACGCGGGTCGGCATGCTCGTGTTGCCGATCGATCTCGACGAGTTGCGCAGGCGGAATCTGGGCGACCTGCCCGAGGGCCGCGCGGCGTCGGTGATCGGCGCCGACGGCAGGTTCCTGATGCGCTCGATCGAGCACGACAAATGGGTGGGGAAGAGCGTCGCCACGCGCGAAGACTCCGCGGCGAACCGGCGCAGCATACCCGGGGTCGGCGAAATGCGGGGCGTCGACGGGATGGTGCGCCTGAGGGCGGCGGCGAAGGTTCCCGGCACGGACTGGGTCCTGGTCGCCGGCGTGCGCAAGGCGATGATCGTCGACGCCGCGTGGAAGAAGGCCGAGCCGGCCACGGCGCTCGCAGCCTCGCTGCTGGTGATCGCGCTGCTGATTGCATACTTCTTCGGCCGCAGCATCTCGCGACCGATCCGTCAGGCCGGCGCGGCGGCGCGCGCGGTGGCCGCCGGCGACGGCAACGTTCGCCTCGATCCGGCCGGACCCGCCGAGCTGCGCGATCTGGCGCGCGAATTCAACCGCATGCTGGAGGCGAAGGTCCTGATCGACCGCGAGACGCACACGCACCAGCAATGGGCGAGCAGCGTGATCGAGAATATCGGCGACATGGTGGCGATCGTCGCCCGCGACGGTACTATCAAGTTCGTGAGCCCGTCGATCGAGCAGATCGGTGGCTACGCACCGCAGGAGCTGGTCGGGCGCAGCTACCTCGAGTTCATCCACCCGGACCAGAGGCAGATCTTCGTCGCCGAGCTGGCACGGGTTCTGAAGGCCAGGGAATCGGTGCACGTCGCGGAGCAGCGCTTCCTGCACAAGGACGGACACTGGGTCGCGCTCGACGCGATCGCGAAGAACGCCATCGACGATCCATCCGTCGGCGGCATCATCCTCAACGCGCGCGACATCTCGGAAGACACGCGAACGCAGGACCAGATCCGGCTCCAGGCCACCGTGCTCAAGACGCAGCAGGAGACCTCGCTCGACGGGATCCTGCTGGTCGACGAGAACGCGCACATCGTTTCATACAACCAGAAGTTCCTCGAGCTCTGGGAGGTGCCGCCGGACATCCTGCGCACGGGCAAGGACGCGCCGCTGCTGCAGTGGGTGACCGACAAGACCGCCGATCCCGAGGCGTTTCGGGCGCGCATCCTCAAGCTGTACGAGCACCGGGAGGAAAAGGCGCGCGAAGAGATCCTGTGCAAGGACGGCAGCATCATCGACCGCTATACGTCCCCGGTCGTCGGTTCCGACGGCCGCTATTACGGACGGGTGTGGTACTTCCGCGACATCACCGCGCAAAGGGAGGCCGAGAAGCGCATCCAGCGGCTCAATCTCCTCTACGTCACCCTCAGCGGCACCAACTCGGCGATCGTGCGCTCGAAATCGCGCGCCGAGTTGTGCCAGGCCGTGTGCAAGGTGATCGCCGCGCACGGTGGATGGATCGGCGCCTGGATCGGCTTCGTCGATCCCGCCACGCGGCGCATCGTGCCGGAGGCGTGGACCGACTCCATGGCGAAACCGCTCGCCGCCATGCTGGTGAGCGTCGACCCGGCATCGCCGCAGGGCCAGGGCCCGACGGGGATCGCCGCGCGCTCGGGCGCGGCGTACTTCTGCAACGACGTGTTCAGCGATCCCGCGACCGTGCCGTGGCGCCAGTTCTGCCTCGAGTTCGGGATCGCGTCCGCGGCGGCCGTCCCCCTGAGCCTGGGGACCGAGAGCGTCGGCGCGATCAACCTGTACTCGGCGAAGAAGGGCTTCTACACGCCCGACGTGCAGGCCCTGCTGAACGAGCTGGGCGACGACGTGTCGTTCGCGCTGCAGACGCTCGACCGCGAGCGGCGCCGCCACGAGGCGGAGGCGGCGCTGGCGGACAGCGAGGCCAAGTACCGCGGGCTGGTGGAACAGAACCTCACCGGCATCTACATCGTCCAGGAGGGCCGCTTCGTCTACGTCAACCCGCGCTTCGCCGAGCTGTTCGGCTACCGCGCCGAGGAGCTGGCCGGCATGGACTTCCGCGACCTGGTCGCCGGGCCCGACCGCGCGCTGGTCGGGGAGAACGTGCGCAAACGCATCGCGGGCGAGACCGGGAGCATCCAGTACAGCTTCCGCGGCCAGCGCAAGGACGGATCCTGGTTCGACGTCGGCGTGCATGGCTCGCGCTCGCTGTTCGGCGGGCGGCCGGCAGTGATCGGGCTGCTGCAGGACATCACCGAGCGCAAGAAGGCCGAGGAGCAGGGGAAGGTCCACACCGAGCGGCTCGAGCAGGCGATGATGGGAACCATCAACGCGGTGTCGGCGATGGTCGAGCTGCGCGATCCCTACACCTCGGGACACGAGCGGCGCGTGAGCGAGCTCGCGGGGGCGATCGGCCACGAGATGGGCCTGCCGGAGGACGAGATCAAGGGGCTGCGCATCGCGGGCTCGCTGCACGACGTCGGCAAGATCGCGTGCCCGGCGGAAATCCTGACCAAGCCCGCGCGCCTGACAAAGCTCGAGTTCGAGATCATCAAGGCCCACCCCCAGCTCGGCTACGACATCCTGAAATCCGTTCGCTTCTCGTGGCCGGTGGCGCAGACGATCCTGCAGCACCACGAGCGCATCGACGGCAGCGGCTACCCGCGGGGGCTCAAGGGCGAGCAGATCATCCTGCCTGCGCGCATCCTCGCGGTGGCGGACACGATCGAGGCGATGGGATCGCACCGGCCCTACCGCCCCGCGCTCGGCATTGACGTGGCGCTCGCCGAGGTGGAGAACAACAGCGGGACGCTGTTCGATCCGCAGGTCGTCGCCGCCTGCCTGCGCCTTTTCCGGGAGAAGAACTACGTGCTGCCGCCCTGAGCCGCTAGAGCATTTGGGTCGACACTGCAGCGGCCGACCACGAGGGCTTCCAGCCTTCCGCCGGCGGCGTGAGCGGGATATCCGCCGCGACACCGGGTGCGGCCACCGGCGGCGCGAACAATGGTCCTGTCGCGTCATGCGGCAGGTAGTCGCCATGTCCGTAATCCCAGCCGTCCGGAATGCGCCACGCACCCCCGCGCTTTTCGAGCGGTATCGGTTCTCCTGGACCGTTGCGCCCCAGGGCCGCCTTGAAATAAGGGTGCCCGCGCATGACGATCTCCCCGATCGGATTGCCGATCGGAAACGCGAATTCGAGCACCCAGTCCTTCCTGGAGGAAAGAACGTATATCTCTTGCGCCTTGTCCGCCGCCGCGCGGTATTCGTTGACCAGGCAGTCGTCCTCGATCGCACCGGCCATGAGCACCAGGCGCCGGGCCTTGCGGTCCAGGTTCCTGAGCGCCTCCAGCACGTTGCGCGCGCCGAGGCTGTGGGACGCGAACGAAATGCTCGCCGCCTCGCCCGCCTCCCGGTTGAGAAAGCCCGCCAGCAGGCGGCCACTCTGGATCGCCTCGTCGCCCTCGAACGGGTAGTCGATGACGGGGAAAAACGTCGAATCGCCGGGCCAGAGCACCCCGACGAGAAGGTCCGGCCCGGGCAGCCGGCAACGTTCGCTCCAATACGACAAGGATTTTATTCCGTCGTCCCGGCTGACGTTGAACCCATGGGCCACCAGCAGCACGTCGCGCCCGCGGATCGTCGACCTGAATTCGCCGGCCGGGACGAGCCGGGCGCCGCCATCCCAGACCGTCGCTTCCGCGGCGCAGATCCCGCCGCTAGGCGTCGCGCGCAGATCGATGAATAGCGTCATGCGTCACTTCTTCAGCGTTTGCGCGAGCTTGACCCCGGCCGTCAGCGCGCTGGTGAGGTCCTTCGCTATCGGCGCGAGCGGGGTCGCCAGCAGGCCGCAGATCCCCGCGATCCACATGTTCGGCGAGTTGAAATAGCTCACGAGGTCCGCGCCGGTGACCGCCCAACCCCCAATCAGCGCCAGCACCAGCGACACCAACATGGCGTACAGCCTGGCGGTGTTGCGGTACTTCTGATCGGCGTGGTGGTAGCCTTCGTCGAGCAGCGCGGTGAGGGCGAGATCGAAGCGCCCGAGCACGTTCGCCTCGTTCGGCTCCAGCGCTTCGCCGTTCATCATCTTTTGCGCCACCTGCGACAGGACGCCCGCGTCCACCTGGGCCGCGTCGGCGTAGGCTTTCGCCGTGGCGGCGGAAAGGCGCAACTTGATCAGCGATTTCGCGATCGCCTTCTGATCTCCGAGCGCGATGCCGCATATCCAGTTGCCGTGCACGATGTCGAGCACGGATCTGGGCTCGCCGGGCTTCGCCGGCCTGGACGTGCGCTTCTCATCCGGGAGCAGCTGGTGAACGGCGCCTTCGATAAACAAGAAGCCCGAATTCGACACGCCGCCTTTGCGCCCGACTTTCGAAGTATCCACCAGCGCGAAGGAAGCCAGCCCGAGCGCACCGATTGCCGCCACGACATCCCCGATTTTTGAAAGATCCATCGTGTGCCTCCTCGACGTGAGTTCAGCCGCACGGTTCAGATAATAGTCCCCACTTTGGCCGAAAATGCGTGGCCGAAAGAACTAAGGACTCCGGGATAAAGCGCATGATTTCTTCGCGCTCCGGCGCCGCCTATGTGCATCGCACAAAGCAACCGGACCGCAACGCGGAGCGTGCACGCGCGCGCCAGGCGATCACGCGAGCTCGGGCGGCGGGACGAAGCCGCCCCAGGCCTGCTCGATCAGCTGCGCGAGCCTGAGCGGCGTGCGGTCCTCGAGCCAGGGGCCGACGATCTGCGCGCCGACCGGCAGGCCCTCGGGCGACAGGCCGAGCGGGATCGACGTCGCCGGCAAGCCGGGCAGGGTCGCGACGCCGGGCCAGACGAGCTGGTCGACGTAGGGAAAATCCTTCCCGTCGACCACGATGCGGCGCGTCTCCTGGTCCGGCGAGTGGTCGTGCGGGTAGGCAGGGGTGGGCATGATCGGGCAGACGACGGCGTCGAACTCCCCGAACAGCGCGCGCCACTGCGCGCGCAGGCCGGCGCGCTGGCCGTCGCACATGACCCAGTCGCGGTGGCTGAGCGCGGCGCCGCGCAGGCGCTCGGCGGCGAGGCTCGAGTCCTTCGGGTCGAGCTTCGCCGCCGCGGCCTTCATCCTCTGGTACACCTCGACCGGAAACCCCGCGACCATGAACGAAAACAGGAGCCGCATATAGAGCCGCGTCGCGCCGACGAGATCCGGCAGCAGGGCGCTTTCGCGCGCGACCTTCGCGCCGGCTTTCGCGAGGCGCTCCGCGAGCGCGTCGATCGCGCCGCGCACGCTCGCGGCGGTCGGCATCAGCTCGTGGCTGTCGAGCACGAGAATGCGGAAGTCCTTGACCTTGTCGTGGCGCGCCGCGGGCAGGGCGAGCTTGTAGCCGCGGCCGGCCTCGAGCTCGTCCGGTCCGGCGATCACATCCAGCAGGTCGGACAGGTCGCCCGCCGAGCGGCTCATGGGGCCGACGACGGCCAGGTCGCGGTCGAGCGGCAGCGGCGGGAACGGCGGCGGGGTGTGGCCACGCGAAGGCACCAGGGCGTAAGTCGGCTTGTGGGCGTAGACGCCGCAGAAGTGCGCCGGAGAGCGCAGCGAGCCGCCGATGTCCGAGCCGAGCGAAAGCGGCCCGTAGCCCGCCGCGAGCGCCGCGGCCGAGCCGCCCGAGGATCCTCCGGGCGTGCGGCCGGGGTCGAAGGGATTGCCGGTCGTGCCGTAGATCTCGTTGTAGCTCTGCCAGTCCCCGAGCCCGACCGGGACGTTGGTCTTGCCGAGCACGACCGCGCCGGCGGACTTCGACCTGGCCACGGCGAGCGCGTCTTCCTTCGCCACGAAGTCCTTTTGCGGCACGAAGCCCCAGGTCGTCGGCAGGCCGGCCATGTTGTAGGACTCCTTCACCGTCATCGGAATCCCGGTCAGGGGGCGGGGGTCGCCCTTTGCGATCGCGGCGTCGGCCGCGCGCGCCGCGGCCAGCGCGCGCTCGAAATCGCGCACGCAGATCGCGTTGATTTTCGCGTCGAGCCGCTCGATGCGCGCAATCGCGGCCTGCGCCAGCTCGAGCGCCGAGACCTTCTTCGCCTTGAGCGCCTGCGAAAGCTCGCGCGCGCTGCGGTAAGTCCATTCGGAATCTGCCACCGGCTGCCCCCTCTACTGGTACCGGCCCCGATGATACGTGGCATTGCCGCGGCAGGAGTAAGCTATCGCCGAACCGAGGAGGGAATGCTCATGGCGACCAGGAAGAAGGCCAAGAAGTCCAAGAAGTCCAAGCTGAAGCGGGCCACGAAGCCTGCAAAGCCGATAGCCCGCAAGAAGGTCCGGGCGGTCAAGAAGGCGCCTGCGAAGAAAAAACCCGCACCGAAGAAGAAACCCGCAGCAAAGAAGAAGACGAAGCTAAGCAAGCCGGCGCGCCGCATCGCGCCCAAGTCCTCGAAGTCGCCCAGGCCAGCCAAGCCGGCCAAGCCGGCCAAGCCGGCCGCGCCGGCCGCGGCGCCCGCTCCCGCGCCGCTGGTGGGCGAGGAGCGCGTGGGCGTCGTGACGCACTATTACGGTCATCTCTCGGTGGCGGCGGTGAAGATCGACACGCTCAGCCTGCGCGTGGGCGACACGATCCACGTCGTGGGCCACACCAGCGACTTCCGCCAGCGCGTCGAGTCGATACAGCTCGAGCACGAATCCGTCCCGGAAGCCTTGCCTGACCAGGAAATCGGGCTCAAGGTGACCGAGCACGTGCGCGAGAACGACGTCGTGTACAAGGCCAAGGCTTAGAGGGAGGCGCAATGGGCAGATCGACCGCACGCAATCTCCGCAACCGCAGGCGCAAGCAGACGATCAAGGAGAAACTGCGGCTGCAAAAGAAGCGGCGGCAGAAGGCGCCGCCGAAGTAGCGGCGCGGGTCTCAGGCCTTGCGCCGCCCGAACAGGCGCCGCGCGGGGTAGATCAACTGCTTGCCGCCGAGCGCCTCTTCGATGCGCAGGCCCTCGTTCCACTTCGCCATGCGCTCGGAGCGCGAGAAGCTGCCGACCTTGAGCTGGGGCACGCCCCAGCCGACGGCGAGGTGCACGATCGAGACGTCCTCGGTCTCGCCCGAGCGGGCGGAGACGATGGCGCGGTAGCCCAGCTCGCGCGCGGCGTCCCAGGCGGCGCGCGTCTCGGTCAGGGTGCCGACCTGGTTGGGCTTGAGCAGGATCGCGTTGCAGGCGCCGCCGGCGGCGCGCAGCTTCGCTTCGCTGGTGACGAAGTAGTCGTCGCCGACGATCTGCACCCTGTCGCCCGCCGCCTTGGTGAAGGCCTTGGTCGCCGCGGTATCGTTCTCGGCGAAGGGGTCCTCGATCGAGACGATCGGGTAGGCGTCGAGCCAGCGCAGCAGCATGGCCTGCATCTGCTCCGCGGTGAGCGAGCGGTTCTCGAGCGAGAGCTGGTAGCGCCCGCCGCGCCAGAGCTGGGTCGCGGCGATATCGAGCGCGATGGCGCAGTCGCGCCCGGGCTCGAAGCCCGCGTCCGCGATCGCGCCGACGAGCTCGGAGAGCCCTTCCTCGTTCGACTTGAACGCGGGCCACCAGCCGCCCTCGTCGGCGACGCCGGCGAGCTGGTTGCGCCGGGACAGGCGCGCGCCCGCGGCGCGGTAGACCTCCGCGGTCCACTCGAGCGCCTCGCCGAAGCTGCCCGCGCCGGTGCAGATGAGCATGTAGTCCTGGACGTCGACGCTGCCGCGCGCGTGCGCGCCGCCGCCGTAGATCTGGATCTGCGGCACCGGCAGCGCGACCGGCTTGCCGCCCGCGAGGTAGCGCCAGAGAGGTTTTTTCGCCGCCGCGGCCGCGGCGTGGGCGCAGGCGAGCGACACCGCGACGATCGCGTTCGCGCCCAGGCGGCCCCTGTCGCGCGTGCCGTCGAGCTCGATCAGCCTGCGGTCGATCGCCGCCTGGTCCTCGACCCGCGCGGTGAGCAGGGCCTTGCGCATGATGCCGTTGACGTTCTCGACCGCCTTGCGCACATCGATGCTCTTCGCCTCGCCCGAGCCGGTCGAGGCGCCGGCGGGCGCGATCGCCCGGCCGCTCGCGAGCGGCGTCGCGCCGCGCCCGACCACGACCTCGGCCTCGACCGTGGGGCGGCCGCGCGAGTCCCACACGCGCCGTCCGCGCACGTTCAGGATCTTCGCCATGCGTCCCGCACCTGCGCCAGGCGCGTCGGCGGCGCTTCGATGAGCGCGCCCGCGACGCTTCGCACGCGGTCCTTCTGTGGCGTTTCGGTGATGTATTCAACCGGCGACTTGCCGTCGACGCGCGCGAGCAGCAGCCCCGGAAGAAGCGAAGCGGCGCGTTGTTCCAGGCTTGAGGGAGTCTCCCAGGAACAGTTCACCAGATATTCATTCGCAAGAGAATCGAAGCACTGCAGGAATGCTTCGCTCGCCGCGGGGACCCACAGGCACTTGAGCAGCAGGTGATTGAGGCAGAACGCGAGGTCGAACGCCGGGTCGCCGTACCACGCGCACTCGGCGTCGAGCAGCACCGGGCCGGCCGGGCCGACGAGAATGTTCTTGGGACTGACGTCGCCGTGCACCAGCGCCAGCCGGGTGTTCGCGGTGCGCGCGGCGAGCGCTTCGAGCGGCGCGGCGAGCTCTGGATGCGCGCGCGCGCTGGCCAGCAGGTAGGGCTCGAGCCGGATGGCGTGAAAGCCCGCGTCGGTCGCAAACTCCGCGGCGATCGCCGCGTCGCCCGCGGTCGCGGCGTGGATGCGCGCCAGGCGCTCGCCCACGGCGCGCGCGAAGCGCGCGTCGGCGCGCCCGGCGGCGAGCTCGGACTTCCATAGCGGCAGGCCGCCGAGGTATTCCATCGCGAAGCAGCCGGCGGCGTCGTCGGCCGCGACCACGCGCGGCGCAACGCCGGGCACGATGCGGTTCGCGGTCTCGATCCAGCGCCGCTCGTAGCGGTTGCGCTCGACCGGCGCCTCCCAGCGCTGCGCTGTCCGCAGGCGAGGCAGCGCGCGCTTGACGCACACCGTTTCGCGCGCGAGCTCGACGCGCCAGATGTCGGACGACACCCCGCCCGCGAGCGCCCGCGCCGCCGGCGCTTCGCCTTGCGCCGCGAGCCCGCTGCGCCGCAGGAAGGCGAGCACCGCCTCAGGGAGCGAGGCGCTCGACGGCCCAGCCGCTGCCATGCGCGCGGTAGCGCAACCGGTCGTGCAGCCTGTCCGGGCGCCCCTGCCAGAATTCGATCGCAGACGGGATCACGCGGTAGCCGCCCCAGCGCGGAGGGCGCGGCGGCTTGTCGCCGTAGCGCTGCGCGGCCTCGGCGAGCGCGCGCTCGAGACAAGCGCGGTCGGGCACCGGCGCGCTTTGCGCCGAGGCCCAGGCCGACAGGCGCGCGCCCAGGGGGCGGCTGCCGTAGTAGGCGTCGGAGTCCTGCGCGGAGATGCGCTCGACGCGGCCGTCGATGCGCACCTGGCGCTCGAGCTCCGACCACAGGAACAGCAGGCAGGCGTCGGCGCGCGCCGCGAGCTCGCGCCCCTTGCGGCTTTCGTAGTTGGTGAAGAACACGAACGCGCCGTCCTCGATTCCCTTGAGGAGCACGATGCGTGCCGAGGGCGCGCCTTCGGGCGTCACGGTGGCGAGCGTCATCGCATTCGGCAGCGGCAGGTGAGCGTCGAGCGCGCCCTGGAACCAGCGCCGGAATTGCTCCAGCGGATCGCCGTGCGCGTCGGCCTCGGACAGGCCGGCCCGCATGTATTCTTGCCGCAGCTCCGATATCTTCATGGCGCGCCATTCTACAGTCCGGCACGGCGGTTGCGCTGCGCGCCGATGCGCGGTGTAATCGCGCAGGATCGAGCAAGGAGACCCCATGCAGTTCGCCCCCAGGCCGCGTGCCGGCGCGCAATCCGGCGCCATGGCGGAAAGTCTCTTCGCCGCCTACCAGCGAACGCGCGCGCAGACCCTGGACCTGGCCGCGCCGCTGTCGGCGGAGGACTGCGTCGTGCAGTCGATGCCGGACGCGAGCCCGGTCAAGTGGCATCTCGCCCACACCAGCTGGTTCTTCGAGACTTTCGTGCTCGAGCCCGGGCTGCCGGGCTTCGCGCCCTACCGGGACGCGTTCCGCGTCCTGTTCAACTCCTACTACGTCTCGGTCGGGCCGCGCCACCCGCGACCCGAGCGCGGCCTGCTGTCGCGGCCCTCGCTCGTGGAGGTCATGGCCTACCGCGCGAGCGTCGACGAGCGCATGCACGCGCTGTTCGCGCGCCACCCGGAGCAGGTCGCGCGACTGTTCGACGTGATCGAGCTCGGCGTGCACCACGAGCAGCAGCACCAGGAGCTGATCCTGACCGACGTGAAGCACGCGCTGTCGCGCAATCCGCTCTTGCCGGCCTATCAGGCCGCGCGCGCGCGGGCGGGCGCGGCGCCGGCGCCGCTGCGCTGGAGCGCGCTGCCGGACGGCGTGCGCCAGATCGGACACTCGGGCGAGGGCTTCTCGTTCGACAACGAGCGCCCGCGCCATCGCGTGTTCGTCGGCGACTACGAGATCGCGGAGCGGCTCGCGACCAACGCCGAGTACCTGGACTTCATCGCCGACGGCGGCTACCGCCGCCCCGAGCTGTGGCTCTCCGAAGGCTGGGACCTGCGCAGCGCCCAGGGCTGGGACGCGCCGCTCTACTGGCTCGAGCGGGACGGCGCCTGGAGCGAGTTCACGCTCGAGGGCGCGCGCGCGCTCGAGCCGGAGCAGCCGGTGACCCACGTCAGCTACTACGAGGCCGACGCCTACGCGCGCTGGCGCGGCGCGCGTCTTCCCACCGAGGCCGAGTGGGAGATCGTCGCCGCCGGGCGCGAACACGCCGGCAACTTCCTCGAGAGCGGCCGCCTTCACCCGGCGCCGCCCGGCGCCGCCGGCGGAGGACAGTTCTTCGGCGACACCTGGGAATGGACCGCAAGCTCCTATGCGCCCTATCCGGGCTTCCGCCCGCCGCAGGGCGCGGTGGGCGAGTACAACGGCAAGTTCATGGTCAACCAGTACGTGCTGCGCGGCGGCTCCTGCGCCACGCCGCGCGCGCATATCCGCGCCAGCTACCGCAACTTCTTCCCCGCGGCGGCGCGTTGGCAGTTCAGCGGTATCCGGCTGGCGCGCGACATTTCCTGAATGCAGGGGGTGTACGACTACGGCCGCGGTATCAGCGCGGTGGACGTGCTGTTCGAGCGCGAGTGCCTGAACGCGGTTCACATCGTGGTCGAGAAGGGCCGCGCGGCGATTATCGACACCGGCACCGCGAACGGGGTCGAGCGCGTCCTGGAGGCACTGGCCGAGAAGGGCGTCGCACCGCGGCAGGTCGACTATGTGATCCTGACCCACGTCCATCTCGACCACGCCGGCGGCGCGGGGCAGCTGATGGCGCGCTGCCCCAACGCGATGCTCACAGTGCACCCGCGCGGTGCGCGCCACGTGATCGACCCGGGGCGTCTCCTGGCGGCGACAGTCGCGGTCTACGGCGAGGCGGCGACGCGGCGCATGTTCGGTGACGTTGTGCCGGTGCCGGGCGCTCGGGTGCGCGAGACGCCCGAAGGCGCATCGGTCTCGCTCGCGGGGCGCGAGCTCGCCTTCCTGGACGCGCCGGGACACGCCCGCCACCACGTCCTGGTGCGCGACGCCGCCAGCGGCGGCATCTTCGTCGGCGACAGTTTTGGCTTGTCTTACCGTGAGTTGGACCGCGACGGGCTGCAGTTTTCGTTCCCGACCACGAGTCCGGCGCAGTTCGATCCGCCCGCACTGCAGCGCACGATCGAGCGCATCCTGGCGCTCCGCCCCGAGGCGCTCTACGTCACTCATTTCGGCCGGCTGAGCGACCCGCGCAGGCTGGCAGGGGACATGCATCGCCTGATCGACGCCCACGTCGAGCTCGCCGAGCGGCACCGCAACGACGGTGCCGAGCGCGGCGCGCGGCTGCGTCAGGCCCTCGGCGAGCTGGTTCTCGCCGAGGGCGCGAGACAGCGCTGGAAGCTTGCGCAGGACGAATTGCGCCGGGTGTTCGCGCTCGACGTCGAGCTCAACGCGCAGGGACTGGAAGCCTGGCTCGACGCGACAGCAAGCGACGCGGCGCGATCAAAGTCAGCATTTCCCTCTGAAAGACGTTGACATGCTCCTCGGGATTCGGCATCTTCTCGTCACCCGCCGCGACACGGCGGGAAGAAGCTCCAATCGAACAAAATTTCAGAATCGCTCAGAGGAGAGATGACGATGGCAAAGAAGAAGGCCGCCAAGAAACCAGCAAAGAAGAAATCCGCAGCAAAGCGCAAGCCGAATGCGGCATTCATGAAGCCGATGAACCCGAGCGCGTCGCTCTCGGCGGTGATCGGCGGGAACGCGATGCCGCGCACCGAAGTGACCAAGAAGATCTGGGCCTACATCAAGCGTAACAACCTGCAGGACAAGAAGAACCGCCGCATGATCAACGCCGACGACAAGCTCAAGCCCGTGTTCGGGGGCAAGTCGCAGGTTTCGATGTTCGAGATGACCAAGCTGGTCAACAAGCACCTGAAATAACGTCACCGGTTATGGTTGCTGCCGGAGGCTGAGCCTCCGGTAGCCGCCGCCACGCCGCCGGATCCGGGCGGCGCAGATTCTCCCGCTCCATCCGACGCACACCCGAGCGCGCCTTCAACGGCGGCGCGCGCGCCAGCCCGCGCCGATCATGCCTGCCGACATCGCGAGAAAGATCGGCGCCATGCCGAGCACCGCGCCGAGCGCGCCGAACACCAGCGGCAACAGCGTGCTGCTCGTACTGAGCATCATGGTGCGCACGCCGACGACCTCGCCCTGGCGTCCGGGCGGCGAGACGGCGTAGAGCAGCGCCATGATGAGCGGCTGCGCGCAACCAAGCCCGATGCCGAGCAGAAACGAGAGCAAGGTCAGCGTCGCCAGGTCGCGCGCGAGCGGAAACAGCATGAACGACGCGCCGGCGCCGAACAGCGCCGCCCTGATCACGGTCCATTCCTTCACGCGGCGCGCGAACACCGGCAAGGCCAGCCGCACCGTGAACGTCGCGGCCGCGAACGAAGCCATCACCAGGCCGATGGTGGTGGGCGAAAGGCCGATGCGCGTGCCGTAGATCGGCATCGCGAAGCTGAACAGGTCCCAGCCCATCGCGAGCAGCCCGCTGACCAGGAACGCGGCGCGCAGCTGCGGCTCGCGCAGCAGCTCGCGCAGCCCGCCCGGCGAAACCGTGCCGCGGCCGCGGTGTCCCTGCGGCAGCGCGTGGCGCTGCTTCACCAGCGGCACGAGGGCGATCGCGGGGAAGATCGCCAGCACCACGAAGGCGGCGCGATAGTTGAACGTGTCGATGGAGAACCCCGCCAGGATCGGGCCGCAGAAGCCGCCGGTCGAGAAACCGAGCGCCAGCCAGCTGAAATTGCGCGCCCGGTCTTCCGGCCGCCCGAGCGCGCCGCACATGTTGTTGATCACCACGAAGTACACGCCGAAGCCGGTTCCGATCGCGAGCGCGGCGGGAAACAGCGCGTGCAGGCCGGGCCAGGCGACGGGAAGCAGCATCCCGGCGAACACCGACACGGCCGCCGCGCCGAGCGGGGGAAACGCGCCGATGCGGTCGACCAGCCTCCCCACCGGCACCGAGATGACCGCCGACAGCAGCGCGAACAGCGACATCAGCACGCCGACCGCGAGCGCGCTGGCGCCTTCGTGCAGCGCGAGCAGCGACACCGTCACCCGGCAGCCGGTGTAGGCCAGGTGATTCAATACCGTGAACAGGAACAGCAGCGGCAGGCGCACCCGCGCGGCTCAGCTCGGGGCGCCGCGCAGCGCGGCGACGCGCTTCATGTTCGCGTTTCTCCTTCGGGCGGTAGAGTGCCACGAAAATGGCGGTCGCCGTACACCGCGTCGACGCGCTTGACCGGCGGCCAGAACTTGGCGTCGCGCAGGCCGGGCAGCGGAAACGCGGCCTCCTCGCGCGTGTAGGGGTGGCGCCAGTCCCCCGCCAGCTCCGCGGCGGTGTGCGGCGCGTTGCAAAGCGGGTTGTCGTCGCGTGCCCAGGCGCCGGAGCGGACCTTCTCGAGCTCGCCGCGGATCGCGATCATCGCCTCGCAGAAGCGGTCCAGCTCCGCTTTCGACTCGCTCTCGGTCGGCTCGACCATCAGGGTGTCGGCGACCGGGAATGACACCGTCGGCGCATGGAAGCCGTAGTCGATCAGGCGCTTGGCGACGTCCTCCGCGCTCACCCCGCATTCGTGCCGCAGGTTCCTCAGGTCGAGGATGCACTCGTGCGCGACTTTGCCGTTGCGTCCGGTATAGAGAACGGGAAAGTGCGGCGCGAGCCGGGCGGCGACGTAGTTCGCGGACAGGATGGCGGTTTCAGTCGCGCGCCGCACGCCCTCGGCGCCCATCATGCGCAGGTACATCCAGGAGATGGCGACGATCAGCGGGCTGCCGAGCGGCGAGGCGCTGACGCTGCCGTTGCCCGGCGGCAGGCCTTCCTCCGGCAGCAGCGGGTGCGAGGGCAGGTGCGGCGCGAGGTGCGCCGCGACGCAGATCGGGCCCATCCCGGGCCCGCCGCCGCCGTGCGGGATGCAGAAGGTCTTGTGCAGGTTGATATGGCACACGTCGGCGCCGATGTCCGCCGGCCGCGCCAGGCCGGCGAGCGCGTTCAGGTTCGCGCCGTCCATGTAGACCTGGCCGCCGGCGGCATGCACCAGCGCGCAGATCTCGGGCGCGGCCTCCTCGAACACGCCGTGAGTCGAGGGGTAGGTGATCATCAGCGCCGCGACGCGGCCGGCGTGCGCGGCGAGCTTCGCCTTCAGGTCCGCGAGATCGACGTTGCCGCGCGCGTCGCAGGCGACCACCGCGACCTCGAGCCCGGCCATGCGCGCCGAGGCGGGATTGGTGCCGTGCGCGGAAGACGGGATCAGGCAGACGTCGCGCCGGCCCTCGCCGCGCGCGGCGTGGTGGTTGCGTATCGTCACCAGCCCCGCGTACTCGCCGTTGGCACCCGAGTTCGGCTGCAGCGTCGTGCGCGGCAGGCCGGTGATCGCCGCCAGCGCCGCGCACACCTCGCCCAGCATCCTGGCGTAGCCGCGCGCCTGCTCGCGCGGCGCGAAGGGGTGCAGCGCGGCGAAGCGCGGCCACGAGATCGGCGCCATCTCGGCCGCGGCGTTCAGCTTCATGGTGCACGAGCCGAGCGGGATCATGCCGTGCACCAGCGAGTAGTCGCGGTTTTCCAGCCGCTTCAGATACCGCATCATCTCGCTCTCGCTGCGGTGGCGGTGGAACACCGGGTGAGCGAGGATCGGGTCGTCGCGGCGAAGCGTGGCGGGAATGCTGGAATCGGGGTCGGATTGCGAAATGTTTGATTTCCCGGTCAGCACCCACGCCAGATCCTCCACGTCCTCCGGGGTGGTCGTCTCGTCGAGCGCGACGCCGACGCGCGTCCCCTCGTAGCGCAGGTTGATCCGTTTTTGTCTCGCTCTTTGTTCGATTTTGCTTTTGTTGTTTCCAACGTCGAACGCGAGCGTGTCGAAGTAGGCCTCGAAGGCCGGTTTCAGGTCCGGTGCGACGCTCGCGGCGAGCCGGCGCGCGAAGTCGTTGCAGCGCAGGGCGATGCGGCGCAGGCCCTGCGGGCCGTGCCACACGGCGTAGAAGGCCGCGATGTTGGCCAGCAGCACCTGCGAGGTGCAGATGTTGCTCGTCGCCTTGTCGCGCCGGATGTGCTGCTCGCGCGTCTGCAGCGCCATGCGGTAGGCGGTGCGGCCCGCGGCGTCGACGCTGACGCCGATGATGCGGCCCGGCATCTGGCGCACCAGCTCCGCGCGGCAGGCCATGTAGGCCGCGTGCGGCCCGCCGTAGCCGAGCGGCACGCCGAAGCGCTGCGCCGAGCCGGTCGCGACGTCGGCGCCGAGCGCGCCGGGCGACTTCAGCAGCAGCAGCGCGAGCGGGTCGGTGCCGAGCGATACCAGGCCGCCGGTGTCGTGTATCCGGGCGATGAATTCGGACCAGTCAATCAGACTTCCGTACGTGTCAGGATACTGAACGTGCGCGCCGAACAGCGCGGCGGGATCGACGCGCGCGGCATCGCCGACCACGAGCGGGATGCCCATCCACCTGGCGCGCGTGCGCAGCACGGCGATGACCTGCGGGTGGCAGCGCGCGTCGGCGAAGAAGGCCTGCGCCTTGCTCTTCGCCGCGCGCCGGATCAGCGTCATCGCCTCGGCCGCCGCGCTGGCCTCGTCCAGCAGCGAGGCGTTCGCCACCGGCAGGCCGCACAGGTCGATCACCGTCTGCTGGAAAACGAGCAGGGCCTCGAGCCGGCCCTGCGAGATCTCGGCCTGGTAGGGCGTGTACGCGGTGTACCAGCCGGGGTTCTCGAGCACGTTGCGCTGGATCACCTGCGGCGTGTGGCAGGCGTGGTAGCCGGCGCCGATGCAGCTGCGCCAGAGCTCGTTCGCGGCCGCGATCGCGCGCAGCTCGGCCAGCGCCGCGGCCTCGCCGAGCGGCGCGGGCAGCTCGAGCGGCCGGCGCTGGCGGATCGACGCCGGCAGCGCCTGCTCGATCAGCGCCTCGCGCGAGGCCGCGCCGAGCGCGTCCAGCATCTCGCGCTCGGCCCGCTCGTCGATGCCGATATGACGCTCGAGGAACTCGCCGCCGCTCACGTGAAGGTCTTTTGATAGGCGGCGGCGTCGAGCAGCTTGCCAAGCGCGGCGGGGTCGGACGGCTTGATGCGGAACAGCCAGGCCCGGTAGGGATCCTTGTTGACCGCGCCGGGGTCGTCGTTCAGCGCGGCGTTCGCCGCCACCACTTCGCCCGCGAGCGGCGCGTAGACGTCGGAGGCGGCCTTCACCGACTCGACCACCGCCGCGCCGTCGCCGGCGGCGAGCGCGCGCCCGACCTCGGGCAGCTCGACGTACACCATCTCGCCGAGCGATTCCTGCGCGTGGTCGGTGATGCCGACGCTCACCGTGCCGTCGGCTTCGGCGCGCAGCCATTCGTGGCTCGCGGTGTACTTGAGGTCGGCGGGGACGTTCATGGCGGTTCTCCGTTTTCAAACCAGTATGCGGCCGTGGCGCACGAAAGGCGGGCGCACGACGCGCGCGGGCAGTCGCTTGTCGCGCACTTCTACCTGCGCCGTCTCGCCGGAAGCGGCGCGCGACGGCAGCCGCGCGAGCGCGATCGAGGTCTGCATCGTCGGCGAGAAGCCGCCGCTGGTGACCTCGCCCTCGCCGTGCGCGAGGCGCACGCGCTGGTGCGCGCGCAGCATGCCGCCGCGCCCGAGCTGCACCAGCCCGAGCAGCGCGCGCGCCGGAAGCTGGATCGCGAGCGCGCGCTTGCCGACGAAGTCGCGGCCGCTCTCGAGCTCGACCGTCCAGCCCAGGCCGCATTCGAGCGGCGTGGTGCTCTCGTCCATGTCCTGGCCATAGAGGTTCATCCCGGCTTCCAGGCGCAGCGTGTCGCGCGCGCCGAGGCCGCAGGGCCGCACTCCCGCGCGCGCAAGGCGCTGCCAAGCGTCGCCGGCCTGCCCGGCGGAAAGCAGCAGCTCGAAGCCGTCCTCTCCGGTGTAGCCGGTACGCGAGACGAACGCGGCGCCCGCCTGAGCGCCGAAGAACGCCTCCAGCGGCTCGCTCGCGGCGCGCAGCTCGGGCAGCGCGGCCCAGGTGCGCTCGCGCGCCTGCGGACCCTGAACCGCGATCATCGCCAGGTCGCGCCGCGGGCGCAGCGCCGCGCCGGCCGGCGCGAGCGACGCGAGCCAGGCCAGGTCCTTGTCGGCGGTCGCCGCGTTCACCACCACGCGAAACAGGTCTTCGCGCAGGAAATGCACGATCAGGTCGTCCAGGATGCCGCCGTCCTCGCGCAGCATGCACGAGTAGAGCGCCTTGCCGGGCTGCTTCAGGCGCCCGACGTCGTTCGCCAGCGCGCGCGCGAGGAAAGCCCGGGCGCCCGCGCCCTCGACGTCGATCGCGAGCATGTGCGAGGTATCGAACATGCCCGCAGCGCGCCGCACCGCGTGGTGCTCCTCGATCTGGGAGCCGTAGTGCAGCGGCAGTTCCCAGCCGGCGAAGTCCACCAGCTTGGCGCCGGCCGCGCGGTGCGCGTCGATGAGCGGAGTCTGCAGCAGTTTGTCCTCCGGTCCAAAGAGGGAATTTAGCACCGGCGCGGTTAGAATCCGATGCCCGGCCCATGTCCACGATCAATTCCAGCGCTTACATCCCGCTCGCGGCGCAGGGCTACCGCTCGACCGAGCTGACGCGCGGGCCGTGGGATCCGGGCCACCAGCACGCCGGCCCGCCGGTGGCGCTGGCCGGGCGCGAGATCGCGCGCGCGGCCGAGGCGCTCGGCATGACGCACCTCGCGCGCCTGACGGCGAACCTGCTGCGGCCGGTGCCGCTCGCGCCGCTGCGGGTCGAGGTCGCGACCGACTATGCAGGACGAAACGTGGCGCACTTTTCGGCGCGCATCTATGGCGAGGAGCGCGAAGTGGCGAGGCTGACCGCGGTCGCGCAGCGCGAGCACGCGATCAAGCTTCCCGCCCATGCCCTGCCGCCGGCGCCCGCACCTCCCGACAAGCTCGAAGCGATCGTTTTCCCGCACCGCGCGGGCGCGGTCGGCTACCACGACCTGGTCGAGCTGCGGGTGGCCGAGGGAACGCTCACGCGCGGGCCGTGCGCGGCCTGGTTCCGCCTGCGCCATGCGCTGGTCGAGGGCGAGCAGCCGGGCGCGATCGAGCGCGTCGCGGTCGCGGCGGACTCCGGCAACGGCATCAGCGCGGTGCTCGATTTCAAGCGCTACATCTTCGTCAATTCGGATTTGACGATCAACCTGCTGCGCCCGGCGCGGGGGGAGTGGATCTGCATCGACGCGCGCACCCTGCTCGGGCCGGCCGGCGGCGGCATCGCCGAGGCGCGCATCTTCGACGCCGAGGGGCTGATCGGGCGCTCGACCCAGAGCCTGCACGTCAGGGCGCGCTAGCGCCGGGCTTCAGTGCGCGACGCGGTTGCGGCCGCCGGACTTCGCGCGGTAGAGCGCCTCGTCCGCCGCTCCCATGACCGAATCCGGCGCGGCCAGCCGGTCGTTCGCCTCGGCCACGCCGATGCTGACGCTGACGCATGCCTCGCGCGGCGTGCCCTCGCCCGAACGCCGCCGGTCGCGGCCGGCGCGGATCTCGAACTTGTAATGCTCGATGTCCCTGCGCAGCGCTTCGGCATGGGATAGCGCCGCAGGCAGCTGCAGGCCGGGAAAGACGATCGTGAACTCCTCGCCCCCGTAGCGGTAGGCCCTGCCGCCGCCGCCGACTCCCTGCAGGCGCGACGCGATCAGCTTGAGCACCTGGTCGCCGACGTCGTGGCCCCAGGTATCGTTGAAGCGCTTGAAATGGTCCACGTCGATCATGGCGACGGCGTAGCGGCCCTCGAGCGCCATCAGTCTTTCGTTCAATGCGCGGCGGCCGGGGAGCCCGGTCAGCTCGTCGAGGAACGCCATGCGGTAGGAATCCTGCAGTACGCCGGCGGCGATGATCACGCCCGCCGCCGTGAACCAGCCGATTGGCTCGAGGGTGCCGATCGCGCCGCACCCGGCGGCGAATGCCGCGGCCGCGGCGGCAAAAGCGGCTTCGATCCTGCCGGCCCTGCTCACCGCGCAGACGACCGTCACGACCAGCGCGGGCGCGATCGAGGCCCCGACGCGCAGCGGCAGATAGATCGCGTCGACGATCTGGCGGTAGTCTCCGGCGAGGATCGCGAGCGCGGCGCTGAGCTCGAGCAGGATCAGGATCAGCCGCCGCGCACCGTAGTTGTTGAGCGCGCCTCGCTCGGGCAACACGGACAGCAGCGCGAGATTGAACGGAACGAACAGGTACAGCGCGGCGTACACCGTCATGGCGGGGAAGCCCCGCAGCCCGTGCACGAGGAACAGGCTGAACCCGGCATAGCCCGCCAGCAGCGTCAGGACCGCGAACAGCGCGCGCCCGCGCTTGAACGCGAGACTGACGATCAATGCGGCACCCAGCGTGAGCCAGGGACCGAATATGCGCAGCGGCGCGAACAAGTGCGGCAGCGCGGGCGTGGCGCGAATCAGCAGCGCGGAGACCGCCAGCAGCGAGACCGGCAGGGCGAAGGCCGTCCACGCGCCGCGCACTGTTTCGGCGGGCGAAGCGGAGACCGCGGCAAATCCGCCGGCGTCCGTCATGTCCACCGATCCACGATACAGCGTTCGGTGCCCCGAGTGCCAGGAATCGAAGCGTCATTGCGACATAGTTGGCTGTCGCCGAATTGCGACTATTCGCGCAGGAAGGCGGCGCCCTTTTCGGCGATCAGGTAGGTCGGCGCGTTGGTGTTGCCCGAGGTGATGCGCGGCATGATCGAGGCGTCGATCACGCGCAGGCGGCCGATGCCGCGCACGCGCAGCCGGTCGTCGACCACCGCCAGCGGATCCTTGCCCATCCTGCAGCTGCCGATCGGATGAAAGATCGTGGTGCCGAGCTCGCCGGCCGCCTTTTCCAGATCCTTGTCTTCACTCACGCCGAGTCCGGGCTTGAATTCTTCGGGCCGGTACTTCGCCAGCGCCTTGGCCGCCATGATGCGGCGCGTAAAGCGCATGCCGTCCAGCGCGACCTTGCGGTCTTGCGGCGTCGACAGGTAGTTGAGCTTGATCTCCGGGTAGGCGGCGGGGTCGGGCGACTTGATCCGCACCCAGCCGCGCGAGGCGGGGCGCAGGTTGCACACGCTGGGCGTGATCGCCGGGAAGTCGTGCAGCGGGTCGCCGAACTTGTCGAGCGACAGCGGCTGCACGTGCCACTCGACGTTCGGCGTCGGCTGCGCCGGGTCGCTCCTGGCGAACGCGCCGAGCTGCGATGGCGGCATGGTGAGCGGCCCGGTCCGGAACAGCAGGTACTCGAGCCCCATCGCCGCCTTGCCCCACAGGCTGTTGGCGCGCTCGTTCAGCGTGCGCACGCCGCTCACGCGGTACTGCATGCGGATCTGAAGGTGATCGTGCAGGTTCTCGCCCACGCCCGGAAGGTCATGCAGGATTTCTATTCCCCGCGATTGGAGCAAAGCCCCGGGACCGACGCCCGAGAGTTGGAGAATCTGGGGGGATCCGATCGCCCCGGCGGCCAGCACCGTCTCGCGCCGGGCTTCGACGAAGCACTCGCCGTGCTCGGGATGACGGAATTCGACGCCTTCCGCGGAGAGGTCTTTCAGTCGAAGTTTCGTGACAAGACAATTCGTCAAAACAGTCAAATTCGCCCGCTGCATCACCGGCCGCAGAAATGCATTCGTCGCGCTCCAGCGCCGGCCGCGCTTCTGGTTCATCTGGAAGTAGGCGCAGCCCGCGTTGTCGCCGCCATTGAACACCCCGATCGGCGCGATGCCGCATTCGGCCGCGGCTTCGCGCCAGGCGTCGAGGATCTCCCAGTGCACGCGCGGATCCTCGACCCGCAGCTCGCCGCCCGCGCCGTAGCCGTCCACCGCGCCGTACTGGTAGTCCTCCAGCTTCCTGTAGAGCGGCAGCACCTCGTCCCACGACCAGCCGCGGTTGCCGAGCGCGGCCCACCCGTCCCAGTCCTCTTTCTGGCCGCGCATGTAGATCATGGCGTTGATCGACGAGCAGCCGCCCAGCACCCGGCCGCGCGCGTAGTGGATCGAGCGCCCCGCGAGGTGCTCGTCGGGCTCGGTCTTGTAGCACCAGTCGGTGCGCGGGTTGGCGATGGTGTAGAGGTAGCCCACCGGGACGTCGATCCAGAACCAGTCGTCCTTGCCGCCGGCCTCGAGCAGCAGCACCGAGACCGAGGGGTCCGCGGACAGGCGGTTGGCGAGCAGGCATCCGGCGCTGCCCGCGCCGACGATCACGTAGTCGAAGCTTCCGAAGCGGGCTGTCATGGGCTTTCCCGGCGCGCGACTATTATTGTAGCGAGCCGCTAGAATCGGTGGCGGATGAGACCATGACCGACCCGGAATCACCGGCCCTGACCCTGTTCGGGGCGCTGGAGGCCGCGCGCGAGCGCCACTTCGACGCCGAGGGCGCAGTTTGCGATTACGCGCGCCTGCGTGCGTCGCCCGAGCGCGAGGCGCTCGCCTGGGCGCTGGCGGGGCTGGACGCGTTCGATCCGCGCCGCGGGCCGATCCCCGGCCCGCTCGGCTTCTGGCTCAACGTCTACAACGCCTGCGCGCTGAGAGCCGCGCTCGAGGCGGCGCCGGGCGAGGACGTGCACCGGATCGAAGGATTCTTCGAGCGCGAGCGGGTGCGCGTGGCCGGCCTGGGCTACTCGCTCGACGACATCGAGCACGGGCTGTTGCGCGGCAACGCCCACAAGCACGGCAAGCTGCGCGGGCCCATGGCGCGCGACGACCCGCGGCTCGCCTTCACGCCGCTGATCTTCGACGAGCGGATCCACTTCGCGCTCTACTCGGCCTGCCGTTCGAGCCCGGCGCTGCGCATCTACCACGCGGGACGGATCGAGGCCGAGCTCGAGCAGGCCGCGTGCGACTACCTGCGGCGCAGCGTGCGGGTCGAGAGCGGGGGCGCGGTGATCGTCGCGCCGAGGCAGTTGCACTGGTATGCGCGCGACTTCGGCGGCGAGTCAGGCGCGCTCGAGTTCGTGCTCGCGCGGCTGGAGGACGACGAGGCGATCGAGCTGATCGACCAGCGCCAGGGCCGGGTGAAGCTGCGCTACGCGGAGTTCGACTGGCGGCTGAACGCGGGCCGGCCGGCGCGGCTCATTTGATCCAGCGCAGGACGTCGGCGTCCTGCGCCTGATAGTTCGCGATCTTGACCGGTCCCGCCTTTTTCACTTCGTCCGCCGCCGCGACGAAGGCTTCGGCCAGTTGCAGGCACAGCACCGCCATCGCTTTGGGGTCGGGCTTGAACTGGTCGATACTGTCGGTGCCGCGAAAGGCGCGCCCGACGAGCTCGATGTACATCTTCGTGGCGAGCTCCCGCACCGGGTCGGCAGGCTGTTCGTCGGTGGCCATGGTTTCGAGCTTCGCAGGATAAAGCGTCATGCTACGCTGAATGATGAACGCCCGAGCTATACTTCGCAGGTGATTGAATATTCGCGCAAACGGCGCGCCGCGGCGGGCTTCAGCCTGGTCGAAATGGCGATCGTCACGCTGCTGGTGGGCATCCTGCTGACCATGGGCCTCGCGGCATTGAAGGCGACGCGCGACGCGAGCGCCGTGAGCCAGACCCAGATCAAGCAGAACGCGATCAAGGACGCGCTGATCGCCTACATCCGGCGCAACAACCGCCTGCCGTGCGCGGACGTTGACTTCGGCGCGCCCGACGGGATCGAGAACCGCGCCACCGCGGGCGATCCGACCACGGCCTGCGCCAGCGCGACCAGCAACGCGCGCTTCGGCATCCTGCCCTACGTCACGCTCGGCCTCGCGCGCGACGCGGCGCTCGACGGCTGGGGCAATTTTTTCGCCTACCACGTCTCGAATGCGGTCAGCAGCACGTCGTTCAACCCGGGCACCGGGTTCTACGTGGTGCCGATCACCAACCCCAACCTCGACTGGACGCTGAGCGCGAACCTGCGCTCGGGCAGCGCCGGCGAGCTGACGGTCAACACGCGCGACGCGGCGGGCACCGTGGTCACGCTGACGAACGCCGCGGTGGCGGTGGTGGTGTCATACGGGCCGAACGGCCTGGGCGCCTACACCGTATCGGGCACACGCAATACGCTGCCCGGCAACACCACCGACGAATACCTCAACACCTACGCCGGCGGCGGCACGACCTACGTCACGCGCACCCTGACCACTAGCGACACCGCAACCGGGGGCGCGTTCGACGACTACGTCATGTACCTCGGCGCCGACGACCTGCTCGGCCCGTTGTTCAAGGACGGCACGCTCATGCCCCCTGCGGCACAGGTCGCGGACATGTTCACCAAGATCGAGAAGGCGATCACCGCCTACGCGGTCGCGAGCGGCGGGAACTACGGCAACTCGAGCTGCACCTCGTCCGGAAGCAACCCGCGCTGCCGCTTGATCCCCTACGTCGACGCCTACAACGGAACCACCGGCGCGATGGTCGGCGGGTTCTACAACGGCGGCGTGCCCTGGGCGACGATCGGCCTGACCCGCAACGACACCTGGGATCCGTGGGGCCGGCCGCTGCGCTACACGGTACTGACCAACAACCTGGCCAACGGCGGCGGTTCGGGCAGCGGGATCGGCTCGAACCAGCCCGCCGGTTACGTCAGCGCGTATTCGCTCACCTCGTTCGGGCCCGACCGGACGCAGAACACCGCCGACGACATCAGCACGACGGTCACGGTGAACGACGTGCGCGCCGGCCTGACCGGGGCAATGCCATAGATTGTCACGCCGTCGAAGTTGGACATTCGGGCCGGGTTATACTGCGCAGGTGATTGAATCTTCTCGAAAAGGCCGCCGCGCCGGCGCGGGCTTCAGCCTGGTCGAAATGGCGGTGGTCACGCTGCTGTTCGGCATCTTCCTGACCATGGGCCTGTCCGCTTTCAAGGCGACCCAGGACGCAAGCGCGGTGAGCCAGACGCAGAACAAGGAGAACGCGATCAAGGACGCCCTGGTCTCCTATATCCGGCGCAACAACCGCCTGCCGTGCGCCGACATCGATTTCGGCGCGCCCGACGGGATCGAGAACCGCGCTACCGCGGGCGACCCGACCACGGCCTGCGCCAGCGCGCCGACCAACGCGCGCTTCGGCATCCTGCCCTATGTCACCCTTGGGCTCGCGCGCGACGCCGCGGTCGACGGCTGGGGCAATTTCTTCAGCTACCACGTGTCGAATGCGGTGACCAGCAATGCGTTCAACCCGGGCACCGCGGTCTACACGACGCCGATCACCGACGCGAACAGCGACTGGACGCTGAGCGCGAACCTGCGCTCGGGCAGCACGGGCGAGCTGACGGTGAATACCCGCAACGCGGCGGGCGCCGTCGTCACGCTCACGACCAGCGCGGTGGCGGTGGTGGTATCGCACGGCCCGAACGGGCTCGGCGGCTACACGGTTTCGGGCACGCGCAACACCCTGCCCGCGAACACTGCCGACGAGTACCTGAACACCTACGCCGGCGCCGGCACGACTTACGTCACCCGCACCCAGACCACCAGCGACGCCGCCACCGGCGGCGCGTTCGACGACTTCGTCATTTACCTCAGCGCCGACGACCTGCTCGGGCCGCTGTTCAAGGACGGCACGCTCAAGTCGCCGGCGGGGCAGCTCGCCGATACCTTCACCAGGATCGAGAACGCGATCGGAGGCTGGTCCGCCGGCAGCGTCGGATGGGCCAAATTCGGCGGCAATTCGAGCTGCTCGATCGACAACGGCAGCCCGAGGTGCCGCGTGATCCCCTGTGTCGACTACTACAACGGCGACAGCTTCCTCAACAACTGCTCGACCGACGGCGGGGTGCCGTACGGCAACGTTGGGCTTTCCGTCGGCGACGTGACGGACCCCTGGGGACGTCCGATCCGATACACGATCAACACCGGGATCAGCATCGCCGGCCCGGGATCGGGCGGCACCTCAGGCGGGGTGGGCATCAGCTCCAGCAACCCGGCGGGCGGCAATACGGCCTACACGCTGCAGTCCTTCGGGCCTGACAGGACGCCCGGCGGCGGCGACGACCTGACGGTGACGGTGACGGTCAGCGACATGCGCGCCGGACTCAACGGCAACGGCTTGCTTCCCTGACATGCGCGGCCTGAACAAGGGTTTTACGCTGGTCGAGCTCGCGGTGGTGGTCACCATCATCTCGCTGCTGATGCTGCTCATCTTCAGGGGCGAGTCGCTGATCGGCACCGGGCAATCGCAGCAGGTGCTCGCGGCGGTGAAGGACCTGGGCGCCGCGGTGGGGCAGTTCCGCGCGCGCTACAACTACCTTCCGGGCGACATGCCGGACGCCGTCGCGCGCATCCCCGGGGTCGCGATCTGCAAGGTTCCCGCGGTGGCGCTGCCGGCGGGAGGCAACGGCAACGGCAACGGCCAGATAGACGCGGCCGAGGTCGCCTGCGTACCCGAGCACCTGTTCCGCGCCGGCATGATCCGCTCCAACGCCGCCATCACGATCTCGACCAAGAAGGGAACCATCTCGATTCGCATACTCGCGCGCACCTCGAGCGCGCTCGTGGGCAATTTCCCGACGAGCACGCGCAACCTGATCGAGATCCTGAATGTGCCGTGCCAGATCGCGCAGGACCTGGACGCGAAGACCGACGACGGCAACTTCGCGGCCGGCAACACGCGCGCGTCGGTCGCGGCCTGCACGGTCGACGGCGCGAACGACCCGGTGCCGGTGATCGCGCTCGGGCTCTGATCAGGGGCGGTAGCTAGGCCGGTCGCCCTTGATCGTGACGCGCAGGCCGCGCCTGCGGTTCGGGTAGTAGTCCCACATCGCGTGGTGCTGCGCGCAGCGGTTGTCCCAGAACGCGACCGATCCCGGCCGCCACTGGAAGCGGCACTGGAACTCCGGCCGCTCGAGGTGCTCGAGCAGCATGCCGAGCACCGCGTCGCTCTCGTGCTTGGCGAGTTGCACGATGCGGGTGGTGAAGGTGCGGTTGACGAACAGCGCCTTGCGCCCGTTCACCGGATGCGTGCGCACCACCGGATGCTCGGATTTCGGGTAGACCTTGCCCTCTTCCAGCGCGCCCTCGTAGCGCCCGCGGTAGACGGTTTCGCCGTCGTGGATCGCGCTCATGCCTTCGAGAAAGCGCTGCATCGGCGGCGACAGCGCGTCCCAGGCCGCGTACATGCTCGCGAACAGCGTGTCGCCTCCCACCGGCGGCACCTCGTGCATGTGCAGGATCGTGCCGAGCGGCGGCTCGGGGTCGCAGGAGACGTCCGAATGCCAGTCCTCGCCGGCCACGCGCTTGGACTTGTCGTCGGCGTAGATCTCCATGATCTCCGGGTGGCCCTCGACCAGGCGCGGCCACGCCGGGTGCAGATGGAGCTCGCCGAAATGCCGCCCGAGCGCCTTGTGCTGCTCGGGCGTCATCGCCTGGTCGCGGAAGAACAGCACGCAGTTCTCGGCCAGCGCGGCCTGCAGCGCCGCCGCGGCGCGCGCGTCGAGCGGCTGCGACAGGTCGATGCCGACGACCTCGGCGCCGCAGTGCGGCGTGACCTTTTTCAACTCGAACCCCTGCAGCATTGCGCTCTCCGCCGACGCGTGATCCGTACGAGTTGGATATGATAGCCCGGTCCACCAGCAAGAGAACAACCGGTGCGCGCTGCCGCATTCCTCGTACTTGCCCCTTTGCTGGCGACGGCCGCGCCCGCGCCGCCGGCCCCGCCAGGCGCCCCCCCGCTGGGTCCCGAGCTGCGCCGCGTCGAGCAGAAGTGGCGCGGCGACCTGGACGGCATGGTCGAGCGGCGCATGATCCGCGCCCTGGTGGTGTACAGCAAGACCTTCTACTTCATCGACCGCGGCGCGCCGCACGGCACCAGCTACGACACGCTGAGCGCGTTCGAGGCCTTTCTCAACCGCAAGCTCAAGCGGCGGCACCTCAAGGTGCACGTCGTGTTCATCCCCGTCGCGCGCGACCAGCTGATGCCGGCGCTGCTGCAGGGCCGGGGCGACGTCGCCGCGGCGAACCTGACCATCACGCCCGCGCGCCAGGCGCTGGTGGACTTCTCCAACCCGTTCTGGACCGGCATCAGCGAGCTGCTGGTCACGGGCCCGAGCGCGCGCGGGATCCGCGGCCTGGAGGACCTGTCGGGCCGCAAGATCCTGGTGCGCGGCTCGAGCAGCTACTACGAGCACCTGCTGCGCCTGAACCGCCGCCTCGAGCAGGAGGGCAGGGACCGGGTCGAGATCGAGCTCGCGCCCGAGCACCTCGAGGACGAGGACCTGCTGGAGATGGTGAACGCCGGGCTCATCCCCTACGTCATCGTCGACAGCCACAAGGCGCACTTCTGGGCCAAGATCTTCAAGCACATCGAGGTGCACGACGACATCGAGCTGAACCGCGGCGGCAGGATCGCGTGGGCGTTCCGCCACCGTAGCCCGGAGCTGAAGGCGGCGGTGAACGAGTTCGTCAGGCAGGCGCGCAAGGGGACGCTGTTCGGCAACACGACTTTCGACAAGTACCTGCGGAGCACGAAGTGGGTGAGCAACGCCACCTCGAGCGACGAGATGGCGCGCTTCGAGCGCACCGTCGCGCTGTTCAAGAAATACGCCGCGCGCTACGACTTCGACTGGCTCATGCTCGCGGCGCAGGGCTACCAGGAATCGAGGCTGAACCAGAGGCGCAGGAGCCCCTCCGGCGCGATCGGCGTGATGCAGGTCATGCCGGCCACCGGCAGGGCGATGAACGTGGGAGACATCCGCAAGCTCGAGCCGAACATCCACGCCGGCGTGAAGTACATGCGCAAGATGCTGGACGACTACTTCGACGGCGCGAAGATGGATTCGCTCAACCGCAACCTGTTCGCCTTCGCCGCGTACAACGCGGGACCGACGCGCATCGCGTCGCTGCGTCGGATCGCCGCCAAACGGGGGCTGGATCCGAGCGTCTGGTTCGGCAGCGTCGAGCGCGTCGCGGCCGAGAAGATCGGGCGCGAGACCGTCCAGTACGTGAGCAACATCTACAAGTATTACGTCGCCTACCGCCTGGCGCGCGTCGAGCGCGAGCAGCGCGAGCGGGCACGTGAGAGACTGCGCCGGAACCACTGATCATGAATCCAATGCAATATCCCTGGCTGCGGTTCTACGGCGGTGTTCCGGCGACGCTCGACTACCCGGACACGACGCTCTACGAGGCGGTCGCCGCCACGGCGCGGCGCGTTCCCGACGCGATAGCCTGGGACTTCTTCGGCGCGACCTCGAGCTACCGCCGCCTGATCGAGGAGATCGACCGCTGCGCCGGCGCGCTGGCCGCGCTCGGTCTCGGGCGCGGCGAGCGGCTGCTGATCTCGATGCCGACCTCGCCCCAGGGCGTGATCGCGTTCTACGCCGCCAACAGGCTGGGCGCGGTGCCGGCGCTGATCCACCCGCTTTCGACCGCGCCCGAAATCGCGCACTACCTCGACGCCACCGGCGCGCGCCTCGCGCTCACCCTGGATGCCTTCTACCGCCCGCTCGCCGCGGCGGCGCAGGGCCGCGCGCTGGAGACGATCCTGCTCGCGCGCATTCCGGACACCCTGCCGTGGTGGAAGGGGCTCGGCTTCCGGCTGACCAAGGGACGCAAGATCGCGCGCGTGCCGCGCGATACGCGCGTGCGCTGGTGGTCCGAGGAAATGAGCAAGGAGCTCATCCGTCGGACCGGCGACGGGTTCCGCGCAAGATCCCGCCGCGATCCTCTTTTCCGGCGGCACCACCGGCTCGCCCAAGGGCATCGTGCTGTCGAACCGGAATTTCATCGCCGAAGGCATGCAGGCCGCGGCCTGGGGCGGGCTGGTGCAGGGCGACTCGATCCTCGCCGTGCTGCCGATCTTCCACGGCTTCGGCCTCGGGGTGTGCGTCAACGCGGTGCTGATGGCGGGCGGGAAGTCGATCCTGGTGCCGGTGTTCGATCCCGCGACGACCGCGGCGCTGCTGCGCGCCAAGCGGCCGAGCGTGCTGGTAGGGGTGCCGACCCTTTTTCACGCGCTCGCCGCGGACCCCGCGCTCGCGCGCGCCGACCTTTCCGGCCTGAAGGCCTGCTTCTGCGGCGCGGATACGCTGCCGCGGCCGGTCAAGGAGCGCTTCGAGAAGCTGGTCGCCGCGCGCGGCGGGCGCGTGCGGCTGCTCGAAGGCTACGGCCTGACCGAGGCAGTGACCGCGATCATGGCGATGCCGGCCGGCGAATACCGCGAAGGCTCGATGGGAATCCCGTTCCCGGACATGGCGGCGAAGCTGTGCGAGCCGGGCACCGGGCGCGAGCTGCCCGCGGGCGAGGAGGGCGAGCTGTGCGTCTCGGGACCGGCGGTCATGCTCGGCTACCTGGGCGATCCGGAAGCGACGGCGCAGGCGCTGCGCGTGCACGCCGACGGCCGCACCTGGCTCCACACCGGAGATCTCGCGCGGCGCGACGAGGACGGCTTCTTCTACTTCGTGCTGCGCCTGAAGCGCATGATCAAGTCTTCGGGCTTCAACGTCTACCCGACGCAGGTGGAGGGCGTGCTGCACGGCCATTCCGCGGTGGCGCAGGCCTGCGTCGTCGGCGTGCCCGACCCGGCGCAGGTCGAGCGGGTCAAGGCTTTCGTGGTGCTGGCGGACCCGTCCAAGGAGAGCGAGGAAATGAAGCAGGAACTGATCGCGTACTGCCGCGAGCGGCTGATCAAGTGGTCGTGCCCGCGCGAAATCGAGTTCAGGCGCGATCTGCCCAAGACGCGCGTCGGCAAGGTCGATTTCCGCGCGCTTGGCGGGGGAAATCCGGCATGAACGGGGGAGAGCGCCTGGCGGCGGTGCTCGCGGCGCACGGCGTGCGGGTGCTGTTCACGCTCTGCGGCGGGCACATCTCGCCGCTGCTGGTCGCGGCGAAGGCGCGCGGCATCCGCGTGGTCGACGTGCGCGACGAGGCGACCGCGGTGTTCGCCGCGGACGCGATCGCGCGCCTGACCGGAACGCCCGGGGTGGCGGCGGTCACGGCCGGGCCGGGCCTGACCAACACCATCACCGCGCTCAAGAACGCGCAGCTCGCGCATTCGCCGCTGGTGCTGATCGGCGGCGCCGCGCCGACCGCGCTCCAGGGCCGCGGCGCGCTGCAGGACATCGCGCAGCGCCCGCTGGTCGAGCCGCACGTCAAGCTCGTGCGCCAGGTGCGCCGCGTGGTGGACCTGGGTCCCGCGCTGACCGAAGCCTTCGCCGCGGCGCGCGACGGCGTGCCCGGCCCGGTGTTCGTCGAGTGCGCGGTGGACCTGCTCTACGACGAGGCGGTCATTCGCCAGTGGTATGCGGACGCGGCGGGGCGCGGCAAGAGCGTGCCCGACCGGCTGCTGCGCTGGTATCTCAAGCGCCACGCCGACCGGATGTTCTACGCCACCGCGCTGCCGTCGGTGGTGCGCGCGCGCGAAGTGCGCCTGCCGCGCGCGGGCGAGGGCGCCCTGCGCCGCGCCGCGGCGGCGCTCGCGCGCGCCGAGCGGCCGCTGATCGTGGTCGGCAGCCAGGCGCTGGCGCAGGCGACCAACGCCGCGCGCCTGGCCGAAGCGCTGGCCGGCATCGGCGCCCCGGTCTATCTCTCCGGCATGGCGCGCGGGCTGCTGGGGCGCGAGCACCCGCTGCAGATGCGCCACGCGCGGCGCGAGGCCCTGCGCGCGAGCGACTGCGTGCTGCTCGCGGGCGTGGCCTGCGACTTCCGGCTCGACTACGGCCGCCACATCCGGCGCGCGGCGACGCTCATCGCCGCGAACCGCGGCAAGCGCGAGGCGCGCATGAACCGCAGGCCCTCGATCTCGGCGATCGGCGACGCGGGCGAGTTCGTCGAGCGCCTCGCGGCGCGCGTCGGCGCGCGCGCGCGCCGGCCCGACTGGACCGCGGAGCTGCGCGCGCGCGACGCCGAGCGCGAGGCCGACATCGACGCGCGCGCGGCGAAGGCGGGCGAGCACGTCAACCCGGTCGCGCTGTTCCGCGCCATGGACCGGATCGCGGCGGACGACGCGCTGTTCGTCGCCGACGGCGGCGACTTCGTCGCCACCGCGTCGTACATCCTGCGCCCGCGCAGCCCGCTGTCGTGGCTCGACCCGGGCGTGTTCGGCACCCTCGGCGTGGGCGCCGGCTTCGCGCTCGGCGCGGGGCTCGCGCGGCCGAAGGCGGAGCTGTGGCTGCTGTGGGGCGACGGCGCGAGCGGCTACGGCCTGTCCGAGATCGACAGCTTCGTGCGCCACGGCATCCCGGTGATCGCGGTGGTCGGCAACGACGCCGGCTGGGCGCAGATCGCGCGCGAGCAGGTCAAGCTGCTGCACGACGACGTCGGCACCGTGCTCGCGCGCACCGCCTACCACGAGGTCGCGCGCGGATTCGGCGCCGAGGGCTTCGTGGTCGAGCACGAGCGGGACCTGGAGTGGACCCTGCGCCGCGCGCGCGAGACCGCCGCCTCCGGCCGCCCGGTGCTGGTCAACGTCTGGCTCGACAAGACCGACTTCCGCGAAGGCTCGATCTCGATGTGACGCCGGCCGCTCGCCTACGATCCGAATGTTCTCCTTCAAGCTGAAGCGCTCGACCCGCCGCCTGCTGCTGCTGTTCGCGAGCCTGCCGGTGGTGGTGCTGTTGCTCGCGCTGCTCTACATGGCCGGCATGGGCACCCTCGAGCACAGCCCGCGCGGCTTCTGGTTCAGCCTCGAGTGGGCGGCCGAGACGCTCACCACCACCGGCTACGGCGCCGATTCCCACTGGGGCAGCCCGCTGATGGTGCTGCTGGTGATCGTGGGCCAGTTCCTCGGCGTGTTCCTGGTGTTCCTCGTGTTCCCGATTTACCTGCTGCCCTTCTTCGAGGAACGCTTCGAGGGGCGGCTTCCCGCCGCGCTGCCCGCGATGGAGGGAGGGAAGTGCGTCCTCGTCTACCACTACGACCCGACCGTCGCGATGCTGATCGACGATCTGGCGCGCTTCGGGCGGCGCGTGGTGGTGCTCGAGGAGGACCGCGAAGTCGCACGCCGGCTCAAGGATCGCGGCATCGAGGTGGTGCACGCCAGCCTGGACGACGAGTATCTCGACCTCGGCCCGCTGCGCGGCGCCGAGGCGATCGTCGCCAACGGCGAGGACCACGACAACGCCGCGCTGGTGCTGATCGCGCGCGAGCTCGGCTTCGAGGGCCCGATCTTCGCCCTGGTCGACGAGCCGCTGCACCGCCATCCGCTGCAGACTTCCGGCGCGACCGCGGTCTACACGCCGCGCCACGTGCTCGCGGCGGCGCTGGCGGCGAAGGCGAGCCGGCGCATCCAGCGACGGGTGAGCGGGCTGCAGCAGATCGGGGCCCACGTCACGGTGGCCGAGATGCGCATCCACCCGCAGAGCCGGCTCGCCGGGCGCACGCTCGCCGACCTGCGCGCGCCGGAGCGGCTGGGCGTGACGGTGGTCGGGCGCTGGGTGGAAGGCGAGTTCAGGCCCGGGATCTCGGGCCGCACCCGGCTCGAGCCGGGAACCATCATCGTCGCGATCGGCAGTCCGCAGGGCGTGGCGCGCCTGGGGGCCTTCGCCACGCCGCTCAGGCAGGGCGGCAAGATCGTGGTGCTGGGCCACGGCGAGGTGGGGCGCAAGATCGTCGAGCTGCTGCGCGACGCGGGCGAGACGACGGTCGTGATCGACGTCGAAGCGGTGCCGGGCGTGGACGTGGTCGGAAACGCGCTCGATCCGGAGGTGCTCGAAGGCGCCGGGGTGCGCGAGGCGAGCGCGGTCGTGCTCGCGCTCAGCAACGACAACGAGGCGCTGTTCGCGGCCACCGTCGTGCGCGACTTCGCGCCCCAGGTGCCGCTCATCGCGCGCGTCAACCAGGCGCTGACGGTCAAGCGCCTGTACCAGGTCGGCACCGACTTCGCGCTCTCGATCGGCCAGGTGGCGGGCCAGCTGCTGGCGCACCAGATGCTGGGCGAGGAATACGTCAGCCTCGAGCCGACGGTGAAGATCGTCAAGGTCGACGGCTCGGCCTTCGCCGGCCAGCATCCGCTCCGGACCGACCTGAAGGGACGCGCCGACGCGCTCGTGGTCGCGCTCGAGCGCAAGGGCGCGGTGGTGGTCGAGTTCGGCGACGACTTCCGCGTCGCCGCCGGCGACGCGCTCTACCTGTGCGGCGCGCCCGACGCGCTCGACGCCTGCTTCGACGAGTTTCCCCAGCTGCGCCCGAAGCCTCCCGAGCGCGCGGCTGCGGCTCCGGTCTGACTGACGGGAACCGTCCGCGAAACGCGGCGTCTTACGCATATCGAAGGGAGGGGCCATGATCAAGCTGAACGTGAACGGCCGCATCCACCAAGTGGACGTCGAGCCCGAAATGCCGCTGCTCTGGGTGTTGCGCGACCACCTCGACCTGCAAGGGACCAAGTACGGCTGCGGGATCTCCCAGTGCGGAGCCTGCACCGTGCACCTGGACGGCGAGCCCGTGCGCTCCTGCGTATTGCCGGCAGCCGCCGCCGCGGGCAAGGCGATCGTCACCATCGAGGGCCTGTCCGCGCACGGGATGCACCCGGTGCAGAAGGCGTGGATCGAGCACGAGGTGCCGCAGTGCGGCTATTGCCAGACCGGGATGATCATGGCGGCCGTGTCGCTGCTCGAGAGGAAGCCGCGCCCCAGCGACGCCGATATCGACGGCGCGATGACGAACCTGTGCCGCTGCGGCACCTACGCCCGGGTGCGCAAGGCGATCCATGCCGCGGCCGCGGCGAAGTCCTGAGGAGCGCCGCCATGACGACACCCGCTCAAGCGCTCGAGTCCCCGCGGCGCCGCGACTTCCTCAAGGTTTCCGCCGCCGCGGGCGGAGCCCTCGTGCTCGAGTTCTCGTTCCCGTTCGTCGCCCGCGCCGCGGCCGGCGGGACGGCGACCGAAGTCAACGCCTGGATCGTGATCCATGCGGACGACCGCGTCGCGATCCGCATCGCCCGCTCCGAAATGGGGCAGGGCACCTTTACCGCGCTCGCGCAGCTGGTCGCCGAGGAGCTCGACTGCGACTGGGCCAAGGTCTCGGCCGAGTTCGCCTCGCCCAACGAGAACGTGCGCCGCAACCGCGTCTGGGGCTCGATGTCCACCGGCGGCAGCCAGGGCGTGCGGAGCTCGCAGGATTACGTGCGCAAGGCCGGCGCCGCCGCGCGCGAGATGCTGATCGCCGCCGCCGCCGCGCAGTGGAAGGTGAGCGCCGCGCAGTGCTCCGCCGACCAGGGCGTCGTCACGCACGGCCCGACGCAGCGCAAGCTGCGCTACGGTCAGGTCGCGGCGCGGGCGGCGAAGCTGCGCCCGCCGATGGACGTCGCGCTGCGCGATGCGAAGGACTGGAAGATCGCCGGCAAGCCGCTGCACCGGCTCGACATCCCCGACAAGGTGCTCGGCAAGCCCGTGTTCGCCACCGATGTCGTGCTGCCCGGCATGCTGCACGCATCGATCGCCCAGTGCCCGGTGTTCGGCGGCAAGCTGAAGTCGGTCGACGCGGCCGAGGCGGAAGCGATGCGCGGCGTGAAGAAGGTCGTGCGCGCCGAGGACTTCGTGGCCGTCGTGGCCGACAGCTGGTGGCGGGCGAACCGGGCGCTCGGCAAGCTCAGGATCGAGTGGGACGCGGGCGCATACGCCCAGGCGTCGGACGCGACGATCGCGGCCATGCTGCGCGAAGGGCTTGCCGACCCGAAGATCGCCGAGGCGCGCAGAACGGGCGATGTCTCCGCCGCCTTCTCCTCGGCCGCCAAGGTGGTCGAGGCGGAGTACGCCTCGCAGTACCTCGCCCACGCGACGATGGAGCCCCAGACGTGCACCGCGTGGGTGAAACCCGACGGCTTGGTCGAGGTCTGGACCTCGACCCAGGACGGCATGGCGTCCCTTTCCGTCGCGGCGCAGACCGCGGGCGTGCCGCTCGAGCGCGCCGAGGTGCACAAGACGATGCTCGGCGGCGGCTTCGGCCGCCGCGGCGCGTCGCAGGACTTCGTGCGCCAGGGGGTCACGATCGCGATGGCGATGCGCGGCACGCCGGTGAAGATGATGTGGTCGCGCGAGGAGGACATGCAGCACGACTTCTACCGGCCGGCGAGCATGGTGAAGCTGCGCGCGGGCCTCGACGCGCAAGGGAAAGTCGTCGCGTTCGAGGCGAAGATCGCCTGCCCCTCGATCCTCGCGGTGCTGATGCCGGCGCGCAGCAACGGAATCGACTTCACGGCGGTGCGCACGCTGAGCGACATGCCGTACCAGATCCCGAACCAGAAGATCGACTACGCGATGCGCAACGGCCACGTCCCGGTGGGCTTCTGGCGCGCGCCGGGCCAGCAGAACGGCGTCTACCGCGAGTGCTTCATGGACGAGCTGGCGCACGCCGCGGGCAGGGATCCGCTCGAATTCCGGCTCGCGATGATGCAAGCGGGCGACAGGAACCGCCTGGTGCTCGAGGCCGCGGCGAAGGCCGCGGGCTGGGGCGCGCCGCCGCCGGCGGGCGTGGGGCGGGGCCTCGCGGTGGTCGAGGGCTTCGGCAGCTACGCGGCCGGGGTGGCCGAGGTCTCGGTCGCGCCGGACGGCGGGCTCAAGGTGCTGCGCTACGTGGTCGCGATCGACTCCGGCTACGTCGTCAACCCCGATTCCTGCGCCGCGCAGGCCGAGAGCAACGCCGTGTACGGCCTGGGCGCGCTCACCCAGTCGTGCACCGTGCGCAACGGACGCATCGAGCAATCCAACTTCAACGATTTCGAGCTGCCGCTGATCGGCGACATGCCCAAGGTCGAGCTCGTGCTGGTGCCGAGCGGCGGTTTCTGGGGCGGTCACGGAGAGCCCGGCATCCTCCCGTTCCAGGCCGCCGTGCTCAACGCCGTCTTCGCGCTCAGCGGCAAGCGCATCCGCAGCCTGCCGCTGAACAAAGAAAACCTGCGCAAGGCCTAGCCGCGTTGTCGCGCATCGGAATCGACCTGGGCGGCACCAAGACCGAGGCCATCGCGCTCGACGCCGCGGGGCGCGAAGTCTTCCGCAAGCGCGTGCCGACCCCGCGCGGCGACTACGCGGCGACGCTTGAGACCATCAAGGCCCTGGTCGACGAGGCGGGCGAGGGCAGGGTCGGCATCGGCATCCCCGGCGCGCTGTCGCACGCCACCGGCCTGGTCAAGAACGCCAACTCCACCTGGCTCATCGGCAAGCCGCTGCAGCAAGACCTCGAGCGCGCCCTCGGGCGCGAGGTGCGCATCGCCAACGACGCCAACTGCTTCGCCCTCTCGGAAGCCACCGACGGCGCCGCCGCCGGCGCCGAAGTCGTGTTCGGCGTCATCCTCGGCACCGGCGTCGGCGGCGGCGTCGTCGTGCGCGGCCGCATCGTCGAAGGCGCCAACGCCATCGCCGGCGAATGGGGCCACAACCCGCTGCCGCTCCCGCGCGCCGACGACATGCCGCTTCGCCCCTGCTACTGCGGCCGCGCCGGCTGCATCGAAACCTACCTCAGCGGCCCCGCCCTCGAGCGCGACGGCGGCGAGCCCGCCCTCGACCTCTACTGCGAGCGCCTCGCCCGCGCCCTCGCCGGCGTCATCAACATCCTCGACCCGGACGTCATCGTCCTCGGCGGCGGCGTCTCCAACATCGCGCGCCTCTACGACCAGGTCCCCAAACTCTGGCCGCCCCACGTCTTCTCCGACCACATCGCCACCCGCCTTCTTCCTCCGAAGCACGGCGACTCGAGCGGCGTGCGCGGGGCGGCGTGGCTTTGGGAGCCTGCCCGGGCCTAATTCAGCACGGCGTCGAGCGGCTCGCCTCGCGCACTTGGTCGATCAGCTTTGGCTTTGTCCCTTTATCCCACCTCAAAACCGGTTTTGAAGAAGATTCAGCGTCTTGTCCCATTTTTCGCCGGATATCGCGCCGCCCAATGCCACCAGCTCAAGGTAACGCATTGATCTGAGGACGCGTTGACGTCCCGGCGCCCGGCGCAGACCATGCTATCTAGACTGTTTTCGTATCCATATAACGTTAGTGTGGCACGAAAGGACGCGTGATGCCATTTCCAACCACCGAATGATGGAGTGCGCGGGGGGCATCGCGGGGTCGTAGCGAGGGCCCCACTTCAAAGGCCGCGACATCAGGAGGTGGCCGCTTGTTTCGTCGTCTCGATGACGTACGGCTAGCGATAGGTTTGGCGGGGCAGACGCTCGATCGTGGTCCCACGAGTTCTTCTTTACTACCAGTGGTTACCCCGCGTCAGGAGCTTGAAGAACTTAGATCTTATCGAAGGAGTGGAGTTTGCTATCAAATTGGGGAGGTAACATACCGTGATGCATTTGCCTTCTTTGCTCACGAAGGGCGTCAGGGTGGGCCAGGTAAAGGGTCCATCGGTGCCGCATAACCTGGCGCCCAACTGCGGACGCGTCGCGAAGCGCCCGCGCGTCGCGAGCCGCCGTGCCGGCGCGCGCCGGTTGGCTCCACGTTAAACGGCAACTTAAACAAACGGAGGTGCCCTGAACGCACAGAACAATTGAAAAGGGATCACGCCACAGGCTACAGTGCGGGACAGGAGAACCCTGGCGGTCAATTACCTCAAACCACTCGTGGTGGAAAGGAAAAGGGAACGCTATCGGGATCGAAACAAAACGTGTTCTTCAAACTAAAGCACTCGTTTGAGATGCCCTTGGGGCCATCCTATTTGGCTGGACATGCTTTTTTGTGGGTAGCTGTATTACAGGAGCCTTCTGTGGCTCAAACTCGCATTGCTGTCGGCTGCCAGGGTCCTGCCCTGTCAATGCTCGGTTAAGGCCATCTGTGCGATTGAATATGTTGCCGTTTAACACCACGCCCCACGGAGACGCGCGTCTTGAGCGTCGCGTCATTCGCCAAGGTCTGGCCGCGCGCGCTCGTGGGCGTGAACGTTATACCTTCTTGCGGAGGTGCTCATGACACTCCTGTGGCAGCTTCTAAGGAACGCAACCCTGGTTCTGGCAATGCTCTCCGCCTTGCATCTGGCAGCGGCCCAAGCCCAGGAATACACGGCGCCGAACGGCATGGTTTCGCTGAACGTTCCGAAGGCACTGAACTGGGCCGGCGTGCCTTACAAGGTCACGCCGCTCGACACCAAAGGCGATCAGCGATACGACAAAGTGATGCTCCACGCTGACGACTTCGGGCAGTATCTCGTCGTCGGCGTTCGCATGATGCCCCCGCCTGGGGTCGCCGCGATGGATAAGGACGAACCCAGGCTGGTCCTCAGGAACCTGTCTGAAGCGACACTCATGGGGTGGAGGACCGACCTCGGCGCCTCACCGGAAGTTGCTGAAGAGTCGTTTCGCGACAGCAAGTACGGTGACGCGATCGTCAGGGTCTATCGTGCGAGGAAGGGTTCAATCCTCGTGAAAGCGCAAGGGCGCCGACCGACGCGGGACGATGCGTTTGACACCTATATCGCAAGCATCGTGGCAAGGCGGGGGCCGCTCGTTGTATTTGTCCTAGCCCAGAACGATGCGAGCCCCAACGACCCGAAGATCGGGGTGATGATGGCCATGGAGCTTTTCGAAAATCTCAAAGTGGCGTCAGTCCGTTAGAAGGTATAACCGCGCCTTGCAGCCGACCGCCTCCGGCGGCGGCTGAAGGCGGACGTTATGCGGCGTCAAACCGATCTACGGAGACTGCCTTCGGGGTTCGACCGTCCCGGCGTACAGGTAAACGAACATGACTGATGCCAAGTATCACAATAGACAGCATCTCGAGTTCTTCAGTTGGCCGGAGCTGACTCAGAGGTTCCAGAGCCTTGTTGAGCTGGTGATGGTCTCTCCGGGCAATCTGTCCAGGCAGCTTCGCAGCGAACTGTTCACGATGGCCAGCATCGCGGGCGGGTGTCAGCACTGCCAAGCCCACGGGGCGTATACGCTGCACATGATGGGCGTCGACGCGGATCGGATTCGCGATATCTGGACATTCGAGGAGTCAACGGAGTTCTCCGAAGCCGAGAGAGCCGCATTGAGGCTGGCGCGCGATGGCGCACTGGTACCCAATATGGTCGAGCCCGAGCACTTTGAGAAACTGCGCGCGCACTACTCCGACCGCCACATTGTCGAGATGCTCGCGGTCATTAGTCTGGCTGGTTGGTATAACCGATGGAACAACTCGATTGCCACGGTAACGGACCGCGAGTCGGTAGAGTGGGCCGAAGCAAATCTCAAGGCGGTGGGCTGGGAACTGGGCAAACACGCGGGAGCACCCCATGAGCAACGTAAGAAGCATCCTCGATCCACGGACCCGGACCGGATTGAGTATTGACCTCGGCGATCTCGGTCAAGCGCGGAGATGGACCGAACGCCGCATAACACGGCGGTGGTGCGGACGCGCCGCGACCTGCCTGCGGTTTACCGAACAGCGTACCGCGGCGCGCCGCACACCTCCACGTTAGACGGCACACCAAACGTTGCGAATGAATTTCTACGGACGCAAGAGTCTTAGGGAGTCGCAGGAAGCGAGCGCGGCGAGGTTAAATAGATTCCTCGAGCGCTCGCACGAGTTTGAAGTGGCGCTCATGCAATGCTTCCCGGATTCGGATCCGATGCTCGTCTATCCTGAGCGCAAGTGCGGTCTCGCGCTTGCATCTGTCCTACTTTCACTCGAGCACGCATCAGTCCTCCGGTCTGCGTTCGTTCTAACTGCACCAAACTCCGCCGCTGCTCTCCTACGTTTACAGTTCGAAACTCTCGTCCGAGCAGCTTGGCTGTTGTATGCAGCAGCACCCGAACAGATCAACAAACTCGACGTCGCCCTGGACAATGATTCCCAAAGGCTCGCAGAGAAACTTCCCCGCCTTCATGAAATGCTTGCGGCAGTCGAGCGAGATGCTCCAAGAGGACTATCTTTGCCACTGGTGGAGTTCAATCATTTTCACCGGCAACCCCTGAACTCCTTTGTCCACGGTGGTATACATGCACTGCGCAGGAGGCAGGGTGGATTTCCGATTGAGCTGGCAATCCAGCTGATCACGATGTCGAACGCGCTCTTGCACCTAGCCTATCGAATGCTGGCGGACCTTGGAGGCGCGATTCGAATGGCCGACGTGACTGACCTGTATCGTCAATTCAGTGACTGTTTACCTACTGTCAACAGAGGCGATAGCGAGCATGCCGTCTAACAAATCGCTGGAGCGGACCGTGAGGGATGAAGTGCCAAATTTGAATCGTCGGCGTGCAGCCGCTCAGCTCAGACGTTAGCTGGCGGCAAGCATGGCTGCAGACTTAGACCTCGCGAAGATCGCCCAGTCCATGAAAGATCTCGAGTCCCAATTCGTGGAGTCGAGACAGCTTGGATTGCATCTTCGAGCTGAGGATGAGGCTGAGTTCAAGCGTTTGGCTGTCGAGGCCAAGTCCATTCTGGATAGCGAACTCGGCCGGCTGAACGACTTCTCCACGAACCTCTTCCACGCAATAAACTCGGGTTCGGGTGGGTTCCTTGGGGGTCCGTCGCTTGCCAGCGTGAAGAGCGCTAGGGCGATAGTGGAAGGAGGCATCAACCACATTCGTAGGCAGCCTGGGACTGGCAAGTTGCCCCTGCAGCCAAAACCCCGCTACGTGGATCCGTCGCGTTTGGCGGAGCTACGAGCGAAGGTGTCCTCGACCTTCGACCTGAAGCGCTTGGTACGACTTGCCGAGGAGATCAACATCGCGCACGAAAACGATTGCCACATGGCAACTGCCATGCTTGTCCGGGCGATTGCTGACCATGTTCCGCCCATATTTGCTTGCAAGACATTCGGAGAACTAGCGAATAACTACCAAGGTTCGAAGTCGTTCAAAGGATCGATGCAGCACCTAGATCAATCGTTGCGGAATATCGCTGATGCGCATCTTCATGTGCAGATTCGGCCAACCGAAGTACTTCCGACTGCGCCTCAGGTCGATTTTCGGGCCGATTTGGACGTCTTGCTTAGTGAGGTCGTCCGTGTCGTCAAGTAAGGTGCCAGCTAACAACGCGTTCGAAGACGGACGCTCGCAAGCCGCGCTTCGCGCGTTCGCTCGCGCCGTTCAACGCGGACGTTATGCGGAGCTACCCCGGTGGATCCGTAGATGACACCTAGCGTACTAGGTTACTCGGTTCTGCTATATGCAGTGTTCACTGCCAGTGCGGGCCTGCGCCTGATATACCTTATTGTGGGGAATTGGGATGGAAACTGGTTCGCTGTAGGCGAGGCATTAATTTGGTTGTTATTCATAGTTGGCGGAGTCGGGCTCATCTGTAACCGAGCATGGAGTCGTATCGTGCTCTACGTTGCCGGCGTGGCTTCGGCACTCGTAGGTGTCGCGACGTTGGTATCGCTCTGGAAACTTGGCATGCTTCCGGCTGGCCTATTCAGCGTCTTAACAGTTCTCGTTTCAGTCGCAATTGTCATCCTCGTTAAAAGATTGCCGGCGACGGCTGCGCTGAAAGCACAGATTCCACCTGACCAGACAGACAAGCGAGTGGAATCGAGGCGTATTGATTTGGCATATGGGTGCTTCGCGTTGTCTGTCTTCGTTGCTTGGATTGAACCAATTGGTAAGCTATTGCCTATCAACCCTGAAGCGGGTCAGGTGCTTCTTATGTTGCTTACGATTCCGATCGTTCTTATTGCGCTTATTGCTCCAGCCGTAGCTTTCATAGTGTCCGTTATGGAGTGGAGGGAATGGCCGCTCTTGATAATGACGGGTATTCTCGCGTCTATGATGTTTGTATTTTTTGCTATCGATAAACGAGGCTTGGGAATGGAAGGCAGTTATGTAGAGCCCATGTGGTACGTTGGAGGCTCAGTAATTCTCATTGCTTTCTGCGTTCGGTGGTTCGCGTTTGTTCGACGGCGTGGCGCTCCTCGTGCGGAATGAGCAGTGCAGAGGCGCCTTCTTGTGCTCCGCATAAAAAGGCGCTCCTGCCGACGTCGGCGCTATGGCGCCACCGCGGCAGAACTTGGTCGTTAGGTTGCATGTGCCGCGACGACTGCCTCATCCCTTCGCTGATCTAGTTGATCTTGCCGTTGTCGAGCAGCGCGCTGGCTACAGCAAGTGCACGATGGCCGTCTCCGAGAAGCATCTCAATCCGCACAAGGTCGTTCATGGCGCGGTCATCTATGCGCTCGCTGACACGGGTATGGGATCGGCGCTCTATCCAACCCTGGCCGAGGGTCAGCTATGTGCCACGGTAGAGATCAAGATCAACTACTTCAAACCGGTGAGGTTGGGTGAACTCACGTGCATCACAGAATTGGTAAATCGTGGGAAGACCATCGCGAACCTTGATTCCTCCGTCTACTCCGGCGAAGTCCTGGTTGCCAAGGCGAATGGCAACTACGCAATCTTTACTCCAGCGAACAATGCGACCTAACCCCTCAATCCACGCGACCGCCTTCGGCGACGCGCGATTTCGAACGTTAGGGGGCCAATTGGGGCGAAAGGTAGCTATCGCACTGGCGTTAATTGCGGCTCTCGCCGGCGGAGTTGCACATATCCGACAAAGTGGACAACTCGAGCTACCGTTTGAGAGGCTGTGCCTGGCAGCACCGCTGGTATCTACAACGGAATAACAATGAAGAATGAATCCAATCCCCGCGTATACGACATCCTCGCCAAGGCCTTCGCGCAGGAGGAGGTGGGGACCTGTTTCGCGCTGCTCGGGGACGCGAACATGAACTGGGCCGAGCGGCTGGCCCAGGCGGGGTGCCGGATGGTTTACGTGCGGCACGAGCATTGCGCGCTCGCCGCCGCGATGGCGTACGCGCGCAAGAACCGGGACGTCGGGGTGGCGAGCGTCACCTGCGGGCCGGGGGTGACGCAGCTGATCACGGCGCTGCCGGCGGCGGTGCGGGCGCACCTGCCGCTGGTGGTGTTCGCGGGGGAGGCGCCGCTGAAGAGCGGCTGGTACAACCAGGAGATCGACCAGGCGCCGCTGATCACGGCGACGGGGGCGGCGTATCACCGGCTGCACATGGTCGAGCGGATGCCGGTGGCGGTGCGCGACGCGTTCCTGCAGGCGCGCCGCGAGCGCCGTCCGGTGGTGGTCGGGATCCCGTTCGACCTGCAGGCGCGGCCCTGGGAGGGGCGCTCGGAACTTCCGACGCCCTCGCAGGCGCTGCTGCCGCGCCTGTCGCCGATTCCGCCGCATCCCGACGACGTGGCGCGCGCGGCGAAGCTGGTCGCCGGCGCGGAGCGGGTCGTCGTGCTGGCCGGGCTGGGCGCGGCCGAGGCCGGGGCGGGAGACGCATGCCGCGCGCTGGCGGAAAAGGCGGGCGGGCTGCTGTCGACCACGCTGCCCGCGCGCGGGCTGTTCCACGACGATCCCTACTGTCTCGGCATCTCGGGCAGCTTCACGCCCGAGGTCGGGCTCGAGTACCTTGCGCAGGCCGACCTGGTGATCGCGGTGGGCTGCTCGCTCGCCTACCACGCGGGCGGCGGCGGCCAGCTCTGGCCGAAGGCGCAGATGCTGCAGGTCGACGTCGACCCGGTCGCGGTGAGCCAGGGCCAGGAGGTGGCGCGCCACCACCTGCGCGCGGACGCGCGCCTCGGGGTCGAGGCGCTGACGGCGGCATTGCCGGCGCGCGCGAAGAAGTGGCGCAGCGCGGAGATGGCCGCGCGCATGCGCGATTCGAAGCCCGACAGCCACGCGGTCGAAATCGAGCCGGGACTGCTCGACCCGCGCGACGTGGTCGCGGCGCTCGAAAAGGCCCTGCCGCAGGACTGGGAAATGGTGAATTCGGGCGGCCACAGCTCGTGGTTCTTCGGCCAGATGCCTTCGCGCGCGTGGGAGAAGTTCATGACGATCCGCGAGTTCGGCGCGATCGGCAACGGCATCTCGTTCGCGATGGGCGTGGCGGCGGCGCGCCCGGACCGCACCGTGGTGCTGTTCGACGGCGACGGCAGCCTGATGATGCACGTGCAGGAGCTCGAAACCATCAGGCGCCACGGGATGAACATCCTCATCGTGGTGATGAACGACGGCGCCTACGGCTCGGAGCTGCACAAGCTGCGCGCGGAAGGCATGCCGGAGGACGGCTCGGTGTTCGGCTACTGCGATTTCGCCGGCATCGCGCGCGGCTTCGGGCTGGCGGGCGAGACCTTCACCGGCCTCGACGGCCTGCCCGGACGCGTCGCGGAATTCGCCCGGCGCGGCGGCGCCGCGGTGTGGGACTTCCACGTCTCGGCGAAGGTGCTGTCGCCGACCATGCGCCGCGCGCACCCGCAGCCGGCGAAGGAGAAGAAGGGCTAGCCCTTGCTGCGCGAGATTTCGAACGCGCGCCAGGTCCCCGGCGAGCCGCGCCGGCGCTGCTTCTTCTCGCACGAGCAGGACCTGTGGGTCTGGTTCGACGACGCCGGCGCGCCGGTCGGGTTTCAGCTCTGCTACGGGAAGTACCGGGACGAGCACGCGATCCGCTGGAAGGCCGGGAAGGGGTTCGTGCACGAGCGCGTGGACGACGGCGAGTCGGTCGGCGTGGTGAAGCAGGCGCCGATCCTGCTCGCCGATGGGCCGTTCGCCGCGGCGGACGTCGCGGCGCAATTCCTCGCCGAGGCGGACGAGGTGCCGGGGGAAATAGTGGAATTCGTGCTCGCGCGCCTGCGCGAACGGTATAGTGCGCCCATGCCCGAATGGACACCCAGCATGCGCGTTCCCGATGTCGCGGTGAGGGAGGTGGACGCTTCGTTCGCTCGCTACCGCTTGCCGCTGGCCAAGGTCGAGCGCTTGGCGGCGGGCATTACGCGCTGGGCGGAGGGGCCGGTGTATTTCGGCGACCTTCGCTGCCTGCTGTGGAGCGACGTGCCGGGGAACTGCATGTGGCGCTGGGACGAGGAGACCGGAGCGGTCGGGCCCTGGCGCAAGCCGTCTGACCTCGCCAACGGCAATACGCGCGACCGGCAGGGGCGGCTGCTGACCTGCGAGCACGGCGCGCGCCGGGTGACGCGCACCGAGGCGGACGGGACGATCACGGTGCTTGCCGACCGGTTCGAGGGCAAGCGCCTCAATTCGCCGAACGACATCGTGTGCAAGTCCGACGGCTCGATCTGGTTCACCGACCCGAGCTTCGGCATCCTGTCGTGGTACGAGGGCTACAAGGCGCCGTCCGAGGTGCCGACCCACGTCTATCGCATCGATCCCGCGGGCGCGCTCGCGATCGTCGCCGAGGGGATCAACCAGCCCAACGGGCTCGCGTTCTCGCCCGACGAGTCGATCCTCTACATCGTCGAGTCGCGCTCGATGCCGCGCTCGATCCTCGCCTACGACGTGGTCGGCGGAAAGTCGCTCGCGAAGCGGCGCGTGCTGATCGACGCGGGGCCGAAAGGCACGCCCGACGGCTTTCGCGTGGACACCGACGGCAACCTCTGGTGCGGCTGGGGCATGGGCGAGGAGGGCCTGGACGGGGTTCACGTGTTCAATCCGGACGGGCGCCTGATCGGCTGCATCGACCTGCCGGAACGCTGCGCGAATGTCTGCTTCGGCGGCGCGCACCGCAACCGCCTGTTCATGGCGGCGACCACCTCGCTCTATGCGCTGTACGTCAATACGCAGGGCGTGGCCGGCGGCTAGCGCGGCGAGGCGATCGCGCCTCTACTCTTTAGGAACCGAGATGTGCGTGTCGGCGAAGCGCCCGGTCGCCGCGTCGCGGTGGCAGGCGGAGCAGTTGCTCCTGCCGCCGACCGAATTCCGGGCAAACCAGGAGTCGGGCACCGGGGCATGCAGGCTGCGCCATCCCGGCGTGGCCGTGACGCGCCGCGGCTCGTCTTTCGAGGCCGTGCGGAAGCGTACGCCGGCCTCGGTGTCCCACGCCTCGGCGGAATGGGTCGCCAGGTAGCCGGCGATCTCGACCAGCGCCGCGGTCGGCAGCTTCGAGTTGTCCATGCCGAAATGGTCGTTGAGCCGGCTGAGCAGGGCCTGCCACGAGGCGGCCGGCAGCAGGCTGGGGTGATAGGGCGGGTGGCAGGCGCCGCAGGTCTCGACATAGGTGGCGTTGACGGCGTGCGGCGGAATGCCCCTGGGCGGCATCCGCCCGAGCAGCACCAGCGTGAGCGCGCCCGCGCCGATCACGACCGCGAAGCTCGCCAGCGCCGCGCCCCAGTGCGGCCGGCGGTGCGGCGGCAGATGCGCGTCCGCGGGCACGTCCTTGTAGCCGGTGATCATCGAGGCGACGAGATTTTCCCGGGTCAGCAGCGATTCGACGACCACGCCGGCGATATGGGCCGCCACCATCAGGCAAATGGACCAGACCAGCACCCAATGCACGGTCTTCGCGGCATTGCCGAGGGCGTAGCTCGCGACGCCGGCGAGCGCCCCGATCTTCTCTTCGCCGCCCTCGATCGCGAGGCCGGTGAAGACGAGCCCGCAAAGCACGGCGGCGAGAGCGAAGATCATCGCCGCGCCGGCCGGGTTGTGGCCGACATAGTGGCGCGGACTGAGCAGCAGGAGGCCGCGCAGATGGTCGAAGGTCTCGTTGGGCGAGTAGGTGAAGCTGCCGAGGCGGCTGTATTCGGAGCCGAACGCGGCCCACACGAAGCGGAACACCAGCAGCACGAGGATCGTGTAGCCGGCCGTGCGATGGGCGCCGAGCCACCACTGCGGCAGGATGAAGCCCGTCGTGAAGGCGGTGACGGTGGCGACGACCAGGAGCCAGTGGAAGATCCGCGTCGGAACATCCCACACCAGTACGCGGCGATGCCGGCTGTCTTGCGCAGTCATGAGTGTAATCTACCCAGGACGTTGGCGATGCCGTTTGATTCACGTCAAAATGGCGAGCGGCGGCCGGGAGCGAATATGCGCGCGAGGATCTACGGCATCAGGAACTGCGACACGATGAAGAAGGCCTTCGCCTGGCTCGACTCGCACGGTGTCGAGTACGAGTTCCACGACTACAAGAAGGGCGGGGTGCCGGCGGGCAAGCTGAAGGCCTGGGCGAAGGCGGCGGGGTGGGAGGCGCTCGCGAATACGCGCGGGCCGACGTGGAGGAAGATTCCGGAGGGGAAGCGGGCGGACCTCACCGAGGGGAAGATGTTCGCGCTGCTGGAGGCGAACACGAGCGCGATCCGGCGGCCGATCGTGGAGGCGGGCGGCAAGCTGCTGGTAGGGTTCGATCCCGCGGAATTCGCCCGCGCACTAAAGAGCCGCTGAGGGAATCAGAACCCGATGGATCTGCCACCCGGATTGAAGCCCGGCCTTGCCGGTACCGCCGAGCTGACCGTGGGCGAGGAGCACACCGCGCCGCGCATCGGCAGCGGCAAGGTCCACGTGCTCGCCACGCCGGTGATGATCAACCTGTTCGAGGCCGCGGCGCTCGCGGCCTGCGAGCGGCTGCTGCCCGAAGGCCACCAGTCGCTCGGCACGGTGCTCAACGTGCGCCACATCGCGGCGACGCCGGTGGGCATGAAGGTGCGCGCGCGCGCCGAGGTGACCAAGGTCGATGGCCGCACGATCCACTTTCGCCTCGAGGCGCACGACGAGCGCGACCTGATCGGCGACGGCACGCACGAGCGGGTGGTGGTGAACGTCGAGAAGTTCGACCAGCGGGTGCAGGCGAAGCTGGCGCGGCGCTAGCTAGTAGGGGTTCACGCCGAACAGCCAGGCGTGCGTGAGCAGGAACCCGCCGTACAGCAGCAGCCCGAACACCGTTCGCACCAGCCCGATCTCGCCCGCGGCGAAGCGGTTGCGGCCCTGCGCGATGGCGACGAAGGGGACGTTCGAGGTCAGCGCGGCGAAGCGCTGCCAGTCTTCGCCGTGCGTTTTCGCCTTGCGGATGTCCTGCAGCCGCGTGCCGGCCGCCGCGAGCAGGAGGAAGCTGCCGAAGAACAGCGTCGCCTTGAGCTCGCCGCGCGCCAGGATGTGCGCGCCGGACCAGAGCATGATGCCCCACATGACGGGATGGCGCGTGACGCGGATGATTGCGCGCGCCGGGTCCGGGCGCGCGAGCAGTTTGCCCGCCGCCACCGCGGTCGGGTTCGGGCTCAGTACGCCGCAGGCGATGAGGATGAACGAGAACGGCATTACCGCGGCGGGGAGAAAGGGCAGCCCCGGCCACAGCGGCGTCGCCGGCGCGGCGCGGTAGGCGAGCGCCATCCAGACGATCGCGCCGAGGCTGGCGAGCGAGAACAGGCCGGTGTAGCGACCCTCGCCGAGGCGGCCGATCAGCGCCGCGCGCAGCGGCGTGCTCGGCAGCACGTGCAGCAGCAGGAAAACGGCGCAGGCGAGCGCGAGATGGGCGATCGGATCCATGGCTTGGCCCCATAAGGCAAGGACAACGAGGATATGCGATGCTTTCGCCTGCCGACAAGCAGGATCGAACGATGCAGCTTCCCGACAACCATCCGCAGCGCTTTCAGCTCGCCAACGAGGTCCACGCCCGTCCGCACGAGCCGCTCAAGGCGCCCGAGCGGGCGTTCTACCTCGCGGTGCTGGTCGACGCGCCGGCGCGCGAGCGCGAGCTGGCGCACGTCGCCGCGCTGTGCGAGCGTTACGGCAAGCTCCCGCCGCCGGCGGAGGCGATCCATTTCTCGGTCGACCTCGGCCCGCTGCGCCTGCGCTGGGAGCGCCACACCGAGTTCTCGAGCTACACCTTCTTCGTGCGCGGAGCGGGAGCGAAGCCGTTCGCCGACCCGGCGGCCGCGGCGGTGCCGCCTGAGTGGCTGGGCGGGATCCCGGGCCGCAGCATCGTCGCGCTGCACGCGGAGCTGGTCGAGCGCGGGAAGCCGATGCCGGGCGCGTCCGAGATCGCCGCCGCGTTCGCCGGCAATTACGTGGTCGGCGCGGGCGTGGGCGACGGCGCGGGCGCCGCGTTCACCGACTTCCGCGTCCATGCCGACGGCTGCGGCCGGGTGCTGGTGATCGATCGCGAGCTCTCGCGTTACCAGGCCGGACGCACCCTGCAGCGCCTGTTCGAGATCGAGACCTACCGCATGATGGCGCTGCTCGCGCTGCCGGTGGCGCGCGCGCTCGCGCCGCGCCTGGCGGCGATGGAGCGCGAGCTGGCGCGAGTCGCCGCCGCGCTGGCCCAGGGCGGCGCGGCCGACGATGCGCTGCTCGACCAGCTCACGCGCCTCGCCGCCGAGGTGGAGAGCGCGGTGGGCGAGTCGCGCTACCGCTTCGGCGCCACGCGCGCCTACCACGACCTGGTCAACGGCCGCATCGCCGAGCTGCGCGAGCGCAGGCTGCCGGGAACGCAGACCATCCGCGAGTTCATGCAGCGCCGCCTCGATCCGGCGATGGCGACCTGCGACTCGACCTCGCGCCGCCTGCTCGAGCTGTCGGAGCGGGTGGCGCGCGCGAGCAACCTGCTGTCCACGCGCGTCGGCGTCGCGCGCGAGCGCCAGAACCAGGAGCTGCTCACGTCGATGAACCGCCGCGCCCGGCTTCAGCTGCGGCTGCAGGAGACGGTCGAGGGCCTGTCGGTGGTGGCGATCACCTACTACGCGGTGGGGCTGGTCGGCTACGCGGCCAAGGCGCTCGAGGACGGCGGCCTGCGCGTCGATCCGGCGCTGGCGATGGGAATCGCGATCGTGCCGGTCGCCGCGCTCGCCGCGCTCGGCGCGCGCTACGTGCGGCGCTCGATCGCGCGCGGCGAGCGCTAGCCGGGAATGGGGGAGGAGCGCCGGCCGCGGGTGCTGATCACGCACTGGGTGCAGCCCGAGGTGATCGAGCGCTTGTCGCCCTCCTGCGAGGTGATCGCCAACCCGACGCGCGAGACCTGGCCGGCCGCGCGCGTACGCGAGGCCGCCGCGCGCTGCGAGGCGATGATCGCCTTCATGCCGGACCGCGTCGACGCGGCCTTCCTCGACGCCTGCCCGCGCCTGCGCGTGATCGCCGCGGCGCTCAAGGGCGCGGACAATTTCGATCTCGAGGCCTGCACGCGGCGCGGGGTGTGGTTCGCGCGGGTGCCGGAGCGGCTCTCGCAGCCGACCGCGGAGCTCGCGCTCGCGTTGATGCTCGCGCTGGCGCGCAGGCTGCTGCCGGGCGACGACCACGTGCGCAGCGGCGCGTTCCGCGGCTGGCGGCCGCAGCTCTACGGCGCGGGGCTGCAGGGCGCGACGCTCGGCATCATCGGCATGGGCGCGGTCGGCCGCGCGCTCGCGCCGCGCGCGGCAGCGATGGGAATGAAGATCGTCTATGCCGATCCCCGGCCCGGACCCGCGCGAATACGAGCGGGTCTCGCTGGAGGCGCTGCTCGCGCGCAGCGACTTCGTCGCGCCGCTCGTGCACCTGACGCCGCAAACGCGCCACCTGATCGGAGCGGGGGCGCTGGCGCGGATGAAGCCGGGCGCTTTCCTGGTGAACGTCGGGCGCGGCTCGCTGGTGGACGAGGCCGCCGTCGCGGCGAGCCTGGCCGCGGGACCGGCTCGCGGGCTACGCCGCCGACGTGTTCGAGATGGAGGACTGGGCGCTCGCCTCGCGCCCGCGAACGATCCACCCGGCGCTGCTCGCCGACCGCGAACGGACCTTCTTCACGCCGCACCTGGGCTCGGCGGTCGAGCAGGCGCGGCGCGAGATCGCGCTGGAAGCGGCCGAGAACGTGCTCGACGCGCTCGCCGGGCGCCGCCCGCGCGGGGCGATCAACGAACCCGAGCGAGCCTAAGCCAGGGCCTTGGTGACGATCTCGGCCACGTCGCGCGACAGGCCGTCGGCGTCGCGCACGCGCTCGAGCTGGGCGCGGGCGAGCGCCTGGCGCGCCGGGTCGAAGCGCTTCCAGCGGTCGAAGCTGCGCGCCATGCGCGCCGCGACCTGCGGGTTGAGCTTGTCGAGCGCCAGCACCTGGTCGGCGAGGAAGGCGTAGCCGGCGCCGTCGGCGGCGTGGAAGCGCACGTGGTTGGCGGCGAAGGCGCGGATCAGGGCGTAGACCTTGTTCGGCACCCGGATGTCGAACGCCGGGTGCGCAAGCAGCTCGCGCACCCGCGCGAGGGTCCCGGGCAGGCGCGAGGCGGCCTGCGCCGCGAGCCATTTGTCCACTACCAGCGATTCGTCGCGCCACTTGCGGTAGAAGCTCTCGAGCGCCGGGGCGCGCTCGGGGCAGTCGCAGTTGGCGAGCATGCCGAGCGCGGCGGACGCCTCGGTCATGTTGTCCGCGCGCTCGAACTGCTCCATGCACAGCGCGCGCGCCGGGCCGTCGGCGAGCTCCATCAGCAGGCCCAGGCACAGGTTCCTCAGCGCCCGCTTTCCGGCCGACGCGGCGTCGGGGGAGTAGGGGCCCGCGGTTTCGTTGGCGCGGTAGGCCGACAGCAGCGGCTCGCGCAGCGCCTCGGCGATGCGCCGCCGCAGCAGGTTGCGCGCCGCGTGCAGCGCGTCCGGGTCGAGCACCGCCATCTGCTCGGCGAGGAAGGACTCGGAGGGCAGCGCGAGCGCCTCGGCGGCGAACGCCGGATCGCCCGCGCTGTGCTCGAGCAGGCGCGCGCAGGCGTCGAGGAAGGCCGGCGAGGGCTCGCCGCCGCGCTCGAGGATGATGGTCGCCATCAGCCGCTGCCCGGCCTCCCAGCGGTTGAACGCATCGTCGTCGTCCGCCATCAACTGCAGCAGCTCGGCCTCGGTGTAGGCGTAGTTCAGGATCACCGGGGCGGAGAAGCCGCGCAGCAGAGACGGAACCGGATGCGACTTCAGATTCTTGAATTCGAATTCTTCTTCAACAGAACGAATCGAAAGAACTCGTTCCTGATCCCCGATCTTCACCGCAAGCGGGATGTGGAAGGGCGGGTTCATGGACTGCTTCACCGTCAGGGTGAAAGTCCCGCCGGCGTAATCTCCCTTGCAGTCGAGCACCGGGGTGCCGGCGACGTCGTACCAGCGCTTGAACTGGCCCAGGTCGACGCCGCTCGCGTCCTGCATCGCCTGCACGAAGTCGTCGCAGGTCACCGCCTGGCCGTCGTGGCGCTCGAAGTAGAGCTTCATGCCCTTCTGGAAGCGCTCCTCGCCCAGCAGCGTGTGCTGCATGCGCACCACCTCGGCGCCCTTCTCGTACACCGTCATGGTGTAGAAGTTTCTGATCTCCATGTACGACTGGGGCCGCACCGGGTGCGCCATCGGGCCCGCGTCCTCGGGGAACTGGGCCGCGCGCAGCATGCGCACCTCGCCGATGCGGGTCACCGCGCGCGAATAGGTGTCGGCGCCGTACTCCTGGTCGCGGAACACCGTCAGCCCTTCCTTGAGCGAGAGCTGGAACCAGTCGCGGCAGGTGACGCGGTCGCCGGTCCAGTTGTGGAAGTACTCGTGCGCGACCACGCGGTCGATGTTCAGATAGTCGGTGTCGGTCGCGGTGTCCGAGCGCGCGAGCACGTACTTGGTGTTGAAGATGTTGAGGCCCTTGTTCTCCATCGCGCCGGAGTTGAAGTCGCCCACCGCCACGATCTTGTACTCGTCGAGGTCGAGCTCGAGGCCGAAGCGGCGCTCGTCCCAGGCGATCGCGCGCTTGAGGCAGTCCATCGCCCAGCCGGCCTGGTCGAGCTTGCCGGGCTCGACGTAGACGAACAGCCTTTTGTCCTGGTAGCGGTCCTCGAGCAGGTCGAGCTTCGCGGCCACCAGCGCGAACAGGTAGCAGGGCTTGGGGAAAGGGTCCTCGAAGCTCGCGCAGTGGCGCCCGGCGGGCTCGTCGCCGGCGGCGACGCGGTTGCCGTTGGACAGCAGCACCGGGTAGGCGGCCTTGTCGGCGTGGATCGTGACGCGGTAGCGCGCCATCACGTCGGGGCGGTCGACGAACCAGGTGATGCGGCGGAAGCCCTGCGCCTCGCACTGCGTGACGAAGCCGTTCTTGGTCGCGTACAGGCCCTCGAGCTTGGTGTTGCTCTGCGGCACGATGCGCGACACGGTCTCGAGCTCGAACGCGTCCGCAACGTCCGGGATCACGAGTCGCTCGGGGTCGAGCGAGTAGGCGTTGTCGCGCAGCAGCGTGCCGTCGATCGCCACCGAGACCAGCTCGAGCTCGTCCCCGTCGAGCGCGAGCGGCGCCTTGGCATCGGGGGAAGCGGGATTGCGCCGGATGCTCAGCTTCGCCAGCACCAGCGCGTGGTCGGCGCGGATGTCGACGTCGAGCGCCACGTGCTCCACCAGGAAGGCGGGCGGCGCGTAGTCCTTGAGGTAGATCGTCTGCGATTGCGGTTCGCGCATTCAGCCGCCCAGTCTGGCCCAAGCCATGTTTCGAATTCTCGTGCTCAGGCGTTGTCCTCGCGACGCGGCGTGCCCAGAAGCACCGCCCTTTGCTTCTTGTGGGTCACGACCGGGCGGCGCGGCTCGCGCGGCGCCTGCGGCTCGGACTGGCGCGGCGCTTCCTGGAATTCCTCGCGCGGTTCCTCGCGTGCGCGCCGGCGCGCTTCCTGGAGCTGGGCCTGGTACTCGTCGTTGGGGTAGGGGATCCCGCGCTGGCCGCCGTTGGGGCGGGCGGGGCGATGCGTGCCCGGTGCGCCGCGCCTCGGGCCGCGCGGCGGCTCGCGGCGGGGCTGCGCCTGGCGCTGCTCTGCGCGCGGCTGCTCGCGCCGCGACGATTCCCGGCGCGGCTGCTCGCGGCGCGGCTGGCCCTGGCGCGGCCGGCGCTCGGGCTCGCGCGGACGGCCGGGCGCGGTGCCCGGTTCGAAGCCGGGGACGATTCTTTTCTCGACCTCGCGGTTCATCAGCCGCTCGATCGCCGCGAGCAGCGGCCGTTCCTCGTGGCCGACCAGCGACACCGCCTCGCCCGTGCTGCCGGCGCGGCCGGTGCGGCCGATGCGGTGCACGTAGTCCTCGGCCACGTGCGGCAGGTCGTAGTTGACCACGTGCGGCAGGAATTCGATGTCCAGCCCGCGCGCGGCGATGTCGGTCGCCACCAGCACGCGCAGCTCGTTGTCCTTGAAGCGCTTGAGCGCGCGGGTGCGCGCGTTCTGGCTCTTGTTGCCGTGAATCGCGTCGGCCTCGATGCCGTCGCGCTCGAGCTGCTCGGCCAGCCGATTGGCGCCGTGCTTGGTGCGGGTGAACACCAGCACCTGGCGCCAGTCGTTCGACTTCACCAGGTGCGCGAGCAGCTCGCGCTTGCGGGTCGCGTCGACCGGATGCGCGACCTGCGCCACGAGCTCGGCCGGGGTGTTGCGGCGCGCGACCTCGACCGTTGCCGGGTTGTGCATGAAGCCGGCCGCGAGCTTGCGTATTTCGTCCGGGAAGGTCGCGGAGAACAGCAGGTTCTGCCGTTTCGCGGGCAGCAGGGCGAGAATGCGGCGGATATCGGGGATGAATCCCATGTCGAGCATGCGGTCGGCTTCGTCCAGCACCAGGATCTCGACCTGGCGCAGGTCGATGGTCTTCTGCTGCACGTGATCCAGCAGCCGGCCCGGCGTGGCGACCACGATCTCGATGCCGCGCCTGAGCTCCGCGATCTGCGGATTGATGCCGACGCCGCCGAAAATCACCGTCGAGCGCAGCTTCTGGTGCTGGCCGTAGGTGCGAACGCTCTCCTGCACCTGGGCCGCGAGCTCGCGCGTGGGGACGAGGATGAGTGCCCTTACCGCTCGGTGATTTGCCGCGGTCGCGGCGAGCCTTTGCAGCATCGGCAGCACGAAGCCTGCGGTCTTGCCGGTGCCGGTTTGCGCGGCGGCGAGCAGGTCGCGGCCGGCGAGCACGACGGGGATGGCCTGCAACTGAATCGGGGTGGGCTCGGTATAGCCCTGGTCGGCGACTGCGCGCACAAGCTCTGCGGCAAGGCCGAGGCCTTCGAATGACGTAGTAATAGCGATCTCCTGACGATCGGCCTGCAAGGAACCGGCTCAGGCAGATCTGGTTTCAGGTTTTTTTGATTCGCAGCCCAGGACGGGCCGGGAAACCACTGAGACGCTAACCGGAACACGCGCAACAGAAACCTTGCCGGGGATTATACGCTAAATCAAGCTTTCTTCAGAAACTCGGGGTCGATAGGCAGCCGGCGGATGCGCTTGCCGGTGGCGGCGAAGATCGCGCCGGTGACCGCCGGCGCGAGCGCCGGCAGGCCGGGCTCGCCGATGCCGCCCACCTTCTCGCCGCTCGGCACGATGTGCACCTCGACGATCGGCATCTCGCTCATGCGCAGCACCGGATAGCTGTCGAAATTGCCCTGCTCGACCTTGCCGTCCTTGAACGTGATCCGGCCGTAGAGCGCCGCCGAGAGGCCGTACACGATCGCGCTCTCGATCTGGCGCCGGATGATCCCGGGGTTGACCGTCATGCCGCAGTCGACCGCGGCCACCACGCGGTGCACCTTCACCTGGCCGTCGTCGGCCACCGATACTTCGGCCACCTCGGCCACGTAGCTGCCGAAGGACTGCGCCACCGCGATCCCGCGCTGCATGCCCGCGGGCAGCGGCGTGCCCCAGCCGGCCTTCGCCGCGGCAAGCTCCAGCACGCCCTTGTAGCGCGGCTGCTTGCCGAGCAGCGCGCGGCGGTACTCGAACGGGTCCTTGCCCGCCGCGTGCGCCATCTCGTCGACGAAGCTCTCGCTGAAGAAGATGTTCTGCGAATGCCCGACCGAGCGCCAGAACCAGACCTGCACCCCCGGCTCCTGCTGCGAGTATTCGACCCGCAGGTTGGGGATGTCGTAGGGCAGGTCCTGAATGCCTTCGACCGCGAAGCTGTCGACGCCGTTCGGCGGCAGCTTCATGAAGCCCGAGCCTTGCATGATCGAAGGCGAGGCGACGCGGGCGCGCAAGCTGACGGGATTTCCCGCCGCGTCCAGCCCGGCGTTGAAGCGGGTCACCGACGCCGGGCGGTAGTAGTAGGCGCGCATGTCGTCCTCGCGCGAATAGACGAGCTTCACCGGCTGGCCCGACATTTTCGACAGGATCGTCGCGTCGATCGTGAAATCGGGCGCGAAGCGCCTCCCGAAGCCGCCGCCGAGGTACATCGTGTGCACCTTGACCTTGCCCGGGTCGACGCTCGCGACCTGTCCCAGGATGCCCTGGGTCGGGCCCTGCGACTGGGTGCCGGCCCAGATCTCCACTTCGCCGGGCTTCACCCAGGCGGTGCAGTTCATCGGCTCCATGCACGCGTGCGCGAGATAGGGCGCTTCGTAGACCGCTTCGAGCGAGGTGGGCGCCGCCGCCCCGGCGGCGGCGACGTTGCCTTCGTCGCGCCCGATCTTGCCTTCCTTCGCCGTCGCCTCGGTGAGCATCCTGGACACGTTGTCCGAGGAAAGCCCGGCGTGCGGCCCGTCGTCCCACTTGATCTCGAGCGCGTCGCGCCCCTTCTTGGCCGCCCAGTAGCCGCCGGCGAGCACCGCGATGCCGTGCGGCGTTTGCAGCACCTGCGTCACGCCGGGCACCGCGCGCGCCTTGCTGTCGTCGAACGACAGCGCCTTGCCGCCGGGCACGGGCGGGCGCGCGAGCACGGCGGTCAGCATGCCGGGCAGGCGCACGTCGAGGCCGAACATCGCGCTGCCGTTGACCTTGGCCGGCGTGTCGAGCCGCTTGAGGTCGTGGCCGAGGATCGCGAAGCTCTTCGGATCCTTGAGCTTCGGGTTGGCCGGCAGCGCCTGCTTCGACGCCCTCGCGGCGAGCCTGCCGTAGGACAGTTTCCTGCCGCTGTTGTGGATCACCAGGCCCTTCGCCGTGCGGCAGTCTGCGGGCTTCGCCTTCCAGGCCTCGGCCGCGGCGGCGACCAGCATCTCGCGCGCGGCCGCGCCGGCCTTGCGCATCGGCTCCCAGAAGCCGCGTACCGAGGCCGAGCCGCCCGTGGCCTGCATGCCGAACATCGGGTTGGCGAAGGCCTTGTCGACCGGCGCCTGCTCGACGCTCACCTTGTCCCAGTCGGCGTCCAGCTCCTCGGCGACCAGCATCGGGATCGCGGTGAGCACGCCCTGGCCCATTTCCGACAGGCCGCAGACGACGGTCACGCGGCCGTTGGCGGCGACGCGCAGGTAGGCGTTCGGGCTGAACGGCGCGGCGGCTTCGGCGAGGCGCCCCGCCGCGGGCAGCACGAAGCCGATCACCAATCCGCCGCCGGCGACGCCGGAGGCCTTGAGGAAGCGGCGGCGCGACGGCCTGAAGCTCGCTTTCATGGCCGCTCTCCTAGAGCGCCGCGGCCGCGTCCTTGATCGCGGCGCGAATCTGGTTGTAGGTGCCGCAGCGGCAGACGTTGCCGCTCATCGCGGCGTCGATGTCGGCGTCGCTGGGCGACTTGTTCTGCGTCAGGAGCGCGGTCGCGCTCATGATCTGGCCGCTCTGGCAGTAGCCGCACTGCGGCACGTCGTTTTCGATCCAGGCTTTCTGCACCGCCTTGCCGACCCGGGTGTAGTGCAGCGCTTCGATGGTCAGCAGGTGCTTGTCGGCGGCCTCGGAAAGCGGCGTGCCGCAGGAGCGTATCGCCTGGCCGTCCAGGTGCACCGTGCACGCGCCGCAAAGCTGCGCGCCGCAGCCGAACTTGGTGCCGGTCAGGCCGAGCTCGTCGCGCAGCACCCACAGCAGCGGCGTGTCCGGATCGATGTCTAGGTTCTTCTTCTTGCCGTTCAGGGTGAGCGAGATCATGCGTGCTTGCGATGGAAGAGAGTCGGATGAAACGAATTATGCTCGTCGCCGCGGCGGCACGTCGAGCGCCGCGGCAAAACAGGACGCGCGCGAGGCGTCGGTTTCCGGCGACACTTGCGCCGCGCTATTGCAGGCTGCGGTCGAGAAACGGCACGATGACCTTGACCAGGTCGTCCTCGCGGTATTCGTAGAAATGCGCCGCCCCGGGAATGACGACCTGCTCCGAGCCCGGCACCTTTGCGATTTCCTTGCGCCGCTCGGGGCCGCCCCAGCGCGTGACGTCCCAGTCGTTCGCGCCGTAGATGTCCATCACCGGGATCTCGATCCTGAACATCTCCTCGAGCCCCTGGATGATGCTGATGAACACCCACGCGCCGACGCTCGTGTCGTCGGTGCGGATCAGGTACTGGTTGGCCATCGTCGCGCCGAGACTGTGCGAGACGATCGCGATCTTGCGGTAGCCCTTCGCCTTGAGGAAGTCCACCGCGAGCTGGAAGCGCTCGCGCGCGTCCGGGTAGAGCGGTATGTACTCGCCGAATTTCGCCGTGCTCGGCAGGACCGGCAGCTGGATCGAGAGCGTCGTGTATCCGGCGGCGGCGAGCTTCGTGCGCAGCTCGCCGTAAAGCCCGTAGTCCGGGCTCCAGCCGCGGCCGTGCGCGACGATGATCGCGCCGCGCGGGCTCTTCGCCAAGGTGTACAGGCCGAGGAAGCGGTGTCCGTTGCTCTGCGTCAGCCACACCGCGTCGCCTACCATCAGCGACTCGAGAATCTGGTCGGACCAGCGCTTCTCGCGCTCGTAGTCCTGCGCCGACGCGGGATGCGGCAGCGCGCAGAGCAGGGCGCAGAACGCGAAAAGCCCGCCTAGGCGGGCCTTCCGCGTGGACCGCCGCGCGTCAGGCAAGACGGAACGGCATCTTGCGCAGGCGCTGTCCGGTAAGGGCGTAGATCGCGTTGCCGATCGCCGGTCCGAGGACCGCCGTGCCGGCTCGCCGATGCCGCCGGGCTTTTCCTTGCTGCTCACGATGTGCAGCTCGATCTTCGGCGTCTCCGGCATGCGCGGCATGAGGTACTTGTCGAAGTTGGTCTGCTGCACGCGCCCGTTCTCGAGCGTGATCTCGCCGTACAGCGCGGTCTGCATGCCGAAGATGATGTTGCCCTCGAGCTGCTGGCGCACGATGTTCGGGTTGACCATGTGCCCGAGATCGGCCGCGACCACGACGCGGTGCAGGACCGGCCTGCCGTCCTCGACCGACACCTCGGCCACCTGCGCCATGTAGGTGTCGTAGCCTTCCATCAGCGCGATGCCGCGGGCGCGGCCCTTGGGCAGCGCCTTGCCCCATCCCGCGTGCTCGGCCGCGAGGTCGAGCACGGGCGGAAGCGCGGCTTGCTCTCCAGCAGGCGCGCCGGAACTGGTACGGGTCCTTGCCCGCGGCACGCCGCCATCTCGTCGATGAAGGTCTCGTTGGCGAAGGCGTTGAGCGCGTGCGACACCGAGCGCAGGTAGCCGACGCGCAGCCCGGTTTCGTGGATCACCGTGCCACCGACTGGTTCGGGATGTCGTACGGCACCAGGATCGCCTCGGTCATGAACGGGTCGACGCCGTCCTTCACCGCGGCGGAACGAAGCGCGAAGTGATCGAGGGCCCGAGTCATCTTGAGGGTAAGCGCCACGGGCTTGCCGCTGCGCGTCCAGGCCCCCGGACATCTGCGTCAGGCTCGCCGGACGGTAGAAGTCGTGCGTCATGTCGTCTTCGCGCGTCCAGACGAGCTTCACCGGCGCCCCGACCGCCTTCGAGATCTCCAGCGCCTGCGCCACGTAGTCGAGATCGAGGCGGCGGCCGAACCCGCCGCCGAGGAAGGTCGTGCTTCACCGTGATCTGGTCCGGCTTGAGCCCGGTGATTTTCGCCGCGATGCCGAGCGCCGCCTGCTGGAACTGGATCGCGCCGATCAGCGTCGCCGAGTCCTTGCGCACGTCGGCGGTGAAGTTCATCGGCTCCATCGGCGAGTGCGACAGGAACGGCATCTCGTAGGTCGCGTCCACGGTCTTCGCGGCGCCCTTCATCGCGGCGGCGGCGTCGCCCTGCTGCTTGATCGTCGCGCCGGGTTGCTTCACCGCCTCGACCAGCTGCTCGCGACATGACTTCCGTGCTCAGGCCCTTGTTCGGGCCCTCGTCCCAGGTGATGACGAGCGCGTCGCGCGCCTGCTTGGCGCGCCACCAGCTGTCGGCCACCACGGCGACGCCGTCGGAGATCTGCACGATGTGCTTCACGCCGGGCATCGATTTCGCCTTCGCGTCGTCGAACGAAACCGGCTTGCCGCCCGTGACCGGGCATTGCGCGAGCGACGCATAGAGCATGCCCGGCAGGCTGCACGTCGATGCCGAACACGGTCCGCCCGTGGATCTTGTCCGGGGTGTCGATGCGCGTGCAGCGACTTGCCGACGTAGCGGAACCTGGACGGATCCTTAAGCTTCACGTCCTTCGGCGGGGTGAGCTTCGACGCCGCTTCGGCGAGCTGGCCGTAGGTCGCGCGCTTGCCGCCGGGGCCCGTGACCGCGCCGTTGTGCGCGCGGCACTTGCCCGGCTCGGTCTTCCACTTGTCGGCCGCCGCCTGCACGAGCATCGTGCGCGCCTGCGCGCCGGCGACGCGCAGCTTCTGCCAGCCGTCGCGCACCGAGGTCGAGCCGCCCGTGATCTGCGCGCCGAGCAGGTTGTTCATATACATTTCGCTCGGCGGCGCGAAGTCGACCTTGATCTTGTGCAGGTCCACCTCGAGCTCCTCGGCGACGAGCGTCGGCATCGACATCACCACGCCCTGGCCCATTTCGGAGCGCGCGCACAGGATGGTCACGCTGTTGTCGCTGCCGATGCGGATCCAGGCGTTGGGCATCGAGCTGGTCACGGACATCTTGGCCATCGCGTCGGGTAGCGCGACGCCGATCACCAGCGCGCCGCTGGCTGCGGCGCCGGACTTGAGGAAGGCGCGGCGGGAGGGATTCTTGAGTGCGCTCATGATCAGGCTCCCTTGGTGCCGGCGGCTTTGTGGATCGCCGCGCGAATGCGGGGATAGGTGCCGCAGCGGCAGATGTTGCCCGCCATCGCGGCGTCTATGTCGGCGTCGGTCGGGTGGGGCTTGTGCTCCAGCAGGGCGGTGGCGCTCATGATCTGTCCCGACTGGCAGTAGCCGCACTGCGGAACGTCGATCGCGGCCCACGCCGCCTGGATCTTGCGACCGGCTTCGGTCTTGCCGATCGCCTCGATCGTGGTGATGCGCTTGCCGGCGGCCGCGGAGACGGGCGTGCCGCATGAGCGCACGGGCTTGCCGTCGAGGTGCACCGTGCACGCGCCGCAGAGCTGCGCGCCGCAGCCGAACTTGGTGCCGGTCATTGCGAGCGTGTCGCGCAGCACCCAGAGCAAGGGCGTGTCGGGCTCGGCGTCGACTTTTCTTTTCCTGCCGTTGATGGTCAGCGTGATCATGGCTCCTCCCTGAGCGATGACGGGGGGGGAATTATTGCCATGCCGCGAGCGCGGCGTCGAGAATTTTGCGATGTGCGGGTGCAGCAAGAAACCCCGGGCAGGTCCGGGGTCGCGGCTACTGCTTTTGTCCGGCTATCCGGTTCTTCTCCTCGAGGCGCGCGATCAGCGCCTCGATGCCGCCGCTGTTCACCAGCTGGGAGAACTCGCTGCGGTAGTTCGCCACCAGGCTGACGCCGTCGAACACGACGTCGTAGATCTTCCAGCCCTGCGGCGTCTTCTCCATGCGGTAGTCGACCTCGACCGAGGGCCGCCCGGGGCTGCGGTAGCTGTTGCGCACCGTGACGTCGCTGTCCCCGGGCGCCATGCGGGTCGGCTTGACCTCCATTTTCTGCCCGCTGTAGGCGCCGATCGCGTTCGAGTAGGTGCGGATCAGCATGCCGCGGAACCCGTCGACGACCTGGTCGCGCTGCGCCGGGCTGGCCTTGGCCCAGTTGCGCCCGAGCGCGAGTTGCGTCATGGCGCGGAAGTCCACGTGCGGCAGGATCTTCTCCTCGGCCAGCGCGAGCGCCTTCTGCTTGTCGCCCGCCTGCAGCGCCTTGTCCTTCAGGATCGCGCTCATCACGTCGTCGGTGATCTGGCGCACCAGCGCCTCCGGCCCGAGATCGGCGGCACTGGCGATCTGCACGCCCATGGCGAGGGCCAGCAATATCTTCGCGAGTTTCATGGCGGGACCTTACACCGGGTTCGACCGTTCCGCGAGGAACGCGGACAGCACTTGCGCGGTATGTGACTTTCTTCCGGGCACGAAGCTTTCCGGCGCGCCCTGGAGCACGACGCGTCCGCCGCCGTCGCCGCCCTCGGGACCGAGGTCGACGATCCAGTCGGCTTCCGCCATGACGTCCAGGTTGTGCTCGATCACCAGCACCGTGTTGCCGGCGTCGACCAGGCGGTGCAGCACGCGCAAGAGCTTTTCCACGTCGGCCATGTGCAGGCCCACGGTCGGCTCGTCCAGCACGTAGAGCGTATGCGTCCCGGCGCGCACCTTGGCGAGCTCGGTCACCAGCTTGATGCGCTGCGCTTCTCCGCCGGAGAGGGTGGGGCTCTGCTGGCCGAGGGTCAGATAGCCCAGGCCGACGTCCTGCAGCAGGACAAGCGCGTGGTGGATCGACGGCTGGGCGGCGAAGAACTCGACCGCTTCGTCGACGCTCATCGCGAGCACCTCGCCGATGTTCCTGCCGCGCCAGCGCGGCGCGAGCGTCTCCGGGTTGAAGCGCTGCCCGCCGCAGGCCTCGCAGGTCACCCTGACGTCGGGCAGGAACGACATTTCGATCTTCTTGATCCCCTGGCCCTCGCAGGCCTCGCAGCGCCCGCCCTTGGTGTTGAAGGAAAAGCGGCTCGCCGTCCAGCCGCGCATGCGGGCTTCGGCGGTGTCGGCGAACAGCCTGCGCACCTGGTCCCAGAAGCCGACGTAGGTGGCAGGACAGGAGCGCGGCGTCTTGCCGATCGGCGCCTGGTCGACCTCGAGCACGCGCGCCACTTCGCCCTTGAGCGCGCGGCAGCCGACCGGCGCTTCCTCCTGCAGGCTGCGCAGCAGCACGTCGCGCGCGAGGGTGGACTTGCCCGATCCGGATACGCCGGTGACGACCGTCAGGCGCCCGAGCGGCAGTCGCAAGTCGACGTTCTTCAGGTTATGCAGGAAGGCGCCCTTCACCTCGAGCGCCGCGCCGCGCGCCGCCACCGCCCGGCGCGGCTGCAGCGGGTGCCTGAGCGGCGCGGCGAGGAACCTGCCGGTCACCGACTCGGGCAGCCGCATCAGGTCTTCCGCCGAGCCGGCGCCGATCACGCGTCCGCCGAGCTTGCCGGCGCCGGGGCCGAGATCGATCACGTGGTGCGCGCGGCGGATCGTCTCCTCGTCGTGCTCGACCACCACCAGGGTATTGCCCTTGGCCTCGAGCTTCTCCAGCACGTCGAGCAGGATCCGGTTGTCGCGCGGGTGCAGGCCGATGGTCGGCTCGTCCAGGATGTAGCACACGCCGCGCAGGTTGGAGCCGAGCTGCGCGGCGAGCCGAATCCGCTGCGCCTCGCCGCCCGAAAGGGTGGGCGCCGAGCGGTCGAGCGTCAGGTAGGCGAGGCCGACCTCGCGCAGGAAGCCCAAGCGGCTTTGCAGCTCGGCGACCAGGTCGCGCGCGATCTCGCGCTCGCGGCCCTCGAGCGCGACGCCGGCGAACAGCGCCGCGAGCGCCTCGACCGGCAGCGCGCCGTAATCGGCGATCGACTTGCCGCGCCAGGCGACCGCGAGCGCCTCGGGGTTGAGCCGCTTGCCGGCGCAATCGGGGCAGGCCTCGTCGACTTCGAGCCATTCGATCCACGAGTCGAGCACGTGGTCTTCGGTGCCGGTGCGCGAGCGCTCCTCGTCCCAGCCGACCTCGGCCAGCTTGAGCCCGGTGCCGAAGCAGGCCGGGCACCAGCCGTGCTTCGAGTTGTAGGAGAACAGGCGCGGGTCGAGCTCGGCGAAGCTGCGCCCGCACGAAGGGCAGGCGCGCTTGGTCGAGAACTGCGCCTGGTGCAGCGTCAGCTCGACGATTCCCTTCGCCTTCGACGCCGCTTTCACCAGCGCGTCGAGGTCGGCCAGCAGGTGGACCGTGCCTTTGCCGAATTCCAGCGCTCGGCCGAGCGCCTCGCGCAGCGAGCGCTCGTTCGCGGGCTCGACGCGCAGGTCCGCCACCGGCAGCTCGATCGTGTGCTCCTTGAAGCGGTCGAGGCGCGGAAAGGGATCGAGCGGCAGGAACGCGCCGTCGACGCGCAGGCTCGAGTAGCCCTTCGCCTTGGCCCACTTGGCGAGGTCGGTGTAGACGCCCTTGCGGTTGACCACCAGCGGCGCGAGCAGGCCGATGCGCTGGCCGCGGTACTCGCGCAGGATGCGCGCGGCGATCGCGTCCTCGCTCTGCGGCTCGATCGGCAACCGGCAGTCCGGGCAATGCTGGGTGCCGAGCTTGACGAACAGCAGGCGCAGGAAGTGGTGGATCTCGGTCAGCGTGCCGACCGTGCTCTTCCTGCCGCCGCGGCTGGTGCGCTGCTCGATCGCGACCGTCGGCGGGATGCCCCAGATCGCGTCCACGTCCGGGCGCGACGCAGACTGCACGAACTGGCGCGCATAGGCGTTGAGCGACTCGAGGTAGCGGCGCTGTCCTTCGGCGAACAGGATGTCGAACGCGAGCGTCGACTTGCCGGAGCCCGACACGCCGGTGACGACGCTGAAGCGGTCGCGCGGGATGTCGACGTCGATCGACTTGAGGTTGTGCTCGCGCGCGTTGTGGATGCGGATGGCGTTGCCGAGGTAGCGGCCGTGATCTTCTTTTGCTTGTGGAATTTCTTTTGTGAAGGCTTGTTCGTATTCCCTCAACGCCTTCGCGGTATGCGACCTCTCATGCCGCATCACTTGCGCGGGCGTGCCTTCGCACACCAGCGCGCCGCCGGCTTCGCCGCCTTCGGGGCCGAGGTCGATGATCCAGTCGGAGGCGCGGATGACGTCGAGGTTGTGCTCGATCACCACCAGCGAATGCCCGGCGGCGAGCAGGCGCCGGAACGCCTTGAGCAGCTTGGCGATGTCGTCGAAGTGCAGCCCGGTGGTCGGCTCGTCGAACAGGAACAATTTATTCGACTCCGACCCCGATTTCGCCTGCGCCAGGTGGCCGGCGAGCTTGAGCCGCTGCGCCTCGCCGCCCGAGAGCGTCGGCACCGGCTGGCCGAGGCGCAGGTACTCCAGCCCGACGTCGGCGAGCGGCGCGAGGCGCGCCTCGACCTCGCGCTCGCCGGCGAAGAACGCGAGCGCCTCGGACACCGTCAGCTCGAGCACGTCCGAGATGCTCCTGTCGCGCAGCGCGACCTCGAGCACCTCGGGGCGGAAGCGCTTGCCGTCGCAGTCGGGGCAGCGCAGGTAGACGTCGGACAGGAACTGCATCTCGACGTGCTCGAAGCCGTTGCCGCCGCAGGTCGGGCAGCGGCCGTTGCCGGCGTTGAAGCTGAAGGTGCCGGGCGTGTACTTGCGCTCCTTCGCCAGCGCGCGTGCGCGCGAACAGAGCGCGGATCGCGTCCCAGGCGCCGACGTAGCTCGCCGGGTTGGAGCGCGTGGTCTTGCCGATCGGCGACTGGTCGACCATCACCACTTCGCGACACCTTCTGCGCGCCGCGCAGCGCGCGGTGCGCGCCCGGCGCCTCGGTCGGCTTGCCCTTGGCCTTGAGCAGCGCCGGGTAGAGCACGTCCTGCACCAGCGTCGATTTGCCCGAGCCGGAAACGCCGGTCACGCAGACCAGGCGCTGCAGCGGGATCGAGACGTCGACGTTCTTGAGGTTGTGCTCGGCTGGCGCCTTCGATGCTCAGAAAATCTATTCTTGGTTCGGCAGATCCGGCAGAACCCGCATCCGCGCGCTTGCGTCCCGGACAGATACTCGCGCGGTCAGGGTGTCGCGCGCTTTCAGCTCCTGCGGCGCGCCGAAAAACACGATCTCGCCGCCGCGCTCGCCCGGGCCCGGGCCCATGTCGAGGATGCGGTCGGCGGCGAACATGATCTGCGGGTCGTGCTCGACCACCACCAGCGAGTTGCCCGCGTCGCGCAGCCGGCGCATGACCTCGATCACGCGCCCCATGTCGCGCGGGTGCAGCCCGATCGAGGGCTCGTCGAGCACGAACAGGGTGTTCACCAGCGAGGTGCCGAGCGCGGTGGTGAGGTTGATGCGCTGCACCTCGCCGCCCGAGAGCGTGCGCGACTGGCGGTCCAGGGTCAGGTAGGACAGCCCGACCTCGGCACAGGTACCTCAGCCGCGAGCGCAGCTCGGTGAGCAGCAGCTCGGTCGCCTCGTCCACCGGCGCCGGCAGCGCGAGCGCGTCGACGAAGGCGCGCACGCGCTCGATCGGCAGCAGCATCAGGTCGTGGATCGAGTGCGGACCGATGCGCCACAGCGTCGCGTCGGGCTTGAGCCGCGTGCCGCCGCAGGCCTCGCACTCGGTGTAGGCCCGGTACTTGGACAGCAGCACCCGGATGTGCATCTTGTAGGCCTTCGACTCGAGCCACTTGAAGAAGCGCCGCACGCCGTACCAGGTGCCGGGCCAGCTCTTGCGCCAGCTCACCCATTCGGGCTCGCCTTCGAGGACCCATGTCCTGTCTTCTCGGAAAGCTCTTCGCCATGGGATATCCAGTGGGATGCCGCGCTTCTTCGCGTACTTCACCAGGTCGTCCTGGCATTCCTTGAAGCTCGCGGTCTGCCACGGCCGCACCGCGCCCTGGCGCAGGGTCTTCGATTCGTCCGGGATCACCAGCCCGAAGTCGACCCCGATCACGCGCCCGAAGCCGCGGCAGGTCTCGCAGGCGCCGAGCGGCGAATTGAACGAGAACGCCGCCGGCACCGGGTCGGCGTAGTGGATGTCGCACTCCGCGCAGTGCAGGTCCGAGGAGAATTTCCAGACCGAATAATCGGGGTCAGAGTCGGATTTCCCTTCGGTAATCCGACTCTGACCCCGATTATCGAAGTGGACGTTGACCTTGCCCTGGCCGACCCGCAGCGCGGCTTCGAGCGCCTCGATCACGCGCGCGCGCTCCGCGGTCGACATGCGCAGGCGGTCCTGCACCACCTCGAGCACGGCCTTGGCGCGCGCGTGGATGCGGGTGTAGCCCTGGCGCTCGAGCAGCTGCAGCACTTCCTGCTCGCTGAAGTTCTTCGGCACCGGCACCGGGAAGGCGATCACCAGGCGCGGGTCGCCGTGCCCGGCGCAGCGTTGCTCGAGCGCGCGGTAGATCGAATCCGGCGTGTCGCGCGCCACCGGCTTGCCGCAGCCGCGGCAGTACAGCGTCGCCGCGCGCGCGTAGAGCAGCTTCAGGTGGTCGTTCAGCTCGGTCATCGTGCCGACCGTCGAGCGCGAGGTGCGCACCGGGTTGGTCTGGTCGATCGCGATCGCCGGCGGGATGCCTTCGATCGCGTCGACCTGGGGCTTGTCCATGCGGTCGAGGAACTGGCGCGCGTAGGGGCTGAAGGTCTCGACGTAGCGGCGCTGGCCCTCGGCGTAGAGCGTGTCGAACACGAGCGAGGACTTGCCCGAGCCCGAGACGCCGGTGACCACGACCAGCTCGCCGGTCGGGATCGCAAGCGTGAGGTTCTTGAGGTTGTTCTGCCGGGCGCCGCGGACGACGATCGCCTCGGCGGGAAAGGATTCGGGTTTCACGGGTACGCAATGCCGGGAGGAGGCGTATTGTATGGTCTTGCGAAGACCGCGCAAGGAGAAGGGATTGAAGCTGCGCGAACTGCTGCTGCTGGCGGCGATCCTGCTCTTCCCGGTCATGGTGCGCGCCGCGCCGGCGCCGGTGATGGTGCTGACGATCGACGGCGCGATCGGGCCGGCGACCTCGGACTACGTCCAGCGCGGCCTCGAGGCGGCGCAGAAGGACGGCGCGCAGCTGGTGGTGCTGCAGATGGACACCCCCGGCGGCCTGAGCAGCGCGATGCGCGAGATCATCAAGGACATCCTCGCCTCGCCGGTGCCGGTGGCGGCCTACGTCGCGCCCTCCGGGTCGCGCGCCGCGAGCGCCGGGACCTATATCCTGTACGCGAGCCACTTCGCGGTCATGGCGCCGGCGACCAACCTGGGCGCGGCGACGCCGATCTCGATCGGCGCGCCGTCCAGCCCCGCGCCGGAAAAGAGCGACAAGAAGGGCAAGCAGGGCAAGAGCGGGAATTCAGGCAGCACGCTCGAGCACAAGATGGTGAACGACGCCTCGGCCTACATCCGCGGCCTGGCGCAGATGCGCGGGCGCAACGCCAAGTGGGCCGAGCGCGCGGTGCGCGAGGCGGTGAGCCTGTCCGCGACCGAAGCCGAGAAGATGAACGTGATCGACTTCATCGCCGACAGCGTGCCGGCGCTGCTGAAGAAGCTCGACGGCCGCAAGGTGAAGGCGGGCGGCGTCGAGCGCACGCTGCGATCTCGCCGGCGCCACGGTCGAAGACGTTCGAGCTCGGCTGGCGCACCCGGCTGCTCGGCGTGATCACCAACCCGAGCGTCGCCTACCTGCTGGTGCTGCTCGGCATTCTCGCGGTGATCTACGAGTTCTCCAATCCCGGGCTGGTGCTGCCCGGCGTGGTCGGCGCGATCTGCATCCTGCTCGGGATGTACGCGTTCCAGCTGCTGCCGGTGAACTACGCCGGGCTGGGGCTGATCCTGCTCGGCATCGCGTTCATGATCGGCGAGGCCTTCCTGCCCGCGTTCGGCTCGCTCGGCATCGGCGGGCTGATCGCGTTCGTGATCGGCTCGATCATCCTGATCGACACCGACGCGCCCGGGTTCGCCATCCCGTACGCGCTGATCGGCGGCATCGCCGCGGCGAGCGCCGCGTTCCTGATCCTGGTGGTCGGCATGCTGGTCAAAGGCCGGCGCCGGCCGGTGGTGAGCGGGCGCGAGGAGATGATCGGCGCGAGCGGCGTCGCGCTCGAGGACATCCAGCGCGAAGGCTGGGCGCGCGTGCACAGCGAAACCTGGCGCGTGCGCGCGAGCGCGCCGCTGGCGAAGGGCCAGCGCTTGCGCGTCACCGCAATCGACGGTCTGACACTCGACGTGGTGGCGGAACCCGGTAACGGCAACGGAGGATAGCGATGCCATTCAGTCTCGGCTTCAATTTCGTCTACGGCGTGCTGATCATCGTCATCGTGCTGGCGTTTTCGTCGATGCGCATCCTGCGCGAGTACGAGCGCGCGCGTGGTCTTCATGCTCGGCCGCTTCCAGAAGGTCAAGGGGCCCGGAATGATCCTGCTGATTCCGGGCGATCCAGCAGATGGTGCGAATGGACCTGCGCACCGTGGTGCTCGACGTGCCGAGCCAGGACGTGATCTCGCGCGACAACGTCTCGGTCAAGGTCAACGCGGTGTTGTACTTCCGCGTCGTCGACCCGGAGAAGGCGGTCATCCAGGTGGCCGACTTCCTCGGCGCCACCAGCCAGCTGGCGCAGACTACGCTGCGCGCGGTGCTCGGCAAGCACGAGCTGGACGAGATGCTGGCCGAGCGCGACAAGCTCAACCTCGACATCCAGACCGTGCTCGACACCCAGACCGACGCCTGGGGCATCAAGGTGGCGAACGTCGAGATCAAGCATGTCGATCTCGACGAGAGCATGGTGCGCGCGATCGCGCGCCAGGCCGAGGCCGAGCGCGAGCGGCGCGCCAAGGTGATCTACTCCGAAGGCGAGGCGCAGGCCGCCGAAAAGCTGCTGCAGGCGGGCGCGAAGCTGTCCACCCAGCCCGAGGCGATGCAGCTGCGCTACATGCAGATCCTGACCGAGATTGCCGGCGACAAGAGCAACACGATCGTGTTTCCGGTGCCGGTCAACCTGCTCGGCGCCCTGGGTGAATTGGTGAAGCGCAGCGGCAACT
>CAWHUZ010000029.1:0-17752 GCA_963832685.1 uncultured beta proteobacterium
AGGCGCAAAAGCGCGCCGCCTCGCGCGTCTCGCGCATCCCGGTGGTCGCCGTATGAAGGCCTGGCGCTGGATCGACACCGGCCTGCGCCGGCCGGCCGAGAACATGGCGCTCAACCGCGCGCTGCTCGAGGCGCGCCAGGCGGGCGAGGCGCCGAGCACGCTCAGGTTCCTGCGCTTCACGCCCTCGGCGCTGGTCGGCCGCCACGGCGACCCCGCAAAGGAACTGGATCTCGCCTTCTGCCGCGCCGAGGGCATCGAGCCGCAGCGGCGCATCACCGGCGGCGGCGCGATCTACATGGACCCGGACGTGCTCGGCTGGGAGCTCTACCTCGACAAGTCCGAGGCCGGTGCGCCCGAGATGGCGGCGATCTCGACGCGCATCTGCACCGCTGCCGCGCGCGCGATCAGCGCGCTGGGCGTCGCGGCCGAGTTCCGCGCCCCGACCGACATCGTCGTGGGCGGACGCAAGATCTCCGGCACCGGCGGCGCGATCGACGGAAATGCTCTCGTCTACCAGGGCACCCTGCTGATCGACTTCGACGTCGCGCGCATGCTGCGCGCGTTGGGCATCGCCGACGAAAAGACGCACGCCGGCGCGCGCGCCGCGACCGTCAATCTGCGCGAGCTGGTGCCGGCGCTGCCTTCGCCGGCCGCGCTGCGCGGCGCGTTCATCGGCGCCTTCGGCGCCGAGTTCGGCGCCGGGATCGAGATGGGCGAGCTGAACGCGGCCGAGAGCGCGCGCTACCAGGCGGCGCTGGCCGAGATGGACACGGCGCAATGGATCGGATCGTGCGAGCCTGCGACGTCCTCGTGATCGGCCTCGGGCCCGCGGGCTCGAGCGCGGCCGCGGCCGCCGCGCGCGCGGGCTGCCGCGTGCTCGCGATCGAGCGCAAGAAAGTGGTCGGCCTGCCGGTGCAGTGCGCCGAGTTCATTCCGCTGCCGCTGTCGAGCTACGCCGGCGCCGAGGTGCGCGCGCAGCCGATCGCCGGCATGGCGACGATCCTGCCCTCGGGGGCGCGCGCCGAGCGGCCCTTCGGCGGCCTGATGATCCGCCGCGACCGCTTCGACCAGGCGCTGGCGCGCGCGGCCGAGGCGGCCGGTGCGGTGCTGTGGACCGACGCCGCGCTGCGCGCGCTCGATCCGGCGGCGCGCATCGTGCGCGTCAGCACGGCCGGCGGGCTGCGCGAAGTGCGCTACGGCGCGCTGGTCGCGGCCGACGGCCCGCTGTCCCAGAGCGCGGCCTGCCTCGGCATGGCTCGCCTGCCGCTGGTGACCACGCGCCAGTACAGCGTGCCGCTGCTGAAAGGCCAGCGCGACACCGACATCTGGCTCTCGGCGCGCTATCCCGGCGGCTACGCCTGGCTGTTTCCCAAGGGCGGCGTGGCCAACCTGGGCCTCGGGCTCGACCCGGCGCTCGAGACCGACATGAAAGCGCCGCTGGACGAGTTGCACCAGGCGCTCGTTGCCGAGGAGCGCGTCGGGCGCGAGGTGCTGCTGCGCACCGGCGGCCCGATCCCGGTCGGCGGCCTGCGCGAGCGCATCGCCTTCGAGGGAGGGCTGTTCGCCGGCGACGCGGCCGGGCTGACGCACCCGATCACCGGCGCGGGCATCGCGCCGGCGGTCACCTCGGGCGAGCGCGCGGGGGCCGCCGCCACGCGCGCGGCCGCGGGCGAGGCCGCGGCGCTCGCCGAGTACGAAGACGAACTGCGCGAGGAGTTCGGCCCCGCGCTCGAGCGCGCGCTCGCCGCGCGCCGGCGCATGGCCAAGCTATGGCACACCGCGCGCGCCGCGGACGACGCCGCGCACCGCGCCGGCTGGATCGCTTTCCCGGAGTACTTCTCATGAGCACGACGCAGACCCCGCAGCCGGTGCAGTTCTACCGCCCCAACTACCACGTCAAGACGCCGCAGATGCGCTCGCCCGAGTACGTGCAGATGAGCACCGCCGCGGCGATCACGCTCGGGCTGGTCGCCGGCAAGATGCACCGCACCTCGTGCACCCATTGCCTCAACCTGCTGGTGACCTACCCCGAGGGCTGCCGCGCCAACTGTGCCTACTGCGGGCTGGCGCGCCACCGCGAGGAGGCGCGCGACTACGCCGACCGCAATTTCATCCGCGTCGACTGGCCCACCGCGCGCTACGACGAGGTGATCCAGCGCGTCAAGGCCGGCTCGGACAAGGGCCGCTTCGAGCGCATGTGCATCTCGATGATCACCCACCCGGACTCGAACGACGACAGCTTCGTGCTGCTGGAGCGCTGGACGCGCGAGCTGCCGCAGATTCCGGTTTCGATCCTGTCGAATCCGACCACGCTCGAAAAGCATCATCTCGAGCAAATGAAACGCCTCGGTGCGGACATCTTCACGGTCGCGCTCGACGCGGTGACGCCGGCGATCTTCGAGCGCACGCGCGGGCGCGGGGTCGACAGCCCGCACAGCTACGAACGCTACTGGCGCACGCTGCAATGGGCGGCCGAGATCTACGGCCCGGAAAAGTTCGGCGCGCACCTCATCTGCGGCATGGGCGAGACCGAGCGCGAGATCCTCGAAGTGGCGCAGAAGATCCGCGACCTGGGCGGGCACAACCACATGTTCGCCTTCTTCCCCGAGCGCGGCTCGCTGATGGAGGACTGGCCGGCGGTCGACCGCGGTCAATGGCGCCGGGTGCAGCTGGCGCGCTTTCTGATCGACTACCGCGCCAGGCGGGTCGACGACATGAGCTTCGACGAGTCCGGGCGGGTGACGGATTTCGGCGTGACGCAAGAGGTTCTCGAGAAGGAAATCGCGGCCGGCACGCCGTTCCGCACCTCGGGCTGCCCGGGCAAGGACGACGAGGTCTCGGCCTGCAACCGCCCCTACGGCGACTCGAGCCCGAGCGACATCCTGTCGTTCCCGTTCGCGCCCGCCAAGCGAGACCTGACCGCGATCAAGCGCCAGATGGACGGCAAAGCGGTCAAGGTCGGGCGCTAGGGAACCAAATAGAGCGTCTCTTATCGCATCATAAGTAATGCCTAATGGAGTTTCACACCCCTGAAGTACAGTATTTGGTTAACCAGTGATATGCCGGAGGAGATCGAGATGGAAGCCGCCCCTAACGCCGCACTGATCGACGACCTGATCAAGCGCCGCATCGACGAGCTGCTGCCGCAGAAGCTCGAGGAGGCGCTCGCCAAGCGCGCCGAAACCCATACCCCGGCAATGTCGATCATCGCCACCAAGGGCACGCTCGACTGGGCCTACCCTCCGTTCATCCTGGCTTCGACCGCCGCCGCGCTGGGCTGGAAGGTCGACATCTTCTTCACCTTCTACGGCCTGCAGCTGCTGCGCAAGGACATCTCCGACCTCAAGATCTCGCCGCTCGGCAACCCCGGCATGCCGATGAAGATGCCCTTCGGTCCGGACTGGTTCAAGCACATCAACTGGAACATCCCGAACGTGGTGCAGGCGGCGATTCCCGGCTTCGAGTCGCTCGCCACCACGCTCATGCGGCAGACGATCAAGAACAACGGCGTGGCGGACATCACCGATTTGCGCAATCTGACGCTCGAGGCGGGCGCCAACATGATCGGCTGCCAGATGACCGTCGACTTGTTCGGCTTCAAGCACGAGGACTTCATTCCGGAAGTGAAGGAATACTGCGGCGCGGCGTCGTTCCTCGGCATCGCCAAGGACGCCGACGTCAGCTTGTTTATCTAGCAGCCGAGGTCACAACCAGCGAGGGAGGAAAGGTGAGGAAAGCTCTTATTAGTGCCGCGATCGCAGCGGCCGTCGCGCCGGCAACGGCGCTCGCGACCGACGGTTATTTCGCGCACGGCTACGGCATGAAGGCGATCGGCATGGGCGGCGTGGGCATCGCGCTGCCGCAGGACGCGCTCGCGCCGGCGACCAACCCCGCCGGCCTGACGATGGTGGGCGACAGGCTCGACATCGGCGCGGCGATCTTCCGCCCGGTGCGCGGCTCCGACATCAAGGGCAACATATTCGGCGCCGACAGCAGCTACGACGGCAATGACTCGACGAACTTCGTCATCCCCGAGTTCGGCTACAGCAAGACGATCGACCCGAGGCTCACGGTCGGCGTGGCGGTGTACGGCAACGGCGGCATGAACACCGACTACAAGCAGTCCCCGTTCACGAGGTTCGGCGGAGCCAGCCCCGCGGGCGTCGACCTGATGCAATTGTTCATCGCGCCGACCGCGGCCTACAAGCTCAGCCCGTCCAACTCGGTCGGCGCTTCGCTCAACTTCGCCTACCAGCGTTTCTCGGCCCACGGCCTGCAGCCGTTCCAGCCCGCGTCCTGGAGTCCCAACAACGTTACCAACAACGGCTACGACTCCTCGACCGGCTGGGGCGTGCGCATCGGCTGGACCGGGCAGATCTCGCCCACCGTCACGCTCGGCGCGACCTACCAGTCGAAGACCAAGATGGGCAAGCTCGAGAAGTACAAGGGCTTGTTCGCCAACGAGGGCGAGTTCGACATCCCGGAGAACTACGGCATCGGTATCGCGGTCAAGGCCACGCCGAAGCTCACGCTGGCGGCCGACGTCGAGCAAATCAACTACTCGAAGATCGCGGCGGTCGGCAATCCGGTCGACTGCCTGTTCCAGGGCATGTGCATGCTGGGCAGCAACAACGGCCCGGGGTTCGGCTGGCGCGATGTCACGGCGCTCAAGCTCGGCGCGAGCTACCAGACCAGCGCCGACCTGGTGCTGCGCGCGGGCTTCAACGCCCTGCGGCAGCCGATTCCGGCCAGCCAGACGTTCTTCAACATCCTCGCTCCGGGCGTGGTGGAGCAGCACCTGACTCTCGGTGCGACCTGGACGCTGTCGAACGGCGGCGAGCTGACGCTGGCCTACATGCACGCGTTCAAGAAGGAAGTGAACGGCTCGGGCTCGATCCCGCCGGGGTTCCCGCCGGGCTACGGCGGCGGCGAGGCGAACCTGCACATGTACCAGGACTCGTTCGGCATCGCCTACGGAATCAACATGTAGCGCGCGCGGCAATCGTGTCGTGCCGAGGGGCCGGAGCGATCCGGCCCCTTTTCTTTTCTGCTAACCTAGCCCGATGAAGTCGATCGACATCGCCGACGTCGGCGCGCTCAAGAACGAGCTGCGCAAGTACAAGCTCGGCAAGAAGCTCGACATCAGCCAGTTCAACCAGGCCGCGCGCCTGGCGTGGCTGGGCCGGGTCGTGCTGTCGCCGCTCGATCCCGAGGACCCGGAGTGCCGCGCCTGGCTGCTGCACCTGGAGCGCCCCGACGGGCTGGCGGGCGAGATGCTCGAGTTCGACCCCGAGCTGCTGGGCCGCATCCACGTGCTGGACGCGGAGCAGGGCGGGCGCCTGGCGGAGATCCTGCGCGAAGGTTTCGAGGCGCGCGCGAAGGAGCTGGACGCGCTCGCGCGGCGCGACTTCTACCTGGGCAAGTTCTTCCGCCCGAAGGAAGGCGGCTGATGGCGGGGCCGGTCGCGCGCTGGATCAGGCTCGGCCTGGTCGATCCGCTGGACCTGCACGCGTGCTACAGCGGGCTCGCCGCCGCGCAGGCCGCGGATGCGGCGCCGATCGTGGTCTGGGCGCAGGCGAGGACGCACCTGTGCCTCGGCCAGAGCCAGGGCCGCGCCGAGCTCGACCCGGGCGTGAGCGTGCCGGTGGTGCGCAGGCCGCTCGGCGGGGGACTGGTGTGGGTGGACGAGTCGCAGTACGTGTTCGTGCTGATCGCGCCCAAGAAGCTCGCGCCGGGGCGGCCGGCACGCTGGTTTTCCTGGGCGCTCGCGCCCGCGGTGGCGACCTACCGCCAGTTCGGGCTGCCGGCCTACCTGAACGAGCAGGACATCTGGCTGCACGGGCGCAAGATCGCCGGCAGCGGCGCGGCCACGATCGGCGAGTGCGCGGTGGTGGCCTCCAGCTTCCTGCTGCGCTTTCCGGCCGATGCCTTCGCCGAGAGCGTCGCGGGCCCGTCGCGCGATTTCCGCAGCTGGCTGCGCGACGGCCTGTCGCTCGCGATGACCGAGTGGGCCGACCACGGCGCGCTCCCGGCCGAGCGCGACCTCGAGGAGGCGTTCCGCGCGCGCATCGGCGCGCAGCACGGCTGGAGCTTCGAGAACGCCTGGCCCGGCGCGGCCGAGCAGGAGCGGATCGCCGAGGCGCGCGCCGAGCTGTCCGAGCCGATCGAGCAGGGGCGCGCGCGCAGCGAAGTCAGGCTCAACGCGCGCCGCGCGCTGTCGAGGGTCTAGCGGTGCCGACGATCGAAGCGCGGCTGGCGCGCAAGCTGATCGTGTTCTCGCACGACGCCGCGCTGCGCGAGGACGTCGCCAGGGCCCTGCCCGAGGGCTGGCAGGCGAGCTACGCCGGCAGCACGGCCGAGGTGGGCGAGTTCGAGCAAGTGCTGCTGCACCGCTTCGCGCTGCTCGACCTCGATGCGCGCGGCGACGACGACCCGATCGAGACGGTGCGCGAGATCCGCAGCGAGATGCTGCTCAACATCCCGATTTTCTGCGTCGGCGGCGACCCCGCCGCGCGCGACGCCGCGCGGCTCGCGCGCGCGGACCGCTTCTTCGAGCGCGACGAGCTCGCCGCGCTGCTGCCCAGGCTGTGCGAGGGCTTCGCATGGTGACGCGCCGCGCCTGGCTCAAGGGCGCCGCGGGGCTCGCGCTGCTTGGCGACGCGCTCGCGGCCGGAAAGATCGAGAAGGGCGTGTACCGCGTCAAAGGCGAGGCGCGCATCAATGGCTCGCCGGCGCTGGTCGGGATGGACGTGAAGGCGGGCGACGTGATCACCACCGGCAAGGGGGCAGAGCTGGTGTTCGTCATCAACCGCGACGCGATGATGGTGCGCGCCGGCGCGCGGATCGAGGTCGAGGGCAAGATGCGCTCGCTGGTCGAGACGGGGCTGCGCATCGTCACCGGCGCGGTGCTGTCGGTGTTCGAGCCGGGCAAGCCCAAGCGGATCAACACCGCCACCGCGACGATCGGCATCCGCGGCACCGGAATCTACGTCGAAGCGCTGCCGGGCGAGACCTACGTTTGCACCTGCTACGGCGTGGCCGACCTGGCCGCGGTGGACGATCCGTCGGCGCACGAGACGGTGCACACCACGCACCACGACCAGCCGCGCTTCATCATGGCGCACGGCGCGCCGCAGATGATCATGAAGGCGCCGGTGGTCAACCACACCGACGCCGAGCTGATCCTGCTCGAGAGCCTGGTCGGGCGCAGGCCGGCGTTCTACGGCAAGAACTACGGCGGCTACTGACCGGCCTCGGGCGGCGGGATGATGCCCAGGCGCTGGTACAGCGGCCTGATCTCCCTGCGGATCGCGGGCAGCCTGGAGGCGTACCAGGCCGCCGCGGCGGCCGCGCACAGGCCTCCGAGCGCGAGCGTCAGCGGCGGGTCGATGTATCGCGCCAGCGTTCCCGCGAGCAGCGCGCCGAGCGGGCTCATGCCGAGGAAGGACATGATGTACAGCGCGGCGACGCGCGCGCGCAGCCGATCCTCGACGATGGTCTGCAGCACCGTGTTGACGGATGCCGCGGTGAGCATGATCCCCATCCCGGTGAGGAACACGAGCGGCAGCGCGAGCCACAGGTGCGGCGCGAAGGAAAAGCTCGTGAGCGCGAGCCCCGCGGCGGCGGCCGAGAACGGCAGCAGCCGCAGCAAACCGCGGATCGACGGCCGGGTCGCGAGGTAGATCATGCCCGAGACCGCGCCGAAGCCGCCTGCGCCGATCAGCAGGCCGAGCGTCGCCGAGTCGCCGTGGAACACCTCCTTCGCAAACCACGGCATGAGCGACTGGTAGGGCTGGGCGAAGAAGCTCACCGCCGCGAGCAGCAGCAGCGCGCTGCGCGTGGGCACGAAGCCGAAGGCGTAGCGAAAGCCCGCCAGCAGCTCGCTCGCCCAACCGGCGGCCTCGCGCGCGCTTGTGCGCGGCTCGGTGCGCATCGCCGCCAGCGCGCCCAGCACCGCGAGGTATGACAGGCTGTTCAGGCCGAAGCCCCAGGCCACGCCGGCCGAGGCGATCACCGCGCCGCCGATCATCGGGCCGACGAAGCGCGCGCCGTTCATCAGCGCCGAGCTGAGCGCGATCGCGTTCGGCAGGTCCTTGCCGCCGCCGACCATCTCGACCAGGAAGGACTGCCGCGCGGGGCTGTCGAAGGCGTTCACCACGCCCAGCACGAAGTTGCCCGCCACCAGGTGCCAGGGCTCGACGCGCCCGCTCGCGACCAGCGCGAACATCACCAGCGACTGCGTCAGCGCCACGCTCTGCGTCGTGTACAGCACCCTGCGCTTGACCAGGCGGTCCACCAGCACGCCCGCGAAGGGCGCGAGCAGCAGGAAGGAGATCTGCAGCGCGAACGACGCCAGGCCGAGCAGGAAGGCCGAGCCCGACAGGCGGTAGATCAGCCAGCTGGTGGCGATCAGCTGCATCCAGGTGCCGATCTGCGACGTGCCCTGGCCGAGGAAGTACAGCCGGTAGTCCCGGTGGCTGAACGCGCGCAGGCTGTGCGGCAGGGCCACGGCGGGGCGCGCCTAGGCGCGCGCGGAGAGCTTGCCGAGCTGCTCGCGCAGATTGCCGAGCGTCGCCTCGAAGCCGGCCAGGCGCTCGCGCTCCTGCGCCACGATCTTGGCCGGCGCGCGCTCGACGAAGGACGCGTTGCCGAGCTTGGCGCGCGCCTTGGCGGTTTCGCCTTCGATACGCGTGATTTCCTTTTCCAGTCGCGCGATCTCGGCCGGGATGTCGACCTCGACGTGCAACATGAGCTGGTGCGGTCCCGCGACGGCAACAGGCGCGTCTACGGCGGGCAGTTGGTCCACCACATTCAGTTCGGAGTTGCGCACGAGCGTTACGAACGCGCTGACCGTGGCGTCGGTCGCCGGACCCGTAATGTGAAATTTCACTTTTTCGCCGGGTGGAAGCTTCAGCTCGCTACGTTGATTGCGGGCGACATTGACGACGCTCTTCGCAACGGCGATTTCCTGTTCCACGGCCTCGTCAATCTTCTCCGGTTGGCTTTTCGGGTAGGACGCAAGCATGATCGTCTTTCCACGCTTCCCGGCGAGCGGGGCGACCTTCTGCCAGAGCTCCTCGGTAATGAACGGAATGACGGGATGCGCGAGCCGCAGCGCTGCCTCCAAGACTCGCACCAGCGTCCTGCGCGTTCCGCGCTGCTCGGCCGCGTCGCCCACCGCCAACTGGCGCTTCGCCATCTCGACGTACCAGTCGCAATACTCGTCCCAGACGAAGCGGTAGATGGCGTTTGCGACGTTGTCCAGTCGAAATTCGGTAAACGCCTGCTCCACCTCCGCCTCCGTGCGCTGGAGGGTGCTTACGATCCAGAGATCCCAGTTCGAAAGCCTTGCCGCCGCAGAATCGTCCTGGCCGCAGTCCTGGCCCTCGGTGTTCATGAGCACGAAGCGGGTCGCGTTCCACAGCTTGTTGCAGAAGTTGCGGTAGCCCTCGCAGCGCTTGAAGTCGAAGTTCACGTTGCGCCCGAGGGTGGCGTAGGCGGCCATGGTGAAGCGCAGCGCGTCGGCGCCGAAGGCGGGGATGCCGTCGGGAAACTCCGCTTTCGTGCGCGCGCGGATATTGGGCGCGTCCTCGGGCTTGCGCAGCCCGGTGGTGCGCTTGTCGAGCAGCGCGTCGATGCCGATGCCGTCGATCAGGTCGACCGGGTCGATCGTGTTGCCCTCGGACTTGGACATCTTCTTGCCTTCATGGTCGCGCACGATGCCGTGGATGTAGACGTCGCGAAACGGCACGCGGCCGGTGAACCAGGTCGTCATCATGATCATGCGCGCGACCCAGAAGAAGATGATCTCGTAGCCCGTCACCAGCACCGAGGAGGGCAGGTAGAGCTCGTAGGCGAGCTTGTCGGCGCCCCGCGGATCGGGCCAGCCGAGGGTCGAGTGGCACACCAGGGCGGAAGAGAACCAGGTATCGAGCACGTCCGGGTCGCGCTTCAGGGGTCTGCCTGAAGATTGTTTCAGTGCTTCCTCGTGGCTTCTCGCGACATAAATCTTGCCGTCGTCGTCGTACCAGGCGGGGATCTGGTGGCCCCACCAGAGCTGGCGCGAGATGCACCAGTCCTGGATGTTGTTCATCCACTGGTAGTAGGTGTTGAGCCAGTTCTCGGGGTAGAACTTCACCTCGCCGTTGCGCACCACCTCGATCGCGCGCTGCGCGATCGACTTTCCTTCGGCGCCGGGCTTGGACATCGCCACGAACCACTGGTCGGTGAGCATCGGCTCGACCGCCGCACCGGTGCGCCCGCAGCGCGGCACCACCATGCGGTGCGGCTTGACCGAATCGAGCAGGCCGGCGGCCTCGAGGTCACGCACGATGCGCTTGCGCGCCTCGTAGCGGTCGAGGCCGCGGTACTTCTCCGGCCCGTTGTCGTTGATGCGCGCGTCCAGCGTCAGCACCGCGATCTGCGGCAGGCCGTGGCGCTGCCCGACCTGCCAGTCGTTGAAGTCGTGCGCCGGGGTGACCTTGACGCAGCCGGTGCCGAACTCGCGCTCGACGTACTCGTCGGCGATCACCGGGATGCGCCGCCCCGTGAGCGGCAGCTCGACCTCGCGCCCGACGTAGGCGCGGTAGCGCTCGTCCTCGGGATGGACCATCACCGCGACGTCGCCCAGCATGGTCTCGGGCCGGGTGGTGGCGACCGTGAGGCTGAAGCCTTCGCCCGGGTAGCGGATGTGCCACAGCTTGCCGTCCTCCTCCTCGCTCTCGACCTCGAGGTCCGACACCGCGCTGCGCAGCACCGGGTCCCAGTTCACCAGCCGCTTGCCGCGGTAGATCAGTCCCTGCTCGTGCAGCCGCACGAAGGTCTCGATCACCACGCGCGAGAGCTTCTCGTCCATGGTGAAGTACTCGCGGCTCCAGTCGCAGGAGTCGCCCATGCGCCGCATCTGCTCGGTGATGGTGGTGCCCGATTGCGCCTTCCACTCCCACACCTTGGCGACGAAGCCCTCGCGCCCGAGCGCCTCGCGGCTCGCGCCCTGCTGCTCGAGCTGGCGCTCGACCACGATCTGGGTCGCGATGCCGGCGTGGTCGGTGCCCGGCAGCCACAGGGTGTTGTCGCCGCGCATGCGGTGGTAGCGGGTGAGCGCGTCCATGATGGTCTGGTTGAACGCGTGCCCCATGTGCAGCACGCCGGTGACGTTGGGCGGCGGCAGCTGGATGCAGAACGACGGCTCGCCGGCGCGCTCGCCGGCCGCGAACCAGCCCGCATCCTCCCAGCGGCGGTACCAGCGACGCTCGACGGCGCCTGGATCGAAGCTCTTGTCGAGGGACATCGGTCTACTTCGAGTTGGTTTCCTGCGGTGCCTCGCCCAGCGCATGCGAGACCGAAACGGCGATCGCCTCGCGCACCATCATGTGCACGCTCGCGGCGAGCTCGGCGCGCATGCCGTTCAGCACCTGTTCCAGCATGTCGCCCAGGGTGCCGGCCAGCCGCTCCTCGAACACCCGGTCGAGCTCGGGCGCGAGCCGCAGCAGCACCGCGTTCTCGAGCTCCTCGGCCAGGGCCTCGACCGTGGCGCGGTCGACGCCGGGCGCGGGGCGCGCCGCCTTCGGATCGACGATCTCGGTCAGCACCGGGACGTCCTCGTCCGGCTTCGGCTTCGGCGCTTCCTGGTGCCGGCGCAGCAGCGCGTCGACGCGCTGGATCAGCGGGTTGAAGTCCCTGCGAGAGTCGTCACTCACCGCGCGCCGCCTCCCGCGCGAGGTCGTGGTCGCCGATCGGGTAGCCGCGGTCGCGGTACCAGCGGTAGCGCGTGCGCCCCGCCAGGCGCTCCGCGTCGTCGCGCGCCACGATCTCGAGCAGGCGCTCGAAGCGCTCGAAGTGCGGCGGCGCCTCGGGCGAGAGGTTGAGCAGCACCTCGCAGGCCTGCCGGGCGTCGGCGTCGGTCGCGATCAGCACCGGCGTGTCCGCCGCCTGCGGATCGTGCGCCAGGCAATGCGGCACGAAGCCGGTCGGCGGCCAGGTCCACAGCATGCGGTCGACGCGCTGCGCCGTCTCGGGCTGCGGGGCGTAGATCAGCAGGCGCTTGTTCTGCGCCAGCGCCTTGCCGGCGAGGCGGCAGGCGACCTGCAGCTTGTCTTCGGCGTTGAAGTAGAAGTCGATGCTCGTCACTTTCCGCCCGCATGCCGCAGCACGAAGCGCACCAGCAGCGGTACCGGGCGCGCGGTGGAACCCTTTTCGCGCCCGCTCTTCCAGGCCGTGCCGGCGACGTCCAGGTGCGCCCAGCGCAGCTTCTGGGTGAAGCGCGACAGGAAGCAGGCCGCGGTCACGCTGCCGGCGGGCCGGCCGCCGATGTTCGCCATGTCGGCGAAGTTCGAGCGCAGCTGCTCCTGGTAGTCCTCCCACAGCGGCATCTGCCACACGCGGTCCCAGGAATCCTCGCCCGCGGCGAGGATCTCGTCGGCGAGCTTCTGGTCGTTGGCGTACATGCCGGAGGCGACGTGCCCGAGCGCGATCACGCAGGCGCCGGTGAGAGTCGCGATGTCGACCACGACGTCGGGTTGCATGCGCTCGGTGTAGCTGAGCGCGTCGCACAGGATCAGGCGCCCTTCCGCGTCGGTGTTGAGGATCTCGACGGTCTGGCCTGAGAGCGTGGTCACCACGTCGCCCGGCCTTGAGGCGCCGCCGCCGGGCATGTTCTCGCAGGTCGCCACGACCCCGATCACGTTCACCGGCGCCTTCATGCCCGCGAGCGCGCGCAGCGCGCCGAGCACGCTCCCGGCACCGGACATGTCGTACTTCATCTCGTCCATCTCGGGCGCCGGCTTGAGCGAGATGCCGCCGGTATCGAAGGTGATGCCCTTGCCGACCAGCGCCACGGGCTTGGCCGACTTCGCCGCGCCCTGGTAGCGCAGCACGATCAGCTTCGGCGGCTGGTGCGAGCCGCGCGTCACCGACAGCAGCGCCCCCATGCCGAGCTTCTCCATCTCGCGCCGCTCGAGCACCTGGAGCCCGAGCTTGTACTGGCGCGCGAGCTTCTTCGCCTCCTCGGCGAGGTAGGTCGGCGTGCAGATGTTCGGCGGCAGGTTTCCCAGGGTGCGCGCGAGCGCCGCGCCGTCCGCCGTGGCGACGGCTTCCTTCAGCGCGGCCTGAGCCTGCATCGTCACCGGCCCGCCGCTCTGCGCCAGCGTCACGGCGGCGAGCGCCGGCGTGGGCGGCTTCTTCTGCGTCTTGAGCTGGTCGAAGCGGTAGAACGCCTCGCGCAGGCCGAGCACGGTCTGGCGCAGGCCCCAGGCCTGGCTGCGGCGGCCGGCCTTCAACTCGCCGAGGTAGACCACGGCGTCCTTCGCGCCGAGCTCGCGCAGCGCGTTTCCCGCGCCGCGCACCGCCTTGCACAGCGGCTGCTCGCCGAAGTCCTTGCGCTCGCCGAGGCCGACCAGCAGCACGCGCTGCGCCGCGAGCCCCTTGAGGTCGCGCAGCAGCAGCGTCGAGCCCGGCTTGCCCGTCAGGTCGCCCAGCGCGAGCGCGCGGCGCAGCGCGCCGCCCGCCGCGCGGTCCGCGAGCTGCGCCGCCTGCGTCAGGCCGCCGTCCGGGTAGACCCCGAGCACGAGGCAGCCCGTCTTGGCGCGCTCGGGCGCAAGGGTTTTTATGCTAAATTCCACCGCACTCTCCCGCAATTTCGGACGGCGCAAATGATCGCATGTTTTGCAGCCGGCTGTGAATGGCGGCGGGCCGCCGAACGAAGATGATCTTTCAACGCGCGCTGATCAGGGAATTCGCAAGCCTCGCAAGCGCGGTGTTCCTCACGCTGTTCTCGATCGCGCTCACCACGCGGCTGATCCGGCTGCTGGGCGATGCCGCGGGCGGCAAGATTCCCTCGGACGCGGTGTTCGCCTACCTCGGCTTCTTCTCGGTCAGCACGCTGCCGGTGCTGCTCTCGCTCACGCTGTTCGTCTCCGTTCTGCTCACGCTCACGCGCAGCTACCGCGATTCCGAGATGGTGATCTGGTTCAACTCCGGACTGGCGATCACGGCGTGGCTCGGCCCGGTGCTGAAGTTCGCGCTGCCGCTGGTGGCGCTGATCGCGGCGACCTCGCTGTTCCTGTCGCCCTGGGCGGCGCAGATCGCCCAGCAGTTCAGCGCCGGCCTCGAGGCGCGCGACGACATCTCGCGCGTCGACCCCGGAACCTTCGGCGAGTCGGGCGACCACGACCGGGTGTTCTTCGTCGATTCGGTGGGCGCCGACAAGGCCACGGTGCGGAACGTGTTCGTCAATTCGGTGCAGCACCAGCGCGAGGGCGTGATGATGAGCCGCACCGGGCGCACCGAGACCGCGCCGAACGGCGACCGCTTCCTGGTGCTCGAGGACGGACAGCGCTACGAGGGGCGCCCGGGAGAGGCGGATTACCGCCTGATGCGCTTCGGGCGCTACGCGACGCGAATCAAGTCGACCGAAGGCTCGCGCCCCGTCGCCTCGCACCAGGACCTCTCGACCCTGGCGCTGATGCGCAATCCGACCGACGCCAACCTGGGCGAGATGGTGTGGCGCATCGGCATTCCCCTCTCGGCGCTGATCCTGGTCCTGCTGGCGATCCCGATGAGCTTCGTCAATCCGCGCGCGGGCCGCTCGGTGAACCTGGCGTTCGCCCTGCTGACCTACGTCGTGTACTCGAACCTGCTGTCGGTCAGCCAGGCGCGGGTCACGCTTGGCAGGCTCGACTTTTCCCTCGGCTGGTGGCTGGTGCACGGCGTGATGCTGCTGCTCCTGCTGGTCCTGTTCGCGCGCCGCATGCAGCTGTTCCGCCTGCGGCTCGCGCGCTGAAGGCGCGCCGGGCGTGGTGCGCGCGCGCACCCTGGAGCGCTACCTCGCGCGCCAGATCTTCGCCGCGGTGGGCTTCGTGCTGCTCGGCTTCCTGTCGCTGTTCGCGTTCTTCGACCTGATCCACGAGTTGGGCGACCTCGGGCGCGGCCAGTACCACCTGCGCGAGGTGTTCATCTTCGTGCTCCTGTCGGTGCCGGCTCACGCCTACGAGCTGTTCCCGGTGGTGGTGCTGATCGGCACCCTGTACGTGCTCTCGCACCTGGCGAGCAACTCGGAGTTCACGGTGATGCGCGGCTCCGGGCTGTCGCCCGGCGGCGCCGGCTACGCGCTGACGAAGATAGGACTGGTGTTCGTGGTCGCGACCTTCGTCGTCGGCGAGTGGGTGGCGCCCGCGGCGGAAGAGGCGGCGCAGAAGCTGCGCATGCACGCCATGAGCACGCTGATCGGACAGGAGATGCGCTCGGGCCTGTGGTTCAAGGACGAGCGCTCGTTCATCAACGTGCGCGAGGCCCGCAGCGCGAGCACGCTGACCGACGTGCGCATCTACCAGTTCGACCAGGACGATCGGCTGCGCATGGCGCGCGCGGCGGCGCGCGCGGAATACCTCGGCGGCGGCCGCTGGCGGCTGCTCGACGTGACGCAGACCGATTTCACGCCCGAGGGGCCGCGCGTCGAGAACTCTTCCAGCGTGGAATGGCACTCGGCCGTCAATCCGGAGATGCTGGACGTGCTGATCGTCGATCCGGTGCGGATGTCGATCTGGAAGCTGTACAAGTACACCGAGCACCTGGCCGGCAACAAGCAGAAGACCGAGCGCTACGAGATCGCGATGTGGAAGAAGCTGTTCTATCCGCTCGCCACGCTGGTGATGATGGCGCTCGCGCTGCCCTTCGCCTACATCCAGGCGCGCGCCGGCATGGTCGGCATCAAGGTGTTTTCCGGCATCATGCTCGGCACCTTCTTCCACATGCTGAACAGCCTGTTCTCGCACGTCGGGCTGCTGCGCAACTGGCCGCCGGTCGCGGCGGCCGCGGTGCCGAGCGCGACGTTCTTCCTGGCGGCCGTGCTGATGATGTGGTGGGTCGAGCGGCGCTGAATCAGCGCGGAACGGAAATCAACCGGGTTCCCGCCAGGCGGTCGTGCAGGAACTGCCCTTCGCGGTCGAACAGCGCCCACACGAGCGAGATCCCGCTCGGCAGCAGCAGCGCCGCGAGCGCGAAGCGCAGCAGCGCCCGGCCGGGCGGCACTTTCTCGCGCCCCGGCGCCACCAGCCGGACGTGCCAGGCCTTCATCGCGAGGGTCTGCCCGCCGCGCAGCCAGCACCACAGGAAGTAGCCGGCGAACACCGCGCCGAGGTAGGCCTGCAGCGCGAAATGCCGCCAGCCTGCGAGGCCGCCGGAGGGGCCGCCGGCGGCGAGCAGGAACAGCGCAGTCGAAGCGAAGGCGACGCCGAACAGCAGCGTTGCTTCGTAGGCCATGGCGGCGAGCCGGCGCAGGATGCCCGGCGCAATCACTTGCGCCGCTGCGGCGGGAGCGACTCGTACTCCTTCCACTGCTTGCGCACGGCCTCGCGCTTGGCCGGGGGCAGCTTGTCGATGCGCTGGTATTTCTTGCGCGCCTCTTCGCGCTGCGCCGGAGTCAGCTCGGCCCACTTGCGCATCCGCGTCTGCACGCGCTTCTTGCCGATCGGCGTCATCTTGGGATAGCGCTTGGCCACCCCGAGCCACTTCTTCTTGCGCGGCGGGTCCAGCTTGTCCCAGTCGCCGGCGAGCGGCGCGAGGATCTCGCGCTGCTGCGGCGTGAGCTGGGACCAGGAAGGGTTCTTGTTCTGCGGCGCGGCCGCCGGCGCGGGCAGGGCGAGCGCAATCGCGAGCGCGCCGCACAGCGCGGCCAGGGCGCGCCGCCCCGCGCTCAACGCACCACGCCGTGATTCTTGAGCCAAGCGTCGAAGCCCTTGTCGAGGTAGGCGTCTATCGGCAGGTCGTCGGCCAGGAGCTGGCTGTCGATGTCGGCAAACTCGGCCACCTTCTGGTTCTGCTGCCAGCCGTAGATCACCGTCAGCGCAGCGCCGAGCAGCGCCACGGACAGCACCAGCCGCAGGGAGAGCCCGCCCAGGCCGCCCAGGCGCCCGAGCAGCCCGCCGGCCCAGGCCAGCCCGGATGCGGGCTCCACCTTGCGCCGCGCCAGCGCCAGCTCGCGCGCTGCGCGCAGCCGCGCGGCCGCCGCCGCGTCCAGCTGCGCCCCCTGGTTGAGCAGATGACGGATCTTGTTGCCGAATTCGGGTTCGTTCATACCTGTTCGCCGGACGCTAGCCGAGCTAGAGCGTGATGCCGCGGGCCTTGAGCGCCACCGCCAACGCGCGCGCGGCCCGGGAGCAGTGCGTCTTCACGCTGCCCTCCGAGCACCCCATGGCCATCGCCGTTTCAGCCACGTCCAGTTCCTCCCAGTAACGCATCAAGAAAGCTTCCCGTTGACGAGCCGGCAGCCGCGCGACCTCTTGTTCTATTATTTCAATGACTTGCGATCGCTCCAACAGCTCTCCCGGCGCTCCCCCGTAGTGCGACACCTGCGCCACCTCGAGGCTGTCGAGCGGGTCGCGCTCGTCCTCCTCGCCGCGCCCGGCGTGGAGCGAGGACAACAGCGTGCTCCACAGCGAGCGCACCCTCTGGCGCCGGTACCAGTCGCGGATCGCGTTCTGCACGATGCGGTGGAACAGCAGCGGCAGCTCCTCCGCCGGCCGGTCGCCGTACTTCTCCGCCAGCCGCAGCATCGCATCCTGCACGATGTCCAGCGCGGCCTCGTCGTCACGCACCGCGAACACGGCCTGCTTGAAGGCCCGCCGCTCGACACTCTCTAGGAACGCCGAAAGCTCGCTGCGGGTCGCCAGGGTAGGCCCTCTTGTCGTGCGCGGATGCGCGAAGTGCTTCGGACCGGAATGTTACCAAAACCGCCGCGCGCGGCGCCGCGCGTTCT
>CAWHUZ010000030.1:0-144100 GCA_963832685.1 uncultured beta proteobacterium
AAATTCCAGTCCGGCGATCACGTTGTCCAGAGCGTTTCGCCAGGGCATCAGCGCATCCACCTGGAACAGGTAGCCCGCGTGGCGGTTGATCCCCACGAGCACCTCGCCATTGACCGTTACCTTGCCCGCCGTGGGCTCAAGCAGCCCCGCCCCCACGTTCAACAATGTCGACTTGCCGCAGCCGGTCGGACCGACGACCGAAACAAACTCACCCGGCGCAATGAGCAGGGTCGTGTCCTTTACCGCGGTATAGCGCCGGCTCCGGTCCTCGCGCGCGGCAAACGTGCAGGTGATTTGCTCGAGCGCGAGGGACGGAGTCACTTGTATTTCGCGTTCGCCTTCTTCGCGAACTTGTTGGTATACGTCTTCGACAGATCGATTTTCACCGCCTTTACCGAAGGGACGAAGTTCCGCAGCGCCGCGAGCGTAGCTTTCGCGCCCGCACTCGAAATGACTCCATCGCGCGAGATCGCTTCTTTCACGTTGTCGTAGGTCGACATGTACAGCGCCTTGTCGCCTAGCAGATAAGCTTCCGGCACTACCTTCACCACGTCTGCGGCGCTCGCTCTCGCGATCCACTTGTCGGCACGGACAATGGCATTGGTCAGCGCCTGAACGGTGTGCGGATTCTTCTTCACGAATTCGATCGGCGCGTATAGGCACCCAGCGGGCAGCGGTGCGCCCCAGATCTCCTTGGTCCCCTTGAGAGTGCGCGTATCCGCTACCACCTTGATTGCGCCCTCGCGCTCCAGCTTGGTCATAACCGGGTCGACATTGGAGAGCGCGTCGATTTCACCGCTCTCGATCGCCGCAACCGCGGTCGCCCCCGTACCAACGCCCACGATCGCCACGTCATTGTTGGGGTCGAGACCGGCTTTCGTGAGCAGTTGCTTGACCAGGTTGTTGGTGCTCGATCCGGGCGCCGTGACGCCGACTTTCATGCCCTTGAGGTCCCTGAAGGAATGAAAACTTGCGGCCTTCGAGGTCGCTACGCCGAGCACGATCTGAGGCAACCGACCTTCCAGTGCAAAGGCCTGGAAGTATTGCTTCTTGCTCTGCAAATTGATCGTGTGCTCGTACGCGCCCGAGACAACGTCCGCGCTCCCGCCGACCACAGCTCTGAGCGCGGCCGAACCGCCCCTGAAGTCGCTGATCTTGAGGTTCAATCCCTCGTCCTTGAAGTAGCCAAGTTGTTCGGCAATGGTGAGCGGCAAATAGTAGAACGCGGCCTTGCCACCCACCGCAATGTGCACATCCGGCTTTTCCAGGGCGTTTTGGGCTTGCGCGCAGAGCGCGGTTGCCGCGAGCGAGAGAGCGACGACGGTTGATCTGACGACGGCTTTCATTTGGTTTCTCCTCCAAGGGCATTCAATAAGATGACTTCTTCTTCGGACGGCGATTCTCACACGCGCCCGCCCAAGTATTCAAGCAACCCACTCCCCCAGCGAGGGTCACAGACCGCGGCGATCGAGAATCGCCTGGGAGATCGTGCCGACGTCCACGTACTCCAGCTCACCGCCCAGGGGAACCCCGCGCGCAATGCGGCTCGCCTTGATATTGCGCGCACGCAGCATCTCGGCGATATAGTGCGCAGTTGCTTCACCCTCATTGGTAAAGTTGGTCGCCAAAATCACTTCATGCACTTCGCCATCGCTGGCGCGGGCAAGCAATCGATCGAGCCCGATATCTCGCGCCCCTACTCCATCCAGCGGCGAAAGGCGGCCCATCAAGACGAAATACATACCGGAATAGCTCAGCGTCTGCTCGACCATCGCGAGATCCGTCGGCGTCTCCACTACGCAAAGCAGCGAGGGATCGCGTCTTGCCGAGCCGCACAGGCCGCAGATCTCGTCCTCGGTGAAATTGTTGCACTTGGCGCAATGTCTCACGCGCGCGAGAGCGCCCGCGAGCGCCTGCGCCAGAACATCGGCGCCAGCGCGGTCATGCTGCAGCAAATAGTAGGCCATGCGCAGGGCCGAGCGCGGACCGACCCCCGGCAGCACGCGCAGCGCCTCGACCAACTGCTCGACTCCCTTTGCAGTCGGTATCGATTCTTTCGCCACGGAATGTCTGTTCTAGAACGGCAGCTTGAATCCAGGCGGAAGACCGAGGCCGGCAGTCATGCCGCTCATCTTTTCGGCCACCGTCTCTTCCACCCTGCGCGCGGCATCGTTGAACGCGGCGGCCACAAGATCCTCGAGCATTTCCTTGTCGTCGCCCACAAGCGAAGGATCGATCACGACGCGCTTGACGTCGTGCTTGCACGTCATCACTACCTTGACCATCCCGGCGCCGGATTGCCCTTCAACTTCCACGCTCGCAAGCTGCTCCTGCATGCGGCGCATATTCTCCTGCATCATCTGGGCCTGCTTCATGAGCTGCCCGATATTTCCTCGCATCGCGCTCTCCTGCGTTGCGGCTCGCTGAGGGGCCGCGTTCCCTAGTTCTTGGGCGTGGCCCTGATCGACGAATCGACGACCTTGCCATCGCAAAGCTTGACCAGATCCTGCACGAACGGATCGCCCTCGACGGCGCGTGTCGCTTCCGTCTGCCTGACCTCCCGCTCGCCTGCCTCGATGGCAGCCGTCGACAGCCCCTTGGTCTCGCCGACGGCGACCTTCACCGTCGCGCGCGCACCGAGATGCTGCTCGAGGGCCGCCCTGAGCTTGTCCTGGTACGACTTCTCTGCCAGGTAGGCTTTCGACTTCGGCACCGCGAGCTCGAACACCGCGCCATCGCGCCGCACCATCTCAGCGTTGCGCGCCAGCTCGCGCGCCGCGCCGGTCACCTGTAGCTTGCGCACCAGTTCGGGCCAGTACCCCTCCTCGCTTGCGTCTGGCAGCGGACTGGCGGCGACGCCGGCGGCAGGCTTGGCGCGCTGCCCGGATACCGCGCCTGCGTTCGATTCGACCGCCGGTCCCATGCCTTCCGGCCGGAACGCGAGCATGCGCAGCAGCGTCATCGCAAAACCGGAATGCTCGTCGGGCGCCAGCGCAAGGTCCTCGCGGCCCTGCAACGCGATTTCGTATTGCAGCTGCACGGTTTCCGGATCCACACGGGCGGCCAAGGCGAGGATTCTTTCCCGCTCGGGCAAGTCGTCGTCCAGCGCATCCGGCACGCCTTGTGCGAGCGCCACCCGCAGCAGCATGCCTGCGAGATCGGCTAGCGCCGTGTCGAAGGACAGGCTCCGCGCCTGCATATCCGTCGCAATCGACATCGCGTCCGTCGACTTCCCGTCCGCGATCGCCTCCAGCAATTGCAGCAGATACGTCTCGTCGATCGCGCCCAGCATTTCGCTTACGTCCGCCCCGGTGACCTTGCCCGCTCCATGCGCGATCGCCTGATCGAGCAGCGAGAGCGCGTCCCGCATGCTCCCCGACGCGGCACGACCGATCAGCGGCAGCGCGGCAGCCTCGAACGCTATGCCTTCTGCCTGGAGAAGCTGCTCCAGGTGCGCCGCGATCGCGCTACGCGGCATCTGCTTGAGATTGAACTGCAGGCAACGGCTGAGAACCGTTACGGGAATCTTCTGCGGGTCGGTTGTCGCCAGGATGAATTTCAGGTGCTCCGGAGGCTCCTCGAGCGTCTTGAGCATCGCATTGAAAGCCGAGTTCGACAGCATGTGCACTTCGTCGATCACGTATACCTTGTAGCGTCCGCGGGTCGGGGCGTACTGAGCGGTGTCGAGCAATTGCCGCATTTCGTCGACGCGCGTATTGGTCGCCGCGTCCACCTCGAGCAGATCGACGAATCGACCCGCGTCGATCTCCATGCACGCGCTGCACTTGCCGCAAGGCTCGGAAGTTATGCCCTTCTCGCAATTGAGGCACTTGGCCAGAATCCGCGCCAGCGTGGTCTTGCCGACGCCGCGAGTGCCGGTAAACAGATAAGCGTGGTGCAGGCGCTTGTGTTCCAGCGCGTGGCGCAGCGCGCGCACCACGTGTTCCTGCCCGACCAAGCTCTCGAAATCGCGGGGCCGCCACTTGCGGGCAAGAACTTGATAGCTCATGGCTTCATTTTATCAGGCGCCCCTGCCCGGACTCGCAGCCCGGGCAGGGGTCGATTGGTGGCGAGCCTGAACCCCGGCACTTGCAGTGACCAGCTGTGGCTGCTTCCTTCCGGACCTGACCAGATTCACCAGGCTGCAATGCGGGGAGGCCCGCCGTAGCCCTTGTTGACGCTCTACGCACCCATTATGCCCGAAACGCCCCGCGCAAACTCGTTGCGCGCAAAGCGTCCTTTGAGGCTGGCGGAGAGAGAGGGATTCGAACCCTCGATGCGCTCATCACGCATACACACTTTCCAGGCGTGCGCCTTCGACCGCTCGGCCATCTCTCCGCTGTTCGGGGCAGGCAATATTCTACCTTGCCCCGCGCTCGCCGCTCGAAGTGGAACCAAGTTTCCGGCTTCAAAGCTGGAAGTCGAGCGCCAGTCGCTCCTGCAGTTCACGTCCTATGCGCAGCGCCTCTTTCAGCGCCGCGCTCTCTATCCGGCCGAGCTGTGCGGGATCGACGCGGTTATGCAGGCCCCGATCCATGCCCTGGACGCCCGCCTGCTTCTTGAGCCGTATCGCCTGGACCACGAAAAAGCCATCGACCGCGGCCCTCGCGTCCGATTCCTTCATGCCCATGGCGGCGCACGCGGCGCGCAACCGCTCGGCCGTATTCGTTTGCGGAATCGCGTGCGCCAAAGAATATATCCGAGCCACGTCGATGAAGACGCGCGCCGCGTTCTGCTTCAGGTCGATCGTCTTCTCCGCGCCGGGGAAATCGTCCGTCACGAGACCCCCGAGCCGTCCCAGGGCCGGTTGGGCCTTGAGTGCATTCGACGCCATGTGACGCAGGAACACCGGATGCTTGCGCGCCAGGTCGTGCACCCAGGCGCGCAGCCGGTCAGCGAGCGTGACATCGCCGTAGATCGCGCGGTAGTCGAAGCAGATCACGGCATCCAACAGAGCCTTGGGCTTCGACACCTCGATCCAGCCAGTCATCTTCGCGCGCCACTCGTCGAGCGAAAGGCACAATTCAGGGTTCGATGCCATGACGTTTCCCTTGCAGAGCTCGAACCCGCATGTGTCCAGGGCCAGATTGACCTCGCGCGCAAACGGCAACAGCTGCTCCCGCACGCGGGCGGGGTCGGTGCCGTCGTGCGCCGCGAACAGCAGGCCATTGTCCTGATCCGAAGTGAAGGTCTGTTCCAACCTACCCTCGCTGCCGAACGCGAGCCAGCACCAGCTGATTCGCTCGAGGTCGCGCTCCCTGCGCACGATCTCGATCACCCGCTGCGTAACACGATCATTGAGCACCGAAACCAGCGACACCAGCTGCTCCGCTGCGGTGCCCTGCTCGACAAGCCGCGTCGCGAGCTTCCGTATCTCCGCTGCGATACCGGCTAGTATCTGGATATCGTGCGCGAGCCTGATTTCCATCGAGATTTCCCCGAGGCCCAGGCGCTGCAGCGAAAACAGGTCCCGTTCCGATACCACCCCCAGCAAGCGGCCTTCGTCGCTCACCACGACGTGACGGATGCGCCTCGAGATCATGGCCAGCGCGGCCTCGTAGGCGAGTGCATGCGCGGGAAGCGCGAAGGGTTCACGCGTCATGTGCTCGCCGGCGGTCTGTCCGCTCGCGGCGGCAGCGATGGCGCCCACCAGGTCGTGCGAAGTGAGTATGCCGACCGATCGCCCGGCGCCGTCGACTACAATCAGCGAGCCGACGGCCTGCGCTCGCATTAACGCCGCCGCCTCCGAAATCGATTGCGTCTCCCGGCAAAGCACCGCCTCGCGCGTTACGAGCGAGCGCAAGGGACGCGCGAACGTCTGCTGCTCGCTCGCGATACGTTGTTCCAGATGGGCGTACTTGTCCGGCAATGCCTTGCGCCTCCTAGTATTGCAGACGAGCGTAATACGTTTGGCGCGAAGCCTCGAGCGCCTGGCCGAGGGTAACGATCCCGCGCTCGGCAAGCAACGGCAACAGCTTCAGAAAGACGTCTCCGGTCAGGAGCGCATCGCCCAGCGCGGTATGACGGCCGATTACGCTCACGCCAAGACGTTCCGCAATCGCTTCGAGTCGGTGGTCGTCCAGACTGGGGTGCGCGACCGCCGACAGCAACAGCGTGTCGAGCACAGGCTGCCCGAAGCGTAAGCCGGTGCTGGCCTGCTTGAGTTGCAGGAAACGCATGTCGAACGCGGCATTGTGCGCGACCAGGACCGTGTCCTCGCAGAAGTGATGGAAGACAGGCAGCACCTCGCCGATCGTCGGCTGCCCTTCGAGCGCGACAGAATCGATCCCGTGCACTCGGGTCGATTCAGGACTGAGCGGCCGACGGGGATTGATGAGCTGCTCGAAGACTTCGCTCCGCAGCAGCCTGCCGTTGACGATCCGTACCGCCCCGATGCTGATGATCTCGTCACCTGCCGATGGCTCCAGTCCCGTTGTCTCGGTGTCGAAAACCGTGTAGCTGAGCGCCGCCAGGCTGGTTTCGGTCAAGCCGCCCGGAATGGCACGGCGCTCGAAGAGGTCGAAATCGTAGTATTCCGGCCTGCTTTCGGCCGCTTGACTCGGGCGCTCGGCCGCGGACACGGGCTCGCCGATGGGGATCAGATAGCGGAAGCAGCCCGTGCGCAAGCCGCCCACGCCCCCGGTGTGGAGCCAGACCTCGCCGCCGTGCTGCTCGAGCACGTCGCGCATGGAAAGCGGCGAGCGCTCCTCGCCGAACTCCATCGGCTGCGTCTCCCACAGGGGCAGCGCGTCGCTCGCCACGATCGCCCCGCTCCACGCGAGATCGATTTCCACAAAGGTCTTCGTCGCCCTGGCAAGCAACTCCACCATACGCACGCCGTAGTCCTCGTGCAGGCGCGCGGCCAGGTGGAGAATCGCCTGTACGAAGACGAAGCTGTCGACCCGCACCCACAGTTCATCCTCCGCTCCCGCCAGCTCGACCGCGATACCGAGCGCATCCGTAATGCGCTGCCGGGCGAACTCGAGCAGATCCGCCACCCGAACGTCCTCCAAGGTAAATGTCGCCTTCAGTGCGTCGGCGTACTGATTCAGTGCGTCGTTGATTCGCGCTGAAAGGTCCCGCGATTCGCTGGCGATGATGTCGACGAATTGCGCGCGGCGCTGCGGGTCGATCTCGGGGAATGCCGCCAGGTTCTCCGCCACGGCGCGTATGTTCGCTGCCGGGGCGCGGACGCTCGCCGCCATGGCCTGAAGCATGGAGCGACGCTGCGATTCGCGTTCCAGCAGGACCGTGACGTCCTCCAGCGCGAGGACCATGCCGGCCAATCGGGCTTCGGCATTGAGAAACGGAGCGACTTGTACCTTGAGCAGCCGCCCGGCCGCCGTGGGCGCGACGAATCGCACACTGGGCAGGGTCTCCCCGCGCTCGAGATTGCGGTGCAACTTTTGCTCGGCGTGGGCGATCTGGCTGCGGTCGACCAGGGCGAACAAGGAACGGCCTAAACCGACGAGCGGGCGCGGCGAGGTCGCTTCGGGCGCCGCGAAGAGCGTGCGAGCGCGCTCGTTGTAGAGCAGGATCGTGCCCTCCGCATTGCACACCAGGACGCCCTGGGTAAGCTCCGACATGAGCGCCGCGAGGCGGTTGCGCTCCTCCTCCAGTCGCGAGCGTGCCTCTGCCGCTCGTGTCTCGCTGTCCCGGCGCAACGCGCCGTACGCCTGCGCCAGCTCATTGATCGATCCCGCGATCTCGGCCAACCCTCGCGCCTGGTCCGGCGACAGGCGTAGATCCGCGTTCGCGCTGCGGATCACTCTCGTCTGCTCGGCGAGCACGCGCGCCGGGGTCAGGTACCTGGCGAAAAACCAGCGCACGGCGAACATGCACAGAAACAGCAGGAATATCGCGCCCAGCATCAGGGCCGCCCAGCGTTGCTCAAGAATATGCCCCAGCGCCGCGGCGTCACCGTCAGGCAGCCTGTAGCCGACGAGTACCCCCGCTGCGAGCGCCACGGCCAGGACCGCGGCGTACAAGGCCGCGACCCAGGCGATGAACTTTCCCGTCTGGCTCATGCGTTGGCCGGGGGTCCCGTCTCGCCCAGCAGATCGCCGATACGCGCCACCAGCTCCGCATTGGAGAACGGCTTGGTAACGTAGAGGTCCGCCCCTAGTGACAACCCCTTGCTTACCTCTGCTTCGCGTCCTCTTGCGGAGAGCATGATGATCTTGATCGATCTCCAGTCCTCGCGCTCGCGAATGCGCTGGCACACTTCGTAGCCGCTCTTTTGCGGCATCATCACGTCGAGCAGTACCAGATCCGGACCGAAGTCTTCCACCTGTCGCAATGCCTCGTCGCCGGTCGCCGCCGCCCGCACGTCATAGCCGCTGCGCTGCAGCAGGTATTCCAGTGCCGCGACGATGTTGGGTTCGTCATCAACGATCAGCACTTTTTTCGCCACGGGACCTCCGTTGTTTCAGCGCCTGCCAGCTCCTTCCCGCTCCGGCTGCACGGGAAGGCTGAGAGAGAAACAGGCGCCTGCGCCGGGCCGGCTTTCGACCCAAAGGCGGCCCCCGAAGTGTTCGACGATGTGGCGGCTGATGTAAAGCCCCAGACCCGTACCCTGCGGCTTGCCGGTAAGGGTGTCGCCTGCCTGTCTGAACTTGTCGAAGATCACCTCCTGCTCGTCCGCGCTCAGGCCGGGGCCATTGTCGCGCACATCTACCTGCACGAAATCGGCGCCCAACGACACGCGAATCTCGATCCTGCCGCTACCCGCCGGGCAAAACTTGGCCGCATTCGAGAGCAGATTCAGCAGCACCTGGACCATGCGATCCAGATCCGCTCTCACGGGGGGCACCTGCTGTGGCGCGTGCACGGCCACCTCGATGCCCTTCTCCCTGAAGACCTGGCTCATCGCCGCCACTGAATCAGAAACCACTTCCTTCATGTCGACGCGGCTCAACTCCCATTCGACCTGACCGGATTCGATCTTCGCCAGATCCAGCACCTGATTGATGAGGCGGGTGAGCCGTTCCGTTTCCTTGGCGATAACGTCGACGAATTTCCGCCGCTGCGCCAGCTCGATATTCGGGTCCGCGCGCAGGATCTCCGAAAATGCCCGGATCGAGGTGAGGGGCGTTCGGAGCTCGTGCGTCACTGTCGAGATGAATTCGTCCTTCAGCCGATCGAGCTCCGTGAGCCGCTCGTTCGCGGCGCGCAGCTCGGCGGTGGCCGCCTCGAGCTCGCTCGACTTCTGCTCCAGCATGTGGCTGTACATCACCAACTGCGAAGCCTCCGCGATGATCCTGCGCATCTCCTCCAGCGTCAGCGCCTCCTCGCGCACCGCCGAAGCGATCATGATCCTGGCCGAAGATGCGCCAATCGCGCCCGCCAGGCGCGTTTCGACGAAATGCACGAACTCCGCATCGGCGATCAGGCTCGGGTCGGGCCAGCGCAATCCCTTGCTCTGCGCGTACTCCCCGAATGCCGTCGCTGCGGCAGCCGGACCGACGAATCTCGCCAGCACGTCGTAAAGGTCCTGCGCCGAGGCGGTGCCACGCCAGAATCGCGCGCTTTCCCATTCGCGCCTGAACACGTCGACGAACAGCGTTGCCTGCCGGTGCTCCTCGGCGGTCGGCGAGCTGAGCAAGGACGCCAGCACGTACGCGCCCACGTTGCCGATCATGCTCCAGATCATCGCGTGCGTAGTCTCGTCGAGGCCCGACAGCCCGAACAGCTCGAGCGGCTTGAGAAGCTCGATCCCGAAAGGTCCGTGCTCGAGCAGGCTGATAGGCAGCCAACCCGAGCGTTCGAGCGCCGGAAGCAGCAGTGTGTAGAGCCAGATTCCGAATCCGGTGAGCAGGCCCCACAGGGCACCGCGCCGGGTGCCGCCCTTCCAGAAGATGCCGCCCAGGATCGCAGGCGCAAACTGGGCCACCGCGGCGAACGATATCAGGCCGATCGAAACCAGGGCGTACGCTTCGCCGGCGAGTCTGAAGTAAAGGAACCCCAACAACAGGATCAGCACAATCGCACCGCGCCGAATTCCGAGCAGCAGGCCGGTGAGATCGCGGCGTTCGGCGAGACGAAGGCTGCGCAGGCGCAGCAGCACCGGCATGACCAGGTCATTGCACACCATGGTCGACAAGGCGATTGTTTCGACGATGACCATTCCGGTGGCCGCCGACAGTCCGCCGATGAACACGAGCAGCACGAGAAATTCCTGCTTCTCGAACATCGGCAAAGTGAGGACGAAGGTATCGGGGTCGACATGTCCTGCCGAAAAGTGCAACAACCCGCCGAACGCGAGCGGCAGCACGAACACGTTGATTGCCAGCATGTAGAGCGGAAACAGCCAGATCGCCTTGCGCAGGTGATTCTCGTCGACGTTCTCGATCACAGTGACCTGAAACTGCCGCGGCAGAAACATGATTGCGAACATCGACAGTATCGTCAGCCAGACCCAGCTCGAGTAGCCTCCCGCCACCTCCTCCAGCGGAGTAAGCATCGGCCGCAGCGTCGGGTCAGCAGCGGCACGGGCGAATACGTCCCCAAACCCGTCGTAGATGCCGTACGTCACCCAGGCGCCCACGGCGACGAATGCCAGCAGCTTCACGAGCGACTCGAACGCGATGGCTGTCACCATCCCGCGGTGATGCTCGGCGGCGTAAAGGTGGCGGGTGCCGAACGCAATAGTGAACGCCGCAAGCATCAGCGCTACCCACAGGCTCGTGTCATGGAGCATCGGAACCGGGACCAGATTCGCCGGCATGACGACCGCAGGGTATTGCAGCAGGAGGGTGAAGCTGTTCGACACCGCCTTGAGCTGCAGCGAAATATAGGGAACGATGCCGATCACCGCGATCATCGTGACCACTCCGCCGAGCAAGGCACTCTTGCCGTAGCGCGATGCGACGAAATCTGCCAAAGAGGTGATGCGGTTCGCCTTCGAGATGCGCAGGATCTTGCGCATGACGACCCACCAGAGCGCGATCATCAGCGTCGGGCCGATGTAGATCGGAAGGAAGCCGACGCCATCGCGCGCTGCGCGGCCGACGCTGCCATAGAAAGTCCACGCTGTGGCGTAGACGGCGAGCGAAAGGCTGTAGATGTAGGGACTGACGCTGACCGAGCGGCCGGCATCGGCGCGCTTGTCGGCGTAATAGGCGATCGCGAAAAGCAGCCCGAGGTAGGCGAAGGAAGTGGCGACGATTACCCAGCCCTGAAGCACGACCCAGCGTCCCTCAGCCGCCCCGCTCGACCACCAGCGCCATCAGCGCTATCAGCAGCGCCCAGGCGACGAAAATGTAGGCGTAGAGGACCGGGATCCCGAGCACGAAACCGGAAACGTTGAAGATGGAGAGAACCGGGAAATTGAACAAGACACAGCCAAGCATGCACAGCGCGACCAGGCGCTGCGCCCTGCGGTCCAGCTGTTCCATGGCGCCCCTCCCTGCTTGCCCAATGCCTATATGTTCGCGCCGGCTGCGGTTGTCAACCACCCGGCACAAATGCGCTGACCTATCTCAGCAGGCCTCCGAATAGCTGGTTCAGGCCGGTCGCAATCTCGCTCTCGAGAGGAAACGACAGCATGCCCATTACCGAATAGCCTAGCAACCAGGGCATGAGATAGAAGCGGATCATGAAGAAAAACCACGCCACGTACAGCGGCACCATGGGCGGGATGAGGAACGACGGCGTGATCGGCGCGAACAGCCTGAGCAGCGGATTGGTCGTGCGCACGAAGATGCGCATGAAGAAGAAGTTGCTGTTCTCCGGCAGGAAGATTCCCATCCCGAAACGTCCAACCAGGGTCCACATGATGGCCCCGAGGACGTAATCAATTGCGATCACCCAGACGGGGAAAGCGTTAAACATCTGCGCTCCTTCAAACCGGCTCCATTCTAGAACCTCGCGCCCAAAAAAAAAGCCGAGGCGAGCAGGCTCGCCCCGGCTCGGTTTGAGGCTCTGGCGCTAGTGAGTCGAGGCCAGCACGGTGGCGCCCTTCGGAATTCGAACCTCGTCGACCATGGCCTGCGTTTCCGCGTCGGGCTCCTTGGTCATCAAGGTCACGGCCACCATCGCAATCAGGCTCGCGCCCGCGCCCATGATGCCGAAGCGCAGGTGGTCGATGCCGAGCCACGGCGTCATCCCCGCCCAATGCACCATGTAAAGGTACCAGGTCCCGACCCCCAGCCCGATGACCATGCCCGCGATCGCGCCCGGCGTGTTCGCGCGCTTCCACCATACGCCCAGAACCAGCGGGAAGAACAACCCGGACATGGCGAAGTCGAACGCCCATGCCACCGCGCCCAGGATCCCGGTCAGCCTCAGCGCCGCCACCGCCGAGCCCGCCGCACCGATTCCCAGCAGCAGGACCCGCGCGACGATTAGCCGATGCTTGGTGTCGGCCTTCGGGTCGATCATCTTGTAGTACAGATCGTGCGAAAGCGCGTTCGCGATCGCCAGCAGCAACCCGTCAGCGGTCGACATCGCCGCCGCCAAGCCGCCCGCCAGGACCAGCCCCGAGATCACCGCCGGCAGACCTGCGATCTCCGGGGTCGCCAGCACGACGATATCGGCGCGCATGAAGAACTCGTTGATCTGCAGGATCCCGTCGTGGTTGCTATCGACGATCTTCAGGAAGCCGACGTTGCTCCATTTCTGCACCCAGTCGAGCGCGTTCACCGACGAGACGGACTTGCCGATGATGCTGGTCGCGAGATGCGGGTCGAGCACCTGCAGCTTGCTGAGCGTCGCAAGCGCTGGCGCCGTGAAGTAGAGCAGGAAGATGAACAGCAGCGACCAGGCCACCGACTTGCGCGCGTCGCTCACCGAGGGGGTGGTGAAGTAGCGCATCAGGATGTGCGGTAGCGAGGCTGTTCCCATCATCATGCAGGCGACCAGGGTGACGAACTTGATCTTCGAAATCACGTCGTCGCTGGCGAACGATGTATGCACGGTCAGCGCGCTCATCCCGGGCACCGCGTGCTCGGGCTTCAGCACGCCTACCTGCTGCAGCACCTCCAGTTCCTTCAGCCGGTCCACGGCGGCACCGTACTCGAACTGAGGGAACACGCCGAAGCCTTGCTTCTGGGACATCCAGAACACAGGCACCAGGTACGCGACGATCAGCACGATGTACTGCGCCACCTGGGTCCAGGTCACCGCGCGCATCCCGCCGAGCATTGCGCACAGCAGAATCGCCAGCAGCGCGATCCAAACCGCGGCCTGGAACGGGATCTGCAGCACGAACGCCGCGATCGTCCCCGTGGCGTTGATCTGCGCCGTCACGTAAGTGAACGAAGCGACGACGAGTACGACCACCGCGCAGAAGCGCGCCAGGTTGCCGCCGTAGCGGGTGCCGATGAAGTCGGGCACCGTGTAGCAGCCGAACTTGCGCAGGTAAGGCGCCATCAGCACCGCCACCAGCACGTAGCCCCCGGTCCAGCCAACCACGAACGCGAGGTAGGGGTAGCCATTCATGTAAATGCCGCCCGCCATCGCGACGAACGAGGCGCCCGACATCCAGTCGGCCGCCGTCGCCATGCCGTTGAACACCGGCGGCACCTGGCGCCCGGCAACGTAGTAGGCGTCGACCTGCATGGTGCGCGAGAGCCAGCCGATGACCGCATAGATGACGATCGTGAAAGCCACGAATAGCTTGGCGATCGTATCCGCCGACCCTCCGGCCTTTTCCAGCAGCGCCATCAGGATGATGAAGATCACGAATCCCCCGGTATAGAGGCCGTAGATCTTCGGCAGATTGTCGACGAACGAACCCTTCATGTTGAACATGCTCATGGTCCCTCCCCTATTCTTCTTCGGCCATGCCGCATTCGCGGTCGATCTTGGCCTGCTGTGACGCGAATACGAACAACTGGACAACGAATACGATCAGCGATCCCTGCGCGGCCATGTAGAAGCCGAGCGGGAACCCCATGAACGGAATCTTGTTCAGCTGCGGGGCGAACCAGTGAATCCCGAAAGAAAAGATGAACCAGATGACCAGATGCACGATCATCAGTCCCTTGGTTCGCTGCCAGTGGACCTCTTTTTGAGATGTATCGGCGCTCATCGACTATCCTCCTCCTCTGTACATCGTCGTTATTGATGGATAGCACTTGCCCACGCCCGGGGCCACGATGGCGCACCTGCCCGCTCGCGCCTCCCTCCAAGCCCGGCCGCAGTCTGTGTCGGATGCTCTAATTCATTTCGGGAAAAGTCAAGATTTATCAATCTTGCGTCGGATCAATAATTTAGGAATCCAGATGGCGGCCTCTAGGCGAAACCTGGCTCGTCCCGCGAGCGTTTGGAGAACAATCCGCGGCTATCTCAGCGCCATCCGCTGGAAGCGCGGCACGCCGATTGTCGACCGAGCGGGTTTGCAGCGCTTCCTCGAGTCGCGCTCTAGCTTCGTCACTCAGATATCACTCTACGGCTACCTCAGGACGCGCGCCGGCATGCGCTACCAGGAGCTGTTTTCCAACGACGACTTCGCCAAGGCGGTCGATGCCGCCAAGTGGCAGATGTGGCTCGCCTGCCTGTCCGATCTGTCAGTCTACGCAGGCGGATTGCTCGCCCGCCGCAGCCGCGCCGACAACGCCTCGATTGCGCCGCTGATGGACGCGATGCTGGAAGCCATTCTCGCCGCGAACCAGGCAGGCAATGACGCGGCCGGCGCCGATCGCGTGCGCGCGCGGCTGGCGCAATGCGACTGGGCATCGGTGCCGGACGACGCGACCGCGTTCAGCGAAAGCCCGCGCACGCTCATCGCGTGCGCGCCGATAGTCGAGCAGCTCAAGCAGCTCGACGAAGAGATCGTGCGCAATTCGGTGCGCTTCCGCTGGCAAGAGGTCCGGCGCGAGCTCCGGCGCGACCTGGACGCCGAGGCGCTCATGGCGTCCGAGGCGTCCAGGCGCTGACTCGCGGCTCAGCTGGCCTGCTTGAGCTGTTCCAGGATCGCGGGGTTCTCGAGCGTCGAGACGTCCTGCGTGATCTCCTCGCCTTTGGCGAGCGAGCGCAGCAGGCGCCGCATGATCTTTCCCGAGCGCGTCTTCGGCAGGTTGTCGCCGAAGCGGATCTCCTTCGGCCGTGCGATCGGCCCGATCTCCTTCGCCACCCAGTTTCGCAGCTCCTGGGCGAGCTTCTTCGCGTCCTCGCCGTTGGGCCGCGGCCCCTTGGTCACCACGAAGGCCACGATCGCCTCGCCGGTCAGGTCGTCCGGACGCCCTACCACCGCCGCTTCCGCGACCAGGCTGGTATTCGCCACCAGCGCCGACTCGATCTCCATCGTGCCCAGACGGTGGCCGGACACGTTGAGCACGTCGTCGATCCGCCCGACGATCCTGAAATAGCCCTCTTCATCGGTGCTCGCGCCATCGCCGGCCAAATAGAGCTTGCCCTTGAAGTCGTCGGGGAAGTAAGTCTTCTTGTAGCGCTCCGGGTCGCCCCAGATCGTGCGCACCATCGACGGCCAGGGACGCGTGATCACCAGGATCCCCCCCTTGCCGCGGCCCACCGGGCGTCCCGTCTCGTCGACAATGTCGGCGAAGATCCCGGGCAGCGGAAAGGTCGCCGAGCCGGGCTTGGTCGGTGTCGCCCCAGGCAGCGGCGAGATCAGGTGGCCGCCGGTCTCGGTCTGCCACCAGGTATCGACGATCGGGCAGCGTCCGCGGCCGACGGTCTCGTGGTACCACATCCAGGCTTCGGGGTTGATCGGCTCGCCCACCGTGCCGAGAATGCGCAGCGTCGACAGGTCGTACTTCCTCGGCAGATCGCCGCCCGCCTTGATCAGCGAGCGGATCGCGGTCGGCGCGGTATAGAACACGCTCACCTTGTGGTCCTGGATGAGCTTCCAGAACCGTCCCGCATCGGGGTAGGTCGGCACGCCCTCGAACATCACCTCGGTGGCGCCGACCGCGAGCGGACCGTAGGTGATGTAGCTGTGACCCGTCACCCAGCCGACGTCGGCGGTGCACCAGAAGACGTCGCTCGGCTTGTAGTCGAATACCCACTTCATGGTGAGGATGCACCACAGCATATAGCCGCCGGTCGAGTGCTGAATGCCCTTCGGCTTGCCGGTCGAGCCCGACGTGTAGAGGATGAACAGCGGATGCTCGGCGTTGACCCAGGTCGGCTCGCAGATGTCCGGCTGGCCTTTCACCACGTCCTCCCACCACTTGTCGCGCGGCGCCTGCATCGGCACCTTGCTGCCCGAGCGCTTGTAGACGATAACGTTCCTCACGCCTTCGCAGCCGCCCATGGCGAGCGCCTCGTCGACCACCGGCTTGAGCGGAATTTCCTTGCCACCGCGGAACTGCCCGTCCGCGGTGATGACCTCGGTGGCGCCCGCGTCGATGATGCGCTCCTGAAGGCTCTTGGCCGAGAAACCGCCGAACACGACCGAATGGGTCGCGCCGATGCGGGCGCAGGCCTGCATCGCGACCACGACCTGAATCGACATCGGCATGTAGATCAGCACCCGGTCGCCGGTCTTGACGCCGTGGCTCTTGAGCGCGTTCGCGAAGCGGCAGACCTCGTGGTAGAGCGCCTTGTACGTGATCTTGGTCACCTTGCCGTCGTCCGCCTCGAAGATGATCGCGACCTTGTCGGGCTGCGTCTTGAGGTGCCGGTCGAGGCAGTTGTAGGAGGCGTTCAGCTCGCCGTCGTAGAACCACTTGAAGAACGGCGCATTCGATTCGTCGAGCGTCTTGCTGAAGGGCTTGTGCCACAGCAGCTCGTTCAGCGCGTGCTTGCGCCAGAAGCCCTCGAAGTCCTTCTCCGCCTCGGCACACATCGCGCGGTAGGCCTGCATGCCCGAAACGTTCGCCTGCTTGACGAAATCCGGTGCGGGGGGGAATACCCGCGTCTCCTGCAAAACCGTCTCGATGTTGGACATCGCTCCGCTCCTTGGTTTAATGGCGTCTTCTTGAGGGGAAATAGAAGCACCAAATCAATGCGCTGTAAAGGCCGTCGGCCGATTACGGCGCTATGCTACATTTGGTCGCCTTTCCTTCCCCCAGCGCAATTTTGCTGCGAGCCATGGCCACGATCCGCCAGCAAGACCTGATCCAGAGCGTCGCCGACGCGCTTCAATTCATCTCCTACTACCACCCCGCCGACTACATTCGCGCCCTGGCGCGCGCCTACGAGCGCGAGCAGTCGCCGGCGGCGAAAGACGCGATCGCGCAGATCCTCACCAACTCGCGCATGTGCGCCGAGGGGCACCGCCCGATCTGCCAGGACACCGGCATCGTCAACGTGTTCATTCGCATCGGCATGGAGGTGCGCTGGGAAGCGAAGATGAGCGTCGCCGACATGATCAACGAGGGCGTGCGGCGCGCCTATCTCGATCCCGACAACAAGCTGCGCGCGTCGGTGCTCGAGGACCCGGCGTTCGGCCGCCGCAACACGCGCGATAACACGCCGGCCGTGATCCACATGCAGGTCGTCCTTGGCGACAAGGTCGAGGTCGACGTCGCGGCCAAGGGCGGTGGCTCGGAAGCGAAATCCAAGTTCGCCATGCTCAACCCGTCGGATTCGATCGTCGATTGGGTGCTGAAGACGGTGCCGACGATGGGCGCGGGTTGGTGCCCGCCCGGAATGCTCGGCATCGGCATCGGCGGCACCGCCGAGAAGGCGATGCTGATGGCGAAGGAGTCGCTGATGGCGCCGATCGACATGGCCGAGCTCAAGGCGCGCGGCCCGAAGGACAAGGTCGAGGCGCTGCGCGTCGAGCTGTACGACAAGGTGAACGCGCTCGGCATCGGCGCCCAGGGACTGGGCGGGCTGTCGACCGTGCTCGACGTCAAGATCCTCACCTACCCGACCCACGCGGCGAACAAGCCGGTGGCGCTGATCCCCAACTGCGCCGCAACGCGCCACGCGCACTTCGTGCTCGACGGCTCGGGGCCGGCGGAATTCGAGCAGCCCAAGCTCTCGGACTGGCCCGACGTGACCTGGCGGCCGGACGCGAACGCGAAGCAGGTGAACCTCGACACGCTCACGCACGCCGAGGTCGCAGCCTGGAAGCAGGGCGAGCGCCTGCTGCTCTCTGGCAAGCTGCTGACCGGGCGCGATGCCGCGCACAAGCGCATCCAGGACATGCTCGCCAAGGGCGAAAAGCTGCCGGTCGACTTCACCAACCGCGTGATCTACTACGTCGGCCCGGTCGACCCGGTGCGCGACGAAGTCGTCGGCCCCGCCGGCCCCACGACCTCGACGCGGATGGACAAGTTCACCGAAACGATGCTGGCCAAGACCGGGCTGGCGGCGATGGTCGGCAAGGCCGAACGCGGACCGGTGGCGATCGAGGCGATCCGCAAGCACAAGGCCGCCTACCTGATGGCCGTCGGCGGCGCCGCCTACCTGGTCGCCAAGGCGATCCGCAAATCGCGCGTGCTGGCGTTCGAGGACCTCGGCATGGAGGCGATCTACGAGTTCGAGGTGCGCGACATGCCGGTCACGGTCGCCGTCGACGCAAGCGGCAGCTCGGTGCACCAGAGCGGCCCCGCCGAGTGGGAGAAAAGAATCCGCGAGTTCAAGCTGCCGGTCACGGCGGCCTGAGCGCGGCGCCTTGGACCAGCGCGTCACCGCCCGCTGGCCGGCCGTCTGGGCGGTGTTCGCCGGCGGGCTGGTCGCCGGAGCCTATATCGGCAAGGTTCCGCCCGCGCTGCCGGTGCTCCGCACGGAACTCGGCCTGACGCTGGTGCAGTCCGGCTTCATCGCCACCATGTTCAATGTGGTGGGCGGGCTGGCGGGGATGCTCACGGGCGTGTTTGCCGACCGCTTCGGCCCCAAGCGGCTCGCGCTGCTGGGGCTCGCCATCCTGTCCGCGGGCGGAATGCTCGGCGCCGCCGCGTCGGGCTTCGCGCTGCTGCTCCTCGCGCGCTTCCTCGAGGGCGCGGGCTTCATCCTGTTCACCGTCGCCGGGGCGGCGCTGATGACCGCTGCCGCGCCGGAACCGCGCGCGCGCGCCAAGGCCCTGTCGCTGTGGAGCGCCTACATGCCCGCCGGCGGCAGCCTGGCGCTGCTCGCCGCGCCGCTGGTGATCGCGGCAGTCGGCTGGCGCGGCCTGTGGGTCGCATTGGCGCTCGTCGCGGCGGGCGCGCTTGCGCTCGTCTGGCGCTACGCGGTGGCGCCGCGCGCCGGCAGCGTGGATTCGCTGCGCCTGGCGCTCGAGTCGCTCGCCGATCCGGGAACCCTCGCCCTGGCGCTGATGTTCGCCTTCTACGTCGCGCAGTGGACCTCGGTCATGATCTGGCTGCCGACCTTCGTGGTCGACGAGCGCGGCGGCTCGAGCGCCACCGCGGCGCTGCTGACGGCGCTGATGGTGCTGATCAACGTACCCGGCAATCTGGCCGGCGGCTGGCTGCTGGCGCGCGGCACGCGCCGCGGCCCGATGACGATCGCCGCCTTCGCCATCATGGCGCTGTGCGCGGTCGGCATGCTGCTCGACGTGCTGCCGAACCTGCCCCGCTTTCTGCTCGTGCTCGCCTTCTCCTCCTGCGCCGGCGTGATACCGGCCGCGGTGTTCTCGGGCGTGCCGGTGCATGCCCGCTCCGCGCGCCACGTCGGCACCGCCAACGGCCTGGTGATGCAGTCCTCGCAGGCGAGCCAGTTCGTCGCCCCGATCCTGCTGGCCTGGATGGCGTCGCGTTTCGGCAGCTGGAGCGCGTCGCTCTGGGCCATGCTCGCGTTTGCCGCCTGCGGCGCCGCGTGCGGTTTCGCGCTGCAAGTCATCGAGGCGCGGCGCGGGAGCTAGAATCCGCCTTCTGAACGGAGGTCGCCATGCGTGACATTCACATCTGCGAAGTCGGCCCTCGCGACGGGCTGCAGAACGCCCATCACATGATGCCGACCGAGGCCAAGAAGCGCTGGATCGAGGCGCTCGCGGCCGCCGGGCTGGAGGAGATCGAAGTCGGCTCGTTCGTGCCGCCAAAGCTGATTCCGGCCATGGCCGACACGGGCGAGATCGTGGCCCACGCGCGCTCGATCGCGGGGCTGCGGGTGGTGGCCCTGGCGCCGAACCTGAAGGGCTTCGAGCGCGCGCTCGAGGCGGGCGCGCACAAAATCACCTTCCCGGTCTCGGCCAGCCGCGCCCACAGCCTGGCCAACGTGCGCATGACGCCCGAGCAGATGGTCGAGGAAGTCCGCAAGTGCAGCGCCTTGCGTCAATCGGACGGCCCGCAGATCGAGGGCGCCGTGTCGACCGCCTTCGGCTGCACCATGCAGGGCGAGGTGCCGGAAGACGACGTGCTTCGCATCGCCGCCGCGCTTGCGGAATTCTGCGACTGCGTGGCGCTCGCCGACACTGTCGGCTACGCCAACCCGGCCCAGGTGCGGCGCATCTTCGGGAGGGTGCGCAAGGAAATCGGCGACAAGCTCGAGGCTGCGCATTTTCACAACACGCGCGGGCTGGGCCTCGCCAATGCGCTCGCGGCCTACGAGGAGGGCGTGCGGCACTTCGACAGCTCGATGGGCGGGCTCGGCGGTTGCCCGTTCGCGCCTGGGGCGAGCGGCAACGTCGTGACCGAGGACCTGGTGTTCATGTTCGAGAGCATGGGTCTCGCGACCGGTATCGATTTCGCGCGCCTGCTCGCCGCGCGCGAGGCGCTGGTGAACGGGCTGCCCGAAGAGCCCGTATACGGCCACACCCCGCAGGCCGGGCTGCCGAAGGGCTTCAGACGCGCGGCATGAAGCGCCTTCCGCTAGAGGGCGTGCGCGTCGTGGAATTCGCGCACATGGTCATGGGGCCGAGTTGCGGGCTGGTGCTCGCCGACCTCGGCGCCGAAGTGATCAAGGTCGAACCGCTCGAGGGCGACAACACGCGCCGGCTGGAGGCGGCCGGCGCGGGGTTCTTTCCGGTGTTCAACCGCAACAAGAAGAGTCTCGCGGTGGATCTCAAGCGCGCAGAGGGCCGCGAGCTGGTGCTGCGCCTGCTCGACGCGAGCGACGTACTGACCGAGAATTTCCGCCCCGGCGCCCTCGACAAGCTCGGCTTCGGCTACGAAGCCCTCGCGGCGCGCAATCCGCGCCTGGTCTATTGCTCGCTGAAGGGATTTCTCGACGGTCCCTACCAGCACCGCGCCGCGTTGGACGAAGTGGTCCAGATGATGGGCGGGCTCGCCTACATGACCGGATTGCCCGACCGGCCGCTGCGCGCCGGCTCGTCGGTGGTGGACATCCTCGGCGGAACTTTCGGCGCAGTGGCGGTGCTCGCCGCGCTGCGCGAGCGGGAATCGACCGGCCATGGCGCGCGCGTCACGAGCGCGCTGTACGAGAGTACCGCCTACCTCGTGGCGCAGCACATGGCGCAGTACGAAATCACCGGCGAAGCGCCGCCGCCGATGTCGGTCAAGCGGCCCGCGTGGGGCGTGTACGACATCTTCGAGACCGGCGACGGCGACCGCCTGTTCGTCGGCGTTGTCACCGACACGCAATGGGAGATCTTCTGCCGCGAGTTCGAGCCCGAGCTGGCGGCCGACGCCCGGCTCAAGAGCAACGGCGCGCGCGTGCGAGAGCGCAGCTGGCTCATTCCGCGCCTGGGCGAGGCGATGAAGCGCTTTTCCAAGGCGGAGCTCGAGCACAAGCTCGAGCGCATGGGCCTGCCCTTCGCGCCGATCGCCAAGCCCTGGGACCTGCTCTCGGACCCGCACCTGAACGCCTCCGGCGGCCTGCACCAAACGCGGCTGCCGTCTGGCGCCACGATCCACGTCCCGGGCCTTCCGATCGCCTTCGACGGCGAGCACCTGCCAAAGCGCAGCGATCCGCCCGCGCGCGGCGAAGGCTCGCGCGGGGTTCTGCTCGGCCTGGGCTACGGCGAGGCGCAGATCGACGCGCTCGCCGCCGCGGGCGTCATTTCCGCCCCGGCTGCTTGAGCTCGATCTCCACGAACAGGTACTCGTAGTCGTTCGCGTTCACCACGTCGTGCTCGACGCCGGCGTTCCTGAAGTAGGGCACGCCTTTCTTCAGCTCGGAGAAGCGCTCGCCGCCCGCCTCGAGCAGCTTCAACCGCCCGTCGAGCATCGGCACCACGACGTAGTCGTACTCGTGCCGGTGCCAGCCGGTCGCGGCGCCCGGCGCGAAGCGCCACTCCGCCACCCGAACGCGATCGTTGTCGACGAAGATCCGCGAGGCGGCTTTGAGCTCGGGCACGCGTCAGCCTTTGAGCAGCGCGTCGATGCCCGCCTGGACGATCTGCTCGTCCTCCTGCGACTGCACGCCGGAAGCGCCGATGCCGCCGACGCAGCAACCCTCGGCGATGATCGGCAGCCCGCCCTGCACCGGCAATACCGGCATCTTGAGCATCGAGAGCCGCCCGCCCGCGACCCGTTCCTCCCACATCTTGCTCGGGCGCCTCGTGGTCGCCGCGGTGCGCGCCTTCTCCACCGCGATCGCCGCGTTCGCCGGCGTCGCCCCGTCCATCCGAACGAGGTGCAGCAGGTGCCCGCCGTCGTCCAGAATGGCGATCGCGACGTTCCAGTTGTTGCGCTTCGCTTCGGCCTCGGCCGCGGCGCTCATCTTGCGGCAGTCGTCCAGGGTCAGCTCGGGTCGGTTCTTCATTTCTTTGCGGCTTCCTTGAGTGCGTTGCGAATCTGTTCCAGCGCGCTGGGGTCCTCGATGGTGGTGAGGTCGCCCGGGTCGCGCCCCTCGGCCAGCGCCTGGATCGAGCGGCGCAGCGTCTTGCCCGAGCGTGTCTTCGGCAGCAGGGTCACGAAGTACACCGCGCGCGGCCGCGCGATCGCGCCGAGCTGCTTGTCGACGGTCTCCATGACCTCCTTTTCGAGCTTCTTCTTGTCCTCCACCGCGGCTTTCGCCACCGCAAAGGCGAGAGGCATCTGGCCTTTGAGCGGGTCCACTACGCCGACCACCGCGCATTCGGCGATCGCCGGGTGCATGCTCACCGCCTCCTCGATCTCGCGCGTGCCGAGGCGGTGCCCGGCGACGTTGATCACGTCGTCGGTGCGCCCGAGGATGAAGTAGTAGCCGTCCTGGTCGCGGATGCCCCAGTCGAAGGTCGAGTAGACCTGCTTGGTGCTGAAGGTCGAGTAGTAGGTCTTGACGTAGCGCTCGTCGTCGCCCCAGACCGTCGTCATGCAGCCCGGCGGCAGCGGCGGCGCGATCATCACCACCGCCTTTTCGTCCGGACCCGCCTCGGCCGCGTCGGCCTCGCGCAGCAGCTTGAGATCGTAGCCGTAGACCGGGAACGACGGGCTGCCGAACTTGATCGGCGTCTTCTCCACCCCCGGCACCGCGGACAGGATCGGCCACCCGGTTTCGGTCTGCCAGTAGTGGTCGATCACGGGAATGCCGAGCGCCTCCGAGATCCAGACGTGGGTCGGCTCGTCCAGCGGCTCGCCGGCCAGGAACAGGTGCTTGAGCGACGAAACGTCGTATTTCTTCAGGTACGCCGGGTCCTGCTTCTTGAGCACCCGGATCGCGGTCGGTGCGGAGAACATCACCGACGCCTTGCTTTCCTGCACGATCTTCCACCAGATCCCCGCGTCGGGCCGGATCGGCACGCCCTCGTACATGATCGTGGTCATGCCCGCGATCAGCGGCCCGTAGATGATGTACGAATGCCCCACCACCCAGCCGATGTCCGAGGTGGTGAACATCGTCTCGCCCGCCTCGCCGCAGTAGATCAGCTTCATCGACGAGGCGAGCGCCACCGCGTAGCCGCCGACGTCGCGCTGCACGCCCTTGGGCTGGCCGGTCGTGCCCGAGGTATAGAGGATGTACGAGGGCTCGCTCGACTCGAGCCAAGCGCAAGGCACTTGAGCCCCGGCGTGGCGCGCGGCGAGCTCCTCCCAGTCGACGTCGCGCCCAGCCACGACGGCCATCTTCGGATCGAGCCCACGGCGGAAGATGAGCACCTTGCCGGGCGGGTTCTTGGCCAGCTTGAGCGACTCGTCCACCAGCGACTTGTACAGCACCGCCTTGCCCATGCGGCTGCCGCCGTCGGCCGTGATCATCAGGCTCGGGCGCGCGTCGTCGATGCGCGCCGCGAGGCTCGCCGCGGCGAAGCCGCCGAACACGACCGAGTGGATCGCCCCGATGCGCGCGCAGGCGAGGATCGCGAACGCCGCCTCCGGGATCATCGGCATGTAAATGATCACCCGGTCGCCCTTCTTGACCCCCAGCGACTGCATCATCGCGGCGACCCGCTGCACCTCCTGGTGCAGCTCGCGGAAGCTGTAGCTGCGTTCCTGGTCGACCTCGGTCGAGATGTACACCAGAGCCTTCTGCTCCGCGCGCGCCGCCAGGTGGCGGTCGATCGCGTTGTGGCACAGGTTCGTCTCGCCCCCGACGAACCACTTGGCGAACGGCGGCCGCGAGTAGTCCAGCACCTTGCCGAAAGGCTTGTGCCAATCGATCAGCTTCGCCTGCTCGGCCCAGAACGCGTCAGGCTGCTCGATCGAGCGTCGGTGGAAATCGCTGTAGCTGCCCATCCTTGCCTCCTCTCCCGAAAGGTCGGACAGATATTAGGCGTTCAGGTCGACCACCACTCTGCCGCGGTTTTGCGCCGTGATAAATTTATCGAACACGGAAGGCAGGTCGGCGAACGGAATCGTGCGCGTGATCTCCTTCAGGTGGGCCGGGCGCATGTCCCCCGCCAGCCGGCGCCAGACTTCCTGCCGCGAAGGCATCGGGCAATTCACCGAGTCGACGCCCAGCAGGCTCACTCCGCGCAGGATGAACGGCAGCACCGTGGTGTTGAGCGAGGTGCCCGCGGCAAGACCGATCGAGGCAATGCAGCCGCCGACCTTCATCGTGCTCGCCATCCAGGCCAGGGTCTCGCCGCCGAGATTGTCGACCGCACCGGCCCAGGTCGCCTTGTCGAGCGGCCGGATCTTTGCGAGGTCGAGCTCGCTGCGCAGCTTCACCTCGCTGGCCCCGATCTGCTTCAGGTATTCGGCCTCTCCCGCCTTGCCGGTGAGCGCCACGACCTGGTAGCCGAGGCGCGCCAGCGCGTCGACTGCGATCGACCCCACTCCGCCGGTGGCGCCGTCGACGATCACCGGTCCGTTGGCCGGCTTGAGGCCGTTCTGCTCCATGCGCACGATCGCCAGGCCCGCGGTGAAGCCCGCGGTGCCGAACGCCATCGCCTCCCATAGCGTCAGGCCCTGGGGCGCCTTGACCAGCCAGTCCGCCGGCACTCGCGCGTACTCCGCGTAGCCGCCGTGATGCTTGACCCCGATGTCGAAACCCGTCGCCAGCACCGCGTCGCCCTTGGCGAAGCGCGCGTCGCTCGACGACACCACGGTGCCCGAAAAGTCGATGCCGCCGATGCATTCCGGCCGCAGCAGGATGCGGCCCTTGCCGGTCGCCGCAAGCGCATCCTTGTAATTCACGTCCGAGTAAGCGACGCGCACCACGACTTCGCCCGCGTCGAGCTCGTCCAGGGAGAACTCGACGAACCCCGCCTGGATTTTCTTGTCCGCCTCGGTGAGCTTGAACGCCTTGAACTTCTCCATGATCCCTCCTCGTATGCGGAGTTTAACGCCGGCCGCGCTCCGCTTGCAGGTAATCGACGGACTGCATCTCGTGCAGGCGGCTGACGGCACGCTCGAACTCGGCGCTGTTCGCGCCCTCGACGAACAGCTCTTCCGGCTGTGCCTCGGCCGACGCGAACAGCTTCACGCGGTCGTCGTAGAACACGTCCAGCAGCCAGGTGAAGCGCCGCGCGGCGTCCGCGTTGCGCGCCGACATGCGCGGCACGCCGGACAGAATCACGCTGTGGAAGCGCTGCGCCAGATCGACGTAGTCCGCGTACGAGCGCGGCCCGCCGCACAGCGCCTTGAAATCGAACCAGACCAGGCCACCGGCACGCTTGCGGTATGCGATCTGGCGCCCCTCGACGTCGAGCGCATGGCGCTCCTGTTCCACGTCCTTGAGGGCCTGGAAGATCCCCTCCAGCTCCTCCTCGCTGCCGGGCCCGACATGGTAGGCGCGCAGGCGCTCCAGCTTGCGCCGCCGGTAGTCGACCCCGCTATCGACCTCGAGCACGTCGAGCCGCGCCTCGAGCAGCGCGATCGCGGGCAGGAAGCGCTCACGCTGCAGGCCGTCGGGATACAGCGCGTCCGGAGCGTAGTTCGATGTCATGCACAGCACCACGCCGCGCTCCATCACCTGCGCCAGGAAGCGACCCAGGATCATCGCGTCGGCGATGTCGCCGACGTGGAATTCGTCGAAGCAGATGAGCCGGCTGCGCCGCGCCGTGCGCTCGGCCACCGCCGCGAGCGGGTCCTCGGTTCCTTTCAGCTCGTCGAGCTCGCGGTGGATCTCGCGCATGAAATGGTGAAAGTGCACGCGCCGCTTTCTCACTAGCGGCGCGCAGAGGAAGAAAGCGTCCATGAGAAAGCTCTTCCCGCGCCCCACGCCGCCCCACAGATAGACTCCCTTGGGCAGCGGCGGCCGCACCAGCATGCGCCGCAGCGCGGTGCTGCGGCGCGCCTTGTAGGCCGACCACTCTTCGTGCAGGCGCTGCAGTCGCTCGACCGCGCGCCATTGCGCCGGGTCGGAAACGAAGCCGCGCTTCGCGAGCTGCGCGCGGTACACCGAGACGACGTCGGTCCCCGCCGCGCGCGGCGTCACGTCGCCGCCCCCCGCGGCCGCGCGGCGCGCGACTCGTGCCGCGCCAGCAGCAGCGTGCTGGCCAGGATCACGGCGCCGCCGAGCACGGTGGCGCCGGCCGGAACGCTGCCGAAGACGAGGAAGCCGAGGATCGCCGCCCACACCAGCTCGAGAAACTTCACCGTCTGCACCGCGGAAATGTCCGCCACCCGGAACGCCCTCATCATGCAGTAGTGCCCCCCGGCGCCGAAGAAGCCGCAGGCCACGAACAGGGCCCACTGCAGCGCGTCCGGCGGCGTCCAGCGCGGCAGCGCGAGCGGCGCCAGCAGCACCACCACCCAAAGGTGCTGCCACAGCACGATCACCTCAGAGCGCTCACGCCGGGCGAGCGCCTTGGCCACCAGGTAGGAGCCGGCGAACACCGGCGCCGAGGCGAGCATCAGCAGCATGCCCGGCGAAATGCCCGCAAAGCCGCTCCCCGACCCCGGCTTGAGCACCAGCAGGACGCCGCCGAAGCCCACCAGCACCGCCGCCCAGCGCGCCCCGGTCATTCGCTCGCGCAGGAACAGCGCGGCGCCGATGCAGATGAAGATCGGGCCACTGAAGGCGATCGCAGTGAGCTCGGTCAGGCTCACCTTCGGCAACGCGGCGAACCACAGGATCATGCCGCAGGAGTGGAACACGCCGCGCACGAACTGCAGCCGCGGCGCGCGCGGCCACAGCGCGCGCGGGCCGAGCCGCAATGCCGCCGCGGCGATCACCGCCGCGCCGATCGCGTAGCGCAGCAGCCCCACCAGCCAGGGATCGAGCTCGCCGGCGAGGCGCTTCATCATCGTGTTGAGCACGATGAACAGCACGCCGGCGAGCGCCATCCAGAGCATGCCGCGAACAGTCGCGGCGGGGGCTCGGCGCGGCCGCAAGCCGGTCAGCCGTTCAGGCTGCGTTTGTCGACCGCGAGCGCCGCTTCGCGCATCACTTCCGACATCGACGGGTGCGCGTGGCAGATGCGCGCGATGTCCTCCGAGCTGGCGCCGAACTCCATCGCCACCACCGCCTCGGCGATCAGCTCCGAGGCCTGGCCGCCGATCGCGTGCACCCCCAGGATGCGATCGGTCTTCGCGTCGGCCAGCATCTTGATGAAGCCCTCCGGCTCGTCGCGCCCGAGCGCGCGCCCGTTGTAGGCGAAGGGGAATTTCCCGGCGCGGTAGGCGACGCCGTCTTCCTTCAGCTGCTGCTCGGTCTTGCCCACCCAGGCGATCTCGGGCGCGGTGTAGATCACCCAGGGTATCGCGTCGTAGTTCACGTGCCCGCGCTGGCCGGCGATGATCTCGGCCACCATCACGCCCTCGTCCTCGCCCTTGTGCGCGAGCATCGGGCCGCGCACGACGTCGCCGATGGCGAACACGCGCGGCAGCGCGGTGCGGCAGTTCTTGTCGACCTCGATGAAGCCGCGCGAGTCGATCTTCAGGCCGACGTTTTCGGCCCCGAGGCCGTCGCTGTTCGGCACCCGGCCGATCGAAACGATGAGCCGTTCACAATCGAATGTTTTACTTGAGTTATCAGGCCCATTATACTGAATAGTAATACCTTTCTTCGATTGCTTTATGTCGCCTATTTTGACCCCGAGCTCAATGTCAAGGCCCTGCTCGCCGGTGAAGATCTTCCACGCCTCCTGCGAGATCGCCTGGTCGGCGGCGCCCAGGAATTCGGGCAGCGCCTCGAGGATCCGCACCTTGGCGCCGAGGCGCCGCCAGACGCTGCCGAGCTCGAGCCCGATCACGCCGGCCCCGATCACCCCGAGCCGCCCGGGCACCGCGTCGAAGGCGAGCGCGCCCTCGTTGTCGCAAACGAGCTTGTTGTCCACCGTCACCCCGGGCAAGTGGCGCGCCTTGGAGCCGGTCGCGATGATCACGTTTTTCGCCTCGACCGTTTCGGCGCCCTTGTCGCCCTTCACCTCGAGCTTCCAGGTGGTGCCGCCCTGCATCAGGCGGCCATGTCCCTGCAGCCAGGTCACCTTGTTCTTCTTGAACAGGCCGGCGATGCCGCCGGTCATTTTCTTCACGATCCGGTCCTTGCGCTCGAGCATCGTCGCGAGATCGAGCTTGACCCCGGTAGCGGTAATGCCGTGCACCTTGAACTTGCGTTGCACCCGCTCGAAATTCTCGGACGACTCGAGCAGCGCCTTGGAGGGGATGCAGCCGACATTGAGGCAGGTTCCGCCGAGCGCGTACTGGCCCCCGGGCTCCTTCCATTGGTCGATGCACGCGGTTGAAAGGCCGAGCTGCGCGGCGCGGATCGCGGCGACGTAGCCGGCCGGCCCGGCGCCGATGACGACGACGTCGAAGGATTGCATGGGCTCAGATCTCCAGCACGAGGCGCGCCGGATCCTCCAGCGCCTCCTTGATCGCAACCAGGAACAGGACCGCCTCGCGCCCGTCGACGATCCGGTGGTCGTAGGACAGCGCCAGGTAGTTCATCGGCCGCGCAACGATCTGTCCGTTCTCCACCACCGGGCGCTCCTTGGTCGCGTGCACGCCCAGGATCGCCGACTGCGGCGGGTTGATGATCGGGGTCGACAGCATCGACCCGAACACCCCGCCGTTGGAGATCGAGAACGTGCCGCCGGACAACTCCTCGATGCCGAGCTTGCCGTCCTGCGCGCGCTTGCCGAACTCCGCGATCTTCTTCTCGATCGCGGCGAAAGACATCTGGTCGACGTCGCGCAGGATCGGCACCACCAGGCCGCGCGGGCTGCCGACCGCCATGCCGATGTCGAAATAGCCGTGGTAGACGATGTCGTTTGCGTCAACCGAGGCGTTCACCACCGGATACTTCTTCAGCGCGGCAACCGCCGCCTTGACGAAGAACGACATGAAGCCCAGGCGCACGCCGTGCTCCTTCTCGAACCGCTCCTGGTACTTCTTGCGCAATTCCATGACCGGCTGCATGTTGACCTCGTTGAAGGTCGTCAGGATCGCGGCGGTCGATTGCGACTGCACCAGGCGCTCGGCGATGCGCGCGCGCAGGCGCGACATCGGCACCCGCTGCTCCGGGCGGTTTCCGAGCAGGCGCTCGACGTTTACCGGCGCCGACGGCTGCGGCAACGCGCTCTTGGGCGCCGAAGCCGCTGGCGCGAGCGCCTGCGCAGGCGTCGTCCCGGCGTACGAAGCGGGCTTGCCGACTTGCTCGAGCACGTCGCCCTTGGTGACGCGGCCGCCACGGCCGCTGCCCTGGATCTTGCTGGTGTCGATGCCCTGCTCCGCGGCGAGCTTTTCGGCCGCGGGCATCACCGGCGCGCCCGGCGCCGGCGCGGGCGCATCGGCGGACGGCGCGGCGGGCACCGACGGCGCAGCCGACGCCGCTTTCGGAGCCGCGCCCGCCGCGGGCTTGGCGTCCGTGTCGATGGTGGCGATCACCTCGCCCGAAACGACCGAGACGCGGTCCGCCTTGAGAACCTTGGTCAGCACGCCGTCCGCGGGCGCGGGCAGCTCCATCACGACCTTGTCGGTCTCGATGTCGATCAGGTTCTCGTCCCGAGACACCGCTTCGCCTTCCTTCTTGTGCCACTCGAGCAGGGTGGCCTCGGAGACCGACTCCGACAACTGCGGTACTTTGACTTCGATAATCACTTCGTCTCCCGTTCGATTTTTCCCCGGGTCCGGCTCGACCTCGCCCGAGTTGAGAAAAACCAGCGCGCAACGCGCCGGGGTCAATCCCTGCCGCTACTTGTGCTTGCCGAACGCCATGTCGATCAACGCCGCCTGGCGCGCGTTGTGCTTCGCCAGATAGCCTCCCGCGGGCGCGGCGGTCGCCGAGCGGCCGGCATAGTGCAGCTTCTGGTCGCTGCGCATGTTCTCGCTGAAGTAGTGCGCCGTCTCGTACCACGCACCCTGGTTCTGCGGTTCCTCCTGGCACCAGACGACTTCGCGCGCGTTCGGGTAGCGCTTCATTTCCGCCGCGAACGCCTTGTGCGGAAACGGATAGAGCTGCTCGACGCGGATGATCGCGACATGATCCAGCCGGCGCTCGCGCCGCGCGGACAGGAGGTCGTAGTAGACCTTGCCGCAGCAGGCGATCACGCGCGTCACGTCGTTCGGGTCGAGCGCGTCGATTTCGGGCACGACGGTCAGGAAGGAGCCCTTGGCCAGGTCCTTGATCGAAACCGCCGCCTCCTTCTTGCGCAGCAGCGACTTCGGCGTGAGCACGATCAGCGGCTTGCGGAACGGACGCAGCATCTGCCGCCTGAGCAGGTGGAAGATCTGCGAAGCGTTGGACGGGACGCAGACCTGCATGTTGTGCTCGGCGCAAAGCTGCAAGTAGCGCTCGAGCCGCGCAGAGGAATGTTCCGGCCCCTGGCCCTCGTAGCCGTGCGGCAGGAACATCGTCAGGCCGCAGACCCTGCCCCACTTCGCCTCTCCCGAGCTGATGAACTGGTCGATCACCACCTGCGCGCCGTTGGCGAAATCGCCGAACTGCGCTTCCCAGATCACCAGCGCGGTCGGCTCGGCGGTGGAAAAGCCGTACTCGAACCCCACCACCGCCTCCTCCGACAGCACCGAGTCGATCACCACGAACGAGCCCTGGTCCTTGGAGATGTTCTGCAGCGGCACGTAGGTGCCGGAGTCCCAGCGCTCGCGATCCTGGTCGTGCAGCACCGAGTGGCGGTGCGCGAAAGTGCCGCGCGCGGCGTCCTGTCCCGACAGCCGCACGTCGTAGCCGTTGGAGACCAGCGATGCGTAGGCGAGAGTTTCCGCCATGCCCCAGTCGACCGGCAGCTTGCCCTCGGCCATCTGGCGGCGCGCCTGCAGCACGCGCTCCACCGTCGGATGGACCTTGAAGTCCTCGGGCACGCTGGTGACGCGCTCGGCCAGGCGCTGCAGCTCGGCGAGCGGGACGTGCGTATCGGCGGCGTCGGTCCACTTGGTGTTGAGGTACGGCGCCCAGTCGACCGCGAACTTGCTCCTGAAGTTCGAGATCACCGGGTTGCTGCTGTGCTTGCCGGCGTCGAGGTCGGCGCGGAATTGCTTGATCATCGCGTCCGCGTCCTCGGCCTGGATCACGCCGAGCGTCGCCAGCTTGTCGGCGTAGAGCTTGCGCGTTCCGGGGTGCTGCGAGATCTTCTTGTACATCAGCGGCTGGGTGATGAACGGCTCGTCCTGCTCGTTGTGGCCGAGCTTGCGGAAACACACCAGGTCGATCACCACGTCCTTCTTGAACTGCTGCCGGAAATCGAGCGCCATCTGGGTCACGAACAGGACCGCTTCGGGGTCGTCGCCGTTGACGTGGAAGATCGGCGCTTCGACCATCTTGGCGACGTCGGTGCAGTAAATCGTCGAGCGCGTGTCGCGTGGATCCGAAGTCGTAAAGCCGATCTGATTGTTCACCACCAGGTGCACGGTGCCGCCCGTGCCGTAGCCGCGCGTGCCGGAGAGATTCAGCGTTTCCATCACCACGCCCTGGCCTGCGAACGCAGCGTCGCCGTGGATCAGGATCGGCAGCACCTGGTCGCCGCTCTTGTCGTCGCGGCGCCGCTGGCGCGCGCGCACCGAGCCCTCGACCACCGGGTTGACGATTTCGAGGTGCGACGGATTGAAAGCGAGCGATATGTGGACGGGACCGCCCCCGGTCGAGATATCCGACGAGAAGCCGTTGTGGTACTTCACGTCCCCCATCGGCAGCTCGTGCCCGTGCTTGCCCTCGAACTCCTGGAACAGCTCCTGCGGCATCTTGCCGAGCACGTTCACCAGCACGTTCAGCCGGCCGCGGTGGGCCATTCCGATCACGATCTCCTGCACGCCGGCCGCGCCCGCGCGCTGAATCAGTTCGTCGATCGACGGGATCAGGCTCTCTCCGCCTTCGAGCGAAAAGCGCTTCTGGCCGACGTAGCGGGTATGCAGGTAGCGCTCGAGTTGCTCGGCCTCGGTGAGCTTCTGCAGCAGGCGCTTTTGCACCTCGGGCGTGTATTTCGGCGTCGCCCTGACCGACTCGATGCGCTGCTGGATCCAGTCGCGCTGCGTGCGCTCGCCGATGAACATGTACTCGAAGCCGATGTTTCCGCAATAGGTGTCGCGCAGGGCGTGGATCAGGTTCCTGAGCGTGCTGCGGTCGAGGCCGACGAAAGAGCCCGCGCTGACCTCGCGGTCGAGGTCCGCCTCGGCGAGGTCGTAGTAGGCCGCCTCGAGCTCCGGCACCGAAGGACGCGGCATGCGCTTGAGCGGATCCAGGGTCGCCCAGCGGGAGCCCGCGATGCGGTAGGCCGTGACCAGCAGCAGCGCCGAGACCTGCAGGCGCTCGTGCGCGACGTCGATCTGCGGCGCCGCACGCGCGGCGAGCTCGCCTGCCTTGGCGCGCTGCACGAACGACTGGATCACCGGCGCGTGCGCCACGTCCTTGCCGGCGCTGCCCGCGGCGTCGGGCATCAGCTGCATCTGGTCGAAGTAATCGCGCCACTCTTCCGGCACCGCGCCGGGGTTGACGAGGTACTGCTCGTACAGGTCCTCGATGAACGGCGCGTTGCCGCCGAACAGATAGGAATTGGAGAGCAGCTGCTTCATCATGGCGCTTATCTCTTGCCGATCGGCAGCGCGTCGCGGCGCGTGGCGCCCTTGTAGAGCTGGCGCGGGCGGCCGATCTTCTGATCCGGATCGACGATCATCTCGTTCCACTGCGCGATCCAGCCCACCGTGCGCGCGAGCGCGAAAATGCAGGTGAACATGCTCACCGGGATTCCCAGGGCGCGCTGCACGATCCCGGAGTAGAAGTCGACGTTGGGATAGAGCTTGCGCGAAACGAAGTAATCGTCCTCGAGCGCGATCTTCTCCAGCGTCATGGCGAGCTTGAACAGACGGTCGTCGTGCAGCCCCAGCTCTTCCAGCACCTCGTAGCAGGTCTCGCGCATCAGCTTGGCGCGCGGGTCGTAGTTCTTGTACACCCGGTGGCCGAAGCCCATCAGCTTGACGTGCGAATTCTTGTCCTTGACCTGCTTGATGAACTCACCGATCTTGGACACGTCGCCGATATGGTCGAGCATCTGCAGCGCGGCCTCGTTGGCGCCGCCGTGCGCAGGGCCCCACAGGCAGGCGATTCCCGCCGCGATGCAGGCGAAAGGATTGGCGCCGGAGGAGCCCGACAGCCGCACGGTCGAGGTCGAGGCGTTCTGCTCGTGGTCCGCGTGCAGGATGAAGATGCGGTCGAGCGCGCGCACCAGCACGTCGTTGATCTTGTACTCCTCCGCCGGCACCGCGAACATCATGCGCATGAAGTTCGCCGTGTACGACAGGTCGTTGCGCGGGTACACGAAGGGCTGGCCCATGTTGTACTTGTAGGCCATCGCTACCAGCGTAGGCAGCTTGGCGATGAGCCTGAAGGCGGCGACTTCGCGGTGATGCTGGTCGGAGATGTCGAGCGAGTCGTGATAGAAGGCGGACAGCGCGCCGACCACCCCCACCAGCACGGCCATCGGGTGCGCGTCGCGCCGGAACCCGGTGAAGAAGCGGTTGATCTGGTCGTGCACCATGGTGTGCCGCGTCACCGTACCGACGAACTGGCCCTTCTGCTGCTGGTTCGGCAGCTCGCCGTTCAGCAGCAGATAGCAGACCTCGAGGAAGTCGCAATGCACCGCGAGCTGCTCGATCGGGTATCCCCGGTACAGCAGCACGCCCTGGTCGCCGTCGATGTAAGTGATGGTCGAGGCGCAGCTGGCGGTCGACAGGAATCCCGGATCGTAGGTGAAGACGCCGGTCTTGCCGTACAACGCCCGGATGTCCACGACGTCGGGCCCCACTGACCCCGACAGGACCGGGAACTCGATGCTGCCCCCTTCGGGCAGTTGCAGGATGGCTTTCTTGTCCAAGGTCTTCTCCTTATCAACACGCCCGCAGGCGGGCGACGACGTCGCTCAGGCGCGAGGCGTACAGTTCGCTGCGCCCGCTGACGATGTCCCACAAGTCGTTGTCCGGCAGGTCGAGCAGCTCGCCGAGGCGCGCCAACTCGGCCTCGCCCATCGCATCCGCGTCGCGCTCGACGAATCTGCCGAGGACCAGGTCCAGCTCGAGCAGCCCCCGGCGGCACTTCCACTTCAGTCTATCGTGCGCAAGGCGATCCATCACACGGCACGCCTAACCAGCATCTCCTTGATCTTGCCTATCGCCAGCGCCGGGTTCAGGTTTTTCGGGCAGGCGTCGGTGCAATTCATGATCGTATGGCAGCGGAACAGGCGGTACGGATCGTCCAGGTTGTCCAGCCGCTCCCCTGTCGCCTGGTCGCGCGTGTCGGCGATGAAGCGGTAGGCCTGCAGCAGGCCGGCCGGGCCGACGTACTTGTCCGGGTTCCACCAGAACGACGGGCACGAAGTCGAACAGCACGCGCACAGGATGCACTCGTAGAGGCCGTTCAGCTCCTCGCGCTCCTCGGGCGACTGCAGCCGCTCGCGCTCCGGCGGGGCATCGTGCGCGATCAGGTAGGGCTTGACCGAATGGTACTGGTTGAAGAACTGGGTCATGTCGACGATCAGGTCGCGCACCACCGGCAGGCCAGGCAGCGGCCGCAGCGTCACCTTGTCGGGCAGGTCCGCGATCTTGGTGATGCAGGCGAGACCGTTCTTGCCGTTGATGTTCATCGCGTCGGAGCCGCACACGCCCTCCCTGCAGGAGCGGCGAAACGACAGCGAGTCGTCCCGCGCCTTGAGCCGCACCAGTGCGTCGAGCAGCATGCGGTCGGTGGGCTCCGGATTGAGGTCGTAGTCCTGCATGCGCGGGCGCGCGTCCTTGTCGGGATCGTAGCGATAGATGGAGAAGCGCATCAGTAAGTCCGTACCTTGGGTTCGAAGCTTGCGACCGAAAGCGGCTTGAGGTGGACCGGCTTGTACTCGAGCCGATTGCCATCCTTGTACCAGAGCGTGTGCTTGAGCCAGTTCTTGTCGTCGCGCTCCGGGAAGTCGGACCGCGCCTGCGCACCACGGCTCTCCTCGCGCGCCTGCGCCGAAACGATGGTCGCCATCGCCGCATCGACCAGGTTCTCGAGCTCGAGCGCCTCGACGCGCGCGGTGTTGAAAACCTTGGATTTGTCCTCGATGGCGACGCGCGCGACACGGGCCGCGATCTCTCTCATCTTCCCCACCCCTGCGGCCAGCATGTCGGGGAAGCGGAACACCCCGCAGTGTGCCTGCATGACCTTTCTCAAATCGTTGCCGACCTCGGCGACGCGCTCGCCGCCCGAACCCGCGTCGATCCGCGCCAGCCGCGCGAGCGAGGCTTCTCCGGCGCCGTTCGGCAAATTGCGGTGCGGCCGCGGCAACGCGCGAATGTCCTTCGCCATCTGCTCGCCGGAAGACTTCCCGAACACCAGCAGGTCGAGCAACGAGTTGCATCCGAGCCGGTTGCCGCCGTGCACCGAAACGCAGGAGCATTCGCCAGCAGCGTAGAACCCCTGCACGATGGTTTCGCGGCTCTCGCCCGCGGGCGCCACGACCTGCCCCATGAAGTTGGCGGGAATTCCGCCCATCTGGTAGTGCGCCGTGGGCACGACCGGAATCGGCTCTCGCACCGGATCCGCGTTGGCGAACTTGATCGCGATTTCGCGGATCCCGGGAAGGCGCAGGTTGATGACATCCGCCCCCAGGTGGTCGAGCTTGAGCAGCACGTGGTCGCGTTCGGGCCCGCAGCCGCGACCTTCCTTGATCTCGGTCGTCATCGCGCGCGACACGACGTCGCGGCTGGCGAGGTCCTTGGCGTTGGGCGCGTAGCGCTCCATGAAGCGCTCGCCGTCCTTGTTCAGCAGGTAGCCGCCTTCGCCGCGCACGCCCTCGGTAATCAGGATGCCCGCTCCGTACACGCCGGTGGGGTGGAACTGGTAGAACTCCATGTCCTGCAGCGGAATGCCGGCGCGCGCCGCCATCCCCAGGCCGTCCCCGGTGTTGATGAAGGCATTGGTCGAACTGAAGAACATCCGACCCGAGCCGCCAGTCGCGAACAGCGTGGCTTTCGCCTGGAACAGGCATGCTTCACCCGTTTCCATCTCCAGCGCAGTCACGCCGAGCACCGCGCCGTCCTGCGGATCGCGCACCAGGTCGAGCGCCATCCATTCAACGAAGAACTGTGTGCTCGCCTTCACGTTCTGCTGGTAGAGCGTGTGCAGCATCGCGTGGCCCGTGCGGTCCGCGGCGGCGCAGGCGCGGTTCGCCATTTTCGGGCTGCCGTAGTCCTGGGTATGCCCGCCGAAGGGCCGCTGGTAGATCTTGCCGTTGTCGAGCCGGTCGAACGGCATTCCCATGTGCTCGAGCTCGACCACCACCTCGGTCGCGCGGCGGCACATGTACTCGATCGCGTCCTGGTCGCCCAGGTAGTCCGATCCCTTGACGGTGTCGTACATGTGCCAATGCCAGTGGTCCTCGGACGAGTTGGCGAGCGGCGCGGCGATGCCGCCTTGCGCCGCCACGGTGTGCGAGCGGGTCGGGAAGACCTTGCTCAGCACCGCGACGCGCAGCCCCGCGCGCGCGAGCTCGAGCGCGGCGCGCAGGCCCGAGCCGCCCGCCCCCACCACCAGCGCATCGAATTTCCTGGCCTGGAGCGCCACGCTCATCTCCAGAGGATCTGGATCGTCCAGCCGAGGTAGCCGGCGATCGTCAGAAGGACCAGCACCTGCAGCGCGAGCCGCAGCTCGACCGGCTTAATGTAGTCCATCAGGATGTCGCGCACGCCGATCCACATGTGCCAGGCGACGCTCACCGCGAACAGCAGCGTCGCGACGCGCATCCAGCCCTGCGCGAACAGGTCCCGCCAGACGCCGTAGTCGATCGGCCCGCCGGGCAGCAGGACCGCCGCGAGGATCACGCTATAGACCGCCATCACCACCGCGGTGACGCGCTGCGCGAGCCAGTCGCGCCAGCCGTAATGCGCCCCGACCACGGTGCGGCTCACCATAGCCTGGCCCCGAACAAAGCGGTGAGCGCGAGGCCCGCGACGATCACGACGATGCTGGTGATGCGCGCGGTCCGCTTGTCCCAGCCCCAATGGGTCTCGAGCAGCAGGAAGCGGATGCCGGCGCAGAAATGGTGGCAGTAGGCCCAGATCAGCACCAGCAGCGCCAGTTTGACCGGCAGCAGGCCGAGATAGTGCCTGACGAACTCGAAGTCGCGCGGCGAGGCCAGGCTGCGGTCGAGCATGAACAGCAGCCACAGCGTGGCGACGAAAAGCAGCGCGCCGCTGATCCGGTGCAGGATCGAGACCCAGCCCGCGAGCGGAAGCCGGATCTCGAACAGCAGGGCGGTCAGGCTGAGGTACTTGGGACGGTGCTTGTTCGCTGCCGCTTGCGACATCATTCAATTATATCGCTGCAATGCCGCATTTATCCCAGTTCGCTGCGGTAGAAGTGGCGATCGGTCTTGTACAGGCCGCGCCGCCATTCGACCGGGCGGTCGCCGTAAGTATATGAAAGGCGCTCCACTTCGAGCAGCGCGTGACCCGGCTCGACCTTGAGCAGTTTCGCAGTTTCGGCGTCCGCCGGACGCGCCTTGAGCTTCTCCTCGGCGCGCACCATGCGGGTGCCGTACTGAGTCTCGAACAGGTTGTACAACGCACCCTTGTGCTCGGTGATCGCCGCCGCGGTGAGGCCGCGGAACAGGCCCGCCGGCAGCCACACCTCCTCCAGCACGACCGGATCGCCGGAGAACAGCAGCAGGCGGGTGAGCACGATCATGCTGTCGCCGGTGCGCAGCTCGAGCAGGCGCGCGAGTTCGGCGCTCGCGCGCGCGCGCCGGAAATCGAGCAGCTTGCGCTCCGCCGCGACCGCGCCGCCGGCGTCGGGCGTCAGGCGCAGGAAACGGAAGCGCACCTGCGGCTCGCCGTGGCTCGCGACGAAGGTTCCCTTGCCCTGGCGGCGCACCAGCAGGTTGTCGGCGGCGAGTTCGTCGATCGCCTTGCGCACGGTCCCTTGACTGACGTGGAACCGTGCCGCGAGCTCGATCTCGCTCGGGATCGCGTCGCCCGGGCGCCATTCCCCGCCGCGCAGCCCGTCCAGCACCAACTCCTTGATTTGCTTGTACAGCGGGCTGAAGGTGGGCGAGTTCATGACGCCCATTTCAGCACAGAAGCGCAGACTCGTCTATATGGTGTCATTTGTCTTATAAAAGACATAAGACACGTTGACTTCGCCCCGGCGGCCGCATAACATGGCGCGCGCGGCCTGCCCACCGGCCTAGAATCGTCGATCGTCTCACGAACGTGCCTTTCCGGAGCCCTCCATGTCCAAAGCCCCAGTACGCGTCGCCGTCACCGGCGCCGCCGGCCAAATCGGCTACAGCCTCCTGTTTCGCATTGCCAGCGGCGAGATGCTGGGCAAGGACCAGCCGGTGATCCTGCAGCTGCTCGAGATCCCCGACGAGAAGGCGCAGAAGGCGCTCAAGGGCGTGATGATGGAGCTGGACGACTGCGCCTTTCCCCTGCTGCACGGCATGCTGCCCGCGTCCGACCCGATGGTCGCCTTCAAGGACGTCGAGGTCGCGCTGCTGGTCGGCGCGCGCCCGCGTGGCCCGGGGATGGAACGCAAGGACCTGCTGGAAGCCAACGGCAAGATCTTCGCGCCGCAGGGCAAGGCACTGGACAAGGTCGCAAGCCGCGACGTCAAGGTGCTCGTGGTCGGCAATCCGGCGAACACCAACGCCCTGATCGCGATGAAGAACGCGCCTTCGCTCAAGCCGACGCAGTTCACCGGCATGATGCGCCTGGACCACAACCGCGCCATCTCGCAGGTGGCGCAGAAAATCGGCAAGCCGGTGACCGCGGTGAGGAAGATGACGGTTTGGGGCAACCATTCCGCGACGCAATACCCGGACCTGTTCCAGGCCGAGTGCGAAGGCAAGAAGATTTGGCCCATGATCAACGACCAGGAATGGCTCGAGAAGACTCTCATCCCGACGGTGCAGAAGCGCGGCGCGGCGATCATCGAGGCGCGCGGCCTGTCGTCGGCCGCGAGCGCGGCGAACGCCGCGATCGACCACGTGCGCGACTGGGTGATGGGCACCCCCGAGGGCGACTGGGTGACCATGGGCATCCCCGCGGACGGCAGCTACGGCATCGCCGAAGGCGTGCTCTACGGCCACCCCGTCACCTGCAAGGGCGGCCAGTACCAGATCGTGAAGGGAATCGAGATCAGCGACTTCAGCCGCAAGCGCATGGACGCCACGCTGAAGGAGCTGCACGAGGAGCGCGACGGCATCAAGCAGCTGCTGGGCTAGGAGGCGGGCCATGATCCAGAACTCCCCCGGCGCGAAGTTCCGCCTGGCGCTGAAGGAAGAGTCGCCGCTGCAGGTGATCGGCGCGATCTGCGCCTACCACGCCCTGCTCGCGAAACGCTCGGGTTACCGTGCGATCTACCTCTCGGGCGGCGGCGTTGCGGCCGGCTCGCTCGGCATGCCCGACCTCGGCATCTCGAACCTGGACGACGTGCTGACCGACATCCGTCGCATCACCGACGTGTGCGACCTGCCGCTGCTGGTGGACGTCGACACCGGCTTCGGCGCCAGCGCGTTCAACGTCGCCCGCACCACGCGCTCGCTGATCAAGTTCGGCGCGGCCGCGATGCACATCGAGGACCAGGTCGGCGCCAAGCGCTGCGGCCACCGTCCAGGCAAGGAGCTGGTGTCGAAGCAGGAAATGTGCGACCGCATCAAGGCCGCGGTCGACGCGCGCGCCGACCCCGATTTCGTCGTCATGGCGCGCACCGACGCCCTGGCGAGCGAGGGGCTGGAGCGCGCCCTCGAGCGCGCCGCCGCCTACGTCGCCGCGGGCGCGGACATGATATTCCCGGAAGCGATCACCGAGCTCGCCATGTACCGAAAGTTCGTCGACGCCACCGGGGTGCCGGTGCTCGCAAACATCACCGAGTTCGGCAAGACGCCGCTGTTCACGCTCGACGAGCTGCGCTCGGCCGGCGTGGCGCTCGCGCTCTACCCACTGTCGGCGTTCCGCGCCATGAACAAGGCGGCGCTCGACGTGTACCAGACGCTGCGCCGCGAAGGCACGCAGAAGAACGTCGTCGCGACCATGCAGACGCGCGACGAGCTGTACGAATGCCTCGACTACCACGCATACGAGGAAAAACTCGATGAGCTCTTCTCAGCCCGCAGCAACGCCTAAGCCCAAGAAATCCGTCGCCCTGTCCGGCGTCCCCGCCGGCAACACGGCGCTTTGCACCGTCGGGCGCAGCGGCAACGACCTGCATTACCGCGGCTACGACATCCTGGAGTTCGCGGACAAGGCCGAGTTCGAGGAAATCGCCTACCTGCTGGTCCACGGCAAGCTGCCGAACGCGGCCGAGCTCGCGGCGTACAAGGGCAAGCTCAGGGGCCTGCGCGGCATCCCGGCCGCGGTGCAGGACATCCTCGAGTGCATCCCGGCCAACGCGCATCCGATGGATGTCATGCGCACCGCCTGCTCCGCGCTCGGCTCGTTGCTGCCCGAAAACCAGGACCACAAGCTGTCGGAAGCGCGCAACATCGCCGACCGGCTGATGGCGAGCTTCGGCTCGATGCTGCTGTACTGGTATCACTTCTCCCATTCGGGACGGCGGATCGACGTCGAGACCGACGACGACTCGATCGGCGGGCACTTCCTGCACCTGCTGCACGGGCGCAAGCCGAGCGAGCTCTGGGTGCGGGCGATGCACACCTCGCTCATCCTCTACGCCGAGCACGAGTACAACGCCTCGACCTTCACCTGCCGCGTGATCGCCGGCACCGGATCCGACATGTACTCCGCCATCACCGGCGGCATCGGCGCGCTCAAGGGTCCCAAGCACGGCGGCGCCAACGAGTTCGCCTTCGACGTCATCGGCCGCTACGACACGCCCGAACAGGCCGAAGCGGACGTCGTGCGGCGCGTGGCCGAGAAGCAGGTCATCATCGGCTTCGGCCACCCCGTGTACACGATCGCCGATCCGCGCAACGAGGTGATCAAGGCGGTCGCCAAGCGCCTGTCGCAGGACGCGGGGGACACCAAGCTGTTCGACATTTCCGAGCGCATCGAACAGGTCATGTCGCGCGAGAAGAAGATGTTCGCCAACCTCGACTGGTATAGCGCCACCAGCTACCACATGATGGGCGTCCCGACCGCGATGTTCACCCCGCTGTTCGTCATCTCGCGCACCAGCGGCTGGTCGGCGCACGTGATCGAGCAGCGCATCGACGGCAAGATCATCCGGCCCAGCGCGAATTACACCGGGCCCGACAACCGCAAGTGGCAGCCCATGAAGGAAAGGAACTGAGCATGGCCCAGTACGAGTCCGACATCACCAAGTTCATGCGCCAGTTCCTCGCGCAACATCCCGAGGAGATCGAGTCGCAGCGCATCGGTCGCGACGCGTGGTGGGACAAGGACCCCACGGTCCGCACCCCGCCGCCGCCTGCGCGCCACCCCGCCAAGTCGGGCGGCGCCGAATACACCTTCAAGCCGCTGACCGAAGCGGACAAGTAGATGTCCGGCCACGTCTCAAACGTCCGGCCCACGCCGGACAAGGTGCTGACGCAGATCGCGGACTACGTCGTCAAGCGCAGGATCGCCAGCAAGGACGCCTACGAGACCGCGCGCTACTGCCTGATGGACACGCTCGGCTGCGGCCTGGAAGCGCTCGAGTACCCCGCCTGCACCAAGCTGCTCGGCCCGGTCGTGCCGGGCACCGCGGTGCCGAACGGCGCCAAGGTGCCCGGCACCCAGTTCCAGCTCGATCCGGTGCAGGCCGCGTTCAATATCGGCGCGATGATCCGCTGGCTCGACTTCAACGACACCTGGCTCGCCGCCGAGTGGGGCCACCCATCGGACAACCTGGGCGGCATCCTCGCTGCGGCCGACTGGATCTCGCGCAGCGCGAAAAAGCCGCTGCCGATGCGCGACGTGCTCACCGGCATGATCAAGGCGCACGAGATCCAGGGCGTGATCGCGCTCGAGAACAGCTTCAACCGCGTCGGCCTCGACCACGTCCTGCTGGTCAAGGTCGCCACCGCCGCGGTGGTGGCGCAGATGATCGGCTGCCGCTACGATGAAGTCGTCAATGCCGTGTCCCAGGCCTGGGTCGACGGCCAGAGTCTGCGCACCTACCGCCACGCGCCGAACACCGGCTCGCGCAAGAGCTGGGCCGCGGGCGACGCCACCAGCCGCGGCGTGCGCCTGGCGCTGATCTCGAAGACCGGCGAAATGGGCTACCCGTCGGTGCTCACGGCCAAGACCTGGGGTTTCTACGACGTCTCGTTCAAGGGCAAGCCGTTCAAGTTCCAGCGCCCGTTCGGCTCCTACGTGATGGAGAACGTGCTGTTCAAGATCTCCTTTCCGGCCGAATTCCACTCCCAGACCGCGGTCGAGTGCGCGATGCAGATCCACCAGGCGCTCAAGAGCCAGAATCGCGCGCCGGAGGACATCAGGAAGATCACCATCCGCACGCACGAGGCGTGCATGCGCATCATCGACAAGAAGGGTCCGCTCAACAATCCGGCGGACCGCGACCACTGCATCCAGTACATGGTGGCGGTGCCGATCCTGTTCGGCCGCCTCACCGCCGGCGACTACGAGGACTCGGTCGCCGCCGATCCGCGCATCGACGCGCTGCGCGCCAGGATTAGCTGCGTCGAGGACAAGGGCTTTACGCGCGATTATCACGACCCTGACAAGCGATCGATCGCCAATGCGCTGACGGTCGAGTTCAAGGACGGCAAGCAGCTCGGCGAGTTCGTGTGCGAATACCCGATCGGCCACAAGCGCCGGCGCAAGGAAGGCATGCCGGTGCTGGTGGAGAAATTCAAGCGAAACCTTGCGCGGCGCTTCCCATCCAAGCAGCAGAATGCGATCCTCGATGTTTGCATGGACGCCGACCGGCTGCACGCGACGCCGGTCGACGAGTTCGTCGATCTGTTCGTGATCTAGGGTGCCAAGTGTCACAGAAGGATTTCTCGTCCGAAGACGTCAAGCGGCTCGAGCGCAGGCTGGCCGAGCTCTCGAGCGAAGTTCGCAACTACCCCACTCCCATCGCGCGCTGCGACGAACAGCTGCCGGCGCTGATCGAAGAGCGGGCGCGGGTGCTGGCGGCGTTGCAGCGACTGCAGAGCGTTCCGTCCGATCGCGAGCTCTGCAAGTGGGAAGGCGACGGAGGCAATCGTGCGGCCTGAGATCCGGACGATCGCGCTGATTCTGCTTTGCCTGCTCCTGCCGGGCGCGCGCGCGGCCTCCGCGGCGGAATTCCGCGATCCGGTCGACTATTTCTTCCACCCGTTCCTGGGCGACCTGAAGGCCGAGGCCGCGGACGCGAAGAAGGCGGGCAAGAAGGCGATTGTCGTGATGTACGAGTTCGACGACTGCCCCTACTGCGCGCGCATGAAGCGCGAGGTCCTGTCGCGCCCGGACGTGCAGAGCTTCTACCGCGAGCGCTTCCAGGTGTTTCAAATCGACACGCGCGGCGACCAGCAGATCACCGGCTTCGACGGCAAGACGATGATCGAGAAGGAGTTCGCCCGCGCCGCGGGCGTTCGCGCCACGCCGACCTTCGTCTTCTACGGCCTGGACGGCGCACCGCTCGTGACGCAGCGCGGCGGCATCTACGATCCGGACACGTTTATCCTGCTCGGCAGATACGTCGCGAGCGGCGCCTGGCGCTCGGGCCCGTTTAACGACTATCTTCGGCGCCAGCGCGAGAAGCGAAACTGACCATGCACTTGCCAGTCTTCTTGGCCGGCCTGACGCTCTTCGGATTCGCCTCGTCCGCCTACGCTGACGATACTCCCAGGCGCAAAGCGGGGCTGTGGGAAATCACCACCAGGTCGGGCGACACCGCGCAGTCGATCACCGGCCAGCAGTGCGTCGACGCAGGTACCGACGAGCTGATGCGCCCTGCCGCCGGCAACCCGCACTGCCCCGCACCCGCGCTGCGCCGGGAAGGCAAACGCACGATCCTCGACTCGACTTGCGATCTGAACGGCACCACGATCACCACCCACGCCGAGTTCCACGGCGACTTCTCGACCGATTACAGCGGCGAGATCGCGTCCACCTTCTCGAGGCCGAATGCGGGATCCCAGACAACCCGCTACACCATTGCGGCGCGCTGGCTCGGGCCGTGCAGGCAAGGCCAGCGCCCGGGCGACATCATGCAGCCGGGAAGCAAGCCCATGAACATCGAGGACGCCCGACGCATGATGGACGAGATGCGCAAGCGCTATCAGTCCAAGTGACGGGCCCGACCACGCATCCGAAACGGAGAATCGCAATATGGCTCACAATCTTCTCGACACGCTCCAACCGCTGAAGAACGGCAAGTTCTACTCGCTCAGGCAGCTCGGCAAGGCGCTCGGGGTGAAGATCGAGCGGCTGCCGGTGTCGATCCGCATCGTGCTCGAATCGGTGCTGCGCAACTGCGACGGCAGGAAGATCACCGAAGCGCACGTGCGCCAGCTCGCCGGCTGGCAGCCGAACGCGCCGCGCAGCGAGGAGATCCCGTTCGTGCTGGCGCGCATCGTGCTCCAGGACTTCACCGGCGTTCCCCTGCTGTGCGATCTCGCCGCGATGCGCAGCGTGGCGCACAAGCTGGGCAAAAATCCGAAGCTGATCGAGCCGCTGGTGCCGGTCGACCTGGTGGTCGACCACTCGGTGCAGATCGACCACTACGGCTCGAAAAACGCGCTCGACCTGAACATGCGGCTCGAGTTCAAGCGCAATCAGGAGCGCTACCAGTTCATGAAATGGGGCATGCAGGCCTTCGACACCTTCAAGGTCGTGCCGCCCGGCATCGGCATCGTGCACCAGGTCAACCTCGAGTACCTGGCGCGCGGCGTGCACAGATCCCGGGACGGCGTGTATTACCCCGACACGCTGGTCGGCACCGACAGCCACACCACCATGATCAACGGCATAGGCGTCGTGGGATGGGGCGTCGGCGGCATCGAGGCCGAGGCCGGGATGCTCGGCCAGCCGGTCTACTTCCTCACGCCCGACGTGGTCGGCGTGCATCTCAAGGGCAGGCTGCATCCCGCCTGCACCGCCACCGACCTGGTGCTCACCGTGACCGAGATGCTGCGCAAGGCCAAGGTGGTGGGCAAGTTCGTCGAGTTCTTCGGCCAGGGCGCCGCGTCGCTCCCCGTGCCCGACCGCGCGACGCTCGCGAACATGGCGCCCGAGTACGGCGCCACGATGGGCTTCTTCCCGGTGGACGACAAGACGCTCGACTATTTCCGCGGCACCGGCCGCAGCGACGCCGAAATCGACGCGCTTGAAGCCTATTTCAAGGCGCAGGGCCTGTTCGGCATGCCTGCCGACGGCAGCATCGACTACAGCCAGACGCTAGAACTCGACCTGGCGTCGGTCATGCCTTCGCTGGCGGGACCGAAGCGGCCGCAGGACCGCATCGGGCTGGAACGGGTCAAGAGCACCTTCACCAGCCTTTACGCCAAGCCGGTGGCCGAGAACGGCTTCGCCAAGAAGCCCGAGGACCTGGGCAAGCGCTTCAAGACCTTCGACGGCATCGATATCGGTTCGGGCGACGTGCTGATCGCCGCGATCACCTCATGCACCAACACCTCCAACCCCGGGGTGCTGCTCGCGGCGGGACTGCTCGCCAAGAAAGCGGTCGAGCTCGGGCTCAAGGTCAAGCCCCATATCAAGACTTCGCTCGCGCCCGGCTCGCGCGTGGTCACCGAGTACCTGACCAAGGCCGGGCTGCTGCCCTACCTGGAGAAGCTCGGCTTCTATCTGGCGGGCTACGGCTGCACCACCTGCATCGGCAACGCGGGGCCGCTCGCACAGTCGATCGAGGAAGCGGTGGTGAAGAACGACCTGGTGTGCGCGGCGGTGCTGTCGGGCAACCGCAATTTCGAGGCGCGCATCCATCCCAACATCCGCGCCAACTTCCTCGCCAGCCCGCCGCTGGTGGTGGCCTACGCGATCGCCGGCAGCGTGCTCAGGGACTTCCGCACCGAGCCGCTCGGCAAGTCGAAGGACGGCCAGGACGTGTATATCGGCCACATCTGGCCGTCGCACGACGAGATCGCGGCGCTGATGAAGCTCGCGATGGACCCCAAGACCTTCCGCCGCCTGTACTCGGGCCTCGGCGACGCCACCCCGCTGTGGAAGAAGATTTCCGCGCCCTCGGGGCAGGTCTACACCTGGCCGGAGTCGACCTATATCGCCGAGCCGCCGTTTTTCGAGGGCTTCGAGATGCGTCCGGGCAAGGTCGCGGGCATCTCCGGTGCGCACATCCTCGGCGTCTTCGGCGACTCGGTCACGACCGACCACATTTCGCCGGCCGGATCGATCAAGCCGACTTCGCCCGCGGGCATCTACCTGCAGGAGAACGACGTCTCGGTGGCGGACTTCAACAGCTACGGCGCGCGGCGCGGCAACCACGAAGTCATGATGCGCGGCACCTTCGCCAACGTGCGCATCAAGAACCTGATGCTGCCGGGCACGGAAGGCGGTCTGACCCTCTACAAGGGCGAGAAGATGCCGATCTACGACGCGGCGATGCGCTACATGGCCGATGGAACGCCGACGGTCGTGCTCGGCGGCGAGGAATACGGCACCGGCTCGTCGCGCGACTGGGCCGCCAAGGGCACCCAACTGCTCGGCGTCAAGGCCGTGATCGCGCGCAGCTTCGAACGCATCCACCGCTCCAACCTGGTGGGCATGGGCGTGCTGCCGCTGCAGTTCATGGGCTCGGACTCGGCGCAGTCGCTCGGCCTGAAGGGCGACGAGACGATCGACGTGCTCGGGCTGGACGACATCCGGCCGCAGCAGGAGCTGATGCTCTTCATCAAGCGCGCGGACGGCACCAGCCGGCAGGTCAAGGTGAAGTCGCGCATCGACACCGCGATCGAGGTCGATTACTACAAGCACGGTGGCATCCTGCCCTACGTGCTGCGCGAACTGATGCGCGCTGGCGGTCCGGCGGCCGCCGTCGCCGCCTGACGCGCCGGGAGCCACCGCATGCCACCGCGCGGAAGCCGCCTCGCCTGCTCGTTGCGCAGCCAGGACGCCTGCCATGGGTCGTTCGACGTCTATCCCGGCGAGCAGGCCGGCTCGATCTCGCGCGTCGACCCGGTGAAGTGGGACAAGCAGCCGCAGAAGCCGGTGCTGGAAGGCCACTTCACGGTGATCGGCGACCTTGGCATGACCGGCCAGGTGATCCTGGTCAACCAGTACCAGTGGCAGGCGCTGAACGCGGCCAAGCTGGAGACGTTCTTCTACGGCGCGATCCTGTGGGGCAAGAGCCCGTTCAAGGTGATCGAGGACGCGCAGACGATACTGAAGAGGAAATAGGCCGGCGCGGGATTCAGTCGCCGCGCCGCAGGCGCTCGAGCACGCGGCGATCGCGCTTGGTCGGCCGCCCCTGCAGGGCGCGCGCCGGCTCCACGGCCAGCCTGCGCTCGGCGAGCACGGTTTCGCGCCTGCGCCTGCTCTCGTCGCTCTCATCGTAAAGGCGGCGCGCCTCGGCTGCCGGGCCGCGCCGCTCCGACAACCCGCGCACCGCCACCTCCCAGTCGAATTCCTGCACCCGGATCGCCAGCAGGTCGCCCGGCCCGACCGGGCGCGAAGGCTTGACGCGCTCCCCGCCCAGCCGCACCCTGCCCGCCTCGATCGCCTGCTGCGCGAGCGTGCGCGTCTTGAAAAAGCGCGCCGCCCACAGCCACTTGTCGAGGCGCATCAGGCCTTCGCCAGGACCCCCGCCGGGCAGCTCACGCCGGTGCCCCCAAGGCCGCAGTAGCCGTTCGGGTTCTTGCCCAGGTACTGCTGGTGATAGTCCTCGGCGTAGTAGAACGGTGGCGCCGCGCGGATCTCGGTCGTGATCCTGCCGAAGCTCCGCTTGAGAAGCTCCTTCTCGAACGCCTGTTTCGAGGCCAGCGCCGCCTGAAGCTGCTCTTCGCCGAAGGCGTAAATCGCCGAACGGTACTGAGTGCCGGCGTCGTTGCCCTGGCGCATGCCCTGGGTCGGGTCGTGCCCCTCCCAGAACACCTTCAACAGGGCCTCGTAGGAAATAGCGCTCGGGTCGAACACCACCAGCACCGCCTCAGTGTGGTTGGTGCAGCCGCTGCACACTTCCTCGTAGGTCGGGTTCGGCGTCTCGCCCCCGGCGTAGCCGACCGCGGTCGAATACACGCCGGGCGTGTCCCAGAACAGGCGCTCGGCGCCCCAGAAGCAGCCCATTCCGAACAGCGCGCGTCGCATGCCTTCGGGAAACGGCGGCTTGAGCGGGTGGCCGTTGACGAAGTGACGCCCCGGCACCGGCATCTCGGCCGCGCGCCCCGGCAGCGTGCGCTCCGCCGGCAGCAGCGACTTGAGTTTCTGCATGAAGGAGAACATTTCGAACCTCCGCTCGCGGTTGCCCGCCTCAGGGCTTTATTGTACGGTCGGACGCGTCCCAAGGATTCATTCGCTCTCATGAAGATCTGCATTTATGGCGCGGGCGCGGTCGGGGGACTGATCGCCGCCTGGCTGGCGCGCGCCGGACAGGAAGTTTCGGTGGTCGCGCGCGGTGCCAACCTCGAGGCGATCCGCCGCGACGGACTGCGCCTTCGATCCGGCACCGACGGCGAGACGCTGGTCGCGCGCGTGCGCGCCGACGAGGAGCCGGCGCGGCTCGGCGCCCAGGACTGCGTGATCGTGGCGGTGAAGGGCCACGCCCTGCCCGAGGTCGCGGCGCGCATCGCGCCCCTGATCGACGCCGGCACCAGCATCGTCACGGCGATGAACGGCGTGCCGTGGTGGTTCTTCGATCGGCTCCCGTTCGGCGGCGGAAAACTGCGCCTGGCGAGCCTCGACCCGGGCGGCGCGCTCTCGCGCGCGATGCCGACTTCGCGCATCGTCGGCTGCGTGGTGCACTTCGCCGCCTCGACCCCCGAGCCGGGGCTGGTGAGCCACGCGATGGGCCGCAAGCTGATCCTCGGCGAGCCGGGCGGCGCGGTCGGCGCGCGCATCAACGCCGTCGCCGACGCCTGCGAGGGCGCGGGCTTCGAGGTGACGCGCAGCGAATCGATCGAACGGGAATTCTGGGTCAAGCTGCTCGGCAACGTGAGCTTCAACCCGGTTTCCGCCCTGACGCTCGCGACCTCGGACCGCCTGATCGCCGATCCGCTGGTGAAGGGCTACATGGTCGCGGTCATGCGCGAAGTGCTCGAGATCGGGCGCGCCGTGGGCGTGGACGCCGCGATCGATCCCGAGGCGCGCATCGACATGGCGCGCGCGCTCGGCCAGTTCAAGACCTCGATGCTGCAGGACATGGAAGCGGGCAAGCCGCTCGAGATCGACGGCCTGCTCACCGCCACGCTCGAGATCGCGCGCGAAGCGGGTGTCACCGCGCCGCACACCGAAAGCCTGCTGGGGCTCATCCGTGTGCGCGCCGCGACGAGCGGCCAGTACCGGCGTTAGCGGCTGCGCAGCTTCGGGTCGAGCGTGTCGCGCAGCGAATCGCCGAACAGGTTGAAGGCGAACACGGCGAGCGTAATGGCGAGCCCGGGAAAGATCGCGATCCAGGGCGCGCTCTCGGCGTATTCCTCCGCGCCGCCCTGCAGCATCAGGCCCCAGGCCGGCGTCGGCTCCTGCACGCCGAGCCCCAGGTAGGACAGCGAGGCCTCAAGCAGAATCGCCTGGCCGAGGAAGGTGGTGAGCATGATCAGGAACGGCGCCATGCAGTTCGGCGCCATGTGGCGCAGGATGATCCGCATGTGGCTGAAGCCGAGTGCGCGCGCCGCGTCCACGTAGGGAATCTCGCGGATCGCGAGCGCGCTCGAGCGCACCACCCGCGCGCAGCGCGGGATGAGCGGAATGGTGATGGCGACGATCACGTTCTGCGCCCCGGTGCCGAAGATCGCCACCACCGCGAGCGCCATGATGATCAGCGGGAAGGCGAGGAACACGTCCATCACGCGCTGGAACAGAAGGTCGAACCAGCCGCCGAAGTAGGCGCTGGTCACGCCCAGGATCAGTCCGACGAAGGAGCCGATGAAGGCGCAGGAAAAACCGATGAACAGCGCCGTGCGCGCGCCCCAGATGATGCGCGACAGGATGTCGCGCCCGAACTGGTCGGTGCCGAGCCAGAACTGCGCGCTCGGCGGCATTTGCATGAATTCGTAATGGTTGTTCACCGGATCGTAGGGCGCAATCTGCGGCGCGAATACGGCCATCAGGATCATGACGATCACCAGCAACAAGCTCACCGCGCCAAGCGGCTGCTGTCGTACCAAGGCGATCGCCGCCTTGCCCAGGGGCTGTCGGGCGGCTGCGAGTTCGGCTTCGAAGTCGGCGCTGGTAGCGGCCATCTGCGGTGCTCCTGTCCCTTCTAGCGGTAGCGGATGCGCGGATCGAGCCAGGCGTACAGCACGTCGATCACCAGGTTGACGAACAGGGAAATCATCACCACCAGCATCACCAGCGCCTGGGTCATGGTGTAGTCGTTGTTGGTGACCGACTCGACGAACAGCTTGCCCAGCCCGTTGAGGTTGAACACCTGCTCGGTGACCACCAGCCCGCCGATCAGGAACGCGAACTCGATGCCGAGCACCGTGATCGCCGGCAACATGGCGTTCTTGAGCGCGTGGCGCCGGATGATCAGCTTCTCGAACAACCCCTTGGCGCGCGCCGTGCGCACGTAGTCCTCGCGCAGCACCTCGAGCATCGCCGAGCGCGTCATACGCGTCGCTACCGCCGAGTAGCGGTAGCCGGTGGCGATCGCCGGCCAGATCACCAGCGACAGGTTGTACACCGGGTCGACCCAGATCGGCCTGTAGGTGATCGGCGGCATCCACGGCGTGCCGAAGAAGTGTTGCGAGCCGATCAGCAGGCCGAGGATGATCAGGATGCCGAGCCAGAACGACGGCATGGCGATGCCCGCGATGCTGATGGCGCGCACCACGTAGTCGATCCAGGTGTTCTGCTTCACCGCCGAGATCGTTCCCAGCGGCACCGACAACAGAATCGCGACGACCGTGGCGATGATCGCCACCTCCATGGAAAGCTGGAAGCGGCGCGAGATCTCGGACACGATCGGCTGCCCGGTCCACATCGAGGTGCCGAAGTCGAAGTGCGCGAGGCCCCAGATGAAATTGCCGAACTGCACCAGCATCGGCTTGTCGATCCCCATCTCGTGGCGGCAGATATCGAGCGCCGCCTGGTCGAAATAGCCGCCCGATCCCGCCATCCGCAGCTCGCAGGTGTCGCCCGGAATCAGCCGCAGCAGCGTGAACACCAGCACCGCCGCGCCGAACAGCGTCGGGATCATCAGCAGCAGGCGTTTGAGGATGTAGCTGTACACGATCGGGGTCCCCAGACGACGCCGCCCGCGGCCTGGGCCGCGGGCGGCGCGTGTCGGCTAGCGAGCTCTACTTGTCAAGCCAGACATTGTCCAGCGACTGGTTGAGGTAGTGGCTCGGACTGATCTTCCAGCCCTTCACGTAGGAGCGATGCGGAATGATCCGGTACCACCACAGCGTGATGAAGGCGTTGGCATGCGTGTCGAGCGCCAGCTTCTCCATCTGCCGCATCAGGCTGCGCTGCTCCACCGGGTCGGGCGAGCGGTTCATCTTCTTGAACAGCGCGTCGATGTCGCGGTCCTGGTAGCTGCCGTAGTTGTTGCCCGAGATGTCGTCCGAGATGAACTTCGACACGTCCACCAGCGGGTTGACGACCGACTGGCAGTTGAAGTCGAGCGAGACGTCGAACTCCTTCTTCTTGCGCAGCATGTCGTAGAACGGCCCGGTCGGGAACACGTGCTGCTCGAACTTGAGCCCCACCTGCTTCCACTGGTCGATCAACCAGGTGCCGACGATCTTGTACGGCTGGTCCACCGCGCGATTGTTGAAGTAGTAGGTCTTCGACAGGTCGACCCCGGCTTCCTTCAGCAGGCGCCGTGCCTCGGCGCGCGACTTGGCGAGGTCGGGCCAGTAGCCGGCGAGCTGCTCGAGCTCCTGCTTGGTCGCCGCGAGCTCGCTACCCGGGAAGACGATGCCGCCAACCGTTTTCACGATCGCGATCTTCGACAGGTACTTCGAGCCGCCCCAGCGGTCCACCGCGAGCGTCAGCGCGCGGCGCGCGCGCACGTCGTCCCACGGCTTGCGCTTGTGGTTTACCGTGGTGATCAGCACGCAGTTCCAGTCGCTTTCCTCGACCGTGATCTTGTCGCCGAGCGCCGCGACCAGGTCGTCACGCGATTTCGGCGGGAAGCCGCGGAACTCGATCGCCGCGCGGTCGCCGCGGATCGCCTGCACCCTGAGCGACTCCTTCTTGGCGAAGATCGCCTGGAAGCCGTCCAGATAGGGCCTGCCCTTGAGGAAGAAGTTCGGGTTGCGCACGCCGCTGATGAACGCGCCCGCCTCCCTCTTGTCGAACAGGAAGGCGCCGGTGCCGTCGATGTTCTTCTCGTACCAGTGGATGTCCTTGTCGAGCTTGGCCTTCTGGTAGATGAAGTTGAACGGCACCGCGAGCGCCGGGATGAACGCCCCGGAGGGATACTTGAGCTTGAACACCACCGTGTGGCTGTCCGGCGCGGTCACGCTGTCGACCATGACGTAGAAGGCCTTGCGCGCGCTCGGCACCCCGGCGGGCGGGAAGATGATCTTCTGGTAGGTCGCCACCACGTCCTGCGCGGTGAGCATCTCGCCGCTCGCGAACTTGACATCGTCGCGGATCTTGAAGGTATAGGTCGTGCCGCCATCGGTCGGCGCCGGCACTTTGCCCGCGCACACGTCGCACACGAAGTCCGAAGTGGAGGACGGGTTCTCCGGATTGACCTTGATCAGCAGGCTGTAGAACGGCCGAATCGGGTGAATCATCGCGAAGGTGGTCTCGCGATGCCCGTCGTAGCTCGGCGGCTCCGCCGGCACCACGAACTTCAGGATCCCTCCGTGCTTGGGCGCCTGCGCCGCTGCCGGGCCCGCCGCGCCGATGGCGATGGCTACGCCCGCAGCTACCGCGCATAGCGCCTTGACTCGAATGCCTTTCATGGGTCTCCTCCTGTGTTGGCCTTCGTCTCTATTGTTTTTATATTGTGCGCAGTCTATACCACCTCATTGCGCCTCTCCAAGCGCCAATCCTGGCGCGCGCGCTAGACCCTCGGGCAGGCGACCCAGTGCCCGGGCCGCAGCTCGCGCGCCTGCGGTACCTCGCGCTTGCAGCTTTCCACCGCGATCGGGCAGCGCGGGTGGAACACGCAGCCGCTGGGCGGGTTCATCGGGCTCGGAACCTCGCCCTGCATGATGCGGTGCACACGGCCCTTTTCGACCGTCGGATCCGGGATCGGCACCGCCTCCAGCAGCGCCTTGGTGTAGGGGTGCTTGGGATGGTCGAACAGCTCGTCCGAATCGGCCAGCTCGACCAGCTTGCCGAGATACATCACCGCGACGCGGTGGCAAAGGTGGCGCACCACGCTCAGGTCGTGGGCGATGAACAGGTAGGACAGGTTGAACTTGTCGCGCAAGTCTTCGAGCAGGTTGATCACCTGGGCCTGGATCGAGACGTCCAGCGCCGACACCGCCTCGTCGCAAACGATGAACTGCGGGTTGAGCGCGAGCGCGCGCGCGATGCCCACGCGCTGGCGCTGCCCGCCGCTCATCTCGTGCGGGTAGCGGTCCATGAACTTGGGATTCAGGCCGCACACCGAGAGCAGCTCGGCGACGCGCTCGCGGCGTTGCTTCGCGTCGGGCAGGATGCCGTGCACCTTCATCGGCTCGCCGATGATCGAGCCGACCTTCATGCGCGGGTTGAGCGAGCTGTACGGGTCCTGGAAGATGACCTGCATGCGCTCGCGCTTCGCGATGAGCGCCTTTCGGTCGAGCTTCGCCAGGTCCTCGCCCTCGAAAATGATCTCACCCGCGGTGGGCCGCTCGAGCTGCAGAATGCAGCGCCCGGTGGTCGTCTTGCCGCAGCCCGACTCGCCCACCAGGCCGAGGGTTTCGCCGGCGCGCAGCGAGAAGCTGACGTCGTCGACCGCCTTGACCGTCGCCACCACCTTGCGAATCATCACCCCCTCGGTCACCGGGAAGTGCATCTTGAGGTGTCTGACCTCCAACAGCGGCGCCGAGCTCACGAGGCCGCCTTCAGCACGCGCGCGAGCCGGTTCCGCTCGAAGCAGGCGGAGCGGTGCCCGGGGCCGACCTCCTCGAGCGCGGGGTCCTCGCGCGCGCAGCGCTCGGTCGCGAAGCTGCAGCGCGGCCGGTAGGCGCAACCGACGATTTCGCGCGTCAGGTCCGGCGGCTGGCCGTCGATCGGGATCAGCTTTTCGCCGCGTGGCCGGTCCATGCGCGGCACGCTGCGCAGCAGCCCGAGCGTGTAAGGGTGCATCGGCCGGTGGTAGATGTCGGCGGCGGTGCCGCTTTCCACGATCCGGCCGGCGTACATCACGTTCACGCGGTCGGCGTAGCGCGCGACCACTCCGAGGTTGTGCGTGATGACGATCAGCGCCACGCCGAACCGCTTGGTGAGGTCCTTCATCAGCTCGAGGATCTGGGCCTGGATCGTGACGTCGAGCGCGGTGGTCGGCTCGTCGGCGATGATCAGCTTGGGCTTGCACGACACGGCGAGCGCGATCATGACGCGCTGGCGCATTCCGCCGCTCAGGTGATGCGGGTACTGATCCAGCCGCCGCCCCGGCTCCGAGATGCCGACCATGCCGAGCAGCTCGACCGCGCGCAGCCTGGCCTGCTCGGGAGTGAGCTTGAGGTGGAACTCCATCGTCTCGCACAGCTGCAGTCCGATCGTCAGCACCGGGTTGAGCGAGGTCATCGGCTCCTGGAACACCATCGCGATCTGGCCGCCGCGCACCGCGTGCAGCTTCTCGTCGCTCATGCCCAGCAGGTCCTCGCCGCGGAAGCGGATGCTGCCGCCCACAACGCGCCCGGGCGGATCCGGGATCAGGCGCAGCACCGAGAGCGCGCCGACCGACTTGCCGCAGCCTGACTCGCCCACGATGCCGACCGTCTCGCCTTCTTCCACCGTGTAGGAAACGCCGTCGACCGCGCGCACGGTCCCGGCGGAGGTTTCGAACTGCGTGCGCAGATTCTCTACTTCCAGCAGAGTCGCCATTCAGGTTTGTCTCTCTCGCCCGCCCTTCTAGAATGGGGCGTCGGGGCTGAACCGTAAGCGGCTTTTCGGCGCGCGTCAATCGCGCGCCGCTTCAATCGTCCCAGGCTTTCTCCGGCAGCGGCAGCCCGGCGAGATCCTGCGCCGTGAGCCTGGCGTCCGGCTCGATGCCGAGCTCGTCCAGCAGCAGCATGAGCTGGCGCGCGTGCTGCGCCGGGTGCCACGCGCTGCGCTCGAGCACCTCGTGCACGCTGTGGCGGCCGAAATAAGTGTCCATCATCTGGCCGCAGCTGCTGTCGGGGTAGCTCTTCCACCATTGCCGCACCGCGGCACGCACGCCGGCGCCGTAGCGCGCGAGGTCCTCGGTCGTTCGCAGCGCGTCGGAGGGCGGCTGCATGATCAGCTCGTAGGTCAGCTCGCGCCGGTCGCGCATCGCCTCGACGAAGGCCTCCGGAATGCGGAATACGTGGTGCGCAAGCATGCGGATCGGCCGGTTGCGGTTGCGGAACGGCCGCTCGAGCTTGTCCGCCGGGATCTGCCTTACGTAGCGCATCGCGGCCGCAAGCACCATATCGAGCTTGTCGACAAGCTGCTGCGGGCCGAGCATTTCGTGCAGCTTGATGTCCAGCCGGAGAAACCGAACCACGTCGGTGAGCGTCTGCGCGAACACGAACTCGCCGCCGCGCGCCACCACCGGCACGCTGCGCGCGCCGAGCTCGCGCAGCGCGTCCATCCCCGCCTGGTTGCCGTGCACGTTGATCGACTCGTAGTCGACGCCGTGCCGGGTGAGGAACTCCTTGGTGCGCAGGCAGCTCGTGCATCCCGGCTGCCAGAACACGCGCACCCGTTGCGCCGTTTCCATGCACCGATCTCCAATTTGCCGCGGCCGACCATTATGATGCAAGTCATGCCCGCGCTGCAGCCCGCCGCGGCGCACCGATTGTGCGCTGCACCCATGATGGACTGGACCGACCGGCACTGCCGCTATTTCCTGCGCCAGTGCGCGCCGCACGCGCGCCTGTACACCGAGATGATCACCACCGGCGCGCTGCTGCACGGCGACGCGGCGCGCCACCTCGCCTTCGATGCGGCCGAGCACCCGGTCGCGGTCCAGCTCGGCGGCAGCGAGCCCGATGAGCTTGCCGCCTGCGCGCGCATGGCCGAAGCCGCGGGCTACGACGAGGTGAACCTGAACATCGGCTGTCCCAGCGAGCGCGTGCAGCGCGGCGCATTCGGCGCCTGCCTGATGGCCGAGCCGGAGCTGGTAGCGGACTGCGTGCGCGCGATGCGCGAGGCGGTGGCGATCCCGGTGACGGTCAAGCACCGCATCGGCGTCGACAGGGTGGAATCCTATGAATTCGTGGCGAAATTCGTCGCCGTGGTGGCCGGCGCCGGATGCGCGACGTTCATCGTCCACGCGCGCAACGCGGTGCTCAAGGGCCTCACGCCCAAGGAGAACCGCGAGATCCCGCCGCTGCGCCACGAAGTGGTGCACCGGCTCAAGCGCGACTTTGCCGCACTCGAGTTCGTGACCAACGGCGGCCTTGCCGACTGGGCGGCGATCGAGGCCCAGCTCGCGGCGGTGGACGGCGTGATGCTGGGCCGCGCCGCCTACCACCAGCCCTGGCTGCTGGCCGAGGCCGACGCGCGCCTCTACGGCGACGGCGCGCTGCCCAGGACCCGCGCCGATGTCGCGCAGGCGATGGCGGCCTACGCCGGACGCCAGGTCGCGGCCGGCGTCGCGCTGCGCCAGATCACGCGCCACATGCTCGGCCTATATCACCACGCCCCGCGCGCGCGCCTGTGGCGGCGCATGCTCTCGGACTCCGCGCGCCTGGCGCGCAACGACCCAGGGCTGATCGGCGAGGCGCTCGAGGCGGTCGAGCCGGCAGCGATCGCGGCCTAGCACGTCCGCGATCCGCGTTTTTCGCGTTTCGCCGCTAGTCGTCCTTCCGACCGCCGCGGCCGTGAATGACGGCAGCGTGGAAGAAGGCGCGCGCGTGACCGCGTTCGTCATGCCCGCGATCCTTCTTCGCATCGTGGCGATCATCCCGGTCGCGATGATGATCGCGAGCGTGGTGATGATGATGCTCGTGATGGCCATGATGCTTGTGGTGGTCGTGATCGTGGTCCTCGCACGATTCTTCGTCCGTGCATTGCGGCGTCGGCGTCGTATTGGTAACGGAAATCGTGCCTCCGGCCGTCACCGTGGCTGGCTGCGGGAGCTGCGTGCTCAACGTAACGTCGCCTCCTGCGTTGACCACCGCGCTGCCGCCCGTCAGGTTGACTCCCGTGAATCCGGCCACCGGCTGGACGTTCCCGCCCGCGCTGAGGTCGATCGCTCCCGTTCCCGCATTCAGGCTCGACAAGGTCACGTCGCCCGACGGTGCCGCGTAGCTGATGCTCCCACCGCCGCTGCTGGTGGTCGCGCCCGCGGCCATCGTGATGCTGCCGCTCTGCGAAGTCGCGCTGATGCTGCCGCCGTTCGCGCTCACGTTCGCGTTCTGCAGCAGGTCGTCGCCGGCGCTCAGCACGATCGACCCTCCGCTTCCCGTGCTGCTGACTGGTCCATCCAGCTCCAGCGTATCGCCGGGATCGGCGGTTTGACCCGCGGTCAGGACGATGTCGCCCGAGGCCGTGACGCCGGCCGCGCCGATGGTCAGCGGGCTGTGCGCCACGATCGAGACCGAACCGGCGGGCGCGCTGATCAAACCGGTGGTCACTACCGCGCCCGTATTGTCGACGTTGATGTCTCCGCCGTTGTTGGTGATGCCGCCGATCGTGAGCGGGTTCGCCGTATTGACCAGGCTGACGTTGCCGGTCGCGCCGTTCGTCGCGTTGAAGCCGCCGACCTGGTTCGCCCCGTTCAGCAGTGTTCCGGCATTCGAGACGGTCGTCAGCGAACTGGCCTGGATCAGGCTCGCCGGCTGTTCGACGATCGAGCCGCCGACTGCGTTCGCCGTGAGGCTTACGTCGCCGGCGGTGAAGATCGCGGAGCCGTGGCCGCCGTTATCGCCGAGCGTGATGTTGCCCGCCGAGGCGATCGAGATGTTGCCGCCGTCCAGCATGTCGGCGGGAGAGCCGATGCGCACCCCGGCCCCCGTGCCCGCCTGAAGCGTCACGTCGCTTCCGCTGTTGATCGTGATCTCGGTCGGCCCTCCGCCGGACGGGTTCGCGCCGATCGCCGCTCCCGAGACCGAACCGCCGGTCACCGTGATCGGACCGCTGGCGTTCAACACCAGGTTCGTCGGACCGCCCGTCGCGCCGCCGCGGCCGCCGATGCGCGCGCCCGAAAACGTCCCGCTCGCGCCCCCACCCGTGATCGTCACGCTCGAGGCGTTGATCGTCTGCGTCACGCCCTGGATGGTCGCCGAGCTGTCGATGCCGGAGCTGCCCGCGGTCAGCGCGATCGCGCCCGCGTCGATGCTCTGCAGGCCGGCGTCGGCGCGAATGAACGCGAAGTTGCCCAGGTTCACGCCCGCCGTGGTGGACGTGCCGCCCCCGGTCCCGCCCTGGATCGTGATCGAGGGCAAGCCCGTGATCGACTGATCGCCCGCGGTCGCTTCGATGCGCGCGAAGTTGCTCGTACCCGCCGCGCTGTCGATCGCGCCCGTGCCGCCGGTGAGGTCGATCGCCCCGCCCGAGGTGAAGGCGATCGTCTGCGGGCCGCTGCCGCGGCTGTAGATCTGCGCGAAGTTCGAGCCGCCGCTGCCGCTGCCGCCCGTGGCGCTGAGCGAGCCGCCGCCGTTTACCGTCACGCTTTGCGTGCCGCCAGCGCCGTTCTGCATGATGCCCGCGACGTTGCCGGCTCCCGATGCGCCTCCGCCTCCCGTGAGCGCGATCGAATTCGCGCTCACGCTCTGCAGACCGCTGGCGTTGCCGAGGATGTAGGCGTTGTTGCCGCTGCCATTCGAGCTGTTGCCGCCCGCGCTCGCCACCAGCGACCCGCCCACGCTCACCAACTGATCCCCGCTGCCGTTCTTCGAGATCGTCGCGGAGTTGTTCACGCCCTCGCCGCCTTGCAGCACCAGATTGCCCCCGACGTTGATCGCCTGCGTAGCGCTGTCGTTCGCGGTCAGGTAGGCAGTGCCGCTGGTCGAGTCCGTTGCCGTGATCACCAGGCTGCCCGGCGTCGTCACCTGCTGCGTCCCGCTGCCGTTGAGCCCGACGTAGGTGACCAAGCCTCCGCTGCCGCCGTTGATCCCGATATTGGCCCCCGAGAGCGTCATGTTGCCGGTGTTGGCCGGGCTCGATCCGCCGACCACCGAGGTTCCGCCGCCCGGGTTGCCGATCACCAGGTCGCCCCCCGCCGCCAACGTCAGGTCGCCGCCGTCGGACGTGAACACGTTTCCGGTGACGTCGATCTGGTTCGAATTGGCGATGCTCAGGCGGCCGCCCAAAGCGGCGTTCCAGATATCGGTTACGTTGAGCGCTGGTGCCACGTCGTTTAGGACGATATCGCCGCTCGTATAGTTCGTGGCGCCGAAGCTCGCGACCTGGTTCGCGCCGTTGAGCAGCGTTCCGCCATCCGAGACGGTCGTCAGCGAGTTGGCCACGATCACGCTCGCCGGCTGCTCGAGGATCGAGCCGCCGAAGGCGTTCGCCGTGAGGTTCACGTTGCCCGCGGTGTAGATCCCGGAGCCGATGCCGCCCGTTTGTCCGAGCGTGATGTTGCCCTGCGAGCTGATCGAGATGTTACCGCCCGCGACGCCGCCCGAAGACGAGCCGATGCGCACTCCCGCCCCCGTTCCCGGCTGAAGCGTCACATCGCCCCCGCTGTTGATGGTGATCTCGGTCGGCCAGCCGCCCACCGGATTGGCGCCGATCGCCGCCCCCGAGCTCGTGCCTCCCGTCAGCGTGATCGGTCCGCTCGTGGTGAGCACCAGGTTCGTCGGACCTCCTACCGTTCCTCCATGACCGCCGATGCGCGATCCCGCGAACCCGCCGCCCGCACCCCCGCCATTGAGCGTCACGCTCGATGCGTTGATCGTCTGCATCACCCCCTGGATGGTCGCCGAGCCGTTGATGCCCGAGGCGCCCGCCGTCAGCGCGATCGCCCCCGCGTTGATGTTTTGCATGCCGCTGTCGGCCCGGATGAACGCGTAATTTCCCAGGTTCGTCGAGCCGACGTAGTCGCTACCCCCGCTGCCGCCCTGGATCGTGATCGACGGGTTGCCCGCGATCGACTGGTCGCCCGCGGTGGCTTCGATCTTGGCGTAATTGCTCGCGCCCGCCGTGCTGACCGCCGCGCCCGTGCCGCCGGTGAGGCTGATCGCCCCGCCCGAGGTAAAGAAGATCGTCTGCTGCCCGCTGCCCACGCTGTTGATCAGCGCCGCATTCGAGCCGCCGCTGCCGCTGCCGCCCGTGGCGACGATCGAGCCCCCGCCGTTCACCGCGATGCTTTGCCCACCGCCAGGGTTGTTCTGCACGATCCCCGCCGTGTCGTTCACGCCGTCCGCGCCGCCCCCGCCCTGCAGCACGATCCCGGCGCTGCCGGCGCCAACCATCTGGCTCGGCGCAGAGCTCGAGATGTAGGCCCCGCCGTTCGCGCCGCTCGCGCCGCCCGTGAGCGTGATGCCGCCGCCCGCGATCACCGTCTGCGCCGCGGCGCCTCCGGTCGAGCTCTGGAAGATGCTCGCGTTGTTGTTGCTGGGCACCGCCGCATCCGCGTTGCTGCCCCCGGTCAGCGCGATGTTCCCCGCCACGTCTACCGTCTGCGTGGTCGAGGTACTGCCGCCGGCGTAGTCGGCCAGCACCCAGATGCCCGCCTTGTTGTCCGATCCCGAGCCCGTGCCGCCTTGCATGCTCAAGCCGCCCGCGCCGATCGTCACCTGCTGCGAGGCGCTCGTGCCCTGGCTCGTATAGATGGCCGCCGAGTTGCCGGCCCCCGAAACACCCCCGCCGCCCGTGAGCGAGATCGAATTCGCGCTCACGCTTTGCAGCCCGCTGCCGTTGTCGATGATGTAGGCGATGTTGCCGCTGCCGCTCGTACCGTTGCCGCCCGCGCTCGCCACGAGCGCGCCGCCCACCGTCAGCGTCTGCGCGCCGCCGTTGGCCGCGATCGTCGCCCAGTTATCAGCGCCCTCGCCGCCGGTCAGCGTCAGGTTGCCTCCGACGTTGATGTTCTGGCCAGCGCCCGACGAAATGGTCGCCCACGTGCCGGTGCCGTTTCCGGCAGCGAGGTTGAGGTCGCCGCTCAGCGCAGCGCTCAGGACGCCGCCTTGCAGCAGCGAAGGCGCGGTTTCCGCCGCCGACCCGACGTTGAGGTTCACCCCCGTCACCGTGACCGGCCCGGCCACGTTGACATAGCTGTTCACGATGTTGACGCTGCCCGTTCCGCTTGCGGCCTCGCCGCCGTTCGGAGTATTGGCATTGAGGTTAAGTCCCGCCGCCGCGCCGGTCGCGGTGATGTCGGCGTTGATGTTGATGTCGTTCGACGCCGTGAGCGTGAGCGTGTTGTCGGCGCTCCAATAGACCGGGTCGTAGATGTTGACGTCGCCCGATCCCGTCGTGCCTCCGTTGCTGCTCAGGATTTCGACGAAGGAGACGAAGCCGAGGACGTTCGACAGCGTCGCGCCGTCCATGTCTCCACCCGCCGCCACGGTGAAGTCCTGCGGATCGATCAGCCACGTTCCGCCATGACCGGCGGGCGCAGCGGCCGTGATGACGGCGCCGTCGGCGACCTTGACCCTTGCGCCGGACGTTTCGATGAAGCCGCCATCGCCGCCGTTGGGCGCGGATGCGTCGAGCGTCCCGCCCACCTGCACCACGCCGTTTTGCGCGTCCGCCAGAAGCCGGATCACTCCGCCCTGATTCTGGATCGTCTGCGCCTCGACCACGCCGCTGTTGTTCACCACGGCCGATTCCAGCGCGCCGGCCGCCTTGGCCGTCAGCACCACCGTGCCGCCGTCGGCGCGGATGAGCTGCTTGTTCTGCGCGAGGGCGTTCACCACGCCCTGGTCGACCTGCAGGCTCACCAGCTTGTCCCCGGCGAAATCGAGCGTCGCCTGACTGCCCGCCGCGAGCGCCACGGTCCCGAGCCGCGCCTGGATCGTGCCCTGGTTGGAGACTTGCGCCCCCAGCAGCGCGACATAGCCGCCGTCCGCCGCGGAGATTGCGCCCTGGTTGACCACGCTGCCGCCGCTGCCCGCAAAGGTGTAGCGGCCCGCCATGAAGTCCGAATCCGAAAGATTAAGGGTGGAGGCGACCAGCCCGCCCACGTTCACTTGCGCGCCGGGCGCGAACAAGATGCCATTGGGATTGAGCAGGAACACCTGCCCGTTGGCCGACAGCCGGCCGTAGATCTGGCTCGGGTCTGTCCCGAGGACGCGGTTGAGCGCGACCGCGTTCGCATCCGGCTGCCGGAAGGTGACCGATTCGTCGCTCCCGATGCCGAAACTCTGCCAGTTGACCGAGAGCTTTTGCGTCCCCTGCGTGACAGTCATGGCAGACCCCGACTGCACGATGCTTCCCGTCCCCGCGCTCACCTGCCCGCCGGTCGGCAAGGCGTGCGCGCCGGGTGCGAAGCCTGCGATGGCCGCGACCGCCGCCGCGGCGACGATGCGCAGGGTACCGGAGCGCTTGCCGCGCGAGCGCGCGTGCTCGTGCGCCACCACCCACATTTCATGATTGCGATTCCAGACCAGTCGATAGCTGCGGTTCATATAAATCTCCCTTCGATCCTGTTGCGCCTTGCTGCGCCCTACATGTATTTGACCAATTGCACCCACAGCCGCGGCGAGCGGTCAACGTCCGAGACCGGAGCGGGACCGGTTCGCCAGGCCAGAAATGATTGCAAGAAGAAATCCGCCGTGCGGCCCCAGTTGAGCCCGATTCCCACGCCGGAAAGCGAGCGGTGATTGTCGCTCGTGCCCGGAAGCGGCGCGTGGCTGATGCGCCCGTCTGCCGCGTCGACGAATCCGCCCAGCTGCCAGCGGTCGCCAAGCTGGTAGCGCAATTCCACGTTGGTCAGGATTGCGTCGTCGCAGGGCGCCTCGCCCTCGGGGTAGGCGCGGACTCCATAAGGCCCGCCCAAGGCCATCTTTTCCGAAGCATCGACGTTCTTGCCGGCCGCCTGGCCGCTCACGTGAACGTAGAGGCTCAGCCGATCAGCGAGGCGCTGTACGCGCGCCAGCTGCGCGGCCGTCTTGCCGTACCCGCCTCCGGTGCGCAGCCCCGCAGCGTCCAGCGCATTGCTGTCCGGATCGAGGCGCAGGGTGCCGCTGCTGTAAGCGACGCTCCAGTTCCACAGTCCGCCTCGCGCGAAGCCGTCGATCCGATCGCCGCTTGCGCCGAGAGTCCAGACCCCGACGCGCTTGTCGGAGACAATCGCGACGCTGTCCTCGCGGTCGGCCAGGTGTTTGGAGTCGTAGCCAAGTTGCAGGTTGACGTTCGTGACGCGGCTGCGTTCAAGCGGATAGAGCGCGTACAGCGAGTCGATGTCGGCCGTGCCGTGCGCCCGAAGCGGCGCGAAATCCTTGCCGAGAGTGTAAGAAAGGCTGGATGCGGCAAGCCCGAACTTGAGGCCTTGTGCTCCCACGGGCAGCTGGTAGGCTGCGCGCGCATAGTCGACACCGCCTGCCGCCACGCCGCTCAACGACAGGCTGTCGCCGATGCCGGCCGGACTATTCACGTTCAACCCCCCTTCCAGCCGCGCGTCGCCCGTGAAACGGTTGCCGAAGTTGTCCAGCGCGAGGAACCCCGTCAGCCGTCGGGTGCCCAGCACCTCGATGTCCAGATCGGTCGTGCCCACCGAGGCGCCCGGCCTGAGGGTGGAACGCGCCTCGACCCCGGGCAAATCGTTCAGCAGCAGCAGCCGCCGCTCGAGCGGGCCCGCCGCGACGGCCTCGCCGACCCGAACGCCCTCCAGCGCCCGCCCCACCGTGGCATCGGAGACGAGCGATTTGTTCTCGATTTTCAGCCTGCCGAGCCTGCCTTCCAGCACCGCGATCTCGACAATGCCGTCGCGGATTTCCTGCGCGGGAAGATAGGCGCGAGCCAGGAGATAGCCGCGCTCGCGGTAGTAGCGGGTGATGCGCTGCGCGAGCGCCTGCAGCTGATCCAGGCCGAGTTCTTTGCCCTCCGAATCGACCAGCAGCTTTCGAAGCTCCGCTGCGGGAAAGGCGCGCGCGCCCGTAATCCGGAAATCCCTGACCTGCACGCGCGCGCCGGAACCGGCCGGTGCTGCGGAGTGCGCGCCTTCCTCGGGCAGAACGGTCGCGGGCCTGGCGGGCGGCTGCGCCGGAGGGCGTATGCCCTGCAGGATCGAACCCGCATTCGGAGGCTCCACGGCCAAGGCCAGGCTGCACGCCATCGCAAGCGCGACTGCGCCCGCGTACCGTGTTGATCGCTTGCCCCTGGCATTCATGAAACATTGCGCGCCCAATAGGTGCTTGGTCCGTGTTCAGACGAACGATGTGGAAGTCGGAAGCAACGGCAATACGACTATACTTCCAAACTTTCACCGTACTATCCCCAATTCCCGTGATGCTGCTGCGCAAAACGCAAATCTTTGTGATGCTGCTGCCCAACGCGCATGAAGCGGCTGATGCCTGCGGGGGCGTTTGCCGAATGGAACGACAAGAAGTGGACGAGTCGGCGTCGCGTATGATGGGCGCCCCAAGGAGACTCGGATGACTGCGAAGCTCAAGAGCGTGAAATCGCCTTCCGCGCGCGACCGCGTCGGCAGGGAGGAATGGCAAGTGCGGGTGGACCTCGCCGCGGCCTACCAGCTCGCGGCGCAGCTGCGCTGGACCGACCTGATCTACACTCATTTTTCGGCCCGCATCCCCGGCACCGAGCACCTGCTGATCAACGCCTACGGCCTGATGTTCGACGAGATCACGGCCTCGAACCTGGTCAAGATCGACATCGACGGCAGGATCCTCGATGACCCGCTCGAGTACGGCATCAACCAGGCCGGCTACGTGATCCACAGCTGCGTGCACAAGGCGCGTCCCGAAATCGCCTGCGTGATCCACACCCACACCCGCGCCGGCGTGGCGGTCTCGGCCATGAAGTGTGGCCTGCTGCCGATCAGCCAGCACGCGATGCGGGTGCACGGCGAGCTCACCTATCACGACTACGAGGGCATCGCGCTCGAGCTGGACGAGCAGACGCGCATGGCGCGCGACCTGGGCAAGGCCTCCAAGGCGATGGTCCTCAGGAATCACGGCCTGCTTGCGCTCGGCAGTAGCGTGCGCGAGGCTTTCGAAGTGATGTACTACCTGGATTGCGCCTGCCAGATCCAGGTGGACGCAGTGGCCGGCGGAATGGAGAACGTGCAGCTGATGTCCGAGCGCGCGGCCTCGACCGCGCACGCGCAGTTCCACCGCGAGGACCGCGACGCGCCGCACAAAGACTGGCCCGCCCTGCTCCGTATGCTGGAGCGCAGGGGCGTGCGCTACGACCAGTAGCGGGCGGCCAACATGCTCGCCGCGCAGTTTTCCGCCTTCGGGCGCCCCGACGCGGTCATCGAGCTCGTCGAGCAGCCCGACCCCGGCGAGCCCGGGGCGGGCGAAGTGATCGTCGACGCCGAGCTGTTCCCGATCAATCCCGCCGACCTGCTCAACCTCGAGGGCCGCTACGGCGCGACCCAGCCCGCCCTGCCGATGATTCCGGGCGCCGAAGGCGTCGGGCGCATCGCCAAGGCCGGCGCCGGCGTGTCCCACGTCAAGCCCGGCGACCGCGTGCTGCTGCCCGGGCCCGGGACCTGGCGCGCGCGCTTCAAAGTGCCGGCGAAGGCGGTGTTCGCGCTGCCCGAGGGCGTCGACCCGCAGCAGCTCGCGATGCTGCGCGTCAACCCGCCGACGGCCTGGCTGATGCTGCACGAGTACGTCGCGCCGCAGGCGGGACAGTGGCTGGTGCAGGACGCCGCCAACTCGGGCGTCGGCCACTGCCTGATCCGGCTCGCGCGCGAGGCGGGCGTGAAGACGGTCAACGTGGTGCGGCGCTCCGAGCTGGTCGCACCGCTGCAGGCGCTCGGCGCCGACGTGGTGCTCACTGACGGCCCCGACCTCGACGCGCGCGTGCGCGCGGCGATCGGCGGCGGCGCGCTGCCGCTCGCGATCGACGCGGTCGGCGGCTCGGCCACCCAGCGCCTCGCGCGCTGCGTCGACGACGGCGGGACGGTGGTCAACTATGGCGTGCTGAGCGGCGAGGCCTGCATGGTCGACGGCCGCGAGACCGTGTTCCGCGACGTCCGCCTGCGCGGCTTCTGGCTGCGCCGCTGGTTCGTCGAGACCCCGCCCGAGAAGATCGCCGCGCTCTACCGCGAGCTCGCGGCGCGTCTCGCCGACGGCCGCCTCGCGGTCGAGGTGGAGGCGGTCTACCCGATCCGCCGCATCAAGGAAGCGCTCGCGCACGCCGCCCGTTCCGGACGCGGCGGCAAGATCCTGGTCTCGTTCAACGCCGCCTGAGCCGCGTCGGCACGCGGGTTGAAGATGTCGCGCGGCGGCAGCGGGTGCTTCGGCGGCGGCACCGGCGGCAGGATCACCTCGATGTTGATTTCGCCCTCGTTGGTCCACGAATCGCGCGAGAACGGGTTGATCACGCGCACCACCGCGTCCTCCTCGATCGCGCGGTCCATCGCGGACTGGAGCTTCTGCGCGTTCTTCGCCTGCCACGGCAGCCGGTAGTAGCGCGGCTCGCGCGAGCCGTCCAGGCGCAGCCAGAGATAGATCGCCTTGCCTTCCTCCAGGCTGACGCCGAGCACGGTCGCCTGCCTGACTTTGGCCTTGAACCACTCGTGGCCGGCGGGCTTGGGCAGCGCGAGGATCTCGTTCAGCGCGAGGTAGGCGAGCGGCAGCAGAGCCGCGGTCAGGGCCACCGCCGCGGCGCGGGCGGCGGTTGCGCGCGGCGCGCGGATCGCGATCGCCGCCAGCAGCCCCGCGAGCGCGGTGACGGCCGCGAACACGAGGTAGAGCGGCTCGATCGTCATCCCGGCACCGTGACCAGGCGCCGCCTGAGCGTGTTGACGCTGCCCGGCACCAGCTCGCCGTCCGCCGTGAGGCGGAAGCGGAACGCGGTCTCCTCCTGGTTCCTGCGCACCAGCACGACCGTAGTCTGGAGCAGCTGGCGCAGTTCGCCGTACTTCGGCCGCACGCTCACCACCACCTTGCACGGCACGCTCACGCCCCTGGGCACCGCGCCGTACATGTGCACGTTGACGACGTACTCGCCCGCCGGGATGCCGCGGCTGTAGGACACCTCGTAGTTGCGCCCCGTGGCGTCGCCCTCGATGCCGAGGTCGTCGCGCAGCAGGTTGAAGTAGCGGCTGCCCTGGTTCCAGTAGCCGACCGGGATGTCCCCCGGCGCCTTGACCCAGAGGTCGACGTCGACCGCGAGGTCGTCCGGCCAGTGCAACTCCACCACCACGTTGCCCGGCGCCGGCGCGTCCTTGGCCTCGTCGTGCTTGCGACTGAGATGGGGCAGCAGCATGATCACCATGGCGACGAAGCCGATCAGGGTCAGCATCAGCACGTCGCGGAAGACCGTGCCCGCCACCTCCTCTTCGAGCTCGTCATGCTCGAGCACGCCGCTCTCCCAGCTCGACGATCGCCTGGTACAGCGCGAGCGACCCTCCCGCGAGGATGCGCTGCGCCACCATGAGCCAGATGTGCAGCACCGAGCCCACCAGCGTGGTGTAGAGCGCGATCGACATGCCGTTGATCAGGCGCGCCACCATCGGCGCGACGTTCTCGACGCTCGGCACCTTCTGCGGGTCGACCCCGGAAAGCGCGACGATGAAGCCGATCACGGTGCCCACCAGCCCGAGCAGCACCAGCATGCCGGCGACGTAGCGCACCGTGGCGAGCGGCTGCGCGAGGCGCATGCGCAGCAGCGAAGCCGCGGTGGCGCGGGCCTCGGCCGCCGCGCCCTCGCCTTGCGCCAGGGTCCAGGCCGCGCGCGAGCCTTCGCGCGGCGCGCCCTCGTGCAGGTCGTCCAGCTCGCGTCCGACCTGCCACAGGCGCAGGCCGCACAGCGCGAGGCCATAGGCGAAGACCGCGATGATGATCAGGCACAGCCACAGGCTCGCGCCGACGAACGCGTCGTCCAGCCAGCCTTGCAGCCAGGCGGCGAGCGCGAGCGCCGCCGACACCACGTTGATCAGCGCGAAGCGCAGAAGAAGCAGGTAGCGCGGCGGGCGCATGGGCGCCTCCCGGGATCGGTCAGAAGATCGTGTAGGCCCCGTCGATGACGAAGCTGTCGCCGGTATGGTAGCCGCTCGCGTCGCTCATGAGGTAGACCGCGATGCCGGCGAAGTCCTCCTTGCCTCCCCAGCGCCGCAGCGGGATCCGGGGCATCACGGCGCCGGCGAACTTCTGCTCGCCCATCGCGCGCGCGGTCATGTCGGTCTCGATCCAGCCCGGCAGGATGGAATTCGCAGTCACCTTGTAGCGCGCGAGCTCGACCGCCAGCGCGCGCATCACCGCGAGCATCGCGCCCTTGCTCGCGGCGTAGGCCTGGGCGCGCGCCGCGCCGTGCACTGCGGCGGTGCTCGCCGTGCCGACCAGGCGCCCGCCGGGGTCGCCCGCCTTGGCGCGCTCCACCATGTGGCGCGCCGCGGCGCGCAGGGTATAGAACGCGCCGTCCAGGTTCACGCCCAGCACGCGCTTCCACTCGGCGCTTTCGAGCTCGTGGAACGGGCCGTGCTTCTGGCTCACGCCAGCGTTGGCGAAGCAGCCGTCGATGCGCCCCATCGCCTGCAGCGCGGCGCCGAACGCGTCCTCGACCTGTTTCTCGTCCGCCACGTCGCAGCGCTGCGCCAGCACGCGCACCTTGTACGCCTTGAGTATCTTTTCCGCCGCGGCGTTCTTGTCCGGGTTGCTGCCCCACACGACCAGGTCGCAGCCGGCCTTGGCCAGCCCTTCGGCCATGCCCAGGCCGATGCCGCCGTTGCCGCCGGTGATGAGCGCCACCTTTCCGCGCAGGTCGGTCACGGCGCGGCCTGCGCTTGCGCCTGCTTCGCCTGCCCCGGCAACTGCAGCACGGTGGCGATGGTGAACAGGAGGGCGACGAAGACGGTGAGGAACACGCCCTGCGCCATATGCCGGTCGAGAAGCCAGCCGTAGAACACCGGCGTGACCATCGCGCCGAGGTCCAGCCCCGAGTAGACGAAGCCGTACACCTTGCCGGTCGAGCCGCGCGGCGTCGCGGCGCGCACCAGCAGGTCGCGCGAGGGATTGGTGATCCCGGAGCAGAACCCGGCAAGCGCCAGCACCGGCGCGAGCGACGCAAGCGACGGCGCGCGCAGCGCGATCCCGAGCATCAGCAGGCCGGCCGCGAGCATGCCCGTGGCGGCGACCAGGTCGTGGCGCGGGGTGCGGGTGGCGACCCAGCCGCCGGCGAGAATGCCCGCCGCGCCGCCGAGCAGGAACGCGGTCAGCGCGGACGAGGCGAACGCCACCGGCGCCGCGTACAGCGCCGACAGGCTCGCGACGCCGAAGGTCTGAATTCCGGTCAGCGCGACCGAAAGCAGGAAGAAGAAGGAAAAGCACATCAGCACCGGCGCCGCGGTCAGTACCCGCACGTCGCCCGCCAGGCTCGGCGCCGGTGCGCCCGCCGCGGGTCGGCGCAGCTCGACCGTGATCGCCCCGCGCTGCGTGAGCAGCACGCCGATCATGACGATGCCGAGCGAGGCGGCGGCGAGCAGCGCTGCGTGCCAGCCGTAGGCAGCGGAAATGCCGACGCAGAACAGCGGCGCGAGCGCCCAGCCCAGGTTGCCGCCGATGCCGTGGAAGCTGAAGGCGTAGCCCAGGCGCGCGCTGTCGACGCGCGCGTTCAGGATCGCGAAGTCGGCCGGGTGGAACACGCTGTTGCCCACCCCGGCGATGAGCGCCGCGGCGAGCAGCACCGGGTAGGAGTGCGCCAGGCCTGCGAGCAGAATCCCGCCCGAGCACAGTGCGAGCCCGCCCAGCAGCACGCGGCGCGCACCGAAGCGGTCGACCGCGAATCCCGCCAGCGTCTGGCACACGCCCGACATGACGTAGTACAGCGCCGAGGCCGCGCCGAGCTCGGCGTAGGACACTCCCAGGTCGGCCTTGATGAGCGGAAACAGCACCGGGATCACGAGCTGGTAGAAGTGCGACAACGAATGCGCGCTCGCAATCAGGCCGATGACCTTCACATCCTCGCGCAACGGGCGGGCGGCGGCGTGCATGCCCCTAGCCTAGCGCAAGTCCAGCGACGAAGCGCGAAACGGCCTCGAGCGTCGCCTCGGGCTGGTCGCGGAACGGGCTGTGGCCGCAGCGCTCGAGCTCGACCAGCTCGCACGCGCCCTTCACCTTGAGCGCGATCGCGCGCAGCTGCGCCATGCTGCCGTAGGCGTCGTCCCTGCCCTGGATCGCGAGCACCGGGCAGGAAATCCCCGCCAGGGACTCCTCGATGTTCCAGTCCAGGAACTCGGGGTCGAGCCAGACGTCGTTCCAGAGATGGAAGCTGCGCCGCGGGTCGCGGTGGTACTTGGCCAGGCCGCGCGCCAGCTCGCCGGTCTCGAACTCGCGCTTGGCCTGCTCGATGCTGCGGATGCAGATCTCCTCCACGAACACGTGCGGCGCCATCAGCGCGAGGCCGCGCGCCGGGTTGCCCGCGCCGGCGTAGATCAGCGCGATCGACGCGCCGTCGGAATGCCCGACCAGGATCGGATCGCGAATGCCCGTTTCGGCCAGCACCTCCGGCAGCGCCTCGAGCGCTTCCTCGTGCATGAAGCGCACGCTGCGGCGCGGCTCGGCCAGCACATCGGAGTGGCCGTAACCGTAGCGGCTGTAGACCAGCGCCGGGCAGCCGGTGGCCTTCGACACGCGCTGCGGGAAATCGCGCCACTGGCGGATCGAGCCGAGCCCTTCGTGCAGAAACACCAGCGCCGGCTTGTCCGCTTCGCCCGACTCCGTCCATTCGTATTCGAGCTTGTGCCCTGCGGCGGTGAGAAACGGCATGCGCGCGAGAATATCATTCGCGCATAATGCGCGCTCGATGCGCGCCACCGCCTACCTCGTCCTGCTCGCCACCCTGCTGCTGTGGTCGGGCAACTGGATCGTGGCACGCGCGGTGCGCGCCGATATCGCGCCCGGCGTCGCCACCATGGGACGCATCGTACTGGTGCTCGCGCTGCTCGCGCCGCTGGTGTGGCGCAGCTTGCCGCCCAAGCTGCGCGCGCTCGGCCCGCGCGACTGGCGCGTGCTCGCCGCGCTCGGCTTCTTCGGCGGCGGGCTGCACCTGGCGATGCAGTGGCTCGGGCTGCACTACACTACCGCCACCAGCGGAACGCTTTATCTTTCCACCACGCCGATCTTCATCCTGCTGCTCGCCGCGCCGCTGCTGGGCGAGCGAATCCGGCGCCGGCAGTGGACCGGCGTTGCGATCTCGTTCTTCGGCGTAACGCTGATCGCCACCCGCGGCGACCTGGAAGGCGTTGCGACACTGTCGTTCAACGTCGGCGACCTGCTCGCGCTCGGCTCGATGGCGATGTGGGCCTCGTACACCGTGTTTCTCAGTCTGCGGCGCGACGCGCTCAACACGATCGAGTTCATCGCCGTGGTGTGCGGCTTCGGTCTGGCCTGGATGACGCCGTGGGTGCTGTGGGAAATCGCGCACGGCACCCAGGTGCTCTTGTCGATGCCCGGCGCGCTGGCGGTAGCCTACTCCGCGATCGGGTCGCTGCTGCTCGCCTACGCCGGCTGGAGCTACGTCGTCACGCGCCTGGGCGCCGCGCGCGCCGGCGTCACGATGCACCTGATGCCGGCGCTCGGGGTGCTGATGGCGGCGCTGTTCCTGGGCGAAGTGCCGCACTGGTTCCACTTCGCCGGCATCGCGCTGATCCTGACCGGCGTCACGCTGTCCTCGTCGCGCGCGCGCGCCGTCGCCGCATGAAGCCGGTCGCCTTCGACGCTGCGCTGCGCGCGCACCTGACGCAGAACCTGGCGCGCAGCGAGCACGCGCCGCTCGCCGAGCGCGGCCTCAAGCGCGCCGCGGTGTGCGTCATCGTCACCGACGGCGGAGGCGGCGAGGCGGCCCTGGTGCTGACCCGGCGCGCCGAGCACCTGAGCACCCACTCGGGGCAGTTCGCGCTGCCCGGCGGGCGGATCGACCGCGGCGAGAGCGCGCTCGACGCGGCGCGGCGCGAGGCGCGCGAGGAGATCAACCTCGCGCTCGCGCCGGAGGACTTTCTCGGGCGGCTGGACGACTACCCGACCCGCTCGGGCTACCTGATCACGCCGCTGGTGGCCTGGCTTCGTGCCGCCGTGCTGGTGCCCAATCCGGCGGAAGTGGCGAAGATCTACCGCGTTCCGCTCGCCGAGCTCGGCCGCCCGGGTTCGCCCGAGTTCGTCGCCATCCCCGAGTCGGACCAGCCGGTGATCCGCTATCCGCTGCTCGGCACGCTGATCCATGCCCCGACCGCGGCGGTGATGTACCAGTTCATGGAAGTCGCCCTGCTCGGCCGCGCCACCCGCGTCGCCCACCTCGAGCAGCCGGTCTGGGCGTGGCGCTAAAGGTTCGGGTTAGGCTATACGGACAACAAGAGCGAGGGCAATTGAATGCGAGTAAAGAGCGAGATATGGCCAAACGGCGTTCCCGAGATCGGGCAGGAGGCGCGGCGCTCGCGCGAGGTGATGGCGCGCGACATCGGCTTGTTCACCGACATCAGCGGCGACCGCAATCCGCTGCACTACGACGAGCAGGCGGCGCGCAAGACGCGCTTCGGCGGAATCGTGGTCCAGGGCGGCGTGACCAGCGCGATCCTGAACGCGGTCGTGGCCGAGGACCTTCCCGGTCCGGGCACGGTCTTCCTGCAGGTCAACTGGAGCTTCAAGGCGCCGGTGCGGCCGGGGGACACGATCACCGGCGAGGTCAAGGTCACCAAGGTGCGCGAGGACAAGCCGATCACGGAGATCGAGACGCGCGTGCTTCTGGCCGACGGCACGGTCGTGCTGGACGGCAACGCCGTGTGCTACACCATGCCGCTCGAGCGCGCCTGACGCGATGATCGAGACGATCCTGCTCACTGCGGCGCGCGTGGTCACCTTCGACATGGAGCGGAGACTGACCAACGCGAGCAGTTTCTTCTTCGAGCGCGACGGACGCCTTTTCCTGGTGACGAGCCGGCACGTGATGAGCGACGAGTCGAGCAAGCACTACCCGAACCGGATCGAGATCGAGCTGCACGTCGATCCGGACAACATGGCGAAGTCGACCGGGTTCTCGATCCCGCTCTACCGCGACGGCAAGAGCCTGTGGCGCCAGGGCCTCGACAGCGCGGGCGAGATCGACGTCGCGGCGATCGAGCTCGAGCGCGACGCGCTGCCCGCAACGGCGGTCTACCGCGCGTTCACGCCCGCGCACCTGCCCGACCCGGAGGCCCAGGTCGAGGTCGGCTCCTCGCTGCTGGTGGTCGGCTTTCCGCTCGGCTTCCACGACACGCTGCACCACATGCCGGTGGTGCGGCAGGCGGTGATCGCATCCTCGTTCGGGCTGCGCTTCAAGGGCGAAGGCTACTTCCTCACCGACGCGCGCACGCACCGCGGCACCAGCGGCGCGCCGGTCGTGATGCGAGCGCCCGCGGGCGCCGCGGCCGAGGGCGACCTGCCCTGGGTCCTGCTCGGCGTGCACTCGGCGCGGCTGGACGTTGGCACGCGCGACCTGAAGCTCGACGAGGCGCTCGGCCTGAACTGCGCCTGGTACGCCGACATCCTGCTCACCCTCACCGAGGGCTGACGCTGCCGCGCCTAGCGCGGCCCCGGATGGCTCCCGGCCCGCTGCGGCAGGAATGTGACGCAGGCGGCGATGAACAGGGCGATCAGCAAGGACGAGCTGAAGCGACTGAGGTCGAAGCCGCCATGGGCATGGGGCTTGGTGAGCAGATCGCCCAGCGTCGCGCCCAGCGGACGGGTGAGGATGAACGCGGTCCAGAACAGCAAGGTGCGGGACATGCTGCTGAAGAAATACGCGCCCGCGACCAGGACGATGGCGGCCGCGAACACGAGCGCGCCGCCCTCGTATCCCAGGCCCGAGCTGTCGGCGAGGAAGTCGCCGAGCGCGGTGCCGAGCGTGTTCGAGAACAGGATCGCCGCCCAGTAGAAGGACTCCACCCGGGGCGAAGTGATGTGATCGACCGAGATCGAACCCAGGGTGACGCGCCAGAGCGCCAGCACCAGCACGAGAACGGCGAGAAGGATCAGCGAGCCGCCGACGTAGCCGACGCCGAGCGAGCGGTCGGCGAAGTCCGCCATGGTCGTCCCCGCCGTCGTGGTCGCGACGATCACCGCCCAGTAGAGCGATGGAGAGAAGGACCTGGCCCGGATTTGCGCCACGACGCCGACCGCGAACAGGCCGAGAAAGACCACGCTGCTGAGCGCGTAACCCAGGTGCACCGTCATCGAAAGCGCGTCGCCGCCAGTCTCTCCGAGCGTCGTCGCGGCGATCTTGATGATCCAGAACGCAAGCGTGACTTCAGGAACCTTGCTTTGTCTTAAAGTGTCGGGATGGCTCATGGAAGGTTGTTCGACCGGCGACCGGCGCCCGGGTTCACGATGATTTCGCATAGACTTCTCCGCGCCGGCCAGTGCCCAGCCCGCTCCTAGCCCAGGCGGTCGCGCTGCTGACGGCGCTGGCACCCGGCACGTCCTTCCGCGATTGCGACGTCTGCCCCGTGATGGTGGTCGTGCCGGCGGGCAGCTTCGTCATGGGCTCGGCCGTGAGCGACCCCGACCGGACCGGGGACGAAGGGCCGCAGCACCGCGTGAGCTTCGCGCGCCCGTTCGCGGTCGCGAGATACGCCACCACGCGCGGCGAGTTCGCGCGCTTCGTCGCCGAGTCCGGCTACCGCGTCGCCCCCGGCTGCCTGATCCGCAGGAACGGAAGCTGGTTCGACGACCGCAGGGCCGGCTGGCGCCGGCCGGGATTCCGGCAGACCGAGCACGACCCGGTGGTGTGCATGAGCTGGAACGACGGCGAGGCCTACGCCCACTGGCTGAGCCGCAAGACCGGGCACTCGTACGCGCTGCTGAGCGAGGCGCAGTGGGAATACGCCGCGCGCGCCGGAACCACGACGCCTTACTACTGGGGCGCGCAAGCGAGCCACGAGCGCGCCAACTACGGCACCGAGCCCTGCTGCGCGCCGGCCGTCGCGGGCAGGGACCGCTGGCTGCACACCTCGCCCTCGGGCAGCTTCGCGCCCAACGCCTTCGGCCTGTACGACATGCACGGCAACGCCTGGCAGTGGATGCAGGACTGCTGGCACCGCAACTACGAGGGCGCGCCGGACGACGGCAGCGCCTGGCTCAGCGGGACCTGCGTCGACCGCGTGATGCGCGGCGGCTCCTGGAACTGCGCCGCGTCCACCATCCGCGCCGCGGGGCGCGAGGTGCACGACCTTTCCGGCCGCTACGCCGTGGTGGGCTTTCGCGTCGCGCGCACGGACTGAGGCGCGCCCTCGCCCACCGCGCGCCGCAGCGCCGCGCGCGCGAGCAGGCGCGTCGAGTCGAGCGTCGGCAGCGGCGAGTTCGAGTCGTTCATGATCAGCGGAATCTCGGTGCAGCCGAGCACGACCGCGTCGCAGCCCGCGCCCATCATGCGTCCGTACACCCGCTGAAAGAACGCCGCCGCCTCGGGCCGGAACACCCCGCACACCAGCTCGTCCATGATGATGCGGTTCATCTCCTCGCGCTCCGCCGCCTCCGGGCGGAGCCACTCGAGGCCGCGCGCAGCGAATTTCTCCGGATAGACCTCGCTCTCGACCAGCCAGCGCGTGCCGGAGAGGCCCACGCGGAGAAAGCCGCGCGCCGCGGCCTCGTCGGCCACCACCTCGGCAATGTGCAGCCAGGGCAGCGGCGAGCGCGGCAGCACGTAGGGCAGCGCCTGGTGAAGGGTGTTGTCGGGGCAGATCAGGAACTGCGCTCCGACTTCGGCCAGTTTGTCCGCCGCGGAGAGCATCAGCTCGGCCACGCCGCGCCAGTCGTCGCGGTAGATGCGCTCCATGTAGTCCGCGAGCGAATGCCCGTGCAGCGAGACTTCGGGGTGCGCGTGGCGCCCGAGCAGCGCCGGGCCCTCGACGCAGATCGTCGTGTAGCACAGCGCCGCGCCCTCGGCGGAGCAGGCGACGATGCCGATGTGCTGGGGCATGAGAACCTCTTCAATCCATTGGGCCGGGCCTGTAGAGTGCGCCGTGTGAGCGCACCCGACCAAGACGGATTCCGGCAGCTGTGGCCGATTCTATTCCTCGAGCGCGCCCTGCCCTCGCCCGGGCCGGCGAACGCCGAGCTCGAGCGCCTGATCCTGGCGCGCGAGCGCGAGCGCCCCGACCAGACCACCGCCTACCGCGACGGCAACCTGTTCGCGCTCGACAACCCGGCGGTCGCCTGGCTGCGCCAGTGCATCCACAAGACCGCGACCGACTACTGCCGCCGCGCCGGGATGGCCTACCCCGTCGACTGGAGCCTGCACGGCTGGGCCAACGTCAACCGGCTGGGCGATTACCACGACCCGCATAACCACCCGCACGCCTACCTGAGCGGCACCTACTACGTGCGCGTGCCGGATTCGCGTGCGACGCCGCGCAACCGCGCCGACGTGCGCCCGGGCTGCATCAGCTTCTACGACCCGCGCGTCGCCAACATGGGCGCGATCCGCGACGATCCCCAGTCCGAGCCCGAGCTCACCGTCGCGCCCGCGGCCGGGATGATCCTGATGTGGCCCGCGTTCGTGATGCACTTCGTGCACCCGAACCTGTCGGACGAGCCGCGCATCAGCATCAGCTACAACCTGATGGTCAAGAACCCGGAGCAGTACCTGCCGGCTCAGTAGTGCCGCGTGCGGAACAGCAGCCAGGAAACGTACACGATCAGCACTACGATCACCGGCACCACCACCACGAACACCTTGCGCGCGCCCTGGACCAGCCTCGCGCCGCGATCCTGCAGCAGCTCGGCCTTGCTCTGGATCCGCTCCGCGCGCGCCATCTGCTCCTGCATCGCGGCGAACTGCTTGCGCTGGATCTCGAGCGCCTCGAGCTGGCGCTCGAGCTGCAGCTTCTGCCCCTCGCGCAGCTCCTCAAGCAGGGCCACCGCCCGTTTCGCGTCGTCGTCCATGAGCTGCTCCATCAGGCCTGCGGCATGCTGTGCCACCAGATGCGCGCCTTGCGGCACAGGCCGCCCTCGAACTCGGCCAGCAGAACGCCGTCCAGCACCATGCGCGGCAGCGGATCGCCGGGCTTGCGCGCCACCAGGTTCGTGCCGGTCGACTTGGCCCAGATCGCGAACAGCTCCTCCGACGCCACCCGGTAAGTCACGTGCCAGTGCGCGATCCCGCCCGACGGCGTCGAGGCCAGCACCTCGTAGTCGACACGGACGTCCTCCTGCAGCTTCACCCGGCGCCAGTACTCGGCGAGCTGCGCGTGGCCGCGCTGAACCGCGAACGGAGTGTTGTGATACTCCCCGTCCGCCGCGAAGAGCGCCGCGAACATCGATTCGTCGCGCCGCTCCCACGCCGCCTTGTACCCTCGCATGAACTGTTCGATGTCCACAGTGCCCGCTCGCGTCGAATGCCGACAATGCTACTCCGGCACGTCGGCGATTGGGCCTTGAAGCACCAATGCTGCTTCTCGTCCGCGATCATGCCCGGCGAGGAATAGACGGCCAGGTAGGTATCGGACGGATTGCCGGCGCGGCATCGCGCTCCGTAACCCATCGCGATCGCGGCTGGAGTCGTGAACCCGGGACAAGGGTTAGCGAGGCGAAACGAGGTTCAGCTGCTTGAAGCGCAGATAGAGCTCGCGGCAGGCCCAGGCGTCGGTCGCCGCGTAGAGGATCTGCTGCGGGCTGAGGCGACGCGCGGCCCAGTTGGTCGTCTTCGTGCCCTTGGGGATCCGCGTGCCGAGGAAGATCCCCGTCAGATTGCGCACGCCCGACTGCTTCAGGCCGTGGCGCTTCGCAACCTTGCCCAGATCCACCACTGCTCTTTCCTCGAACGCGAAAAGCTTCTTCAGGTTGCGCAGGTCGTCGGCCACCGACACGCCCGCCTTTACGATCCTGTCCGACGCAAATATCTCCCGCATCGCAGCGGAATAGTCCTGCTGCTGGATTTGCAGCAGATACACCGCATCCGCGGTGGCGAACTGCACGACGGACGGGAGATAGCTCTCCCCGGGCCTGAAGGCGGGCCGCGTCTCGGTGTCGAAGCCGAGCACGCTTTCCCCGCGCATGTCCTGCATCGCGCGCTCCAGGTCCGCCGGCGCCTCGAGCAGGCACAGCGGCCCCTCGTAGCGCCTGATCGGCAGCTCGTTCAGCGCCTCGCGCGAGATGCTGAGCGGTATTTCGCTCCCAGGCGCGTCCGCCGGAGGGCTCATCAGAGTACGCAACCGTAATGCGCCGACGAGACCAGGCGCACGTATTTGTCCATCACCGACCCGGGGCGCAAGGGCTCCTGCCGCTCGGGCTGCTCGCGCGACGCCAGCCGGCGCGCGATCTCGGTCTGGTCCACGGCGAGGTTCAGGCTGCGCGCGCGCGGATCGATCACGATCGTGTCGCCGTCCCGCACGACGCCGATCGGGCCGCCCCTGGCCGCCTCGGGCGAGATGTGCCCCACCAGGACACCGTGCGAGACGCCCGAGAAGCGGCCGTCGGTGATCAGCGCCACGTCCTTGCCCAGGCCGCGCCCCTGGAGCTGGATCGTCAGGTGCACCATCTCCGGCATCCCCGGCGCGCCGACAGGGCCGACGTTGCGCACCACCACCACGTCGCCCGGCACGATCGCGTTGGCGCGGATCGCAGCCAGCGCGTCCGCTTCGCTCTCGAACACCCTCGCCCTGCCGCGGAACGCGCCGCCGGCGAGCGTCTTGCCGCTGAGCTTCAGTACGCAGCTCTCGGGCGCGAGATTTCCTTTAAGGACGCTGAGGTGGTGCCCCGGCGGCGCGACCGGCCGCCCGACCGGCCGCACGATATCCTGCTCGCCCAGATCGGCGAGCGCCGGCGCGTCGCGCAGGTTCTCCGCCACCGTCTTCCCTGTCACCGTCATCGCGCCGCCATGCAGGAAGCCGTGCGCGAGCAGCTCCTTCATCACCACCGGCACTCCGCCGATCCTGTGCAGCGACACCATTGCGTAAGGCCCGTGCGGCTGCAGATTGCCGATCAGCGGCACCCGCTCGCCCACCGCCTCGACGCGCTCGACCGTCAGCGGCACCCCCGCCTCGCGCGCGATCGCGAGCAGGTGCAGGTACATATTGGTCGAGCCGCCCATCGCGTACGCGGTGACGATCGCGTTCTCCAACGCCTCCGGCGTCATGATGTCGCGCGGCCGAATCCCCGCCGCCATCAGCCCGTACAGCGCCTCCACGCTCGCGCGCACGTGCGCCTTCACGTCCGCGTGCACGTCGCTCGCCGCGTCGACGTCCGCCGGCTGCGACGCCCCGCGCGGCAGCATCATCCCCATCGCCTCGGTGATCGTGCTCATCGTGTTGGCGGTGAACATCGCGCCGCAGGTCCCGCTGCCCGGCATGATCGCGCGCTCGATCTGCAGCAGCTCCTTGTCCCCGATCTTCCCCGCCTCGCGCGCCGCCTGCGCCTCGCCGTGATCGAGGATAGTGAGGTTGTTGCCCTTCGCCGCCCACGGCCCGAAATCCACCTGCCCCGGCGAGCTCGTGCCCGAATACACCACCAGCCCGAACGCGTTCGTGCGCGCGAGCGGCATCATCGCCGCCGCCCCGCTCTTGTCGCAGCCCGAGATCACCACCATCGCCTGCCCGTGATGCGCGTGGTGCCCCAGCTCGAAACAATCCGCCACCAGCTCGCGCGACACCAGGCTGTACCCCGCGCTCGCCGACCCCTGCGTCAGCGCATCCGACACCGCCGGCGCCCCCACCAGCAGCCCCTGCCCGCCGCGCTCCCCGATCGCCTCCACCACCAGATCCGCGATCCGCCGCACACGGTTGTTGCAGCGGTGCGCGTTCGTGTAAGGACTCCCCACCGTCACCACCGCATTGCGCTTGCCCGCCTGCGCCGGATCGAACCCCGCCGCGCGCAACTCCACCACGCGCAGGCTCACGGTCGTGTCGTTCCAGTAACTCTTGTTGGTGTCAGACATGGCGTGCGCTCTCGCTTGCGAAAGGCCAAAGTGTATCGGCGTCGCGCCCACTCCGGGCGACGATCGGGTGGGATTTCCCGTCGACGGCAGCTACTTTTCGGAGGGCGATTAGCGATGCACCGCTATGGCCCCAAAGAACGACTGTATCCTCTCTCTAAGTACTTCCTTGTTCTTATCCGTGCCGTCACTTTCTGCGTCGTTTTCCGCGACTGCATAGATAAAGTTGTTCTTTTGCATAGCCACCATCACCGCGATTGCGGTATCAGAAGCATCCGCTGCGGTGGGCATGCGCCCAGTGGCGTGCACGAGCAACGAGCCTTTTTCTAGAAAGAATACCCGGACAAGAGCTACGCCGTAGGGAGTGTTCAGATACTGTTCCTCGATCACTTTCGGTCTTGCTGCAAAGCCTTGGCCGTGTCGCGCGATATTTAGCGCCATATTTGAAAGCTTCGACAATACCGTTCGGTGATCGTCCATCTTCATGTTGGCTTCGATGAACTCATCGGGAAAATTGTCAACGCCCGCGATGAGCAATTCACCAAAATCCTTGACCGAAAACGTGACGACGTCATAGTTTGCATCCGAAGTATTCTGACTATCTTCGTCAACGGAATACGGCACACTAAACGGGTTAGTTGATTTTGGCGTCCGGACACTAAACCAGCCTCGTGGACTGGTGTATTTGTCTCCGGATATACCAGCGCGGGCAGAAGGGAATCCCGCCATAAGTACTGCGACAAGAGAAATTGCGAGGAAGCAATAAGAGCGTTTCATAACGATCACCTCTTGCTACGTTGGCCTAACTACTGATTGGCCTGCATGCGCGGAATGCTAGAAGTATCTGTATTTAGAGGCAACCAGATGCGTAGTCATTAGGCGTTTGGCCCAGGCCCTCACCATCGCCTGCCTGGCCGCGGTCGCCGGCCTGCTTCTCGCCGAACGGTTTGCGAGGCCGGTCGCGCGCGCGGTTCTCAAGCTGGGCGCGAGCTCGGCGTTCGTCCTGCTCGCGCTCTCGCTCGATGCGCCCGCCTCGGTCTACGGCCGGTGGATCCTCGCCGCCCTGGCCCTGAGCTGGCTCGGCGATGCGGCGCTGCTGTCCAGGCGGTCCAGTGCCTTTCTGGCGGGTCTCGGCGCCTTTTTGATCGCTCATCTGTGCTTCGCGCTGGCGTTCTGCACCGGCGCGTTTTCGCTCGAGGCGTTCCTGGTTGCGCTTGTGCCCGCGCTCGGCGTCGGGATCGCGGTCGGGCGCTGGCTGTGGCCGCACCTTGCGGCAGCCTACAGAATTCCGGTGGCGGCCTACCTCGCGGCGATTCTCGTCATGTGCGCGGCCGCGGCCGGCTTCAGTGCCGCGACCGGCCGCTGGCAGGTGTTGCTCGGCGCCGTCATGTTCGCGGCCTCGGATGTCGCCGTGGCGCGCGACCGGTTCGTCGCCAGGAGCTTCCGCAACAAGGTCTGGGGATTGCCGGTCTATTACTTCGCGCAGCTGATCCTGGCCTGGTCGGTCGCGTCGTCAGTTCGCGTACTCATCCCTGCCCTTGGGATACTCCTTCTCCCACTCGCGGCCGTTGGTCTGACGCACGATCATCTCCTCCACTGTGCCCGGGTCGAGGCAGCGCGCGTTGACGCTGAAGCCGTCGGGGTGCGAGCGCGGCACGTAGAACGACTTGATGCCGCATACCGAGCAGAACAGGTGCTTGGCAGTGCCTGTGTTAAAGGTATAGGTGGAAAGCGATTCGCTGCCGGAAAGGAGCTTGAAGCGCGCCGCGGGAACGACCAGGTGCAGGTAGCCCGACTTGGAGCAGATCGAGCAGTTGCACTCCGAGACCTGGATCTTGGCGGGCGCGGTCACCTCGAACCTGACCCTGCCGCAGTGACAACCCCCGGTGTGCGTGATCACGCGTCCTCCGCTCGTCTCGTGCGCTGTCCAGTATCGCGCAACTCGACGCGGCCCGGCAAAGCCGTAGAACGGAGGCGGCACTACATCCGGAGCGGCTTCCAGTATCCGGTGAGCTCGAGGTAGCCGCGGCCGGCTACTTTGCTGCCTTGCATCGCGCGCACGGCGCCTTCCCAGTAGATGACGCCGGTGCTGGCGCGCGAGTCGAGCTCCTGGTCGTTCATGAGGGGCTCGAGGTCGAAGGTCTCGGTGCCGGCGGTGAGGCGCATGGCGACGGGGTATTCGACGCTGGTGCGCGGGGAGCGCCAGGTGCGCAGGGGAGCGAATGTGATCTGGACGGGGGCGAATTTAGTGACGTTGTTTTCGGTCTTGAGGGTGCCGCCGGCGTAGACGACGCCACCGTTCTTGCTTCTTATGCGGAAGGCCATGAGGGCGCCGCCGCTTTCCAGGTTGATGCCGCACCAGTCCCAGCCCGCGGCTTCGGGAGCGAGGTAGTTGCTCGACCATTCGTGGTCGAGCCAGGCGCTGCCGGTGACTGGTTCCCTGCCCTTGCCGCGCTCGATCGTGCCGCGCACCTCGAGCTGGGGGCGGCTGTAGTAGTAGCTCGCCTCGCCGGGGCGCGGGCCCTTGCGGCTGACGCCGGCGTCGCCTTCGAGCAGCGGCGGAGCGTGGGCGGCGAGGCTCAGGTCGAGGGCGAAGTCGCGCGCGGGGATGGCGGCGCGGTAGGTTTCGCCGTCGAGGCTGAAGCGCCAGTCGTCGATCCACGCATTCGTGGTCTCCCCGGCGGCGCCGGCGAGACCGAGCGCTGCGCGCGCGGCGCGCTGGTCGTGGCGCAGGCGCCCGAACGAAGGATCGGACAGCGCGGCGTGGGCGAACACGATCTGACGCGGGGTAAAGGCGCTCGGGTTTTCGGTCGCGAACGCAAGCCGGCTGCGGAAGAACGTAACCTGGAAGCCGAGCGGCTGGTTCGATTCGGTGGCGAGCCAACCGGTGGCGTACCACCACTCGGTGCGGAAGTCCGGATGCGCGCCGTGGTCGTGCGGGAAACGAAGCGGGCGATCGGGGACGACCTGAGGAAAAGAAATTTCTTTCGCAATCAGGTCTTGAGTAAACCCAAGTAAAACCAACCCCGACATGAAATCCCGCCGCCTCACCAGTCCTCCCGCACGGCGCGCACGGCGCCGATGCCCATCGCCTCGCGCCCGGAGAGCCATGCGGTGAGCGCGGCGAGCGCGATCAGCACCGCCGTGAGCGAGGCGAGCATTCCATATGGAAGGTGGGTCTCCATGCCCCAGTTGAACGACTGGCGGTTGACGACGTGAATCAGGATCTCGCCGATCGCGAAGCCGACCAGCATGCCCGCCGCGGCGCCGAGCAGCGCGAGCAGTCCTCCCTCGGCGGCGAGCATGGCGCCGATCTGGCCGCGCGTCATGCCCAGGTGCCTCAGCATGCCGAACTCGCGCCGGCGCGCGAGCACGATCGCGCCCAGGCTGGAGGACAGGCCGAACATGCCGACCAGCACCGCGACCGCCTCGATCGCATAGGTGATGGCGAAGCTGCGGTCGAAGATGCGCAGCGACGCGCTGCGGATTTCGCCCGGGGTGGAGATCTCGAGCTGCCGGCCGCCGGGCAGCGCGCGCAGCGCCGCGACCGCGCCGTCGACGCGCGCGCCGCGCGTCACCCAGAGCGCGGCGTCGTTCGCGCGCCGGTCGCCGGTCAGCTTCGCGTATTCGCCGCGCTCGATGATGATCGCGCCCTGCTGGCGCGCGTAGTCGCGCCACACGCCGGCGACCACGAAGGGATGGCGCGCGCCGGCGAGCGGCAGCTCGATGCGCTTGCCGGGGGTGTAGCCGTAGATCTCCGCCACCGCCTCGTTCACCCAGGCCGGCGGCGGGTCGCCGGCCCGCGGCTCGTAGCGCGCGCCCACCAACGGGTAGGTCTGCTCCACCCCGGCCCTGGGCAGGTCGCGCGCCAGCAGCGCGACCGGCGGCCGGCGCGCGTCGAGCGCGACGCGCGAGGTGCGCATGAACTCGGCGCGCGCGATCTGCGGCAGCGCCAGCACCGCGCGCTCGAACGCGGGATCCAGATACGCGGTGTCGCCGCTCTGGGTGGTGCGGAAATAGAAGTCGGCCGGCAGCACCCGGTCGAGCCAGTCGCTCACCGACTCGCGAAACGAGGCCACCATGATCGCCATCGCGACCATGAGCGAGAAGCTGGCGACGATCGCGGCCAGGCTCACCATCGCCTGGCCGGGCGCGCCGCGCAGCTGCTCGAGCGCGAGCGCCGCCGGCACGCGCCGCGGCGGCGGCAGCGCGTCGAACACCGCCTGCGCCAGGCGCGGCATGAGCGCAATGCCGCCGAGCAGCACGCAGGCGATCGCGGCATAGCCGAACAACGGCAGCCCTCCGACCGGCCCGAGCCGCGTCATGAGCGCGCCCGCCGCGAGCAGCGCGAGCCCGGGCCAGGCTGACACCAGGGAGCCGAACATCGCCTGCTCGTCGCCCGCCTTGAGCGCGCGCGCGGGCGGCCGGCGCGCGGCGTCGAGCGCTGGCAGCGCCGCGCCCGCGAGCGCGATCGCGCTGCCGGCGGCGAGATACGCCAGCGCCATGCGCCAGTCGAATGCGAGCTCGGGCGACACGCCGCGGAAGAACCCGGCGCCCAGGTCCGCGCCGCTGAAGCGCAGCGCAAGCTTGGCCAGGCCCCAGCCGAGCGCGAGCCCGAGCGCGCTGCCCGCGAGGCCGACCACCGCCGCCTCGATCAGCACCAGCCGCGCCACGCCGCGCCGCGGCAACCCGAGCACCCGCAGCAGGGCGTGCTCGCCGCGCCGGCGCGCGACCTCGAGCGCCTGCGCGGAGAACACGAGGAAGCCGCCGGTGAACAGCGCCACCAGCGCGAGCACGTTCATGTTGACGCGGTAGGCGCGCGACGGGTCGGCGCTGTCCGCGGCCGCGGTCTCCACCGGCACGACATAGCTGCCCGCGGGCAGCAGCGCCGCGATGCGCTCGCGCATCGCCTCGCGCGCGACGCCGGGCGCGAGGCGCAGGTCGATCCGGTTCAACTCGCCCAGGCGCCCGAGCCGCCATTGCGCGGTGGCGACGTCGGTGAGCGCGGCGCGGCCCGGAAGCGCGGCGGCCGGCAGCACGCCGGCGACGCGCAGCTCGACCCGCTCCAGGCCCACCACCAGCGCAATAGGTCCACCCTTCTTCAGGCCCAGCTCGCGTGCGGCGCCGGCCGAGAGCAGCACCGAGTCCGGCTCGAGCAGCGCGAGGCGCGCCCCTTGCCCCAGCCCGGCGAAAAGGCGCGGATGCATGCGCGCCGCGCGCAGCACGTCCACTCCGAGCACGCGCAGCGTGCGCTCGGTGCCGGCGACGCCGGCCTGCAGGTCGAGCGCCGGGCTCGCGAGCGCGACGCCGGGCAGGCGCGCGATCTTCGCGTACAGCGCCTCGGGGAAGCCGGCGCGCGCGCCGCGCACTTCCAGGTCGGCCGTACCCGCCACCGCGCGCACCGCGGCGGCCAGGTCGTCGACCGCGGCGCGGTTGACCAGCTGCACGCCGAAGCCGAGCGCCACCCCGAGCGCGATCCCGGCCACCGAGAGCAGCGCCCGCCCGCGCTGGTGCGCGAGGCGGGCGTTGAGGGCGAGGAACAGGCGCAGCATGGCGTGAGTGACCCGGCCCTAACTATACTCACCCGCTCTAGGCCTTCCTATTTCGATAGGACGTGACTCGTGGTGACATCTGCAAGGATCTTGTCTCCGGCGCCGTAGACAGCCGTGCGCACCACGCTCACCGTGCGGCCGCGCTTCACATAGGCGGAGACAGCTTTGCATGAACCCTCTTTCTGATTGCCAAGGAAATTGGCATTGAGGCTGATGGCGAGCGGGAACCCTTTCATGTCTTCCGACGCCTGCTCCGGCCCCATGACGAGAATGGTCGCGGTCACGTCGGCGAGCCACAGCATTGCACCGGCGTGAACGACGCCGAACGGATTCCTGATCCCCGCGGTAACGGGCATCTCGGAGACGACGCGGTCCTTGGTCCGCTCGGTAACGGTGAATTCGATCGAGCCTTCCATCTTCATGACAGTACAGTCCCGGTTCAGATCGGCAGGTTGTTGTGCTTGCGCAGGGCCTTGTCGACCGTGGATTCGGGGAGGAATCGGCGCAAGAAACGGACTTGGCCCGCCTGTTTGCCGGCGGTGTAGCGCCTTCTCGGGGCCGCGTCGGTCGCAGCTTTCAATACCGTACTCGCCACAACTTCGGGGGCGTCGCCTGCGCTCACGCCCTCGCGCATCAGCGCTTCCATGTCAGCGCGCACGGAGTCATAGACCGCAAGCGGCCGATCGGGCCTTGTTATGCTCGCTTCGAACGAGGTCCGAGTAAGTCCCGGCTCGACCACCACAACCCGAATTCCGAATGTGCGCAGTTCGTGGTCGAGCGGTTTGTCACGCGGGTGATACCGAAGACGTTCACATCGAACAACGCCCGAGCCTGCGCGCTAGAGGACTCCTCTGCACCGCCGAGCAAGCCAATGCCGGCATTATTGACAAGCAGGTCGATGCGCCCTGCCAGTTTCAAGACCTCGGCCACCATTTTCTGCACCGAAGCATCATCGGTCACGTCGCAGATCAGCATCTTGATGCCGTCGGAGCTTTCGGCGACCGCTTTACGGCTGGTTCCGAACACGCTGTAACCCGCATCCTTGAGCGCCTTGGCCGTTGCCCGTCCAATGCCTGAAGATGCCCCGGTAACCAGGGCGACGCCAATATCGTTCTTGCTCATCATTCAAATCTCCTTGCCCCATATCGTGTACCGCACCGCGATGACTGACGCGAGTCCATAGGCCGCCATCCCGAGCGCGACAAGCGCGAAAATCGTCCACGGCGGCGTATGGGCGGCGGCGAGAATCCAGCCGCCGATCGCGATCAGGAAAAGCCTCAGCGTGCCGGCGAGCACCGGGCCGCCGACCTTGCCGGCGGCGAGCGCCGAGAAATAAAGACAAAGCCCCAGTCCGAACAGCGCATAGCAGGGGCCTGCCCAGTGAAAGTAGAGCGCGGCCGAGGCGAGCACCTGCGGCGCCTGCGTGAAGCGAGCAGTCCACAAATCGGGGGCGACGGCCACCGCGAGCCCGAGCGCGCCGAGCAGCGCGCTTGCGAGTCCCGCCGCGATCCAGGTCGCGCGCCGGGCGCGAGCGATCTTGCGCGCGCCGATGGCCATGCCGACCAGCGGCACCGATGCCACGCCGACGGCGAATCCGATGGGGATGAGCAGGAATTCGAGCCGGGTGCCGATACCGTAGCCGGCCAGCGCAGTGGTGCCGAATTGCGCGACGAGCCGAGTGAGAATCAGGATCGTGAGCACCGTCTGCAGCGGCGAGATGCATGCGAGCGCACCCACTTTCAGGATGTCGCGCATCAGTTCGCGCCGCAGCGTCGTGGCGCGCAGCGACAGCCGGACCCGCGAGCGGCGCGAACGCAGGTAGGCGTACAGGAAGACCGCGCCCAGCGCGTATGCCACCACTTGCCCGGCCGCGACGCCAGGCATGCCCAGGCGGGGAAACGGTCCCCAGCCGAGACCCAGTGCGCCGCCGACCAGCACCTGCAGCAGGGCGACCGCAAAGAAAGTCGCCGACGGCACCGGCATGTTCCCGGCGCCGCGGATCACCGAGGCGAAGGTGTTCATGAGCCAGACGCCGAGCGAGCCGACGAACGCGACGCTCGAGTACGCGACCGCCTGCGCCAGCGCCTCGCCGCGGCCGCCCAGCGCGGCAAACATCGCCGGCCCCAGGGCGAGCATCAGCACGGTGTACAGCGCTCCCGCCGACAACCCGATCCACATCGCGTGCACGGCAAGGGCGTTCGCGCGCGCGCTGTCGCCGGCACCGAGCGCGCGGCTCACGGCGGACGACACGCCGCCGCCCATCGCACCCCCAGAAAGCATCATCTGCAGCATCACCATCGGAAATACGAGCGCCATCCCGGCCAGCGAGGCCACGCCGAGCTTGCCGACGTAGGTCGTCTCGGCGATCGCCGCCAGCGCGGTGGCCAGCATTGCGCCCATGTTGGGCAGCGCGAATCGCACCAGCGTCGGCAGGATCGGCACCGTGAGCAGCGGGTCGACAATGCGGTCCGCTACGGGGGGAGTCATTTGATCCGGTGGGTGGTCATGGGCTCTGGCCGCGTTTCGGCGGCTGACGGCCAAAGCCGCGGCCGGCGGCGCGCCGTTCACGCGCGCGCCGCGGCGTAGACCTTGGCCGCGCCGGCAGCGAGCAGGCCGCGCGCGAACGCGGCCCCGACGCCGCGATTGGCGCCCGTCACGAACGCGACGGAACCTTGGATCTTCATGGGGTCACCCTTTCGGTTGTAGCGTGATGGTTGCAATAGGTGTATATGCGCATATAATGCGAGCATATACTCCTAATGTCAAGCAGGAGAAACCGATGAGCTCTGAAACGCAGTCCGGACCGCAGCTCTGCAACTGCCTGGCGCTCCGCCGGGCGGCGCGCCAGGCGACGCAGCTCTACGACCGGCACCTCGCGGCGGCGGGCCTGCGCACGACCCAGTTCTCGATCCTGGTCAATCTCAGGCGCCTGGGTCCCATGACGATCAACCGGCTCGCCGCCGAAATGGCCATCGACCGGACGACGCTCGGGCGCAACATCCTGCCCCTCGAGCGCGACGGCCTGATCGCGATCAAGCAAGGAGCCACCGACAAGCGCCGCAAGGAGCTCGCTCTCACGCCGGCGGGAATCGACCGCCTGCGCCGGGCGGCCAAGCTCTGGGCGAACGCGCAGGCCCAGTTCGAGGCCCAGTTCGGCGTCGAGCGCGCCGCGGCGCTGCGCGCGGAGCTGCGCGAGGTGGCGGTAATCGGCGTCCGGCAATGAACCCGGAATCGACGCTCGCCCGCTGGCGCGAAGAAGAAAAGGAAGTCGCCGCGAAGCTATCGGCCGAGGTCGGCTGGGCGAGCCCCGAACAGGTGGCCGGCCTGTCCGGCCTCGAGGTGTTCGAAGCGATGTTCGCCGGGCGCCTGCCGCGGCCCCCGATCGGCGACACGCTCGACTTCATGCCGATCCGGATCGAACGCGGTCTGGCCGTGTTTCAGGGCCGGCCGCGCACCAAGCACTACAACCCCATGGGCAGCGTGCACGGCGGCTGGTTCGCCACCCTGCTCGACTCGGCGGTCGGCTGCGCGGTGCATTCGACCCTGGCCGCCGGCAAGGGCTACACCACGCTGGAATTGAAGCTCAACATCGTCCGCGCGCTGACCGATGCGGTGCCCTTGGTGCGCGCCGAAGGACGCGTGATCCACGCCGGGCGGCAGGTCGCCACCGCCGAAGGCCGGCTCGTCGGGGCTGACGACAAGCTGTATGCCCATGCCACCACGACCTGCCTCATCTTCGACCGTATGAACTAGCGCGGCACGTCGCCGGCGAGCGTGATCCGGTGCATCAGGCGGAGGTAGCCGGGGTAGTCGTTGATGGGGTTGTGCTGCGTGCAGCGGTTGTCCCACAGCGCGATCGAGCCCGGCTTCCAGACGAAGCGACAGGTGAACTCGGGCCTGACCTGGTGGCGGAAAAGGTATTCCAGCAGCGGCCGCGACTCCTCCTCGCTCCAGCCCACGAAGCGCACGGTGTGGGCGACGTTGACGTACAGCGCCTTGCCTCCCGTCTCGGGGTGCACCCGCACCACCGGGTGCTCGGCGACGAGCTCGCGCTTCTCCTCGGCCTTGCCGTCGGACTTGATGCGGTCCTCGCGCGTACGGGTGACGTCGGCGCGCGCCGACGAGTTGACCGCGCGCAGGTTCTCGAGCGTGTGCCTGAGGCCCTGGGACAGGGTCTCGTAGGCGAGGTACATGTTGGCGAACAGGGTGTCGCCGCCGTAGGGCGGCAGCTCGCGCGCGAGCAGCATCGAGGCCATCGGCGGCTGCTCGAGATAGGCGGTATCGGAGTGCCAGATGCCGCCGAAATTCACCGTCTCGTGCTCGAGCTTCTTGACCTCGATGATCTCGGGGAAGCCCTCGATGCCGCGCACGAAGGGGTATTCGACCGGGTCGCCCCAGTTGCTGGCGAATTCCATGAACTGCTCTGGGGTCAGGTCCTGGCTGCGGAAGAACAGCACCTGGTGCTCGAGCCAGGCGTTGCGCAGCTCGGCCAGGGTCTCCGCGGGCATCGGCTGCGACAGGGTGACCCCGCTCACCTCGGCGCCGAGGGCGCCGGCGATCCGCTTCAGCACGATGCGACCGGAGGCCATGAATCAATTTATCATACGCGCCGCGAAAGAATCATGCAGGAGGCGATCGTGGGCGCGGATAAGGAGACGCTGGGGTTCCAGGCCGAGGTGAAGCAACTGCTGCGCCTCATGGTCCATTCGCTGTACAGCAACAAGGAGATCTTCCTGCGCGAGCTGGTGAGCAACGCATCGGATGCCTGCGACAGGCTGCGTTTCGAGGCGATCGCCAGGCCCGAGCTGCTCGAAGGCCGGGGCGAGCCGTCGATCCGCATCGCGCTCGACAAGGCGGCGCGCACGATCACCGTGTCGGACGACGGCATCGGCATGTCGCGCGAGGAGGCGGTCGAGCACCTGGGCACCATCGCGCGCTCGGGCACGCGCGAGTTCCTCGCCAGCCTCTCCGGCGACCAGCAGAAGGACGCGCAGCTGATCGGCCAGTTCGGGGTCGGCTTCTATTCCTCGTTCATCGTCGCCGACCGGGTCACGGTCGTCACGCGCCGCGCCGGGCTGCCGGCGCCGCAAGCGGTGCGCTGGGAGAGCGACGGCGAAGGCGAGTTCAGCGTCGAGCCGGCCGAACGCGACGGCGCCGGCACCGACGTCACCCTGCACCTGCGCGAGGGCGAGGACGAGCTGCTCTCGGGCTGGAAGCTGCGCGAGATCGTCACCCGCTACTCGGACCACATCTCGCTCCCGATCAGGATGAAGAAGGACGACGGCGAGTGGGAAACGGTCAACCAGGCGAGCGCGCTGTGGGCGCGGCCCAAGGGCGAGATCAGCGACGAGCAGTACAAGGCGTTCTACAAGCACGTCTCGCACGACTTCGGCGAGCCGCTCGCCTGGACCCACAACCGGGTCGAGGGCCGCACCGAGTACACCCAGCTGCTGTTCATCCCGGAGCACGCGCCGTTCGACCTCTGGGACCGCGAGCAGCGGCGCGGCGTGCGGCTGTACGTGCGGCGCGTGTTCATCATGGACGATGCCGAGCAGCTGCTGCCGGCCTACCTGCGCTTCGTGCGCGGCGTGATCGACTCGGCCGACCTGCCGCTCAACGTCTCGCGCGAGATCCTGCAGCAGTCGCGCGACGTGAAATCGATCCGCGAAGGCTGCACCAAGCGCGTGCTCGCGCTGCTCGCGGACCTCGCCGAGAACCAGAAGGAGAAATACGCCACGTTCTGGAACGAGTTCGGCCAGGTGCTGAAGGAAGGCCTGGGCGAGGACGCCGCCAACCGCGACGCGCTGGCGAAGCTGTTGCGCTTCGCGAGCACCGCCGCCGGCTCGGCCGAGCAGAGCGTCTCGCTCGCGGACTACGTCTCCCGCATGAAGCCCGGCCAGGACAAGGTCTATTACGTCACCGCCGACAGCTTCGACGCGGCGCGCGCGAGCCCGCACCTGGAGATCTTCAGCAAGAAAGGCATCGAGGTGCTGCTGCTGTCGGACCGGGTCGACGAATGGATGGTCGGCTTCCTGACCGAATTCGGCGGCAAGCCGCTGCTGTCGGTCGCGCGCGGCGGGCTCGATCTCGGCGCGCTCGCCGACGCCGACGAGAAGGCGGCGCAGGACAAGACCGCCGAGCAGTACAAGGCGCTGGTGGAAAAGGTCAAGGCCGCGCTCGGCGAGCGGGTCAAGGACGTGCGCGTGACCCTGCGCCTGACCGATTCGCCTTCCTGCCTGGTCGCCGACGAGCACGACCTGAGCGGGCACCTGCAGCGCCTGCTCAAGGCCGCCGGGCAGAAGGCGCCGGCCTCGCAGCCGATCCTCGAGTTGAACCCGGACCATCCGCTGGTCGCGCGCATGGCGGGCGACGAGGCGCACCTCGCCGACTGGGCCCGGCTGCTGTTCGACCAGGCGCTGCTGGCCGAGGGCGGTCAGCTCGACGACCCGGCCGCGTTCGTCAAGCGCGTCAACCGGCTGCTGCTGGAGTAGCGCAAAACGCTCAGGCGTCGAAGCGGTCGAGCACTTGGCCCGGTCCGGCCTTGAGGCGCAGGACCTTCTCGCCGGCGAACACCTGTTCGCCGTTGACCCACACGCCGGCCACGCCCCTGGGTCGGCGGACCATGCGCGCGCCCCCGCCGGGAAGGTCGGCGACGCGCTCGAGCGCGGAAACGCCGACCGCAAGCGGATCGAACAGCAGCAGGTCGGCGGCGAATCCCGGCTTGATGCGCCCGCGCCCGGCGATGCGGTACTTCGCCGCCGGGTCGCTGGTGAGGCGGCGCACGCCCTCCTCGAGGGTGAAGGTCCCGGTGTCGCGCACCCAGTGAGCGAGGAAATGCAGCCCGAAGCCGGCGTCGCACAGGAAGATGAGGTGCGCGCCCGCGTCCGACAGCGCGACCACGCCCGCCGGGTGGCGCAGCAGCGGCGCGACGCCGTCGTCGTCGTTCTGGAACAACTTGGCCACCAACGGCGTGTCGGCCGGCAGGTCGAAGAAGACCTCGAGCGGGTCCCTGCCCGCTTCGTGCGCGAGCTCCAGCACGGAGACGCCCTCGACCTCGACCTTGGACCAGTCGCCGTAGAACAGGATGCCCTGGCCCGGGTGCGCGAGGTTGCGGCGAAAGCGCGCGCGGAACTCCGGATCGGCGTAAATCCGGGCCCGCTCCTCCGGCCGCGCCTGCTTCACCCGGTCGAACGCGTCGTGCGAGTACAGCAGGTAGGGATCCTCGAGCGTGAAGTCGAACGAAAGCGGCTGGCAGCTGGTGTGGATGTAGACCTCGTGCCCGCGCTCGAACGCCGCAGCGCACCTCTCGTAGTAGGTCATCGCCCGCTCCGGGTCGGCGTGGTTGTACATCGTCAGCACCGTCACCATGAACGCCGGCCGGCCGGTCTCGGCCGCGATTTCCTCCATGTACTCGGGCGTGGCGCGCGACCCGGTGGCCATGACGAACACGCCGCGCCGCGCCTCGCCGAGCGCGCTGGCGAGCGCCTTCAGCTCGCCGTCGGTCGCGATGGTCGAGGGCATCGGCCGCCCGCCCCAGCCGCTGTGGTTGGGCGAGAACGAGGAGGCGAAGCCGATCGCGCCGTTGTCCAGCGCCTCGCGCACCAGCGCGCGCATCAGCGCGAGCTCGTCAGCGCGCGCCGCGGAGCGGGTCGAGGCCTCCTCGCCCATGACCGCGGTGCGGATGGTCGAGTGCTGCGCCAGCACCGCGACGTTGGCGTAGAGCTTCGCCCGGCGCAGCTGCGCCAGGTACTCGGCGAAGGTCTCGAACTCCCAGCGCGTGCCCTCGAGCAGCGCGCCGAGGTCCATCCCCTCGACCACCGACAGGTTGCGCACCATGGTCTCGCGCAACGGCGCCGGGCACGGCGCGATGCCGAAGCCGCAGTTGCCCAGCACCGCCGTGGTCACCCCGAGCGCGGTCGAAGGCGACAGCGTCGGGTCCCAGGTCGCCTGGGCGTCGTAGTGCGTGTGCAGGTCGACAATGCCGGGCATCAGCGCGAGGCCGTCGGCGTCGACGATTCGCCGCGCGCCTTCCTTCACCCGCCCCACCGCGGCGATGCGGCCGCCCGCGACCGCCACGTCCGCGCGCGCGCCCGGTCGGCCGCTGCCGTCGTACACCGTCGCGCTGCGAATGAGAAGGTCGTGCATCGGCTCAGTCGCCGGTGGGGGAAATCCGGAACTCGAGCACCGTGGCGGTTTGCATCAGGGCCTCCGACAAGCGCCGCAGGTTGTCCGGGTCGAGCGTGCGGATGATCATGCGGTACTCGAAGTGCCGGCCGTCGTCGGTGAGGCGGTAGCTCAGATTCGCGATGGTGAAGCCGAAACCGGCGACCAGCGCGCGCAGCTCACCCGCCGACATCGGCGCCTCGCGCGCGAAGCTCAGCGTGAAGTGCGCATAGGACTGGCTCGGCATGCGGTTCTCCAGCCAGCGGAACGCCGACAGCGTGCCGAGAGTCATGGCCGCGGCGAGCGCCGCGGGGAAATAGAAGCCGATTCCCACCAGGACTCCGATCGCGGCGGTGACCCAGATCGAGGCGGCGGTCGTCAGCCCGCGCACCGACAGGCCTTCCTTCATGATCACGCCGGCGCCCAGGAAACCGATCCCGGTCATGATGCCCTGCGCTATGCGCGTCGGGTCGATCGTCGAGCGCCCCGTGGCGTGCGGCCCGAACCACTGGCCCTCGTAGACCGTGACCAGCATCAGCAGCGCCGAGCCGAGACAGACCAGCGCATGCGTTCGAAACCCGGCCGGTCGGCCGTGGTAGCTGCGTTCCATTCCCACCAGGCCGCCGAACAGCAGCGCGACCAGGAGGCGAAAGGTGATCTCCGGATAATCGCCCATGCGCCCAAGTGTACGCTCGGCTGCGGCCCGAGCGCGGTCTAGGCGGCGTTGCGCTCCTCGTCCGGGCGGCCGTGAATCGGCCAGCTGGGGTTGCGCAGCTTGAAGCGCGGGCGCGCGCCGAGGACGTCCCGGCGCGCCGCGATCAGCGCCGCCAGCGTGCCGACGTCGCGCCAGTAGGCCGGCTCCTCGTAGGGCCGCACGCCGGGCAGCACGTTCTCGGCCAAGTCGTAGGCGAGCACGCGGTAGCGCGCCGGCATGTACGGCAGGACGTCGTGGCCGAAGTCGGTGCCGCCGCGTTGCTGCATCTCGCGCAGCGCCTGCGCCAGCACGCCGGGATCGAACAGGTAGTTTCCCATCGACGCATAGGCGCGGCTCGCGTCGCCCGGCAGCGGCCGCGGCCGGTGCGGCTTTTCCTGGAACTCGCGCACCAGGCCGTCGCGCTGCGCGGCGATGACGCCGAACGCTTGCGCGCTCTCGATCGGCACCGCGACCGCCGCCACGCTCACCTGCGCCCGGCGCGCGCGGTGGAAGGCCGCCATTTGCCGCACGTCCATGCGATAGACGTGGTCGGCCGCGAACACCGCGATCAGGCCCGGCTTGTCGCGCTCCACCACGTCCATGTTCTGCAGTACCGCACTGGCCGTGCCCGTGTAGCCTTGGCCGTTGCCCGAGCGCGGCAGGAGCACGCGGATGCGCGGCCCCCAGACGGCGGCGATGTGCGCGACAACCGTGTCCGGCTTGTACTGGGCCAGGACGTAGATCGAGCCGACGCGCGAATTGACCAGGTTGCTGAGGACGAAATCGATCAACCGATAGCCGCCCGCGAAGCCCAGCGCGGGCTTGGCGCGCTCGCGGGTAAGCGGATGCAGCCGGGTCCCTTCGCCGCCAGCGAGGACAAACGCGAGAATCTGGTCCGAGGCCATCTTGTAGGACCTCCGCACCGTCACACTAGACCAAGATTCCTCTTCCGGGGGGCGTCAGGTATTGATCCTGGTCAACCGATGCACGCCGACCGCGCCATGCAGCGTCACCCAGTGGCGCGCGAACAGCTCGCTCACCATTCGCGGCCGGCGTCCATGCCGCGATCATACCGTCCGGCGCTTGCAGCCGCGCTTCGCCCCCCGCATCCCGCGCTTCGTCGCAATCCCCTGGCGGGCGCACCGCCCGGCGCGGACAGTGGCGTCCATGAGCTGCGCCTTCGCCACCGGCTGCTGGGTCAGCCTAGGCCTGATCTAGGGGACAATCTGCTCTCGTGATGCGCACCTTCGCCACACTTCCGCGCAACGCGGCGATCGTCGCCGCGTTCAACACCCTCGTCGCGCTCTCGATCACGCTGGTGCAGCGCGACTCCGGTCTGCTCGACAATTTCGTGTTCAGCCAGTGCATCGGGATGCTGGTGTTCCTGACGGTCGACCTGCTGCGGCGCGCCTTCTGGCCGCGCGGCATGGGCTCGTTCGGCGTTCTGCTCGGCCTTGCCGCGCCCGGCATGCTGGTGGGCTACTTCGGCGGCACCGCGCTGGCGGCGGCGATCCTCGGCTATCCCTGGCGGCCGGCCGCGCTGGGCGGGCCGGATGCAGGCAAGACCATCGTGCTCACCCTCTGGGGAGGCCTGCTCGGATCGTGGTTTTTCTGGAATCGCGCGCGCCTCGCCAACGCACGCGCGCACGCCGAGGCGGTCGAGCGGCGCGCGCTCGAGGCGCAGTTGCGGCTGATGCAGGCGCAGATCGAGCCGCACTTCCTGTTCAACACGCTCGCCAACCTCGACGCCCTGATCGCCGGCGATCCGGCCCGCGCGCGCGTCATGCTGGGCCACCTCAACGACTACCTGCGCGCCTCGCTCGCCGCGGCGCGCCGCGAGCGCCACACCCTGGGCGACGAGTTCGCGCTGCTCTCGGGCTACCTCGAGCTGCTCGCGATCCGCATGGGGCCGCGGCTCGACTTCAGGCTCGACCTGCCCGCGGCGCTCGCCGCCGCGCCGCTGCCGCCGATGCTGCTGCAGCCGCTGGTCGAGAACGCGATCAAGCACGGCCTGGAGCCGAAGGTCGAAGGCGGCCGCGTCGCGGTGCACGCGCGCCGCGACGGCGCGACGCTGGTGCTGAGCGTGGAGGACGACGGCGTCGGCCTCGGCGCTGCGCGCTCCGCCGGCGGCGGCGTCGGTCTCGCACACGTGCGCGAGCGGCTGGCCGCGCTGTACGGCCCCGGCGCGGCGCTCGAGCTGAAGGACAACGCCGCCGGAGGCGTCACCGCGACCGTCGTCCTGCCACAGGCGCGCGCATGACGCCGCGCGCCTTGATCGCCGAAGACGAGCCGCTGCTCGCGGCCCAGCTCAAGTCGATGCTGGCCGAGGCCTGGCCCGAGCTCGAGATCGCGCACGTCGCGGCGAGCGGCGGCGAAGCGCTCGATAAGCTGCTCGAGCTCGGTCCCGACGTGGCCTTCCTCGACATCCGCATGCCGGGCCTGAGCGGGCTCGAGGTCGCCGAGGAGCTCGCCGACCGCATCGCGCCCGGCGCGCGCCCGCCGGCGCTGGTGTTCGTCACCGCCTACGACGAGTTCGCGCTCAAGGCGTTCGAGCTCGCCGCCGCGGACTACCTGCTCAAGCCGGTCGCCGCCGAGCGGCTCGCGCGCTGCGTCGCCCGGCTCAAGAGCGCGCTCGCGCGGCCCGCGGGGCTCGACGCGCTGCTGGCGCAGCTGCGAACGGTGATGGCGCGCGCACCGGGTGGCGAGCCGCTGCGCCACATCCAGGCGGGCGTCGGCAACTCGGTCAGGATCATCTCGCTCGAGGAAGTGTGCTATTTCCGCGCCGAGGACAAGTACACCTCGGTCGCCACGCGCGACGGCGGCGAGGCGCTGATCCGCATGCCGCTCAAGGAGCTGCTCGCGCGCCTGCCCGCGGAGCGCTTTCGCCAGGTGCACCGCGGCAGCATCGTCAACATGGACGAAGTGGCCGAAGCGCTGCGCGACGACGCCGGGCGGCTGGCTCTGCGCCTCAAGCATCGCGCGGAAACGCTGCCGGTCAGCCGCCTCTACGCCGAGCTGTTCCGCCAGATGTAGTTTGCGCTAGCGCGCGGCGAAGACCCGCTCCCAGTCCACGTGCGGGTCCGGGGTGCGCGCAAGCGCCTCGCGCACCCATGCCGCGTGCGCCTGCTCCTCCTGCGCCATCTCGGCCGCGAGATCGCGCAGGCGCGGGTCGGCCGCGCGATCCAGAACCTGCTCGAAGAAGGCCTGCGCCCGCAATTCGGCCTCGAGCGCGATCTCGAGCGCGTCGTGCGGCGTCATGAGCTGGAACACCAGGTCGTGGGCCGCGGTCTCCGGCGCGCCCGCGTCGAGCCAGGCGAACTCCGCCGGCGCGATCTGCGGCAGCATCATGCCGGCGCACTCGCTCTCAAGCGCCCGCGCGTGCTCGCCCTCGTACGCGGCCAGCTCGCCGAACAGCTTCGCCACGCCGTCGTTGCCCTCGTCCGCCATGCGCTCGGCGAACTCGCGGTAGCGCGCCGCCGCCTCGCGCTCGATCGCGAGCGCATGCGCGTACAGCGCCGCAACGCCTCCGCCGATTTCCGCCTGCACCCCCATGGACACTCCCGTGCGCCTGGGTCGACTCTTACGCCGAACCGCGAGCTGAGTCTTGACCGGCGTCAAACGGTGCTCAGTCCACGCCGTGCAGCGGCGCTCCGCTTACGCCCCAGTCGTGCAGCAGCTCCCAGTCGAGCCTCGGGTCGGGGGTCGTGCGCAGCGCGCGCTCGATCTCGGCCACCCGCCGGTGCTCCTTGAGCGCCATCTCGACCGCCAGCTTGACGCCTACCGCGTCGCCGATCCGGTTGGCCGCCACCAGGAAGAACTCCTCGGCGCGCCGCTCGGCCACGCAGGCGAGCGCGAGCGCGTCGCGCGGGGTCTGCGGCATGAGCGGGAAGGTGAGATCGATATAGGCGGGAGACCCGGTGAAGAACCAGGCGTACTCCCAGGGAGAGATCTCGGGCAGGTCGAGCCCCGCCGCGCTGCGCTCCAGGGCATCCAGGTGCGCGCGCTCGCTCCGCTCGAGATCGCGGAACACGCTCCCTACGCGCTCGATCCCCAGGTCCTGCATCCAGTCGGCGAACTCGTGGTAGCGCGAGAGCGCCTCGCGCTCGATCGCGAGCGCATGGGCGAACAATTCGGCGGCGGACGCGGGAATGAGCTGCTGAGCCATGGAAGTTCTCCTTAAGGGAACGGACGCGGGAGCGAATTGCCCGCGAGGCTAGCGGCGCATTCTTAAACCTTTATTAATCTCCGTCTGGAAATGGCTTGCACGCTGTCGTGCGGCGACGACTCAGACGAACGCGGCGGCGAGCAGCCACGCGCCCCAGGCGGCGAGCGCGGCGCCGACGGCGCGGTCGAACGCGCGTCCGAACGGAAGCAGGCGCTCCGCCAGGACGTAGATCGAGAACGCCGCCGCCCAGAAGAAGCTCATCGCGCCGACCACGAACAGCACCGCCATGACGAGCCAGCAGCAGCCCACGCACCAGGTGGCGTAGCGCAGGCCCATGACGAAAGCTCCGCCGGCGCCGGCGCGCCATTCGTTCATCATGTAGCCGAGCGGCGAGCGGCAGCGCGCCACGCAGCCGGCCTTGGCCGGCGACCACTGCCAGGCACCGGCCGCGATCAGCACCGCGCCGCCGAGCGGCGCGCTGCCGAGCTTCATCCCCACGCCGATCAGGCCGGCCGCCTGCAGGCCCCAGTGCGCGAGCGCGTAGGCGACGCCGGCCGCGGCCCAGGCGCCGAGGTAGCCGGCGAGGTAGGCCGCCGAGGCGAGCTGGCTCTTCGACAGGCGCGCGTGCAGCAGGTAGGAAGGGGCGGCGGCGGGAACCATCATCGCCGCCATCATCACGGCCCACATCAGCGCGAGCGCGCCGACGCCCATCTGCATGTCCGGCATCGCGACGCGCATCGCCGACATGCCGCGCCCGATCTGCACCAACCAGGCCCAGGCCAGCAGCCCGACCACGCCAATCGACGCGAGCGGCAGGGCACGGCTTCTCATGTAGAATTTCCCTCCTGAACCGTCGCTTGTCCTGAATGGCCCCGCCCTCGAGCAAGACCCCGAACGCCCCCTCGGCGTCCAACTTCATCCGCCAGATTGTCGAGCACGACCTCGCCGGCGGCAAGCACAACAGCGTGCGCACGCGCTTTCCGCCCGAGCCGAACGGCTATCTCCACTTCGGCCACGCGAAGTCGATCTGCCTCAACTTCGGCCTCGCGCGCGACTACGGCGGCGTGTGCCACCTGCGCTTCGACGACACCAACCCGGCCAAGGAGGAGCAGGAGTACGTCGACTCGATCATCGACGCGGTGCGCTGGCTCGGCTTCGATTGGGGCGAGCACAAGTACTTCGCCTCGGACTACTTCGAGAAGCTGTACGGGTTCGCGCGCAAGCTGATCGAGCGCGGACTCGCCTACGTCGACTCGCTCAGCGCCGAGGAGATCCGCGCCCACCGCGGCACTCTCACCGAGCACGGCCGCGACAGCCCGTTCCGTGACCGGGGAGCCGATGAGAACCTGAGGCTGCTGCAGGAGATGAAGGAAGGCAAGCATGCCGACGGCACGCACGTGCTGCGCGCGAAAATCGACATGCAGAGCGGCAACATCAACCTGCGCGACCCGGTGATGTACCGTATCCGCCACGCCGAGCACCACCGCACCGGCGGCGCGTGGTGCATCTACCCGAGCTACGACTGGGCGCACGGGGTATCGGACGCGATCGAGCGCATCACGCACTCGATCTGCACGCTCGAGTTCGAGGACCACCGCCCGCTCTACGACTGGTTCAACGAGCGCCTCGCCGAGGCCGGCCTGCTCGAGCGCCCGCTGCCGCGCCAGATCGAGTTCGCGCGGCTCAATCTCACTTACGTGCTGCTCAGCAAGCGCAAGCTGATCCAGCTCGTGGACGAAGGACGGGTCGAGGGCTGGGACGACCCGCGCATGCCGACCCTGGTCGGCGCGCGCCGGCGCGGCTACACGCCCGAAGGCTTCCGCCGCTTCGCCGAGCGCATCGGCGTCGCCAAGGCCGACTCGTGGATCGACTTCTCGATCCTGGAGGACTGCATGCGCGAGCACCTGAACGAAGTCGCGCCGCGCCGCATCGCGGTGCTCGACCCGCTCAAGCTGGTGATCGACAACTACCCCGATGACCGGGAAGAGTCCTGCGAGGCGCCCAACCATCCGCAGAAGCCCGATTGGGGCAAGCGCCCGCTGCCGTTCTCGCGCGAGCTGTGGATCGAGCGCGAGGATTTCCAGCAGAACCCGGCGAAGGGGTACTTTCGCCTCTACCCCGGCAACAAGGTGCGACTGCGCTACGCCTATGTCGTCGAGTGTCTCGGCTACGACAAGAGCACGGACAGCGTGCGCTGCCGGGTGTTCGAGGACTCGCGCTCGGGCACCCAGGGCGCCGACGCCTACAAAGTGAAGGGCAACATCCACTGGCTCAGCGCGAAGCACTCGCACGGGGCCGAGGTGCGGCTGTACGACCGCCTGTTCAGCGTGCCACAGCCCGAGGGCGCCGAGCACCTCAACCCGGACTCCAGGATCGTGATCACCGCGCAGCTAGAGCCCGCGCTGCGCGAGGCCAAGACCGAGGACCGCTTCCAGTTCGAGCGCCACGGCTATTTCATCGCCGACGGAGAGAACCCGTCGCTCTTCAACCGTACGGTCACGCTGAGGGACTCGTGGACAGGCAAGAAGTAGAGCCGCGGCGCAAGGCGAGCGCATTGCAGGTCGCGGCGACGATGTTCTGGGCCTTGTGCGCCATCGGGCGCAACAACACCTGGCACAAGGATGGCGCGACGATCACGCTGTTCCAGGCGGTGGTCGGCGCGTTCGTCGGCTTGATCGTCATCGTCGCGGTACTGATTCTGCTCGTGACGCTCGCCACGCGATGATCTCCGGCCGGTACCGCCTCCTGTACCTGAGCAGCATACTGGCGCTGCTGCTCGGCCTGTGCGCCGGTGCCGTGATCTACGTCACGGCGGTGGACGACTCGGATGGCGCGGTGGGCTACGAAGTGATCGACGGCGTCGCCTACCCGGTCGCGCCGGCCGATTCGAAGGCCTATCAGCGCGAGCTCGAGCGCTTCGGCGGCAAGGCGAACGTGCTCGCCGCCGAGTTCGACCGCTGGTTCGCCGGGCTGTGGCACGGCAGGAAGCTTGCGCTCACGGTGGCCTTCATCGGCGCCCTTGTCTCGCTCGTGCTCTACCTGTACGCCAAGTACCTCGCGCCCGAATGACCCGCCTGCTCGCGACCGCCCTCGCCTGCTGCCTGTCACTGGCCGCCCATGCCTTCGACCTCGAGGGCCATCGCGGCGCGCGCGGGCTCGCGCCGGAGAACACGCTGCCCGGCTTCGCCCGGGCGCTCTCGATCGGCGTTTCCACGCTCGAGCTCGACGTCGGCGTGACGCGCGACGGCGTGCTGGTGATCTCGCACGAGCGCGGCGTGGTGCCGAACACCGCGCGCGGGCCCGACGGGAAATGGCTCGATGCGCCCGGTCCGATGATCCACGACCTGACCTACGCCGAGCTCGAGCGCTACGACGTCGGGCGGCTCAATCCGGCGCTTTCCTACGCGCGCCAGTTTCCCGACCAGGCGCCGGCGGACGGGGCGCGCATCCCGCGCCTGGCGGACCTGTTCGCGCTGGTGCGCAAGGCCGGCAACGAGTCGGTGCGCTTCAACATCGAGACCAAGCTCTCGCCCGAGGCGCCGCGGGAGACGCTTGCCCCCGAGCCGCTCGCGCGCGCCCTGATCGCGGCGATCCGCGCCGGCGGAATGGAGAAGCGCTCGACGATCCAGTCTTTCGACTGGCGCACGCTCAAGGTGGTGCAGGCGCAAGCGCCTGAGATCCCGACCGTGTACCTGAGCGCGCAGCGGCGCTGGCTGGACAACATCCGCGCCGGCGATCCTGCGGGCTCGCCGTGGACCGCGGGCCTGCGCGTCGCCGACTACGGCTCGGTGCCGAAAATGGTGAAGGCGGCCGGCGGCGCGGTCTGGTCGCCCTACTTCGGCGACCTGGACGCGGCCAAGGTCGGCGAAGCCCACGCCCTGGGACTGAAGGTGATCCCGTGGACGGTGAGCAAGCCGGCGCAGATCGCTGCGATGCTCGCGCTCGGCGTGGACGGATTGATAAGCGACCGGCCCGATCTGGCGCGCGATGCAATGCAGCATGAAGGAATTGCGCTGCCCGCGGCCACTCCCGTCACACCCTGAATGCGAACGGGTGTAATGTTGGCGGTGCAGGATATGCCGCCATGGAGCACGACGCCCTCGCGGAAATCGAAGAGTTCTGCGCCGCGCAGTACTACGCGTTCGACGCCGGCGAATGGCTTGCGCGCGCGCAGCGCGACGGCTCGAGCGTCGCCGCCGCCGCCGAGTACCTCGCGCTGACCAGCTGGTACGGCCACGAGGACGAGCTGGCGGTCATCGCCGCGCGCATCCGCGAGCGCATCGGCCGCGAGGACCCGTACCGCATCCCGCTCGCGCGCTTCTCGGCCCGCACCCGCTACCTTCTCGCCCAGCGGCAAAACCGCTCCGCCAAGTAGGGCGGTTTCTGCTTTATCCTCGCGGGTCTGACCCCCGAGGAACCGCGACATGAGCAAGCGCAGCATCGACGCCGACGCCGCCAGGAAGCTGATCGACGAAATTTCCGACAACCTCGCCCGGCTGCCCGCCGACAGCAGCCACGCCGCGCTGCGCGCGGAAGTGAATGAACTGAAGGAGATGCTCGGCAGGTCCGGCGCCGAGGCGCCGGAGCTCGAGGACAAGATGAAATCGGTGCACGGCATGTTCGACCGCGCAAGGAACGAGCTGCAGGCCGACGGCGTGCGGGCCGGGATCTTCCTCTCCGCCATCGGCCGCATGATCGGGCTGGACTGAAGCGCATGGGCGCCGATTTGATCCGCCTCAGCGCCACCGAGGTGGTCGCGCTGCTGCGCCGGCGCGAAGTCTCCCCCCTCGATCTGATCGACGCGCTGGGCGCGCGCATCGACGAGGTCGAGCCGAAAGTGAACGCGCTGCCGCTGAGATTTCTCGACCAGGCGCGCGACGCGGCGCGCCGCTTCATGGCGGCGCCGCCTCCCGCGGACCCGCCGCGGGGATGGCTCGCCGGGCTGCCGATGGCGGCCAAGGAATACAACGACGTCGCCGGCCAGCCGACGACCTTCGGCTCGCCGATCTTCGCCGATGCCGTGGCGCGCGAAAATGACCATACCGTTGCGACGCTCGAGGCGAGCGGCGCGATCTTCATGGCGAAATCGAACGTGCCCGAGTTCGCGGGCTCGAATACGTTCAACCCGGTGTACGGCAAGACGCGCAACCCATGGAACCTCGCCATGACCGCCGGGGGCTCCTCCGGCGGCGCGGCCGCCGCGCTCGCCTCCGGAACGCAATGGCTCGCCATGGGCAGCGACCTGGGCGGCAGCCTGCGCATTCCGGCGAGCTACTGCGGCATCGCCGGCATGCGGCCCTCGGTGGGTCGCGTTGCGCGCGGCGCCGGGCTGCTGCCGTTCGACCCGCTGTGGGTCGAAGGCCCGATGGCGCGCAACGTGCGGGATCTCGCCCTTATGCTGGACGCGCAGAGCGCGCCGCACCCGCACGACCCACTGTCGCTGCCCGCCCCGCGGGTGGCGTTCAGCGACATGCTGGACAACGCGCGGCCGCCGCGGCGCGTGGGCTTCACGCCCGACCTCGGCCTGTCCGCAGTCGACCCGGAAGTGACCGGCATCTGCCGCGAGGCGGCGCAGCGCTTCGCCGCCGCGGGCGCTTCGGTCGAGGACGCGGCGCCCGACTTCACCGGTTCGATCGAGGCCTTCCAGACCCTGCGCGCTGTCCTGTTCGGTACCCTGCGCGGCGAGCTGCTCGCGACCGAGCGCGCGCGCATCAACCCGGCGATCGTGTGGAACATCGAGAAGGGCCTGAAGCTCACCGCGGACGAGGTGCTGCGCGCCGAACGCGGGCGCGCCGCGCTCTATCACCGCGTCGCCGCCTTCTTCGACTCGTTCGACCTGCTCGCCTGCCCCACCGTCGCGGTGCCGCCCTACCCGGTCGAGCAGCCCTATCCGACCGAGATCGGCGGCAAGAAGCTCACCAGCTACATCGACTGGATGTTCCTCACCTTCGTCATCACGCTCACCGGCTGCCCGGCGCTCTCGATTCCCTGCGGCTTCACCAAGAGCGGCCTGCCGGTCGGGCTGCAGCTCGTCGCGCGCACGCGCGCCGACGGCGAACTGCTCGGCGCGGCGCACCTGCTCGAGCAGGACCTGGGCATCGCCGGGCGGCTGCCGGTCGATCCGCGCCCCTAGCGCGCGCTCAGGCGAAGGTCAGGTCGGGATCGAGCCCGAGCAGGAAGCGGCCCACGGTCTCGAAGTGCGCGCGGCGGCCCTGGATCTGCTGCGCCACGGCGTGCAGGTCGCGGAAGCGGCGCTCGAACGCGTTGCGCTCGAACACCGCGCTTGCGCCCGCGGCATGGTAGGCCGCGTCGCCCGCCGCCACCGCCTCCGCCAGCGCCTGGCTGGCGGCGAGCCGGATCGCCATGCGCTGCTCGAGCTCGAGCCGGTTGCGCTTTTCGACCTCGCGCCAGACTTGCGCCAGCGTGCCGCTGAGGTACATGCGCGCGGCGCGCAGGCGCGCCTCGGCCTGCGCCAGGTCGGCCTGGAACAGCGCGTTCTCGCGCAGCCGCGTCTTGTAGCCGCGCGGCGTCTTCTCCAGCGCGAGCGCGGCCAGCGCGTCGATCAGCGCGCGCGCGAGGCCGATCGCCACGCCGGCGAAGCCGGCGGCGAACATGGCGCCGGTGGGCAGGCAGTAGAGCGGCCCCGGGTAGCGACGCTCGGACGGGTCGTCGCGCGCCACGCTGAAGGCGGCCGGCACGAACAGGTCCTTCACCGCGTAGGCGTCGCTCGCCGTGCCGCGCAGCCCGATCACCTGCCAGATGTCGCTCATTTCGGCCTTCGCGGCCGGAAACAGCATCGTGCGTCCGCCGGCGGCGCCGTCGAGCCGGCAATAGCCGCCGAGCCAGCTCGCGTGCCGGCCGCCGCTCGCGAACGCGAACGAGCCGCTGACGCGGTAGCCGCCGTCGACGACGGCCGCGCGCGCGTCCGGGCCGGGGCCCCAGGCGAGCACCGCGCGCGGGTCGCGCGCGAATATCTCCTCGGCCACCTCGGGCGCGACGAAGGCGGCGATCATGGCGCAGACCGAGTTCTGGCACAGGCACCAGGCGGTGCTCGCGTCGTGGCGTGCGATCTGCTCGATCACCTCGAAGAAGCTCACCGGGTCCAGCTCGCGCCCGCCGAAGGGTTTGGGCAGCAGGAGACGGAACCAGCCGCCGGCGTGCAGCGCCTCGAGCAGCTCGGGCGGCAGGCGCCGCTCACGCTCGATCGCGTCGGACGAGCGCGCCGCGAGCGCGGCCAGGCGATCGAGCCCGGTCACGTCTGCTGCGCCTCGCGGTTGACCAGCGGCCGCGCGTAGAGCGGATGGCGCAGGCTGCGCACCTCGTGCTCGAGCGTGAACAGCGGCTCGCCGCTCTCCGGGTCGACGAGCTCCGCGAAGCGGTACTGGTGCCGGCTGCTCTCCTCGGTGATCAGGCCGCGCTCGGCGAGCCGCCGGTGCGGGCCGGAAAAGTCGGCGACGTAGATCTGGACGTGGTGGCCGTCGTAGTGCGCCGGCGCCCGATCGCTTTCGCGAAACACGAGCGTCTGGTCCGGACCGGCCGCGACCAGCGCCGCGCCGCCCTCCGCGCGCGCGGGCGCGCCCAGGATCTCGCGGTAGAAGCGCGCGATGCCCGCGGCGGTTCCGGGCCGCACGTCCAGCTCCACGTACGGCATGCCGAGCCGCATCGCGCCGAAGCGCGGCGCGGGCTCGTGGCAGCGGATGACGTTGCCCCAGGGGCTGGCCGTCTCGACGTACTCGCCGTTCTCGGCGAAGGCGAAGCGCGTGCCCTGCAGCTCCTTGCGTGCCCGCGCCAGCCGCGCGAGCAGCGCCTCGCGCCCCGGCAGCACGATGCCGACGCGACCGCGCAGCACCTGCGCCTGCGCGGTGGGCAAGTGGAACTGGCTGCGGCCGACGTTGACCCACATGTTGCCCGTTCCGGTCATCATGTGCGGATCGCGCGTCAGCCCCAGGGCGCCGACGTAGAACGCGGTGGCGAGCCGCTGGTCGGGAATGCGCGTGTTGACGTGCTCGAGCGCGACAACGTTTCCCAGGTCCTCGGCCGCGCGGTCGAAGTCGCTCTGCATCGGACGCGCCCGGCGCGCGCTATTTCGGCGGCTGGCTGGAGTAGTAGTCGGCCAGGCTCTCGATCACCGCGTCGCCGTAGGGCATGCTCATGGTGTGCATCAGAGAGCTCTTGCGCCGGTCGTCGCGGTAGGCCCGCAGCGCCATGATGAGGTAGTCGCGGTCCTCCCCGTTGATCTTGGGGAACGGCACGTTGGGGTTGCTCACCTCCGGACCATGGCAGCGGTTGCACTTGTCGGTCAGGTCCTGCACCAGGGTCTGCCCGCTCTCCGCGGGCCTGGATTTCTGGATCGAGTAGAACGCGGCGATGTTCTCGATCTGCTTTTCGCTCAGCTCGCTGACGTAGATGCGCATGTTCTCGCGCCTGCGGTTCTCGCGGTAGGCCTTGATCGCTTCGACCAGGTAGCGCGGGTCCTGGCCGGCGAGCCGCGGCGTGGCCGAATCGGCGCTCACCCCGGACGGGCCGTGGCAGCCGCCGCACACCGCGCTCAACGGCTCGCCCGCCTTCGAGTCCCCGAACGGCGGCGCGGCGCGCTCGGCGGGAACCTGCGACGCGAAGTACAGCGCGAGGCTTTCCATCTGCAGCCTGTTGAGGGCGCGCAACATCGGATGCATCGGCGAGCGCGCGCGCTCGGCGTTCAGGTATTCCTGCATCGCGGTGACCAGATAGCGCGGCTGCTGGCCGGCCAGCGTTGGCACGCCCGGGGTCTTGCTGTTGCCGTCGGCGCTATGGCACTTCACGCACTCGGCGGAAAGCTTCTCGCCCTCCGCATACGGCGAGAACACGTGGGCGGGCTTGCCGGAAGCCGCGGCGACCGGGGGCATGCTCGCGTAGTAGGCGAGCACGTTGCGCTCATCCGCCTCGGTCAGGCCTTCGGCGATCTTGGTCAGCACGACGTGGATGCGTTTGCCTTGGCGGTAATCGTCCATCGCCGCGACCAGGTAGCGCAAGCGCTGCGCGGCGAGGGTCGGAATGCCGGGCGCGATGCCCCTGCCGTCCAGCCCGTGACAAGTCTTGCATTCGTGCTCGGCGATCGCCTTGCCGGCGACGGGGTCCGCAGCGGCCTTCGCGCTGCCCGCGGCCTTGGGCGCCGGTTCCTCCTTGTTCGAGCAGCCGACCAGAGCGGCGCAGAGCACGAGCCCAAGCAGAACGCGCGTCTTCATCAAGAACCTCCAAGAATTCAATCTTACTCCGTCGCGCGGGCGTTCATGCGAGTCCCGCGCTTCCCGTGAAGCCGATGATGACCAGGATCAATAGAAGCAGGCCGATCGATATCAGCGTGAAGCCGAGAATCCTGGAGCCGAGCGTCATCGGGCGCGACGGAACGTCGACCAGGTGTTTTTCGAGCTCCCCGGAGTCGACCAGGCGCTTGTATTCCACCGCGTGCTCGCGCTTGAACTCCTCCAGCGAGACCGCGCCGGTGAACATCACGATGTCGAGCGGGAACTTGTCGGGCCGGAAGTGGTTGTTGAAGAAGTGCACCGTGAACAGGAACACCGCCGCGAGAATCGCTTCCTCGCCGTGCACCAGGGTTGCCACATTGAACACCCAGCCCGGAACCACCGACGCGGTCTGGTTGGGGAACCACAGCATCAGGCCGCTGCCGCCGATGATCGCGAAGCCCCAGAACACCGCCCAGTAGTCGAATTTCTCCCAGTAGGTCCAGCGGTCGAACCCTGGCCGGGGCGCCGCGCCGAAGAACCATTTGAACATCGCGACGATGTCGGTCAAGTCCTGCCAGCGGGGGACGAGCGAATTGGGCCCGAACCACTGGAACGACGCTCCCTGGCGCAAGATGCGGAACACAAAGTAGACCAGGTGCACCGCGAAGATGGTCAGGAAGATCGACGCGAAAGTGCGGTGCATGATGGCCGCGACTTTCGGGCTGCCGAGCCAGTGCATGACGACCGGCGCCCACGGGCTGCTGCCGTAGAGCACCGACATGCCGGTGAGCACCAGCCCCATGACCGACAGCGCGAGCAGCAGGTGCGCGAGGCGCCAGAGCGGCCCGAAGCGCTGGAAATACTTGCCCTCGTGCGGCGACTCGCCCGCTTGCGGCGCGGCCTCGCCGGCCTTGACGTACGGCCGGCTCATGCGCGCCTGGCGGTCCTTGTACTCGCGGTAGAACCACAGCACCATGTGCGTCCAGAAGAACGCGAACACGCCCACCAGCAGCGCGACCATGAAGCGCGCCGCGATCCACAGGTAGGGATAGCGCTTGAAGTCGTGCGCGTTGCCGTGCGGCTGGAAGGTGGCGAAGCCGGCGGTCGCGCCCTTGTGGCACTGCTGACAGGTCTTCACCCGGTTGGCCGGGAACACGGTCGAGCTCGGGTCGTCGACCTGCTTGATGGCGTGGCTGCCGTGGCAGTCGAAGCATTTGGCCGTGTAGCCATAGCCGAGCTGGGTGATCTGGCCGTGGTAGGTTCCGAGGTAGGTCTTCAGGTTCTCCACGTGGCACTTGCCGCAGTTCTTGGTGATGAGGACCCGGACCGAAGCAGTCTTCGGCGATTCGATGTCGTGCATGGTGTGGCAGTCCGCGCACACCGGTGCCGCGTCGACGTGGTACTCCAGCACCAGCTTGCCGTGCACTGAGGTCCCGTACAGGGCGCGCTCCTTGGTATGGCACTTGCCGCAGATGTTGGGAACGGTGAGCCTCCACTTGGCCCGTTCAGGGCTGCCCTTGGGATAGACGTAGTGCGCGTCGTGGCAGTTGTAGCAGGTGGCGTTGGTGCGCGACTGGTCCGCCCGGCTTGGCCGGGCGTGGATCGACTTCATGTAGCCCTTGATCTGCTCCACCACGACTCCCAGCCGCGCATGCTCGGCGGTCGTGCCCTCGCGCTGCGCCTTGGCCCACAGGTCCTCGTGGCATTCCACGCAGCTGACCTTGCGCTGCACGCCCGGCCGGTGCGGGATTTCCTTGATGTCCTTGTGGCACTCGACGCACAGCCGCTTGCTGTGCACGCTCTTGCCGAAGCGCTCGGGATTGACGAACAGCGCGCGCAATTTCCCGTCCGGGCCCGGCATCTCGAACCCTTCGTTGCCGTGGCAACCCAGGCAGACGTCGTTGCCGGGCCTGTCTTCCGCCTGGCCGGATGCCTCGGCGTCCGCAGCGACGGCAGGGGCGACGGCCGGCGCATGCAAGCCCGGCAGGCCGAAAAGCAACGCCCCGCCTGCCAGCGCCCAAGCCGCTATTTTTCGCCTCATTTGCATATTCATTCCCCAGGCTTTGATCGCTATTATCGTCGATACGAGGCGGCGTTCCCACGCCTGGACGGGATCGCACTCGGGATCACGCGGCGGCGTAGGGTTCTTTCGCCGTTGGACCTTATAAAGGACATGCCCCCTGCTCCGATTTGATCTAGATCAGGGTGCGCAGGGATTTGGCATGCGAGGTTCGCAACTTGCGGCCCGCACGGTTACGGCCGGGCTGCCCGGCGTGTAATATGTCTTGTCTGGAAATGGGTTTCGTAACCCGGCGGTGCGCCGGCCAAGGCGCGTCGCCTCTAGTGGAGGTAGACAAATGAAGTTCGCAAAAGCTGTGCTGGCCATTCTCGCCACGGTGACGATCGCCGCGTTCAGCCTGAGCGCGACCGCCGTGCCACCCGGAAAAACGGTCGAGTTCGCCAGCCCGATGGGTAAGGTCGTGTTCGACGGAAAAGTCCATGCCGCCAAGGGCCTCAAGTGCAACGACTGCCACACCAAGATCTTCAAGATGAAGAAGGGCGGGGACAAGATCACGATGGCCGCGATCAAGGAAGGGCAATTCTGCGGCGCCTGCCACAACGGGGAAAAGGCGTTCAAGGCGAACGATCCCGCCGATTGCAAGAAGTGCCACAAGAAGTGAAGTAATCCGCGCGAGTTAGCCGGCCTCGGCGCGCCCGGGGTCGGGACTATCAACGCTCGAACCGGCCTGCCGCCCCGCGCGGCGGCCGCGCGCGCGCCGAGGCGCGGTCAGCCCAGAACCCGCACACTTCCCTCTTCTCTCTCGGAGACTGCTCGAGGGGTCGCCGAGAACCACATCTGATGCATCGACACAAACCACATGTAGGCGAACGAGAGCGCCATGACGCCGCCGGCGCAGATCACGATCCAAGCAAACGAGTGATACAGCTTGGTGAAGTACCAGGAGCTGATGTCCAGCGTCAAGCACATGAACGGTAGCGCCACGACCGTGCACTTGAACCAGACCGGGCGCACGAATGCGTGGCTGAAAATGAGCCCCATGATGAAGAAGATGAACGTAATGCCGAACAGGTGGATGTGCGACACGCGCACCAGCGTGAATATTCCGGTGCCGGTGTCGATTTCGGTCACTTTCTTCAGGTTGTCGTACCCGTTCAGGTTCGGAAGATGCGGGTTGCTGCCGTCGTGGCAGGCCATGCAGCGATTGTCGAATATGGCCTTGATGCTCTTGTCGTAGTCGACGCGCTTGCTGCCTTTTTCCACCCAGGTGATGATCTCGTTCATCTCGTCGTGCGGCAGCATGCTCGACATCGGTCCGCGCAGCGCCGACTCCAGTCGCGAGCCCTTGCCGCTGCCGCTGTAAGCGACCACGATGTCCTCGTAGGTCAGGATCAACGGGTTGCCCCCCGCGCGCCCGGCATAGGTGTGGTACAGGTAGATGCCCGCGAACGAATACGCCAGGGCCAGCACCAGCAGCGCACAGGTGTAGAGGATGCGCAAGCTGTAAGGCAGCTCCGAATAATGCAGATAGAAGCGGTGTACGGGGACCGGCGCATCAGTCATCTTTGGTTCCTTTAGTATTGCAGGCCCGCGCACTCGGGCGCGCCGGGCAGGGTCTTGATTCTTGGCAAGGTCGCCGGAGTTACTGGCACGGCAGCGCTACGTACACGACCGCCTGCGCGCGCTGGCCGGCATAGTAGGCCGCGAGCGCCCCGACATCCACCTTGGTCAGCACGTCCGCCATCGCTGCCATCGTAGCGCTCTTGCGGGCTCCGGTCTGGTAGGCGCGCAACGCCTGCTCCAGATAGTCGAAGCGCTGTCCCGCGAGCGCAGGCACGCGCGGGTCCTTGCTGTTGCCGTCGACGCCGTGGCAGCGATCGCAGCGTTCCACCCACTGCGCCGGTGACAGGGGCGCCCGGACGTTGGCCGGTCGCTGGGGCTCCAGCGCGGCGTAGTAGGCAGCCAGATTCTTGATCGTACCGTCGTCCAGCCCGCCCGCGATGCCGCTCATCGCCGGATCGCTTCTGGCTCCGCTCTTGTAGGCATGCAGCGCGGTCGTAAAATATTCGGCGTCCTGTCCCGCGAGGCTCGGCGTGGCGGGATTCCCGCTGATGCCCTGGTCGCCGTGACAGCCGATGCACGTCGCCGCCGCCGCCTTGCCAGCGTCACGGTCGCCCTTCGACGGGGTTTTCGCGCGCGCCGGTTTTTGCAGGGCGTAATACAAGGCGATGGCCTTGATGTCCGATTCTCCCAGGGACCCGACCATTGACTTCATCATGTCGCTCTTGCGCTGATCGTTCTTGTAGGCGGAGATCGCCGCGGCAAGATACTTGGGGTCCTGGCCGACGAGGCTCGGCATGCCGGGCGTATTGCTGACGCCGTCCGCGCCGTGACAGCCAGCGCAGGCGCCCGCAGCCGCCTCGGCGGACTTGAGCGTGGAGCCCTTGGCCGCCGCGGCTGCCGCCCCGCGCAGCGGCGCCGACTGCGCCGGCTCGAGGCTGCTGTAATAGGCCGCGACCTTGACCAGCGCGTCGTCGCTGAGGAACTTGACGGCGCTCGCCATGGCTTCGTTGCTGCGCTGCCCGTCCTTGTAGGCCTTCACCTCACGATAAAAGTAGGCCGCGCGCTGACCGGCGATGTGGGGAATGCCCGGGGTCGTGCTCTGCCCGCGCAGACCGTGACAGCGCGCGCAGGATCCATTGGCGACCGCTTTGCCTTCCGCGATATCCGCGGCGCCCGCATAGACGGCCCGGAAGTCGTCGCCCTTTTGCGGCGTCACCGTGACCGTCTGGCCGGCCGCTTGAGACAGGAAGCCCGCGAGCGCTAGGCTCGCCGAGATCGCGAACAACGCTCGGATTGCAGGCTGGGTACTGCGCTTCATGTTTCCTTCCTCTGTAAGAAAGACAGGAATTCGATCCGGGATGCGGGGATTTTGCGCGCTAACTCGCCGGATTTGCAATGCCGTTTGGCTCGCACCGACGGGAACTGGCTTTTTGCAGTGCGCTCGGAGGGCGCAGCCGCGCGCGATTGCGCGGGCGGAACACCCTCGTCCGCGACGATGCCAACTAGCAGTCTATAGCGATCGAATCAGAATCGATGAGACGAGCCGGATCGAAGCACTTTCCCTTCGCGGTTCTTGGTTGTTTGCAGTAATCGATAAGAAATACTTGATGAATTAGTGGGTAGCGGCGTGCCCCTCGCTCTGCACCCACGGCGGAAACAGGCGCGTCAGCAGCCAGAGCACGCCGAACGGGAGAGCGAAAATGATCACGGAAGCCAAGATGCCCTCGCGGCCCAGGAAAGTCGGGTAATAGTACAGCAGGCCGTGCATCGTCTTTGAAAGCTCTTGTCCGCCGATCACCACGTTCCAGCGCATCGCCAGCACGGCGATGAGCATCAGCGAAGCCGCGATGACGACCCCGAAGACCATCTGTTTGTCCTGCGTGCCGCGCCAGATCACGTACGTCAGGATGAAGAACGACACCACGGATCCGCCCACCTGGAGCACCCAGACTCCGAACCACAAGGGCCCCGCGACAAGGGCCATGGTGGTCTCGACGCCCTCCCTGCCCTTGTAGACAATGTTGGCGAACTCGAGAAATTCGAGAACCATGGCAAAGATCAGGAAACCCCACAGCATGTAGGCAAGGCCCTTCATGCACGTCGTGTCGACGGCCGTCTTGCGCATTCGCGACGTCAGCACGTAGAGAACGATCAGGATCGAGATGCCCGACACGATCGCAGAAACGAGAAAGATGGCGGGCATCAAATCCGATCCCCACCATTCCCTCGATTTCAGTGAGCCGAACACGAACCCGACGTAGCCGTGCAACCCGTGGGCGCCGACGATGCCGACGATGGCGAGCGCCTTGATCCACTTGGCATCGTAGGCCCGTGTCACGGTGGAAATTTCGTACGACCCCAATGTCAGCAGGCGGTAGATGCGTCCCGGCAAACCCGTCCGCTCCTGTGCCCAGCGGACGATATCCTCGCGGTAGGAAAACCAGATTTCGAGCGATACCAGCACCACGTAGAACGCGGCGAAGAATCCGAACGCCGCAAAGGCGGACGTCAGGTGCGGCGTCAGCAGCACGTTCAAGGCCCGCTCGGGATGTCCCAGGTGCATGAGCAGCGGCACGGGCACGAAGACCATGAAGGACAACGAGGTCAGCAGCGCAAAACGGGCCAAGGGCTTGAACCGCGTCACACCGAATACGTGATAGAACGTGGCGACCGTAAAGGAGCCCGCGACCAGACCCGTGATGTACGGGTAGATGACGATCATCAGGCTCCAGGGAATATCGGTCTCGTTGGGAAAGACGTAACCGGTGTAGGGAGCCGCCTGAAACAAAGAAGCGTCCATCACATCACCTCCTTGTCCAGCCCGACATAGAAGACGTTGGGCGAGGTGCCCATCTCGGGCTTCAGGACCCGCGTCCGGTTATCGCGCAGGAACTTGCTGATCGGGCTCTCGGGGTCGTTCTGATCGCCGAAGATGCGCGCCCCGACCGGACAGGCCTCCACGCACGCGGGCCTGAGTCCGCGCGTGATGCGGTGGTAGCACCAGGTGCACTTGTCGGTCACGTCGTACTCACGGTTGAACAGGCGCACGCCGTAGGGGCAGGCCTGGACGCAGTACTGGCAGCCGATGCAGTAGTCGTGATCGATCAGCACCACGCCATCCGGGGTGCGGAACGTGGCGCCTACCGGGCATACCTGGACGCACGGAGGGCGCTCGCACTGGTTGCACAGCTTCGGCACGAAGAACGCCTTGTCGATATTTGCGTCCTGATAGCGTTTATCGAACCGGTACGTCTTCTCCGAACCCGAGGCGACGATGTTTCGTGGATCGCTTTGGCTGTCAACGAGCGGTTGTCTCTTGCCCTTGAGATAGACGTAGCGCTCCACCCAGGTGCGGAAGTGATGCGCATCCTGAGCCACGCCGTTCTCGATCTTGCAGGCCTCGACGCAGCGCAGGCAGCCGATGCAACGGGTCGCATCGACGCCGAATCCCCAGCGGTGCTTGGTCCAGTCGTAGCCGGATGCCGCCAGCGGGGGGATGGCGGCCGCCAGGCCGCGCCTTCCCATGAGCCCGACATAGAACAGCGCTGCGCCGGCGAAACCGAGGGCCCTGCCGAGGAGCCGCATGAAACGGCGTCGGCCGGGCCGATGCTCGCTGATCTTCGAATTCATGCGGCGGCTCCTTCGTCGGCGGCCTTCATTTGCACTTCAACCCGGAGTAGTAGGCGGCCAGCTGGCCGATCTCGGCTTCGTTCAATCCCTTGACCATCCCGGCCATCATGGCGTTCTTGCGCGCACCCGTTTGATAGGCCATGAGCGCATTGACCAGGTAGCCCTTCTGTTGCCCGGCGAGGCTCGGCCAAGCGGGATTGGCGCTCACCCCCTCCGCGCCATGGCAGGCGGCGCAACGCGCGGCCTTCTCCTTGCCGGCGGACAAAGCCGGCGCGGCGGCGTTGGTCCCTGCGGCTTTGCAGCTCAGGCTCGCGTAGTAGGCGGCAAGCGCGTTCATATCCGGCTCGCCCAGGTCCTTTGCCATGTCGGTCATCATCGAATCGCGGCGCGCCCCGCTCTTGTAGCCCTGTAAAGCGCCGACCAGATACCCGCGCTGCTGGCCGGCGAGGTTCGGCCAATCGGGGTTCGCGCTCACGCCCTCCGCGCCGTGGCAGGCGGCACACGCCGCGGATTTCTCCTTGCCGGCGCTGAGGTCGCCGGCGCTTACCGTCTTCGCGACGGCGGCGACGACGATCTTGGGTGAATGCGGGTTATGGCAGACGATGCACGCCTGCCCGCCCGAATGTGCATCGACATCTATCTGCGGCTGTGCCGCGGGTCGTCCCGGCATCCTCTCGTGGCACAGGGTGCAGAGCTTTACGGTGTTGGTGGGGACCGACAGCTGTACGTGTTCAAAGCGCGCGCTCGCCATGAGGATCTGCGTGCGCGAATCGGAAGCGGCGGGCGGCGTGATATGGGGATGCTTCGCGGCCGCGCCGTGGCAGGTTTCGCAGTTGACGACTTTGTGGATGCCCGCGGACCATTGCGCGAAGCGCTCGCGGTGGCAGGTCCGACAATAGGCCGCGCCCTGGTAGATCGGAGTGTCGGCCGCAATCTCCGTCACGGCATCGGCCCGGTAGTGGCCGTAGACGCCGAACGACTTGTCGATGAAGTAAGACCTGGCGCCGATCACCACGACGGCGACGGCGCCGAAAAGGAGCAGCAAGCGGGCAATATGTTTAGGCATAACTTCGCGACTGCCCGCACCTCCTCGTCCGTGTCCGCGATCCCTCCTTTGAGAATAACGGATTAGTCACAAGGGCCGTTTGATCAAGATCAACGTGTGTCGTTTCTCGGGCGATAATCACCAGTCCAAGACAAGGAGCCCACGCTTGAACACCGCCGCCATCCCTGAGGGCTTTCGCGCCCTCAACCTGCCGCGCAATCCGTTCATCGAGGCCAACGGCCCGCTTTACGGCAGGCTCGATGGCGGGAGCTTCGTCATGGGGTTCCTGTGCCAGACCAAGCACTGCAATCCGATGATGGTGTGCCACGGCGGCATGGTGGCGACGCTGGCCGACATGTTGCTGCTGCTCGGCACCAACATCCAGACCGGGCTCGGCCAGTTCCTGCTCACCGTGAGCCTTGACGTCGACTTCGTCGCCCCGGTGAAGGTCGGCGACTGGCTCGAGGGACGCACCGAGGTGCTGCGCGCGGGCAAGAGCATCATCTTCTCGCAAGGGCGCATGACGGTGCGCGGCGAGACGGTGGCGCGCGTGAACGCGATCCTCAAGCCGAGCGGCAAGCCGCTCGCCGACTTCACTCCCGGGCGCTACTTCAGCGACTGACGCCGTGCCCCGCGCCTACCGCATCGTGGTCATCAAGGGCGACGGCATCGGCCCCGAGCTGGTCGACGCGGCGCTGACCGTGCTCGAGGCCGCGCGCGCGGCATCGGGCTTCGCTCTGGAAATCGACCTGCGCGAAGGCGGCGCGGGGCTGTATCGCGCGAGCGGCGCGAGCCTCGCGCCCGACACTTTCGAGGCGATCAGGAACGCCGACGCCGCGATGAAAGGCCCGGTCGGCCTGCCCGGCGTGCGCCTTGCCGACGGCACCGAGGCCGGGCTGCTCGGCGGCGTGCTGCGGATCGGCCTCGACGCCTACGCCAACCTGCGCCCGGTGCGGCTGCTGCCCGGCGTCGAGTCGCCGCTCAAGGTCAAGGCGGGCGAGATCGACTACGCGATCGTGCGCGAGAACACCGAGGGCCTCTATCTCTCGCGCGGCAAGGGCGTCGGCACCAGCGAAGCGATGGCCGACACCCTGCTCGTCACCCGCAAGGGCGTCGAGCGCGTCGCGCGCTACGCCTTCGAGCTCGCGCGGCGGCGCGATCGCGCGAAACTCGTCACCTGCGTCGACAAGGCGAACGTGCTCGCCTCGCTCGCCTTCTTCCGCCGCGTGTTCGACCAAGTCGGCGAAGCCTATCCCGACATCCGGCGCGAGCACCTCTACGCCGACGCCGCCGCGCAGGCGCTGGTGCTCGAGCCGCAGCGCTTCGACGTGCTGGTGATGGAGAACTTCCTCGGCGACATCCTTTCCGACCTCGGCGGCGCCACCGTCGGCGGCATCGGCCTCTGCCCCTCGGGCAACATCGGCGACCGCCACGCCTACTTCGAACCGATCCACGGCTCCGCGCCCGACATCGCCGGCCAGGACAAAGCCAACCCCATCTCGCAAGTCCTGTCCGCCGCCCTCATGCTCGAGCACCTCGGCGAGCGCGACGCCGCCGACCTCGTCCGCCGCGCGGTCGACGCCGCGCTCGGGCAGAACAAACTCGTCCTCGGCCGTTTCGGCCAACCCGAAGGCGGCACCAAGCGCGCCGCCGCAACCATCGTCGCCGCCGTGCGCCAGCTCGCCGCGCGCTGAGCGCGCGCCCTCGCCCCGCACGTCCCGAGCTCACGCATCACCGCGCCAGTCGACTCGGGCCCCTATCCCCGCCGTCCCATCTGCCGCTATATCTATGCCGGCAGATGCTTCCATCCCCATACATATCGTTGCATCCACATATATATGCTCCTAGCATCTTCTGCATGCAGGCTAATCACTAGTTAGGCCTCAGCAGAGCGCCGCAACTGACTCCAACCGCTATGCCAATAGACAAAGCCAAATGCAAAGCCTACTGGGTAGAGTTTGTTCAGTCGCTGGCCGAGCAAGACCCTCGGCGAGTAGCGAAACCAGATGCCTTTGGGTTCGGGGGTGAAGGAGAAATCGCGGATGAACTGGCCGCGCTCGTCCTCGCTGGCAAGAAGAGAGCAACGGCCAGTCTGCCTGTGGAGTACACGTCACTCAACGAGCCGCTACCTAAAGTGGGAGATCTGAGCATCATCCTCAACGGCAAAGGCGATCCAGTCGCAATCGTCGAACGCATTGCAGTCGAAGCCGTGCCATTCCAAGCAGTGAGCGCAGAGTTCGCTGCCTATGAGGGCGAAGGCGATGGAAGCCTGGAGTACTGGCGCAAAGCTCACACTTGGTACTTCAGTAGTGTTTTCGCGAGGCTCGGTGGCAAGCTGGAAGAAAGCACCACAGTCCTCTGCCAGCGCTTTCAGCTTGTTTGGCCAAGGCCGTCAAATGCGGCTGAGGCCTAACCCTTCAATCGAGAGGACTTGCCCCGGCAAGCCGGGTCAAGCCTCTCATCTCAAACGTTAGAGCTCAAGGTATGCGGCGCGCCATTCCAAAAATAGAGGTCATCCCTATTGGGATTGCATTTTGCGGCTGCTATATCGCGTCTAACTTTGTCGTGGGCTTTATCGATGACGATTTTGCTCTCGAGGGCATGCTCTTAAAGCTGTGGGCGATTTTTCTCGTACCTTTGCTTGCTGGATATGGCGCGACGCGTTTGAGTGCTAATCGATCGGTACTTCAGGGATTTCTTGTCACGCTTCTCGGCTCGTACGTCTACGCCAAGATTTTGCTCGACATGAAAGCGGGCCCCCCTCAAGGAACTGTGTATCTTTACGTTTGGACCGTATTCCTGATGGGACACTTTGGAGTGTGGTTGGGCCTACTTGGGAAGTGCGGCGCTCTGACACCGCAATCCAGATCGGACGGGCCATGAGTCCCCGCGCAGCACGAGCGTCCCGCGCCTGGTCCGCCGCTGATTGCGGACGTTAGATTGCTCATGCACATTCGACGCGCACAAGAAAGCGAAGCGGTCGTTCTCTCCTCTATCGCCCGCGAGTCAAAGGCGTACTGGCCATATTCAGCCGCGCAACTCGCAGCGTGGCGTGACGATCTCACCGTGCTGCCACGGACAATTTCTTCTCTCCCCACCTACGTCGCTGAATTCGAGTCAAGAATCGCGGGCTTCTACGTGCTCGCGCCGTCGTCGCCGCACTGGATGCTTGAGCACTTCTGGGTATTGCCAGCCAGCATGGGTCATGGCGTGGGCCGAACACTGCTGTCACACGCTGCCGCTCTTGCCGCCGAAGGAGGCGCAACGGCGCTCGCCATTGACGCCGACCCCAACGCGGAGCAGTTCTACATTGCATGCGGTGCCCAGCGCGTAGGTTCTCTTGCCGCACCAATCGAAGGGACGCCAGAGCGGGAGCGTCCACAATTGCTGCTTGCCACCAAGCACCCTAACTTCAGCCGCGGCGGACGCCGTGCCGGCGCCGCTGGGCATTGACGTCGGACGGATGTAGGGCCGGAAAGAAACATCAGGCCAGCAGCCCGGTAAAGAAAACCCCGCCGAAGCGGGGTTGAAGCTACAGACCAGGGAGGTTGCCGACGGTAATGCGCGCCGGCAGGCCGCACCTCAGGGAAGCGAGGCGGCGTCAGCGAGGGCGACACCGCCATGCAGCTCAGGCCCGGCGCGCGAAGGCGCCGGTAGATCCAGAACCCGCGCGCCACCGCCTCGTCGCCGATGCGACCGAACGGTCGTGCCTCCTTCGCATCCGCAATCGCGACATCGATCGAGTCCTTGTGCGCATCCGTGCCGATAAACGCGATGCTAGACTTTCCCATGGCCTGCCTCCTCGAATGGTTGTTGATGTCCTCGTGTTCAACAGATGGCTCTGCGCGGTCCACCCGCGCAACTCATGATTCGCCGAAGGCAGGCCGCCTCAATGCATCAAGCCATTCTGTCTAGGTGCCGCATGCGCAAAGGTCACGTTATTGGAATCTTGATTGCCTGCCTCGTCTCTCTAGCTGTAGGTTTTTGGGCGGGTCTTCAGCAAGCCTTTAGGCTCGGGGAAGCATCTCGCTTCCTATGGCGTGGCGCTATCGCAACCGAGAATCTCGAGGCACTCCGCGCGAGAAGGAATGAAGCGGTTGCGACCGATCTCGAGTTCGAAGTCGACATGGGCTTGTTAGTCGGGGGCAACTTCCTAGATGACCCGCTGCGGTGGTTATTGGTGCCGCCGGTCGGCGGTCATACGCCTCTCGTTGATTACGAACAGCGCGCAATGCAACTCGCTACCTACCGCTCGCGACATGCGTCCCCGTTTGATTCTTCGTCGCATCCAGGAGCTCAAGCGACAATTAATGAGAGGATCAAGCGGTACGCCGAAATAGCACCTAACCGGACGGTGGGAAGGCACGCGCCCAAGAGCGATGCGCGTCCCTCACCGTGACCGTTGGGTCGCGCTGACGGCTCGCGATGCTCGACCCGATCTGGATGGCGACAGCACTTGGCCTCGGCGGAGGCGTGGTGCTCGCATATGCGATAGGAAATGCGGTCCTGCCGCGCGCAGTCGCCAAATCCGAAGACATGCTGCTGTTCGTTCGCTTGACGTTCGCAGGCACCGTCGTGGCCTTGTTGCCGGCGTTGTTTCTGTCGTTCGTCATCGGCGGCACGCTTGGCGGGGCGTGGGGAGAGCGTGTCTTCAGTCAGCTTGGCATTCCGTTGTCCGGGGTGCCGGCCGGTTTGGCGCTGGGAATCGCGCTGGTGTTCGCGCTGGTAGTGCTGGGCGGCGGCGCGATCGGCTTCTTCCTGGGCAAAGCCGTCATTCGCCACCGACAAAGGCGGGTGCGAACCGTACGCTAAGTGGAGCGCGCTAGACTCTCCCTCCCCGGCCTGCTTCGGCGCCGGCGCTCATTCCAATAAGGACAAGACATGGCGGATACCCTTTCCCTGCTCGGCCTGATGCTGAATTTCGGCGGCGCGCTGCTGCTCGTGCTGCACCGCTTCCCCGCGCTCGAGATCACCGCCGACGGCCGCAACCTGGTGCCGGCGCAGGCGGAGCCCCCGCCCGAGGAGCGTGCGCGCAACCTGCGCCGCTACTGGCGCAACGCGATCGCGACGCGCGCGGGGCTGGTGTGCCTGTGCGCGGGCTTCGCATTTCAGATTCTGGGTTTCGTCTATCCCGACGACGGCATGGATGCGACCGGCAACACGGCGACGCGGCAGCACATCGTCTTCGCCGCAGGGCATCGCCATGGCGGCTGAGGCGCGGCGCGGGCGCCTGGCCGGGCGCGCGGCGCTGGTGACCGGCGCGAGCCGCGGCATCGGGCGCGCGATCGCGCTGCGCTACGCGGAGGAAGGCGCCGACCTGTTCCTGACCGCGACCAACCGCGCGAAGCTGGAGCAGACGCGGGAGCTCGCCGCGGCGCACGGCGGCAAGGTGGCGCTGCACGTGGCGGACGTGGCCGACCGCGGCGCCGTGGCGGCGATGGTAGACGCGGCAATCGCGGCGCTGGGCGGCATCGACGTGCTGGTCAACAACGCGGGCGTGTACAAGGCGGCGCGGCTGGTGGACACCACGCCGGAGGACTTCGATCGAATCATGAAGGTCAACCTGTACGGCGCGTTCAACGTCATGCAGCTCGTGCTGCGCCACATGCAGGCGAGGAAGAGCGGCAAGGTGGTGAACATCGCCTCCACCGCCGGCAAGTGGATGTCGCTCAACCAGAGCGCGTACAACGCCTCCAAGCACGCGCTGGTGGGGTTGACGCGCTGCGCGGGACTGGAGATGGGCCCGTTCGGGATCAACGTCAACGCGATCTGCCCCGGCTTCGTCGAGACCGACATGCTGGAGGAGTTCCGCGCCCACGGCGAAATCCTCGGCGTCCCGTTCGAGAAGGTGAAGGAGGCGGGCCTCGCGCGCGTTCCGCTCAGGCGCTTTCTCAAGCCGGAGGAAATCGCGCAGCTCGCGGTCTACCTCGGATCGGGCGAATCCGACGGCATGACCGGGCAGTCGATCCTGCTCGACGGCGGCATGCTGGTGGCCTGAGCGCGCCCGGCTACTTGCGCGCGGCCTTCTTCGCGGCCTGCCTTTCCTTCTCGAGGCGGGTGACCTTGTCCAGCTCGCGCTGCTTCGCTTCGCGCCGCGCCTTCACTTCCTGCAGCCGCTCCTCCTCGGTTGGCGGCTCCCAATCGAGAAACTTGGGCCGCGATCTGCGGAAATATTCCGCCGCGGACTCCGCCGGCCGCGCTTTGGCCTTCGGCCTGCTCACGCGCGCCTCGGCTGTTGTGGCGGCCGAAGCAAATCTTCGTCGCGCTTGGGATCCGGCGGCCGCGACGCGGTAAACATCCCTCTGATCGTGCGTACTGCGACCCCGGCCGCGGCCGGCCGCGCATCGCCTTGCAATATCCCGCACCAGTACGCCGGACGGCCCCTCTTGTCCTCGTCCGCATCCATCCGTTCTTCTCCCTCCGCCCGCTTGAGGCTACTCTAGCTCTTTTTTCCGCGCCCCGAACAATTTTTCCCGAGGCACAGCATGCAAACGCTCACCACCCTGGGCGGCGCCGTCGGCGCGCTGCTCAAATCGCGCAAGGAAACGGTCGCGGCGGCCGAGTCCTCCGCCGGCGGCCTGATCAACGCTTGCCTGGTCGCCGTCCCCGGCGCCTCCGCCTACTACCTCGGCGGCGTGATCATCTACACCCAGGCAGGGCGCGAGGCGCTGCTCGAGCTCGGGCCCGACGAGATGGCGGGCATCCGTTCCGCGAGCGAGCCTTTCGCGCGGCTCATGGCGCGGCGCGTGCGCGCGAAGCTCGGCGCGACCTGGGGCCTGGCGGAAACCGGCGCGAGCGGGCCGAGCGGCAACCGCTACGGCGACGCGCCGGGCCACGCCTGCATCGCGGTCAGCGGGCCGGTGGAGGCGGTGGTGACGCTCGAAACGGCGAGCGAGGCGCGCGAGACGAACATGTGGAGCTTCGCGCAGCGGGCGCTTGAATTGCTCGAGGCCTGCCTGCGCGACGCCGCGCGCTAGCGCTTGCCGAGCAGGTCGGAGACCTTGAAGTTACCGGTGAAATCCAGGTCGCGCTCGGGCGCGGCGGGCGACGATTCGAGCAGGCGCAGGCTCTCGAGCTGGGCGAGCCAATCGTCGATTTGCGCGTCGCTGAAGCTGCGCAGGACAGAGCGGATCGCGTCGGAGTGGGTGTCGTCGGAGACCATGCCCAGGATGCGCCTGCACTCCACCGCCAGGCCCATATTCCTGGTCTCCCAGACTTTCAGACCGGCCTCGGTGCGCCGGTATATCTTTTCGGTCGCCGCCATCGCCTCCCCCTGCCCCGAACTTGGGCGCCTACTGCGGAGCACACACATGTATGCGCCGCAATTGCCCGGGGCGCAAGGGCTTTGAAGAAATTTGACGCTGGATGGCGCTCAAGATTTGATCTGGAGTAGCATCGACACGCCGGGGGGCAACGCGAGAGGAGGCCGGAGGATGGACAGGAAACCCAGCTACGTGCACGGAGCCTCGCCGGTGCCGCTGATCGGCGAGACCATCGGGGCGCACTTCGACCGCGTGGCGACGAAGCATGCGCCGCGCGAGGCGCTGGTGGTGAGGCACCAGGACGTGCGCTGGACCTGGGCCGAGCTCAAGCTCCGGGTGGACAACCTGGCCTGCGGTCTGCGGCGCCTGGGCCTCGCGCCGGGCGACCGGCTCGGGATCTGGTCGCAGAACTGCGCCGAATGGGTGCTGACCCAGTTCGCCAGCGCCAAGGCGGGGCTGATCCTGGTCAACATCAACCCTGCCTACCGCAGATCCGAGCTCGAGTACGCGCTCAACAAGGTGCAGTGCAAGGCTCTGATCCTTTCGCCGGGATTCAAGACCAGCAATTACCTCGAGATCCTGCAGTCGGTCGCGATCGACCTGAAGAGCCTGTCGATCGTGATCCGGCTCGGCAGGGACAAGACGCCGGGGATGCTCAACTTCGACGACCTGCTGGCGGACGCGAGCGACGCCGAGATCGAGCAGCTCGAGAACCTCGGCGCCGCGCTCCAGTTCGACGACCCGATCAACATCCAGTTCACCTCGGGCACCACCGGCGCGCCCAAGGGCGCGACGCTGACCCATCACAACATCCTCAACAACGGCTACTTCATCGGCGAGGCGATGCGCTTCAGCGAGAAGGACCGCCTGTGCATCCCGGTGCCGCTGTACCACTGCTTCGGCATGGTGCTCGGCAACCTCGCCTGCCTCACCCACGCCGCCGCCATGGTCTACCCCGAGGGCGGCTTCGACGCCAAGAGCGTGCTCGAAGCGGTCCAGGCCGAGCGCTGCACCGCGCTGCACGGCGTGCCGACCATGTTCATCGCGGTGCTCGACCATCCCGATTTCGCGCGCTACGACCTCTCCACCCTGCGCACCGGGATCATGGCCGGCTCGCCCTGCCCGGTCGAGGTGATGAAGCGCGTCGCCGACAAGATGAACATGCGCGAAGTCACCATCGCCTACGGCATGACCGAGACCTCGCCGGTCAGCTTCCAGAGCTCGGTCGATGACCCGCTCGAGAGGCGCGTGTCGACCGTGGGCCGCATCCAGCCCCACATCGAGGTCAAGATCGTCGACGCCGAGGGCCGCGTCGTGCCGCGCGGCGAGAAAGGCGAGCTGCTCACGCGCGGCTACTCGGTGATGCTCGGCTACTGGAACGACGAGGACAGGACGCGCGAGGCGATCGACGCCGCGCGCTGGATGCACACCGGCGACCTGGCCACGATCGACGCCGAGGGCTACTGCAACATCGTCGGACGCTCCAAGGACATGGTGATCCGCGGCGGCGAGAACATCTACCCGCGCGAGGTGGAGGAGTTCCTCTACCGCCACCCCAAGGTGCAGGACGTGCAGTGTGTCGGCGTGCCCGACGACAAGTACGGCGAGGAGCTGTGCGCCTGCGTCGTTCTGCGCGCCGGCATGACGGCGAGCGAAGAGGAAATCCGCGAGTTCTGCCGCGGCCAGATCGCGCACTACAAGATCCCGCGCTACGTCAGGTTCGTCGACGGCTTCCCGATGACCATCACCGGCAAGATCCAGAAGTACCTCCTGCGCCAGAAGGTCGCCGACGAGATGGGCCTGAAAGCGCAGAAAGCAGCCTAGAGGAGGAGCTCCAATGCAGATACTGCCTCACGATCTCGACCACGAGTTCCCCGAGTTCTCGGGCCTGATGCACCAGCTGCGGGAGCGCGACGCAAAGCTGGGCAGCCTGTTCGAGCAGTACGACAGGGTGAACGGCACGATCGTCGACATCGAGGAGAACGACAAGCCGTTCCAGGACGCGGAATTCGAGGAGATGAAGAAGAAGCGCCTGCGGATCAAGGACGAGATCTACAGCGCTCTGCGCGCCCACAAGCCGGACTAGCGCAGCAGGAGCGGGATGCCGCTCAGCAGCAGCGTGACGCAGACGACGCGGCGAAACGCGGCCTCGGCCAGACCGAGCGTGACGCGATCGCCGATGTAGATGCCGGCCAGCATCGGCGCCAGAGCGGCGGCGAACAGCCACCAAGATTCCGCGCTGAACTCGCCGGCCAGCCAGTAGCCGACACCGCGCGCGAAGCTGAGCGCCAACAGCATCGCCGACCCCGTCGCGCGGAACGCCTCCCGGTTAAGGCGCCGCGTGTCGAGGAACATGGCGTAGAACACGCTCGCCATGGCGCCAAACATGGCGCCCACCGCGCCCGAAAGCGTGGCCGCAACCGGCCCCAGGATGCGTGGCGCGCGGGCGCCCCCGCGCAGCGAGTAGGCCGCGTACAGCAGCACCGCCACGCCGAGCGCGCGCGCAAGGGTGCGTTCCTCGAGCGTAGCGAACAGGGCCAGCCCCGCCACCACGCCGATACCGCACCACGGCAGGAAGGCGAGGAACGCGCCGCGATCCACGTGGCGTCGTTCGCGCCCGAGGATCGCGAGCGAAGAGGTGAATCCGAGCAGCGTCCACACCGGCACCAGCGTCTTGACCGGCACCACCAGCGCGAGCAGCGGCATGCCGATCGCGCCGCCGAAGCCGGTGCTGCCGCGCAGGCCGTAGGCCAGAAGGATCACACCGATGCAGTAGCCCAGCTCCCAGACGGAGAGACCGGCCAGCGCGTCAACCGTGCTCAAGGGCTTGCTCGAACGCCCAGCCGATGCGCAGCGCGGTGGCCTCGTCGTAGCCGCGGCAGGCGATCTGCAGCGAAGTCGGCATCCGCCCCGCGCCGGTTCCGTTCGGCAGTGCGAGCGCGCACCACTCGATCAGGTTGAACGGCCGGGTAAAGCCGGCGGCGGTGCCCGACTGGTCGATCGCGTCCACCGGCGGCGCAACGCTCGCGGTGGTCGGCGTGAGCAGCGCGTCGACGTCGGCCAGCGCGGCGTCGAACTCGCGCTTGATGCGGTCCTTTTCGCGCAGCGTCAGCAGGTAATCCCTGGCGCTCATGCCGCGCCCGAGCTGGATGCGCGGGCGCACGTCGTCGTCCACCGGAAGCGACGGGTCGTCCACCAGCTCGCCGACGAAGGAATAGCCCTCGGCGCCGATGATGCGCCCCACCACCGCGCCCATCTCGGCGAAGCCGCGCGGCAGCGGCACGTCGACGATCGTCGCGCCGAGCTCCGCCAGCCGCTCGAGCGAGGCGTCGTAGGCGGCCAGCACCTCGGGCTCGCAGCCCCCGCGCTCGGCCGCCGGCATGCGCGCCAGGCGCAGCCCGCGCACACCCGCCTTGAGCCGCGGCGATGCGTCGTCGCCCGACAGCACGTGGTACAGCAGCGCCGCGTCCTCCACCGAGCGCGCCATCGGGCCCGGCGTGTCGAGCGTGGTGCTGAGCGGCAGCACGCCGTGGCAGCTCACGCGGCCGATGGTCGTCTTCAGTCCGGCGAGCCCGCACCACGACGAAGGAATCCGCACCGAGCCGCCGGTGTCGGTGCCGATGCCCCAGGGCGCCATTCCTGCGGCTACCGCCACCCCGGTGCCCGAGCTGGAGCCGCCGGGCGCGCGGTGGGTCTCGGCGTCCCATGGGTTCCACGGCGTTCCCATGCGGCGGTTGGTGCCGAAGCTGCCCATGGCGAACTCCACCGAGTGCGTCTTGCCGAGCACGATCATGCCCGCCGCGAGCATGCGCCGCACCAGCGTCGCGGTCAGCGGCGAGACGCGCTTCTGCCACACCTTCGAGCCGCCGGTCGTGATGCGGCCCTCGATGTCGACGATGTCCTTCACCGCCACCGGGATGCCGTGCAGAGGCCCGACCGCGTGCCCGGCGCGCCGCGCGCCGTCCGCGGCGGCCGCCGCTGCGCGCGCATCGTCGGCGTAGACGGCGACGAAGGCATGCAGCTTGCTGTCGTCGCGCGCGATGCGCCCGAGCAGGCCGTCGACCAGCGCCGCGGAAGTGAGCTCGCCCGAAGCGAGCGCGTCGCGCAAACGGTGAACCGGCAGCGAGCGGGGATTGTCGTAAGGAGATGGCATGGGCCGCATAGTACAGGCGCGCGTCAGCGCAGGTTCGTTTCGAGAAACGCGCGCGTCCGGCGGTTGGCAAGCTCGCGCATCGCAGGAACGTCGGTAGCCGCGCCCTCGCGCGCGAACGCGTGCCCGGTATCCGGGTAGAGGTGCATCGTGACGAGCGGGCTGGCGCCCAGCGCATCGCGCAGCCGCGCGCGCACCGCCTCGGGAGTCCACGGATCGCTCTCGCCGATATGCATGAGCAGCGGCTTGCTCAGTTTCGCCGCCTCGTCCAGGTGCGCCTCGATGCCGACCCCGTAGTAGCTGACGTTGCAGTCGGCACCGCCGCGCGTTCCGACCAGATAGGCGAGCTTGCCGCCCAGGCAGTAGCCGGCGGTGGCCACCCGACCGTTGCACTCCCTGGCCGCGCGCAGCTGCTCGACCAGCCCGGAGACGTCGCGCACCGCCAGATCGATGTCCAGCCGGCCGCCGGTCTCGAGCGCCTGCTCGCGATGCCCGGGCGTTTCGGGATCGAGCACGATGCCGGGCTTCAGCCGCCAGTAGACATCCGGACAGACCGCCATGAAGCCCTGCGCTGCCCAGTACTCGGTGATGCGCCGCATGAACCGGTTCACGCCGTAGACTTCCTGCAGCAGGACGAGCGCCGGAGCGGGCAGCTTGCCCGGCAGCGCGACGAAGGCGCCGAAACGGCCTGCGCCATGGGCGTCGAATTTCCTCTCTTCGGTCATCCCATCCTCCTTCGTTCGCAGTCTACCGGCGCCCGGGCGATAATTGAGTGAAACGCCGATCAAGGGAGCAAGTGCATGCGCTACGAGCTTTACTACTGGCCGTCGATCCAGGGCCGCGGCGAGTTCGTCCGCCTCGCGCTCGAGGACGCGGGCGCCGAATACGTCGATGTCGCGCGCCGGCCGCGCGGCACGGCGGCGATGATGCGGCTGATGGAGAGCGCCTCGGTGGCGCGGCCGCCGTTCGCGCCGCCTTTCCTCGGGGCCGGCAAGCAGCTCGTCGCGCAGACCGCGAACATCCTGCATTTCCTCGGCCCGCGCCTGGGCCTGGCGCCGAAGAACGAAGCCGGGCGGCTGTGGCTGCACCAGCTCCAGCTCACGATCTCCGACTGGGTGGTCGAGGCGCACGACGTGCACCATCCGATCGGCAGCGGTCTCTACTATGACGAGCAGAAGCGCGAGGCGAAGCGCCGCGCGGAGGACTTCCGGATAAGCCGTCTGCCGAAGTTCCTCGACTATTTCGGCTCCGTCGTCGGGCGCGCGCGCGCCGCGCGGGCGACTTACGTCGACCTGTCCCTGTTCCAGATGATCGCGGGGCTGCGCTACGCCTTCCCGCGCGCGATGGCGAAGCACGAGCGCCGCCGCGCCTGGGTCGCGGCGCTGCACGACCGCGTCGCGGCGCGCCCGCGCATCGCGGCTTACCTCGCCTCGGCGCGGCGCATCCCGTTCAACGAATATGGGATATTCCGCCACTATCCCGAGCTCGACCGATAGATAATCCGCGCATGACGGAAACGACAGACGGCGCGCCGCCGGCGGTGCTCGCCGGCGTGGTGGTGCTCGCCATGGCGGACTTCGCGCACAGGACCGCGACGGAGCAGACCGACCTGCGCGCGCAGCTCGAAGCGCTCACCGGAGTTGCGATCCAGCCGCTGGCCGCCGCGGAGCGGATCGTGCTCGACGCCCCCGGCGCGCTGGCGGTGGCGGTGCTCGAGGGCCCCGCCGCGGCGCTCGCGCTCGCCGAGCGGGCCCGCGCGGCGGCAGGCGAGCTGCCGCTGCGCGTCGGCGTGGATTACGGGCCGATCTTCGCCGCCGATGACGCCACGCGCGGGGCCTGCCTGGCAGGCGAGGGGGTCGGCGCGGCGCGCGCGCTCGCCGAGGCGGCGGCCACCGGCGGCATGCTCGCCTCGCCCCGGTTCCGCGACGCACTCGCCGCCTCATTGGCCTCCGAGGGCGCCGTGCGCGCGCAGCGCGTGCAGCGGGCGGCGCTGTTTTCCGCCGCCGCCGCCGCGCTCCTGGCGCTCGCAGTCGGCGCGCGCGCGCTGCGGCCGCCTCCCGCGCCTCCGGTCAGGCCCGCGGCGCTGCAATTCGAGATCAAGCCGCGCGGCGACATCTACCTCGACGGCAAGCTGAAGGGCCAGACGCCGCCGCTGAAGCACGTCGAGGTGAACCCGGGACCGCACACGGTCGAAGTGCGCAACGGCGCCTTCGCGCCCCTGCGGATCGAGATGAATCTCGCCTCGGCCGAGCAGATGACGATCCGGCACGAGTTCGTCGCGCCCAAGCCGCCGCCCGCGCCGCCGCACCGCAAGCCGAAGAAGGAACCCAGGAGGGAGGCGAAGAAGGAACCGAAGAGGGAACCGAAGAAGGCGCCCGTCGCGGAGCCGAAGAAGGAGCAGACGGAGGAAGAGGCGAAGAAGGACATCAACTGGGGCGATAACATCAGGCGCGATTTCGAGAACGCGCGCCGCAAGCTTGGGTTCTAGGACATGACTGCGCCGCTGCCGGAAATGATCGGACGCTACCGCGTGCTCGGCGAGCTCGGGCGCGGCGCGATGGGCATCGTGTACCGCGCCGAGGACCCGCTGCTGAACCGCACGGTGGCGATCAAGACCATCCTCATGTCCTCCGACCCGGCGCTGCGCACCGAGTACGAGGCGCGCTTCCGCCAGGAAGCGAAGGCCGCGGGAGGGCTGAACCACCCGAACCTGATCACCATCTACGACGTCGGGCACGAAGGCGACCTCGCCTACATGGCGATGGAGCTGCTCGAGGGCGTCGAGCTGCGCGACATGATGAGGAGCGGCGGCCTGGAGCTGCCGTTCGTGCTGGACATCCTGGCGCAGGTGGCCGACGGGCTCGCGTTCGCGCACGAGCGCGGCGTGGTGCACCGCGACGTCAAGCCGGGCAACATCATGATCGTCGGCGGGCGGCGCGCCAAGGTGATGGACTTCGGCGTCGCCCGCATGCGCGCCTCGGACATCCAGACCCAGATCGGCGCAGTCCTCGGTTCGCCGAAATACATGTCGCCCGAGCAGGTCGCCGGCGGGCCGATCGACGGCCGATCGGACGTGTTCTCCCTCGGCGTGCTGCTCTACGAGCTGGCGGCCGGGACGCCGCCGTTCGCCGCGCCCGACGTCCAGCAGTACATGCTCCAGATCGCCGCCGCGACGCCGGCGCCGCCGAGCGTGCTGAATCCCGATCTGCCGCCGATGCTCGACCTGATCTGCGCGCGCGCGCTGGAGAAGGACCCGGCGCAGCGCTACCAGAGCGCCGCCGAATTCGCGGCCGACCTGCGCGCCTGCCTGGCGCAGCCCGGCATGGAAGCGCCGGCCGCGCCGGCGCTGGATTTCCAGCTCGACGACACAATCGTCCCCGCTCCCGAGTCCGGTCAATTGCCCCTGTCGCGCCGCTTCGACTCCGGCGCGGGTCTCGAGCGTCTCGCGACGCTGACCGCCGCCGGTCTCGGCGCCGACGGCGCTTCGCTGCCCTTGCGCCGTCAACTGAACGAGGACCCGCTGCTGGCGCTGCTCGCCGCGGGCGTGGCGCTCGTCACCGTCGCGGCGATGGTGATCGCGCTGGTGTAGGCTTCAGGAGCCGCCATGCCCCGCACCCCGCGCGATACCCCGATCTCGTCTCGCGACCTGTTCGTCACCGCCGGGCCGCTGCTGCTTCTGACGCTGTTGCTGCTCGCCGGCGCCTATGTCGTGCTCAAGCCGACGCCGCCGCGGCGGGTGGTGCTGGCGACCGGTCCGGAGCAAAGCGCGTACGCCGAATTCGGCAAGCGCTACGCCGCGGAGCTCGCGCGCTACGGCATCAAGGTGGTACTGCAGCCGACCCGCGGCTCGCTCGACAACCTGCGCGCGCTGCGCGACCCGAAGCGCGACGTCGACTTCGGCTTCGTCCAGGGCGGAGCGAGCGAGTCGGCGCGCATCGCCGACGAGGAGCACGGCGGCGTGCCTCTGGTCTCTCTCGGCAGCCTGTTCTTCGAGCCGCTGTGGATCTTCACCCACACCCCGGCGCCGCTCGCCGATCTGGGGGCGCTGCGCGGGCTGCGCGTCAATCTCGGGGCGCGCGGCAGCGGCACGCCGGGCCTGATGCGCAAGCTGCTGGAAACGAACGGCATCGAGCGCGACAGCCTGCACGCGAGCTTCCTCGAGCTGACGCCCGCGGTCGTGGCGCTCGTCGGCGGCCAGAGCGACGCGCTCGCATTCACCTCCGCGCCCGAGACGCCCATGGTGCAGATGCTGCTCCAGGCGCCCGGCGTCAGGCTGATCGAGTTCCCGCAGGCCGAGGCCTACGCGCGGCGCTTTCCCTTTCTCAGCCCGGTGGTGCTGCCGCGCGCCGTGGCCGACCTCGCGCGCGATGTGCCGCCGCGCGACGTGCCCCTGATCGCGACCACCACCTCGCTGCTCGCGCGCGAGGGCACGCATCCGGCGCTGGTGCAGCTGTTCGTGCAGGCGGCGGCGCGCATACACGGCGGCGCGGGATGGATCGCGCGCGCGGGCCGCTTCCCGACGCCGGAGCACAGCGAGTTCCCGCTCGCGCAGGAGGCCGAGCGCTTCTACCGCAGCGGCACGCCGCTGTTGCAGCGCTACCTGCCGTTCTGGCTCGCGAACCTGATCGACCGCATGTGGGTAGTGATGTTCTCGATCGTCGCGGTGCTGATCCCGCTCTCGCGCGTGGTGCCGCCGCTGTACCAGTTCCGCATCCGCTCGCGCACCTTCCGCTGGTACCGGCAACTGCGCCGCATCGAGGACCGCCTCAGCCGCGCCGACGCGCCGCCCGCCGAGCTGCTGTCCGAGCTCGACAAGCTCGAGGCCAAGGCGCGCGGCATCACGGTGCCGCTGTCGCACACCGACGAGCTGTACGAGCTGCGCAGCCACATCGCGCTGGTGCGCGCGCGGCTGCAGCGCGAATCGTAGCCAAGGTACGGAGGAAATCGATGTTCGATCTCAGCGGACGGGTCGCCGTCGTCACCGGCGGCAACGGCGGCATCGGCCTCGGCATCGCGCGCGGGCTGGCCGCCGCGGGCGCGCGGCTGGTGGTCGCCGCGCGCAACGCGAAGAAGTCGGCCGCGGCGGTGGCGGAGTTGCAGGCGCTGGGCGCCGGCGGCGCGCTCGCCGTGGAGACGGACGTCAGGGACGAGAAGTCCGTCGCGGCGCTGTTCGATGCCGTCGCGGCCCGCTGCGGCCGGCTCGACGTCCTGGTCAACAACGCGGGCACCAATATCAGGAAGCCGCCGCACGAGCTCTCGCTCGCCGAGTGGCGCGAGGTGATCGACACCAATCTCACCAGCGCCTTCCTGTGTTCGCACGCCGCCTATCCGCTGCTGAAGCAGGCCGGCGGCGGCAAGCTGATCAACATCGGCTCGATGCTATCGATCTTCGGCGCCGGCTTCGCGCCCGCCTACGCCGCGAGCAAGGGCGGAATCGTGCAGTTCACCAAGGCCTGCGCCTCGGCCTGGGCGCGGGACAACATCCAGGTCAACGCCATCCTGCCGGGCTGGATCGACACCGAGCTGACAGTGAAGGCGCGCGCGCAGATACCAGGCCTGCACGACAGCGTTCTCAAGCGCACCCCTGCCGGGCGCTGGGGCGCGATCGACGACTTTCGCGGCATCGCGGTGTTTCTCGCCGCGCCGGCGTCGGACTTCGTCACCGGCGCGGCGATTCCCGTCGACGGCGGCTATTCGGTCCAGGCCTGAGCCCGCTGCGCCGGCCACGGCCCGCTCAGCGCACGACGATCGCGTTGTGCACGTCGAGCACGCCCTCGACGTTCGACGCGATCTGCAGCGCGCGATCGCGCAACTTCGGACTGTCGACGAAGCCCGAGAGCAGCACGCGTCCGTGGTCGGTCTCGACCCCGATGTCGAAGCCCTTGAGCTTCTCCTCGGCGACCAGTTTCGCCTTCACCTTGGCGGTGATCATGCTGTCGTCGACGTAGCTCGCGACGCGGATGCGGTCGTAGATCGCGCCCGCCTTGACGAACTCGTCGCGGTCCAGCCTTCCGTCGTGATTCGTGTCGGCGTCGTCGAAGGCCTTGCCGAAGCCGTGCATTTTGGCGGTCTCGGCCCTGGACAGGTAGCCGTCGTGGTTCGCGTCGAGTGCGGTGAAGTCGTCCGTGTGCGGCGCGCCGGCGGCCGCGGCTGGAAGCACTGTGAGCACCGAGATCGCGGCTAATATGGGGCGAAGGGTCATTGTCGGTTCCTTTCACGGATCGATGCCAGGTCATCAGCAACTGCCGTGCCAACCCCTCCCTGCGTCGCGCGCCGCTCGGATTTGTCGCCTGCAGGCGACGTGAAATCGCCCGCGCGCTGAAGCAGAAGGGAATTCGGCGTCGCCGCCTCCGGACAGTCCGGCGCTAGCCCAGCGCGGCGATGTCCTCGGCCGAGAGGCCGAGGCTCGCCGCACGCATGTTCTGCTCCAGGTGCGCGAGCGAGGCCGTGCCCGGAATCGGCAACACGACCGGCGAGCGCGCGAGCAGCCAGGCGAGCGCGACCTGCGCCGGCGTGGCGCCGTGGCGCGCGGCGATCTTCTTCAGCCGGGCCGATTTCAAAGCGTGCCCCGCGCCCAGCGGATACCACGGCAGGAAGGCGATGCCGAGCCGGGTGCAGGCCGCGAGCACGCCGTCCGAAGCGCGGTCCTCGAGGTTGTAGCGGTTCTGCACCGACACGACCGGCGCGATGCCGCGCGCCTGCTCGAGCTGCGCGAGCGAGACGTTCGACACGCCGAGGTGGCGGATCTTGCCTGCGCGCTGCAGCTCGGCGAGGCAGCCGACCGACTCGGCGAACGGCACCTTCGGGTCGGGCGCGTGCAGCTGGTAGAGGTCGATGCGCTCCACTTTAAGCCGCGCCAGGCTGCCCTCGAGAGCGCGCCGCAAGTGCTCCGGCCGGCCGTCGGGATCCCAGGCGTGGCGAGTCGGGCGCAGCAACCCGCCCTTGGTCGCGATCAGCAGCCCCGCGGGATACGGGTGCAGCGCCTCCGCGATCAGGGTCTCGTCCGCGTGCGGACCATAGCTGTCCGCGGTGTCGATGAAATTCACACCGAGCTCGAGTGCGCGCCGCAGCACCCGGTGCGCCGCCGGGCGATCCTTCGGCGCGCCCCAGACGTCGGGCCCGCACAGGCGCATCGCGCCGAAGCCGAGGCGGTGTACCTGCAGGTCACCCAGCGCGAGCGTCGCGGACATCGCTGCCCTTCAGCCGCTCTTGGGCGGCGCCTGCTCGTGCTTGACCTGGATGGTGGAGATCACTTCGCGCACGCCGTCGGTCTCCATCGCCAGCAGCATCGCCCTGCCGACCAGGTCCGCCGACGAAACCGTGCCCGAAAGCGTGACCCGGCCATCGGTGGTGTTGACCGAGATGCTGAGCGACGACAGGTCGGGTTCGGCGATCAGCTTGCGCTTGACCTCGGCGGTGATGCGCGTGTCCGCGGCCGTGTCGGCGGCCGCGCCCCCGACCTCGCGCACCGCGCGCCGCACGACCTCGCCCTTCTGCTTGATCTCGTCGCGGATGTCCTTGGCCTGCAGCTGCAGCGCCTCGAGCTTGGCCGCCGCGACCTGCCTGGCCTGGCTGGCGGCGTTCGCGGCCGCCTTCGCCGCCTCGGCCGCCTTCTGCTGCGCGCTCTCCTCCCCCTGCTGCACCGGCCGCTGAAGCGTGAACCAGTAGCCCGCCGCGCCGATGATGATCCCCAGCAGGAAAGCGATGAACAAGTTCTTCATGCGTGACCTCCGTCGCGCCAATCTTACAGATCGCCGATGACGCTAGCCACCGCCGCGCGATCAGCCGCCGACGGGCGAATTCGGCCGGTCCGCCACGATCCGTCCGTCTACCAGCTCGATGATGCGATCGCAGCGCTGGGCAAGCCGGGGATCGTGGGTGACGATGAGGAAAGTCGTGCCGCTGTCGCGGTTCACCTTGCGCAGGACCTCGAACACGCCGTCGGCGGCCTTCGTATCGAGGTTGCCGGTGGGCTCGTCGGCGAGCACCAGCGCGGGCGTCATGGCGAGCGAGCGAGCGACCGCGACGCGCTGCTGCTGCCCGCCCGAGAGCTCGCTCGTCTTCTGGTCGCGCCAGCGCGCGAGTCCCACCTTGTCGAGCAGTTCCGCGGCGCTGGCACGCATCTCTTCGTCGGGGCGGCCGCGCGCCGCGAGCACGGGCATCATCACGTTCTCCAGCGCGCTAAACGCGTGCAGCAGGTAGTGGTACTGGAACACGAAGCCGATGGCCCGGCCGCGCAGCCGGGTCATTTGCGCGTCGTCCAGCTGCTCCGTTTCGCGGCCCTCGATCAGCATCCGTCCGGCGTTGGGCGGGTCGAGCAGGCCGATGACGTTCAGCAGCGTGCTCTTGCCCGAGCCCGACGGCCCGATGAGTGCCGCGAATTCCCCGCGCGCGAGGCGCAGGTCGATGCCGTGCAGCACTTCCATCTCGAGCGGAGTGCCGGTGTTGTAGGACTTGCGCACCCCTTCGAGGCGCAGCGTCTCAACGGCTTCAGCCACGGATCGCCACCGCGGGATCGAGCCGCGCGGCGCGCCGCGCGGGGATGACCGCCGCCAGCGTGCCGACCAGCGTCGCGCCGACCGCCGCGATCACGAACAGCTTCGGCTCGACGACGATGACGAACAAAGGCGTGCCGTCCGGCGCGCGCGCCATGCCGCGCCAGCCGAGCAGGAAGAACCAGCCCAGGGCGCTGCCGAAGAGCGACCCCACCAGCCCCATGAAGGCACCCTGCAGCAGGAACAGGCGCAGCACCTGCGCGCGCGAGGTTCCCATCGCCCGCAGGATGCCGATCTCCTTGGACTTCTGCACCACCGAGACCACCAGGACGCTGGCGATGCCGAGCGCCGCGGTGAGTCCGACGAAGAAACGGATCAGGGTGTTCGACAGGCTCTGCGCGGCCATCGCGGTGAAGAACTGGGCGTTGGTCTTGATCCAGCTGTCGGCCTGCTGCCCGGTCTGGCTCTGGATCGACTGCGCGATCGTCTCCGCGGCGAACGGGTCCTGCACCTTGACGTTGATGCTCGAGACGCCCCCCGCCAGGTTGAGCAGATTCTGCGCCGTGCGCAGGCCTATGTAGACATTGCGCTCGTTCACGCCCCTGTTGCCGAAGTCGAATATCGCCGTGACCGTGAGCGTTTCGCTGCCGCCGCTCGCGGTGTTCAGGCGCAGTTTGTCGCCGACGCCGGCGCCGAGATCCTTCGCCAGCTCGGTGCCGATCGCGATGTCGCTGGTGCCAAGCAGCAGCCGTCCGGCGACGATCTTCTCGCCCAGCCCGATCACGCGCAGGTAGCTGTCGAGCTCGATGCCGGTGATGCTGACCGAGTTGCTGGCGTCGCCGCGCAGCGCGAAACCGGGCCCGGAGACCACCGGCGTCGCCGCCACCACGTCCGGCAGGCGGTCGATCTGCGCCAGCACCTTCTGCCACTGGTCGATCGAGCGCAGCTGCTGCGAGCGCGGCTGTACCAGCGAGGCCAGCGCCGCCGGCTCGTCGCCGCGCTGCGGCCGCGCCACCTGGTCCGGCGGCACCACCACGATCGGCGCCATGTAGTTCAGCGTGCGGCGGATGATGTTCGCCTGCAGGCCCGAGATCAGCGCCGACATGAACACGATCACGGCCACCCCGAGCGCCACGCCGACGATGATGAGCAGCGTCTGCGCCAGCCCCTCGCGCATGAAGCGCATTGCCGCGATCCACTCGAACGGCGCGAAGCGGTTCATTTGACCGCGCGCACGCGCTGGCCCGGTTTGACCAACGCGTTGCCGGCGGGCACCAGCTCGTCCCCCGGCGTCACGCCCGACAGGACCTCGAGCCGTCCGTCCCCGCGCAGGCCGAGCTTGACCGGACGGCGCACCGTCCTGCGGCCGTTCAGCGCAAGCACCCAGGGGTTCGGCCCGCTGGCGTCGCGTACCGCGTCGGTCGGGACGATCACGGTGTCCTTGCGCCGCGCGACCTCGATGTCGACCGAGACCGTCATGTCCTGGCGCAGGAACGGCGGCGGGTCCGGCACCCGTAGTTTGACTTCCACCGCGCCGCGCAGCGGGTCGACGCCGGGGTTGATGTACACCAGGTCCGCCTTGAAGCGCTTGTCCGGAAACGCGTCCGCCGAGGCGACCGCCGGCTGCCCGAGCGCGAGCAGCGCCAGGTTCTTCTCGTCGATCTGCACCACGATCTGGGTCTCCCCCGCGGGCGCGAGCGCCATCAACTCCTTGCCCGGCTGCACCACGTTGCCGGGCTCGACCCCGCGGCTGATCAGCACGCCGTCGGCCGGGGCGCGGATCACGGTCTGCCCGAGCTTCGCCTGCGCGGCCGCCAGGTTGGCACGCGCCTGCTCGAGCGCGGACTGCGCCAGCGCCACGTCGCTGCCCGAAGGACGGTTGGTCGTGACCTGCACCTGGGCGGTGCGCAGCTGGCTTTCGGCCACGTCGCGCGCTCGCCGCGCGTCGTCGAGCTGGGCCTCGCCGACGAAACCCTTGTTCCGCAGCGCCACGGACCGCTCGTAGTTCTGGCGTGCCTGCAACGCGTTGGCGCGCGCCTGCGCGAGCGCCTGCTCCGCCGCCGGCAGCGCCACTTCGCGCAGCTGGCGCAACTTCGCATCGGCCTGCGACATCGCGGCCTGCGCCTGCGCCACCGCAGCGCGCTCGTCGCTGTCGTCCAGCTCGATCAACACGTCGCCGCGCTTGACGCTCTGGCCCTCGTCGACCGGGATGCGGGCGACGCGCTCGGTAATCGTGGCGCCGATCGAGACGCGCTGCGGCGTGATGATGCGCCCGCTGGCGACCACGGTCTGCATCAGGTCGCCGCGAACCGCGGTGTAGGTCGGCGCCGGCCGGCCGAAGATCAGGTTACGCGCGGCGAACGCCGCGCCGCCGAGCGCGGCGAGCACGATCAGCGCGCGCGCGATGCGTGTGCGCAGGACGGCAGAAGGAGAATAATCGGCGGGCATCTATCGATCGCTGCGGGCGGACCCGCCCGCAGTCGAACGATAGGCAATCGCCGGCGCGCGGCCGTTGACCTGGATCAATCCGCCGCCGGTGCGCTCAGCGCGGAGGCGGCGGGGGTGGAGGCGGCGGCGGCGCGTAGCTGCCGCGCGCGGGAGCCTGCTGCATCTGGCCGGAAACAGGAACCCGATGGCCCTTCGCGTACATGCATTGCACGTAGCTCGCGTCGTAGCGCTGCTGCAGGTTGCGCGCGGACCCCTGCGCGGCGCCGCTGCCGGCGAGCGAGCCGACCAGGAGCCCCGCTCCCGCGCCGGTCCCTGCGCCCTGATGTCCGCCCATCAGCGCGCCCGCCGCGGCGCCGACCGCGGCACCGACCGCGGCGCTCTTCACGCCGCTGTCGGTCGCGGCCTGCTGCGCGTTGGTGCCGCCGATCTGCATTTGCGCGAACTGGCGGCACTCGTAGTCGTCGACGCGGAACTGGTCGAAACTCTTGCCGCTGCCGGGAAGCACCATCACGCTCGGGCCTTCCGGCACCGTCACGCACGCCGCGAGCAGGAGAACGGCGCCGAGCGCCGCGAATCTGGGGTTGAGCTTCATCTTTACCTCCGGGTCACTGCGCCGGCGGCTGCGGGCTGACCCGCTCCCAGCCGCCCGGGCATTGCTTGACATAGGGATAGTACGCGTTCGATGCGCGGCAGAAGTACCACCAGCCCTGGCTCTCGGGAGCCTGCGCGGCCTGATCGCCTCGCTCGACGTACACCGGCGGCGACTGCGGCACCACCACCGTCGGCGGGTAGTAGGGATAGTAGGGATGCCAGTACAGCGGCGCGCCGAAATACAGCCCGAAGTGCACCCGGCTGTGTCCATGCCCGTGCCAGCCGTCCGCGAATGCAGGCGCGCTCGCCGCCGCCGCGCACAACGTCACGGCGGCGATCACGGTTGCTCTTGCAGCTCGCATTGCAGCCTCCATCACGCTTGCCTATAAATGATAGACCGGGCGCAGCCGAATAGTTCTGCCACCGGGTAAAGAAATGTTTCTGCCGGCGGCCAGGCGTAACATCTGGTTGCACTTTGTCGATACGCGACTGCGCGCGCGGCGGTCAAATGACGGCAAGAGAAAGGAGATCCGTCATGCAAACACGCCTCATCCGATGGTTAATCCCGCTCCTGGCGCTCATGTTCACGCTCCCCGCGGCGTTCGCGCAGGCCGCGCCGGCTCGGGTGTATACGCAGGCGCAGCTGGACCAGATGCTGGCGCCGATCGCGCTCTATCCGGACCCCCTGCTGTCGCAGATCCTGATGGCTTCGACCTACCCGCTCGAGGTCGTGCAGGCGGCGCGCTGGTCGGACGTGCATCCCGGCCTGCAGGGTGACGACGCGGTGCGCGCGGTCGAGGGCGAGAGCTGGGACCCGAGCGTCAAATCGCTGGTCGCGTTTCCGCGCGTGCTGGCGATGATGGACGAGCGCCTCGACTGGACCCAGGCGCTGGGCGAGGCCTTCCTCGAGCAGGAGCCCTACCTGATGGACACGGTGCAGCGCCTGCGCGAGCGCGCGCTCGCGGCGGGGAATCTGTCCAGCAACGACGGCATGCTGGTGTCGCAGCAAGGCGGGACGATCATCGTCGAGCCGGCGAATCCGCAGTACGTATACGTTCCCTACTACGACCCGCTCGTGGTCTACGGCGGCTGGTGGTGGCCGGCGTATCCGCCGGTGCGCTGGGCGCCCTGGCCGGGCTACGCCGTGCGGCCAGGCATCGCGGTCGGCATCACCTTCGGCGGCGGCGTACGCATCTCCACCGGTTTCTTCTTCGGCGCCTTCGACTGGCACCAGCACCGGGTCAACATCGTGCGGCAGAGCTACTACTACAGGCCGGTGACCGTGGTCGAGCGCAGGCACGTCGAAGCGCTGCGCCGCGGCGCGCCGGTGCTCTGGCAGCACGAGGCGGCGCACCGCAGGGGCATCGCCTACCGCAATCCGGACCTCGGACGGCACTACCCGCAGCGCTCCCGCCCCGCGCCGGTTCAACCCGCGACTCGCGCGCGAACGCAGATCGCGCCGGAGCAGCGCGCGACGCAACCGCGTGCGACGCAGCAGCACACGACGCAGCCGCGCACGACGCAGCCGCGCACGACGCAGCAGCGTACGACCGAGGCGCGCAAGCAACAGCCGCGCGAGCAAACGCGTGAACAAACACGCGAGCCAAGCCAGCGCCAGGAAGATCAGCGCACGCAGGGCCGCGGGCGGCGCGACAACTAGGCCGCGACCCGGAGCGGCAGCGAGCGAAGCCGGCGCCCGGTGAGGCGGAAGAGCGCGTTCGCGACCGCCGGCGCGATCGGCGGCGTAGCGATCTCGCCGACGCCGCCGGGCGGCGCATCGCTGCGCACCAGGTGAGTCTCGATGCGCGGGGTCTCGGCCAGCGTCAGCATCCGGTACTGCGGGAAGTTGAGCTGCTCGACGCGCCCGCCGCTGATCGTGATCTCGCCGTATAGCGCGGCGGTGAGCCCGAATACGATGCCGCTTTCCAGCTGCTGCGCCACGATCTCCGGATTCACCACCGTGCCGCAGTCGACCGCGCACACGACGCGATGCACCCGGATCTCGCCGTTCGCCAGCGACACCTCGGCGACCTGGGCCACGATCGAGCCGAAGCTCTCGTGCAACGCGATGCCTTGCGTGCGCCCCGGGGCCGCCCGGCCCCACTGCGCCCTCGTCGCGGCGAGGTCGAGCACCGCGCGGTGGCGCGCGTGGCGGGCGAGCAGCAGGCGGCGGAATTCGAGCGGGTCGCGTCCGGCCGCGTGCGCCATTTCGTCCATGAAGCACTCGGCGAAGAACGCGTTGTGCGAATGGCCGACGCTGCGCCAGAAACCGATCGGCACCGGCGAGCGGTGCGTGACGTGGGCGCAGTGCCGGTGCGGAAACTCGTAGGGCTGGTCGAACAGGCCTTCTATCGTGGTCTTGTCCGGCGTGTCGGCGGCGAACGCGGGGTAGGTGCGGCGCACGTACTGCGGCACGATCGCGTCGCTCGCGCTCTTGGTCACCCACGCGAGCGGCCCGCCGCTCCCGTCCAGGCCGCCCTTCATCTTCGCCACCGCCGCCGGACGGTAGAAATCGTGCGTCGTGTCCTCCTCGCGCGACCAGAGCAGCTGCACCGGCGCCGGCGACACGTCGCGCGCGAGCCACACCGCCTGCGGCACGTAGTCGACCTCGAGCCGCCGACCGAAGCCGCCCCCGAGCAGGGTGACGTTGACGTCGACCTTATCTGCGTCCAGTCCGGCGGCGCGCGCCGCGACGTGGCGCAGCACGCTCGGCACCTGGGTCGGCGCCCAGATCGCGAGACGCCCATCGGCGAAGCGGGCGGTGCAGTTGATCGGCTCCAGCGCGGCGTGCGCCAGATGGGGCGCACGGTACTCGGCCTCGACCAATCGCGCCGCGCGCTCGAGCCCCGCCTCGCCGTCCCCGCGCTCGTAGAAGGTGAACCCGTCCTCCGCTCCCAACGCGGCGCGCGTGCGCGCGAGAAGCCAGTCGCTCGACATTTCGGCGTTCGGGCCTTCGTCCCACTCGATGCGCAGCTGGTCCAGCGCGCGCTGCGCGGTCCACCAGCTGTTGGCCACCACCGCGACGGCGGGAGAGCCTCCCGCGGCGGCAGCGAGCGTGGAGACCCGCACCACGCCCGCAAGGGCGAGCGCGCGCGACGGGTCGACCGAGCGCAGCGTCCCGCCGATCGTCGGACAGGCGCGCAGCGCCGCGAACAGCATGCCCGGCAGGCGCACGTCGCAACCGAAGCGCGCGCGCCCGGTGATCTTGTCCGGCAGGTCCAGGCGCGGGGCCGGCTTGCCGATCAGGGTGAATTCGCGCGCGGGCTTGAGCCGCACCTCGCCCGGCAGCGGCAGCTCGCGCAGCTCCCCGATCAGATCGCGCAGCGCGAGCCTGCGCCCGTCCAGGTGCATCACGGCGCCGTCCGCCATGCGGCATTGGGCCGGCGCCGCCCCCCAGTGCTTGGCCGCGGCCGCGATCAGCATCGCGCGCGCCGCCGCGCCGGCCTCGCGCATCGGGCGCCAGGCGTCGCGCACGCTCGAGCTGCCGCCGGTGACCTGCAGGTCGAGCTCGCGCGCGAGCTTGGCGACGATCCACTCGCTCGTGCTCACCAGCATGCTGCTCTCCTCGTCCGGATGGAACGGAAGGCTGGTGACCAGCATCGCGACGTTGCCGAAGATCGCGTCGATCGGCGCCTGCTCGACCCGCACCTGCGCGAGCGGGACCTCCAGCTCCTCCGCCACGAGCATCGGCAGCGCCGTATAGACTCCCTGCCCCATCTCGGAGCGCGGCACCGCCACCACCACGCTGCCGTCGGCGGCGACGCGCACCCAGCCGTTGAGCGACACGGCGCCGTCCATCGCCGGCAGCGTGTCGCGCGCGCCGAGCCGGCTGCGCGGCGGCAGCACGCCCCAGCCGACGACCAGCGCGCCGCCGAGGCCGATCGCGCCGAGGATGAAGCTGCGCCGCTTCACGCCGCGCCCCGCATCGCGCGTGCCGCGGCGTGGATCGCGGCGCGCACGCGAGGATAGGTGCCGCAGCGGCAGATGTTGGTCATCGCGGCGTCGATCTCCGCGTCGCTCGGATCAGGGTTGCGCGCCAGCAGCGCCGCGGCGGCGATCAGCATTCCGGACTGGCAATAGCCGCACTGCGGCACCTGGTGCCCGATCCACGCCCGCTGCAGCGGATGCGGCCGCTCGGCGCCGAGGTCTTCGATGGTGCGGATCGTCTTCCCGGCCGCGTCCCGGGCCGTCACCACGCAGCTGCGTTCGGCGGCGCCGTCGATCAGCACCGTGCACGCGCCGCAGGCGCCGATGCCGCAACCGTACTTGGTGCCGGTCAGCCCGATCAGATCACGCAGCGCCCAGAGCAGCGGCATCTCCGGATCGGCCTCGAGACTGTGATCCTCTCCGTTGACAGTGAGAACAATTCTCATTATCTTTAGTGAGTAGCTCTCATTTGGAAATCCTCATGACTCGGTCCAGGAACATCCTAACTGTTTGTTTCTTCTTAACTGTTTCC